>NZ_JOMF01000012.1 GCF_000711215.1 Methanomicrobium mobile BP | reverse complement strand
CGCTCGGATGGGAGTGTTGGTTCCGACGTTGGTACTGATAATGCGGAAATTTATTTATTAACCGCTAATTCCTTTAGATTTAAACAAAGTCGATAGAATCAGTGTGCCGAAGTGAAACGTATCTTCAAAACCGGTGAGACACATCGGATCTAAAAAAGATAAAACAACTCAATTCTGGTTGATCCTGCCAGAGGTCACTGCTATCGGGGTTCGATTAAGCCATGCGAGTCGAGAGGGTTCAGACCCTCGGCGGACTGCTCAGTAACACGTGGATAATCTGCCCTATGGTGGAGGATAACCCCGGGAAACTGGGGATAATACTCCATAAGTCAGGAGTACTGGAATGTCTCCTAACTGAAAGTTGCGGCGCCATAGGATGAATCTGCGGCCGATTAGGTAGTTGTTGGGGTAACGGCCCAACAAGCCCGTAATCGGTACGGGTTGTGGGAGCAAGAGCCCGGAGATGGAATCTGAGACACGATTCCAGGCCCTACGGGGCGCAGCAGGCGCGAAAACTTTACAATGCAGGAAACTGTGATAAGGGAACCCCGAGTGCCCGTACACGCGGGCTGTCCCGGTGTTTAAAACACATCGGAAGAAAGGGCCGGGCAAGACCGGTGCCAGCCGCCGCGGTAATACCGGCGGCTCGAGTGGTGACCACTTTTATTGGGCTTAAAGCGTTCGTAGCTTGATTTTTAAGTCTCTTGGGAAATCTCACGGCTTAACTGTGAGGCGTCTAAGAGATACTGGGAATCTAGGGACCGGGAGAGGTAAGAGGTACTTCAGGGGTAGAAGTGAAATTCTGTAATCCTTGAGGGACCACCGATGGCGAAGGCATCTTACCAGAACGGCTTCGACAGTGAGGAACGAAAGCTGGGGGAGCGAACGGGATTAGATACCCCGGTAGTCCCAGCCGTAAACTATGCGCGTTAGGTGTGCCTGTAACTACGAGTTACCGGGGTGCCGAAGTGAAAACGTGAAACGTGCCGCCTGGGAAGTACGGTCGCAAGGCTGAAACTTAAAGGAATTGGCGGGGGAGCACCACAACGGGTGGAGCCTGCGGTTTAATTGGACTCAACGCCGGGCAGCTCACCGGATAGGACAGCGGAATGATAGCCGGGCTGAAGACCTTGCTTGACCAGCTGAGAGGAGGTGCATGGCCGTCGTCAGTTCGTACTGTGAAGCATCCTGTTTAGTCAGGCAACGAGCGAGACCCACGCCAACAGTTGCTAGCATGTTCTCCGGAATGATGAGGACACTGTTGGGACCGCCTCTGCTAAAGAGGAGGAAGGAATGGGCAACGGTAGGTCAGCATGCCCCGAATTATCCGGGCTACACGCGGGCTACAATGGTCAGGACAATGGGAAACGGCACTGAAAAGTGTAGTCAATCTCCTAAACCTGTCCCAAGTTCGGATTGTGGGCTGCAACTCGCCCACATGAAGCTGGAATCCGTAGTAATCGCGTTTCAAAATAGCGCGGTGAATAAGTCCCTGCTCCTTGCACACACCGCCCGTCAAACCATCTTAGTGAGGTTTGGATGAGGCTGTGGTTAACTGCCACAGTCGAATCTAGGTTTCGCAAGGAGGGTTAAGTCGTAACAAGGTAGCCGTAGGGGAATCTGCGGCTGGATCACCTCCTAACGACAATCGAAAGGAAAAATTAGCGGTTAATAAATAAACCGTAAAATTATCGGTATCGACGAAAGAAGAAGAAACGACAGCGGGCTTATAGCTCAGTTGGAAGAGCGCCGCCTTTGCAAGGCGGAGGCCGGGGGTTCAAATCCCCCTGAGTCCACTTAAAACCATTGTGAGATGGTTTTAGAGATGCACCCGGAAATGCGAATTACCGGGGAAGGGTTGAAACTCACGCAAGCGGCGACGCCGTGAGTTCATGAAACCGTGCACAGGTATAACATAACAGACGTTAAATGGATTTTAGCGGATAAAAGCCAAAAAAACTTTGCTGAATTACATTAAACCTGTCAGTGAATGGCTCGGTTTGAGAGCCGATGAAGGGCGTGCCAAGCTGCGATAAGCTCCGGGAAGACGCAAGGGTTCTATGATCCGGAGATCCCCGAATGGGAATCCTACGGCATCAGCCGTGATTGGAAACAATCGGTAACCCCCCGAATTGAAACATCTTAGTAGGGGGAGGAAAAGAAATCAAACGAGATGTCGTGAGTAAAGGCGATCGAAATCGACACAGTTCAAACTGAATCCCGCAAGGGAGATGTGGTGTTATAGGCTCACTGTAGATTTTAACAAACGAAACGGAACTCTTCTGGAACGTCAGACCACAGAGGGTGACAGTCCCGTACGTGTAAGTTTATTAAAACAAGTGAATACCTGAGTAATGCGGGTTGGAAATCTCGCATGAACTTGGGGGTCATCAACCTCCAAAACTAAATACTCCTCAAAACCGATAGCGCAATAGTAGTGTGAACGAAAGCTGAAAAGTAACCCTGGAAAGGTGGTGAACAAGTGCCTGAAACTGGCAGGTGACAGTGTGTTATGGCGTGCAAGGATCTTTACACCGAAAGAAAATATCGCGAGGTATGTGTATGGGGTGTAATGCCGACGTCATAACTTACGTTTTGAAGAACGGGCCGGAGAGTTAATTCTGTTGGCGAGGTTAACGAA
>NZ_JOMF01000011.1 GCF_000711215.1 Methanomicrobium mobile BP | reverse complement strand
AGTGCGGAGATTACAGCCAAGGTGGCGGAGTGGCTACGCGGTCGCCTGCAGAGCGACTATTACTCCAGTTCAAATCTGGACCTTGGCTTTGCGTTTTTTGAAATTGATTCTGATTTGTATGACATTTTAGAAGACATATTGCGGTCGATAAATTTTATCACTGAATATTACATAGTCTTTAGAATGTATGGTGAGCACAGCTATCCGCTTCATATCGATGAAGCCGGAGTTTTAATTGACGTAATCGAGAAGGACGGTGCTTTTTTTTACAAACGCAAATCTGCGACGGGCACTACTTTTGAGTGCTATTTGTCCGATGGCAACGGAAAAATACGTATCTGCCCCGTTGAACCCGTAAATCTTCCCAAGTACATCACCGACTATCTTGAGATTGATTTCGAGAAGGTCATGGTTGCCCCGAATTCGGAGCATACCATCTATCTGAAGTTCCCGCTTGAGATTGGCGTATTCTATGATTCCGGTAATCATATTGCACTTCTCGGAATATTTTCCAATATCCCGCAGAAGTATACTCTCTACGGAGACCCTTCGACAGGCATAATTGCCCGCTATCATCGTAGTGATGTCTATCATACAATACCCGATGTCGACAAGACACGTGAGGGTATTGTTAAATTGACCATAATTAACAGTGAACCCGATATTGCGGTCGTATCCAAGGTTGTCCTGGATTGTTATGCAATGAAGATCTACTATAATGATACAACGGCGGCAATGACGGCTGAAATGAAGATTCAACCAAAGAGAACTGCCACGACCGAATGCGTCGACGTACCGATGATCGAAGGCATGACGCGTTCAACCGAGATTTATGCGGCATTCACATCCATACCCGTAATACACAAGTCTTTCTTCATGGAGAGTGGTTACAATGATTGATTATCTGATCTCGGTGTTTTACGAACCCATAACCGATAACGGAGTGTCACTTTACAATATCACGGTATTTCTGATTATCATTATATTGGGATATCTCATAGGCACCATTATCTCGAAACTTGTGAAGAGAAAACTTCCCGATAAGATGTCGCTGAACGATAAGCAGTCGATAGGAAAGGTAATTACTTTATTTGTCTTCTTCATCGCGTTCGTATCCGCGCTTCCCAACTTAAACATAGATCTCTCGGGTATATTCGTAGTCGGCGGTCTGTTTGCCCTGGTTTTCGGTATTGCCTGTCAGAGTGTATTCTCAAATGCGGTATCGGGAGTTATTCTCTTTATAGAGCGTCCGATTAAGATCGGCGACGATATAAAAATCGGCGGTTCCGAAGGAACGGTTGTCGATATTCAGGTCCTGTCGACGATAATCAAGACCTTCGACGGAATATATGTGCGCATTCCGAATCAGACAATGTTTACCGCCGACATCATGAACTATGTCGTAAACGTCGCGAGAAGATTCGAGTATGTCATAGGAATAAGATATTCCGACGATGCCGAGCTTGCCACAAGGGTGATTGCAAGGGTGGTTAACGAGCATCCTTTTGCTTTAAAGAATCCGGCACCTGCAATTTATGTCTCGGATCTTGCCGATAACAGCGTCAATATCACGGTAAAAATCTGGGCGCCGTCAACCGTCTGGCTCGGTGTAAAGAACGAGTTACTGTTCAAGATTCGAAAGGAACTCCTTGCCGAAGGAATAGACATCCCGTTCCCGCAGAGAACGCTCAGTTTTGCCGACGATGTCAGGGATAAAGTGGTTATTCTTAACCCGTCCGATGTTTCGGTATCCGAGAAGGCATCCGACTGAACTGAAAATCAGATAGACCAATTCATTTTTTTTAATTTTCGCGCTCTTTTTCATACCATAATCCCGGCTGATTTCACTTTCGCGATGCACGGCTTAATGATATTATATGCGTGCGCCAATCCTGTATTATGAAAAACGTTGATATGAGTGTCAATGGAAATACATTGACCATAAAGGTGGATCTCTCAAAAGACTTCGGAGAGACAAAATCGGGGAAATCAATATCTATTGCATCTACGGACGGCAACGTATCAATCCCAGGGAACGATGACATTAAAATAGGTCTGAACGTTTACAGGAAGAAGTAATTGAAATCCTAAGTCACTGAGATCTGCAAGGGCTGAAGAAGAATTGATAATTGAAATAGGCATTACTGAGATTGCGGGCTTAGTCGCCATATTTGGCGTTCTGATAGGTATATTGGGATATTGCATTCACCTGTCAAATAAGATAGAGCGCATATGTTCCGATATCTCTCATATACAGAATGACCTCAAACAGCATGAACATATGACTACTTCCAACCGTTTATTACGATTGGAATATGCTCAATTCGGCGCTCAGGGAATTAATCTCAATGTATCGGATCTGTCAGTATCATTATTATGTGAGAATACAGACAAGATATTATCAGAAAAGAAGGAGGGATAACAGTGCCGCAAACAATTCCGCTGTCGGTTCCGGAAGTTGAACGTATGAGACAGTTACTGTACAAAGTAAAAATAATGGGTGAAACACTGACAGGCAGTGAAGAAGAGGAACTCAGGCAGTTGATAAGTCGCGATGAACCTGAGGAAGCCAAAAATTCAGATATTGCAGGATTAATTTCGGTGGGAATGTTTCTCTTCTCAATCTATATCTCAATCCTGAAGGTTGAATCAAACACTCTCGGCGGTATCAGTGTTGCTAAAACCGCATAAAAATTTTTTGAAACAACTTACTGATTTATAAGCTAAAAGAAAATAGGGCTTTGAACTTCAGTTCCAGAAAGCCTCAAGAGGGAATTGAACCCTCGACCTGCTGATTACAAATCAGCCGCTATGCCGCTAAGCCACTGAGGCGCGTAACTAATGTTATACCTTATGTTTAAAATAACTATTGATTTATCAATCGGATGACGGCAGTAAAAGCAGGCGCGGAAGCGAACAACTTAGACAGAATTATTCTGTTATGCGATAAAATAATGTAAGCAATTATTATGGCGCATCTGACTGTCGACATTGGCGGAAGTCCCGGGGTAGACTGCCGCGGATTCTGTCAATACTGCTACTTCAAAAAGCTGAAGAAGGAGGAAAATCCCGAACCGTTCGGCTGTAAATACTGCCTGCCGTTCGTAAAGGGATGCGAGTACTGCACAGACGGCGTGCGCGAGAAATACGGCGGCTTTAAGCCGCTGAGGGAGGTTGCCGACGATATCCTTGCAAATCTTCAGATGATGGACGGCGATCTCGAAAAGATAACCATCAGCGGCGGCGGCGACCCCTCCTGTTACCCCGAATTCAAAGACCTCATGGAGATACTCTCCAGCATGGACGTCCCGATTCATATCGGATACACCAGCGGAAAAGGTTTTGATTCCGTGGAAATTGCCGATTTCATGATCGAAAACGGGCTCTCCGAGATATCCTTCACGGTCTTTGCGAGCGATCCAGCACTTCGCGCCGAATATATGAAAGATCCTACGCCCGAGGTCTCTCTCGAAGTCTTCAAAAGGTTATGCGGTAAGATAGACGTCTATGCCGCCGCCGTCGTATTGCCGGGTGTCAACGACGGCGAAGTCCTTGAAGAGACATGCCGCTGGCTCGACGAATGCGGTGCGAAGGGGCTGATTCTGATGCGGTTTGCAAACCGCACCGATCAGGGACTGATACTCGGAAACGCCCCGATAATCGAGAATCAGCGCCTGCACACCGTCCGCGAATTTGCGGAGATGGTTGCCGAGCTTAATTCGCGATACAAACTGAAGATAAACGGAACGCCGCTCGGAGACCCGGATATCGGTTCGCCTTTCGCAATAATGGGTGAACCCGACCTGCTGGCAAAACTTCCGCGTGTCGAGGCATATGCCACCATAATTACGGGAAGCATCGCGGCAAGACCGATTCAGAAGATACTTGACGCATGCGGCAACCGCTCATGGGTTTACGGGACAAACAAGGAGATTGCCTGCCTTATCACAATCGACGATCTGAAGGAGGTTGACCTTTCAAAGATAGGAACCACGGTCATAATCCCGGGACGCGCCTTTGTCCATGAGAAAGAGGCGACCGAGGTCCTGAGTGCCGACGGTATCTCGAGAACGGTCATACGCGGTCCCGATATGCTCACCGCCGATGCCGAGACCAGCATGGGCATGGATAAAAACGGCGTTCTCCAGATGGAGATGGACGGATTTGCCGAGCTTATCCGCATAATCAATATGAACGGCGAAAAATACGCGGATTAATGAGCCGATTAATACTCCGATTAACGCACCGATTAAATCATGAAGACCCCTTTCCACATAATGATAATCCCGACACTCGGTTGTCCCGCCAATTGCAGTTACTGCTGGAGTTCGGAGGAGACATCTCCGATAATGACGGTCGATACCGTAAAGAAGACTGCCGAGTGGATACAATCACTTAATCTTGAGGGTTATCAGGCAACGGTCACATTTCACGGCGGCGAACCGCTCCTTGCGGGTGCGGATTTCTACAGGCAGTCCCTTCCGATTCTTGCCGACGGACTTAAAAATCTCAATCCCGTTTTTGCAATACAGACAAATCTCTGGAGGATGACTCCCGAGATCGCACGGATTCTTGCCGAATATAAAATACCCGTAGGCTCAAGCCTTGACGGTCCGAAAGACATTACCGACATCCAGAGGGGCAACGGATACTATGAAAAGACCCTTGCCGGCTGCAAAATAGCGCAGGATGCCGGTCTTGACGTACGTTTCATATGCACTTTCACAAAAATGTCCTTCGAGAGAAAGGAAGAGATCTTCAATTTCTTTATGGAGAACGGCATGCCGCTGAAGCTTCATCCGGCACTTCCGTCAATTCGCAGCAGCGAACCCGAGAAATATGCGTTGCCGCCGGAGAAATACGGCGAACTTCTGGTATATCTTCTGGATAAAGCCGTCCTTCACATCGACAGGGTTGAGATCTTAAACATCAACGATCTCTGCCGATGTGTCTTTACAAGGCACGGAAATGTCTGCACCTATGCCGACTGCATGGGCACCACGTTTGCGACAGGTCCCGACGGCAGTATCTATCCCTGCTACCGTTTTGCAGGTATGGAGGATTACGTCATGGGCAATGTTGCCGACTGCCCGTCATGGGATGACTTAAAGGAGTCGCGGGCGTGGAAACTCATGTTCGGGTTCAAAGATTTCGTCGACGCTCATTGCGCAGACTGCCGCCATATCTCATACTGCCGCGGCGACTGTCCGTATAATGCGATTGCACCCACGGGCGGCGTTGTCCGCGATGTCGATCCGCACTGTCCCGCATATAAGAGAATCTTCGACGAGATCTCGGACAGGCTCGACTCCGAGATGTACGGGGATGATTCTTTTGACGGCGGAAGTTCGCGCAGACGCCGCAGAAAGAGTGCGGGTGTAAGCGACCTTATCAGAAAGATAATCTCTCAAAATTAAAAAAATAAAAAAAGTTATTTTCAAAGATTGGTTCGGATCAGTTCAGAACTTTCTGAATCTCTTCCTTCAGTATATTCGAGATGACCTTGCCGTCGACCTTGCCGCGCATCTCCTGCATGACAACGCCCATCAAAGGTCCGAGTGCTCTCATGCCCTGTGCTTTGACGAAATCGGAGCGCTCGGTGACTATTTTTGCAATCACGCCCGAGAGTTCCTCGGTCGAGACGGACGGCGAGATCTCTTCCATAGCTTTTCTCACGTCAGCGCCGCCCGCGACCGCCTTAAGAATATCGGGAACAGCCTCCTTGGCAGCCTCGCCTTTCTCAACCGCGGTCAGGAGTTGAAGAATCGCATCATCGGATATCTTTGCGACATCGGCGCCGTCGCGCTTGATCTCGCGCAGGGTTGCATAAATCGTCCTTGCGGCAAGTGCGGGCTTGATGCCGTTTTTAACCGCCTTCTCGAAGAGACCGCAACGGACAGAGAATGCGATATTGTTTGCAAGAGCAGGGTCAAGACCGAGTTCTTTTACAAAGCGCTCCTCCTTTGCCGTGAGAAGTTCGGGTATGACCAGATTATCCCAGTATTCGGTCGGCAGATTGACGGGCAGAACATCGGTCTCAGGATACATCCTCGCGGCACCCGGAAGCGGGCGCATATATGCGGTCGAACCGCCCTCGAGCATCTTCCTTGTCTCTTCGAGAACACCTTCGAACGAGAGCTCGGAACGCTTAATTATCTGACCTATGGCACACTGCGCCTTCTTCTTCGTATCGGCGACGAGAATGACACAGTCTTCCGGCATCGCGCCCGTGAACCCGCGAAGCTTTGCGACCTCATCCGCGGTAACCCCGTATGCGGGAAGTTCATCCGTGTGGAAGAGACCGCCGACGCCGCATTTCTTTGCATAATCGGAGATCTCGCTGCCGAGTCTGCGTCCGGGCTGAATCTCTCTACCTACAAGACCGTTGAAACCCTGCAGACGTATCGCAAGAATGCACTTCGCACGCTTGAGAATCGACGATTCCGTATCCCTGAAGAGTTCGGTGACATCATAAACTTCTTTAAGGACTTTCGCGCCGCGCTTTATCAGTTCGTCGCGGATTGCGATAAGATTCTGCTGGCGGAGAATTTCGCGTCTGACAACCTCGTCGATGAGTGCCAAGTCCTGAACGCCCTTAATCTCGACTCTGGCGCCGCCTTTGATTGAGATATTGACATCCTGACGGATGGTTCCCAGACCGCGTTTGACACGTCCCGTGGAACGAAGGAGCATACCTATGTATTTTGCCGCCTCCTTCACTTCCTGCGGGGTCTTCAGATCGGGTGCGGTCGTAATCTCGACAAGGGGTATGCCAAGTCTGTCAAGCGAGAAGATATCGCCCTCGACACGCTGAGCGGCATCTTCCTCAAGACAGAGCGAATCGATACCCGCGCCACCCTCTATGCAGGGAATTCTTCCGTTAAGTGCGACAAGCGAGGTTCTCTGGAAACCGCTGGTGTTTGATCCGTCAATGACAAGTTTCCTCATCACATGAACCTGCTGAACAGGTGTCATGCCCATCATCTTGGCGATAATCAGAGAGAGCTCGAAAGCCTCGGGATTCATAGGCGCGGGCGGCTCCTCATCGTTCTCGACAAGACAGGTCGAATCGAATTCGTAGTATGTGTAGATGCGGTTCTGCTTCTTCATCTCCTCTTCTGCCGCCCTGTCAATCTCGCCCATCTCGCTCTCGGTCGCGCGAAGGTAGCGTTTAATCTCGCCGGTCTTCTCGCTTACGTCCCGAAGCCGTGTCGGGCAGTGACAGAAGAGTTTCTCCTTCGTATCCAGCTGCTGGTGAATCTCGATACCCGCCATCAGACCGATCTTCTCGTAGTCCTGTTCGGGAACGCGGATATTCTTTGGATCCGCTTTCTTTGTGCCGTTTGCGGTTGCATCTTTTGCGTTCTGCTCAGACATTTTTCAGACACCTCCCCGTCTCGCCGCGAAGATCGGTCTTCATGAGTTCTTTAATCTTCTCGGGGTCTTTCTCATTACCCAAAACCCACATGAGTTTTACGAAAGCAACCTCAGGAAGCAGGTCCTCTCCCTCGATAATGCCGGCATCGAGGAGGTCGCGTCCGGTATCGTAAACCCTGTCGCAGACGCGCCCGTTAAGGCACTGCGATGTCATGACGACCGTTGTTCCCGTCTCAATAAGATGCCGTATCGCATCAATGCAGAGTGACGAGGTATGCCCGAGACCCGTTCCCGCGATAATCAGACCCTTATATCCGTTAAATGCGCTGATTATCTCGGGTCTCATTCCCGGGTAGAAGTAGACAAGACCGACATTCTCTTCCATGGAATCGAAGAGCTCGACCTCATTGGTGCCGCGCCTTACCGCATCGCCTTCGAGTTTTACATCCAGCGACGGATAATCGACCTTTCCGAGCGGCTTTATGTTCATGCTGCGGAAGGCATCGCGCCTTGACGTATGCATCTTTCTTACGCGCGTACCGCGGTGAATGGAGCAGTAATCGTCATCCGTGGTTCCGTGCATGACAACCGCAACCTCACCGAGATCAGAGAGTGCCGCCGCAGCACTGCACATGCCGTTCATGACATTGTCGCTGGACGGGCGGTCAGCCGAACGCTGCGAGCCGACAAATATGATTGGAACCGGCGTCTTAACCATGAAACTTATCGCCGCCGCCGAGTATGCGAGCGTATCGGTTCCGTGTGTTACGATAATGCCTTTGGTGCCTGCTTTAATCTCGTCGTAGATTGTTCTCGCAAGTGTCTTCCAGATATCCACGGTCATGTTCTCCGAAAGTATTGTTGCGGGGACATGTGCGCTGAACTGCGCGATGTTCTTGAGGTCGGGTATGGCTCTGAGTATATCGTCCGCCTCGAACTGACTTGTGACTGCTCCCGTCCTGTAGTCAATCTTTGATGCTATGGTTCCGCCGGTTGAGATGATGGAGAGTTTCGGAAGCGATTCGTTCTGCTCTATCTTCTTAGGCGCGGGTGCGGCATTGGCAGCCTCGTCCGTCGGAGTAAGCGCGGAATATTCGACGCCTATATTGTATCCGCTCGGCAGTTTCACAACGGCTTTTCCGTCTCTTTCCGTGATATACGAGCCTTTGTATTCGCATCCAGCATATCTGCAGATTACCTTGCATCCTGCGGAATATCCGTGGGATCCGCCGGATCCACAGGAATTGCCGGATGGTTTTGCACTGTTTCCGTCGGCATTCGTTTTTGCATTTATTGTATTGTCTGTACCGGTCATTATTTCTTAATCATCTCCTCGGCTTCTTTAATCATCTTTTCAATTGCGCTCTGTGCTCTTGCGCGATAGGCATCCGTCCATTCGAGATCCTCTTTAAGATCTGCCTTTCTGCGCTCAATACACTTTTGCACGCTCTCAGGCGCGGGACCGCCTGTCGCCTTCCGCTCCCGCACGGAGAATTCGGCATCGAGAGCCTTTTTCAAGGTTTTGGCATCAAGACCCTTCTTCTTCAGGGATATTCCAGCCATCTCGGATGCGGCTTCTTCAAGGGTATCTATATCCAGTTTTCCGAGTCTTACGGCGCGACCTACGATGCCGTGCGCCGTCCTGAAAGGCAGACCGTAGTTTCTGACCATGACATCGGCAAGTTCCGTCGCCGTCGAAAAACCTTTTCCGGCTTCTTCAGCAAGTTTTGCTTTTTTAAATTCCGCGGTTCGGATCATGCCCGACATAATCTTTATCGAACTCTTCGCATCGCTTACGGCGCGCCAGAGATGATTCCATAAGTCCTGCATATCGCGGTTATAACTCATGGGCAGTCCTTTTACGAGCGCTACCGAGGCTGCAAGGGCACCCGCGGCGGAAGCGGTCTTTCCGCGCATAATCTCGGCGCAGTCGGGGTTCTTCTTCTGCGGCATTATGGAACTTGTCGAGCAGTAGGCATCGTGCAGATTGACAAATCCGGCGAAGGTCGAGCTCCAGACAACCATCTCCTCGCAGAGGCGGCTCAGCGTTGTCATGAGTATCGTGCATGCCGCTATCGTCTCGATGCCGAAATCGCGTCCCGAGACACAGTCCATTGAGTTCTCAAGGACCTCGGGGAAACCCAGAAGTTCCGCAGTATACTCCCTGTCAATCGGATATCCGGTTGATGCGAATGCCGCCGCTCCGAGCGGGCATCTGTCAACCCTCAGGAGTGCATCGCCGAAGCGTTCAAAGTCGCGGCCCAAAGCCTGTTCGTAGTTCATGAAGTAATGTGCCAGTGTCGTCGGCTGGGCATACTGCA
The DNA here is from genome assembly GCF_000711215.1 of Methanomicrobium mobile BP. Taxonomy (GTDB): domain Archaea; phylum Halobacteriota; class Methanomicrobia; order Methanomicrobiales; family Methanomicrobiaceae; genus Methanomicrobium; species Methanomicrobium mobile. Next base: position 9,506 of record NZ_JOMF01000011.1, on the reverse strand, counting down.
TATGGGTGAATCCCGGCATGAGCGAGTTGAGATTCTCCGAGGCAAGTTCCGTGAGCACACCCCTGAACTCCGCAATCTCCGAGAGTATATCCAGAATATCGTATCTCAGTCTGAGACGGACGCAGGTTGCGACCTCGTCATTCCTGCTTCGTCCGATATGCAGCCTGCCGCCGTTTTCGGCACCTATGCGGTCTATGATATAACTTTCTATGCCTGCATGAACATCCTCGTATTTCGGATCGAAAACAGATTCGGAAAGACCGTTTTTGTGAAGGTCAAGGAGTACTTCCATTATTTTCTTTGCCGAGCCGCGGTCCACAATCTTCTGCCGCGATGTCATGAGCAGATGACCGATGTCGACCAGCACATCGGAGTCGCCGATATACCTGTCAGCCTCAGCCGATGAGAGATATCCCCAGATCTCTTTCGGGCGTTCATCACCGAGGCGTCCGCCTCTTAAGATATCTTTTTTCGCGGAGGATTTTCCGGCAGTTGTCCCCTTTACTTTTTTAGTTTCCGCTTTGGTTGCCGTTCTTTTTACTGTTTTCTTTGCCGTATTGTTCACGGTTTTATCTGCCGCCTGACTTTTCGCTTTATTTTTTGCCGCACCCGTTGTTTTATTTGCGGGTTTTGCGGATTTATCGGCAGTTTTGGCAGTATTATTTACTTTTTTATTGCTCTTGCCGTCATCTTTTTTATTTGTCTTTGCGCTCATGCAGAGGAATACTCCTGTACTTATTGCTTAATTATTGTCGTGTATTGATATTTAATGCGGCGATTAATCTTTGGACTAAACTCTTTAGGGGAGATTTTTTGCGAGAGTTTGCGTGCGGTTTTATTGTTGCACCGTGCGCAATTCGTTGAGTCTGCTTTTATTTATATGAATGTACAATATATTGTAAGAATATTGCAAGAGTATATTGCAAGAGATTTGTCAGATATGTCCATCTATTCTTCGTCAACAAAGATAATCCGCTATCTATTCAGTCCTTTCAAAAAGATGCTTGCTCTGTATTTAATAGGAGTATTGCTCTTAAGTTTTCTCGAGATATTCCGTGTATCTCTGGTCTACCCAATAGTAAATTACGGTCTTAATGTGGAGAGCCAGACCAAGTTTCTCGATGATTTCTTTGACTTTATATTGGGACTCATTGACATTCCTTACAGTCCTTTTCCCGTATCCTGTTTGCTGTTACTGATAACATCCTGCGTTATTGTCGTTGTTTACGGGCTTGTCGCTTACGGAGGGGCATATCTTTATTCGACGATTCGCGACAATATCGACAGAAGAGTCTTTGCCCGCATAAATTCCAGACCCTACAGTTATTTTGCCTCAAAAAAACAGGGCGATCTCCTCTATATCGGACAGGGAGCGGTTGTGGAGACCGGTGGTGCAGTGATGCAGATAGTCGAGGCTTTCAAAAATCTCTTCATGGCACTTCTCTATCTGATATTTCTCTTTATGATCTCGGTTCAGCTTACGTTTGCGGTCATAATCCTCGGAGCCGTATATGCCTTTGTCGTAAAAAAACATCTTTTCTCAAGAGTATACAGTAACAGCAGTCTGCTGAGAGATTCTTTGCTACAGAAATCCGTGGTCTATCAGGAGTTTATCTCTGGTATAAAGACAATATTCATAACAGGCTCGGTTGCGGCATGGAAGCGGAAATACGACTCGGCTGTGGATGTGCTTTTCAAGGCATATCTGAATGTAACGGCACTCAATAAAATTCCTTCAATGGCAAATGACTTCATAATGTTCTCGATAATTGCCTGCGGCGGCGTCCTGCTTTATCTGATTACTGGCGGCGATTTCCTGCCGTATATAGGTACCTTCGGAGTATTCATGCTCGGACTATATCGTATGGTTCCCACTCTTACTCAGGCGCAGAGTAATGTTACGGCCATTATCCAGTATCTTCCGTCCATGGAACTGGTCTATCAGACCCTTACCGAAGAGGACAGTCCTGCAGATGTCTCAGAAAAAGCCGCCGTTAAGAAGTTCTCGTTCAATGACAGGATTGAATTCTCGGATGTGTCGTTCAGATATAACGATTCCTTGGATAATACAATCAGTTCTCTCTCATTTGCCGTTAAAAAGAATACGCGTGTGGCAATTGTCGGAAGTTCGGGTTCGGGAAAGACAACAACCGCAAATCTGCTTGCCCTGCTTTATAAGCCGACATCGGGCACAATCTCGGTTGACGGAACCGATCTTCAAGAGATCGATCCCGCGGATTATCTGAGAGCGCTGGGATATATCGGTCAGGAGACCTTTGTCTACCATGATACAATAAAGGAGAATATCAAATTCGGTCTTGACGTCAGCGACGAAGAAGTAATCAGAGCTGCAAAACTTGCCGATGCCGACGGGTTCATAACGGAAACGCCCAACGGCTATGACACAATCATAGGCGATCAGGGAATCAAGCTATCCGGAGGTCAGAGGCAGAGGGTTGCGATTGCAAGAATCATTCTCAGAAAACCCCAGATTCTTCTTCTCGACGAGGCTACAAGTTCGCTTGACAATATCTCGGAGAAGAAGATTATGGAGTCCATAGAGAAGCTCTCTTCGAATATGACCGTGATTACCATTGCGCATAGGCTTTCCACGATTCGGAACGCGGATGTAATCTATGTGATGAAGCACGGCGAGATTGCCGAATCCGGAAGTCACGACGAACTCATGGCGAAGAAAGGGGTATACTACGGTCTTTATCTCAGTCAGGGCGCGGCGTCCGAATCATCCTGATGAAGATGCCTGTGCACACCCTGCACCTTACAGCATAACTAGCTCCCGGCACATACCAAAACCTTAGAGAGAGGACACATTTTGATCGGGCAGTCACTTTGATCAAAATGCCGCTGTACATGGCTGTCATAATTTTACCTTTAAATCAAAATATAAAATAAATTTTGTCCATATTGGCCAATTTTGTAAAAATAGTCGGAAAACACATATATTGTTTATTGACAATACTCTATTGTTCCGAGAGGATGAAATTATGAAGAGATCATTATGCATGATTATGGTTCTGCTGGTTGCCCTGGCATTCGCGTTTGCGGCGGGATGCACAAACGGCGGCAACGGCAATACGGGTAAGGAATTAAAACAGCTCAACTTCGGTTATCAGCCGAGTACCCATCAGGTATCCTATATGATTGCGATGGACAAAGGCTGGTGGGGGGAAGCGCTTGAAAAACACGGATACACGGCTGTAAAATCCCAGAACGAGTACCAGTTTGCGACCGGCGCTCCCGAGATTCAGTCAATGCTTGCCGGCGAGATCGACGTGGCATATGTAGGTTCGGCACCCGTACTTTCGGGTATTGCCAACGGACTTGACGCAAAGATTGTTGCGGCAGTACAGACACAGGGATCGGGACTTGTCGTCGGAAAGAATGTGGAATACAACGGTCCGGAATCACTCAAAGGAAAGATCATCGCGACCTTCCCCGAAGGAACTATTCAGGACACGCTCATACGCAAATGGCTGAAAGCAAACAATATCGATCCCGATAAAGATGTGGATATCCGCGGCATGGGCTCCGGAGATGCAATTACGGCACTCACGGCAGGATCGGTAGATGCAATCTTTGTTCCGGCACCATCCCCCACGATTGCCGTTGAGGACGGAGTAGGTAAAATTGTCGCCTGGTCGGGCGAGATGGAAGAGAACCACGGATGCTGTGTTCTTATCGTCAGCGGCAAACTCATCAGAGAGAATCCCGAGCTTGTAACCGATATCGTGAAGACTCATATCCGTGCATCCGATTACAGTACGGCACACCTTGATGAGGCTGCCGAAGTATTCGCAGGTTACACGAAGAATACAAAAGACGTTATAGAAAAATCATTCAATAACTGGGACGGAAAGTGGGTTTCCGATCCGAGAGTCATTGAGGATAGTGTAATGAACTATGTGAAAGAACAGGTCAAACTCGGATACCTGAAGGAAGATCTCCCTGTAGACAAGATATTTGACTTCACCTTCTACGAAGCGGCGACCGCAAAAGCATAAAGCGGATTTGAAAACCATACAGACACAACACCAAACAAAACCGACCGAAAATACAAAACGGATCCGCTGCGGGTAAAAACCCCGCCGCAAGGATCTCTTTTTTGTCTGATTCAGACTAATGTTATAAGGAAATTATTTTGTCACAGGTACAGACAGATGGCATCCAAGAAAAAGAGAGATATCAGATCAATACTTCTTCCCGTATCCGCAGTGCTTATGTTTATAGTAATCTGGCAGATTGCGGGCATGTTTGTCGGCAATGCGTTCATAATGCCGAGTTTTACCGATACACTTTCGGCATTCATCAATATGGTTACCGGAGACGGGACCATTGCAATGGATCTGTATTACAGTCTTATGCACTTTGCAATGGGTATGACTGCGGCACTAATTGTCGGCATATGTGTGGGCGCGGCAATGGGCTGGTTTTATGATTTCAACAGGTTCATCAATCCTGTTATAGAACTGTTCAGACCGATTCCGCCGCTTGCGTGGATTCCTTTTGCAATTATCTGGTTCGGTCTCTCGAACTTTGCGGCAGGATTCATCATATTCATCGGCGCCGTCTTCCCGATTCTCGTAAATACCTATACGGGATTCAGAAACGTTCCGAAGGTCTTTCTGGAGGCCGGAAAGGTTCTCGGATGCAACACCAATATTGCGCTTATCAGAAGAATTGCATTCCCGTCCGCATATCCGTCCATAATCTCCGGTATCCGCGTTGCGATGGGTGTTGGCTGGATGTGTCTGGTCGGTGCCGAGATATTCGGCGCGGGCAGCGGTAAGTACGGTCTGGGCAAGAATCTATGGACATACTATAATCTTCACCAGATGCCCAATGTCGTCGTATATATGATTATTCTCGGATTAATCGGTCTGTTAATCGATATTTTATTCAGACATTATGTGAACACCCAGATGCTTAAGTGGCAGGATGATGCCTTATGAGTTATCTTTCAATCAAAAATATATCCAAGAAATTCAATGGAGGTGAGGCCGACGAGGTTGTTGCGCTCGACGGCATCAATCTCGATATCGCCGACAACGAGTTCATCTGTCTTGTAGGTCCGTCGGGATGCGGAAAGACAACCCTGCTTCGGATTATCGCCGGTCTTGAGACAGCCACTTCGGGCACGGTCGTGCTGACCGATCATGAGATTACGGATCCCGACCCCGAACGCGGTATGGTATTTCAGGAGTACTCGTTGTTTCCGTGGATGACGGTCTCGGAGAATGTTGCCTTCGGTCTCGAGATGAAGGGCATTGATAAAGAGACGCGGAATGCAAAGGCACTGGAATACATAGATCTTGTGGGTCTGAAGCAGTTTAAGAACTCGTATCCGCATGAACTTTCGGGCGGCATGAGGCAGAGAGTGGCAATTGCGCGTGCGCTTGCAACCGACCCGGCGGTTCTTCTGATGGATGAGCCCTTCGGAGCTCTCGATGCAAGGACAAGGAATACCATGCAGCGCGAACTTCTGGCCATCTGCGAGAGGACGAAAAAGACCGTGCTCTTTGTCACGCACAGCGTCGACGAGGCGGTCTTCCTCTCCGACAGGGTTGTGATCATGTCGGCCCGGCCCGGAAAGATACAGGAGATCGTTGAGATTAATCTGCCGCGTCCGAGAGACAGGACGGCACCCGATTTCGGAGACCTGAGAAGGCATATCCTGAATATGATGGGTGAGCAGACCTCATAAGTGGGTGACGCGTGCAGACGTGAGACTCATGAGAGCGTTTTGAATGGGTAGTTTTATTAGGATTTATCACCATTCTATATAGCACATTTAGTTATCAAGGAGTTTATCCAAAATGGTTCGAAAACCGGCGAAAATGTATCGGGCAGTCGCGAAGAAGGCATATACCAGACGTGAATATATGGGTGGTGTGCCGGGTTCGAAGGTTGTCCAGTTTAATATGGGAAACCCTAAGCAGCAGTTCCCCGTTGAGATCACAATTCTGGCTGATGAAGCCTGCCAGATTCAGAACAAAGCTCTTGAAGCGGCACGTATGTCCGTAAACCGTAAACTTCTGAAGGATGTCGGAAGGATGAACTACCACTTCAGATTACGCACATACCCGCACCACGTTCTCCGTGAGAACAAGCAGGCAACGGGTGCCGGTGCAGACCGTGTATCCGAGGGTATGAGAATGGCATTCGGTAAGGCTGTCGGAACTGCGGCACGTGTTACCAGACGCCAGAAGATCTTCTCAATCTATACAACCGAGCAGTACCTCGAGAAGTCGAAGGAAGCTCTTAAAGCGGCAGGATACAAGCTTCCGACTCCGACACGTATTGTTGTTACAGTAAATAACCTTGAGAACTGAAAAATCCAATATTTTTCTTTTAATTTTATTTTCGTATTCTGAGTGTCTTATTCTTTAATCTTCGATTTTGTAATTTTGACTCTGTAATTTCGATTTCGAATTTTTCTTCAGTAGTCTTCGATATCCAATTTTGATTATCTAATATTTGATTTTGCATTTTGATTCCGTAATCTTTCTTTTGATTTTCATGATAGTTTTTTTCTGATATCGGCTACTATATGATAATCAATTATGTCGATTACACCGGGGATGGATGCCAGTATGACCGAACTGATACGAAGACGCGTTGCCGATGCGGCATTCGAGGCTATAAGGCTTGCGGAACTTGAACTGCCGGGCGATTACCTTGCGGCACTGAAGAATGCCCGAAGTCTCGAGAGCAGGGATGTTGCGCAGCGCGAGTATGAGAATATCTTTGAAAATCTCTCAGATGCCAAACGTCTCTCGGTTTCGATATGTCAGGATACGGGGATGCACATCTTTTACGTTACCGTTCCCGAAGGTTTTCCGATGACCCGCGCAATCAGTGACGGCATTCGCGACGGCGTCATTCGCGCCACGAAAGAGATCCCGCTCAGACCGAATGCGGTCGATCCGCTGACACGCAAAAATTCGGGGGACAATGTCGGAGTCGGTGCGCCCGCTGTCCATATCAGTATCGGCGATAAGTTCACGGTAACGGCGATGCCCAAAGGCGGAGGCAGCGAGAATATGTCGCGTATGTATATGCTTCTGCCGTCGCAGACCGGCGACATAAAGAAGATTGTCACTCAGACCGTGCTGGAGGCCGGCGGAAGACCCTGTCCCCCTCTTGTCCTCGGTATCGGCATAGGCGGCACGTTCGACAGTGCGCCGGCGCTTGCAAAAGAGGCCCTTCTTCTGCCGCTGGACAACATGGATGAGTTCGAGCGGGAGATCTGCGACAGCGTCAACAGACTCGGCATAGGTCCGATGGGTCTGGGCGGGGATACCACTTGCATTGCCGTGAAGGTAAAGAAGGCACACTGTCATACCGCCTCGCTTCCGCTTGCCGTCAATATACAGTGCTGGGTTAACCGCCATGCCACGGTTGAGGTGGATACGGAGGGGATGTTTCCATGACAGAAAAGAACGGCGGCACCGGCGGCGCCTGCGGAGCGGGTGATGCCGCGGGTATTGAACTTAAAACGCCGCTGGGCAGCGAAGTTCTCTCCTTACGTGCCGGTCAGAGAGTATTTCTTACGGGTACTATCTATACTGCGCGTGACGAGGCACATCTCGAGATGAAGAAATGCGGCATCCCTTTCAATCCGAAAGGTGCGGTCGTATACCACTGCGGTCCGGTTATCGATACGGAGAAGAACACGATTGTCGCGGCAGGTCCGACAACGTCGGCACGGATGAACTCACTTTGCGGTTTTCTCATCGACGAAGGCGTATGTGCATTCATAGGCAAGGGCGGCATGAGCCGCGATGTTCTTGAGAAACTTCGCGGCAGGGGAGTCTATCTGGCATACACGGGAGGCTGTGCGGCGCTTGCGGCATCGCGTATGAAACTCAAAGGCGTGTCGTATCCGCATCTCGGAATGGCGGAGGCGGTCTGGGAGATAGAATGCGACAGACTTCCGCTTACGGTCGCGATGGACTCCGCCGGCGGCAACATCTATGAAGAGGTCGCGGGTTCCGCAAGTAAGAGTTTCTCCGCGATGTTTCCGTGAGAAATTAATACCAATTTTTTTGCAAATGCAGTAGCTTTATAGTGTGCATATATATTTATTGGCATTGTTAGCTTTTTTACAAACTGTTCGGGCAGTTTATTATGATCTGACGGCGATAGTTCTATTATGCCCCTTAAAGTCAGCAAAAATGTCTTGAGGATTGTTGCGGTAATGTTCGTTTTATGTTTCGTTGCCTGTTTTGCCATAATAAACATGTACGGTTTTTCGATACCGACTTTCGAGCGATATTCCGAGCAGGTTTACTCGGTACCGTGGGTTAATGTATATCAGGATATACATTATAATGATTGCAGAAATCCATACGGGAATCCTGTAATTGAATACCATGCGGATACTGACAGCTGGTCTTTAATGAATCCCGAATTGTTTTATTCAAAGGGTAACATTTCAGTTGTTGACAATGAATTTATAATTGATTATACAGTCCGGAACAATGCGGGCGTTGACTGTAAATATATCGATGTTATGGTCAATTTTAAAAGATATCTTATTGACCGGACAACAGGACGTCCGTTAATAAACAATGATACAGGGAAATATTGCGAAGAGGTATATATGTCAAAAAATGTCAGATTGTATAATGTCTCCGAGAATGAAGTAAAAAATGTACCTATTCACGTAGAACTTTTCAGAACGGATTTGGATGAAGTCTATTACTGCAAGATAGAATTATCTGAACCTAATTATTTTATCACGCCTGATGATCTGAGGCATGAATACAATAATTCTGCCGTTTCTTATCCATCAGACAAAAATTATTCGTATACCGATTATATGTATATTTATGTAAAATCAAGCAATGCAACGTATGAACCACTACCCAGATGCTATGATGAAACGCCAACTGCTCCGTTGGTTCCTGGCGTAATATAATTTTTTCACATTTTTAATTTGTATATTATTTTATCGACATAGTTAGCTTTTTTACAAACTATTCGGGCAGTTTATTATGATCTTACGAATATAGTTCTATTATGCCCGGTAAGGTCAGTAAAAATGTCTTGCGGATTGTTGCGGTCATGTTTGTTCTGTGCTTTGCCGCATGTTTTGCCATAATAAACATATACGGTTTTTCGCAACCTTCTTTTGAGCGTTATTCCTGGCAGGTTTATTCGTTACCGTGGGTTACTGTAAGTCAGTATATACATTATGATGATTGCAGAAATCCATACGGGAATCCTGTAATTGAATACCATGCGGATACTGACAGCTGGTCGTTAATGAATCCCGAATTGTTTTATTCAAAGGGTAACATTTCAGTTGTTGACAATTCGTTTATGATTGAATATGAAGTAAGGAACAATGCCGGCGTTGACTGTAAATATATCGATGTTATGGTCAATTTAACAAGAGTTCTTATTGATCGGACAACCGGACGTCCGTTAAGAAACAATGATACGGGGATATATTGCGAAGAGGTATATATGTCAAAAAATGT
>NZ_JOMF01000010.1 GCF_000711215.1 Methanomicrobium mobile BP | reverse complement strand
TTAACAAGAGTTCTTATTGATCGGACAACCGGACGTCCGTTAAGAAACAATGATACGGGGATATATTGCGAAGAGGTATATATGTCAAAAAATGTGAGATTGTGTAATATCTCCGAGAATGAAGTAAAAAATGTACCTATTCACGTAGAACTTTTCAGAACGGATTTGGATGAAGTTTATTACTGCAAGATAGAATTATCCATACCGAATTATTTTATCACACCTGACGATATCAGGCATGAATATAATAACTCTGTAGTTTCTTTCCCTTCAGACGATGGGGGCAATTATACGTACTCGAGTTGTATGTATATTTATGTAAAATCAAGCAATGCAACGTATGAACCGCTACCCGGATGCTATGATGAAACTCCAACTGCTCCGTTGGTTCCGGGCATAATATAATTTTTTCAATCAAATATTAGGTTATTTTTACAAAAATATACCCCTTTTCTAAGCACAGAATAATTATGTATCAGGCTAAATACAACTGTTATAAAAAATAAAAATAAAAAAAGGCTCTCAAAATTTATCAGATAACGGTTTTCAAAATATCGGTGAAACATATGGGGGAGGATTCGGATATCATACTTGATAGCGATGATCTTGCCGTTCTATCCTCAAAGACCCGAATAGCAATCTTAAAAGCCATCGATAAAAAAGAATCGACAATAACGGAACTTGCCGAAGAATTGGGTATCTCAAAAGCATCCGTTCATGCGCATGTGGCTGAACTTGAATTTTCGGGGCTGATTGAAGCGGACAAAGTCCGCAAATGGCATCCGTATTCTCTTACAAATAAAGGCAGGGGGATTCTTCATCCGCATAAGAACACTCGGGTCGTCATAATGCTCGGACTTACTGTGTTCTGCATGACGGCGTGCATCTATTCATTCGTTCTGTATTTTGAAGGCTTTGTTTATCTGGGGGGCGCTTCATCGGCTGACCATCCGCTGATCTTTCTCATATTCGGCGACATCTTTGCCCTTATTGCCCTGTCCCTCATTTTGATGATGATTAAGCCGTTATTCAGAAGTGAGCCGTCGGAGTTCGCAGACGAAGAATAGCCGTAACGGTGTAATTGCAGTAACGTGTAATTGCCGTAACGGTGTAATTGCAGTTACGTGTAATTTTCGTAACGGTATCTTACACCCCCGCAACCACGCAAAAAGTTGCGCACCCAAAGCATTGCATCGGGATATGCGTACTGGTATAGAATCAATATGCGCGGTATCGAATCAATATACTCGGTATTGGATTAATATGCATACGGGGCATTCACGTGTGCATGATGAGATATATTTAGTACGATAGAAACGCAATATTAAGCAGATTAATTAACGGGTCGTAACTCATGAAACTTATAATCGATGAGAGCCGGTGCAAGGGCTGTAATCTCTGCACGCTTGTCTGCCCCTACAAAATATTCCGGGAGGGCAGCAGACTCAATGAGAAGGGAATTGTCGTCCCCGAATTCAACGGACCCGAGAGATGCACTAACTGCCGTCTTCAGAAACTTTACGGGAGAAGGCTCTGCGGGATGTGCCAGCTTACATGTCCCGATCAGGCAATAAAGTGGGTTGAAGAGGAGAGATTTGAAGATATGAAAGTGGTGATTGAGTATTGACCAGAATTGAGTTCATGCAGGGCAATATCGCCTGCGCCGAAGGTGCACTTGCGGCAGGCTGTCGTTTCTTCGGCGGATATCCGATAACTCCGTCGACCGAGGTAGCCGAGCATATGGCGAAGATGATGCCGAAGGTCGGCGGCGTCTTCATCCAGATGGAAGACGAGATTGCAAGCATATCCTCGATTATAGGCGCGTCATGGACGGGAGTCAAGGCAATGACCGCCACAAGCGGTCCCGGATTCTCGCTCATGATGGAGAATATCGGATATGCGGCAATAACCGAGACGCCGATTGTAATCATCAATGTTCAGCGCGGCGGTCCGTCGACCGGTCAGCCCACAATGTCGGCGCAGGGCGATATGATGCAGTGCCGTTTCGGCTCGCACGGCGATTTCTCAATAATTGCGCTCACACCGTCGACGGTTCAGGAGATGTACGAACTCACGGTAAAGGCATTCAACCTTGCCGAAGAGTTCAGATGTCCCGTATTTCTGATGTCGGACGAGACCATAGGCCATATGCGCGAGAGGATTGAGATACCCGATTCCGTGGATGTCGTCAACCGCAAAGAACTTGAGAAGGGAAAACTGCCGTATGAGACCGATGCCGATAACCCTGTGCCCGGTTTCCCGACATTCGGTCACGGTCACCGCGTGCATGTGACCGGACTTACGCACGATGCCCGCGGATATCCCGACACAACCAATCACAAGACACATTCCGACCTTGTAAGAAGACTTGTCGGCAAGGTTGAGTCAAAGCGGCACGAGATAGCGGACTACGATATCGCGGGAACGGACGCCGAGATTGTATTCCTTACATACGGACCCGCGACAAGGACGGTTCGTCAGATAATGAAGGACAGTCCCGACCTTAAGATAGGTCACATAAATCTGAGAATAGTCTGGCCTTTCCCCGAGAACGTCCTGAAAGAGTTCCCGAACGCAAAGGTCTTCATCGTTCCCGAGATGAACATGGGGCAGATCGGACGCGAAGTCGCAAGGCACACCCCCGTAAAGGTGGTTTACCTGCCCAAGCTGGGCGGCGACATGCACACCCCGCAGGATCTCATGGAGGCATACGACAGGGAAAAGGCGCTCATCGGAGGCGGTAACTGATGCCGTCCGTCTCGGAATGGTATCGTGCCGACAGGATGCCGCATATCTTCTGCACGGGCTGCGGCAACGGAACCGTCCTTAACTGCACGCTTCAGGCGGCATCGGATATGGGCTGGGAGATAGACGACACCGTCTTCGTATCCGGCATAGGCTGCTCATCGCGTGCATCGGGATACACAGCCGCGGACTCACTGCACACGACCCACGGAAGGGCGCTTGCGTTTGCGACCGGCGTCAAGATGGCGCATCCGGAGTTCAATGTGGTTGTCTTCACCGGCGACGGCGACCTCTCGGCAATCGGCGGAAACCACTTCATCCACGCCTGCCGCAGAAATATCGACATGACGGTCATCTGCATGAACAATATGATCTACGGCATGACGGGCGGTCAGGGAAGTCCGTGTACGCCGCGGGGTGCGTTCTCGACGACAACACCCTACGGTGCGCAGGAGCCTACCTTCGATCTTGCCGAGCTTGCGGTGGCAGCGGGCGCAAACTATGTCTCGCGCTGGACGACATATCACGTAAAGCAGCTTACAGATTCGATAAAGACGGGCATGGAGACTCCGGGGCTGTCCTTTATCGAGACCATGTCCCAGTGCCCCACGTCATACGGCAGAAAGAATAAACTGCGTCAGCCGCTCGATATGATTGAGTATCTGCGCGATCACTCGATACTTATCTCAAAGAAGAGAAGACTCGAGGCGGAAGGAAAGGTCATTCCCGACACGACGTTTGCGGTCGGCGAATTTGTCAGGCGTTCGCGTCCTGTTATGGGGTTGAAGAGGTGAAGCTGAAGCTATGAGGCATGAAGTTTTGTTCTCGGGATTCGGCGGTCAGGGTATAATCCTCTCCGCCGTGATACTCGGAAGGGCGGCGGCAATCTACGACCGGAAATACGCCGTTCAGACTCAGGTCTACGGTCCGGAAGCCAGAGGCGGCGCGTCCATGAGCGCGGTCGTAATCGATGACGAACAGATTCTCTATCCCGAGGTATCAAACCCCGATACCTATGTCATCATGTCACAGCCGGGTTATGACAAATACGGCGCGGGTGCACGCGACGATGCCTTCGTGATATACGACAAAGACCTTGTCTTCTCAAAACCTTCGTGCAGGAATCTTCCCGTTCCCGCGACGCAGACAGCGAAGGAACTTACGGGGCGCACCATAGTTGCCAATATCATAATGCTCGGCGCCGTCGTGAGATCATCTGGCATTGTAAGCGAGGAAGCTATACGAAAGGCAGTCCTCGACAGCGTTCCGAAGGGAACCGAGGATCTGAATCTTAAAGCGCTCAATGCCGGTTTTGAGCTCGGCGCAAAAGATTCGCAATAAATTGCACCTTATTAATCCCAATTTTTTGAATCATTCTTTTGAGATTTTTTGAGATTTTTAAAAATTTTTTTGAAATAATTTAAAACCGATTCAACAGCAAATATAGTACATATTACTGATACATACTGCATGGCAGGAGGAGTGTCAATTGAAACTTTTAGAGTATGAGGCGAAGGACATATACAGAAAATACGGTATCCCCGTCGGATTCGGATTTGTAATCTCAAGTCCCGACGAGATTGACGGGAGAATCCGCGATTTCGGTGACGAAGTTGTCGTGAAGGCGCAGGTCGATGTCGGCGGCAGAGGAAAGGCGGGCGGCGTCATAATAGCAAAGACCGCCGACGTCCGCGAGGAGTCGGAGAAGATGTTTGCAAAGCAGATCAAAGGCGTTCCCGTCGAGAAGATCCTGCTCGAGGAGAAACTTCCGATTGAGAAGGAATACTACGTAAGCATCACAATCGACCGCTCCAGAAGAGAGAACGTGATAATCTTCTCGTCCGAAGGCGGCGTCGAGATCGAGCAGACCGCACGCGAAAACCCCGATGCAATAAGGAAGATCTGGGTCAGCCCGCTTCTGCACGACATCCCGTCATTCATGCTGCGCAACCTCCTCGGTGACGCTCCCAAAGAACTCGCGCCCGTAATCAATGACCTTTACCGCGTATTCTGCGAGAACGACGGCATTCTTGTCGAGATAAATCCGCTGGTGACGACATCCAAAGGTGTCTTTGCCGCGGACGGCAAGTTCATCGTCGACGACAATGCGCTTTACAGACTCGGTATCGAGGTCAACCGCGACCTGACCGAGAGAGAAAGACGCGCCGAGAGTTGCGGGTTCTCGTATGTGGAACTCAGCGGTCAGATAGGCGTTATCGGAAACGGCGCCGGTCTTACAATGTCGACACTGGACATGATAGAGATCCTCGGCGGCAAAGCGGCAAACTTCCTCGATGTCGGCGGCGGCGCGGGCGAGGACAGGGTCTGCAGTGCAGTCAAACTGGTCGCCGAGATGCCGGGCGTAAAGGTAATCATAGTCAACCTCCTCGGCGGAATTACCAGATGCGACGAAGTGGCACGCGGAATCGTCAAAGCCGGCGTCAGCCAGCAGGTGCTTGTAAGACTTGCCGGGACAAACGAGGCTGAAGGACGCGAGATATTGAATAAGAACGGCTATAAGATGTTGCCGACAATGGACGATGTCGTGAGCGAAGCTGTAGATGCGTGTAAGGAGGCGGCATTATGATCTACGGCGATAAGAAAACGAAGGTTCTGGTTCAGGGCGCAACCGGAAATCAGGGTGCATTCCACATTAACCTTATGAACGAATATGCACGCGAGGTAGGCGGTTTCGGCGTGGTTGCGGGCGTAACTCCCGGAAAGGGCGGTCAGGAAGTGCACGGTGTGCCCGTCTACAACTCGGTGCGCGAGGCAATGGCCGAGCATGACGTAACCGCAAGCGTCCTCTTCGTGCCCGGCAAGGTTGCGGGGGACTCGATTATGGAAGCGGCATACAACGGAATCGAGCTTGTTGTCGCGATTACCGAGCATATCCCCGTTCATGACGCCATGAAAGCGATTGCGTATGCAAAGCTCAACGGCTGCTCCGTGATAGGTCCCAACTGCCCGGGAACCCTGACTCCGGGTGAGTTGAAGCTCGGCATAATGCCTGCGCATCTCTCAAAGAAGGGTAATGTGGGCGTTGTCTCAAGGAGCGGCACTCTGACCTATGAGGTTGTCAACGAACTTACAATGAAAGGTATCGGTCAGAGCTCGGTCGTAGGTATAGGCGGCGATCCCGTTATCGGTCAGACCTTTGTCGATGTCGTAAACCGCTTTGCCGACGACGGCGAGACAAAGGCTGTCGTGCTCATAGGCGAGGTCGGCGGCAACCTTGAAGAAGAGGGTGCGATTGCGGCACGTGACGCGGGGCTTTCGCTGGTAACCTATATTGCGGGCGTCTCGGCACCGCCGGAGAAGCGTATGGGTCATGCGGGTGCGATTATTGCCGGCGGCGAAGGCGATGCCAAGTCAAAAATAAAGCGCCTTGAGGCTTTGGATGTGACCGTAGCAAGGAAACCTTCCGACATTCCGGTGTTACTACGAGAAATACTTTAAATAATGAAGTAATATTTATTTTGTGTGGAAATATTTGCAGATCCTACGGTTTTGATGGACTCGGCGATGGCGATAGCACGGAATGTAAGAGCCGTGGCTGTCGTCTCTTTTTTAAAGAAATACGACTGTGAGTCCGAGATTCCGATTGTCTGGGTCGAGGATATGCAACTTGATCTTCTGCAGGGCACGAATGCCGACGATCTTCGGGATATCTCGCAGAAGCATCTTATGGATATTGTGACTCAGATGCACCTCTGCAAAAATTACAGGGACGGCATAATCGTAGGCGTAATGCCGCATATGATTATGCTGCATGATCTCAGTGCTTCCGCCGATATCCAGAATGCCTGCGGATACGGTGATATCGCGGATGCCGAGGTTATCTCGTCCGTTCTCCGTCTGGCTCTGGAACTTGCGGTCGAGGGACGCGAAGGGCGCAAGATAGGTACCGCGTTTATCATCGGCAATGCGCAGGAGATCTTCACGAACTCTCATCAGGCAATAATTAACCCGTATAAGGGTCAGAACCCCGAGGACTGCGATATCAGATGCGAGAATAACTGGGAGAGCGTGAAGGAGTTTGCGCAGCTTGACGGCGTTTTCGTCATAGATTCCGGCGGTCAGATAGCGGCGGCGGGCAGGTTCCTTAATATCAATACGGGCACAATCTCGCTTCCCGGCGGCATGGGGGGCAGGCATCTTGCGGCGGCGGCAATCACACTCGATATGCCCGTAATCGGCATAACGGTCTCGGAGTCGGGCGGCATTGTCAGAATCTTCCGCGACGGCAGATGTATCCAGACCATACGTGCGGATATAAGAATGATGAACTGACGGATGAACTTAAGGTGCGGCAGGCGTTGATGGTCACATGTATGCAGCACATCTATGCCGCAGATCTGTGCCGCACTTCTCTTTTATTTTATGCGCTTTTTCGGATTTTTGAATATTTTTAATTCGTGCAATAAAACGGATTTCCGATACCGTGTGTAATAATATCCGATCACAGTAATCATTTCCCGCGGTTTATGAGTGTGGGTAATCAAAAGGATTTTTCATATTCCTAATGATCTTTTGCAGAGTTTCATGTGTATGTGGGTAATTTATTAATCTTTGAAATACTACTACTGGTAATAAAATTTTTACAGGGGTATGATTACCAGATGGCAAGAAACATAGATGTACAGAAGATAAACCAGACACCTATCGAGATGCAGCGCGCCGAGATAGTTGAAAGGAAATGTATCGGTCATCCTGACAGTATCGCGGACGGCATTGCCGAGTCCGTATCGAGAGCACTTTCCAAGGCTTATCTTGAGGAATTCGGCGCGGTTCTCCACCACAACACGGATCAGGGAGAAGTCGTTGCCGGAGAGTCCATGCCGAAGTTCGGCGGCGGTAAGATCATAAAGCCAATCTACTTCCTGCTTACCGGAAGGGCAACCAAGGTCTATGACGGCGTTACAATCCCCACGGATGCAATCGCGGTCGAAGCGGCAAGAAAATACCTTAAAGAGACCGTTCAGTTCCTTGACCTTGAGCGCGACGCAATCGTCGACTGCAGAATGGGTGTCGGATCCTCGGATCTCCGCGACGTATTCAAGGCGGGCGGCAAAAATCAGGTCCCGCGTGCCAACGATACCTCGTTCGGTATCGGTCATGCGCCTTTCAGCGACCTTGAGAGTATGATTCTTAAAGTGAGCGAGCACATTGACGGCACGGTAAGACCCAAGCACCCGATCATCGGTACCGATGTCAAGATTATGGGATACAGACAGCAGGACAATATCACGCTCACACTCTGCGTTCCGATAATTGACAGATTCTGTGCCGATATCGGCGAGTATAACGAGGCAATTGCTTTCATCAACGACGATGTCGCGAAGTTTGCATCCGCGCAGACCAAGAGAAAGGTCAATGTCTGTGTCAACACCGGAGATATCGCGGAGAGCGGCAGTGTCTTCCTTACCGTCACCGGAACATCGGCAGAGATGGGCGACGACGGCAGTGTGGGACGCGGCAACCGCTGCAACGGTCTGATTACACCGCAGAGACCAATGAGTATGGAGGCTACGAGCGGAAAGAACCCGATCAACCACATCGGAAAGATCTACAACCTTCTCTCGACCCAGATTGCGCAGAAGTGCGTAAAAGAGGTCTCGGGAATCGACGATCTCTATATCCGCCTCCTCTCACAGATCGGTAAGCCGATTGACGAGCCTCTGGTTGCAAGTGCACAGTACATCTCGAACGGCACCGACGACACCAAAGCCATGGAGAAAGATATCTCGGCAATCATAGATGATTCGCTTGCAAACATTACCGACATTACCGAGAAGGTAATCCGCGGCGAATTAAAGACATTCTGAAGACCTTTAGAGGTCTTTACATATTTTTCGGACTTTTTTCGAACTATTTTTTGAACGATTTTTCGAACTGTTTTTAAAACTATTTTTCGAGTTTATAGCAATTTCTTAATTATATCGCATAATCCCGATTTTCGCGGAGATATACATACATTTTTTTCGTTAAATACCCAATCTTAATTAATGAAATCCACCGGCAGAGAACGAACTGTTATGCGCCTTGCCGTTCCGAATAAGGGACGCATAGCAGACCCGATAATTGAGCTTGTCGAAGCGGGCGGTCTTAAGATAGAGAACAGCCACACGAGAAAACTCATCTCAAGGACATCCGATCCCGAGATTGAAGTCCTGTTTGCCCGTCCCATCGATATTCCCGAGTATGTCGCCATAGGCGCCGCCGATATAGGTATCACGGGGCGCGACATGGTTCTTGAGCGCGGCTCCGTGGTCGATGAGATTCTGGATCTGGGATCGGGGGCTGCAAGGCTTGTTCTTGCCGTTCCCGAAGATTCCGATATCGAGAGCGCAGAGGACCTTGACGGAAAGAAGGTGGCAACCGAGTTCCCCGGCGTATGCGAGAAATTCTTCGAGAAGCGTGGCATCTCGGTAACGCTTGTCCCCGTCGGGGGTGCCTGCGAAGCGGCGCCTTATCTGGGTATTGCCGATGCAATCATCGATCTTACGAGTTCGGGCACGACGCTTGCGACGAACAAGCTCAGAATCGTCGACGAGATCTTAAGTTCGACGACGGTGTTAATCGGCAATCCCGATGCACGCAAAAAGTATGCGGATAAGATTGATGAGTTCTCACTGGCAATCAGGAGCGTTCTGAGCGCAAAAGGTCAGCGCTATCTGATGATGAATGTCCTGCGCGATAATCTGGACGAGGTGCGCAGCGTTCTTCCGGGACTTTCGGGTCCCACAATCATGGACGTTGCCTCGGATAAGGGAATGGTCGCCGTTCATGCCGTGGTGAGCGAAGAGCATCTCTATTCGCTTATCAGCACGCTCAAGCGTGCGGGTGCAAAAGATATTCTGATTGTTCCGATTGAGAGAATGATCCGCTAAACGCGGTGGATATGATTTCGGTGCACAAATGAGGGTATTTCCTGCAGTCGATATTCTGGGCGGCGTCTGCGTCCAGCTTGTTCAGGGAAAGCGCGAGAACAGAACGGCTTACGGAACGCCGCTGGAGAACGCACGCCGCTGGATCTCCGAGGGTGCGGACTCTCTGCATGTGATTAACCTTGACGGCGCTTTCGAGGGCAGCGGCAAAAACGCGGCTCAGATATCCGAGGTAATCCGTGAGACGGGTGTTTTCGTGGAGCTCGGCGGCGGCATAAGGAGTGTGGGCGATGCGGGGCACTGGCTGGATATCGGTGTCGACAGGGTAATCCTCGGGACGCTTGCGACAAAGCAGCCGGAAGCGATAGCGGAGATTGCGAAAGAATACGGAAGCGAGCGGGTTGTTGCCGGCGTCGATGCCAAAGGCGGTCAGGTGGTCGTTAACGGCTGGGAGGACGCGGTCGGCGACTATATCTCGTGGGCAAAGCGCTTTGAGGAACTGGGCGCGGGCGCTCTCCTGTTTACGAACGTGGACGTTGAGGGGCTTCAGAGCGGCATCAGATCCGAGCCGGTAAAGCGCCTTATCGAATCCGTATCGATACCTGTCATAGCCGCGGGCGGCATCTCCTCAACCGCGGACGTCAAAACACTAAAGAGCCTTGGCACAGAAGGTATAGTACTTGGTTCATCGCTTTACAGCGGCAAGATATCACTTACCGAAGTTCTGGAGATATGCAGATGAGAGTAGGAGAAGTAGACAGGAAGACAAAAGAGACCTCAATACAGGTAAAGATTAACCTTGACGGTTCGGGTATTGTGAATGCGGATACAAAGATTCCCTTCTTTGATCATATGCTGAATGCGTTCGGGAAGCACGGCGGTTTCGATCTCGATGTAGTCGCCGACGGCGACCTCGATGTGGATTTCCACCACACTATCGAGGATATCGGGATTGTGCTGGGGCTTGCGATAGAAAAGGCGCTCGGCGATAAGAAGGGTATAGAGCGGTTTGCGTATACCGCTGTTCCGATGGACGAGGCAATAGCCCATGCGGCGCTGGACATCAGCGGACGCCCGTATCTCGTGATGAAAGGGGAGTTCAGCGAAGGGGGCGGTCTTTCGTTCCCGTCCGATCTTATAGAGCACTTCTTCTACAGTCTGTGCACGAATGCGAAGATAACCCTTCACCTGACCTTTGAGGGAAGAAACGATCACCACATGTGCGAAGCGCTCTTCAAGGCGTTCGGAATCGCTCTGAAGTCAGCCGTGCGCATCGACCCGAAAAAAGGCATACCCAGCACCAAAGGCAGTATCTGAGCGGAATGATATAATCGATACTTCGGTAAAACAGGTGAAATACAAAAATCGGTAAAATAACGTAAACCGGCAATCAAATACAATATTAATTCAGTAAATCTCGCTTAAATCTAAAAAATCAATTAAAAAAACAATAAATCAATAAAATAACTTTTCTGAAAAAGAATTTAGGCGTTGACAGCCATGTCAACGTCTTCCTTCTTGATTGTCTTTCTTCCTGCGTGAACAGCGTACTTTGTTGCCTCTTTTGTGAGTTTTGCAATGTAGCTCTCCGTTGCATCAACTATAGCCTGAGCTGCGTCACTTCCGACCCTCTCAGCACCGTTCTTCTTTGCAATCCTTACGACTGCTGCGATTGGTAGATCATTTGCCATTTTATTCCACCTTAAAAGAAGTCTATCGGTTTAAGATATATACTTTTTGGGAAAATTGCCGTAAAACTCGATACTATTCAGTTAAATTTGCAAAAAATTCAAAAATTTAGGTCTTTGAAAAAAACGTCGATTCCGTTTGAAAAAGTCAACGAAAATCGGTTTATTTGATAAAATCGACTCATAATATGTGTTTTTTATCATCCGAGAGAGATACGGCGAGCAAAAGCGCATTGGCGTAATCGCTGCCTGCGCGCGAAGTATCCACGAATGTTTTGCTTATATTCAGGACAGGCGCACCGTGTGCGTCGCCGTTTCCGAGAAGGCAGAGCGTTCTGAAGATAAGGTTTCCCGAGATGCCGTCCGGCGCAATCACAATTCCGTGATTCTGCGGCGCGTCCTCTATGAGAATCTCGCAGTTCTCCGCTCCCGACTTCTCCGCTATCTCTTCGGCATCGCGTATTGTCCGGTCAACAACGGCATGCCGTCCTATATCTCCGGTTCTGCCGCCGGAGAGCACGGCAACGCGGTCATTCAGCCCCAGTATCTTTGCCAGCGGTCGGCACTCTTTTATGAATTCGAGTTTGTCCTCAACATCCCAGCCCTCGTCGACGCCGACAGGAGCCAGAAGGAACTTCTTTCCCGCGCACCTGCCGCCGCAGACCTCAAGGAGCGCGACTCTGCGGAGTTTTTCGACACCGAAACGCGTCTTTATGTTTTTCATGACGATATTGGCGGGCAGAGTCCCTCTTACCGCGGCATCTATATCGCCGTTATACAACGCATCTACAAGGTCGGATTCCGGCGTATCGGATATGCGGTATTCTATCTTTTCGCTGCGCTCATGCGGAGTTTGCGGAAGACTTCGCGTAAATATGACAAAATCCGCCTTATCGATTATCTTCCCGATGCTTCTCTCAATCTTTTCAATATCTGCCGCCGCGCCTATACCGACCTTCATGAATATCCCCTGTATACGTTAAAATATGCGATAAAAAATGTTAAAATTTGCCGAAATATGTGTTAATGTGTTGTGTTAATGTGTGGTTTTATGGGAGTGTGTTAATGGTGTGTGTTAATTTGGTGTGTTAACGGATTGTCTTATTCTGGCGTAAACGGTTATTCTTTGAATATGCCCGTAATGCTGTCTTTGTTCAGGTCAAAGACCGAGGACTCCTCGGAATTGTATCGTATTGTCAGGCTCCTGCTCTCGTTGACGCAACCTATATCCGCGGCGGTCATGCCGACCGCTTTAAACATCTCAATGACCTCGGCGGTATTTTCCGCTTTTGCCGTCATGATAAAGCCCATTCCGGGATACATCCTTACCCACTGCGAGAAGGGTATGCCGAGCTTTGCAAGGTCCGGTCTTGGGATGCGGCTTAAGTCAATCTCGGCTCCGACGCCGCTTGTCTCGAGAAGCATTCCCAGAGTGCCTATGATACCCGGATTGCTGATATCCTTGCCCGCGGTAAGCAGATGTCTCTCTCCGAGGGTATGCATGACCTCTATCTGTGCGCGGACTTCTTCCGCGCTTCTGAGTGTCGCCGAATCCCAGTTCAGCGCACAAGAGGGGTGTACACGTCCGTTAAGGTCGATTGCGGCGATAACATGATCTCCTTTGGCTGCGGTGCTCGAGAGAATCACATCCGAGATCTTCACCGTGCCCATAATCGAGACGTCTATAGCCGAGAACGGAGAATCGGGGTGAAGATGTCCTCCGACGACGGGCACATTGAACTTTCTGGACGCATCCGCCATTCCGCGCAGGACTTCGTTACCTACCTCACCGTCCTTTACCGAGAGAATGTCGACCATTGCAAGGGGTCTGCCGCCCATCGCCGCAATATCGTGAACATTTACAAGAACCGCGCAGAAACCCGCCCAGTAGGGATCGGCTTCCATAAGCATGCTCCAGATTCCGTCCGCGGCGAGTAAAAGCCCGTCGTTTCCGTTTTTGATAAGCGCCGCATCCTCCCCGAAAGATGCAATGACATTCTCGGAATCCAGTTTAAGAGTGCGGATTATCTCTCCGATGGCATGTTTTCTGGTAACGCCCGTATATTCCTGAACGACTTTTGCAATCAGTTCAGTGGAACATTTTTCCTCCACCATTAACACCAGCTTAAGTATGTTTGAGTTTTCTATCAGATAAAATATATTCTGTTATTTGTTATTCGATTATCTGTCCCCGATGCTTAACACTTAATTAAATTAGTTCCGAGTACATATAGTAGAATACCGTTGCACGGAATTTACTGACAGAATATACGGACAGGAATACGAACCGAAATACGGACGGAATATACAAACGGAATATACAAACGGAATTTACGGGCGAAATACTGTTGACCGTTACAAATTCTGTTGAACGTTACAGTTTGACTGTCAATAACGCGGTTTGAAAGGGGGCGGAATCGAAGATGCAGGATTGGGTTGAGAAATACAGACCGAAGTCGCTTGCCGATATAATCGGGAACAAAGATTGCCTGCGCAGGATGATCGAGTGGGCGCGTGACTGGAAGCCGGGCGTGCCGCCGCTCCTACTCTACGGAAAGCCGGGTGTAGGGAAGACGTCATCCGCATATGCGCTTGCAAACGACATGAACTGGGAGGTTGTCGAGCTTAATGCAAGCGATCAGAGGACAAAGGGAATTATCGAGAGAGTCGCGGGAGCTACGGCCACGACCATGAGCCTTCTGGGTTCGCAGAGGAAACTCCTCCTCCTCGATGAAGCCGACAACCTTCACGGCACTGCCGATATGGGCGGTGCGCGTGCGATAATCGGCGTCATAAAATCATCACAGCAGCCGATAATTCTGATTGCAAACGACAAATACGGCGTTGCCAAGGAGATAAAGGCACTGTGTGAGCTTTTGCAGTTCCGCGCCTTACAGGCAAGAAGCATAGTGCCGCATCTGAAGTATCTCTGCTCCGCCGAGAATAAAACCTGCAATGACAATGCCCTTATGCAGATTGCCGAGAGCGCGGGCGGTGACATGCGTGCCGCCGTCAATATGCTCTTTGCGGCGGGAAGCGGCGCGGATACCGTATCCGAAGAGAGCGTATCCACTGCCGCCAAGGATCAGCGTTCGTCAATCTTTGAGCTCGTCGGCGGCATTCTCAGGGGCGGCGCCGACAGGCGTCTTATGGAGATGTCATACGACCTTTCGGATACCCCTGATACGGTAGAGCAGTGGGTTGAGGGCGCATTGCCGCAGATAAAGAATCCACGCGACCGCACCGAGGCATACGGATACCTTGCGCAGTCAGATCTCTATCTGGGCAGGACATATCTGCGCCAGTATTATACGCTCTGGAAATACGCAACGGCACTGATGGTCATCGGCACTGCCGCCGCTGCCGGCGGCCAGGGCGTTACCGGCAATATCATGCCGCCTGCGCGCTGGAACAGGATGGCGGGCGCAAAGAAGAAGAAACTCGTCCGCCAGAGTGTTCTTATCAAAGCGGCGTTTGCCTACCACATGCCCGAGAACACCCTGCGCGACGAATATCTCAAGGCTTTCGGAATGATAGCCGACAAAGACCCGCTCTCGTTTGCAAAGGAACTCTCTCTCGACGGCGATGAACTCGACTATATCATTGACGATAAAGTCCGCAGTGCCGAGGTCATGAAGGAGATTAAGAGGGAAGAAAAGGAGCAGGAGAAGAAGGAGAAGGCGGCGCAGAAAGCCGCCGAGAAGGCTAGAAAATCGGAAAAGACCGTGCGTATCCAGGACCTCGCAAAAGCGACAAAGACAGAAAAGCCGGAACAGCCGGAAAAGCCGGACTTAAATGAGCCTGCGGAATCTTCCGTGTCAATCGGGTCGGCAGCATCAAAATCCGCGGATGAACCCGAAAACTCCGAAAAAGTCGGAAAATCTGCGGAGAAGAAACCGTCGGAGACGCAGTCAACCCTCTTCTCATTCTGACTGCCGTCCTTTTTATTGTTTTTTTAATTGCCTTTTTTTCTTAATTTCCGTTTTTTCTTTATTTTCGCTTTTGTCTTTATTTCAGTGTTTTTTATTGTAGCGGTGAAGGATTACGTCCCCGATATCGATAATCTCCCCGCCCGACCCGTAAATCTCACAGCCCAGATGATAGACAATCAGATCGCAGTCGACCGCTTTTGCAATCGATATCAGCGAAGGCACCATCTCGATCCCCGGGCGGATTGAGTATATCAGATCCGCACCCCTGTAGAAATCAAGATCGGGCTCGAATATGTCGTCGGAGCGAAAGACGATGCCCGATGACTCATCTATCGGCAGTCCGCTTCTGATATCCGAGGCTCTGACCGAAAAACCGTCGGCGGCAAGTTTTTCCGCGCAGAGTGTATTGTTGCCTATGCCAATCTCTACGAACTTCGTGTTTCGCGGGTAATCTTTCAGGCAGGTGTATATCGACTCTTCAATACCCTTATGACAATTCATTACCTAATTACTTTCAGATGAGTGTCCTTATTTTTTGGGATAATGATGTGGACCCGGGTCTGCAACAGCCCGTCGTAAGAATGATCTCCGACATTATCGAGATGCCCGTATATGCCGAGGAAAATCCCGTGATGCTTAGAGGTTTTGACAGGATGCGCAACCAGAACGACGCCAGCCGCATCCTCGGCGACATGCAGGACTTCTATACGCGCCGCGCAGGATGCAGGGATTCAATCCTGATCGTGACGGGCAAAGACCTCTATATCCGCGGTCGCGATTTTGTATTCGGACTTGCAAGACCCGGAGTAAACGTCTCGATAGTCTCCGCGGCACGCCTGAAGAACAGCTGGTACGGAAGACCCGACCGCGATGAAGATCTGATGGACAGAATCGTAAAAGAGGGCACGCACGAACTGTGTCACTGCATGGGGCTCGATCATTGCGATAATCCCGAATGCATCATGTTCTACCCGCAGACCCTTGATGAGCTTGACCGAAAGCGAAAGATGCTCTGTCCGCAATGCCGCGAAAGTCTGAATATCTACAGATTCTCGGAGTGAGCAGCCTTATTTACTTTTTGCAAACATCCTTTTTTCGCTGTATTGCAGGGTGTAATGCAAAGATATTCCTTTCATGCGTCGTTTTTCCTTTTACGATTATAATTTATAACTGTAGAACAAATAAAAAATCAAATACAGGTAATATGGGTTTTGCGAGATGAGTTCACACCGTTCCGATATACTTGCTCTTATTGTCGCCGTCGGCGTCGTCATTGTCATGGCAGTAGTCGTAAAGCCCATTTTATCCGGCGATAATATCCTGCCCTCCGCTGCCGATAAGCCCGTGCAGACCACGGGTGTTCCCGCGGAACAGACACAGGCCGTCGTATCCGATATGACAAAGGTCGAGATTAAGAACTACTCCTCGTATGTCATACCCAAGTCGGAGCAGAAAGCCATAATCGGCAGATATGTGGGTGCGGCAATGGACTATTATCAGCCGGCGACGCGTGAGTATGCCGCAAGATATATCTCCGGTAAGATCTCCGGCGAGTTCAATATCGGTCAGGCATGCGATCTCTGGGATAAGGCACGCGGTGACTGGAATTACGAGTCGGACGGCAAGGAACTTCTCGATATCTCCTCGGCAAGTTCCCTGATCAATCACGGACTGAGGGGCGACACTGCCGATTTCTCGGTATTTTTGGCATCTCTGCTAAAAGCGATCGGCGGTCAGGCACGCGTCAAGACCGATCAGACAATTAATGCCGGCTCGATAACCTACCCCGAGATATATCTCGGAAACAGCGCCGACATGGCAACCACCGTCATAGACCCCGCTAAGCTATCCGCACTCAAGTCAACGTATTCGTATGCATTCACAAACGACCCCTACGGCAGAAACATATTCAGATTCGAATCGGGAGAGATCTGCTCGGGCGACAACTGCTGGTTCTACGTAAGACCCTTCGAGCAGATATTGAGAGAGCCCGAGATCTACGCGGATATCTGTTATCAGTATCCCGAACTTATCGATTATCTGCTGATGTATCCCGAGACCAATGTAGTCGAGTTCCAGGTCATGTACATCAGGTACAGATACGGAAACTATCACCCCTACTCGGGCACAACATCTCCGCTCAGAAGTGTTGCATACAGCTACGAGTTCGAGAATAACGGCGACAAGACATACTGGATGCGGCTGGGATACTACGACAGATTCCCGGGAGATTCAAAAGGAACGGAATCGGGTTATGCAACGGCATTCTATTCGGACGGTTCGTATAAGGATCTGAAGTTCACCATGTGCACGGTCTGATTTCGGAGGTAGCCGCCGGTATTCAGGATAATTTTACTGCCGCACAACCTTTGTTTTATTCATAAAATATATATTTAAATAAATCCGACCTATTTTCAAGATGAATCGGGATTTCGGCAGGGTGAAGTATATAGTGGCAGCGTTAGCCATGCTGTTTGCGGTTGCCGTATTCACGATACCTGCGGTTGCCGAGGAATATGTTTCAAGTCCGCAGATCCCGTCCGTTTTAACCGAGAGTTCGGATACTTATCAGGCGAAGTTTGCCTCCGCGGTAAGCGCCGGCATTGAGGCGGATAATCCGGTAATCCGTAATTATGCCCGTTTGCGTGTGGATATACTGAATGCGGGGGCAGACTATTCTCTTGCGCAGGCGTGCGATATGTATGACTACGTCAATTCGAGGTGGCAGATTATCAGTGAGCCGAGAGGTCCCCTTCACGTAGCATCGGCTACCGAGACCATAAGATCGGGTATGAGGGGATCGGGCGACGACTACTCGGTATTCCTTTCATCGCTTATAGGCTCTCTCGGCGGCGATATGCGAATAATTCTCTCGATTGGCAGTGATTATGCGTATCATGTATTTCCCGAGGTTTGCATAGGCAGCAGCGAAGACGAAGCAATGGAGAATCTGAATTATATCACGGCACGCTACGGCTGCGAGAAGGCGTGGTATACGAAAGAGACGACCGGCGGCGTCAGCACATACTGGCTTAATCTCGATTGGATAATCGACGGAATGCATACTGCCGAATATTACAGATACGGAAACAACCTATTTGAGGTAAACACGTATCATCCGGGACGCCCCTACATTACGACCGGCACGGTGACGATCATCTATCCCGACGGAAAATGGAAGGATACCACACTTAAGCACGGATACTATCAGAAGGTTAAGGGAGTAGGCAAGCTGTATGAGTGATAAGCAAATCCCTTATCGCGGATCGCGATACCTGCCAGTACTGATACTTCTCTCCCTCTGTCTCTTACTGTCCGTTCTGGTTGCGGGGTGCAGCGAGTCGGATGAGGATCTATGTTTTTCGACGACATATACCGTGGACACTCTTGAAAAACGCGGTGATTCAAGCCTTTCATCAGTAAATTTCGACAAGTTTGACGATTTTTTCAGCATTGAGGAGGCAAAGAACGCAAAGAATCAGTACGAGAATGCACTCGTCGTTCTGAGTTCGAATCCGACGGTTGCGGCATGCATGGGCAATGATGCGTATAAGGTGCGCATTATGGAACTGAACGTGAAGTACGGATTCCTTGACCTATTCCTGCGCTACAGTGCTACGGATAAGAAGGTCTCGAATATGGTCTTCCAGGATTATCCCGAGTTTCAGACAACTCTTAATACGGTCATAAAGGATTACGAAGCCATGCGAACCGATGTCAGAAACCTTCAGGTCGCCGCCGCAGACCTCGATCAGAGCAGAATCCCGTCAACCTCGGAGGCGGCGTTCAACACGGTAAAATCAAAGCTCGACGATGTCCTTAAGGACATCGACAACAGATTGTCCGTTCTGTATTCATACAGGTAAACGATTCATACGGATAAACGGTAAATGCCCTTAGGATAATCTGTTTAAAAATTTATTTTTCATTTTTTTCATAATTTATATCTCAGCAGAGCGGCAATGCCGCCGAGCGCCGAGAGCTGTTTTCCGGGTTCGAACTCTACCGAGAGGACCACAACGCCGGCACGCATCTTCTCCGCGTCCTCGAGAAGCTGCGCAATCTCATGCTTTCTTATCATGTCGTCGCAGACCATTACGGTCTCCGCGGCACCGAACGAGACCGCGTTTTTTACCTCTTTGATGCCGTATGCGGCATTGCCGTCCGCGGCTATGCGTTTTATCAGTTCGTCGACCGCGAGGACTTCGCGCTTTAACTGAAGGTCCTGAGTAATCCTGTCGAGGATACCCTGACCTATGACCTCGGAGACCGCACCCCTTCCTATGCGGCGCGTATCGCAGATAAGGGAGCGTGCCGCCAGATCGCGGTCTTTGGTCTTCAGAAACGTCATGAAGTCCTCTTTGACGAACCCGGGTCCCGCAATGACTATCTCGGCGGTCGTCTGCGAGAGCGTCTCCAGAATCTCTTCGAAGAAAGCCTGTTTTGTATTCAGACCCTCGCGTTTTCCGCTGCCGGCGATTATGGATCTTACGAACTCGGGACCGAACTGCCTGATTCTGTAGATCTCGCATTCGCCCTCCTCAATAGCGGCAACGTGAATCGTCCCTGCCGATGATGACTTTATGGCGCGGTCAAGGCGTTCGAGGTCTATTGCCGACCAGTAACGTATTATCGAGATCTCATGCCCCGCTTCAAGGTTTATAGTATGATAAAAGCCCATGTCGGGACCGTATTCGATAACCCCCGATACACGAAGGCGGTTGGCATTGTCGTGGAACTCGACCTTCTCGACCTTAATCCCCAGCCGCACCAGTTTCTTCTCGGTCTTTTCCGGCCGCGCTTTATCCGTTGCATTGTCCATGCTTCGAAAGGTCATGGCATAAACCGTATTCCCGGGCGAGATCAGATGCTCCAAATGCCACAGATCATCGGTGTTCTCGGGAAAACACTTTATCTCGCCGAAGGATTTTTTGAGTTCGCCGAATTCCGCTTTCATATTACCTTTCCTGCCTGTATTTACCGTTCCTACTCTATGATATCCGAGCCGCCCGGGGGCACGAATGCCGCTACCGTCTCGGTATTGAGGACATTCTTGAGACTTTTCTGCTCTTCTTCCGGAACCATGTTCTTAAGCGCCTTAAGGACCTTCTTTGCCGCATCGTTCGGCTCATATTGTCCCGGCTGAAGTGTCACGCAATATCTTGCGCGTGCCTTTACTGCCGTTATCGGACCGCCTATGACGGCAACCGCGGGTTCGTACTGAAGACCTATTGCCAGACCTGCGGCAACATCCCTGAAGTATCTTCTCTCCCCGCGTATGACAAAAGCGCCTCTTGCCACGAACTCGCCAGATTCCGCGGTCTTTGAGACCTGCGAGCGTTCCGCGGCGTAGACGTCGCCGGTGAAATGACCGTTCTTCCAGACATTCGAGTACGAGAGCGCAAACTGTGCCACCTCATCCCAGCACTGCGTCTCGCCCTTGACAATGACCACGCTGCCGCCGTGCACATCCGCGTGAACGAACGTGTCGCTGCCCTGAAGGTATTTCTTTACTATCTCCTCGTTTGTGCCGGCATCGCGTCCGCCTATGACCAGAACGCCGTCGGAGGTGTAGAACCACCTGTATTTGTGATACCATTTGGGTTTAAGGAGGGAAAAGCCCTCTTTTTTGTTCTCCTTCTTCTCCGTCTTACCTGCGGGGACGACAAAGCGCTCCATTGCCTTCTCCGCGCCCGTCTTCTTCTTTTTGTATTTCTTTATCTCGGAGTAGTAGCGGTCGGCATTCTGCTCTATGGTTTCGCGGATATACAGGCGGATCACGGTATTGTCCACGAGGAGATCGACCGATGCCGTATCGGGATAGATCTTTTTGATTGTCTTTGCAATCGGCATATCGCTGCCCTTGAGAATCTTCTCGATATCCTGCCAGGACCTCTGTTTTGATGCGGCATCAAGGGTTGATATGACCTCGGAGACCTGTCCGTAGTTTGCGTAGATTGTATCGACTTTCGACTGATTCTCGGCAATCTTCTTCTCAAAACCTTTGATTGCGTTCTGCTGTCTTAAGCGTATGACCTCTTCCTTTGTGAGTTTGGGCTTTGCTGACGCTTTCTCGGTGGTCTTGGGCATCGGGTAATATGCCTCGAGCGCTTTGTTATAGGAGTCAAATTCGGAGACGGCGCTGTCACCCGCAAAGAGAAACGGACAGCAGCCCTTGTTCTTTGCGATTACGGGTTTTCGTCCCTCCTGCGCATGCGAAAGTATCTCGAGTAATGCCGCGTGTATCTTTTGAGCCGCATCCGAGACCGCACCCGAACCCGATGCCACGGATACCTCCGATACCCCGGATCCGTCTCCCTCAGTAACCTGCGTAACCTGCGCAAGTTCGCGTGCCGGGGCATTCTTGTCAATGCCCGCAATCGCACAGAGTTCTTCGGCATAGTCGCCGCCGAGGAGCAGGTCGCCGGCAAGGGTTCTTACTAGATCCTTATCGGACTGTTCGAGCATATTCCGGATGTATTTGGGCGTAATCTCATCGAGTGCCGCTCCGATAAACTCGTATTTCACGTGCGGCAGCACTTTTCTGTCCTTGAACGTGTGATTCTTGAGCGGATTTATTATGATATAGTCCTCATCGCAGAGGATTGCGTTGCCGTCGTCGAAGAACTCAAAGATAAGATGATATTGTTTCTCGGATTTCCCTATCGTAAAGTCTATGATTCTCTGAATCCCGTACTGGCTGATATCCAGAACCCTTCCGCCCTGGATGTATTTTCTAAGGAACATCGAATAGCCCGACGGATTTTTCGGTGCATCCATCAGAGCCTCCGAGATATGGGCGCGCCTTGCGCACTCCGCGATAAAGTTGTATTTCTGGCGCTCCTCACCGTTCAGTCTGAACCCGAAGGTATCGATATTATACTGGTAAATCTTGCCAATCCACAAAGGGAGGCAGGATTTCAGTTCAAAGAGCATGGCTGTAAAATCTATGCCGCTCATTCCTTTTTGTGTCGCCATTATATACCAAAATAGATATTGTCTGAAAACCAAAAAATAATGACTGGTGCGAAAGTGACGCAAGAACCAAAAAGTGATCCGAAGACCCAAGAAGCCGGCGAAGCACAGACCCAAGAGGTCGTAATGAATGATGAATCGGTAAAGACCGCGGAATCGAAAAAAGAAGTCGTAATCCCCGAGGTAATCGAGGATGAACCCAAGACCGTGCCGCTTACACGTGCCGAGAAGAATGCCGCGGAGAAGGCAGCGGAACACCGCGAGCGCATGGTGAGAACCGCGATTGCCTGTTTCTTCGGTATGATTACCGGTGCCGTATCCTTTATCCTGATAGGCGACACCACGACACCGCTCGGAGAGTCCCGTTCGATTCTCGGATTGCTTCTCCTTCTCGCGGGAATAGTCTTTCAGAAACACATGTTCATCCTTCTGAAGATAGATTACACGAAGCTCGGCGGCAAGGACTGGTTCTATCAGGCTTTCATGACCTTTGCGTTCTGGTTCATATCATGGACCATCCTGCTGACTCTCTGAGCCGCAGGCGAATACCCCTATAATATAATATTTTGATACGGCAAATTCCGGAGAGATCATTATGGTTTTGCGTATAGCTGTTGTTCATAAAGACAGATGTCATTCCAAGAAATGCGGCAAAGAATGTATAGTCTACTGCCCGCGTGTAAGGACAGGCGATGAGACCGTGGTCATCGGCGATGACGGCAAAGCGGTCATATCCGAAGAGATGTGCGTGGGATGCGGTATCTGCGTCAAGAAATGCGCGTTCGGCGCCCTCGATATAGTCACCCTGCCTCAGGAACTTGACTATCCGACGCACAGATACGGCGTCAATGCCTTTGCACTCTACGGCATGGCGGTGCCGAGCGAAGGTAAGGTAACGGGTCTTCTGGGTCCCAACGGTGTGGGAAAGAGTACCACGGTCGGCATTCTATCCGGTCAGCTGATACCGAATCTCGGTAATGTCTATGCGGACTACAAGGCATCGTGGGATGCTGTCTTAAAAGAGTATGCGGGTACCGAACTTCACGACTACCTCGAACTTGTCTCGAAGGGCAGTGTAAAGACCGCGGTCAAGCCGCAGTATATCGATTTCATACCGAAGGTCTTCAAGGGTAAGGTCGCCGATCTCCTGAAGTCTACGGACGAACGCGGAAAACTCGAGGAGTATATCCGCGAACTTAAACTCGAGTCCATTCTCGACCGCGACATAACGACAATCTCCGGCGGAGAACTTCAGCGTGTGGCCATAACGGCGTGCCTCAGCAGAAAAGCGGACTTCTACTTCCTCGATGAGGTAACCCCTTACCTCGATATCTATCAGAGGATGGCGACCGCAAAGCTCATCCGCGAGATTGCGGCTGAAAAACCCGTGATGATCGTCGAGCACGACCTTGCAATACTTGACATGCTTGCCGATAACGTCCATATTGCCTACGGAAAACCCTCGGTCTTCGGTATAATCACGCGTCCGAAGGGTGTGCGCATAGGTATCAACCAGTATCTCTCGGGATTCCTGAACGAAGAGAATGTGAGATTCCGCGATACCGCCGTGGAGTTTGAGACCCGCGCCCACGAAGGTCTGACTGACCGCGAGACCCTCATCGAGTTTCCGCCGTTTGAGAAGCGCTACGGCGAGTCCTTCCATATGAAGGTAAAGGGCGGCGCCATTAAGTCGGGCGAGGTTCTCGGTATCGTCGGTGCAAACGGTATAGGAAAGAGTACTTTTGCAAAGATGCTTGCGGGCGTGGAAGAGCCCGATACGGGTAAGCTTCCGCGGACTGTCACTGTATCCTTCAAGCCGCAGTATATCAAGACGGATTCGACCGACACGGTAGAGTTCCTTCTCAGACGCACGACAAGCAGGTTTGATTCCTCGTACTTCCAGCACGAGATACTTGAACCGCTTATGCTTGAACCCATCCTTCAGTCGCAGGTAAACACCCTCTCCGGCGGAGAACTTCAGCGTGTGGCAATCGCACTCTGTCTTTCCAAGGAGGCGGAGTTGTATATCCTCGACGAGCCGAGTGCCCACCTCGATGTCGAGCAGCGTGTAAACCTCGCACGTGTCCTCAGAAGGCATGCCGAGAGCACGGGTTCGGGTGTCCTTGTCATAGACCACGATGTCTATGTAATCGATATGATTAGCGAGAGGCTTCTTGTCTTCGACGGAAAGCCCGGTGTTGAGGGTACTGCCGTCGGACCCTTTGACATGCAGACCGGTATGAACTACTTCTTAAAGGAGCTTGATGTCACGTTTAGGCGCGATGCCAACTGCGGCAGACCCAGAATCAATAAGCCCGGCAGTTACCTCGACCGCGAACAGCGTGCATCCGGTAACTACTACTACGCCGATATCAGCAAAGCCTAATCTCTGTAAACAAAGGAAATCTGAAAAAAGTAACAAAAAAGAAAATCTATTTTTTGGATTGAAAATCAATCTTCAATTTTTCACTGAATTATTTCAACTCACGCGTTCGGTAGTTCTATTGCCGACACTCCCTTATAGGTATCTTCGTCGTAGTAATAGCCGACAAGGTATTTGTTCACATACCACCAGCGGTTGTTCTTATCGACAAAGACTTTCTTAATCTCATTAAGAACCGTCTCCTTATGGGTCAGCCTCTTTACTATTGCATTGTCTTTCACACCGAACACACCCAGATTTGTCGCAATGACAAGGGTATTGTCGGGAGCAACCGCGAGATCGTTTATCCTTACCGCCTCACGGTCAAGTTGAGTGACCCTGAGGACGGGTGTAACCGTATCGGACTTCGGCTCGTAGAATACGATGGCATCGCGGTTGAATAAGTAAACGCCGCCGTGAGCGCCGGATCTGACATTGTACATGTCCGATTTCAGATACGGGCTTACAATATCGTCAAAGTACGGATAGTTCAGAGAATCGGGACGCATGACATGCTGGTGCGGTTCGCCGTCGGCGATATAGTATTGATTTGAGGTCACGACAAGACTGCCCGATGCGTAGTCAACCGCCATCTGGGTAACCTGCGTGGCATCTCCGAGACCCGATTCATACGGCGGCAACCATATCCATTCGCCGTTCTGATAACAGCACACACCCATGTCGCCTATCGCGATCCACATCTGATCGCCTATCCTCTGAAGGTCGTTTATCGCGTATGACGGAATTATTCTCTGATCGTAGGAATAAGTAAGCGGTTGGGTATAGCCGTCATAGATCTGAAGTGCACCGCCGTATCCCAGCCAGAGATTGTTGTAGACATCGTATTCCAGGCAAAATACGTAGTTGTCATAAGGGATGCCGTCAAGATATCCTATTTTATTGGTTGCTTTCGAGTAAAGTCTCGTCCATTTGCCGTCTTCATAGATTGACAGACCGTTGCCTGTCGCAAAAAGAACCTGGTCATTAATGCCGTTGGCTATTTCATTAACGGAAGTGCTGCTTACGGAATTACTGCCGGGCCAGAAATTGACATTCTCTGCCGCGACAGGTGCCGCAGAAAAAATAATCGATATTGATAGGAGAATCAGTGTTATATGTCTGTACATGTTCCATCAGCCCGCCTCACGTGAACCGTCGCACTTTCGGAAGGATTGTATATGATGGAACGTCCGCATGTGCCTCCGACATCTTCGGCAACAAGAACAACATGTACCTTGGTCAGTGCCTCTTTAACTGCCTCAACGTTTCTTTGACCGATATCCAGATTTCCTTTGAACTGCTTGAACATGCTCGAACCGCCGGCAATCTTGGCAATAAGATCTCTCTT
This sequence comes from Methanomicrobium mobile BP, assembly GCF_000711215.1. Taxonomy (GTDB): domain Archaea; phylum Halobacteriota; class Methanomicrobia; order Methanomicrobiales; family Methanomicrobiaceae; genus Methanomicrobium; species Methanomicrobium mobile. Next base: position 13,884 of record NZ_JOMF01000010.1, on the reverse strand, counting down.
GTTGCTGCCGCCGTCGATGAGCAGGTTGTAGAGTGTGGGAACAGCGGTATCGGCAAATTTACCCGGTCTGTCGTTTCTGCCGTTACTGTCGGGAAGCATAACATGGGCCACGGCGCCAACATTTTTACGGTTATCGTGGATAACCACAGCTACACATGATCCGAGACCGATTGAGGTCAACAGTGAGCTGTCCATACGGTATTCTCCGATACCGATGTTAACGCCTTTTTCCGCCTGTGCTTTGCCGTCCATATCTGTGAAAAATTATGATTATTATTCTTTCAAGTCGACAAGTTTGTCAAGTAGTTCGAGAATTCTGCCTAACGTATTCTCGTAGGGGAGCATCACAATCGTGCTCGCAATATCATTAACCGTTGATGTAAGTTCGGTTCTGAAGAGGATGATCTCGTTGATGTCCCCTGTGACCATGGATACGACATTTGCGAATGCCGCATGCGCCATGTCGATGGCAAGTGCCGGCGGTGAGGGGAGCATTACAATTCCGAGAAGTGTTGCCGTGGCATCGAGGAACTGTGATACCATGATGTTTCCGACCTCCAGAAGTGCGCTCTCATCCATCTCGTTGAAATCGCGGTTCTCATCAGTTGTACCCAGCATTGTATTTGTGAGTCTTATTGCGGATGACTGGGGCATGTGGAGAACTACATATCCTCCGGGGTTAATCTCTCCGTTAATCTCAAAGACAACAAGTGCCGAGATCTCATCTCCGAAATATTCGCCGATATCTGCGATATCGACGACCATTGCTTCGGGTACTGTCATATCTATCTGACACATGAGCATTGTTGAAAGGGATGTTGCTGCGTGTGAGGCACCAATATTTCCGAGTTCCCTCATTGCGTCGAGTTGTTTCGCATTTAATTCCATTTTCTTGATTCTCCAGATTATTTATCAATCAGTTCAATATCATCGTATTAACATCCAGAATCGGCAGGACATCTCCGTCACCCGGAATTGTGACACCGCCTACACCCGGACAGTTGCCGATAATATTGCTTACCGGCTTTACAACCACTTCCTGCTGACCTTCTACAATGTCAACGGGTATGCAGCATTTTGTTCCTTTATACTGAACTATTACGACTATACCATCTTCCTTTACCGGTCCGAACATCTGATCAAGTCTGTTTATCTGCAAAACTTCATCCCTGAGCAGTATCGCCTCACTCTTGCCGATGTGAGTGACCTTGTTGAAGTTGACGTTCGCTATCTCAACGACGGTGTTAATGGGAATTGCGCATCTCTTGTCATTGATTCTCACCATCATTACTTCGATGATTGCCATTGTCGGCGGAAGCGTGAGTATAAACGATGTGCCTTCGCCTTCCTTGGTCTCGACTTTGATGGAACCTTTGAGAGATTCGATTGCGCTCTTAACCACATCCAGTCCGACTCCTCTGCCGCTGATATCGGTGATAACTTCGGCTGTCGAGAATCCCGGCTGGAAGAGGAAGTTGGGGATATCCTCGTCGGGATAGTTTGCGGCATCTTCTTTGGATATAAGACCGCGTTTTATGGCAGTGTTCAATACCTTCTGGCGATTTATTCCTGCGCCGTCATCGGTAAGTTCTATGATTACATTGCCCTGTTCGCGTCTTGCCGAGAGTTTAAGAATTCCTTTTGGATCTTTGCCTGCCGCTTTTCTTACGTCGGGTGTCTCGAGACCGTGGTTGACACCGTTTCTTATCAGGTGAAGGAGCGGGTCGCCGAGGTTATCGATGACACTGCGGTCAAGCTCGGTCTCTCCTCCCGTCATGATGAAATCAACCTCTTTGCCGTCGTGGTGTGCCACATCTCTGACAACACGGGGGAAACGGTTGAAGATCTGACTTAAGGGGATCATCCTGATATACATCATCAGATTCTGAAGGTCGGAGATGGAACGGCTGACCATGTTAAGGGCTTCGTCCATGTCCTTAATCTGATGCTCTTTTGCAATCTGCTTCAGTCTGCCGCCGTTGATAACAAGATCTTCGACAAGGTTCATCATCTGGTCGAGACGTGTGATGTCCACACGGATGTTCTTGAACTCTTTCTTCTTGTCGGCAGTCTGGGGTGAGGCTACTTTCTCCTTCCTGGCTTTAGACTCATCGCCTGCCGTTTTCGCTGTCTGAGCTTCGGGGGCGGTCTCTTCGGTCTTGGATTTGACCTCGGCGACTTCGGTTGCGGGCTGAGCCGCAGCTGCCGGTTCTTCGGCAGGTTCTTCCTGCTTGGGCGAAGGTGCCGCTGACGGTGCGGGTGCTGCCGCGGATGCCGATCCCGAAGCCGAGATTACGACTTCGGTTATGTCCGATATTGAGGATGCCTTTTTGAGTTCCTCTTCGTTCTTATCCGAGGATATGACAATCTCGAGAGTGTCCGTTATCTCGCCGTTGTCAATCTGTTCTCTGTTCGGATTCGATGAGAGAATACTTCCGCACTTCTCAAGGTTTTGCAGGACGAGCATCGCCCTTACATCCTTCATTGAGCAGTCCGAGGCAATTTTAAGTTTGATTGTGTAGATTGGCGAAGTACTGTTGCCGGCGCCGATCGGCTCCACCGTGACCTCGGCGATATCGGTTAACGAGGCGGCACTTTTGAGTGCATCCTCTCCGGAATCGCTCTCAATGGTAACTTCAAGCACGGATTCGAAGATACCTTCGTCGAGCTCCTGTGCCGTGGGTTTGCTTGAGATGATTGTTCCGACATCTTCGAGGTTTTGAAGAACGATCATTGCACGGACGTCTTTCATCGTGCATTCGTCGGCAACCCTGGCTGTTATCTTATACTGCTGGGTTCCGGGTATCGATGCGGGTTTTGCCGCATCGGCTGTGCTTTCGGCTGATGAGGAGTCTGCGGTTGAAGGTTCTGCCGCGACTTCTTCCGTACCGGCAGAGGATTCATCCGCAACGGTCGGGTTTTCTTCGGCAACGGGTTGGGCTGCTGCAGGTTCGGGTGCCTTCTCCGCGGGCTTGCTCTCGGGCTTTGCCTCGCCGTTGGCCGCCGCTTCAATCTCCTTGAGCTTTGAGATGAGATCTTCGGACTCGATACCCGAACTGTCACCTCCGCCTTCGATATCGTCTATCATCTCCTCTATCCTGTCTGTGCAGGCGAGAAGAAGATCTGTCAGTTCCGGAGATATTTCAATGGCTCCGCTCCTGATGGAATGGAAAACATCTTCCATTTTATGGCAAAGCCTTTCCATCTCCATGTATCCCATCGAAGCCGACATTCCTTTAAGAGTGTGAGCGGATCGGAATATTTCATCTATAGCGGCGTCATCCGAGCCTTCTTCGAGAACCAGAATATTGTTTACGATATTCTCGTGGTTCTCCACGGATTCTGCCACAAAGAGTTTTCTGTAGGATTCCTCATCAGACATTTATTATTACCCCATTTCTGAGACTGTTTTCATTATTTCCCGCGGTATCGCTTTCAGCGGAAGCACTTTATCGACGCAGTTGCGCGAGAGTGCCGAACGTGCCATACCGTATACCAGAGCATCCTCTTCCTTGACGACTATTGTCTTGCCGCCGGCATTCTTTACGGATTCCATTCCTTCTCCGCAGTCGCTGCCCATTCCGCTCAGCACGGTGGCAACGGCTCTGGTCTTGAAGACTTTTGCCGCCGAATTGAATGTCTTGTCAATTGCAGGCCTTACGGCATGAACGGGCGGGGATTTGGAATGCGTAATTTTGCCGCCGATTTTTCCGGAACTGTCTATGGTTGCGGAGATAACGGTGTGGAAACCTCCCTTGGAAACATAGACCTTGCCGTTTTCCAGGACATCGCCGTTCTCGGTCTCCTTTACGGGCAGCTGCGAGATTCTGTCAAGTCTCTGCGCAAGTGAAGCCGTGAAACCTGCCGGCATGTGCTGGGTTATGATGATTGCGGCATTTATGTCGGGATCCAACGCCGATACAACCGAATCAAGCATGGGCGGTCCTCCTGCCGAAGAACCTATAAGAACAATATTCTCTGCCTGTTTTTTCTCGGATTCGGGCTTTGGCTGTCTCTGGACGGACGGAATGGTTACAAGATGCTTTATCTTTGTGATTAGTTCTGATTCGATACCCCTAATTTTACCGAGATTATGGGGTTTGAGCATGAAGTCGTCTGCACCTAAATCCAGAGCACGCTTTGTCAGGTCGGCATCTTTTGATGTAAGTGTACTCAGCATGAGTATTCTCGGACGATTCTCATACGAACGCATCTTCATCTGTTCAAGCATCTCAATGCCGTCCATATTCGGCATCTGAATGTCGAGAGTGACTACATCGGGAGATAATTCATCGATTTTTTGCAGTGCGATAACTCCGTCTTCAGCCGAACCGACGATCTCGATTGAGTCGTCGCTTCCCATTATATCGGCAAGCACCGTCCGCATAAATACGGAATCATCTACTATCAGAACTCGGATCATAATTATGAGCTTAATATGTTGTTTACTTCTTCCAATACCTTGGGAGCCTGGAACGGTTTGACAATGTATCCTTTTGCTCCTGTCTTGATTGCGAGTTTGACCATTTGTTCCTGGCCTACCGCAGTACACATAACAACCTTGGCATTCGGGTCAAGGGCTGTTATGGCTTTCAATGCTTCAATACCGTTCATTTTCGGCATTACAACATCCATTGTCACGAGGTCCGGCTTGAGTGCCTTGTACTTTGCAACGGCATCTTCACCGTCTTCCGCCTCACCTACAATGTCGTGAGAGCCTGAGAACAGAATGTTTTTCAACAAAGTTCTCATGAACATCGTATCATCTACAACAAGGATTCTTCCCATTGATAATCACTACTAATTCTTGTATTAATCTTATTAAGGTTATCGAATACGGATCATTTAATCGGGAAATAAATTTCAGATTACTTCCAAGACTTTTATTTTTTCTAAAAATCTGTATCTCTTTATTTACTAAACTTGTGTATGCGGCAAAGATTTTCATGCAGGGCATGCGAAAAATTCCCGACGTTTATCCGATGGCGCAGTTCTCTGTCAGGGCAAAATTATTCGGTAAAATGGAATAATGGCTGATGTATGCGTCTTTTGCGATTCGTTCGGCAATGTATTAATCGGGGAATTATATAATATATGGGAAATATTTTTGAAACATTCCCGAAAATGTGACAACGTAAACTTTTGAAAAATGAATCCGATTAAAATCAGAAGTGGTTTCGGGTAAATATTGATTGAATTTATCGTGAATGGATCTGTCTTTATTCGATAGATCTTATGTCTTGACGGATTCGTTCACGAACCTTACGCCTTTTGTCGTGAGCTTGACCTCACGTCTTACCGTGACGACCTCGACAAGTTTCTTCTCGATGAGTTTGTCGTATATCGACTCAATCTGCTTGTTCGAGATGTTTATCATATTCTCGATGGAGTGCGTGTCCATTCCGCTGTATACAAGCATTGCCACCTGGGCGGAGATGCCGTCGAGTTCGCCGGACGATACATCCAGGTCTTTGGTGGCATCCTTTAAGTAATTGAAAAGTATCTGAAGTGTCGTGAGCGGACACAGTACAAAACTCGTGACAACTTCGCTGTTCTCGATGTGGTCTATCTGAACGACATCGCTGTCTTTGCCCTGTACTTCACGCTTTGTAATCTGAATGCCGGATACGTCGTCGAGCGGGATACAGACCTGGTTATCCTTGCTTACGAACCAGATACCTGTCTTAAGTACGGCAATCGCACCCTTTTCCCATCTCGCTTCTTTGACCATTACGCCGCCGCGAACCGCAGGGGACATAAAGTATGCCGTAAGGCGGTATGCCGTACAGCCCATTGTAATAATTCGTTTTAAGAGCTGGAGAGCTTTAGGAATGGATGCAAGTTTTAACACATCCCCCTTTTTGGTCTTGATGAGAAGAACGCTCTTCTTCTCCTCCAGATCGTCTATAGCCTTGATTTTTATCTCAGACGAGATTGGTGCGGGTATCTGAATCCTCTCTTCATCGACGTCAATTTTTAGAGAGATCCATTTACCGTCCTGCTCTACTTTTACCGGTACCTGTGTCATGGCTACTGTTCTCCCAAAAACTCACACATATATATTATTTCTTTTACTGGTTTATATCTTCTTCATTCTGTGGCGGCTCTTCCGGTGCGGGTTCTTCTTCGGGTTTCGTTTCTTCAGGAACTTCCGGTTTTGCGGGTTCCACTCCTATGATCAGACCCAACTCGTCGTAGACACCCTGAAGTTCCTCGACCAGATTCTCCGCCTCTATATGTGCGTCCTTTAAGTCGCGAACCAGACTGACTTCCTGTACGGATACCGCCTTTTTGGTATCCGATTTGAGCATGGCGAAGAGATCGTCCTCGTCGCCGCCGCCCATGCCGAAGGATACCGGCTGCTCGAAGAGTCCCTCCTGTCCGCCGGGCAACTCTCCGGGTTTTGTCTGCGACCACTCCTTGGGCGGCGCAAACATGTCCTCTTCCGGAGGTGCCTCGGGTTCGGGCTCCGGTTCGGGTTCAGGTTCCGGTTCTGGCTCTTCCTCTACTACCTCGTCGCCGAGATCTATGGCTTCGTCGTCGAGCTCGTCGATATCCATCTCTTCGAGTTCGCCGAAGTCGTCGTCGGCATCGAGATCAAGACCCGAGACATCTTCGTCAAGCCCTTCCATATCTCCGATACCTTCGGAGGGGAGAGATTCGCCTGCGCCTTCCGTGCCTGCGGCATCGCCCGCATCTCCGCTGTCTGCCGCAGGTGCCCCGTCACCGCCGGCATCATCCCCGCCTTCCTCTTCAAGATCAAGGTCGATACCGTTTGCGGCGAGAATATCGGCGATTGCAGAGTCGGGGATCTCCTCTTCGAAGTTGGCGGGACCGCCTCCGCCGCCGCCCGCGGATGCACCGCCGTCCGCGGCAGGTTCGGGTTCGTCCTCGCCTTCCAGACCGAAGTGCATATTCTCGAAGTCGCCGAACTCATCGTCTTCTCCGCCGGCATCATCCCCGCCTTCTCCGATCTCTCCGCCTTCGCCGTCCTCTCCTTCGGGATTGATATCGTCGAGATCTCCGAACTCGTCATCCGATATATCTCCGCTGACGGCTTTGTCGAGCATTGCGTCGATCTGCTGGGTCTTCTCTTCTTTATCTTTTTTGCCGGCGAAAAGACCCGAAAACATTGATTTTTTGGCACCGCCGTCTCCGTCCGCTTTACTGCCGCCGCTTCCGCCGGCACCCTTGTCCTTTTTAAGGGTTATGGGCTGGTTGAGCTTTGTCATAAGGTTCGAGAAGAAAGACCCTCCTCCTTTCTGCTCTTTGCCCGCGGATTTGGATGCACCTTTATCCTTGGATCCGTCATCTCCCTTGCCTTTGATAAGGGACTTAAGGGATGACGGTTTTTTAAGTGCCTCTTTCAGTGAACCGAGATCTTCTTTCAGTTCGCTGACCGTGATCATCTTCAGCGCGAAAAGAAGGAATACGCCGGCGCCGATTGTAACAAAGATCACTAAAACAGGTGGCATCTCAACAAATGTGATTATCGTACCTATAACGATGATCCCTGCCATCATTATGTAGCGTCTTTTTGTATCGTCATCTATTGAGACCATGTAATTCCTAACCTATGTGTATTTTTTGCGATTCATGTTTATTAAAATTCTATATTGATTCAAATCCCGGTATCGAGAAGAGAATACCGACAAGTGCTGGTGTTACAATGTATATTAATCCTGATAATATAAATAAAAGACTTCCGAATACGTAATACATATATCTGTCTCCGCCTTTTACTATTTTACCGGCAATTGCGTTTGCAACGGTTACAATCAGAATACTCAGTATGAGGAACATTATCATCTTGTCCTCGGGGAAATTGACGAAAATGTTGATTGAGCCTACCATCGAACCGCCGACCGAGCCGGAACTAGAGCTTAAAGCCGCGGCGGTATCCTGGAATGTAGTCATAACTTCCTTGATGGCCCGCGACATTGTAAGAAGGATGTGGAAGAGGAAGGCGAAGATTCCTACCATTGCCACATGCATCGGGATAAGCAGGACTATGAAACCCATACCGATCATCTCGCGTTTCTGCCTGAGCAGGGTCTGTTCAAGCATGGATGTGCTTACGATATGCGATACTTCGGTAGGGCCCGCACCGAGTTCAATGGAATCTTTGAAGATACTTAAGTACTTGTAGATAAGGTTGCTTCCGGTATCCATGACGAATTTATGCCAGACGAGGGTGTCGTCGAGACCGATGTTCATCTTGGAGTATACAGCATCTATATAATCTCCGAGGACGTGAAGCGATTTGCGATCGACTTTTGCGAGCGCAGGCGTCACCGTCATTCCCATACCGCCCATGATCGAACCCAGACCGCGTATAAAAACCGTGAAGTCTTCGTCGCGCACGATAATGTTTGCATCGTCTTTCCAGCCGAATATCGCAAGCGGCGCCAGCAAAAGTCCGAACATTATACATATGAGACCGAAGTTGACGCCGGTGAAGAAGAGAATCAGGGATGCGATAAGCGCCGTGGGAATGATTACCTTCTCGAGTCTGTGTACTAGTTTCTGCTCATATGTGCCGCCGCCGGGCAGATCATGACATTTCTGGTCTTCGGGGATCGACCTGTACATTGAGAAGATACCGAATGCCGAAACTCCCGCGGCAAGACAGTATGACGAGTTCAATGTCGAGTCGAGATCATTCGGCGCATAGATTGCGACCGATACCATTATGATGATGCTTACAATGGTGGCGGAGAGCATGAGAGCAATGTAGGCATCGCTCCATTTCTTGAGCATCTCGATACCCTGCTCGAAATCGTTGCGGTAGACGTTTCTTACGGTTTCCAGCTCTTCGGTAAGGAATTCCTCATCTGGAATACCTGCCTCGATGGAGTTGCCGAAACGATTCAGAAGACTCTCGACAAGCGGGTTTCTGACGCGGTCCGCGACCATCCTTAAAGATTCGGCATAACTGTAATTCCAGCGCTTGACAAAGCATTCGACACGTTTCATGTACTTTGTCGGGATATACTCGCGTCTTTCCGAGGTATATGCGAAGATCTCCGGTCTGGAAACATTGGCATGCGTGATGGATGCCATATAGGTGATCATGAAGAGAAGGTCCGCACCAATCTTTTTGTTCTCGTTGATGTCATTGAGTTTTTGCTGAATTTCCTCCGCGGTATTCTCAAACGGAATCGAGCCTCCGTTTTTTTCGCGCAGTTTTTCAAGCAGTGATTCAAACATGACCTTACCTTTTTTGGTTTTCGGATTTTAAGGCATATCCGGTGCGGACAGAATATAATGGGATTAATTAAATTATGGAATTAATGTGGTTAATGGAATTTTAACTTACATAATAATTTGATTCAGTAATCTGATTAAGTAATCGGATTTGCGGTGATTTGAGTATTATTGTATACTTAACAAAATTTCTTGCTTATATCTATTTAAATATATACTCGCGGACAAAAGATTTTTGAAATTTTGAAAATAATACCGCTATTCGGCAATATACCTATATTTTTTGCACAGTCTTGGGAAACCCCGGTCATGCCGTCAGAATTCTATCTTGATAAGACCCTGCTTCTTGACCTTGGTGAGCATATAGTATAAATCCCAGAATCCGATGTATCCCGCCTTGTGAAGTCTCTGCAGAATCTTCGCGCGTTTTTCGACTTCAAAGTACATCTCGGATTTTTTGTGGTCGGGGACACCGAGAAGGGTTGCTATCTTGTTCTCGAGAAGATAACTGCTGCCGCGACCGGGGAAATCGAATTCATCGGTAATCGGGTTCCAGACGAAGATTGCGACGAACGAGAAACCGCCGGATTCGGGATCGTAACCGACAAGTTCGTTGATACTCAGCATTCTTCGGACCGTACCTCCGCTGGGTCTTCTTACGGCACTCTGAATGATGACGATGTTTAAGTTATCGACGTGAGTCATCGGAATATTGATCGGGTCACTGCAGAGACGCTGAATAAGTTTCTCCACCGATGCCGCGTGGAAAGTACTCATTACGGGGTGACCTGTCTGCATTGCACCGAAAGCTACGGCTCCCTCGGAACCACGAATCTCACCCACGAGGATATAGTTCGGACGCTGACGAAGTGCGGCACGAAGCAGATCGAACATCGTGATATCTCCGCCGCTTCCTTCTCCTTTACCCTTACCTTTCGATACCTGACGTGTCCAGTTCTTGTGCGGCACGGTAAGTTCCGGGGTATCCTCGATGGTCACAATCTTGCTCTCCGGCGCAATGAAGGTGGTAAGTGCATTAAGACTTGTCGTCTTTCCGGAAGCCGTCTCGCCGCTCATGAAGAGTGACATACCGAACTCTATGCAGATCCACATATAGCCCGCGACCAGGTAATCCGTGGTCTTCCATTCGATAAGCTGCAGGATACTCGACGGCTCTTCGGCGAACTTACGTATTGTGAAGTTACTGCCGTGCTTTGAGATCTCGGTACCGTATACGATGTTGATACGGGAGCCGTCCGGCAATGTCGCATCGACAATAGGGTTACGGAAGGTAATAGGACGCCTGATGCGCTCCGCCATCTTGATGACGAAGTTGTCAATCTCGTCGGAGTTTTTGAATTCGACCGCGGATTTAAGACCGCTGAAGATCTTGTGCTCGACAAATATCGGGCCCACACCGTCGCATGTGATATCCTCATTATACGGGTCGGCAAGGAACGGGTTTAAGATACCCATCTCAATCTTGTCTCTGATAAGCAGATATTCAATGGAGCGGAACTCTCCCATTGTCAGAATGACCTTGCCGTCCGGCGTCTGCGGAATCTTCTTAAATTTATCCGCATCCCCTTTGTCAGGTGACGAAAAATCCGTGTTAAGGAACTTGACGAGTTTGCCCTTTATGCCGCCGCTGTCCGCGTTTCCCTCTCCGGTATCGCCGGTGAGCTGCGCATATGTCTCGTTTGGCTTTTTGATATAGATGACTTCGCGAAGGACGCGCTTTAAGACTTTCCTTCTCTCGTCTTCTGTGATGGGGTCTTCTTCGAGGACATCGATAAGGTCTACGAGTTTCTTCTCGATGAGCGGCATTGCCTCGGCAACCGAGTGCAGGAATGAGGGTTCAATCGGGATGTAGTAGTTCCTTACATCCTCCTGGTCGGGGAAGATATGTATGAACGTAAATTCGTTTACGGGATAGATTACGTTCGGATTCTCCATGCTTTTGAGGTCACGCTTGAGTTCGGAGAAGAAGAGAGGGATTCCGTAAAGGTTTACGGGAAACATCTGAAGATATTCCAGAAGATGCGGGCTTTGTGCAACGTATTCTTTGGCGTTTGCAGGAAGCATTCTGTAAAGAGCCGATGATTCGTAGTTGGAATATACGTCATCGTCATCATCCAGTTCTTCGGGCTGGAAAGGCAGATTGATGTTTGCGCTTAATGATCCCATTCTTGACGCTCCCGTTTATTGTTACATTTATTAGATAGAATTACCTGTTACAATTATTTGTTAATTTTATTTTTGCTATTATTTGTTACAACTGTCTGTTACAGACTATTTTTTTCTTAGGTTAATATCCTTTGGTCGGTATATTTTCATGCACATGTGCACATGCAACATGTATAAACATGTAAATCCGCAAAACCGCTAAACAGCGACATGCCGTGCTGAGCCGCATCTCCTGCATCCGTTGCATTCTCATATTCTTGCGGTCGACATCGGAATAATCTTCATTCCGTATCCCGGGTGGACCTCGAAGGAGACAAGGTTACCTGTGGTCTTTCTTGCTCCCCTGACCTTGATGACTTCCATGACCATGACGTATTTATCGCCGACAAGAGCTTTCTTCATGAACAGGTGTGCATCGCAGATAGAACGGATACGCACAAGGGTATCTTCTTCGAATGCATAGGTGTGAAGCGTAATCAGAATTGTCTTGCCGTGATCGACGAGGTTTTTGCAGTTTGTAAGGAATGCAAGCAGGTCTGCCTGCGATGTGGATTCGGTAAGAAGCGTGAGCGAATCGATGATGATGACCTCCGCCTTGCTCGTCTGAATCTTTCCGATGATGCGCTTTAATATACCCTGCATCTCCTTCTCGCCCCATTCAAAGCCGATTGTGTGCATCGGAAATATCTTGAGATATCCCCATGCGTAGTAGTCGGCGATGTCAAGACTCATTGAGGTCATCTGCGAGAGGAAACTTTTTGCGGTGTTCTCGGAGGAGTAGAGTTCTACGTTCAGACTTGCTTTCATGGCGCCCCAGATGATCTGCTGTGTCATGACACTTTTTCCGGTATCGTTCTCACCCTCGATAAGAGTAAGTGATTCCAGCGGTAAGCCGTCGGCAAGTTTCTTGTCGATCTCATTGTTGCCCGTGGAGAGAATCTTCTTATCGTCTCCGCCTATAAGATCGCTTAGACTTGCATCCTCATCATCATCGTACATTTGAGTGCCTCACTTTCGGTTATTGATTAATGTGCTGATATGATTCCTATGTTTCATATGCTTAATATGATTCAGTTATATGAATGACTGATTGGTTGATTATATATTATAATGCACAATTATAAAGAGTATCCTTAGTTGCATTTTTCATATAGGTATCGGCTTACCGCCCGCGACATATTTCGACTGGCACAATTCCATCTATAATATATGTGTCATATAGTTGTGTCATATAGTTGTGTCATACAGTGTCGGTGTCATATTTTTCCGTCGCGGATGATTCATAATTGATGAGATGAATTCATGGATGTTTTCTTCAGTCTGTAATTAGCAGTGTCATTATATTTTGTTGACATGCGTATCTTGCCTCTGCCCGTGCGCAACATGCATGCGGCACCCATGCGGTACCTGCGGCACGTGCCGCACGGTGCCCCGCTTTTGCCGTGTAAATTATTCACATGATCCGTGTATGGGCGAATAATTTTGTCAATATAGTAACGATTCATGCACGTTTTTGATTTTTTGGAAATATTATTTCCATATTTGAAGATATTTTTGAACAATTTTGGGTAAAGTGATTTGTTCAATAAACAATCTTTATATGTTATGGGGTATGAGTATAGTATTGACAGAAACCGGAGGGATCCGGTGTTCTCTCATCATGGAAATGCAAAGCAAATACTTGAAAAAATAAGTAATTAATTGTGTGAAAAAAATCAGGAGGAATCCTTATGAAAAGAATGAATACAGAAGAAGGTTTTACAGGTCTTGAGGCCGCAATCGTTCTGATTGCATTCGTCGTTGTGGCGGCTGTCTTCTCATACGTCGTTTTGGGAGCAGGTTTCTTCACAACCCAGAAAGCTCAAGAGGTAGTTTATACATCTGTTGACCAGGCAAGTTCCAGTGTGGAAATCCTCGGTCAGGTATATGGATACGGAAATGAAACCGGTGCACCGCCTTATACAAAGGTTGACAGAATCCAGTTCAAGGTCGGTTTGACCGCCGGTGGCAGTCCTGTTGATTTCAGCATGACTACACTTACATTCAGCACGAATAAAGATGTTTACAGATTGGACCTCAATAAGGCAACTAAAGCTGATAGAGAAGATATTGGTTGCGGACAATGGGGAGTTGTTGAGATCTTCAACGCTGAAGCCGGTTCTGATGATCTGCTTCTTGAAAATCAGGAGCAGTTTGTAATCCTTGCCAGAACAGAAAAAGATAAAGAGCTTGTAGCAAATGAGCCCTTTAACCTTGAAATCCGCCCCTCTGTCGGTGCGTCATATGCAATAAGCAAAAAGATCACACCGAGTATCTCGGCTGTAAATGTCCTTAACTAAGGAGATGAGAAAGATGACAAAAATATTCAATAAAGATGAAGGTTTCACCGGTCTTGAGGCTGCAATTGTCCTGATTGCATTCGTCGTCGTGGCGGCAGTCTTCTCATACGTAGTATTGGGCGCCGGTTTCTTCACAACCCAGAAAGCTCAG
>NZ_JOMF01000009.1 GCF_000711215.1 Methanomicrobium mobile BP | reverse complement strand
AGCGATAAATCAAAATTTGCTGTTAAGATTATGGGCCTCGAAATAAGATTTTGCAGGATTAGCATCTACCAGTAAATCCGTTTTAAATAGGTAAACATTCATATAATTTTATATGTGCTCTAAAAATAAAATTTTTGAAGCGCTCACTGGAGCTTATAGCGCGTTATGTTTAAGAATTAGCAACTCTCATAACGGGGGATCAGCTTCAGAAGGGCTTTGTACAGATTTAGAAAACACACTTGGTCTTGACAATAGGGGGGAAATAAGTGGTACAGAATGTGTAGTATTGGCATGTCTTTTTGTAGGTGCTTGTTCTATATTTGCTGTGCTAATTCCAGCTTTGCAGGCAGTCTAAATTTCAGATTTGAATGGTTGAGGGGCAAATTTTATGACTCTCAATCATTTGTCTTATGGTGTCACCGTAATAAGAACTCGGCGAAAAAGGTATTTGCGCTTCAAACGTTCACAACCGTTTATCATGCCATGAATGAACCTGTATCGTAAAAATTGTAATGTATTTTCATATATTACATTAAACCTATCTATAGTTATGAAAGAAAAAAAAGGAGGCAAACAATGGTAGATATACCTTTTATAGCTGGTATAATAGGATTTATTGCTATTCTTGGAACATTTTACCTATGTACTTTAAGAATTTGCGGTTACTGATACCGCAGTAAATTCTATGCAAAAGTATAGTTTATAGACCACTTCTAAAGAGCATCCTCAAGCGGATATGTCTGATTGCTTTGCGGTAATCGGTGTATCCGCTGCGGATGTTCTCTACTGAATTTTGTCATTTTTCAACGATATCTTCCCATATATCTGTAAAAATGCCATTTGTTTTTTTCAAGAGTTGTATCCTTCCTGACAATTCAGTCTTTTAAAAATTAGCACACTAACTGGGAGGTGAATAGACGCAGATTTGACGATGCGAAATATGGTGAATATACACGCCAAAATATAATGTTCGTCATGCATTACAGATGTCGTGGTAATAAAATGGCAGATTTTTTAATCTCTTAATGCCTATGAGATATTTGTAGCCTATAGAATGAGCGGGATCAGTTTGATCTTGTTGCTTTATGCATATTGCGGATAAGTCATGGTATCGATGAGTTTTGGAATGAAAACAGGACTTTTGATTCAATCTCTTTGCCCGCTAGCGTTTTTGACGTTCGTAAAGAATTTCCCATTTACTACAATAGGTAATGTGGGTAATAATCTCTCTTTACTGGAATATGTGATGCAAAACCCTGTTCTTTCTGCAGTAGAAGGTACATGTTTTCTATGGATTTTCTTATCTGCTTGGTATTTTATTGAATTTAAAGCATTTACGTGGGCTGACAAGAAAAGCGGATATGAGATAAAATGCGTTAAAGACCGTGATGAGAATAGTTTGAACTTTTTCATAACAATTATTGTACCTTTATTGATTAATGATGCGGGTACGCTGAATGGGGCACTAACATTGGGGTTGATTGTACTATTTCTTTGTTTTTTGTTGTACAATACAAAATTATTCTATTCAAACCCAGTTTTAACTGTTCTGGGCTACCGGTTTTATGAATTTCAATTCAAGGAAAATTCTGAAATTCAAGGAATCTGTGTAGGTATTTCTCGGAATGCCGTGAAAGATGATTCTGTGATTGAGTATAAACAGATATCTGATAATGTTTTTTACATAAGAGGCAGAGATAATGGACAAAAATGAATTAAAAGCAAAAATTGATGAGGTTTTCGTAGATGGAAAACCTAATGGATTGGAAATTTTTACTGTCTTGAAAGAGGGCAAACAGCGCATAATGAAGAAATTCCTGACTACAGATCCGTTAAATGACCGATTGTCCGATCTTGTCAAAAAAGTTATCATGAATAATTATTATTCGGATGACATAGAGTTAGATGTGGCAGACAATATCTCAGATAACAAAAACGATTGTATCTATGAGATACCAATGACGGATTCATATGCACCATTTTCTTTTATCAAAGATTATCATAATATATTGGAACAATATAATCAAAAAGACTTAACAAGATTGATGGGTTTTCTTTTTAGATTGAATTTCAATGACAATCATATTTGGGCTTACCAACATGTTTATCCTTATGCACTTATTCAGAGAAGCGGGAATAGACTCTTTATCTCATTGAGCAAGAACAATACTTATGAGGAACTGAAAGGGGATATTCTCTCCATAGGATCCAGAATTGATTTATTGATTATAGATGATCAAATATTCACTGGTAATATCAAATTACTTCAGAGTAGATTTGGATTTGAACAATATGTTCGAAAAGAGGCTATGGAAACAATCAATCTGATTGTTCAAGCTGGACTGATCAAAAATCCTAAAAAGCTACTGGAATTTTCAGAAAAAGAAGAGTTGACTAATGCAACGAAATTGATGAAAGCTAAAAAGTCACCTGTATTTCGTATTGAGAAAACCGAGTTATTTAATAGGATAGTTCATCATCACATATACAAGTCAAAGATAAATATAGAGAATGATGAAATTCAACTAAAATTGAAAGATGATATTGATAACTTTTTAAAGTTACTAAACGATGATTTTCTCAAGTCGGAACTTACACAAGCGGAATACGATAGTGTTTCAAAAAAGGCTTTGGATCCAATTTGAATGCTCTATGCGGAGTTTCGTCCCGCCATTTCAGTATGTGCAAAATTTGCACAAACTGCATATGTCCCTTTTTCCACGCGATATGGTAACGGATATTCGGATATTTTTCAGCGCGGGATTGCTGTGTTGCTGTAAAATCCATGAAAAAAAGTTATGAGAGTTTTTTGTTTTTCCAGAAGAAGTAGGAGTCCGGTTTTTTCTCGAAGCGTTCAAAGACCGACGGGAACAAATTCGGATATTTGGCTTCGGAAAGCGGGATGCAAAAAAGTCTGTCGGGGTTCAGTTGTTTTCCTCCCAGACCTACTGCAATAAAAACGGGTATCTGCCTGTTGGTTTGAAAGTCATTGTATCGTTTAAGCTGGTTTTCGTTGCACCAGCTTAACTTGCCTTTGTAGAGTTCGCTTCTGTATTTGCATTCCACTGCGAACGTCTCCCCCGTCGGCATGTACCTGAATGTAAAGTCCGGATTGAGCGAGCTTTCTATGTATCTGTCGCTGTTTTCTTTAAAAGAGTGTGTTTTCTCGACGATTTTAAAGTATTTCGGAGAAAAACGGCTTTCAATGAAGTCCTCGAATCTTTGACCTTTCATCTCCGGACTGTTGGAGAATCTGTATTTCAGGCTGTCAATAACTCCCATATTCTCTTATTTTTGGATGTTTACAATTTAATTTTATTGGTTTGGAGAGAATGAACAGAACGGATAGAAAGAATAGGAATAGTTTGTCGGCGAACGATTAAGATGCGCAAATTCCCGTGAATTTTGAAATACTTTGAGAAATAAGTTATATGGGATGAAAAAGAACAATATGTCCGGAAAATTCGCCGGTGATTTTGATACGGTGAATTGCATCTGTCATGAATACCAAAGAGACGAATACCAAAAAGACGGATACCAAAAAGACGGATACCAAAAAGACGAATACCAAAAAGACGGATCGTCTTCGGGGGGGCTTTCCGCCGGTTCCGAATTAACTTTCGGTCTCACTTTCGGTCTCGATGACAGAGCCGAACTGAGTTCCGGCGAATGTATTGCATTGGCATGTTTTTTGATAGTTGTTTCGGTGTTTTTGCTGATACTGGTATATACGGTATAAGTAACGCAATTTTTCGCTTACACCGGTTGGGGTAAATATTATGACTCTCAGGAGTCCCGGCATTCAGGTATTCGGACATCAAAGAAATACCCCTTGTTTCCACTCGAGATGCCGACCGTTATTTTATGCAATGGGAACATGCGTGTTGTGTGGGGTGTGCTGCGATGTACATTTATATACTTTGATGAACATATGTATGTGTGCAGTATGAGAATGACTAAAGTGAACAGGGTGAACAATATGACCGGAATTGATAGGATGGATAGGATGAACAGGATGAATAGGATGAATAGAAAGGAGAGTTCATCGGCGATGAACGGCGAGATAAGCAACGAGGGATACATTATAATTGCGGCGCTTCTGGTGTTCGGGTTCGCGTTTCTCCCGCTGCTGTTGAGGCAGATGGCGTAGGCGGCGCGGATAGCGTGAAATCGGTGTGACGGTGTGACGGTGTGAGCGCCGGCGATTTTAGGGTGAGATTGCCGCTTTAATTTGCGTGACACCGTACCGCACATCTGCGGATATCCCCTGCAGAATATTTTTGCCTGTTTCGTTTTTTTTTCGCTTTCCCGTTTTTTGTGCTTTTTGTGCTTTCGTTGTGTGTTTTCGTCTCGGATTTGCATGTGTTGTCGGCTCGGATTTACATATATTGCGTAACTTTCTTAATTTACATTACTTACGTAAATACAGATAAGTACTTTTCGGGATTATACTCTCTATGATGAATCGGGATGTGCGGTTCATCAGGAAAACAATTCAGTTCGGTGATTTTTATGACGAAAGAATTGGACGATAAAACAGTTTTTAATGATAAAACGGGTTCGAATCCGCGAATAGATTTAAACGGCGGTTCGAAGATGAGAGATTTGAATACCGGCGATGAGAATTCCGCAGCCGTGTCATGCGGGGGGATTGACGGTGCCGTGAATACCGGTGCCGTGTCATGCGGGGTGACCGTATAGATGACCGAAAGTGAAAAGACCGGTGAAATGATTGTCGATAATGAAATAAGCCGTGAAATGACCGGAGAAATTATTGACGAAAAACCGCTGACCGAATACTCTTTCTGCAAGTGGCTCATCTGCGACAGAGAAGGAAACATTCTCGATCTCCGCACGGACATACCGAGCATGGCGCTGAATGAATTTTACGGCTATGCCGTGGAGCATTCCCTGACGCCGTTTGTCGAGAAATACGAGATGCTGAAGATCTACAGAAAAGAGAAAGATGCCGAGTGGCTCAGAACCCTGGCGCTGGTTGCCGTATTTGCGGTGGCGGGAAGATACATATGGAATCACTTCCTGTAGTCGAGACCGGAAAAGAATGCGTATCCGCGATTGAAAAGAGACGAAAGAGATGAAATCGGATGAGAAAAAACTTAAAACGAACCTTAAAAGAGATGAGATGACATGAGCGACGGCTTATCAAGGTATGATCGGGCAAAGAACGATTACTTCTTCAATTGGCTTTTATACGACGGCGAAGGATCCGTAATCGGCATCCGCTGGGATGCTCCCGACAAGACAAAAGAGGCATACAAAAAGTATGCAAACGAGCATTCCATGCCGGTAAAGATCATAGACAGCGGATGGCTCAGCGAAGAGCCGAGCAGTGCGGGTGAATACATATTGATGGGCTTACTCTGTGCGGCAATTATCCGTGGCGTATCCCAGTATCTGTGGTGGATCTGAGGAGGCGGAATACGGATCATTGCGCAGGCGAAGACAAAACCGAAACCGAGGTGACGAAAGATGAAAGTTGCACCCGAATATGACTTCTTCGGATGGGTATACCACAGCAGCATCGGGGACATCAGCGGCATCCGCGACGACGCCCCCGAAGAAGCAAAGAGGGCATACGAAGAGTTCATGAGAGACGACCCCAAGGACGAATACGCATACCTCGTCCCCGCCGGCGAAGGCGACAAATTCGAGATAGTCTTCAACACGGACTTACTGGGCGAAGAGAAGGCGGCGGAATCGATTCGGCACTACCTCGAGAGCACAAAGAAGATAACGGCGCCGGACGGCACCGTAATCAGGTACAATTTTCATCCCGAGGGGTCGTCAATCGGCAATGCGCTCTCCCATATCATGGGACACCTGATGGAAAGAACGCTCGTCAACCGGATTTACCCCGATCCCGACGACTTCATGAGAGTAATCACATGGAAACTGGGTGCGGTGGCAAGAGTGATCTACAAAGAAGCGAAAGCCGAGCTGGCGGAAGAGACCGGAGAGGCTCTCCCCTCCGACCTTGAACTCAGGCTCGGCATATCGGAATGCGCCACGATAAATCTCTCGGAGACGCTTGCCGAAGCCATGGCGGACTATGCCGCCAACGGAGAAAAGGCAAACCCCCTCTCGATAAAGATGGTCGAGACTGGCAACCGGAAACTGGAAGAATACGGCGGATGAGATCGGCGAACGACGGTGCGAATACGGTACCGCTGTGCGGCGGCATCATCGCACCCTCCCAAATTCCTGACGTCAGGAATTAGGGAAAAATTTTGTCAAAATTTTATTTGAGCCATTTTCCTTTGATATTTGCTCCATTATTTCCTCAATTTTTGCATCATAATTTACTGCCAAATTCCTGACGTCAGGAATTAGGGAAATATTTTGTTGGATTAACGATTGAGGCATTATCTTGTGGTATTTTTCCGATAAGCCGCACCCTTTTTCAGCCTATGCGGATTTTGCACATGTTGCCTATGCGATAACGGTGTCGACCGCCGCGGCGGTCTATCCTGTAGGGGGGGCATGGGATTATAATCCAATGCTTTGGGGTAATAGCATGGGATTATATTCCCATGCTATCGGATCGGACATTTC
Source organism: Methanomicrobium mobile BP (assembly GCF_000711215.1). Lineage (GTDB taxonomy): Archaea > Halobacteriota > Methanomicrobia > Methanomicrobiales > Methanomicrobiaceae > Methanomicrobium > Methanomicrobium mobile. Next base: position 148,299 of record NZ_JOMF01000009.1, on the reverse strand, counting down.
GCCGTCCGCAAAGATCATCCCGTGAATTCAGTATGTGCAAAAATTGCACAAACTGCCGCCGGCGCAAAAATGAAATTTCAACTTGTGCAAAAATTGCACAAGTTGCCTATGAAGGGCAGGCACACAAACGTTTTTATGTCAGGTCCCATTTTTGAGGCAATGTCAAATATGCCGTGATTTGCCTAAATTTTACAAATCCTCAAAAATTCATGAATAAACTATAAATACATCCAATTCGTCCACAGTTGTGGACGATTTTGAAACCTCATCAATTTGTCAGTTGCATTTTATGATATCATCATGTTCTTTTTATGTCCATCCATCATGATAATTCAACTTGTGCATTTTTTTGCACAAGTTGTCTGTGGTGGAAATCATACACAAACGGTTTTATAGTGTGTCGCATTTTGAAAACATAGTTCAATCTTCGCGGATTACCACTCTTTTGACAAATTGTTGATAATCTGTGAGTCAGCTATAAATACATTCAATTCGTCCACAGTTGTGGACGATTTCTTTATAAACTCAAACAGTTGTTGGATGTGATACTTATCCTCATGTGGTCACTCGTTATGAATGATAAAATTAAGAAAGGTTAATGCTAGTATAACTTTTATTTAAAAATAAGGACTGTCTGATAAAATATCTGGGTGGGAATAGACAGGAAAAATAGAGAAATATTTAGGATATGGATATAATGAGCAACTTGATCAAGGTTGATGAAGAGTATAAGAATTGGATCACGGAAGTCTCGAATAGGTTCAGACATAGCCAACTTAATGCCGCTGTTAAGCTAAATGCCGATGTGCTCCGGTTTTATTGGTCTGTAGGCAGAGATATTGCAGAGATAAGCGAGAAAAACGGATACGGCACTGAATTCTATAAAGTTATTAGCGGTGACCTGAATGAAATACTTCCGGACGTGAAATCCTTTTCGCCTACAAATCTGAAGTACATGCGCTACTTCTATGAGATGTATCCTAATGTGGAAAAGCATCAACAAGTCGTGGACGGTTTTGAAAACCACATTGTCTTCCTCATACCATGGGGACACAATAGAATAATTCTGGACAAATGCAAAGGAAATCCGCAGAAAGCTCTGTTCTATGTCAAAAAGACACTGGAAAACAACTGGTCGAGAGCGGTTCTGCTGAACTTTCTGGATACCAATCTTTTCGAGAGGCAGGGTAAGGCAGTAACCAATTTTGCTCTGACGCTTCCTGAATTGGAAAGCGACCTGGCGCAGGAAATCACAAAAGATCCTTACAACTTCGACTTCCTTTCAATCCGCGAAAGATACGATGAAAAAGAACTGAAAGATGCCCTGATGGACAATATCGGCAAGTTCCTCCTTGAACTCGGAAACGGCTTTGCATTTGTGGGAAGGGAAGTAAGGCTTGAGATCGGCGAGACCGAAAACTTCGTCGATATGCTATTTTACAATATCAAACTTCACTGCTATGTCGTTGTCGAGGTTAAGGTTGTGGAGTTCAGCGCCCGCGACATGGGACAACTCGGAACTTACATGGTTGCCGTTAATCACCAGCTGAAGGGCGAAAATGACGGACCCACGCTCGGACTTATAATCTGCAAATCAAAAGACAACGTAAAAGCAAAATATGCCCTCGAAGCCAGCAGCCAGCCCATGGGAATCTCCGAATACGACATCAATACTTTCCTGCCGGAGAATTACAAGTCCTCGTTACCCACTATTGAAGAGATAGAAGCCGAACTCGGCGATGCTAAAAAATAGGTGCGGTTAACCCTCAGCAGATAACCTTCCTAATCTCATCGAGCGGCGCATCCGTCTTGATGCCGGTGCCCTCGTAGTGAACACGCGAAGCACGGTATCCCGCCGACCTGAGAGCCCCGACAACCGTATCGACAGCCGCCGGCGAGACCTTCCAGAACCTGCCCAGAGTATGATAATCATAGAAGGTCGAGGTATCTATCTCGTCGCGGCAGAGCTCCAGAAGGCGGGCAAGGCGCTTTTCGCTCCCGAAACCGCATTCCGGAAGCACGCTTAACATCCTGTCCAGAATCTCGGGTCTGCACACCGCACCCAGCCAGAGCGGACCCGCGACCGTCATCGGTCTGCCGCAATCGGGGCATACATGCGTATGAGCCGCAATGCCCCTCTCCTCGATACGCTGCGGGCAGTGCGGGCACTGGTGGATAAAACCGATATTCTCCATCGCCTTATCCGCCCTGCCGGCGCCGGACGACAGCTTAAGATAAATCCTCACGAAATGCTCGTTCGTAAACGAAAAGAGCGGCTCGACACCGCGGTCGTACTTCACAATCTCCCTCACCGCAGCCCCCAGAAGAATCCTCAGCCCCATCTCGCTGTGATACTCGGTATTCAGCGGTCTTGCAAAATAGCGCCTTATGCCCGCCTTCAGGTGGGAACCGCAGAGCGGAGCCGTATCCGTCGCCGTAATGAAAAGATACCTCTTCGCACAGCCTGCAGCCGCGTTGAGAAACGGCGCCGGCGTCCCGAAAGGGTCTATATCAACGACATCGAACCGGCGCTCGTGCATGATGACGTTCGCATCCGCATTGGAGATCTTAAGCAGCGGCGCATAGGCATCGCGGTTCTTCTCCAGAAGCGGAATCGTATCCGCACTCTTATCGTTGACCGTCGCCTCCAGACCGCACTCGTTGTACACGCGAAGACCACGCACCCCCGTCGCGCTCATCGCGTCCAGATAAGTCTTAACCGCGTCCTCCCCGTCATCTCTCTTATCGATATCCTTCAGAACCTTAAGCATCAGGATTGTGGAATCGCGGTTGATCTCCATCTTCTTATTGAAGAAAACCTCCGCGCTTGCCGCCGGAAAATTACTCTCCGCATCCTGAACGGGGATCAGAAATCTCGTCTTCCCCTCCCTTGCCTCAATAAGTTCCATTGCAGTTACATATCGTAATCGGGAAAACTTATAGGTTATCCAGATCAATCAATATAGGCACATACACTTTTTGGGTTTGTGGCCTAGCCTGGATATGGCGTTAGCCTCCTAAGCTAAAAGCCGGGGGTTCGAATCCCCCCAAACCCGCTCTTTAAGATCTTTACTTCCTTTAAAGACCGCGACTCATAAAGAAGACTATTTCCTGTCGGAACACAAAAACTCTCATAATGCTTAAAGGATACCTCAAGATAATCCGCCCCGCAAACTCGGTAGCCGCGGGTCTCGCCGTCCTCCTCGGAGTAATAATAGCGACGGGCACAATCCCCCCCGCCTCGCTCCCGCTCATAGCCGTCGTCTTCCTCGTCACCGCCGCCGGAAACGTAATCAACGACTATTGCGACAGCGAAATCGACGCAATCAACCGCCCCGAACGCCCCATCCCCTCCGGCGCCGTCACGAAAAAAGGCGCCCTCGTCTACAGCGTAATCTTATTCGCCGCAGGCATAGCAATCTGCCTTCTCCCCTTCGTAAACCCGCTCTGCCTCGCATTCGCAATAATCAACTCCGCAATACTCGTCCTATACGCAAAAACCTTCAAAGGAATGCCGCTCATCGGCAATATCTGCGTATCCTACCTTGCCGCAAGCATATTCCTCTTCGGCGGCGCCTTCGCGGGCATCGAAGGACTCATGCAGAACACGGTCATAGCCGCAATCACGTTCTTTGCCATGCTCTCGCGCGAACTCTTAAAAGACGCCGAGGACATGGAAGGCGACCGTGCCGGCGGTGCAAAGACCCTTCCCATGATAATCGGCGTCCCCAAAACCGGAAAACTCTGCCTCGTCCTTGCCATCGCCGGCATAATCATCAGCCTTCTGCCGCTGATCAAATTCTGGGGACCCTGCTACCTCATCCTCATTGCCGTCGCCGACGCAATCATCCTCTTTGCCGTCGCAAAAGGTGCCCGTGCCGCCGACTCGAAAGCACTCATAGACTCGAAAGCCACAACAATCCTCAAAACCGGCATGTTCCTCGCGACCGCCTTCATGCTGATCTCCGCCCTGCTCTTCTGAGATCGATCACTTCGGGATCTACCGATGCGACGACCGCAATCTTTGCCGACCCGCCGACTCACCGGCACCCCCGCGGGAATCGCCGTCGGCATACCCGCAAAACCCTGATTTTTCGGATACATCATTCAAAATGATTATATCCTTTGATATAAAATTCTAATAATCCATGAAAGTCTTTAGGGATGGGGATACTTTCATAGCCCCAAGAGGTTCTTACTTTGAAGGAAATGTCAAGATAAACGGGGACTTCATCGCACCCCCCGACACGCATTTCTGGGGTCATCTGGTGGTGGACGGAGACCTGCAACTCGGACCCGGCTCGAGTGTCAAATACAAACTGACCTGCCGCAATGCCGTAATCGGCGCAAACGTAAGAATCGGCGGCGACGTAAACGTCGACAACAGCATCACAATCTGTGACAACACGACCGTAAAGAACATAACCGCCGGCGGAAACGTGATCATCCGCCCCGGAGTGACCGTCGGCGACGTCAAATGCGGCGGGACGCTCTACGTCTTCGGAAAGGTAAAATCCGGCAAACTCTACGGAAAACAGGTAAAGATACTCCGCGACCCCTATCCCATGTACTATGAAGAACCCGAGGAAGAACAGGGCGGACATGGCGGACTGCCTCCGGAAAATCCGGAATACGCATCGGAAGAATACGGGACCGGAGAAGAGAGCCGGAGCCGCTACTGAAAACAGAGCATAAACAGAACGAAAAACAATAACCCTAAACTAAATGAATTAACTCAATAAACGCCTTTTTTAAAAACCGAATAAAAACTCACGAATTTTCGGCATTTAAGGCAGGCTCGAGACCCAGAAGTGCCGTATCCATAAGATCCTGCCAGTTCATCATGGTCTCCACGCAGCCGTCCTTGAGAGTAACCACGCCCATGCCGATGATGTTCGCCTTATCGAGAAGTTCCAGACCTTCTCTGACCTCGATCATGCAGCCCACACCGATAACCGCCTGCGGTCTGTACTGCTTGACCATCCTCTTTATGAGCGTGGAACCCGGCGCTATCCAGACATGATAACCCAGCGCCTCCAGACTGTCGACATGCGAACCAATCTCGCAGCGCCCGCAGCGCCTGCATATAATCCCCTCCGGCGTCAGATGAGCGGGACAGTCCGCATTCCTCAGACACTGCGGGATGAAGATCGCACGCTTATCGGCGGGCACCTTCTCGAAATCGCTCTGATTCATGGCATTGTGAAGGCGTATCGCAAAAGCCGTCATCTCCTTATCGTCCAGACCCAGAAGCTTGCAGATACCCTTTGCCATACCCTCGGTAGCCACGATACCCGACTTCACAAGCCGCGGCAGATAAAAATACCCGCGCCGAATCGAGTAAAAAGAAAGAGCGACGACTACTATAGAAAGCAGGATAAACCCGATAATAAGAATAAGCGTAATCTCGCCGACAATATAGACAAGCTGATCGAAGATCGGAGTTCCTGCCATACAGTATTCTATACCTCTTATCTTAAATATCTCTTCTTAATATCATGCGGAAAAGTTCGGAAAATCCCTTAAACCCTATTTCCGCGTGAGATCCTCTTTTGCAATCGGCGGTCGAAGGACACCCTTCTCCGTGACAATCGCGGTAACAAGCTCCATCGGCGTGGCATCGAAGGCATAATTCAGGGCATCGACATTATCCGGCATAAGCTGCCTCTCTCCGCAGAAAGCAAGCTCGTCGCGGCTTCTCTCCTCAATCACGATATCCTTCTCCAGCCGCACCGCATCGAAGGTCGAATACGGAGCCGCGACATAAAACGGAATATTATGGTATTTCGCGCTGACCGCGTGCGTATACGTCCCTATCTTGTTGAAGACGGCATCACGCGTAATCCTGTCGGCGCCGACGACAACCGCGTCGATCATGCCCTTTCGCATCAGAAACGCCGCCGAAGAATCCGTAATCGTCTTAACGGGAATCTTATCGCGGGCAAGCTCCCATGCCGTAAGGCGCGAACCCTGATTGAGCGGACGCGTCTCGCAGGAGATGACCGAGACGTCCTTGCCCGCCTCGACTGCGGAACGGATGACGCCCAGCGCCGTTCCCCACGTCCAGCACGCCAGAGCACCCGCATTGCAGTGGGTAAGCACCGTGCACTTATCGGGCAGAAGCTCCGCACCGTTCCTGCCGATACTGCGGCACATCTCCTCGTCCTCGTGCGCAATCGCATTCGCCTCCGCAAGTGCAACCCTTCTGGCATCATCCGGCGAATCCGCATCCTCGATGGCCTTAAAGACGCGGTTTATGCCCCACGAGAGATTAATCGCCGTAGGTCGCGTGGAAGTCAGATACTTCGCATCGTCGGAGACAAGCCGCATGAAACCCTCGATATTGCCGTCATCGTGCACGAAGGTCGAGAGCGCAACGCCGTATCCGCCGGCAACACCCAGAGCGGGAGCGCCGCGGATATCCAGAGTCCGTATGGCCTCGGCAAGCTCTTCTATCGTCCCGCATTCCGCCGTCTTATACACGGCGGGGAGAAGCGTCTGCCTCACAAAAACGATACAATTCTTTTTATCGTCCCAAAAAAGTGTTTTATCGGAATTTATCTGCATATTATCCCGTAATTGTCCTGTAATTATCCGTAAATGTCTGTAATTATCCGCAATTATCAATATGTCACGGCATCGCGGAATGCCTTCATGGCGGCAGCCTCGCCCTGAGTAACGCTGTCGGGGATATCCTTGGGTGCACAGGCGGCGCCCGCGATATAGATACCCTGCCTGACCGTGCCCACGGGATTGAGCTGATAGTTCTCCGACTCATAAAAACCGTTCTCCGCGACGGTAATTCCCAGCGACTCCGCGAGCCTGCCCGCATCCTTTGCCGGCTGCATGCCGACCGAGAGCACCACAAGCTCGGGATTGAGCGTCAGAATCTCGCCCGTCTCGGTATTCTCCACGACAATCCGCGGGCTGTCGTCGCCCTGAATAATCTCGCCCGGCATTCCGCGGATGAACTTGATTCCAAGCCCTTTTGCGCGTTCGTAATACTCCTCGTATCCCTTGCCGTAGGCGCGGATATCCATATACAGCATGGAAATATCGAGATCGCGGTTCTTCTCCTTGAGGAGAATGGCGTTCTTTATCGCATACATGCAGCAGACGCAGGAGCAGTAACCGTGATTTATCGTCATGTCGCGGGAACCCACGCACTGGACGAAGACAATCGACTTGGGCTTTTCGCCGTTGGAAAGCCTTCGCGGAACGCCGCCGGTCGGACCCGAGGCACAGATGAGCCTCTCGAACTCGAGGCTCGTAATCACGTCCTTGACCTTGAGATAGCGCAGATTTCTCTTAATCCGCGGATCGAAGGTCTCATAGCCGGTCGTCAGCACAATGCTTGCGACATCTATGGTAACCTCGCGGTCGCCGTCCTCGTCATTCCTCAAGACCGCATTCTTGCCGCAGGAATCGTAGCACATACCGCACTCTATGCAGTGCTCGCTGTCGCGGACCATTATATTCGGCACTGCCTGCGGATGCGGCTTATAGATTGCCTTCCTTACGCCGACGCCGGCATCATACTTATTGTAGACCTCGACGGGGCATGCCTCCACGCAGTCGCCGCAGCCGTTGCACTCGTGCTCCCTGACATATCGCGGGTGACGAAGCAGAGTAACCTTAAAATTGCCGACCTCGCCCGAGATCTCCTTAACCTCGGTGAGCGTATATAAAATAATATTCTCGTGCCGCTCCGCATCCACCATCTTCGGCGAGAGGATACACATCGAGCAGTCGTTCGTCGGAAAAGTCTTGTCAAGCTGCGACATATGACCGCCGATACTCGGCTCACGCTCAATCAGATGCACCCTTATTCCGTGGTTTGCGATATCCAGCGCCGCCTGAATGCCCGCAACGCCCGCACCTATGACTGCAACTTCGCCCATTTCTACCTATATAATTAGTGTCAGTATTGTTATTTGTTTGTAAAGAGGCTCGCGACGGCGCCGCCGCCGCCCGCACTGCCGCTGCCTTCGCTTCCCGCTATCAACTTACCGCTTTCAGTTCTTTCCGTATTCCTTTGCAAGCCCGATATAGACATCCGCGTTCTTTACGATTCCAGCCTTCTCCTCATCGGTAAGGCTGCGGACAACCTTCCCGGGGACACCCATGACAAGACTGCCCGGGGGGATCTCCTTCCTCTCGGTGATGACCGCACCCGCCGCAATAATCGTATCCTCGCCTATGACGGCGCCGTTTAAGATAACCGCACCCATGCCGACGAGCACGCGATCCTTAATCGTGCAGCCGTGTATGACCGCACCGTGACCGACAGTGACCTTCTCGCCGATGACGACCGGCTTGCCGTCGGACTCGTGAACCACGCAGTTATCCTGCACGTTCGAACCGTCGCCTATTTTAATCGAATCGCGGTCGGCACGAAGAACCGCACCGAACCAGATACCCGTATCCCTGCCTAAGGTGACATCGCCGACAACCGTCGCGTTGGGTGCGATAAATGCGGCATTCTTAATCTTTTCATCAGAAGTCTTGCCAGTATTCATAATATATTACAATTATATCTAATAGCGAATGAAAGTAATGGTTGGCGGCACGTTCGACCCTCTCCACGACGGTCACAAAAAGCTGATAGAGAGATCCTTCACCATTGCCGGCGACGGCGGCGAAGTCGTCATAGGTCTGAGCGGGGATGTCTTCGCAAACCGCAAATCTCATCCCATACGTCCTTTTGAAGAGAGAAAAGCCGATTTAGTCGCATTCGTGGAGAACCTGACGGCGGAGATGAACTCGAACGCCGTCTGGAAGATAGAAGAACTCCACGACAAATACGGCTCCACGCTCGATACCGACTTTGACGCCATAGTCGTAAGCGAAGAGACCTTCCCCACGGCGGTGGAGATAAACAGACTCCGCAAGGAAAAGAAGAGATCAAAGGTCGACATCCATCAGATAACCTGCGTCCTTGCCGACGACGGACGCTGGATCTCAAGCACCAGAATCTGGAAAGGCGAGATCGACATACACGGCAACCTCATAAAATAAGCAACCTCATAAAATAAGCAATCTCATAAAATAAGCAATATCATAAATAAGCAAATTAACGGATAAACAACTTATAAAACAAACAATCCGATAAATCCTGCAAATTTATAAAATATACAATTTTTGGCGGATATCAGATAATATAATTGATGATATCCGATTTCAGAATATTGTCGCAGTAAAGGCAGTGCAGAGTGCCGTTGACTACCTTGAACTTCGTCTCAATCGGCTCGTCCGAGTTCGTGATGCAGCCCGGATTGGGGCATCTCACAAATCCGGTTACGACCGTCGGAATCTCGACGCCCGCCTTGTCGACGACCTTGGAGTTGCGGATGATGTTGATCGTCGCATTCGGGGCAATGAGGGCAATCTTGTTCAGCTCGCTCTTTGAGAGTTCGCGGTTTGATATCTTCACGATATCCTTCTTAACGGCGGGATTCTTCGTGCTCACATTCGTGGCAATCGAAAGTTCCTCATTGCACGAGCCCGTGATGCCCAGAATCTTGAGCACGGTCAGAGCCTCGCCCGCCGCGATATGATCGATAACCGTTCCGTCCCTAATCGGGTTGATCAGCATGCCGCCTTCGTGTTTCTTAACGCTCATAGTATAACATCCTCCAGCATTGCCATACGAACCGGAATTCCGTTCGCCGCCTGCCTGAAATACTTCGCATACGGCAGAGCATCGACAGCGGGGTCAATCTCGCCGGCACGCGGGAGCGGATGAAGCAGAATAAGATTTTTGCGCACGTCCTTCAGAGTCTCGGGCGTGATCTTATAGGTGTTGGCAACCCGCGCATAACTCGCCATATCCGGGAATCTCTCGCGCTGAATCCTTGTCGCGTAGAGGACATCGAGATCGTTGATGATATCCTCGAGTTTCTCGTGCTCGACCACCTCGGTTCCCCTCTCCTTAAGCTCGGTCGAGAGCCACTGCGGCATCTCCAGACTCTTCGGCGTAATGGTGTGAATCGTCACGTCGTAGTGCGAAAGCGCATAAGAGAGAGAATGCGCCGTTCTTCCGTAACGGAGATCGCCCAGAAGTCCCAGGTCGATGCCGTCGAGCTTCATGTTCTCCTTGATTGTAAAGAGATCGAGAAGCGTCTGAGACGGGTGCTGCCCCGCGCCGTCGCCGGCATTGATGACGGGGACGGACGAGAACTCCGATGCGAGCCTTGCCGCGCCCTCTTTCGGATGGCGCAGGACGATGGCGTCGACGTAACTGCTGACGACCTTGATGGTATCCGCAAGAGTCTCGCCCTTCGAGATTGAACTTCCCTCGACACTGTCCACGGTAATCGCCTCTCCCCCGAGGCGCGCCAGTGCCGATGCAAAGGACATTCTGGTTCTCGTACTCGGCTCAAAGAAAAGAAGTGCAACCAGTTTTCCGCGAAGGGTTTGCTTATAGCTGCCCAGACTCTGAATCTGCTGAGCTTTTGTCAGAAGAGCATCTATATCTTCCCTTTCAAAATCCCTTATCGATATTATGTGGTGCATGTTATGCATCTAAATATCTGCTTGCAGTCAATAAATATCTGTGCAAAATATAACATGATGAAGTTCGATATATATAAGCAGAAAAATAAGCAGAATAAATAACCCAAAAAATCACGCAAAAAATCACGCAAAAAATCACGTAAAAAATCACGCAAAAAATTCACAAAAAAAATCACACAAAAAAATCACACAAAAAAATCACACAAAAACCCTCGGAAAAATATGATGAATCAGGTATACGTTATCGGGCATAAAAATCCGGATACGGACTCCGTATGCAGTGCAATCGGTTATGCGGAATATCTCAACCGGACACGCGACGGGAAATACATACCCGCCGTCTGCGGCGAGATAAACCCCGAGACAAAGTTTGCGCTGGAGAAATTCGGCGCCGACGTGCCGCAATACATAGAAAGCGTCGTCCCAAATATCTCGGATCTGCCCTTCACCTATAAATTCAGTGCCAAATCCGACATTCCCGCAATCGAGATCATCGCCATGATGGAGGACTACAACGTAAGAAACATCCCCATCACCGACGGCGCCGGAAAACTCATCGGACTCATGAGCGAGCACGGTCTGGCACAGGCATACGTCAGCCGCCAGAGCATATCGCAGCTTCTGCTGCCGCCGATAAAGATAGACGTCCTCACGAGAATCCTCAACGCGAGGCTCCTCGCCTCCGCCCGCGAAATAATCGAGGGCAGGGTCTATATCTCAATCGACGCCCTCCACGTCATCCTCTCCAAGATAACAAAGGACGACGTGGCAATCGTCGGCGACGACGAACCCTCCCAGCTTGCCCTCATCTCCGCGGGAATAGCTGCGCTCATCATCGCCGACGGCGCTCCGGTCGGCGACCGCGTCATCACCGCCGCAAAAGAGAAGGGCGTCACGCTCATAGCGACGAATCTGGACGCATTCGGCGTCGGCAAGATGATTAACCTCTCCCTGCCCGTGAGCCAGATCATGGCAACCGACGTTCAGACCGTGACCGCTGAGGACACAATCGACTATGCAAAACAGCTCGTCGCGAACTCCAAATACCGAACGGCATGTGTCGTCGATGCCGACAGGAAGTTCCTCGGCATGATATCGAGGAACAGTTTCCTCGACACCGTCTATAAACAGGTCATACTCCTCGACCACAACGAATACGCTCAGGCTGTCGACGGAATCGAGAAAGCCGAGATTCTGGAGATTATCGACCACCACAGACTCGGCGCGATAACGACACTCAAGCCCATCGGCTTCCTCAACGAGCCCGTGGGTTCGACCTCGACCATAATCGCCGGCAAGTTCGCCGAGGCGGGCATAGTGCCGGACAAAAAGACCGCCGGCGTCCTCCTCTCGGGAATTCTCTCGGATACCATGGTGCTTCGCCTCTCCACGACCACGGAGAAGGACAGACGCATAGTCAAGAACCTTGCCGAGATTGCCGGCGTCGACATCGAGGAATACGGCACCGAACTTATCAGAAAAGGCATGGATCTTGAGGGAATCCCCATGGACAGCCTTCTGATGCGGGATGTCAAGGAATACAACCTCTTCGGCAAAAAGGTCATCATCTCCCAGATTCTCATCCCCACCTTTGATTTCTCCGCCGACAACCGCGACGAGATAACGAAAGCCGTGCAGGCATTAAAGAAATCGAACAGTGCGGATATCTTCGCCGCTCTCCTCACAAGCGTCTTCGAGAACGGAAGCGAGCTTTACCTTGCCGCGGATGCCGCAGTACTGACAGACTGCGGAATAACCGCACAGCCCATAAGAAAAGAGGGTATGATGTCGAGAAAGAACGATTTCATACCCTGGTTCGGCGAGATTCTCAGGAATCTGCCGTAACTTAAAAATAAAAAATTTTTTTGAAGATATTTTTTCTGTCAGTTCCGCAAAATTCAGAACAGATAATTATAGTCCACCCTGTTTCTGCGCCAAATGATGAAAGCCGCAACCGCGATTACGGCGACAACCGCGATTATAACGAAAATCCACGGGAAATCGTCGCCGCCTGCGGGGAGCATGTCGGCAGATATCGTGACCGTGGCGCCGCTGCCGAGCGAGAACTCCCTTGTCCAGTCTTGAAATCCTTCGGAGCGTATGAGAAGGGTGTGCGGACCCGCGGAGACATCCGTCAGCGTTATGGGCGTAATTCCCGCAATCCTGTTGTCTATAAGAACCTGTGCACCCTTCGGATTGGACTCGATAACGAGCACGTTCACCTCATAGCTCACCTCGGGAACCGCGGTTGCCTGCGGGGTCGGCTGAACGAAGGTCGTCGAATATCTGTAATAATACGTCAGAGTGCCGCTGTCCGAGACAATCGCCAGATTGTTCGCCGACTTTGAAAGCTCGACCGACCTCACCGTGCCGTCGGCTGTGACCGTTATCGGCTCGAGATTCCTGAAATCCGTGCTGAAATAATAGACGGTCGCGCTGTTCTCGCCGCTGACCGCCATATCCGCGCCTCTCTCCGAGAGTGAGACCGATTTGGGAATGAAGGGCAGGGTATCCCTGAAGATCTCCTCGCCGGTATCCGAATCAAATCGGAGCACATCGCCGTTTGCGAGTCCGACCGCGACAACGTCGCCGTTGGGGGAGACATCGACGCAGGTTGCCGCGACATTCATGTTCTTACTCCATCTCTGGGTTCCCGTATCGTAATACGCAAATACTACGCCGCCGTCCGTGGCGGCGACGACAACATCGCCCGAGTCCGATGCCGCAACGCCTTTGAGCACACCCGAGAAGCCCTGTTTCCATTCGACATTGCCGCTCTTTCCGAGCATGTAAATCGGACCGTAGGTCGTTCCGACCACGGTATGCGTCCCGTCTTCGGTGACGTCGACCGCAAACGGCGTGCCGCCGGGCGTCTTGATATACACTATCTGTCCGTCGCCGTCGAGCATGTAAACATAGCCGTTCTGCGTGACGAACGCCGTGCTTCTGCCGTCGACTGACGTTGAGACGTCACGAATGGTATCGTCGTATTTCTTCTCCCAGATAACCCTGCCGTCCTTGCCGAGCATGGATATGACATTGCCGCCGGCGGCGACGATGCGGTTGCCGTCCGGCGATATGTCTGCGCATGTCACTCTGTCCGAACTCTCCTCGAAGTCCCACAGGTATTCCATCCGAAACTGCGGCGTATCGGCTGCCGCGGCGACTGCCTGCACGGATAAGGCAAGCAGTAGCATAAGCAGTATCGCCGTCGCGGTCGCTCTGTGCCCCGAGATTGCCGGCATTTTCAAGTCCCGCATTCCGAAGTTGTTTTTGCCCTTATGTCCCGTCATCTTCTCCTCCGATCTTCACGTTTCCGTGGCGGACCGAAAACGATCATATATTTTTACATTGATTTCGGTGCGTGCGTATATAGTCTTGCTCTATCTGCAAGAGTTTACTTCGGAAATACCCCCGCGGCGATGAGGAAAAATCGGGAAAATCAGACGAAAAAAAGGAAAAAATTGAAAAGTCTCAGTTGTCTCTTCTGCCGACCGCAAAGATAAGCAATGCGCCGATTGCCGCCGCGATAACCGTGACAACCGTCACCGGTGACGTCTTAGCCGTCGGAGCCAGCGATGCCGAGACCGAGGTCGTTCTGCCTGCGGAAAGCTCGACCTGCGTCGAGTATGAGGAATATCCGTCAAGCGAGACCGTCACCGAGTGGGTGCCGGCGGTAAGCTCGGTGACGACCACCGGCGTCGTTCCCTTATACACATTGTCCACATAGGCAAGTGCGCCCGACGGCGCCGAACTTATCTCCAGAACCGCGGAAGCCGCGGTCGCGGGAACCGTCGGCTGATTCGGATACTGAACCTCAGGTGTCGCCTCCGGTGCCGGCGTATAGGTTATCGGAAGTGCGTAATACTTGAGCGTTCCGTCGTCCGAGGCCGCGGCAAGATTCGTGCCCGTTACCGTAAGCGCCGCTCCGCGAACCTTCGCAAGCGAAGGCACCTTCAGAATCTCGGCGCGGGTCTTCTCCGAGAGGATATGGGTATAGGTGTCGTCCGAAGCCGCGGCTATGTAACTGCCGTAAATGGATGCGGAAACGCCGTTAACCGGCATTCTGATATTGTATGACCAGACAAGATTACCCTCCCTGTCATAGACATAGACGCGTCCGTCCGAGCAGCCCGCGACAATAACGCTGCCGTCGGGTGAGACATCGACATCGAGGACCTGCTCGGGCGTCTTTTTCGACCACAGCCTGTTGCCCTGAAGATCGTAGGCGCTGACCTCGAACTCGCGTTTGCCGACGGCGATGATACTGCCGTCATCCGAGATACTGACGCCGTAGATGTTGCCGTTGATCTTCTTCTTCCAGACCTGCTCGCCGCTGTTCTTGTAGAGGTAGATACAGCCGTCGTCCGAGCCCGCGACAAGGTAGGTTCCTCCCGAGGATAGAGCCACGTCATAGACATTGTCGCCGAGAGTCAGCTTCCACAGCGTGGCGCCGTTGCGGTCGAAGAGATACAGACCGCCCTTCTTAGTTCCCGCAGCCGTGTACATGCCGGCGGTAGCGACCGAAACCCCGTTTACCGCCCCGTCAACATCCGCTTCCCAGACGGGATTGCCGTTGACCGAGAGCAGATAGACCTTGGGAATAACGCCTCCCGTAACGACGAAGGTATCGTCATGCGAGATATCGGTGTCGATGAAATTTGTGTTCTTTTTAAACTCCCACAGTTGTGTCGCATCCCCCGTATAAGCCCCTGCCGAGACGGCGGGAACGGCGCAGAAAGCGATTATAAGCAGAAGCCCGATGAGAATCGCACCGCGGACTTCGAGTTTACGCGCCGCATCCTTTCCGGCATTCTTCATTGTATTCGTAATGTTATTCGTAATGATATCCTTCATAATATCCTCCTGTAATTCGGATTTCATGCGAAAACCCGTATCGCGGGCGGCTTGACCTTGACCTTAACCATCCTGCCCGATGCAAAACGGGTTCCCTTTCGTAATATGTCAAAATTGGTCATTGTTATATTAAATATGATCTGTTACGGGAACAGTCGGTGAACTGTGGGGGAATTGAACGGCAAAGAATGAAATGAGGTAATGTGAGTGAAATGCAGTAATGTGAGTGAAATGCGGCGTAAAAAAAGAGTTGATAATTTGCGGCGTTCTTTCAGTAAACGTCGCTGTGGTAGTGCTTCAGCGGCTCAAAGGTCATATCTTCCTTCTTTATGGCCTCGATAGCCATTGCCGCCGCACGTGCCGCCTGAAGCGTGGTAATATACGGAATGCCGTAATCCAGCGCCGCACGCATAATCTGAAGGTGATCCTGTCTCGAATACTTGCCCGACGGCGTATTGATGATCAGACTGGTCTCGCCGCGTCTCATCATATCGATGACGTTGGGAGAACCTTCCTGAACCTTCCTCACAAGCTCCGCATCGATGCCGTGTCCCTCGAGGAACTCGACCGTTCCGCTCGTGCCGATAAGGGAAAGACCCAGATCCTTGAGTTTCTTTGCAATCGGAAGTATATCGGACTTGTCCTCGTCGCCGATGGAGATAAACACATTGCCCTCGAGCGGCAGCGGGTTATCCGCACTGATACATGCCTTGAAGTAGGCACGTCCGAAGTCGTAGTCTATACCCATGACCTCGCCCGTACTCTTCATCTCGGGACCCAGAACGGTATCCACGCCCGGAAGCTTGTTAAACGGCAGAAGAACCTCCTTAACCGCGACATGCTTTAAGTGGCGCTCTTTGTAGCCCATCTCCTTAAGCTTGTGACCGCACATGACGCGTGCGGCAATCTTGGCAAGCGGCAGTCCCGTAGCCTTCGAAACAAAAGGAACCGTCCTGCTTGCACGCGGATTCGCCTCGATGATATAGACCGTATTGTCCTTGACGGCATACTGGATATTGATGAGACCCACGACATTGAGTCCCAGAGCAATCTTTCTCGTGTAATCGCGGACGGTCGCAACGACCTCGTCCGAGAGCGACTGCGTCGGAATTACGCAGGCGGAATCTCCCGAGTGGACGCCCGCCTCCTCGATATGCTCCATAATGCCGCCGATGAGGATATCCTCGCCGTCGCAGACCGCATCGACATCAAGCTCGATGGCGTTCTGGAGGAACGAATCCAGAAGAACGGGGTGCTGCCTGCTGACGCGGACGGCCTCCTTGATATAGTTCTGAAGTTCGATATCGTCGTGAACCAGCTCCATCGCACGGCCGCCGAGAACATAGGACGGGCGGACAAGGAGCGGATAGCCGATCTTGCGGGCAATCTCGAAAGCCTCCGCCTCGGAATATGCCGATCCGTTCGCCGGCGACCTTATATTCAGTTTCTCGAGGATCTGACTGAACCTGTCGCGGTCTTCGGCGATATCCATAGAATCCGGCGACGTTCCGAGGATCTTTGTCTTGAGACCGTATTTTGCAATCTCCCTCTCGATGGGCAGGGCGAGGTTGACGGAGTTCTGACCGCCGAACTGCACCATGATACCCGAATAGTCGTCTTTCCTGAGGATATTCATGATATCCTCGAGTTTCATCGGCTCGAAGAAGAGCCTGTCCGAGGTATCGAAGTCCGTGGAGACCGTCTCCGGGTTGTTGTTGACGATATGGACCTCAATACCCTGCTCTCTGAGAGCCATTACCGCATGAACCGTACAGTAATCGAACTCTATACCCTGACCGATGCGTATAGGTCCCGAACCGATGATTAAGACCTTTTCCTTGCCGTCGCGGACAATCTCGCACTCCTCGTCCGAGGTAGAGTAGAAATACGGCGTGGACGCGGGGAATTCCGCGGCGCAGGTATCCACAATCTTGTAGACCGGCATTCCGACGAGTTTCTCGATATCGTCCGTGCTCCTGCCGGTAAACTCGCTTATCTCCTCGTTCGAGAATCCGAAATGCTTTGCCCTCTTTATGTCGTCGTCGGTCGGGTTGCTCTGAAGGCTCTTCTCGATTTCGACGATGTTGGCAATCTTTTGCAGGAAGAAGCCGTCGATATAGGTCATGTCCTTGACGGCATCGACCGAGAATCCCTGTCTGAACGCGTCGAAGAGGCATCCGAAACGCTCGTCCGTCGGATTCTGGAGGAGCATCGCAATCTCCTTCTTCGAGGTGTGCACCGTCACATCGGTATCGAGTGAGCGGCGTGCCTTCATGAACGCCTCCTCAAGGGTGCGTCCGATTGACATGACCTCGCCGGTACTCTTCATCGCCGTCGTAAGCGTCCTGTCGGCGTTCTTGAACTTGTCGAAAGGCCAGCGCGGGACCTTGACAACGACATAATCGATTGCCGGCTCGAAGGATGCGGGTGTGCATCCCGTGACCGTGTTCCTTATCTCGTCGAGGCGAAGTCCGACGGCAATCTTTGCCGAGACCCTTGCAATCGGATATCCCGTGGCCTTCGATGCCAGTGCCGAGGAACGCGAAACACGCGGATTGACCTCGATGATTCTGTAGTCTCCGTCCTTGTAAGCCATCTGGATATTACAGCCGCCCTGAACGCCCAGAGCGCGGATGATCTTTATTGCCGAAGCACGCAGTCTCTGGAATTCGTCGTCGCGGAGCGTCAGAATCGGGGCAACGACAACGCTCTCGCCGGTGTGGATACCCATCGGATCCACGTTTTCCATGCCGCAGATGATGATACAGGTATCCGCCGAGTCGCGCATGACCTCGAACTCGATCTCTTTCCAGCCGATTACGCTCTCTTCGACGAGAACCTGGTGAATCCTCGAGCGCTGAAGTCCGAGTTCGATGATCCTTCTCAGTTCCTCGACATTGTGGGCAACGCCGCCGCCGGCGCCGCCGAGGGTGTATGCGGGGCGGATGATCGCCGGAAGACCGACCTTCTCGAGAGCCTCGTCTATCTGGCTCATCGACTCGAGGATCATGCTCCTCGGAATCGGCTCGCCGATCTCGGTCATGAGATTCTTGAACTGCTCCCTGTCTTCGCCCTTATAGATGGCGTCCAGCGGTGTTCCGAGGATCTCGACACCCTTGAGTGCGCCCATCTCGGCAAGCTCCGCGGTCAGGTTAAGACCCGTCTGTCCGCCCATTCCGCTTAAGATGCCGTCGGGCTTCTCCTTTTCTATAATCTTGGCAATAACCGGGGCTTTCAGCGGCTCGACATAGATGATGTCCGCCATCTCGGGATCGGTCTGAATCGTCGCCGGATTGGAGTTTACGAGGACGACCTCGATACCCTCCTCGCGCAGCGAACGGCATGCCTGCGAGCCCGAGAAGTCAAACTCCGCCGCCTGACCTATCTGAATAGGTCCCGAACCGATGAGCAGGACTTTTTTGATATTTTTCTTCAGCGGCATTATTTGATCCTCTTATACATCATGTCAAAGATCGGTCTTTCGGTATCGAGCGGTCCCCCGTGCGCTTCGGGGTGGAACTGGACGCAGAAGACATCGAGATCTTCGGAGTAAAATCCTTCGAGAGTTCCGTCGTTTAAGTTCGTAAAATAGACTTTGCAGTCGCTTGGGAGTGTATCGGCATCCACGGCAAATCCGTGATTCTGGGTGGTGATAAATATTGAGCCGTCGTTTCTCTTGACGGGCTGATTTGAGCCGCGGTGTCCGAATTTCATCTTATATGTCTCGGCGCCGAACGCAAGTCCGAGAACCTGATTGCCCATGCAGATTCCGAATACGGGTATCCTGCCGATGAAGTGCTTTGCGCAGGCAACCGCATCGACGGCAGCCGCGGGATCTCCCGGGCCGTTCGTGATAAAGAGCGCCTGCGGTTCGCATGCCTCGACCTCGGACGGCTTCGCATTGTAGGGGAAGATATAGAGGTCGGCATCGCGTTTGCGCAGGGAGAGCGCGATGTTCTTCTTGATACCCATATCGATAATGGCGATCCTCTTTCCTTTGCCGGGTATTCTGAATGGTTTTTTGCAGGATACCTGCTCGAGAAGGTTGATGTCGGAGATTGAGGGCACTTTCTTTGCGCATTCAACCGCATATTCGCCGTTGTCGTCGCCGACGATGAGGGCGGCACGCGGAGTTCCCGACACTCTGGCATCGATGGTTAATTTTCTTGTATCGACACCGGAGATGCCGAACAAATTATTCTCTTCAAAAAAGGACTGCAGGGATTTTCCTGCGGACGGATGCCGGCAGAGTTCGTGAACGACACAACCCAGTGCGTTCACTTTCGGACTTTGGAAGTTTTGTATGTCAACACCGTAGTTTCCGATGAGCGGGTATGTGAACATGAGAATCTGACCCGCATAACTCGGATCGGTCAGGGATTCCATGTAACCGCCCATCTCGGTTGTGAATACGAGTTCTCCGCTGCAGGAGCCCTCCACTCCAAATCCTTCACCGACAACATATTTGCCGTTTTCAAGACCCAGAACTGCTTTCATTAAATAATCATTATAATTTGTTTGTCAGATCTTATTAAATATCGCTATTGTCGCTGTCCTATTAAATATCGGATTCAGCCTCGGATTCTGATTTCATGGGCAATTCATGTTTCTTTGGTGTCCGCTTTTTAACGCTTTCCGATATATTCCGAAGGCGTGTTTGAGCGGGTAATTGCGGACGGTTTTTTCGCCGGGCGGGTGGGAGTTGCACGGCGATGCCGGCAGCCTGCAATGCCAGTGCATTATTTATGCAAATTTATGCGAATTTATGCAAAGTTTATGCAAAGTCAATATAGTAAGACCTGCAAACAATCCTGTATGAGTAATACAATACTTGTTGAGATTGCCGGCTTTAAGGATTCGTTCTGCGGTCCGTTCCCCTGCGACGGCGACCGCACCTGCGATCTGGAAAAATGCGCTCCTTCCGAGAAACTCGTAAACGCGGTCGAGGCACTCCGCGAGAGATTCGCACATATCTACGGGGATAAGGTCGAAGTAAGGCTTACCCTCCTCGACGACGGCATTCCGGACCATATCGCCGAGATTGTCGAGAAAGACCAGCCGCCGATTCCCATGGTCATAGTAAACGGCAAAATAACGCCCGTCGGAAGAATCTCGCTCCCGCAGATCTCCGCCGAGATAAACAAACTGATGTAAGCCGATTCGGATTCGCTGTTGAAATGGCAAAAGGGAACTGTTCCGATTCGGTAATCGCGGTTGACATGGGCGGATCGAATCTCCGTACCGCACTCTTCGACGGCGACGGGATTGTAAGATACGCAAAGACCGTCACACCGCGGGAAGGCAGCGGACCGGAGATCTACGCCGACGCAATCATCGACCTCATACGTTCAAGTCTGAGCGCGGAGGAGATCGCGTCCGCGAAAGCCGTCGGCGTCTCCGTCCCGGGTCCCCTCGACATGGAAAAAGGGGAGCTGATTCATTCCCCCAATCTTCTTTTTCCCGTTATTCCCATAAAAGCGCCGCTTGAAGAAGCATTCAAAAAACCCGTTTTCGTGATGAACGACACCAACTGCGGAGTCCTCGGCGAGGTCGGAAAAGACGGCGACGGCGGCGAAGGCTTTCGCAACAACGTAGTCTATATCTCCATGTCCACAGGCATCGGCGGCGGAATCTTCGCGGACGGTCACCTCCTGCTCGGCAATACCGGAAATGCCGGAGAAGTCGGGCATCTCTACGTGGACGGCACATATTCCGTCCGATGCAGCTGCGGTCATACCGGACACTGGGAGGGCTACGCTTCGGGAAGGGGCATTCCGCACTTCTTCAGGGCATACTGCCGCAAAAATCGCATCCCCGTGAAATGCTCGGCAATCCTTCCGACCGCGGAGGACATCTTCGCGGGCATAAGAGAGGAGTTAAGCCGCGGCGTGAATAACGAAGACGACGAAGACGGCGCCGGCGCCGGCGGTTGCGACCGCGGCGTATTCGCGGGCTTTTACGAAGAACTCTCCAAAGTAAACGCCCGTGCGATATCCTCGATAACGGCGGCATACTCCCCCGCGGTAATCATCCTCGACGGCTCCGTCGCCGCAAACAACGGCGAACTTATCATCGCGGGCATTCTCAAATATCTCGACGGATACCTGCCGGCGCCCGAGATCCGCTTAAGCCGGCTCGGAGGAAAGGCGCCGCTTTACGGCGCGGCATACTGCTGTGCCCTCTCATTGCGCGGGTATAACGTTCACGGCGAGAATCGGTCCGCCGACACTCATAAGCAATACTAAATATTTAAGTGACCAACCTATATGCACATGCTGCGTGAAGAGAAAAACAAGCTGCGCGACATAATGCGTGAGCGCAGAAACAGCTTAACCCCCGAAGAGAAACGCATCAAAAGCGAGCAGATCTGTAAGAACACATTCGCCATCATCAAACCCGGCGAGACCGTAATGGGCTTCGTCTCAAAAGAAGCCGAGGTAAACACAAGACCTTTCCTCGAGATGCTTCTTGCGGCAGGCAACCCCCTCGTCGTCCCCATTATCGTAAAGGAAGACCACAGCCTGCGCCTTTCCTACTTAAAGGATCTCAACCATCTTGTCCCGAGCACCTTCAATGTGCCCGAACCCATCGGTCATGAGATCCCCGTCCCCGACGGCGCCGTCGACGTCGTTATCCTGCCCATGCTTGCCTTCGACAAGTACGGCTCAAGGCTCGGATACGGCTCCGGATACTACGACAGATTCCTCGACAAGAACCCCGGAATCAAGACCGTCGCCATGGCATTCGCATGCCAGGAAGCCGAGAAGGTTCCGACCGAAGAGTTCGACGTTCCCGTCGATTACGTAATCACCGAGAACGGTATTGCTTTTCAGAAGAAATAAGCGGCAATAACGGCAATTAACGGCAAATAAGGCAAATTCAATAATAAATCCTGAAAACCCGAAACGAACCGAAAACAAACAAAAAACAAACCAAAACAAGATCAAAACAAACCAAAAACTCTTATTTTTATCCAAAAGGAGAAATTATGAAGATAAACGGCGTTGAAATCATCGACACATATGCTGAAGCATTCCCGATATGGTTCTCGCGTGTAATCATCACGGCGGACTCATACGAACTTGCAAAGATTGCGGCTGTGGAAGCAACGGGCTTTGCGACATCGGCAATCTACTGTCCCTGCGAAGCGGGAATCGAAAGACTCTACGAACCCTCCGAGACCCCCGACGGCAGACCCGGAATCTCGATATTTATCTGCACGGCAAGAAAGAGCCTCAAGGAGAACGTTGCCGACAGGGTATCGCAGTGCATCCTCACGGCAGCGACCACCGCCGTCTTTGACGGATTTCCGGATGTAAAGACGACACGCTTCAACACCCAGATAAGATTCTTCGGCGACAAATACGAATCGCGTGTCGAGGTCGGCGGCAGAAAATGCTGGAGCATCCCCGTAATGGAGGGTGATTTCATCTGCGAAGACAGATTCGGCGGCGTAAAGGGAATCGCCGGCGGAAACTTCTTCATCATGGGCAAAGACCGTGCAAGCGCACTCAAAGCGGCGCAGGAAGCCGTAAAGGCATTCGAGAACACCGAAGGCATCATCGCCTCGTTCCCGGGCGGCATTGTCGCGAGCGGCTCCAAGGTTGCGAGCAAGAACTATAAGTTCCCCATGCCCGCCAGCACCAACCACAAGTTCTGCCCCTCGCTTAAAGGTAAGATCGAGGACTCCGAGGTTCCCGACGGCGTCAATGCCATCTACGAGATAGTCATCAACGGACTCAACGCGGAGGTAATCTCGGCGGCGATGAAGAAAGGCATACTTGCGGCAACCGGGGTTGACGGCATCCTCTATATCGGAGCGGGCAACTACGGCGGCAAACTCGGCACAAACAACTTCTACCTGCACAAAATTCTTGAAGGCTGCTGAATACGGCTGCAACGTCTGCAAAGGCTGCAAAGCCATCGACGCATGCATGCAACGCATGCAGCGCCTTTAACGGTCGCATGACGGGAATGACGGGCATGACGGCGCACACAAAAAAGCCGCAATGTCCGGATAAAATCAATTAAAATATATACATCTTTTTTGTCTTTTCGCAATCCCGCGAAAAAACCGCGGATTTTCATACGCAAAAAGTCATCGGATTTCGCTTAAATTGCCGAATACGCTCGATAGGGCGTGAATGCGGATTTCCTGCATCGTTACAGAATAGTTTAATCAGTTGATGCAGATAATAAATTATGCCACAATTTAGTTGTCCTAAGTGCGGTGCTGCACTCGCCGTCGATCCGGGCACACAGATAGCAAAATGTCAGTTTTGCGGCACTGTTACCTATGTCGACAGAAGTGAAGCTCTGTTCTATTATCTGCTTCCTTTCACAATCGACGAAGTGAAAGCCAGAGGCATCTTCAAGAGATGGACCGCAGGTCCTTCGATGGCAAAAGAACTGGAACACGGCTGTAAGATAACCAAAATCGTCAAGGAATTCTTCCCCGTATTCAGGTTCAGAAGGTCGGTGAACAAGAGCGAGAAGGTCTTTGTCAGACCTGCACGCGGAACAACCCTCCCGGGAATGCATAATCTGGAGATCCCTCCCGGCGGCGAGGTCATCTACGACGACAAAGTCTCGATAGGCGATGCCAAACAGATTGATCCCGACATCAGCATAGGATCCTATATCGGGGAGATGCCGGGCAACGCAATCGATCAGGCACTTGTCTACTTCCCTATCTACGAGATGACCTACGAATTCGAGGGCAAGAGCTATGACGTGGTCATAGACGGCAGTTCGGGAAGAGTCTACTCCGGACCGTCCCCGAGCCGCGGCTCGGCACAGTATATGGCGGTAATGGGAGTCTCGTTCGTTCTCGGACTTATAGGGGGATACCTTGCATGCTCGATACACGTCCTCTTCATAGTTCTCGCAGCCGGCGGACTGCTTGCCGGAAGATACATGGCACAGCAGGTAGTCACGAAGAAACCTGCACCGGCGGTAGCCGGAGGCGGAGCGGCGGCAGGGGGTTCCGCGGCTCAGGCAGGGGAAGGTGCGTCCGCACCGTCGGATGCACAGAGCGGTGCGCCTTCGGACGCCGGCGCACAGGATGCACGGACTGCTGAAACCGGTGCCGAACCGGAGGTGAAACAATGAGCGGCGAGACATCAAAACTGCTTATCTCGATGACATGCCCGTCCTGCGGCGGTCAGGTGGAATGCGAAGAGGGAGAATCCCTTGCAATCTGTCAGTACTGTGACGCCGTCTTTGCCCTTGACAGCTCGGAAGGCTCGTCAAAGGTAATGTACAAACTCACGGTCGAGAAAGAAGCGGCTGTAAAAGAAGTAAAGAGCTGGATGAAGAAAGGTCCCAAAGCACCCGATCTTATAGAGAAATCCTCGTTTGACGAGGTCTATCCGATATACATCCCGTTCTGGAGACTGATTGCCCGCGGCAAAGCCTGCGTATGCGGATATATCGAGAGGAAAGACAAAGACGACCACACGATAAGGGAGCCGAGAGAGGTCTTAATCAACCGCGAATACATCTACACATCCTCGGCATGCAACGTCGGCGACCTCGGACTCGAGGGAATAAGAGTTCCCGAGAACGCAAAACCGATATTCTTCGATGATGCCGATATCGTGACCTTCGGAGTCACCACCTCGAAGGATGACAGTTTCAGGGAAGGGGAGGAATACATTAAAAATGAGGCAATCTCCGACGGAGCGAGCTCTCTCGACGGCGTAACCTTCCAGAAAGGCTTCGTCTTCCCCAAGGGCTTTACTCTGGTCTACTACCCGTTCTGGGTAATCAGATACTCATACGAGGAACGCAGTTACTTCGCGACGGTCGACGGCATAACCGGCGATGTCCTTACCGGAAGAGCGCCCGGAAGCGTCGCAAGTCAGGCGAATTCCGCGGGAATCGGCGGTGCCGCCTCGGGAGCGCTTGTCGGTATCGGCGGCGGTCTGTGCACGGGTCTGGGAGAGGACGGCGGCATGGTATTCATAATTCTGCTGATAGCCGCGGTATGTATCTTCTATTTCTGTTACCAGAGGTTCAGATACGGCGATGAGATTATCACGGGCAACCTTGAAGGAAAGGGTCTCAAATCCGGAGACGGAGTCGGCAAGATTGAGACAATATCTCATGACGCTTACGATCATTTCTACTGAGGAGAAGAGAAGGTGAATTAAGATGTTATTAATAGAACTCAAATGCCCCGGTTGCGGAGCGCCGATTAAGACAAAGGCACGCGATATGATGCTTAAGTGCAGTCACTGCGACAAGATTTCGCTCTACTCTAAGGAGAAAAGCTCTCTTGTCGATGTGAGCTACGTGATTGCCGGCGCATCGAAAGAGTCTAAGGGAGTGCTTGTTTACGTGCCTTTCTGGGTTGTAAACGCGAATCTGGACGTAAGGCGCGAGAGGCTGTCCGGAGGCGGCATCATGAGGGTCGTGACCGGTCAGAGGCAGATGCGCGGAACACGCGACTTCTACGTCTGCGCCGCCGACGAGATACCCGAGAAATACTCGCGTGATTGGAACATGGATCTGACACTCGATCAGCCGGAATTAAACCCGGTATCCGACTTTAAAGGCGCAGATCGTGCCAAGATGACTATGGACAAGGATGTTGCCGGCGAGAACGCCGAGTTCCTCTTCCTTAGATACGAGACCGAGATCCCGGGAACCCTTCAGGACCTCGACTACAGTTTCGACATAAACTCGACAAGAGTGGTCTATCTGCCGGTCTGGAAAGATAATACGAGCTACACGATTGGTATCTGAGAATACCGGGGATACCGAGAACACTGACAACACTGAGAACACAGAGAACGATACCCAATCGTGCCTTATCGATACCTTACGGAGATATCCCGTGCGGATATCTTACGTCGGGTATCCCATACAGGTTTATAATATCAGGAATATCGGTATATTGGGAACAGATCCCGAATATACCCGAAATATATCCGAAATATATGGTAAATATATCAGAAACGTATTCAAAACGGGAATACAGTAAAATCAGGAGTTAAAATGACCGATATAAGAGAAAGAGTTTCCGAAGACCGCGGTCTTCTCAAGAAGATTCAGATGGCGATACCCGGATATCGCGGTTACCGTATCCGTGAAGACCTGAGAATCGCGGATTCGATGTTAAGACTTCAGATCGCCGACAGAATGCGCGACGAGGTCTTAAAGCCGCTCGAAGATATCCGCGAGGTCTGCAGCCGCGAGCTTGAACTGGATTTGATGAACGACATTGCGGCGGTAATCTCGGCGGCAAAGACGACGGAAGCCAAGATTCGCCATGCTGAACAGGGTTATTCGGGTATCTCGCCCGCATACCGCGTTGCCGACGACGAACTCAACACCCTCTACGAGTATGACCTCTCGCTTCTCGGCGGAGTCAACGATCTGGCGGGTTTTACCGCGGCATCACTATCCGCGGCCGAAGGCGGCGACTTTGCGACCGTAAAGGCAAATGCGAAGAAGACGCGTGCCGGGTTAAACGAGCTGCAGAATCAGTTCGGAAAGCGTATTGAAACAATGGCCAATCTCGGAGCGATATAATGGGATTATTTTCTTCTAAAACAAGCACAAAAATAGGGTCCGGCAGCGATCTCGACGGTGCCGAGACACGCAGCGGATTCTACTGGGTCGAGGATCACAAAGGCGACAACGTCATGTGGCGTCTGCCCAGAAACATCGTCTGGAACGATAACGTCCTTGTCCGCGAGGACGAATTCGGTATCTTCTTCCGCGACGGCAAAGCAATGCAGTTATTCGACAGACCCGACAGGTATGCACTGACGAGTCAGAATGTGCCAATCCTCGGCACAATCGGCAAGGCGATTACGGGCGTTACCCAGATAGGAGAGTTCTACTGGGTTCAGAAACGCGAATTCCGCGACAAGTTCGGAACGAGCCAGCCCCTGGCATTCCGCGATGTCGATTTCGGCGTCGTCCAGCTGAGAATGTTCGGTCAGTTCTCCTACAAGGTCGTGGATCCGCTTCTCATGATCACGCAGTTTGTCGGCACCAAGGGTCTTACCCAGTCCGACGAGATCGTCTCATGGCTTAAGGATCAGATTGTGATGGTCTTAAACGACACTCTCGGCGAGCTTAAGACCAAGAAGCAGATGGGCGTCCTCGATATGCCCGCATATCTTCAGGAGATCGAACAGATCTGTCTGGGTAAACTGACGACCGAGACCGAGGTCTACGGTCTGAAGATCATGAAGTTCTCCGGTCTTAACATCAATATGCCGGAAGAGGTTCAGGATGCCATCAATAAACGCGGTGCAATGTCGGCTCTCGGCGTTAACTACATGCAGTACCAGTCCGGAAAGGCAATCGAGAATATCGGCGTCGGCGCTTCAAAGGGCGGCGAAGGTGCCGGATTTGCCATGATGGGCGCAGGTATGGGTGCAGGTATGGGTATGGGCGGCATGATGGCGCAGGGAATGGCAGGCATGACCGGACAGCCCGCACCTTTCGGAGCCGCACCCCAGCAGCCCCAGCCGGCACCCGCGGCGGCAGCCGGAGCAGGAGCTGCGGCAGGAGCGGCAGCGGCAGACGCGGCGGGCATGACGAAATGCGCAAACTGCGGAGCGGCAATCAAGGCAACGGCAAAGTTTTGCCCAGAATGCGGAACCAAGGTCGAGGCTGCCCCCAAGAAGTCCTTCTGCACCGAGTGCGGTGCCGAGCTTGCACCCGGCGCCAAGTTCTGCCCCGAATGCGGAACAAAGCAGTAATCTGACAAAAATCAGATAATATCCGGTAAAATCAGATAAAATCAGATAATATCCGGTAAAATCAGACAAAATCAGACAAAACAGAACTAAAATTCATTTTCTTTTTTTTATTTTTTTTATAATCACGGTTTTTTTTAATCGCTTCAATTCGGATAGATTTTTTAGCACCCCGTGACAGAGTAAAATAAGTGAATTTGTGAGGCTGTCATCATGTCAAAGATACTTATCGTTTATTACTCCCGCAAGGGCGAGAACTACTGGAACGGCGGTTTGAAAAACCTCGAAAAGGGCAATACCGAGCGTGTAGCCGAATTTATACGGAAGGCTGTCGGAGGAGATATCTTCGAGGTGGATACCGTAAAGCCGTATTCCGAGAGCTACAATACCTGTATCGAGGAGGCAAAAGCAGAACTCCGTGCAAATGCACGTCCGGAGATTAAGGCGTATCCTCCGGATTTCGAGAGCTATGACACCATATTCATCGGCTATCCCAACTGGTGGGGTACGATGCCGATGTGCATGTTCACCCTTCTGGAGAAGTATGACTTCACCGGCAAGACCGTAATTCCGTTCTGCACGAATGAGGGCAGCGGCATGGGCGGCAGTGAGCGCGACTTAAAGAATATCTGCAGGGGCGCAACCATAAAGGCGGGGCTTTCGATTCGAGGTTATAAGTCCGCGGAGAGCGAGAGCACGGTCGCCGCATGGGCAAAGAAATCTCTCTGAATTTTCTGAAAATATCTCCCCGAAACTATTACCGGGAACTTTTTTTTGAAAATAATTTTTTTAAAATAAAAATCGTAAAAAAATGTGATTTTGGATTCTGATTGATTCGGATTTATTCCGTTCACTTTCTGCTCTTTGCGATAACGGCAATAATTCCGGCGATTGCCGCGACGAGCACAATGGCTGCGATCAAAAGCACCGGGTTGATTGCCGAGTAGTTCATTACGACAAGCACGAGACCGACGACTGCAAGTGCCGCGCCTCCGCCGATAAGCATGGTATCCGTCTTTCCGACGATTGCCCCGAGAACCGCGGTGACGGCACCCGTACCGAGGAAGAAAATTCCGACGCATGCCATCAGAGGCATATTGAATACTATTCCGAAGATAACGGCGGCTGCAATGAAGAGGATAATCGACAGCCATGCCAGATTAAATCTTGTATTATCTACACTCATGATATGACCTTTTTACTGTAACAATCGAAACTGACTGATATATTTAAAATTGATGCATGTAATATATAGCAATTTCGCGGGATATTCCAAAACTTTCGACCCGAAAATGAAAAACGGGAAAAGAAGAAATTGAAAGAAAAATGAAAAAGGTATGGGGTATCAGTTTCTGAAACTGTGAATCGGTGCGGGGATTCTTCCGCCGCGGTTCACGAAAGCCGAGCAGTCAAAGGTATTTATCTGCTGTATCGGTGCGGAACCCCAGAGACCGCCGAAATCAATCGAATCGCCGACATCCTTGCCGACGACGGGGATAAGGCGGACCGCCGTCGTCTTCTGATTGACCATTCCGAGCGCAGCTTCGTCGGCGATGATTCCCGCTATCGACGATGCCGGTGTCTTTCCGGGTATCGCAATCATATCCAGACCGACCGAGCAGACACAGGTCATAGCCTCGAGTTTCTCGATTGTGAGCGAACCGCGGTTGACGGCATCGATCATGCCCTTGTCCTCGCTGACGGGGATAAAAGCGCCGCTGAGACCGCCGACGAAAGAACTTGCCATGACGCCGCCTTTCTTGACCTGATCGTTAAGAAGCGCAAGCGCCGCTGTAGTGCCCGGCGCACCCGTCGATTCCAGACCCATCTCTTCGAGGATCTCGGCAACGCTGTCTCCTACGGAGGGAGTCGGCGCAAGCGAGAGATCTACGATGCCGAAGGGCACATTCAGTTTCTCCGAAGCCCGCTGAGCGACAAGCTGACCGACGCGGGTGATCTTGAAAGCCGTCTTCTTCACGGTCTCGCAGAGAACCTCGAAGTTCTCGCCGCGAACCGATTCGAGAGCGTGCTTGACGACACCCGGACCGCTGACGCCGACATTGATGATTGCATCCGCTTCCGTAACGCCGTGGAACGCCCCCGCCATGAAGGGGTTGTCATCCGGCGCATTGCAGAAGACCACGAGCTTTGCGCAGCCGAACGAGTCGATATCCTTTGTTGCCTCCGCCGTCTTCTTTATGGTCTCGCCCATGAGTTTGACGGCATCCATATTGATACCCGTCTTGGTCGAGCCGATATTCACGGAGCTGCATACCCTCTCGGTGCAGGAGAGCGCCTTCGGTATGGAGAGAATGAGGTTCTTCTCCGCGGGCGTCATACCCTTGGAGACCAGCGCCGAGTATCCGCCGAGGAAGTTGACGCCGAGCTCGGTTGCGGCTTTGTCGAGCGTCTTTGCAATCTCTACGAAGTCATCCGGCGACTTGCAGGCGCTGGCGCCGACGAGCGCAATCGGCGTGACCGAGATTCTCTTGTTTACGATTGGGATTCCGTATTCCAGCGCAATCTCGTTGCCGACCGGCACAAGGTTCCTCGCAAGCCTTGTAATCTTCTCGTATATCTTATTGTTCAGCGTTTCAAGGTCAGAATCGATACAGTCCAGCAGACTGATACCCATGGTGATTGTTCTGACATCGAGCTTCTCCTGCTCGATCATTTTGTTGGTCTCGTGGACTTCAAAGATGTTTATCATGTTTTTGCGTAATTTTTGCGTAATTAAGCGTTATTTATCGTGCGGTCAAACTGCGATTGCCGGCTGCGACCGCCTCAGATACGGTGCATCTTTGTGAAGATCTCCTCGTGCTGGCATTTTATCTTGACGCCGAGACCTTCGCCTATCTTCTCGAGCTCGGTGACCATTTCCGAGAACTGCGCCTTTGAACTGCTCGTATCCACTATCATCATCATGTTGAAGTATCCCTGAATGATCGTCTGCGATATGTCTTCGATATTGATATTGTTCTCGGCAAGATATGTACAGACTTTTGCGATAATTCCTACGGTATCTTTTCCAACTACGGTTATAATCGTTTTACTCATTTTTCTCTCCAAATACGGTTTTTCCCTGCCGTAATGACATCGGCATTATGCCAATCCGCTATATTCATTTGCATTATATGATGATAACTGAATCCCTTCGCATGCATCGGGATGCAATGATACCCTCCGCTATCCCCTTGCCTTAGTATGCCCTATGCTTCCTTCGGATGACTTGAGATGACTTCGCATGACTTCCTCTGCATTTGGGAGAATGCTTATCTATTTATTCCGCTGCGGTAATTTTAGGATATTATGCAGAGAGATATCGGCATGGAATTCATGGCGGCGTCGAACTACCCGCCCGAAACCCGGACGGACGAGCAGAATGGTCTGCCGAGACCGGAGAGTCCCGATAATTCAACCGGTCCCGATAAAATAATCTTTAAACTGCCCTCCCCCAAGGATACGTTATATTCTTCACATTCGGTTTACGGAGGTTCCTGCGGTTCCTGCGGTTGCGAAGACCCTGCGGCAGATCCGGAAGGCTTTGGCGGTCCGAACGGGCGCCGGTCGCTCTTTGAGATCTTGAGAACGCGGCGGAGCATAAGGCGATACAGCGCCGAAGAGATAAGCGCCGAATGCCTCTCCTATCTCCTCTGGGCATCCTGCGGGATATCGGGAGAATCCGATGGGTTTCGAACGGCACCTTCGGCGGGGGCAATCCATCCCGTAGAGACCTCTCTCTCGATTCAGAACTGCTCGTGGCTGCCGAAAAAGGACGGCATCTGGCGTTACAATCCGACAGAACATGAACTCTCGCTTGTCGCGGAGGGCATAGATGCCGTTGCCGGACTCGGACGTGCCTGCATGATGCAGCCGCAGGTTCTGAGAGCCCCGGTCGTATTTTTCTGGACGGCAAAACCCTATCGTGCCGTCTGGAAATACGGCACCCGCGGTTATCGTGACATATTCCTTGATGCCGGTCATATCTGTCAGAATCTCTATCTGGCGGGCGTCGACGCGGATATCGGAGTCTGTGCAATAAATGCTTTCGCAGACGAAGCCGTGAAAGCGCAGCTCCGTCTGCCCGAAGACGAGATTGTCGTCTATGCCGCCTCATGCGGTCATAAGCGGCGGTGATCGCTCACCGAAGCCATCACACCCTAAACACTGCCTCACCCAATCCATCTTGCCATCCGCCGAATCTCTCACCCTATCTCCCGTCGGATTTTCGTTATACTTTTTGGGCAACCCTTTCACCCCATCCGAGACGCCTTTTTTTATCCGACAGTCTTCGGACATTTTCCGATACTGCGGCATATTTTCGGAATTTATCTGTAATGATAGATCATGATAAAACACTATATTTATGATGTAATAATCCAAAACTTTAAAAGATGAGTTTTGTAGAGATAATAGACAGTGCTAACAGTTTTGTTAACACCTATGTCTGGTACATCGCGTTTGTGTTCATCATAGGTATCGGTCTGTATTTCACTGTTAGAACTAAATTTGTCCAGATCAATCGTCTGGACGAAGCCTGCAAATTAGCGTTTACGGGCTTGAAAGAGGGTAGCGGAAAACACACCATCTCGTCATTCCAGGCATTCTGTGTCAGTATGGGTGCACGTATCGGTGTAGGTAACATCGCCGGTGTTGCCGCGGCAATCGTATACGGAGGTCCCGGTGCAATCTTCTGGATGTGGATCTTCGCATTCATAGGAGCCGCAACAAGCTTCGTCGAATGTACGATCGGTCAGATCTACAAAGAGAAGAAGGAAGACGGACAGTATCACGGCGGTCCTGCCTTTTACATCCGCAACGGTCTCGGAAAGCCGACATTTGCCAAATTTATTGCGCTTTTAATCATATTCACATACGGTTTCATGTTCATCGGCGTTCAGGCAAACAATGCAACCGCGGCATTCTCGACCGCGTTCGGCACCGATGTCATTGTCTTTGCCGTAATTCTTACAATAGTTGCGGCGGCAATCATCTTCGGAGGAATTACTCGTGTTGCAAAGGCATCCACCGTAATCGTTCCGATAATGGCGATGATATGGCTTCTTCTGGCACTGCTCATTACCCTTACGCACTTCACCCAGGTCTCGCTCGTAATCGAGACAATCTTTGCGTATGCCTTCGGCGTTCAGTCCTTCGTCGGCGGTACTCTCGGTGCGGCAGTGATGTGGGGTCTCAAGCGCGGCGTATTCTCCAACGAAGCCGGTATCGGTTCGATTCCGAACGTTGCCTCCTCGGCTGACGTAAAGCACCCCGTAAAGCAGGGACTTATCCAGTCCGTGGGTGTCTTAATCGATACACTTGTTGTCTGTTCGGCAACCGCGTTCGTTATCTTAATCTATCTCAACACAACGACAAACTACGTGGATTACGTAATTCCGACAACCATGGGCGGCGCACCGCTCGTTCAGGAAGCGGTAAGCTACACCTTCCTCGGATGGCTCGGACCTTATCTGATTGCGATATTCATGTTCGTCTTCGCTTTCTCGAGTCTGATCAGTTACTACTCGATGAGTGAGACAAACCTCAGATTCATCACCGACAAGAAGATGGCGTTCACGATTCTGCGTGGCGTAATCGTCCTTATGGTCTTCTTATCCTCGATCATACCGATGAGCCTCGCATGGGATCTTGCGGACACCTTCCAGGCGCTGATGGGTATCTTCAACATGGGAGTTCTGCTTCTGCTCAGCAAACACGCATTCCATGCCCTCAACGATTACTTCGATCAGAAGGACGAAGGTATCGAGGAACCGGTCTTCAATGCCGCAAGCATGTCGGACAAGACCGGCGTAACCTGCTGGAACAAGAGCGAATAAACAACGAATAAATATTGACTAATCGGTCGGAACGGCAAAGCCCGACCGTTTATTCTTTTTAATCGCGATTTTCCTGATTTTCTTTTTTGTTCGGTTTTTGTGAATCATATCGGCGTGAATAATTTTGGCGCGAATCTTATTTGCCGGATGATTTTGTCATGCCGTGTTTTTGCCGTGTGATATGTTTTATACTGTTCCCGCAGAATTAATATAGACAATCTGAAAATAGACAATCTGAAAAGTGAGATTCTCTTAAACGGGACATCTTAAAAGAGACAATAAAATGGCTGACGTTTACGACAAAGTTATGGAACTTGCAAAGAGGAGAGGCTTTGTATGGCCCTCTTCCGAGATCTACGGCTCGGTTGCGGGACTTATTGATTACGGTCCGCTCGGCGCGATGATGAAGAGAAAGATAGAGAACCTCTGGCGCGATTACTACGTCGCCCGCGAAGGATACTTCGAGATCGAGTGTCCTACCGTCGGAGAAGAGGCAATCTACATAGCATCCGGGCATGTAAAGGGTTTTGCCGACAAGATGGTGCAGTGCCCGCACTGTAAGGAATACCACCGTGCCGACCATGTCTGCGAGGCACACAATATCGAGCATGCCGAGACCAAAACGCTCGGCGAGCTTACCGAAATTTTAAGGAACCTTCCCTGCCCCGCCTGCGGCAAGACCTTCGACGGCGCCGAGGCGCACTACTTCAACCTCATGTTCCACACCACAATAGGTCCCGGAAGTCAGAGAACGGGTTACCTGCGCCCGGAGACCGCACAGGGTATCTTCACCGATTTCGGCAGACTTCTCAGATTCTACCGCGACAAGCTGCCGTTCGGCACCGTTCAGATAGGCAAGTCCTACAGAAACGAGATCTCGCCGAGACAGGGTATGATCCGTCTTCGCGAGTTTACGCAGGCGGAGGCGGAGATTTTTGTTCACCCGCAGCATAAGGAGCATCCGAACTTCGGGCGTTACGCCGACCGCGTAGTCCCTCTCCGCGGAATCAAGCAGCAGGAGAACGACGAAGAGCCGGTCGCGATTACGATTGGAGAGGCAGTCAAGAGCGGCATCGTCGCAAACGAATACGTTGGCTACTATATCGCGCTTACCCACGATTTCCTCATCGCCTGCGGCGCCGACCCCGCGAGAATCAGGTTCAGACAGCACCTTCCCGACGAGCGTGCGCACTATGCGACCGACTGCTGGGACGCGGAGGTCTTATCCGCGAGATTCGGCTGGGTCGAGGTCGTCGGCATCGCCGACAGAACGGATTACGACTTAAAGGCGCATGCGGCGCAGAGCGGCGATTCCTTCACGGCATTCATCCCGTATGACGAGGAGAAGAAAGTCCGCGAGATGAAGATTGTCGCTGACATGGGCGCTCTCGGACCGAAGTTCAAGGGCAAAGCCAAGGCGGTTGCCGAACTTCTTGCGGCATCGAAGCCGACCGAAAACGGCGCCGAGATCGTCCTCGACGGCGAAAAGATCCTCATCCCTCCGGAACTCTACAAGGTTCGCGAGCAGGAGACGGTCATCCGCGGCGAAGAGGTAAGGCCGCATGTCATCGAGCCTTCCTACGGTATCGACAGGATTCTCTATTCCGTCCTCGAGCACGCCTTCGACGAGGAGGACGTCGACGGCGAGACCAGAACCGTTCTGCGTATCTCAAAGAAGATTGCGCCGGTTCAGGTCGCCGTTCTGCCGCTCATGTCCCGTGACGGTCTCGACACCGTTGCACTCGAGCTTATGGCGGAGATTCAGGACGAAGGTCTCATTGCCCAGTATGACGATTCCGGCGCAATCGGACGCAGATACAGAAGGCAGGACGAGATCGGAACGCCGTTTGCGGTTACGGTCGATTACGACACGAAAGAGGACAATACCGTCACCCTCCGCGAACGCGATTCCATGAAACAGATTCGTATCCCCAAGGATCACCTTGCCGAGACCTTAAGGCAGCTCATCCGCGGCAAAGTCGCCTTCGAGAATCTGTAAAATCGTAAGAATCTCACAAAACACAATACTTTTTTTCATCGCATTCATCGCGGTTCCACTTTTTCCCCGCCCCGTTCTGCAAACAAACATATCAGAATAAGTTCAACTTTATGGT
Organism: Methanomicrobium mobile BP; assembly: GCF_000711215.1. Taxonomy (GTDB): domain Archaea; phylum Halobacteriota; class Methanomicrobia; order Methanomicrobiales; family Methanomicrobiaceae; genus Methanomicrobium; species Methanomicrobium mobile. The sequence continues at coordinate 112,257 of NZ_JOMF01000009.1, read as the reverse complement.
AACAATTCGGAGCCAGCAATGCAGTGCGGCAATGAGTGAGGCAATGCAGGACAGCAGGCATAACGGGGACGGCGGCAACATGGCGGAGAAGACGGCTGATAACACGGCTGAAAACAAGGCGGATAACAGGGACGACAACAGCGGCGTAAAATACGTAACTCATCCGCTCATCAGACCGGGGAGTCTTGAAGAGAGAAAGTATCAGATAGCCATTGCCGTGCACGCAACCGAAGACAATACTCTCGTCGTTCTGCCCACAGGACTCGGTAAGACCGCCGTTGCTCTCCTCGTCACCGCCATGCGCCTTCGTGCCTGCGGGGGCAAGATTCTGATGATGGCGCCGACAAAACCGCTCGTCGATCAGCATCTCAAGATGTTCTCGGATAAGCTCATCGAGCCAGACACCGACAGGGAAACCATGGGCAGCGGCTTTGCGCTCTTCACCGGCGAAACCCCCACGGACGAGAGAAAAGAGATGTGGAAGTCCTCAAGGGTGATCTTTGCGACGCCGCAGGTGATAAAGAACGACATCATCGCCGGCAGATACAGCCTCAAGGACGTATCCCTCCTCATAGTCGACGAATGCCACCGTGCCGTCGGAAACTACGCCTATGTCTTTATAGCCGAAGAATACATGAAGACCGGCAAAAACCCGCTCATTCTCGCCATGACGGCATCCCCGGGGAGCAAAGAAGAGAAACTCATGGATGTCTGTTATGCACTCTCTGTCAAAATCGTCGAGACAAGGACCGAGGAGAATGCCGACGTAAAGCCCTATATCCACGAACGCGAGATAAAATACGTCGATATCACTTTGCCCCCCGAACTCGAGCATGCCGTCATCGTCCTGAAGAAACTTCTGGAGATGCGCCTCAAGGGACTGGGAGAACTCGGATACATTGTCCCGAGCGCCGATAAACTTACGATGGCGGCGCTCAACAGCATAAACGTCCAGATTCAGCGAAAGATTGCCGAGCGGAACACGGATGCGTTTCTTGCGGCATCGGTCCATGCCGAGATCATGAAGATCCGCCATGCCGTGACTCTTGCGGAGTCGCAGGGCAGCGAGATCCTGAAAGCCTATCTCAATAAGCTCAGCGCCGAAGGCATGTCGCCGTCGGGCACAAAGGCAAGTCAGAGACTATGCCGCGACGAGCTCTTTGTTTCGCTGCTCAAAGATACCGATACGTGGGAATACGAACTGCTTCCCAAGTTCGAAAAGACCTTTGAGCTGGTAAGCACGCAGCTTGAGGAGTATCCGGAGAGCCGCATCATCATATTCGCAAACTTCAGGGATACCGTAACGGCTCTCTGCGATTATCTCGTGAAGAGAGGGGTAGACGCCCGCAAATTTATCGGTCAGGCATCTAAGGACAGCGTAAAGGGTCTTACGCAGAAGAAGCAGATTGAGACCCTCGGCGAGTTCAGGGACGGAGTTTTCAAGGTGCTTATCGCAACCTCGGTCGGCGAGGAGGGTCTGGACGTGCCCTCGACCGATATGGTCATATTCTATGAGTCCGTGCCGTCCGAGGTCAGGAGCATTCAGAGGAAGGGCAGGACGGGAAGGCACGGAAGCGGCACCATATACGTCCTCATCACAAAGGGGACGACGGACGAGACGTTCACGCACGTGAGCCGCGTCCGCGAAAAAGCCATGACGAAGGGCATCCGCAGTCTTTCGGCGACCGCGGCTTCGGGAGGGTTCATTGTGACAACCCCGATGTCCGGTCTCGGCACGGGCAACGGCACCGCGAATAGCGGTCAGCACGGCGGTCAGTCCTCGATAACGGCGTTTACCGGCGGAATTGCCGAAAACGGCACGGCAGTCGCGGGCGCGCATGCGGATAACCCCGTGCCGCTCGTAATCGCCGACGACAGGGAAGGCTCCTCAAAGGTTGTCGAGGCTCTTCACAGGTCGGGAATTTCGATGGGCTTTGAGCGGCTTGAGTTCGGCGATTACGCAATCGGCGACAGGATACTCGTAGAGAGGAAGACTGCCCGCGATTTCACGGATACGCTAGTCGAACGCGATTTAATCGGGCAGATAAAGCGCATGGCGGATGCGGCGATAAAGCCCGTCCTAATCATCGAGGGCGAAGACCTCTATACGCAGAGGAATCTCAACCCGAACGCCGTCAGGGGTGCGCTCTGCGCAATCTCAATCGGCATGGGCGTGAGCATTTTCCGTACGAAGACGCCGGAGGAGACCGCCGACCTTCTCTGTGTCATGGCAAAGCGCGAGGACAACACAACCGAAGGCGGGCTCAAGTCCCCGCATTTCCATAAGACATACCGCTCCAAGCGCGAGCAGCTTGAGTATATCGTCTCGGCATTCCCGGGAACGGGTCTTAAGAACGCAAGGATTCTTCTCGGGCATTTCGGAAGCATAGAGAATATCGTGAACGCTTCCGAGGAGGAACTGCGTGCCGTAAACGGCATAGGCGAGGTCTCGGCAAAAAAGATATACGAGACGGCAAGAGAGCGCTATACGGAGTTCTGAGCGCAGCTGCCGAAAAAAAGTATCTATTGTATTATTCTTGTATTATTCCAGTTTTTTGAGGATGTCGGCGCCGATGCTGACGGCCTGCATTAGCGCAACGCAGTCTTCGGGGCGTGTATCCGATTTTATGCGCCGGCAGAGGATTGTCATCGCCGCTTCAATCTCGCTGCGCAGTTCTTCGCATCCGCATTCGCATTCGCCGGACGAATCCGTGCATTCTTCGTCCGCGGCATCAGCCAGAAGTTTCGCTGCAGTCATATCCGATTCGGATTCAGTCGCGGCGTGTCCGTGTCTGCCTGCCTGTGCCGTTTTCTTCGTGTTCCTGCCGGCTTTTGAGCCTTTTGCGCTGTTTGTATTGTCAGAATTGTTTGCATTGTTTGCATTGTTTGCGGCTTTTCCGGTCTGCGCTTTATTTTCGCGGCAGACGACACAGTATGTCTCGCCGTTGACCGTGAACAACGGCGAACCGCATTCGGGGCAGGTCTTACCCAGCATCTTTGCGCCTTTAAGCAGGTACTCTGCCATTATCTCATCGGAACCTCTCATAAATTATCACTCTTTCTCGTTCATCTTATATATGGCGGTTGACTAAATTAATAATAGGATGTGATGTTTTATGGCTGACCCTCAAAAAACAATAAATTACTGCGTCCAGATGCTTTCCGCAATCATAGATGATTCCACAATACCCAGAAATATCAGGAAAGTAGCGGATGAGACGCGCAAGGTTTTATCCGACGATTCGCAGGCACTCGGAATGCGTGCCGCAACGGCGTTGTCGCTCGTCGATGAGGTCTCAAATGACCCGAATATGCCCGTTCATGCGAGAACACGCATCTGGGAACTTGTTTCCCAGCTTGAGACACTGCCGCTTGACTGAACGCGTCCGAATACAACAAATATAATCTTTTTTCAGAAACAATCCAAAAATACCGACAATCCGGCGTTTACTGATTCGGAATTAAGTAATTGACATCGGTATTTGACATCGGTATTTGACATTAATCAGAGTAAAAAAAAGAAGATAAGCAGTAAATCAATCAAAAAATAGAATTAATTAGATTGTGTTTCGTGCAAACTGCATTATTTCTTCGCCTATGACCGTACCGCCGGAAGGCATGGATGCGGTTACCTTGACAAGACCTATTCCCTTGTCGTACTGACCGAATTTCATGTCGCTGAACGGCACCCTGATTCCCGCAAGCGTACTTCCGTCACCCTGATCGGATGAGGTAACGGTCGCATAGCCCTTGTAGAGCACATTTCTGACACTCAGTTTGCGGTTCAGTGTGTCGTATTCGGGGCTGTAGATATCCACGTTCAACGATATCGTATATCCCGAGAATATAACTTTTCTGCCGTATGCGTCATAGAAGTTGAAATGAATCGTAATACCGTCGTTTCCGACGACACCGTCCCAGTCAACTGCTTCGACATCGAGGTCCATACTCCTTATCTCCGACGGCGTCGCATAGACCTCACCCGAGTGAATATATGTTGCGGGCACAGTCTCTCCGCCGTTGCCTGCCGGCGTCTCCGCTGCGGGCGCCTGCTGCTGTATAACGGTTGTCTGCTGCGGTATATACTGCACGTTTCCTCCCCCCGTCTTCATGAGATAATTATCCCAGATAATATATCCCATACAGGCGACGAGAGCGATTGCAATAAGCACAGTCAATATCTTTCCTGTTTCCATGCTCTTTCATTTGGAGAGTATAATTAATAATCTTGTTGGGACCGGCACAGTTGTCGAAAGAGAAACAAAAAAAAGTTGGGATTGTTGTTTCGGATTTTGTTTCGGATTTTGTTTGGGATATGTTTGGGTTGCTGTTTTAGGTTATTGTTTTGGGTTGTTGTTTCGGGTAATATTTTACTTAAGTATTCATTCTTCGTCTTCTTCGGCATCGATGTCATCGTAAGGCTCGCTTTCGTAGTTCGAATCCGAATCCGCCGCATCGTCGTCATAGTCCGCATTGTTGTCGTCCGTATCGGAATCGAGGAGGGACTTCTGGGCGGGATCGACCTTTGGAGACTTCGCGGATGAACCTGAGGATGAGGAAGAATCGTTCTCCGCCTCAAGTATCGTAAATCCGACAACGCTGTCGCCGCTGTCGAGTTTCATGATACGCACACCTCTGGTGCCGCGTTTCTGGATTGAGATCTCGGACACCTTGGTCCTCATGACAATACCCGACTTGCTCATCAGAATTACCTCATCGCTGTCGTTAACCGCCTTGGATGAGACGACGGCGCCGCTGACGTCGACCTGTATGTTCTTGACGCCCATGGTCGCACGGCCGTGACCGCGGAACTCGTCGAACTCCGTTCTCTTGCCGAAACCTTTCTCGGTAAGGGTGAAGAGGTGATCCTTCTCGACCACGGTCAGGTCCTGAAGGACATCCTCATAGCGAAGCTTGATACCCTTGACGCCGAGCGCATTCCTGTGCCTGAGCGGAACCGTCTTTAAGTCGAATCTCAGACTCTGTCCGAAACGTGTTGTGATGACAATCTCGCCGTTATCGTCTATCTCCTTGACGTCGACGAGCTTGTCGCCTTCGCGGAGGACAATTGCATTGAGACCCGTCTGGCGGACTCTCGAGAACTCTTCCTCGGGTATCTTCACAATCATACCCTGACGGGTTGCGAAGAGGAGGAACTTGCTGTGATCGAACTTGGATATCGGAATAACCGCGGTAATCTTCTCGTTATTGAGGTTGAGCAGGTTGACGATTGCCTTGCCCTTGCTCTGCCGCGTCGCCTCGGGTATGTCGTAGACCTTGAGCCAGTAGACCCTGCCTTCGCAGGTAAAGCAGAGCAGATAATCGTGCGTGGAGGCGACAAAGATATTCTTGACGAAATCCTCGTCCTTTGTCGTCATGCCGACAATGCCGCGTCCGCCGCGGTGCTGACCCTTGTATGTGTCCAGCGGCATCGACTTGATGTAGTTGTCGGAGGTCAGGGAGACTAGGACCTGCTTGTTCTCGATAAGGTCTTCCTTCTCGAAGTCGTCGACGTCGGCAACAATCTTTGTCCTTCTCTCGTTGCCGTATTTCTCGCCGATTTCTGCGGTCTCGCGCTTAATCTCCGCGAAAATGTGGGCGTCGTCCGAGATGATGAGCTTTAACCTCTCAATCTCCCTTGCAATCTCGTTCTTCTCGTCGACGATCTTCTGCGTCTCCAGAGCCGCGAGACGGCGCAGCTGCATCTTGAGGATCGCGTCCGCCTGCGCCTCGTCGAGGCTGAAGTTCGCGATGAGCTTCTGTGCGGCTTCCTCGGTGGTCTTTGAGGATTTGATTGTCGCAATGACCTCGTCGATGTTGTCCAGCGCAATCAGCAGACCGTTCAATATGTGAAGTCTTTCCTCGGCTTTCTTCAGGTCGAAGACCGTCCTTCTGTAGACGACATCCTTCCTGTGCTTGAGGAATTCGCCGATTATGTCCTTCAGATTCAGGTATCTTGGCTGGTTGTTGACGATTGCAAGGTTGATGACGCCGAAAGTGGTCTCAAGCGGCGTATGCTTATACAGCTGGTTTAAGACAACGAGGGGCACGGTGCCCTTCTTCAGCTCGACAACGACACGTATGCCGTCCTTATCGGACTCATCCCTGAGGTCGGATATGCCGTCTATCTTCTTGTCCTTGACAAGCTCGGCAATCTGCTCGATCATGCGTGCCTTGTTGACCTGATACGGAATCTCGGAGATGATGATGCGGGCTTTCTTGCCGTCATCCTCTATCTCGGCAACGCCTCTTACGCGGATTCTGCCGCGACCCTCGGTGAAGGCGTTGACGATACCGCCGCGTCCGAGGATATTGCCGCCGGTCGGGAAATCAGGTCCCGGGAGATGCTCCATGAGTTCGGCGACGGTGATGTCGGGATTGTCTATGGTCGCATTGATGGCATTGCAGACCTCGCGGAGGTTGTGCGGCGGCATCTTGGTCGCCATACCCACGGCAATACCTTCCGAGCCGTTTACGAGGATATTGGGTATCTTTGACGGCAGAACCAGAGGTTCTTTGAGGGATTCATCGAAGTTGGGTCCGAAATCGACTGTTTCCTTGTCGATATCGGCAAGCATCTCCTCGGCGACCGCATCGAGTCTTGCCTCGGTATAACGCATTGCCGCAGCGGAATCGCCGTCTATCGAACCGAAGTTACCCTGACCTTCGACGAGGGTGTGACGGTACGAGAAGGGCTGAGCCATCTTTACGAGCGCATCGTAGATGGACGAATCGCCGTGCGGGTGATACTTACCCATTACGTCACCGACGATACGGGCACACTTCTTGTACGGCTTGTCGTGGGTATTGCCCATCTCGCCCATTGCATAGAGAATGCGCCTGTGAACCGGCTTCAATCCGTCTCTCACATCGGGCAGCGCACGTCCGATGATGACCGACATGGCGTAGTTGATGTACGAGATCTTCATCTCGTCCTCGATATTTACGTTGATAATCCTCTTTTCACCGAATGTGAACTGCTCAGATGTCAAGGTTGGTCACCTCCTTTCCGTGACGGTAAATGAATTCACGGCGCGAATCGACGTCGTCGCCCATGAGTTTTGAGAATATCTCATCGGCATAACTTGCGTCGATGATGTTTACCTGCTTGAGTATTCTGGACTCGGGGTTCATTGTCGTGTGCCAGAGCTGGTCGGCGTTCATCTCACCCAGACCCTTGTATCTCTGGACGGCGACGCCTTTATCGCCGAACTCGTTCTGGAGTCTGCGCATCTCGTCTTCGTTGTATGCGTAGACCTCTTTGTTGCCCTTTGCGACACGGTATAGCGGCGGCTGTGCGATATAGACGAAACCGCTCTCAATGAGCTGGGGCATATAGCGGTAGAAGAATGTCAGAAGCAGAGTGCAGATGTGGGCACCGTCGACATCGGCATCCGCCATCATGATGATATGGTGGTAGCGTGCCTTCGAGATGTCGAAGTTCTCGCCGATTCCGCATCCGATTGCCGATATAAGCGTCTGAATCTCGGCATTCTTGAGTATCTTGTGCTGCGAGGCTTTCTCGACGTTGAGGACCTTGCCGCGCAGCGGCAGGATGGCCTGCGTGAGACGCGAACGTCCCTGTTTTGCGGAACCGCCTGCGGAATCTCCCTCCACGATGTATATTTCGCTCTTTGCGGGGTCGCGTTCCGAGCAGTCGGCAAGTTTTCCGGGCAGTCCGCTTCCTTCTAGGTTGCCCTTCCTTCTTGCAAGTTCCTTTGCCTTTCTTGCCGCTTCTCTGGCTCTCGCCGCCGTCAGTGCCTTCTCGACGATTGCGGCTATGACCTTCGGGTTCTCCTCGAAATACTCCGAGAGCGACTGGTAGACAAGGGAATCGACTATACCCTTGACATTGCTGTTTCCGAGGCGCATCTTGGTCTGACCCTCGAACTGCGGGTTGGCAATCTTGATGCTTATGACGGCATTCAAGCCTTCGCGGACATCCTCGCCTTTGAGCGTTACGTCCGAGTTGCCCTTGAAGAGGTTGTTCTCCTTTCCGAACTTGTTGATGGTTCGCGTGAGAGCGCTCCTGAAGCCTTCGAGATGCGTTCCGCCCTCGCGGGTATTGACGCTGTTGACGAAGGTCATGACGTTCTCGGAGTATGTGAGCGAATACTGGAGAGCGACCTCGGCTTCGACCTTGTTTGCCTCATCCTTGGTGTTGAGGTAAATGACGTCGGGGTGGACGGGTTCTTTGCCGCCCATCAGGTATTTTACGAACTCGCGAATGCCGCCTTCGTAGTGGAAGACGTCGTTGAAGTCGTTTCTCTCGTCGTGTATCTCAATCTTGATGCCTGTGTTGAGGAACGCAAGTTCGCGCATCCTGTAGCTTAAGATGTCGTAGTCGAAGGTGACGGTCTCGAAGATGGTCGCGTCGGGCTTGAAGGTGATGATTGTTCCGCGGTCGAAGCCGTCGCGGGATGCGTTCTTTCGTGCCGTAAGCGGCTTTGTGACGCCGCCTCTGGCAAAGGACATCTCGTAGATGTTGCCGTCGCGGTAGACCTCGGCGGTAAGAGTCTCGGAGAGTGCGTTTACAACGGAGACGCCTACTCCGTGGAGACCGCCCGAGACCTGATAGGTGTTCTTGTCGAACTTGCCGCCGGCGTGGAGCACGGTAAGAACGACTTCGAGAGCGCTCTTTCCGTCCTGGTCCGCCATGGCGTCGACAGGGATGCCTCGTCCGTTGTCCTGCACGCTGCATGAGCCGTCTTTTCTGATTGTGACCTTTATGTGGTTACAGTAACCCGCAAGGGCTTCATCGATTGCATTGTCGACTACCTCGTAGACCAGATGATGCAGTCCGCGTATGTCGGTGCTTCCGATATACATCGCGGGTCTTTCCCTTACGGGTTCGAGACCTTCGAGGATTGTGATGTGGGATGCGTCGTAGTTATTGTCTGCCAATTTCTGTCCCCCGGTTTAATAGTCCGCAGCCTGTCGAATCGTTACTCTCGGTTCGGCATGATGATTCAAAATGTTCAGAGAAAATATTCGAGAAATTTCTTCAGAAATTTTCGCTAAAATCGGCTGTGAGTGTCGGACTAAAATACACATATATTATATGGGATTTAAGCTATTTAATGTAACCGCAAATAATCCGCAAAGCTATATCTAAAATGGAAATTAACTTCAAAAATTCTTTATTCGCGCACATATTCCTGTCACGGTAATGACGGCGAAAAAATGCGCGGAATTATGCGGAAAATGTGCGGAATTGTGCGGAAAATGCGTGGAAAAATGTGCGTAATTATGAGGAAAGTGCCGCGGCACTTTCAGTCGAATCTGCCGACATCGGCATCGCCGATTCCGAGCTGTCCGTCGACGGCGATTACGAGCCGGTTGAGTGTCTTTTTGACGTCTTCGAGGTCTTCGGCATCCATCATGCCTGCCTGATGCCACATTATCTTCTGACGCAGAATGCCGAATATCTCCTCGACCTCGGTGCCCTTGAACGATTTGGGAAGCGTCATCGAGGTCATGTGGTCGGCAAGTCCGCTCCATGCACGGTCGGGGTTTAATCCGAGATGCTTTGATATGAGCATGATATTTGTAATGAATCCTTTTCCGAACTGGCTTGGCATAATAGAAGATGGTCGTCAAAGTTTTTAAAGTTTTAATTACCGGCGGCTGCGGGTGCGCACGGCGGTGTTATCACTTGAATTATACGTGGGTTATTTTTGATGAATTTGCATGATTTTTGTTCAGCTGCGCCTTGTGCCGGACCGCATAATATGCCACATTATCTCTGATCCGACTATTCCTGCGAGATCTTTAAAGACAGTCGGATTGAGCAAAAGTTTTCGGATTATCCTGTATGGCTTGTCCATGTCGCCGTATTCAACGATATCCCTGCGAATATCTTCGGAACCGAGGTACATACAGAGTCTGTCAATCTGCTCATTGCTTATTCTTTTACGCAGATTATACATTGTCATCCCGAATTTCAACACATTTCCGATGTCCTTATTCCAGAGTTTTTCGTATTGTTTCAGGTCGCTGTCCCGGAAAGTGTTCTTTTCGCAGCAGATTGCCGCCGTCTCCGCGGCATGAAACGCCGTTCTTATACCCGTGTATATGCCGCCGCCTGAGGTCGGTTTGGCAAACCCGCCCGCATCGCCGCAGAAGAGCACGCGATTTGCGCAGGTTTTCGGCATGATTCCGAGCGGAATCGTTCCCGTGACCAGATGTGTGCATGATACGGTGGTGCATGATACGGGTGTGCATGATGCGGAGGAGCATGTTGCGGAATTGCATGATTCGTGACCGGATTCCGCATCCGAATGTTTCGCATCGCAATCTTGGCAGACCTTCCACAGAAATGCTTTGAAACGTTCGGGGACGTCCTTTTCTCCGCAGAGTCCGACGCGGCAGAGGTTTTCGGATATCGGGATTACCCAGCCGAAGAAATCGGGTGAGGCATACGGGTGAAGTTCCACGAGACCGGTATCGCGTTTGAGCGCTATATCCGCCTGAATCCCCGAGAGGTAAACCGGCGGACGTTCGAGGTTTAAGAACCGCGAAAAAAGACTTCTGGGACCGTCGGCGGCGATGACAATCCGCGTTTCGAAACTCTCCTCTCCGTCGATTCCCGTCGTCGTTACCGTGCAGAAGTCGCCGGCATTCGACGATGCCGCGGGTCTGAATCCCGTGACCGAGGTCTTCATTTTGATCTCCGCACCGGCATTCGCGGCATTTCCGCCCATCTCGGCGTCGAGTAGGGAGCGGTCGACGATATACGCCTTTGTGACTCCGGCGTCGAACGAGAGCCCGTTTCCGAGACCCGATATGATGCGTGCGCCGGAGACTTTGTTAAGAACGCTCTTTTCGCCGACGCGGCACTGCGCAAACGCATTGTTGCTGAGGAGTCCGGCACACTGCACGGGTCGTCCGAATTCGGCATGCTCCTCGAGCAGGAGGGTTTTAAGACCGCGTTCCGCACAGAATTTCGCGGCGGAACTGCCGACGGGGCCGCCTCCGGCAACAATTACGTCATACATTACTGATAGATTGCATCTCGGAATTTAAATAATTGGCAGAATAACCGGCAGACTTCGGGAAGTAATAACTTGAATAAGAGCCTATGATACTGTAGTATGCCTGTTGAGACAAGAGATAATGAGTATTACAAGTACAAACAGTGCCTTATTATCCGAAACGACGTCAAGATGAGCTGCGGCAAGAAATGCGCACAGCTTGCCCATGCGGCTGTAGGCGCTTACGAACATGCCGATAAGACCGTGAAAAAGCTCTGGTATGCCGAGGGTATGAAGAAGGTCGTGCTTAAGGTGGATTCGCTTCAGGCGCTCTATCTTATAAAGACAAACGCGGATATGGCGGGTTTTTCCACATCACTGATATGCGATGCCGGACATACCGAGGTCGAACCCGGCACCGTGACGGCGCTGGGAATCGGTCCGGCGAAATCCGAGGACCTCGATAAGATAACCGGCAAGCTCCAGCTGCTTTAGACGCGGCATTATCGGATAAAAATACGCCGTGACATCATGGCACCGTGATACATGACACCGTGCATCACGATTGAGACAATGACACATCTTACACAATGAATCTATGACACCGATGAAAAGCCCTTACGGAACGGAACAGCTTCTGGGAATGGAGTATTATCTTACGAAGTCGGCGGGAACAGGCGGAATTCTTAGGAAGACGCCGGAGGATTTCGCGGTCGAAGAAGTCTATTCCGATATCAAGCTCACCGGCGGTCCGCACCTCATCTGCGAGCTCGAGAAGACCAACTGGGAGCTGATGCGTGCCTTAAAGGAGATATCGAAGACGCTCGGAGTGAGTTATCAGCGCATCTCCTTTGCCGGAACCAAGGACAAGCGTGCCGTGACAAAGCAGCTCATCTCAATCTACGGAATAAAAGAGGAAGACCTTGCCCGCGTCATGATAAAGGACATAAATCTGAGAGCGCTCGGCTACGCGAGAACCCAGCTCTCGCTCGGCGACCTCAAGGGAAACAGCTTCGGGATAAATGTGAGCGACTGCACCGGCGATGATCTCGAGGGTGCGCTCGAGGAGTGTATTGCGGCGGCGAAAACAGGTCTTCCGAACTACTACGGCATACAGCGTTTCGGCACCATACGTCCGATATCTCACATTGTCGGCATTGCTCTGCTCAAGGGCGACTTCAAAGATGCCTGCATGAAATACGCGGGCTATCCCTTCGATGACGAGGCTGAAGAGGTAAAGGCGGCAAGGGAGGTCTTTGAGAGAACCGGCGACGCCGCGGATGCACTGGAACTGATGCCGGTTCGGATGCACTACGAGCGTTCCATCCTTCATCATCTCGTGGAGAAGCCCGGCGACTACAAAGGCGCTATCGGGACGATTCCGCCGAAACTGCTCTCGATGTTCGTGAGCGCGGTTCAGTCCTATATCTTCAACAGGGTGCTCTCCATGAGGATAAGGGAGACGGACGGCGACCCTTTTTCGCCGCAGATAGGGGACAGACTCCTCTTTGCCGACGGGCGCGAGGATATCGTGACCGCCGCGAACATCAATGCCGCAAATATACACATAAAACGCGGCAGGTGCCGGACGGCAATCTACATGCCCGGCAGCGAGGACTTCGAGCCTAAGAGCGAAACCGAACGGTATACCGCCGATCTCATGGCGGAATGCGGCGTTACAAAAGAGGCTTATGCCGACGTCTCGAAACTCGTCGGCTCGCGATTTGCGGGGGCTTCCAGAGCAATGTGCCTTACCGCGGATATCGCGGGTGCCGTGAACCGCGACGGCGATGAGAGATCAATCCGGCTTGAGTTCTCGCTTCCGCCGGGGCACTACGCGACGACGGTATGCCGCGAACTCATGAAGACCGACCCGGGATACATGGCGTGAATATCCCGTGCCGGTTTGGTTTTATACTCAGTTTTCCGATGTTGCTTCGGCTGTCTTTGCGGCTTCTTTACCGAGAATATTTCTGCAGTTTTTCGCATACTCTATTGCCTGATAGAGATTGCCTATCTCGTCGACAAGACCCTTCTCAATGGCGTCTTCGCCGCGTATGATTCTTGCATCGTCGATATCTTCGCGTTTGACATTCGGTCTCTGCGCAAGGATGTCGTTTATGAAGTATTCGCCGCCCGCGTCAATATACGACTGAAGATACTTCTTCTCCGCCGCCGTCAGCGCACGGTAATCCGAGCCCGCATCCTTGGATTCCACGGACTTAATCGGTTCGGCGACTACACCTTCGCGTTCGTATGCCCTGCTCTTGTCATAGAACAGCATAATAGTCCCTATTCCCGCGGTAGTCGTATCCGGGTTGGCAAATATCCTGTCCGTATGTGCACTTATGTGGTATGCCGCGGATGTTGCCTGTGCACCCATGGAGGTTATGACCGGCTTTTTGGTCTTTGCGTATTCGACATCGGCGATGATCTCTTCGCCCGCCGCCGAGGTACCGCCCGGACTGTTTATTCTCAGGACAATGGCTTCGATGAGCGGGTCGTCCGCGGCACTTCTTATAAGGGAGCCGATATATTCGCTGTTGGCACCGTTAGGCGAACTGCCGACATTGATCTCGCCCTCGATTCTGATTACCTTGACGCCTCCGGTATTGCCAGGGGAGCAGAGCATTGAAAAGACAATGCACGCGACAAGGGCAATGACGATTCCCGCGGAAAAGTACATTGCCGCCGTTCTCTTTTTGTCCCTCTTCGTATTCTCTATTTTTTTGATCTCGGATTCAAGCCATGACATGATTGCTGCACTTCGGTTTTGTGGGTTATTGTCGTATGATTTATTGTCGATTCTGTTTATTGCCGTTGGGATTTACTGTCGCCGGGATTTACTGTTGTTTCAGTTTTATTGTCGTTTAGGGATTTATTTTGTTGTATTGTTCCATTCTTCCGTTCGGTATTTACGTTCAGTATAATACGTCGTATTCCGTGACCAGATTGGTGCCGCAGAGGTAGTGATTCTTCAGATTCAGCCTGAACATCTCGTCCTCGGAGTCGATGTGCATGCCGCCGACAAGGGACGGGGTATCCGAGCCGCCGACTATGAACGGCAGATGAATGAGCCTTATCTCGTCGACCAACTTCTCCTGAAGCATGTAGTAGTTCAGGGTGGGTCCGCCTTCGACTATGAGCGATTTTATGCCGTAATCGCGGACGAGCAGATCCATGAGTTTTACGATGTCTATTCTGCTCTCGCCGCAGACCACGACATCGGCACCTTTTGCGCGAATGGCATCAACCTTCTCCTTCGGCGCCGCTGCGCTGACCGCAATTATCGTCTTTGCGTCCTTTCCGAGCACATTGGATTCGAGAGGAATATCCGCGTTGCTGTTCGGGATAACTCTTATCGGGCTTTCGCCTTCGACTCCGCGCACGGTCAGGAACGAGTTGTCTATCTTTATGGTGTTGGAGCCGACCATGATGGCATCGTATTCCGCCCTTGTCTTATGGAGGAGTATCTCGGTCGCCTTATCCATGTATTTCATCAGGATCTTGCTGGACGCTCCTTTTTTCAGGGTCAGTTTGCCGTCGGCAGTTATCTCTGACATCATCAGGATATGCGGTTTAATATATTCCTGCGCCATGTCTGTATCTCAATATGAATTTATGATACCGTATTATTTAAGTAGTTGGTCATTCCTTTTGGCAGACGGTTTTCATTTCTTTTTAAACGGGCATCTGCAAAAACAACGATGGCAAAATGACACCGGCAAAACGGCACAGGCAAAATAAGATGGCAATAATGACAATGACAAAATGACAATGACAAAACGACACCGGCAAAATGCCAATGGGAAAATAACGATGAAAAATGACAATGAAGAAAATGACAATAAGTGAAAACTATATGTCTTCGCTTCCAATATTATAATCACATGAATATTACTGCGCTGAGACCAAAGTTCATCGGATGCCTCGAGCCTATAGCCGATATATTCATAAAACTCCGTTTTACGCCGAATATGGTCTCGTGTACGTCCCTCATATTCGGTCTTGCATGTGCGTATCTCTTCTTCTGCCGCGAGTTTGCACTTGGCGCAGTTCTGCTTCTGATATCGGCGATTCTCGATCTCGTGGACGGCACGGTTGCCAGAAAGACGGGGCGTGAGAGCAAGTTCGGAGCCGTCTTCGACTGGATCGTCGACAAATACGTCGACAGCCTTGTGCTTCTCGGCGTCGGCATGTCGGGGATTGCGATTATAAGCTCCTATCTGCCGCTGGCGCCCGGACAGGAGGTCTATGCGGATCTCTTCGTCGTCGCTCTCGCGATCATCGGCTCACTCATGAATACCTTCATCAAGCCCGTTACCTATGCGGAAGTGGGCTTTGAGAAGAGAGAGGACGGCAAGATAGACGATCCGCTGGAGCGTGTCGGCTTCTTCGGAAGACCGGAGACGATTCTCCTCCTCATCCTCGGCGGACTCAGCGGTTTTATCGCACCCGCGGTTATTATCATCGCCGTCTGCACGAATCTCTCGGCATTCCAGAGGATAATCTATCTCTATCTGCATCTGAAGTGACTGAAATAATTTGAAAATATATTTTTAAATTCTATTTTGAAATTAAATCCGAAATTAGAATCCGAAATTCTATTTTGAAATTAAATCCTAAATTATAATCCGAAATTCTATTTTGAAATCCGATATCCGTTTTGACCGAAAAAAGAGTGTATTATCGGGATTATCTGAGATTCTCCGATTCTAAGATTCTCCGATTCTGCGATTACTGATTCTGAGAGTATCTAATCGGTTACTGACTCGCCTTTTAATTTGAATCAGTCCGTTTTGGCGGATTTTTTGCCTGTCCACTCCCTTACTCTCGCGGCATAGAGATTTATGAGGTCTCTTGCAAAGTCGCCGAGGTCCGGGATTATCTTAAAGATTGCCAGCGCAAGCACTATGAGGAAGACAAGTGCGCCGAGCTCGGCAAGGACATTGTGCGCCCAGAAGAAGCTCTCATAGCCGTATTCGCCGTTTGACGCAATCTCGGGGAGGAAATTGAACCACTGCTGCGTGTATGCTTCGACAACGAAGACGTTCCTGAAGAGGTTGAGGATGTAGATTACCGGCACCACAACTAGGAATGAGTATATCTTCTGCTTCAGCGTCGTCGGCAGACAGAACGAGAGACCAAGCATTATCGCAATGCTCTGAATGCCTGTGCAGGCATGGATGATCTCGACGCGGAAGACGCTGTATTGGAGGAGATTCCAGTCAACCATGCTGTAGTGGCAGCCGATTGCCGCGCCAATCCAGGCGACCTGTCCCGCGACGGTTCCTATGAGCCAGTTGCCCAGTTCGGGGATGTATCCGAAGGGGAAGTAGATCAGAAAGGCGATTGCGGCGCCGCGGCTTAAGTATATCGTGAGGTTATTGTCCCTGAGCAGTTCGCTTACCGTGATTATGAGGAAGGGGATGCTCAGCACCGCCATCATCGGATAGAGGAAGTTGTTCTCCTCGTATATGTAGAACGGCAGATCGAGAATGAGCGATAAAACGATGAATATCCAGCCCGCGACGGCGCAGTATTTCTTTTTGTCCTGCGGGATTATCAAAAACGCAATGAAAGCTATTGCCGATAAGAATACTAAACTGTTCAGCATTTTACTTTATATCGTATCTGTTCAATCAGATATATATCATTAGATTCGTATTCATGAGATCCGTTTTCACCGATCCTTTTTCATCAGATCCGTTTTCATTTGATCCGTTTTCACGCGGATTAAATAGATAAGGATTAATCAGTAGGAAAACCAATATATATACCGATGATGTTCTGTCCAGAATGCAAGAGTATGCTTAAGTCTTATGACGGTAAGCTCCGCTGTCCGAAATGCGGTTATGAAAAGGAGTTGGATTCGACCGACAAGTCACACCTTCAGAAGGTCAATCATATTCAGGAGAAAGATATTATCATCGTTGACGGCGACAAAGAGAAAAATGTCACCCTTCCGACCATCGAGATCAAATGTCCTGAATGCGGTTACGAACTTGCGGAATGGTGGCTGCGTCAGCTTCGTTCTGCCGATGAAAGCGAAGTCAGATTTTTCCGCTGCGTAAAATGCGGCAAGACCTGGCGTGAATACGATTAATCCTTTTTGTTTCACTCAAAATCTATCATTTTTCCTTTCTTTTTATTGTGTTATCACTGTGTATTTATCGTGTATTTATCGTGTATTTGTCATGTTTTTGTCGTGTTTTTACGTTTTTGATCGTTTTGAGAGCGTTTTAGATTCTGCCGTTTTATGATATGCATCAACATAATCACGAGCATAAATCACGAACATAAATCACGAACATAAAGCAAGATCATAAAGCATAAACGGAATAGCACGAAAAAAAGCACGAAAAGCTATTGGAAATCCGAAAAAAAAGTTGCTGTTTTGTTATTTTGTGATTGTTTCAAGTCGTTCGGTTTTTTGGTTCGGGTTTTTAGGTTCAGAAGAGTCCCTGACCTTTTACGCGGAATTTGCTCTGGAGCGTTCTTCCGAGTATGCGGTAGGCGGTCTCGAGTTCGTCGAAGGGGTGGAGACCGTTTGCCCTGAGGATCTCTCTGCCGCCGTCCATCTCGTGACCGCCGATGAGAACGGCCATTATTCTCTTCTCGGTCGAGCGCGAGAGCGTCATTATCTGCTCGGCAAAGTGCTCGGAGGAGAGGACGAGGTTGGGGAATCCGATTACTATGCAGATATCCCAGAGATCGTCGTATTTCTCGAGAACGTTCATGGTCTTGGCGAATCTTTCGCCGTCGGCATCGCCTAAGAGATCTATCGGGTTTCCTTTGTTCCAGAACGGCGGCAGGAACTCATCCATCTCTTCCACGACGTTCTTGGGGAGATCTATCATCTCGACGCCGTAGCGTTCGGCGTAGTCGTTGGAAAGGACGGCGAATCCGCCGGCGTTAGTGACGACAACGGCACGCTTGCCCTTCGGATAGTGCTTGGGGTGGGAGAGGTATGCCGCGGCAAGGAAGGCATCGTTGAGGTTGGTGACGCTCAGGACGCCTGCCTCGCGGAATGCCTCCATGTAGACCTCGTAGCTTCCGGCAAGGGAACCCGTGTGCGATGCGGCGGCGGCTCGTCCGCGTGCGGATGAACCCGATTTGATGGCGACGACGGGTTTGACCTTGGCAACCCGCGATACATCCTCGAGGAATTCGACGCCGTGGTTGATCTCCTCGATATACATAATTATGGCTTCGGTGTGCGGGTCGGATTCCGCCCATCTGAGGTAGTCGAGGAAGGTGAGATCGGACTGGTTGCCGACCGAGACCACGGCGGAGAATCCGATATTGTTCGTAAGACTCCAGTCGACGACGGCGTTAACTATGGCGCCGCTCTGGGAGAGGAAGGCGATATTGCCCGGTTTGGGCGAGCGCTGGACATAGGTCGTGTCGTAACCCTTGTGCGGACTGATAAGACCCAGACAGTTCGGACCGACGATTCTGACGCCGTATTTCTTGGCAATCGCGACCGTCTCCTGCTCGAGTCTTCGTCCCGCCTCGTTCATCTCCTTGAATCCCGCGGTGATGATAACCGCGATTCTGACGCCTTTTTTGCCGCACTCTTCCACCATCGCCGGAACCGACTTCGAGGGCACGGTGATTACCGCCATGTCGACGGGTCCCGGGACATTGAGGACGCTCGGATATGCCTTGAATCCGAGAACGGAGTCGCGGTTGGGGTTAATCGGATATTTGTTTCCCGGGAATGTCGCGAGCTTGTGCATTACGGCATATCCCATCTTGCCGGGCGTCTCGGATGCGCCTATGACCGCGATTGCCTGCGGGTCGAATATGCTGATGTCGACCTGCGGAATCTCCGTGTCGTTCTTCTTTTCGTCGTCGCTGAAGATGAATACCGTATCGACGGCAACGCCGCCCTTCTCGTAGAGTCTGAGCGGGTTGATGTCGAACTCGATGAGATCCTCGTTCTCTTCGAAGGCGCGGCAGACGTTGAGGATGGACTTTACGAGAGTCTCTTCGTCCTTGGGTTTCTCCTCTCTGTATCCGGCGATGAGCTTGTAGGACTTTATCTCCCTTACCATGCTGCGGACGTCCTCCTCGTTTACGGGGAGCACTCTCATCGTCACGTCCTTGACAAGCTCGACCATGGTTCCGCCGATACCGAATGTCACAATCTTGCCGAAGGTGGGATCTATCTTGCCGCCGATGATGAGCTCGACGCCCGGTTTTGCCATGCTTTCGACAATTACGCCCTCTATCTCGGCTTGCGGCTTACATGCCTTTACGTTAGTGAGGATCTTTGTATATGCGCTTTTTGCATCTTCGGCTGTTTTGACATTGACTATAACGCCGCCGGCATCGCTTTTGTGGATGATCTGCGGAGATACAATCTTCATAACGACCGGAAAACCGATCTTTTCCGCGGCTTTTGCGGCATCTTCGGGACTGTTGATTATGAAGTATTCAGGTACCGGTACGTCGTATTTCTTCAGAAAGTCGTAACCCTCTGCTTCACTTAGCATCCATCTGACCATTTTTTTCCTCATCTTGTTGAGAAGATCTCCCGTATCCGTGATTTATCGAACGGAATATACGGGATTTCCGTAAGGTTGTGTTTGTCTGGTTTTTACGTTTTGGAGATTTGTGCCGAAGTTTCCTTTGTTTTTCCGCGGATAACCGCAGGTTTCGGTCGGTTATCGCGTATATCCCAAGACTTCGGGGGTATCTGTCTGTTTTCTTTGATATCCTCGTTTTTCTGCGGATTTCAACGGTTTATCTCCGCAATCATACCGTATGTTGCGGGATGAAACTTCAACAAATGACGAATTTTGATTCGTTCTTATTGATTATGAATTAATTGATTCAAATGCATATATAATTTTGTAATTGTTAATCATGATGAATAGGTTAAAGTCCATATTCTCGTGTATTTCATATGACCGCGTCATAATTTCGTTATGCTGCGCAATGCTTCCGAAATATTGTCGAAATATTGTCGAAATATTATCGGAATGTTGTCTGAATGCTTTCAAATATTCTCTGAATGCTGCCGAAATACTGTCGGAATGTTGTTTAAATGTCGGTTAAATGTTGTCCCGATATTTTCAAAATGTTGTCGGTATGCTGACCGCATGTGATTGGGGACGACCCAATCTATTATATATCTTATAAAGCACTTTATAAATATATGAAGGTCAAACCTGAAGAGTCCTTAAAGATAGAGAACATAGTTGCGTCCGCAAAGGTAGCGGATACCCTTGATCTCCAGATGATTAACGAGAAGATAAAGGATGCGGAATACAATAAGAAGCGTTTCCCAGGCGTGGTTCTGAGGATGCAGGACCCCAAGATCGCGGCACTGGTCTTCGGCTCGGGCAAGGTTGTGCTGACCGGCGCCAAGAGCATAGACAGCCTCTCGCAGGGTCTTGAGATTCTGGGCAACAAACTCCGCGAATTAAAGATTGCAATCCCCGACAAGCTCGAATACAAGGTTCAGAACATTGTTACGTCCGCGGATCTCGGTATCCCCATCAATCTCAACAAGATTGCGGTGGGCTTCAACCTCGACAAGATTGAATACGAACCCGAGCAGTTCCCGGGACTTGTATACCGCCTTGAAGACCCGCGTGTTGTCGTTCTCCTCTTCGGTTCCGGAAAGCTGATTATCACCGGCGGCAAAGTGGCACAGGATGCCGAGAAAGCGGTTGTCAAGATATTATCAGATCTATCCAACCTGGGCTTGATCCGTCAATAAATTTATAAAATATATTTTGCTTAATTATTTTTATGATTTGCCGTTAAATTGCGTATTTTTCAATTTTATTTTAGATTTGACAATATAAAACAATAAGTTTTTATATTGTAAATACATATTACCACTTAAATACTGGTGATATTATGAAACTGGAAACCGTGCTGACCTTTACCGATCGGGAGGAAGAACTGGCGTCACTTCTGACCGATGTGGGAATGAAACGAAATGTTGCAAAAGTTCTTGTTTATCTTGCCAATACGGACAAAGCAACGTCCCGCGAGATTGAAAGGGGTACGGATCTCCGCCAGCCCGAAGTAAGCATTGCCATGCGAACTCTGGGAGAGAAGGGCTGGATTGTCAATGTCGAGTCAAAAGCCGAATGCAAGGGAAGACCGGTAAAGATTTACAGCCTTTCGAAGTCAATCGGCGAGATCATAGATATCATCGAGTCCGACAAGAAGACCGAGATTCAGAGCCAGCTTGAACTTATCAAGAATGTCAGGAATATCGTAATTCCGTAATATCAATAAAATAGAAAAAATAGGTCGACCTTTTTTCATCGGCGCAAATTTCTTTTTAGGTTATTTTTAGGTTATTTATTTGGTTATTTATTAGGTTATTTTTTAGGTTATTTTTTAGGTTATTTATCAGGTTATTTTTTAGGTTATTTTTTTAGGTTATTTTTTTAGGTTATTCTTTTTCGGTCGGTCTTTTTGGGTATTTTTTATTTTTTCAGGTTATTTTCGGTTATAATATCTCAATGCCCGATTCGGTTCCGACGACGACGACGGTCTTCTCTTTGAACTCGGTAAAGATGCCGCAGGAGACAACGCCGGGGAGGTTGTTTATTGCCGTCTGAAGGGCTTTCGGGTCGTCGATATCCCCGAATTCGCAGTCTATCTCTATATTGCCGTTATCGGTGATAACGGGACCGTCTTTCTTTGCGCCTTCGCGGGGATTGGGGTTGCCGCCCAGCGCCTTCAGCCTTTCGCAGACAAGGGTCATCGCAAACGGAATTACCTCGACGGGGACGGTTCCGGAGAGTTTCTGTGTGATTTTACTGCCGTCGACGACGACAACGAAGCGTTTCGCACATTCCGCAAGGCATCTCTCGCGGGTCTGAGCCGCACCGCGTCCTTTTATGAGGTTAAAGGCGGGATCAACCTGATCGGCGCCGTCGATTGCGATATCGACATCGGGATATTCATCAAGCGTTGTAAGAGGTATGCCGAGTTTTCTCGCCCGCATTGCCGTCTGAATCGAGGTAGGGATTCCGAGAATGTTTATCTCGCCGCTCTTTATCCTTTCGGCAAGTTTCTCCATTGTGTAAAGAACGGTCGAGCCTGTTCCGAGACCGACTACCATATCGTCGGCAACGAGTCCCGCGGCGTAGTATCCGGCATTTTTCTTGGCATTGACTACTGTATCTGACATAAGATTCTTCTTTATTGATAATCCGTAAAAGCTAATAAATCTTGCAGGACGGCATTCAAAGAAGACACTTAAAAATAAAAAAATAAAAAGAGGATGGTGTTTTTGTGAGATTTTAGGGGTTTCTTTGGTGTTTGTTTTGCATTTGGTGTCTGTCTTATTTCATGTGTCAGTCTTGTTAACTGTGTCAGGTCTTTTTTCATGTGTAGTCTTTATTTGTCTTTTTTTCTTAATTTGTCGTTTTATATCTGGTGACTGTAAATTTCAGGTGATTGTCGTTTAATGCGATTGTCAATTTCAGGTGTCTGATTTGAGGTCTTTATCTGATAATGTATGCGACCGAAACGCTTGCGGTCACGTCGACGTCACTGGACTCGATGGGTGTTGCTCTCATAACAGCCTCGTCCATGCCGCTGCCCGCTACCATGGCTGCGTTCTTGTACATCGCTGTCTCGGCGTAGACCATCGGCGTGTAGCTCGAATCGACGTTGACGTAGTAGACACCGACAATCGAGATACCCATTGCCGAAGCGACCGCGTCGGCATCGGCACGTGCCTGTGCGACTGCCGCCTTAAGTGCCGAATCTCTCATTTCCTGACTCTTCTCGTCGGAGAGAGTGAATCTGACCGAATTGACGTTGTTCGCGCCGTTGCTCGTTGCCGTGTCGATAATCTTTCCCGCAAGCTCGATCTTCGAGGTCTTTATCTGAATCGTGTTTCTTACGTGATAAATTGTCTTATCGCCGCCGAAGATTGAATCCGAGCTTGATTTGTAGGAATACATGGTGTATCCCGTTGTCTTCATCTCACTCTCGGTGATGCCGATTGACTTCAGAGCATTTATGCACTGCGCCATCTTGTCGGCATTTTCTTTCTGGGCTTTCTGACTGTCCGTATTCTCGGTCTCGACCGCTACGGAGATGATTACCGTATCTGGGGATGTGGTGACTTTGCCCGTTCCCGATACCGTGATAACTTTCTCGTTTGGTTCAGCTGCGGAGGCAATACCTACGGTTAATGCCGCTGCGATAAGCATGACCAAAACAACCGGATAGATTCTGGAAATTTGTGCCATATTTTTTGTCACATACAGTAATTGACCTGTGACATATTAACTCTGTCTTTAACTGCGAAAAAAATTGAAGTCATAAAGCCCGAGATTTTCAAAAAAAAGGTTGTATGATTAAGATCGGATTTTGTGATCGGATTTAGGTATCCAGTTTGCGGTCCCGACCGCTCAGATGTTAAGCTCAAGAGTGCCTACGACTCTGAGTTTTCCGGCATCGAGGTGGAAGATTATTGCCCTGTCATTCGGCATGAATATGACTTCTTTATCGACCGAGATGACTATTTCGGGGTTTTTCGGATCGCCGGAGACCGACTCGATTTTGCCGGAGACATACTGCATCCAGTGACCCAGATGGATGACCATGTTCTCGGTTATCGGCGTCTGCCAGTATCTGACGATGTTCAGCTTCGCCGTGAACCTGTCGCTCTGCTTTATCGCGGTGTTGGCGGTGAGGACATAGCCGCGGTCGAGCTCCTCGAAGGTTATGTTTTTGAGTCCCAATCCGACTCTGTCGCCTTTTGCGGCGTCGTTGCAGTCGGTGTCGTGTCTCTGGATTGAGCGCACCTGGGTGGTTTTCGTTGTCGGCAGTGCCTTGAGGTTGTCATGCGTGCGTATTGTGCCGTTTATGACGCAGCCGAGGATTACGGTTCCGATACCGCGGACATTGAAGAAGTGATCGACCGCAACGATTCCGGGGACGTCGTTGACCTCCCGCGGTTTGTTTGCCGCCGCTTCCAGAAGTTTCTCGCGGAGCATGTTGGGGTCGTCTTCGATATACTCGTAGCCTTCAAGGACGGTTCCTTTTATCAGCGGAGCTATCTGGGACTTGTCCAGATAGTTTCTGAGGATGATGTATCCGCCGGTGACTTTTGCGCAGTCCAGCATGACGACGGTCTCGCCGAACTCGGGTGTCACGGCGTCGACGATGACGATTGCGACATCCGCCATCGAGACTGCGTAATAGAGCGGCTGGATACGCTCGGGGTATCTTGTCGGCTCTATGATTGTGACCGTATCCTCGCCTTTTTTCAGGTTATAGAATGTAATGTCCGAGGTTGTTCCCTTTTTTCCGATGTTCTTTGCATAGTCCAAAGAACCGGTAATTGCAACGTTAAGATTCGGCATGTTCCAAGATTATTTGGTGTGTAAATTAATGATAGTTGTCATTGTGTTTATCCGCGACGTGTTTTTCCGCGGCAATTCCCCGCCCGTCCTGCGATCTTCATCTTCGTCTTTATCATTCGTCTTTGCCTTACCCTATCTTCCACGCCGTATCCGTTCGGAGATATTGAGGAGCGATGAGGGGAAGATTATGCCGTAGATGTTGACGGAGGGTATATTTTCGGGATTGGAGAGTTCGGGGATATCGGACTGCAGGATGTTTCTGACGGTCGCGGGCGTCACTATGATGCCCATTTTGCCGAGTATCTTTGCTATGTGATTCGGCGGATGAAGGTCGCGGTTTACCATACAGAAATCCGCTATCGGCGCTCCCGTCCGAATTCCGTCGTAGAACGGCGATTTTGAATAGACGAGTTTTCCGCACGCCGTGCATCGCCAGCGCCTGACATTTACCGTTATGTTTCTCCCGTGTTCCGTGCCTTTGTCACCGTTGTCGTCTCCGCTGCCGTTTACGCTGTCACCGTTGTCGTCTCCGCTGCCGTTTACGCTGTCACCGTTGTCGTCTCCGTCTGAGGCTGCGGCTGCGTCTGCGATTGTGCCGCTTAAGGCGCCGCCGTTTATTATATCCGTGTCAATCCTTGCAAAGACTTTGTGCTTTATGTCATGACTCCTGAGTTCTCCGCCGCAGTAAGGACACCGGTCTGCGGCATCAAAGAGAAAACCGTCCAGATCCGTGATGCCGGATGCCACGATATCCGAGATCATCGGCGGAATTGCCACTTTTTTGGTCACGTCATACCATCTCCGTCAGTAAGTTGAACTTCAAACTATTTAACTTCCACCGATATTTACTATGTTTCGGTCAAACAAACATTGTATTTATTTAGTTGAACATTAAAACATCTTTGTGTTAGAGGCGTAATTATGGAATTTAAATATGTACCGACGGTATGTCCGTTCTGCGGAACGGGCTGTTCGTTCAATCTTGTCATAAAAGAGGGCAGGGTTGTCGGAACGGCACCTTTCCGGCGTTCACCCGTCAGTGAGGGCAAAACCTGTCAGAAAGGTCATTTTGCGTATGAACTTGTAAACAGCCCGGCAAGGCTTACGAAACCGATGATAAAGAAGGGCGACGGACTTGTCGAGGCATCATGGGACGAGGCAATTGCGGCTGTCGCAAAGCTCGGCTCATACAGCGGCGACGACGTATGCGTAGTTGCATCGGCAGGCGCAACGAACGAGGATCTCTTCACGGTCAAAAAGTTCGCGGATGAAGTTTTAAAGACCAAAAACTTCACCACGCCGGCATCGACAGGGATTGATGCATCCGCGGGAACAATCGCGGGACTTGCAAAGGCGGACTGCATTGTGGCAATCGGCAACATAGTCGAGTCACACCCGCTCGTCGCCAGACGCATCGCAAATGCGAAGGATAACGGCGCAAAGGTAATTGTCGTCGACACGTTCAGGAGCCCCACGGCAAAGATGGCGACCGAGTTCGTCAAGGCAGTTCCGGGTTCGGAAGCCGCGGCAATCGCCGAGGCGGGCGCTTTTGTCGAGGGTAAGGCAGTCGCGGTCGTATACGGCATCGGCGTCACCTTTGCCGAGTCGAAGATAGCCGCGGCGGCAAAGGCACTTGCGGAGTCGAAGAATGCGGCATTTTGCGCACTTCCGGCACAGGCAAACGGATGCGGTGCAATCCTCGCAGGCGCAGTAACACCGTTCTGCAATGCCTATTCCGGCAAAGCAAAGGCATTCTTCGTTCTCGGCGAAGACCTGGGACCTTTAAACGCGGAGTTTGCGGTCGTAATCGACTCGTTCCTGACGTCGACGGCGAAGACTGCCGACGTTGTCTTCCCCGCCGCGGTTTTCGCTGAGGTTGACGGAACGGTCATTAACGCGGAACGCAGAATCCAGCTTGTCAGAAAGGCACAGGAGGCTGCCGAAGGCGTAAAGCCCGGCTGGATGATTGTCGCGGAGATTGCCGCAAAACTCGGCGGAAACATTGCTTATGACTCCGCGGAAGCGGTATTTAAGGCGGCTTACCCCGAGCTTTCATACGATGCAATCGCAAAGGATGGTTTCCTTCTTCCCGAGAAGCCGGCATCGGTTGAGATCTGCGACTGTGACGGCTGTAAATGCGACGGAATCGCGACTGTCAGCGACGAGTATCCTTTCGCGCTTACGACCTCGGCTACAATCTGGCACGGATACGGCGGTATTGCCACGCTTTCGGCAAACTGCAGGTCGCTCATGCGCGAAGTTTCCGGCATGTTCGTAAAGATGAACGACGGGGACGCAAAAGAGCTGAATATTATGCCGACCGACTTCGTAAAGGTCTCGACGGCAAACGGCTCAATCGTCGCCTCGGTTCAGATTACCAAGGATATCGACAGAGGAGTTATCTTTGTCCCGACGACCGGCATCGGCGGAGGCTGTATCTTCATCCTTACGAGAGGCGCAAAGGCAATCGCGGCTAAGATAGAGAAGGCGGAGGCGTAAAAATGGCGGCAAAAGGAGATATGCTCTGGGCATGGGCAAAAGACGGGAACATGCTCGACAACGGAGAATGCGGAGGAGCCGTAACGGCGCTTCTGAAGTTTGCGCTTGAAAGCGGCGCCGTCGACGCCGTGCTTGCGGTTAAGAAAGGTGTCGACCTTTACGATGCGCAGCCCGTGCTGATTACGAAACCCGAGGATATTGCACAGTGTGCAGGTTCTCTCCACTGCGGTACTCTTCTGATACCCAAGATTATTAAGAAGTACTTCGACGGCGCCAACAGGATGAAGATTGCCGTCACCATGAAGGGCTGCGACGCAAAGGCACTCTACGAGCTTGCAAAGAGGAATCAGGTCAATCTCGACAATCTCATCACAATCGGTCTCAACTGCGGCGGTTCGGTAAGCCCGATTGAAGCCCGCATCATGATTCAGGAGAAGTTCGGACTCAACCCCGACGATATCGTGAAGGAAGAGATCGACAAGGGTCAGTTCATTGTCATTACAAAGAGCGGCGAACACAAAGGCATAAAGATCGATGAGCTCGAGGAGGAAGGTTACGGACGCAGACTGAACTGCCAGCGCTGCAAGACGAAGATTCCGCGCCAGTGCGACCTTGCCTGCGGTAACTGGGGCGTTATCGGAGATAAAGCCGGCAAAGCGACCTTTGTAGAGGTCTGCTCGGATAAGGGTGCCGACCTTGTGACGAAGGCGACCGGCAAGGCTATCGAGACCGAGGTGCCCTCACCCGCGGCTCTGAGTATTCGCGGAAAGGTCGAGGGCGCGATGCTGAAGCTCGGCGACAAATGCCGCAATGCACAGTTCGAGAAACTCGGCGACGGCAAAAAGCGCCTGGATTACATCATGGAGCAGACTTCGCGCTGCATCAAGTGTTACCAGTGCATAGAGAACTGCCCGATCTGCTACTGTGTCGAGTGTTCGACGAAGAAGCCGCATCTCGTGGATTCCGGCGCTGTCAACCCGCCGTTCATGTTCCATCTCATCAGATACTCGCATGTTGCGGATTCCTGCGTCAACTGCGGACAGTGTCAGGAGCTTTGTGCGATGGATATTCCGAATGCTCTCTTCATGCACGCTCTTCAGATGGAGATGCAGGAGATGTTCGGTCATGAGCCGGGTGTCAATATGGAGCTGCCGGTTCTCGCATATGTCGAAGAGTCTGCGGAGAGAAAGCGTCTTTCGGATACCGGAAGCGACCAGATCTTCAATATCTTCTCGGAGGGAGCATAAGGGAAATACGAAAAAGGCAAAAGGTAAGATTCACACCGCTATCGATCAAATACAATAATAAATGCAATAATAATATTTACAACATTTTTTACCGCACTTTTTGCAACAATTCTTTACAACACTTATTGCACACTTTTTGCGGCACTTATTACAACACTTTTCACTGCACTTATTGCAACAATTTTCACTTCACTTATTGCAACACTTTTTGTAGCATTTATTACAATACTTTTCACTGCACTTATTGCAGTCACTTTTAAGATCGGATTTTCGTTCTGCATTCGTGCGAATGCCGGAAAAAAGAATCTATTTGGAAAATTGAATTGTAAAAATAAGATATGAATCCGTATATCTTATGCCACGGAGTCGACGGTTATCTCGAAGTTGAGGTTTTGTCCCGCAAGTCTGTGGTTTAAGTCAAGAGTAATGGATTCGTTGCCGATGGCGTGGATCTTTGCGGGGAAGACGCCGTTGGGGGACGTCAGATAGACGGTGTCATTGACTTTCAGCGTGCTTGCGTCGGAGTCGCCGAATATGCTCTTGTCGAATTCCTGTATCAGTTGATCGTTGTATTCGCCGTATGCCATGTCGGGCGTCAGGTGAACCTTCGTGGTTTCGCCGGCTTTCATCCCGAGAACCGCGTTGTCGAAGCCTTTAATCACGCTGCCGCTGCCGACAACAAAGGTAAGCGGCTTGTCCGTTCCTTTGACTGCCTTGTCGAATACCGTGCCGTCGTCGAGAGTTCCGACATAGTATACGGAGACCGTGCTGCCTTCTTTGACGATGCCGTCGTTAACGGCGCCCGATGCGGGAGTGCCTGTCGGAGTCTGAGTTTGTGTCTGCGTCTGTGCCTGATTTCCGGATGTGCAACCCGCCGCCATTGCGGTCAAGACAATAAGGGCTGTCAGAAATACTGCGTATATTGATCTTTTCATGAATAATCCCAGTAATTTTGGCGCTCATTTAAAATTAATATGACGTGCGGAGTCGGAATCGGATGCAAAAAAGACGTAAAATAAAGGAATAATATGAATGAATT
Organism: Methanomicrobium mobile BP; assembly: GCF_000711215.1. GTDB lineage: Archaea > Halobacteriota > Methanomicrobia > Methanomicrobiales > Methanomicrobiaceae > Methanomicrobium > Methanomicrobium mobile. The sequence continues at coordinate 83,141 of NZ_JOMF01000009.1, read as the reverse complement.
TAATCGGACTTTCCGGTCGCCGCCGAAGTCTCTTCTTTTGGTGTTTCGTCGTTTTTCTCATCGGACGGTTCATCGGAAGTTTCCGCAGCCGTGTCTTCCTTATTATCAGTGTTCTCAGTCTTCTCGGTGTTATCCGTGTTCTCAGTGTTCTCCGCCTTATCCGCATTGTCCGCCTTTCCGTCGCGGTTGCGGTTCTTTCCTCTGCGGCGTTTTTTGTCGGAATCCTCCGGGCTTTCAACCTTGTCTGTCTTTTTGATGCCGATGAGGTGAATCACCATCTTTCCGAAGAAGGTGAATCTCTTGACCACCATGCCGACGACCTCCACGTTATCGCCGACCTTTATGTCCAGATCTATCGGAGCGCCGTGCTGCGCGACAATCGAGCACGAGCCGTCATTTATTGTGAATGCCGGACGGCATATGAGTTTGCCTTTTACCTTCTCGACCTCTCCCCTTATTCTTACGGGTTTTCCGAGCATTGCATCGTGGATACCGGCAATCCTGTAATATTTGGACTCCCTCTCGTATTCGGGCAGAAGTTTCTCGTAGGATTTCGAGACGCTGTAACTGTTGTATGCGGGAATGACGAGGAGGACGATTGCGAACAGAACACCCCATCCGATGATAATGTAATCACCCATTCCCACGCCCGTTATTGTAAACATACTCAGACAAAAGAGTGAAACGATTACGTGAAGCGGCGATATGCCTATGAGAACACCTTTTATTTTCATATTATTCTCTATCCTTCGCGGCGCAGAAAACCGCTTTTTGATAATAGTAATTACTCAAATTCTGATATAAAATTACTTATTTCGGTTGAATAGCCTCGATGAGGGATTGGAGAAATGGAAAAACCGCGATGAATAAGAAATTGCGGGAGCGGAAAACTTCGGGAATGAATGCGAAATAATCAGAAAAAGAAAAAAGATTTTGGATTTTATATTCAGGCTGCTTTCTGAATATCCTGAATCTCTTTCTTGAAGCAGTAGTAGTAGATGCATGCCATGAAGAATGCGGCACCTACAATGTTACCGAGTGTAGACCAGATAAGGTTGCTTGTAATCATTGATGTCCAGCCAAGCAGGTTTATGTTGGCAATCGATGCCGCCTGTTCTGCCGAGAGATAAGGCATTGTCAGTATACCTGCGGGGATGAAATACATGTTCGCAACACAGTGTTCGTATCCTGCGGCAACGAAGCCCATGATCGGGAACCAGATTCCCATAATCTTCGAGATGATATCGTCGGCTGCAAGTGCAAGGAATATTGCAAGACAAACCAGCCAGTTACAAAGAATACCTTTGATGAATACGGATAAGATACCCATTACGCCGGCATACGAAACTTTACCGACCGCAATACCTACCGCACGTGCACCGAATGCCGTTGCGGCGATTGAACCCGATGCGGTTACAGTTGTCGTGAGCGGACCGTATGTCATACATACCGCCATGAAAAGCGATCCGATGAAGTTACCGATATAAACGATAATCCAGAGATATGCCAGACCTGCAAGTGTTGCCTGACCCTGAAGGATTGCCATCGGAGCAAACATTGCGTCGCCCGTGAAGAGCTCCGCACCTGTGAGAACTACGAACATTAAACCAATCGGGAACAGTGCACCCGTTACGAACTGAGCGATACCTGCACCCAGAACCGTTGCCACTCCGGTCGAACCTACGGTTGCAACCGATGCTCCCATTGCAATATAAACACCTGCGAGAAATGCTCTCACAAACATGTTGACAGGCGGAAGTGTACATTTACCCTTTCCGGCTGTTCCGATTTTTGCACATACCTGTGCTGGAGAAAATGCTACCATAATTAAAACCTACAAACCGGTATTTAGCCTTGTTTGTTAAACTTAATTAAGTTGTATTCGGTATTTATATTTTGTCAAATATTCCCTTCATATAAATGCATGTGTGTTAATCTTATTATCTTAACAATGTACCTGTTTTAATGGAATTACGTAGTGCATATTCAGACAATCAGAGTTAACTGAAAAAATTTTTCTGCGCTTTTTTGACGATAAAATGCGCATTGTCAAGAGGTAATCTGTTTAATGTCGTAAATGTAATGTGCTTACCTTTAGGTATAGGATCCGGTATATGTTTTACCTTTATGTCGGTTTTGTTTTACTGTGTTTTACTGTATGCAGGTTATGTTTTCGGCTATGTTTTCGGTCATGTCGGTTATGTTTTCGGCTATGTTTTCGGTTATGTTTTCGGTCATGTAGGTTATGTTTTCGGTTATGTCGGTTATGTCGGTTATGTTTTCGGTAATGTTTCACCTTTATGTTTTAAGGCAACAAACAGATATGCAGTTATTGATGAGTTATTTACGGCGGTATCGGTATATGTCGGATGCCGCCGGAAAAAAGGAAATTCGGCAATATTATGGCAGACGATTCAGCAGGGGCGAAACTCGGCGACAGGGTAAAGGTTCATTTTACTACCCGAACCCCCGAAGGGGAGATATTCGAATCCTCCAGAGAGGTCTCGGAGGAGCATGACGGCAGTCCGCAGGAGATTGTTTTGGGCGACGGCAGTATAAATCAGGTCTTTCTGGATACGCTTATCGGCATGAAGGCGGGCGAAATCCGTGAGGTAAAACTCGCACCCGAGGATGCCTACGGCAAATACAATCCGAAACTGGTATTCAGCATAAGGAAGTCGTTTCTGAGCTTCAAATACGATCCGCAGGTCGGGGAGATGATCTCGATAAAGCTGCCGAACGGAAATAAGGCTCTCGTAAAAGTCCTCGATATCGCGGGGAAGAAGATTAAGGTCGACGGCAATCACCCTATGGCGGGCAAGGAACTTACCTATGAGCTCGAGATGCTCGAGATAGAGCCGGCAGCGGAGTGATCGGGGGTGACTACGGAAGATCCGCGGAATTCGCAGACCGTTCATTCGAATGCCCGTCCCGAGCATTCCGTTCCGGAGCATACCGTTACCGAACGCGTCTTCGACAGAAAAGGGCGGGAGTACGAGATCTACGATCCGCCTTTCTACCGCTCCGAATTCGAGGAGGCATACCGCTATATCATCGACGAATACGAGATTGCACCCCGCGAGATAGGTATTTTCATCCCGTGTGCTCTCAGAAAACCCTACAGTTCGAGCCCGAGTCATAAGCTCTTTCACAAAATCATCGACAGTGTTCTGACTCCCGACCGCTATCATATCACCATCTTCGGGACCTGCGGGACGGTTCCCGCCGAACTCGAGCTGATGTATCCGTATGCCAATTATCATTACATGCTCGGCAAGAATCAGGATCCGCGGGTCAGAAAGGATTTTCACAGGATTGAGGTCTACCGTCTGTGCGGATATCTGGAGAAGACGCGGAATACGTATAAGAAAAGGATCGCCTACTGCATAGGTCCTTTCAGAAAAGCCCTTATCGAAGCCGCGGAGAAGACGGGGACGGAGTTCATGCTCCTTCCCTCCGATCCGATGATAGACAGGATGTATGATATCGACTGTCCGTTTCCCGAGGGCAGTCTCTCTATGGACGAATATATAGAGGAGTTCAGGCAGGGTCTTGTCCGCTGCGGCGAACTCTGAATACCTGCCCGAATCTCAAACTTTGAATCTCCGATTCGAATATCGGATCGGATTCGAATCTCGGATTTGAATCTCAGAGATCGTAATCTTTTTTGATCTTCTTGATCTGATCGCGGACTTTAATCGCACGCTCGAAGTCGAGCGAGTCCGCGGCTGCCTGCATCTCCTGCTCGAGTTCGATGAGGTAATTCGGGATGTCGACACGCGGAATATGTTTCGTGTCCGTGATATCGGCTTCCTTCTCTTTTATCGGTTTGACTATGGTCTGCGGGGTTATTCCGTGCTCGCGGTTGAACTCCATCTGCATGTCGCGGCGGCGTTTCGTCTCGGCAAGAGCGCCTTTTATCGAGTCCGTCATCTTATCGGCGTAGAGGACGACGTATGAATCGGCGTTTCTTGCCGCTCTTCCGATGGTCTGAATAAGGCTTCGCGTATCACGGAGGAATCCTTCCTTATCGGCGTCGAGGATGCCGATGAATCCTACCTCGGGGATGTCCAGACCTTCGCGGAGGAGGTTGATGCCGACGAGGACGTCGAATTTGCCCAGCCGCAGCTCGCGGATGATCTCGGTTCTCTCGATTGTGTCGATATCCGAGTGGAGATATCTCGTCTTTATGCCCTTTGCGGCGAGATACTCCGTGAGTTCCTCGGCAAGTTTCTTCGTAAGCGCGGTTATGAGGGCACGGTTTCCCCGTTTGATTGTCTTTTTAATCTCTTTCAGCAGGTCCTGCGTCTGACCGTTGACCGGTCTTACGAAGACCTCGGGGTCGACGAGTCCCGTAGGTCTTATAATCTGCTCGACTACCTGCTCCGAGTGTTTTGCCTCGTATTCGCCCGGGGTTGCGGATACAAAGATTACGTTTCTCATGTATTCCTCGAACTCGGTGAAGACGAGGGGACGGTTGTCGAGCGCCGACGGGAGCCTGAATCCGTAATCGACAAGGGTCTGTTTTCGCGATCTGTCGCCGTTGAACATCCCGCGAACCTGAGGGAGTGTCTGGTGGCTCTCGTCGATTACCATGAGGAAATCCTTCGGGAAGTAATCCAGAAGACAGAACGGTTTCTCGCCCTTTTTGCGGTGATCGAAGAATCTGGAGTAGTTCTCGATGCCTTTGCAGGAGCCGGTCTCCTCTATCATCTCGAGATCGTAGAGGGTCTTCTGCCGCAGGCGGTGAGCCTCAAGGACGCCGAGCTGCTTCACACGCTCCTCGAGTTCCGCCTTTATCTCCTCAATTGCCCCGGCTTTCTCGTCCTCGGGGACGATATACTGTTTTGCGGGGTAGATGAAGAAGTAGTTGAGCGACTGAATTTTTTTGCCGGTGATCTTGTCAATCTCGGTGATTCTCTCGATCTCGTCGCCGAAGAACTCTACCCTTATTATATTGTTCATGTAGCCCGGAATCAGGTCGACGGTGTCGCCTTTTGCGCGGAAACGTCCAGGGGCGAGTTCGAGATCGTTTCTCTCGAAGAGGACGTCGACGAGGCGGGAGAGGAGTTCTCTGCGCTTTATTCTGTCGCCGACATTGATCTCGAAGCCCATGAACTCGAAGTTTTCGGGGTTTCCTGCGCCGTATATCGCGGAGACGGAAGCGACGACAATGACGTCGCTCCTCGAGAGCAGGGATGCCGTCGCGGAGAGCCTCATCTGCTCGATTTTGGGGTTGATCTGGGCATCTTTCTCGATATAGATGTCCCTCTGCGGAATGTAGGATTCCGGCTGATAATAGTCGTAGTAGGATACGAAGTATTCCACGCGGTTCTTCGGGAAGAAGTCGCGGAATTCGTTCCAGAGCTGCGCCGCAAGTGTCTTGTTATGCGCCAGCACAAGGGTGGGTTTGTTGAACGCGGCGATGACGTTGGCTATGGTGAAGGTCTTTCCCGAGCCGGTTACGCCGAGAAGAGTCTGACATCTGAGGTTTTTCTTCCGGCCTTCCACAAGCTCCGCTATGGCTTTGGGCTGTGAACCTTTCGGTTTAAAATCGCTTGCCAGTTCAAAAGGGACGTTGACTCTTTCCATTTCGGATCCGCATTTATTATTACTGTTATATTCTCTTCAAGGCTCTTAGCGCTTTACCATTTTTCTCTTCGGCGGCAGGTTTCGGTGGTCTCAGTTGTCGTCCGAGATCTCTTTGCTTCTGAGCAGGCGGTTGTAGGTGATGGCAAATCTGTGTGCCTCGTCGCGTATCTCCTGTATGAAGAGCGAGGCTTTCTCGCTGCGCTTCATGGGCAGCGGATACGAAAATCCGGGGACGAATATCTCTTCCTCGCGCTTGGCAACCGAGATTATCGGAATCTTGACGCCGATCTCGTCGAGAGAAGCCTTGGCATAAGACAGCTGTCCCTTGCCGCCGTCGATGATAATCAGGTCGGGGAACTCTTCGCCCTCGTTTTTGAGCCGCAGGTAGCGCCGTTTCACGACCTCGGCTATGGATGCGAAGTCGTCTATCTTATCGACCGTCTTTATCCTGAACCTGCGGTAATTGCTCTTGTCGGGTTTTCCGTAGCGGAACTGCACCATGGATCCGACCATTGCCGTGCCGGAGAGATGCGAGATATCGAAGCACTCGATGACCTGCGGCTCTTCTGGCAGATGCAGGCGTTTTCCGAGCTCTTTCACCTTGGATTCGCCGCCGAAGAATATGGTCGCGACATTGTGCGCCACGAGATCGAGGAGTATCTTCTTGTCGCCCTTCTGCGGGACCGTGACCGTGACCTTCTTTTCCTTCCGGCGTGTGAGGAATTCGCCGACGGCGTCGCTTACGGCTTCGGGCAGGATAAGCTCGGACGGGGGTTCGTTCTCGGAATAATACTGGATTATGAACTCTTCAATCGATTCGGAGACGTCCTCGCCGGCATCGAATACAAACTCCTGTTTCTCGGCGAGGCAGCCCTTCCAGACCGAGAAGAGCATGAGGTATATCCTGCCGTCGCGCTCCGCGTAGTTGATTACGTCCTCGTCCGTGATTTTTTTCTGCTCGATATGCTGGCGGTCGGCAAGATGTTTCAGTGCCGCTATCTGATCGCGGCAGAGCATGGCCTTCTCGAACTCCAGATTCGCCGAGAATGTCTTCATCTCGTCCTCAAGGGCGCGGATAATCTCCTTCGCATTGCCCTTAAGGACCGCGGATGCCTTCTTTGCCTGCGCCAGATACTCCTCTTTCGTTATCCTGTTCGTGCACGGGGCGCTGCAGGTCTCGATATGGGCACGCAGGCAGGGGCGTTTGGGCAGTTTCCGGCAGGAACGCAGTTTGAAGGTCTTTTTTATGACCGAAAGGACATAGTCGCGTTCCTTTGCCGAGACGAACGGACCGAAATACTCTCCCGAATCTCCCTTTTTCCTCGCTATCGTGACGGTCGGGTATTCGTCGGCGGTCATCCGGATATAGGCATAGCTCTTGCTGTCCTTGAGATCTATGTTATATCGCGGCTGATATCGTTTTATGAGGTTATTCTCGAGGATTAACGCCTCGACCTCGCTGCCCGTGACTATGAAGTCTATCGAGGCTATGGATTTTACGAGCGCCTGCGTCTTTTTGTCGTGTAAGGTGCGGTTGAAGTAGCTGGAAACCCTTTTTTTGAGGTCTTTTGCCTTGCCGACATAGATGATGTTGCCGTCGCTGTCTTTATACTGGTAGCTACCGGGTTCGTTGGGTATCAGTGACAGGTCAGGCATAAGTCCTCATCCGTATTTCTCTTCTTATTTACTCTTCTTCTTCAGAAGCGGCACCAGAAACTGTCCCGTATAGCTCTTTTTGCACTTTGCGACCTCTTCGGGGGTGCCGGTCGTGACTATCTCCCCGCCTTTGTCGCCGCCCTCGGGTCCGAGGTCTATGATGTAATCGGCGCATTTGATGACGTCCAGATTGTGTTCTATGACGATTACGGTGTTTCCTTTGTCGACGAGCGCCTCGAGGATGCTTATCAGTTTTTTGACGTCGTGGAAGTGCAGACCCGTCGTCGGTTCGTCCAGTATGTAGACGGTCTTGCCCGTGGCACGCTTTGAAAGCTCTTTTGTGAGCTTAATCCTCTGCGCTTCGCCGCCGGAGAGCGTCGTCGAGCTCTGACCGAGTTTGAGGTATCCGAGACCTACCTTGCAGAGAGTGTCGAGCTTTGCCCTCGCATTCGCGTGATTCTCGAAGAGTTCGAGGGCTTCGGCGGCTGTCATGTCCAATACGTCGGCAATCGATTTACCCTTGAACTTTACCTCGAGGGTCTCGGCATTGTAGCGTTTTCCTTTGCATTCCTCGCACTCGACATAGACGTCGGGGAGAAAGTTCATCTCTATCTTGATGAGTCCGTCGCCGCTGCAGGCTTCGCAGCGTCCGCCTTTGACATTGAACGAGAACCTGCCGGCATTATACCCGCGGATCTTTGCCTCCTTTGTCTCGGCGAATATGGCTCTGATGTCGTCGAAGACCTTTGTGTAGGTCGCCGGGTTTGAGCGCGGCGTTCTGCCTATCGGGCTTTGGTCGATGACGATTACCTTGTCGGGTTTATCGTCGAAGGATATCGAATCGTAGTAGGTGTCGGTCTTGGAACGGTTGATCTCCTTCATGAGACCGTTGTAGAGGGTGTCGTAGACGAGCGTGGACTTGCCGCTTCCGGAAACGCCGGTGATTACGGTCAGAACGCCCATCGGGACGTCGACGTTTATCGATTTGAGGTTGTTCTTTCTGCACCCTTTCAGGTGAATGAAGGAGTCGCTCTTCCTGCGCACCGCCGGCAGTTCTATCTTTTCGGCGCCGCTGAGATACATTCCCGTGAGTGAATCCTTGAATCCTTCTATCTCCTTTGGCGTTCCGATTGCCGCGACACGACCGCCGTGGACGCCGGCGCCGGGACCTATGTCGACGACGAAGTCTGCCTCGCGGATGGTGTCTTCGTCGTGCTCGACGACGATGAGGGTGTTTCCGAGGTTTTTGAGCTTTTGCAGGGTCTCGATGAGTTTATGGTTGTCGCGCTGGTGAAGACCGATGGAGGGTTCGTCGAGGACATAGAGGACGCCCATGAGGTTGGAGCCGATCTGGGTTGCAAGCCTGATTCTCTGCGCTTCGCCGCCCGAGAGCGTTCCCGAACTCCTCGATAGCGTCAGATATCCGAGCCCCACCTCTTCGAGGAACCTGAGTCTCGAAGTTATCTCCCTCAGTATGAGCCTTGCGATCTCGGCGTCCTTCTCGCTCAGTTTAAGTCCGTTGAAGAACTTTATGCAGTCGGAGACGGACATCTCGGTTACGTCGATGATGGATTTGTCCGCGATTGTGACCGCGAGAGCTTTGGGGCTGAGGCGTTTTCCTTTGCAGGACTGGCATTCGGAGATTCGCATGAACTTTTCAAGTTCTTTCTTGCGGTATTCGGACTTCGTCTGGGAGTATAGGCGCATTGCCTGCGGGAGAAGTCCTTCCCATGTGCCGTTGTGCGACCATTCGACGTCGCCGCCCTTCATGCTCATGTTGAAGCGGATTACCTCGTTCGAGCCGTACATGAGGACATTGTACTGTTCTTCGGTGAGGTCTTTTATCGGCGTAAATATGCTGAAGTTGTGGTGTTTTGCCACGGTTGCGAGATACTGGACGCGGTAGCCGTCGAGGAAGTTGCGGTATGTGGCGACCGCGTTCTCGGAGAGGGAGAGGTTTTTGTCGGGGATGATGAGGTCGGGGTCAAAATCCATCCTGAATCCGAGACCGTTGCATTCGGGGCAGGCGCCGAACGGGCTGTTGAACGAGAACATTCTCGGCTGCAGTTCCTCGTAGGAGAAGCCGCAGATAGGACAGGACAGCTGCGATGAGAATATCTTCTCTGTGCTGACGCGGTTGCCGCCGGCGTCTTCGGAGTCGAAGATGACGGTTACGAGCCCGTTCGAGTTCTTGAGTGCGTTTTCGACGGCTTCAACGAGACGCGAGCGTTCGTCAAGCGGATCGAGCCTGTCTATGACTATCTCGATGTCGTGCTTTACGTAACGCTGCAAGGTGACCTCTTCGTCGGTTCTGACTATCTTTCCGTCGACACGCGCACGCGTATAGCCGCGGCTGTCGAGATCACGCAGAACCTGCTGGTAGGTTCCTTTTTTCTGACGGATTATGGGCGAAAGTATCGTTACCGTGACATCCGGCGTTACTGCCGTACCTGCCGAACCTGCCGATCCCGCAGAACCGGCAGATTCCGCCGATTCCGCATTGCCGCCGTTCTCCGCTATGGATATTATTGTGTCGGCTATGCGTTCGGGGGACTGCGCCTCAATCGGCGTGCCGTGCGTCGGGCAGTGCGGTTTTCCGATTCTTGCGTATAAAAGCCTCAGATAGTCGTAAATTTCGGTTACCGTGCCGACCGTACTCCTCGGATTTTTGGAGGTGGTCTTCTGTTCTATGGATATTGCCGGCGAGAGACCGTCTATGGAGTCGACGTCGGGCTTGTTCATCTGACCCAAAAATTGACGTGCGTATGCCGAAAGGGACTCGACATAACGCCTTTGTCCCTCGGCATATATTGTATCGAAAGCGAGTGTGGATTTACCCGAGCCCGAGACGCCCGTTATTACAATCAGCTTATCTCTGGGCAGATCAAGGGATATATTCCGTAAATTGTGCTCCCTTGCTCCGCGAATTTTTATTGTGTCCATATGTTTTTACAGAGATCGATTTGTAACTTAATATTAATGAGTATAGGGGCACGCGGTGTGAAAGTGATTTTTTACTCCGGTGACAATTATTAGATATGTCTCCCGAGCGCTCTTCACGCAGTTCCCGCAGTTCCCGTTCTGCACGCACTTCCGAGTCTCCCCGTCCGTCCAGCTCCTTTAGGACTTCCCGTTCTTCAGGTCGCGATGCGTCCGTTCGTGATTCTTCGGGTTGCGATTCTTCCGTTCGCGGTGTTTACCGCGGCGAAGGTCTGCCGGCGGTCTGCGGGGTATCCCCGAGAGTCCTGATTCTGGGCAGCTTTCCAAGCGTCATGTCCCTTGAGAGGCGGGAGTATTACGGCAATCCGCATAATCAGTTCTGGAGGATTATGGACGCGGTTCTGGGAATAGATGCCGCCCTGCCGTATTCGCGGAGGGTTGAGGAGATGAAGCGCAGGCATATTGCCCTCTGGGACGCCGCATCCGAATGCCTGCGGGAGGGGAGCAGCGATTCCACGATACGCGACGCGGTCGGAAACGACATTGCGGGATTCGTCAAGGAAAATCCGTCCGTGCGTGTGATCTTTCTCAACGGCAGAACGGGTGCGGGGAAGATATTCTCGCGGTTCTTTAAGGATTTTTCCGCAGAGTTTCCGGATATCGACGTTCTGGTCATGCCGTCGACGAGTCCCGCGAATGCCGCCGTGAGTCTTGCCGAAAAGATTGAGTGCTGGAGCGCCGTTAAGGGGTATCTTGACGGGTATACCGAGGGGTCTCACGACGGGTATTGACGGTTATCCGACCGGCATCCCGACGGGCATCAGGTCGTGTATCCTGACTGACGGCGAAAGGTATCCGCATACCCGTAATTTTGCGTATCCCGATACTTTTGCGTATATCGATACTTTATTAATGCCGTTGCACAGATTAATCATTAAGGTGATACCATGGACGGTAACTTGCTGTTCTGGATAGATATAATCAATTTCGTAATAGGGTGCATTTTATTCTGCTGTGTTCTCGGAGGTTTCTTCGGAATAACTGGTATTTTGGATCCCGATAACGAGAATATATCCGGCAAAAAGAGAACGGCGCTCGGTATACTTATCTTCGGCTCTCTCTCGGTCCTGGGTAATCTTATCGGTTTCTCAAACGACAATGTACTCATCAATTTTAGGGATGTCGGTCCGATTGCCGGCGGTCTCTGGTTCGGTCCCGCCGTTGCACTGGGCGCGGCGGTAATGGGCGCAACCAGCAGGCTGTTTTTCGGCGGCGCTACGATGTTCTCCTGTGCGATTGCCACGCTTGCCGCGGGTGTTGCGTCGGCACTGATGTACAGGATGTTCAAGGATAAGATGACGGTCCGCGTCTCCGTGATGATAGCCGCAATTCTGGGTGCCGTTCATCTCACTTTGGTATCGATTCTGACTCCGAACGGCGTTGCAATTATTCTCACTCCTTCGGCGATAGGTTCGATTGTGCTTGTTGTAGTCGGAGTTGCGACCTTCTCGGCGTCCTACAAGTATTTCGGCGCGAGATTCAGAGGGGAGCACTTGGGTAAGAAAGATCAGAAGCTTTCGCACCCGAAGGTCGGCAGGAACAAGCCGGTTTACAATTTCCAGCTCAGAGAGCTTGAGAAGAAGAATGCCGCAAAGAACAATAAGAACGTCGACAGCACCAGAAACGGATAATATCTTTAAAAATCCGCAAATCTTTTTTCTTTATATTTTGCTATTTTGATATCCTGATATTTTGATATCCTGAGAATTTGATATCCTGATAATTTGATATTTTGCCGCTCTGCGCATTTTAACAAAGTATTATTCCGTTGAATTACAACTATTCTGTAATGAGTCACGTTTTTCATGAAACGAATGAAAAAAGGTCGGATATGCCCGAGCTTCTTGCACCCGCGGGGGATCATGCCTCGCTTAAGACCGCGGCTATGTGCGGTGCGGATTCGGTCTATTTCGGGACGAAGGTCATGAATATGCGTGACAGCGCCGGCAACTTCGAGCTGAGCGAGCTTGGAAACGTCATGGATTTTCTTCATTCGCGGGGAATGAAGGGTTATCTTACGCTGAACACCATCGTTTACAACTCCGAACTGCCCAAGGTCCGTCGGGCTCTCGAAGCCGCGAAGTCGGCGGCGGTTGACGCGGTTATCTGCTGGGATGCGGCGGTAATCTCGATTGCAAAGGAGCTGGGGATTCCGATTCATCTCTCGACGCAGGCGAGCGTCTCGAATATCGCGGCGCTGAAGTTCTACGCGAATCTGGGTGTTTCGCGGGTTGTTCTCGCCCGCGAATGCTCTCTTAAGGATATCCGCGAGATTCACGATGCCGCTGTTGCGGAAGGGGTCAACTGCGAGCTCGAGGTCTTTGTCCACGGCGCCATGTGCGTGAGCGAGTCCGGGAGGTGTTTTATGTCGACGTCAGCGTTTGGAAAGTCTGCCAACCGCGGTCGGTGCATTCAGCCGTGCAGGCGGCTGTATCGGATAACCGACGTCGAGGATGCCGCCAATTCGTATGTTATCGGCGAGGACTATGTCTTAAGCCCGAAGGATCTCTGCATGATTGAGCACCTCGATAAGCTCCGCGATGCCGGCGTGAGCGCATTCAAGATTGAGGGGCGCAGCAGATCCGCGGATTACGTGAAAGCGACGGTCTCGTGTTACAGAACGGCGATGGACGCGTTCTCCGACGGCAGCGTCACTCCCGCGATGCTGGAGGGTCTCAAGGCGGAGCTTGCCGATGCCTACAACCGCGGATTTTCGGAAGGCTTCTATTTCGGACTCGACGACGACTGGATAAGCCCGGGTCCGCAGTCACGCGTGATGAAGGTCTTCTGCGGCGAGGTCGTGAATTTTTACAACCGTATCGGCGTTGCCGAGTTCCTCATCCGTGCGGGGACTCTTAAGGTCGGCGACAGAATCCTCGTCTACGGCAGGAATACGCCGGCGGAATACGCCGATGTCGGCGAGATTCAAGTGGAGCATGAATCCGTGGACTCTGTCTCACGCGGGGAGAGATGCGGCATTAAGCTTCCTTTCACGGTAAGACCGAAGGATAAGCTGTTTATCATCCGCGAAAAAGAGCAGTGACTGCGGTAACGTTAACGGAAACAGCAATACGAAAACGGAAACAAGCCTGAAATAGCCGCAATAACGACAATCGGCACTGTAATAACTGTATCGGTAAAATTGGTTTAAACGAAATTCGGTAATTATTGCAACTTATTTTCAGAAAAAAAAGAATTTAGGCTTTGACAACCATGTCAATGTCTTCTTTCTTTATTGTCTTTCTGCCTGCATGTGATGCAAGTTTGTTTGCTTCTGCGGAGATCTTTGCGACGTATGCCTCAGCTGCTGCAACGAGTGCTTCTGCTGCGTCGTTTCCGACTCTCTCTGCACCGCTCTTCTTTGCAATTCTTACGACTGCTGCGATAGGTAAATCACTTGACATTTTACTAAATACCTCATAGACAAGGTTGTTATTTACACATAAATAGTTATTGTCTGAAATACGCTTTCAGATTGAAAAATCGTCGAAAATTTATCGAATTGCGAGGACAAAGCCTTTAACGCACCCCGTGAATTGATACATTGAGCCAAACCAAAATGAAACAATTGGCGCTTTGTTGTTTTTGAATGGCGGAATATTCACGACTGAATCGACGTGCCGCACCTTGATGTTCATTAATTTTGAATATGAGCGCCGGTATGATGAGTATTTATAACGATTGATAATTACGGATATTTTGCGAAAACAATTCTCATAAAGGTACGGATGACGTATACGGGCGGTTAATGCCGGCGAATACCGCAAATAACCCGTAAGTTGTGCCGAAAAGTGCGGACTTAAAATTGCTTATAAAAGACGTGTGAAAGATATGTGAAAGATGTGTGAATGATGTGTGAATGATGTGTGAATGATGTGTGAATGATGTGTGAAAGACGTATGAAGTGCTTATGAAAACTCATCCAAAAAGTGCTGATATCGGGATTTGAACCCGAGTCGCAGGAGTGAGAGTCCTGCATGATTGGCCTCTACACTATATCAGCACAAATCAGTAAAATGTGCATTTATATTTTGCATCGGCAAGTACTTAAAACTTGATAAACGAACTTTGAAAAGACTCTGCCTGACACGGCAAAGGTAAGGCATCGGAGTTCGAAAAGCCGCCTTAAGAAATGCGGTATGCCGTTGCCGAAATATGAGATTATTGCACGGGATTATTGCACTATAAATAAGTAGAATCAAGCACCATTAATAACAGCACAATATGCCCACGTTTGAAGAAGAGATCAAAGCAATCGAGGACGAGATTCGAAATACCAAATACAATAAGGCGACAGCCCAGCATATCGGAAGGCTGAAAGCCAAGCTCGCCCGAATCAAGGATGAAGCCGTAGCGCGTGCCATGGCATCGTCGGGAACAGGCGAGGGTTATTCGGTCAAGAAGTCCGGCGACGGCACCGTCGTTCTGGTAGGTTTCCCTTCGGTCGGTAAATCGACGCTCTTAAACAAGGTCACGGGTGCGGAGAGCGAGACGGCAAATTATGCTTTCACGACGCTTACGGTGGTGCCGGGCGCAATGGAGCACAAGGGCGCCAATATCCAGATTCTCGATATTCCGGGTCTTATCGCCGGCGCCGCCATGGGCAAGGGCCGCGGCAAGGAGGTCATCGGCGTTGTCAGGAGCGCGGACCTCATTCTTCTTCTGGGCGATGTCTTCAACGAGAAGCATATCAATGTTCTTATCAAGGAGCTTTACGATGCCGGCATCAGAATCAACAAACAGAAGCCGGATATCACGATAAAGAAGACGGGATACGGCGGTATCAGGCTGAACACGGTCGGCAGCACGGATCTCGACCTCGACGAGGTCAGGGCGATTCTTGCCGAGAACAAGATTATGAACGCGAATGTGCTTACCCGCGGTCCCGTGACGCAGGATGATTTCGTGGACGCGATGATGGGCAGCCGCGTCTATATCCCCGCGTTCTTTGCGATTAACAAGATTGATCTTGTCGACGAGGAGCACAGGCAGGAGATTATCAGGGACGTTACCGCACGTTTCGGAAAGCCGCCGATAATGCTCTCGGCACACAGCGGTTACAACATAGAGAAGCTGAAGGACGAGATCTACGACCAGCTCGGTTTTATCAGGATTTATCTCAAGCCGGTCGGCGGCAAGGCGGATCTCGAGGTGCCTTTAATCGTCCGCGAGCCGGCGACGGTGGAGGCGGTCTGCAACAAGCTGCACCGCGATTTCGTGGAGAAGTTCAGATACGCCAAGGTCTGGGGCAAGTCGGTCAAGCACGATGCCCAGCGTGTGGGTCTCAATCACAGGCTTCACGACGGCGATATCCTCTCGATTGCGGTAAGGGCGTAATTTACGTTTTTACGCGTTTTTTGATATCTTTTATTCAATCCCGTTTTGCCTTATCCCGTATTCCACCCTTATCTTACCCCTTTTCCCCTATTCCGTCCAAATCTGACCCCTTTTTCCGTTTCACCCGCTTGCCCTGTTTCCCCCTCTTGCCCTTTTACCGTTTTCCCCTTTTACCCGATTTTACACTTAAGCAAAAGAAGATATATACATAGAGCCTACATCTTGACCATGAAACGATTGTTATTCATTGGAATGGTTCTTGTTATTGCTGCCGTCGTTTTGTCGGCAGGATGTACGGGTAGCGGAAATGCACCGACACAGACACCGGCGTCGGGAACGGCGGCACCTTCCCAGACCGCACCCGGATTTTCGCTTACGCCCACACCTGTGGACAGTGTCCCGAGTTATCTTAAGATGGTCTGCGATGCCGAGAAAGATCCGCTCAATGCCAAGATTACGGTTATCTCACGCGGCGGCGACGGACTTTACATGTGTAAGGGTCTTGATGTGACGGCTTATCTCTCGACCGGCGAAATACTGACGAATTCGATGCTGCCCGATGTCAACAGGGAGTTGAAGCTTGACGGCACACAGGGCACTGACAGAATTGTTGTCGTCGCACACTACGATAACGGCGATTCCTACAAGATCTATGATGATGTTCTCGAATACAGGAAGAGAACAACCAATCAATAATCTTTTTTTACGTATTTTACCCAAATACGCTTATTAAATCCGGTTTTTCATCCAGAATGATTATGGTATTTTACTGCCAAGATACTATTATGAGGACTTTAGAGGTCTCAGATGCTGTCTATAAGGAAATACTCTCACGCCGCATAGGTCGCGAGTCAATTTCAAAAACAATCATGAGGGAGCTCAGACCTGTTGAAAAATGCGTTATCCGCGAAGAGTTGGAGCAATTGCGAAGACAGCCGCGTTATGATCTTTCGGATCTTAAAAAGGAATACGGGCTTTAACAGGCTTTAATCCAATTGTGATGCTCTTTTTCGGTCTTTATATCTGTCTTTATTTTATCCCGTGCCTTCAATTGAAGGAGAGTTCCGTTCACGTTTATCGTTAAAAAAATGTGGGAATTTTCCGGCAGTGCCGCCTGTTCGGTTTTGCTCAGTTTTTGCCCGCGGAGTCGAGGTATCTGCCTATGAGGTTTTTCGCGGTCTGCGAGGCTTTCATGCAGATCTCTTCTTCGCTGGGGATAAAGCCGTCATACATGAGGACGCGGCCGTTGCAGAACACGGTGTCGACGGCATTGGAGTTTGCGGAGTAGACGATATTCGAGTTCGTGTTGTAGAGCGGCGTCATGCAGGATACGTTTGTCCTGAAGAGGACAATGTCTGCGGGGTTTCCGGCCTTGAGGCTGCCGCCGCCGAATCCGAGCGCTTTCATTCCGGCGGAGGTCGCCATCTTTACTGCTTCGTGAACGGGGAGGACGGTGTCGGAGTTCCAGTAGAATTTCTGCAAAAGTGTCGCGGTCTTCATCTCCTCGAGGATGTCGAGGTTGTTGTTCGAGGAGCAGCCGTCTGTGCCGAGGGTAACGTTAACGCCGCTGTCTATGAGTTTCTGATACGGCATTGCCCTGTTTACGGCAAGTTTCATGTTCGAGCAGGGGTTGTGCGATACGGAGACACCGCGTTTGCCGAGGAGCTCGCAGTCGGCATCGTCGAGCCAGCAGCAGTGTGCGGCGACCGTTCTTTCCGAGAGGCATCCGCAGTCGTCGAGGAGTTTTGCGGGACGAACGCCGTTTGCCTCAATGCAGTCCTTTACCTCTTTTTCGGTCTCGCAGAGGTGGGTGTGGAGCATTATGTTCTTTTCTTTCGAGAATTCGGCGCACCATTTGAGTCCTTCTTTCGAGACGGTGTAGGGTGCGTGGGGTCCGACCGCGGCTTTAATCCGCGGGTTTTTCATGCCGCTGATGTGTTTGCAGAGGGCTTCGGTAGCCTTAATCTCGGATTCGCGTTTTTCTTCGCTGCCGAAATCGATGAATCCGTGGGAGAGGACGCCTTTTATTCCCATCTCGTCTACGGCTTTTGCCGCCATGTCCATGAAGAAGTACATGTCGTTGAAGGCGACGGTTCCCGACTTTATCATCTCGATACAGGCGAGTTTTGTGCCCCAGTAGACGTCGTCGCCGGTGAGGTGCGCTTCCAGCGGCCATATCTTCTCGGAGAGCCATTCCTGCAGGTGCATGTCGTCGGCATATCCGCGGAGGAGGGCCATTGCCGCATGTCCGTGGGTGTTGGCGAATGCGGGCGATGCCGCCGTTGCCGTTGCGTCGATTATGAATTCGGGTTCGCCGCATTTTCCGGAGTATTTTTCAGATATCTCCTCTATGAGTCCTGTTTCGCCGATGTAGATGTCCTGTTTTCTGCCGTCGATCAGAGTTCCTTTTATGAGCGAGGGTTTCTGATCGCCAAATATATCGTATTCACGATAGTCCCCGTCTTCTGTCATGAATACTTCTTGGCGTTGTATTTATAAAAAGTTGGCAGGTATTGGCAATGTTTTCGGCAGAGTTTTCGGCAGAGTTTTCGAAAATGGTTTTGTATTTATTTTTGTATTTATTGTATTGTTTTTCATCCGAGGATGTCGATGACGGTTCTTATCATGCGGTTGGTCTTTTCCACATTGTCTTTTGAGGTTTTAAGGATGCTTTCGTATGAGATTTCATCCTTGCAGAGTCCGTTGCAGTAGTTGTCGACCATGCAGACGGCGGCGAAGGGAATGCCCAGTTCGTTTGCTATCGCGGCTTCGCCGGCGACGGTCATGCCGACGATGTCGCCCGCGTTTACGAGGTTCTTTATCTCCGCGACCGTCTCGAATCTTGGTCCGCGGGTCTGGACGTAGGTGCCGCCGACTATGGTTTCGGGGACGGCGTCATGTATCTTTGCGATGAGTTCGCGGTCGATTGCGGGTGCGACGTGCCCGATTGCGTTGTTGTGAACGGTCGGTATCTGCGAGGGGCTGTAGTAGTCGTCGGGAAGGACGATTGATCCGACGGGGTATTCTTTTTTGAGCGAGCCTACGGAGCCGAAGGCTATTATTCTGTCGACGCCGGCGATTGCCATTGCCGAGAGCAGTGCGGGGTGGTTGATTCTGTGCGGCGGCGTCGAGAACTGATGCCGCATTACTATCGCTATGTCGCCGAGCCAGACTTCCGCGGGTCCGTAAGGCGTTGCGATTGTTGTTTTGTCAAGCGGCGGTATCTCTGCGTGAAAAAGACCTGTTCCTCCTATTATTCCCAGCATATTCAAATCCCGTATTGTTTCCATTAGTTTTGTCGCTGATTCATTATTTATGATGCTGTTATGCCATGCCGGTTATGATGCTGTTATGCTATGCTGTTTATGCGGGTTATGCCGGTTATGCGGGTCGGCATTGCGGACTTCGTTTTGGACTGCATTGGACGGTCATTCCGCTGCATCACAGCCGCATTCCCACGGGCATTCCCTGCATCCCCGACGCATCCGCATTCCCGCCGCATCCCCGCAATCCTAACAAAACAGTTATGGTGATGATGAACTCATTTATCTTTAATGGGTATTTTTCAGATTGCAGGTGAAGAACTGATTAAAGCAGGCGAATGCAGCGATATCTGCCTGAAGAGATGTCTGGATATGCTGACCGTGGATAATGTCAATCCGCGGGTTACGGTTGAGATTACGGCATCGGTTCTGCCGAACGAATGGGGAATTTTCTGCGGGCTCGGCGATGCCCTGAATCTTCTGGAGGGTATCGATATCGATGTCTATGCAATGCCCGAAGGGAGCATGTTCTATTCGGGAGAGCCGGTTATGCGGATTACGGGCAATTATCTTGATTTCGCAAGGTTCGAGACGGCATTGCTCGGTTTTCTGAGTCAGGCTTCGGGAACGGCGACGGCGGCGGCGTTCATTAAGCTGTGTGCGGAGAAGGTTCCGGTCTATTCCCTGTGTGCGGGAAGGGTTCATCCGGCGATTGTCGCCGCTGTCGAGCGTGCGGCATGGATCGGTGGCTTTGACGGGGTTAACAGCGCAGTTGCGCCGGCGGGTATTCCGCATATCGATGTGATGCCGCATAACTTCGTGATGTGCCATTCCAACCTGAACAATGCCGGAAATGCGTTCGAGAGGTATATGCCGGCGGAGGTCTCGCGGGTGATGGTCTGCGGCACCGTCGGGGATGTGAAGCATGACGCGATTGCGGCGGCAAAGGCGGGTGCGGCTGCGGTGAGGCTGGAGATGCGGGAGAACAGCGGCAGTGTCCGCCGTCTTATCGAGGAACTCCGCTGGGAACTGGATATCAACGGCTTTACGGAGGTCGGCATCTTCCTTTCCGGCGATATGAGCCCCGAGGATGTCTCGAATCTGAATGACTGCGTGGATGCGTTCGGCATCGGCGGTGCTCTCGCGAATGCGCCTGCGATTGACTTTTCGTTCGATATCGTGGAGATCGACGGCATTCCGGTCTCGCGTTGCGGGAATAAGAGCGGGGCGAAGGAGGTCTATGAGTATGGGGACGGCAGCCATATTCTCCTGCCGCTTTCGTCGCAGCCGCCGGAGGAGGTGCGGTGCATGACCCGTATCTTCATCAAGAGCGGTCAGATTCTCAATGTTCCCGATATGCAGAAGTCACGCGCCAGAGTGCTCTCGACGCTGGGTAAATTCGTGTGAGTTTCCGCGTTTTCCGTCGTTTTAGGGCGCTTTCGCGAAGACGCCGAAATGATTGAAACTGAATGAAAAACAAAAAAAAAACAAAACGAACAAAAAAAACAAAAAAACAAACAAAAAAACAAAAAGAACAAAAAAACAAAAATAAAAAAAAAATAATTTTTCGCCGTTTATCTCTTGTATTCGCCGATTATGTAGTTCATGTCGGCACCTTCGAGGATTGCGTCCTTGAGGTTGGCGCCGGTGAGGTCTGCGCATTTGAGATCGGCGTAGCTTAAGTCCGCTCCCGTGAGGTCGGCGTTTCTGAGGATGGCGTAGTCCAGTTTGGCGCCGACGAGGTCGGCTCCCGAGAGGTCTGCGCCCGTGAGGTCGGCAAGGGTCATCTTTGCGCCGTGGAGGTCGGCTCTTCTGAGGTCTGCGCCGGCGAATTTCGTCTTGTATGCGTTTATCTTGGCGAGTTCGGCGCCTTCGAGCGATACGCCGGAGTAGTCAAGATATGACATGGACTGCGATGTGTAGCCCTGTACTGCCGCGGTGTCCGGGGACGGGCAGCTGACGGGCTGTATGCTTCCCATATAGAGCAGGACGTTTAAAATTATTGATATTACAAGGATTACGGAGACAATTATCAGCCGTTGCAGTATTTTTCTCGCTTCTTCTTCCATGTTTCTCCCCGATGTTTCTTCTATAATTCACTGATCTGAAAAGAGATATACATTTTCTCTTGTGTTTTGTCCCGCGAGTCCGCGGTAACGGGCTTTGTTGCCGTTTATCCGCCGGCAACGTGCGGTAACGGTGTCCGTATTTCCGCAGGCTGTGTATTATCGCTGTATTATCAGTAAGGTAAGTAACTCATATTATACAGTCATTTTGCCCGCGGGATTGGAGTCGGATTTTGGAGTCGGATGCGGAATCGCGGGGTCATGGGAGAAGGGTGAGGGCTATGCAGACGGCTATCGGTATGGTGAGGTTGTCGTCGACGGGAGAGATGAGCTCGGTTATGCCTGCGATTACGGCTGTGACGGCGGCTGTGACGGGCGGTATCGGAAGGAAGAGGTACAGTGCGAGGAATCCGCAGATTATGCCGCTGAGTGAGCCTTCCAGCGATTTGTGCTTGTAAATCCGCGTTTTTCCGAAGTTTATGCCGACTATGGTCGAGACGCCGTCGAGGAAGGAGAGCACGAGCACGGAGGCGACGACGTATTCCTTCTGGAAGAGGAGGAGACAGATGAAGGTGCCGATGAAGAAGAGTATGGTTCCTTTTCCGGGGAAGACGCCTTCACGTTCGAGTCCGGCGACTATGGGGGAGAAGAGGGGGATGTATTTTCCTTTGTATATTGCCGCGGATATGCAGAGCGAGAGTAGAATTACTGTTCCGAGAACCGCGGTTGCGGTGATGCGGTCGGCAAAGTATATGAAGAGGGCTATTATTATGCCGAAGAAGATGTGTGCGGATTTTCTGTATTCTTCTCTCATTTTGACTGTCCCGATTATGTTTGCCGTGTATTTACGCCGTGTATTTACGCCGTGTTTTTAATTATATGTTCTCTCATTATATGTTCTCTCGGGAGTTAACGGTTATCGGTTCGCGGATCGGTTTGCGGTATTCATCCGCCGCTATCATCCCCGACGCCATTCACCCGCCGTCAAAGCGGGTTTTCATCTCCGCGATTGGCAATACAAAAACAAATTCTTTTATCCTACAGCGTCAAATTATAATAGCACACTTTTACGGGCAAGTAGATCAGTGGGAGATCGCTACCTTGGCATGGTAGAGGCCGCGGGTTCAATTCCCGCTTTGTCCATCGTTTTTTCGGCGTTTTTCGGTTTTGTGATACTGTTGCGTGCTTTTATTCTCGGCGCTGTTGCGTATGGCAGGTGTCGATATGCGGCATGATACGGCGTTCGTATTATGATCATTCCTGTTCCCATTCCTGTCCCGACCTCTCCCAATCATCTTCCCCGTCCGTGAGGCACGGGCGCAAGCGATATCCGCGGACCCGATCGTACATGAATATTGTTTAACCGATTCATGATCTTTCGGTCTGATTCGGTCTGAATTCCGCCGGATTTTCGTCCGATTTTGACCCTTTGCTGTGGCACGTTAACTTTACCGGCTTTGTTAACCTTTTTTGATTGTCAATTGCCTGTCAAATGCCTGTCAAAATCAATCTGTTTTGCTCATTTTATCTAAAAGTACAATATATATAATTAATGTAATGATACCTCGTGTAAGATCATTGCAAGTTCAACAGATCTGTTAATAATATATGTTTTGTTGCATATGTTGTAAGGTATATTTTACGTCGTATCCGTAAAGAATTTCAGAGGCTGTATAAATAAAGGAAATATTTTATATTTGGAATTCTATAGATGTTCTTATTTTTTAATGACAATAAGTTAACAAATATATTTTGTAAAATACAGTTAGTGCGGGCTTGAATGAAGAATCGTTAAGAAAATACATTAAATAACAAATTTTATATTCAATCAAAATAACCCATTACTGAAACAGGTAAAAATTATGGATGTTAAGTTTGTTACTACTACCTGCCCGTACTGCGGTGGAGGTTGTTCGTTCAACCTGGTAGTGAAAGACGGCAAAATCATTGACACACAGCCGTCTCAGCGCTCACCGGTTAACCAGGGTAAGATGTGTCCGAAGGGAGTTTTCGGATTTGAGTTCATTACTTCCCCGGACCGTCTTACGACACCTCTTGTAAAGGACAAAGCAACAGGAAAACAGCGCCCTGCAACCTGGGACGAGGCTCTCACGGTTATTGCAGAGAACTTCAAGAAATACAAGCCTGATGAGATGGCGGTTATCTCATCGGCACGTTGCTGTAACGAAGACAACTACGCAATGCAGAAGTTTGCACGTGTAGTTCTCCACACTCCGAACATTGATCACTGTGCACGTCTTTGCCACGCCCCGACCGTAGCGGGACTTGCAGCCGTCTTCGGATCAGGTGCGTCAACGAACTCATTCAATGATCTTGCAATCGCGGACCTTGTCTTCATCATCGGTTCAAACAACTTTGAGGCACACCCGATTGTCGCACGCAGAATCATGGAGGGTAAGAGGAGAGGCGCAAAGATTATCGTCTGCGACCCGCGTAATACCCCGACGGCAAGACACGCCGACCTTCACATTCAGCACTTCCCCGGAACCGATATCCAGTTACTCAACTGTATGATGAAATACATCATCGAGCACGACTGGATCGACAAGGAATTCGTGGAGAACAGAACAAAGGGCTACGAAGACCTCAAGAAGTGCGTCACACAGGACAAGTACAGCGTCGAGAACACCGCAAAGGTCTGCGGCGTCCCGGCAGAGAGCATCATGCAGGCAATCAACTGGCTCCACGAGTGCCAGCACAAGACCGCATTCGTTCACTGTCTCGGTATCACCCAGCACACGGTCGGTGTCGACAACGTAAGATCAATCGCATTCATCCAGACTATTTTAGGAAACATCGGTAAGCCCGGTTGCGGAGTCAACGCACTTCGCGGTCAGAACAATGTTCAGGGTTCCTGCGACATGGGCGCACTTCCGAACGTTTACGCCGGTTACCTCAAGGTCACCGACCCCGCTGCGGCAAAGAAGGTTGCGGAGTACTGGGGCGTTGACGAGGTTCCGAACGGAAAGCTCGGACTTCACATCCCCGAGATGCTCGAGACTCTCGAAGAGCACCCCGACAAGTTAAAGTGTCTCTACCTACTCGGTGAGAACCCGGTCATCTCCGACCCGAACTCAAAGGCTGTCGAGAAGTCGATGGAGAACTGTGAGTTCTTAGTGGTTCAGGATATCTTCCAGACCGAGACCAGTAAATACGCAGATGTCGTATTACCCGGCTCCTGCTTCGCAGAGGAAGACGGAACACAGACTAACGCGGAACGCCGTGTTCAGAGATTCAGAAAGGCGGCAGACGCACCCGGAGAGTCCAAGCTTGACTGGGAGATCATCAAGATGATCGCCGAGAAGATGGGCTACGGCAAATACTTCACCTGGCAGACCAGCGAGGATGTATTCGACGAGATGCGTAAGATTACACCTCAGTATGCGGGTATCACCTATGCAAAACTCGAGGGTGACGGTATCCAGTGGCCGTGCCCGACCGAGGAGAGCAAGGGAACGGCAATCCTTCACGTCAAGGAGTTCGCCGGAATGCCCGAGGGCAAGGCACAGCTCGCTGCAATCGAGCACCGTGCTCCCGCGGAAGTTGTCGACAGCGAGTACCCGCTGTGGCTTACGACCGGTGCAACTATCTGGCACTGGCCGAGCGGCTCGATGACACGCAGATGCAAGCAGCTCGACAAGGACTGTCCGACGGCATGGCTTGAGATTTCACCGGCGGATGCCGCAAAATACGGCCTGGTCGATGAAGAGAAGGTTACGCTTTACAGCCGCCGCGGAGAGGTTAACGTTAACGTGCGCATTACTCCCAACATCAAGGAAGGAGTTCTGTTCATGCCGTTCCACTTCATTGAGGCACGTGCAAACTTAGTTACGAACACGGCATACGACCCCGTATCGAGGACCCCTGAGTTTAAGGTCTGCGCAGTCAACATTAAGAAAATGGAGGCCTGAGCATGTCGGCAAAAGGTGACACGTTTTATGCATGGACAAAGTCCAGCGATATAAAGGGAGAGTGCGGCGGTGCCGTAATCTCCATCCTCAAGTATGCTCTTGAGAACAAGATCGTCGATATGGTTCTTACGGTCCGCAAGGGTGTGGATATCTACGATCCCTTACCGGTGTTCATTACGGACCCTGCAGAGCTTGCATCCTGTGCGGGTTCACTGCACTGCGGTACCCTGCTTCTCCCGAAGCTTATCAAGAAGTACCTCGACGGCGCAAGAAACATGAAGATCGCGGTTACCGTAAAGGGCTGCGATGCAAAGGCAATGTATGAGCTCGGCAAGCGTAACCAGATCAACATGGACAACATCTTCATGATCGGTCTGAACTGCGGTGGAAGCGTTTCTCCGCAGGTTGCACGCAAGATGATTGCCGAGAAGTACGGCATCGACCCCGACGACGTTGTCAAGGAAGAGATTGACAAGGGTCAGTTCATTGTCATTACAAAGGACGGACAGCACAAGGGTATCTCAATCGACGAGCTTGAAGAGGCCGGTCTCGGACGCCGTCCGAACTGCCAGCGCTGCGAGACAAAGATCCCGCGTCAGGCGGATATCGTCTGCGGTAACTGGGGTGTTGTCGGCGATAAGGCAGGCAAGGCAACCTTTGTCGAGATCTGCTCGTCCAAGGGTGCAAAGCTCTTTGACGGCGCTGTAAGTGCAGGCGCAATCGATACCTGTGCTCCGGACGCGAAGGGTCTTGCAATCAGAAGCAAGATCGAGAACGTCATGATTAACCTCGGCAAGAAGCACCAGGAGAAGCAGTTTGCTTCACTCGGAAGCGGTGCAAAGCGCCTCGGTTTCATCAAGGGCGAAGCGTCAAGATGCATTAAGTGTTACAACTGTATCGAGCAGTGCCCGATCTGTTACTGTAACGAGTGTTCGACGAAGAAGCCTCACCTTGTCCGCCCGGGTCTTATTCCGCCGGACTTTATGTTCCACTTAATCCGTTTCGCACACGTTTCGGACTCCTGTGTCAACTGCGGTCAGTGTCAGGAGTTATGTCCGATGGATATCCCGAATGCACTGGTCATGCATTCGCTTCAGGTTGAGATGCAGAATCTCTTCGGATATGTCCCCGGATATGACATGCAGTTACCTGTCCTTGCGTTTGTCGAGGAAGCAGCCGAGAGGAAGCGCCTTGCTGATACCGGCAGCGACCAGATATTCAATATCTTCACTGACAACGAAGAATAAATACCCAAATTTTATTTTTATATCTGAAAATTACGCCCGAAACAATATCCCTCCCCCAATTTTCTTTTTTGGTTTCTCCGGTTTCCGTTATTCCGATGTAAGCGGGGGCGTTTTTGTAAAAGCGATTTGTAAGTTATTTTGAAGTGATGAATTGATTTTGTAAAAAAAAGTGTCAGTAGACGGCTTTTGTGCCGTAGACGCGTTTTATCTTTCTGGCGTAGGCTTTCCAGCCTTCTTTGCGCATCATGGCGCCGTTTCTGAGTTTGATGTGGGTGACTTTGTATCTGTACTGTCCGCTTTTGTAGGTTTCGCCGATTACGATGTCGTCTTCGCCGCCGTATTCGACGTAGAGGGGTATGGTTGCCCTGCCGTCGTGGTAGGAGACTTTGAGGATGACGCGGTCGACGACTCTTGCCCAGATTGTGCCGATGTCGGATGCCTGTGCGTTGCCGACTCTTTTGTCGTCGATTTCGATTGAGGAGACTTCGACGCCCAGGGACTCACCGTCTTCGGTCTCGGCGATGAGGAGGTCGCCTACGGAGATTCTTTCGTCTTCGGTGAGTTCTATTGTGCCTTTCATCGAGTCTCTTTCTATGCTGATGATTGCCTTTACGCGGATTTCTCTGGGTTCGGGTTCTCTGGTTATGTTGTGGATGCTGCCGCATTCAAGGCATTTTACGAGCAGTTTGCCCGGCGATTCTTTTAGTATTTCGTGTTCCGTGTCCTCGTTGCAGGTGGGACAGAAGAATTCGGTTTCTTCCATATTCATTCCTTAGTAATAAGTATACAATCAATTAATTTTAACTATATCGCACCGTTTGAAACTATAATACATAAGGACTGTCACCAAAAACTCCAGATATCACGTTTATGAGGCGTTAATACTTTCGCACCGCACACGGCAACCAGATATATACAAACCAGACTGAAATCATATAGGAGGTAGTGTATGACCTCTCGAAAACATCACCCTCGGAACGGAAGCATACACCATAGTATCGCCGACAAACATTGGCAAGGCGAGCGGTCCGAGATGAGCCATATGGCAGAATATCATTTCGACAAGAAAGCGATCAGGCTTATGCAGTATCTGGTATATTTCACTGGGGAACATGTTCTCGAGTTCATGACCGAATATTATAGCTAGCATGATGAAGTTAAGGAAGTTTATGTATATGTTGTACATATAAATATTACTCTGATCATATCCTATAGAAAGAAATAGTAGATTTACTATACATTTAGTAGTTGGGGGGGTGAAACACATGAGGATGAGTTCAATAACATTGAAATTAGTATTGGATTTATTAAAATGCAGTCCAAAGATTGATACACAATCTGACAGGATTAAATTGCAAAAGGAAATCTATTTGATACAGCGTTGTGGAATTGATCTGGGTTACCAATACCGGTGGCACATTTTTGGTCCCTATAGTAAAGAACTGACGAGTACATACTATGATCTTGACGCTTGCTTGAGAGCGGGAGAAATGGATTATACGTGGTATTCGTTGAAGCCCTCCAATGGTATGGATAACGCAATAAAAAGGTTCAATGAATTGAGTTCTGTGCCTGAAAAAATAAATTCGTGTATTGTGGATGCCCCATATAAAGACAAATCAATAGCATGGATTGAATTCTTATCCTCTGTTGATTATTTACTTCATAACAAGCCCAATAATACAAAAGAGGAAGACGTAAAAGAATATCTAAGAAATAAGAAGGGTAATTTAGTTATTAACTTTGATGAAGTTTACAAATTTACAGTAGATCTTTTGAAAAGCAAAAAATTACTGTTAAATTAAAAAATCCTTTATTTTTTGTTATCCGGCATGTCCACAGACGGATATATTTCAATCTTATCATCTGAGAAGTCTGGGTCTTGTTTTTCCGATTTCATAAGTTTTTCAATAACATATTCCCAGCGATCTAGTGATTTTTGATATGATGAATTACCCATAAGAATCGATGATACAGTCACTATTTTCCATATTATCGATAAGATAATAATTGATATCGAAATTATTGCAACTCCACATATATTGGGAACAAGTGATTCATTTATACAAGTATAAACTACGCCGAATCCGTATATGATAATCGTAGACACTATAAATGATACAAATGACATAACTTTCAATGAAAGTTTAGATGAAACAAACTTTACAAATGGAAAATGATTCGATACGAGTTCAGAAGACGTAAGTGTCCTAAAATAATTCATTGTCGCGACATTATAATGACACAAGCAGAATATTGCAAATGAGACTATGCTCACAGTGTAATTGACCAATCCAATGTGACCTAAAAGTAATATGTCCTGCAAACTCCAGAAGAATATTAAAATTACTTCTAGACTAATCAATCTCATGAAATATTGATCATTGTCAGAAAAAATATCTCCATATATTTTTAAGAAAATTATTAACAAAGTAAATATTATCGATAAAGCGACACTCAGATAAATACAACTATTCATATGAGTCATTTGAAAAATGATGCTCGGATTTTGTAAAACAAATACAACGAACACCAATACACAAATGGTTTCCAATCCGAGATATGCCCAAAACGAATTTGTCCAATATCGGAGATCATCTCTAAAGATCCAATGTGTAAGGGCTTTTTCCGCTTTTACGAATCTTTGATACTTATCAATGTAACTGGGAGCGTTCTTGATGTATATGCTCTCACGGGTAGCAAATGTCTTAAGGTATTCTTTTTTGTATTCGGAGTATCCCAAATAGTGATAATCTTTTAACGGGGTATATAATATATTTTTAGCATATGCTGTGCAATAAGCCTCTAGGCGGTTAATCTTGATTGCTTTCTCAAAATACATCCAAGATGATGGCAGTATTACCATCAGTGGTAAGAATATCAAAATGGCGCTGAAAAATAGATCTGATTTTTGATTTATCATGAGGTTTACAAACAAGCCAAGCATGATTCCGGTCGCTGATGCCGTTGCGGTAAATAGCGTTATCTGCCCAGATTTGTATTGATTAATTTCGCTTCTCAGAGAAGCATATTCTGTGTTCATGAACGCACGAACCGGGGAATTTTTATCAGAACATCTGGTGATATCCTCTTCTTTATAAGAGTGAGGCTCCCCAGTATTTGTACATCCTGAGTTAGTTTCGGCGACCATGAATTAGCATACATCATTTGTGATATATTGGTAAAAAATCTTTACACTTTGATTGTGGTGTATCAAGAGATAATTCCTCATATATAAAAAAACAAATCGCGTAAAAAAGAAATTAATCTTTAACAGCATAATTCTACGGAAAAACCTTCCAGACGTGATATATAATATCTGAGTGTCGTTTGATAGAGTTTGATTTTCTGAAATTTGTGATATTGTTTTGAAATTAATGGGAACATCCCATTCGGCGCGATGGTGATGATTGTTATAATTGACGGGGTACATATATGTAATATAAAGTGACATTATCTACCTATGTTTGCACTGCGGGTGCGGTGCTTCGGGTGTGTCTGAGCGTGTCCGGTGATTGTGTTTTGAGTGCCTGCGAGAGGCTTGTCTGCCGCGGGAATGAGAATGTGCTTTCGAGGCATAAGAGTACGTTTGAGGTTACGAAGGAGGAGCATCTTACGAAGGCGGGGGACTGTATTATTGCGGTCTGCAGCGATAAGGGTGCGGCGGATCTCTCGCCGGAGTTTAAGAGGGTGCTTGCGAACGACGGTGCGGAGCTGACGACGGTTTTGTCAATCGGCGGTCTTACGCATACGATTCATTCTTTCGGGTCGTCGGAGATGACGTTTACGAATGCGACGGATCTTGTCTGGCGCAGGAGCGGTTTTGTCTGCCCGAGGACGGTGGGTATTTTCTCGGATACGACGGCGTCGATGATTCCGCGCGGGATTGTGGAGTTGCTGCGCGAGGGGGGCGTTATGACGGTTACGATGACGGCGGTGTTTAATCCTGAAGTTCGGTCACTTTCAGTTCCGCCTCTTCGAGAATTTTTTCACAGTTCTTCATGATGGCGATGCCTTTTTCGTAGAGTGCCATGCTTTCTTCGAGGTCGGCGTCGCCGTTCTCGATTTTTTCGATGATCTCTTTCAGTTCGTTTATCAGGTCTTCGTATTTGCGTGTCATTTTTTCTCCGTGATTTTTGTTACTTTTGCGTCGGCGGTGCCGTCGGCGAGCTCGATGCTGATTTCCGTGTCGATTTTCAGGTCTTTGACGGTTCGGATTATGTGTCCGCCGGCGGTTACCATGCAGTATCCTTTTTTGATGGGGAGTTTGGGGTTGCCGAGTTCGAGTCCGGTTTTGAGGAGGTTGAGTTCGTTTCTTTCGTTTCTGAGTTTCTGTGTGATGGCGTTGCGGAGTCTCAGCGCGAGTTGTGCGGCGGTTTCCTGCCGCGTGTTGATTATTTTTGCGAGTCTGTTGGGGCGAAGGCGCAGTCTCAGGTTTTCAAGTTCGGCGTGTTCTCTTTCGAATCGGGTTTCGAGCGAGTTGACGAGGTTTTTCTTAAGGTATGCGAGTTCTTTGAGGAGTTCGGCGATGTCGGGGACGGCGAGTTCGGCGGCGGCGGAGGGTGTGGGTGCGCTGATGTCGGCGGCGAAGTCGCAGAGGGTGGTGTCTATCTGGTGTCCGACGGCGCTGATGATTGGGGTTTTGCAGTTGTAGACTGCCATGACGACTTCGGGGTGGTTGAATTCGAAGAGGTCTTCGAAGCTGCCGCCGCCGCGTCCGACTATGATGACGTCGACCATGCCGTCGATTCTGCGGATTGCTTGGGCTATTTCGGTGTGTGCGTTGTCGCCCTGTACGGCGGCGGGGGAGAGGATGATTTCGACGGGGAAGCGTCTTGAGATGATGTTTTCGATGTCGCGTCTTGCGGCGCCGCCTGCGGCTGTGACCACGCCTACTTTTTCGGGGAATTTGGGGATGGGTTTTTTATGGTCGTCGTCGAAGATGCCTTCTCTGTAGAGCTGTTCCTTCCATTTTGCGACGAGGAGGTGTTTGTCGCCCTGTCCGCAGGGGACGATCTCGCGGGCTGTGAACTGGTATTTGCCGTGCGGCTCGTAGACTTCGACGGAGCCGTAGAGTCTTACCCTGTCGCCGTTTTTCGGTTCGAAGCCGAGTTCGCGTGCGTAGGATTTCCACATTACGGCTTGTATGACGTAGGTTTCTCCTTTTTTGATCTCGGCGAGCGAGAAGTAGAGGTGTCCGGAGGGGTGTGGTCGGTGGTTGGTTATTTCGCCTTCGACCCAGAGGTCTTTGAGTTCGTCGATGTCGAGGAGCCGGCTGATTACCGAGGATATCTCGGATACGGTCTTTATCCTGTCGCGGTCGTCTGTGAGGTCGTATGCGGGTTCGTCTTTCGACTGCTCACCGTATTGCAGCGGGGTTTTCGTTTTTGCCGTCCGCGACGTTTTGGATCGTGCCTCTTTTTTTCCGTTTTCCACCGCGTCGCCGGTTCCGAACCAATCCATTACAGAGTATCTGTTCTCGGATAAAATTAAGGTTGGGGAATGGTTGAGGTGCCTGTTTGAGGTCACAATCCGTGACCTCAAAGTCCGGTCATGATGATGGCGGGCTGGCGGCGTAAGTTTCGGGATGCGGTGATTCATGGACTCACGATATGGGGATTTGAGTCGGTGACAATTTGTCACCAACTGAAAAAATCGTGATATTGTCGTCGGATTGGTAAAACCGTTTAGATTGTGTCGTATGTCCGTGTCTGATGAGCCGAATCATTTATATATGAGACATTGTGGTGACGCGTCCCCACAATGTCTGATATTTATATATTGTGTAAGTGCGGGGCAGTTGTTGCATTTTTTGCAACAACTGAAATGTCCTTTTGAGCACCTGAAAGTCTCCGAAAAAAAACTCGGAATTGCTTGTTATTTCTTAAAATAACCCTTTTGACCACCAATAATTTCGCAAAATAACCCTTATGACCACCTGTTTTTCCTTTTGACCACCCGCAATTTTATGAAAATAACCCTTTTGACCACCTGTAATTTCGTAAAATAACCCTTATGACCACCTGTTTTTTCTTTTGACCACCTGTAAAATTCTTTTGACCACCTTATTGACCACCTGTTCAGCCCGAAAAC
Source organism: Methanomicrobium mobile BP (assembly GCF_000711215.1). Taxonomy (GTDB): domain Archaea; phylum Halobacteriota; class Methanomicrobia; order Methanomicrobiales; family Methanomicrobiaceae; genus Methanomicrobium; species Methanomicrobium mobile. The sequence continues at coordinate 50,955 of NZ_JOMF01000009.1, read as the reverse complement.
AGCCTGTATTGCCGTTTTTTTGTCTTTTGACCACCTGCATTTTTATGAAAATAACCCTTTTGACCACCTGTAATTTCGCAAAATAACCCTTATGACCACCTGTTTTTTCTTTTGACCACCTCATGAGTTCGTGAGGGTGCAGGCAGTTGTCCGGAAATTCCGGCAGGTTCAAAGGAGGTGAAGATCACCGGGTTCAACCGGTTACAACTTGTAACCGTTTGTTTGTGATCACAATTTGTGATCTCAAATGCCGGTTGGTTACAAACTGTAACCAACTTAAGATACTGAATCAGAGTCGGTCGGAGAGTGAGGAGATTATAGGATATTGCATCATCAATCTTTTATACAATGAATTGTGCCAACACTGTCGGCACAATTTGAATGTGGTCAAACCGGAGAGTAATTGCAATTATATGCGGGATATGCGGTATTTGGGCTGTGGGGCATTTTTCGCAATCATATATAATATTAATCGTGACCCGCCGGTAAACACTGCCGCGGGTGAACATCCTTCCCGCTTACACATTTTCCGGACACCGTCCGGAAAATCTCATGAGACACCGTCCGGAAAATCTTGGGATATCCATAATTCCCGCCTGCCCGATTTGAGAAGTTTTATTTTGGTCAGAATTAAGTATTATACGTATTGCCGATGCCGTCAAGCAGATCCTATCTCGATTTCGTTCTGGAACAGCTCTCCGATCTGTCGCCGGAGATCACATTCCGACCTATGATGGGGGAGTATATTCTCTATTATAAGGGTAAGATCTTCGGCGGTATCTACGACGACCGCCTTCTTGTCAAGCCTGTGAAGTCAGCCGCCGCCATGATGCCCCATGCCGTGAAGGAACTTCCCTACGAGGGAGCAAAGCCGATGCTTCTTGCGGACAACGTCGATGATGCCGACTTTCTGACGGCACTTGTCAGGGCAATGTATGAGGAACTTCCAGAACCGAAACCGAAGACGAAACGAGGGAAAGGGAAGAAGTAGGGGACGGGGGGAAAGGCACCATGCATCGGAACGCCGGAAAGGATAAACGCAACTGAAAGGAACTCAGTGGAACCCTACATGTTTCAACTACCGAGGAATCCTCGGCAGTTCAAAATTAAGTGACATCCGAGAACTCAGTGGAATCCCGACAGGTTTTACGACGACCGCCTTCCTGTCAAGCCCGTGAAGTCAGCCGCCGCCATGATGCCGGATGCCCCATACCCCATACCCCATGTCCCATGCCGGATGCCGTGAAGGAACTTCCTTACACCGGCGGAACCCCATCATTTCCAGTGGAAAATATCGACGACGCAACCTTCCTTTGCGAACTCGTAAAGGCGATGTACGAAGAGCTTCCGGCGCCGAAAGGGAAAAGAAGGAAGAAATGAGCGATCTTGGGGAAAAACGGTGTGCCGACATATGTATGACAATTGTCATCCCGATGATTGAAGTTCAAAGAAGTTCAATTCTGACTTTGTGGGGGGACAATAGGCATTATAATCCGCCCATATTTTTGTAATACTCTCTGAGAAAGTCCTGCTCTTTCTCAATTACCTGTTCTTTGAGTTCGTTGGTTAAATTTTGCCACAGTGCAGGATTAAATGAAAGTACATTCAGGTCTTTGCTGAAATAGACAAATCTTTTCCTTTCAAATTTCTCAAAAGGATTGTCAAGTATGCTCTTTTTGACCTTTGTTCTGTCTTTCAAATATTCTGAATCAAATACGCAACCTCTTCTGTCAACCTGCAAATTTCTGTCAATTCTGTCTTGATAGAAAGAGATGTAATTATCCATTAAATTGTCAATATTGACTTCGCCTTCGCTGTCTGCAAGCCTGAGCATGTTTATCATGAAAATAAGCTTGAAAGAGTAGGTCAAAGTGTTTTCATCAATAAAATCAATAAAGTCCTGTAATATCGTATTTTCGTTGTGTTCTTTCAAATCCTTTGCAACTCTTATTTTAACCAAATCATCTCTTGAAAAATACGGCATTATTTTGTTGCCGATAGGGAGTGCCAGACTTGAAAATTCGGGATTGGTTTTAGCCCATTTTGCAAGAGTATTTGTTCCGACAAACAATTCTCTTGCCGCCTGTTCTAAGGACAGATAATCTTTGTATTTTTCTTCAAATGTAAAGACATCAATTTCCTGCATTGAAATTTCCTGTTCGGACAATCCCAAAATATCCAAATATTCTGAATTATTGTTTATTACTCCCGCAAAATCGGAATATTTTGAAATCTTGAATAATGAATTGAAATTCCAGGGTGTAAGTTTGCCTTCATAATTATCAACGACATCAACAACGTAAAGACATTCTTTGCCGGGATAATTTCTGACACCGCGACCGATTTGTTGCAGATACAGCACTTTTGAAAGTGTAGGTCTTGCCATAACGACAATTTCTGTTTGCGGGCAATCCCAGCCTTCGCTTATTACCTGACAACTTAATATGAATTGGATTTCTTTATTCCTGTATTTCTCAACGATTTTCTCATTCTCTTTGTTGCCGCCATAAACAGTTCTTGCGGTTATTCCTGCTTGATTTAAGAGTTTTTCAAGTTTTTTGCAATGCTGAACATTTACACAAAAAACAATGCCTTGCTTATAGAAATTATCATGCGGCTCGAAATACTTGACAATCGTGTTTACTATGAGTTCATTTCTTGAATCGATGATAAGTGTTTTTTCAAGGTCAGCATAGTTGTAATCTTTTCCGTTGTATCTGACTTCACTTAAATCGATATTGCTGATTAAGCGATAACATCTGATATTTGAGATGACTTTTTTTTCAATGGCTTCTCTTAATGTCAGTTTAGTTTCATATTGACCAAAGATTTCATCGAGTTTCCTTCTATCCAATCTTTCGGGCGTTGCCGTAAGTCCTATCAGGAATTTTGGAGTGAAATACTGTAATGTCTTTTTACAATTTGCCGCCTGTGCATGATGAGCCTCATCAAACACAATGTAATCGTAATATTCTTTTTCAAGAGCATTCTTTTCAAGGAAAACCGTGTTATAAAATTTAACATCAATTTGAAGTCTGCCGTCAAAAATCTTTAATCGTTGCAGCCAATCTTCCCTGACCATTATTGACGGTACCATTATCAGAACATTATGTATCTGTCCGTTTTCGGCAAGATTTTTCAAATCTTCGATAACAATTTGAGATTTTCCCGTACCTGTCGGAATTACGACAAGTGCGGTATTTATTCCCTCTTTTCTGGATTGATTAATCTCGTTTAAAATTGCTTCCTGATGCTCGTAAAGTTTGAATTTTCTCTCTTCTTTGATTACAACGGAATTTATGAAATTATCTTTGTTTCCCAGATAAAGCCTGATATTGTCTATTGTTTGCTCTCTGAAAGACAGGTTTTGTGATGAAAAACGGAAAACTTTGAAATTATACAGGTTTAATGTATTTTGCTTTTCCAATTGTCTTGAATATGCTTTATTGCCGATAATACAGGGGTGATGATAGCGAACTCCGTTTTCTTCAATAGCGTAGTTTCCTGATTTGGTTTCTATAACATAATCTACAAAGGCATTTCTGCCATTGTTTAACGAAACAGCATACTCTTTCTTCAAATACTCTGTTGCATTATCTCCATAGGTTTCCACAAACAAATCTTCAAATGTTTTTTCAATCGGAGTGTTATCCGTATGAGTAACGTCAAATGACCCCCCATCATCATTTATCTCGATATCTTTTGGAGTTTTGCTTAACCATTCTTCAATATACCTGTAATCATCTCTGTTTGTTATGTTAACTCTGTAAAGTTTATCGAAAAGAGCCATGTATTTATTCTGCATTTCGCAATACTTTGAATAATCAAAAACGACTTTCCTGTCATTTGCGCAAATATTGTCATCAACGATGAAACAAGTAGCATCTTTCTTAAACACAAAAGAGCAATGAGCATCATCAAATGAGTACTCATCAATAAATTCCAGACCAAGTTTACAAATATATTCTTTATCGATCATCGGGTTCACTTACACTTTCAAGGAATATTTTTTCTTTAAATGCTCCCCGTTTTTCAACTTTTGCACATCTTATTCTTTCAAATTCGTCATAACTTACTTTTTTCGCATCCAGAATTGCTCTAACTACTTCTTCTAAATCCGCAAGTTCTTCGACATCCCCGCTTTCAAGATACTCTTTCAATTCTTCTTGCAGTTTTGTATTAAGACACTGCAAATATTCATCGTCGTCCAGAATTCTCGTTTTGCAAGTATTTCCGTCATCAGCAATAATAATTGCCGGAATTTTGTCCCTGACTAATTTGTTATATATTTTCATTATTTAAGCCTCCCTCCTAAATATCAAATCTGCATAATCATTTATTTTATTTTGGGTAGCATATTAAGTTCATTTTTTACACCTGTGATATTGCGGGGAAAATGGCGAAGCCGCCGAAAAGCCGCCAAAAAAAGTACGTACAGTGCCCCAACCTCACACCATAGGATTATAATCCCATGCTTTACCCCTTAACCATAGGAATATAACCTCATGCTTTACCCCTCAACCATCGTCTCACAATCACTTGCCCACTTGGCACCTCTCGCAGAAGCCTGCCGTTTCGTCTTTACCGTTCTCGGGGAAGATCCACCATGCGGAGACAACGGCAACAACGACGTATGCCGCCGGCGGATTAATGCCGCCGAGGAGCATGGCAAGGAAGTAGGTAAGAATACTGATGATACTGCGCGGAGTCAGGCGGAACCTGCCGTTATTGCAGTTCTCGCAGGCAATCAGATAATACATCAGATGGAAAGTAATGCAGGCAAGGAACATATCCGCAAAATAAAGCGTAACCGGCGTCCATGAATCGGGATACGAACCCACCCATGCGGTGCCGAACGGAATAAACGACATCACGAAGAGCCACCCGATATTGCACCACAGAATCTTCCTGTTGACATTCGTCACGTCATGCAGAATAAGATGATGATTCACCCAGTAAATCGCGATAAAGAAAAAACTCAGGACATAAGCAAGTATCGTCGGACCCAGCGCCAGCAGATCCTCAACGCCGCTGCCCCCCGGCATCTTCAGCTCCAGAATCATAATCGTAATTATAATCGCCAGAACGCCGTCGCTGAAAGCCTCCAATCGGTTCTTCTCCGTAACATCACCGCCGCCGCATCAACGGAGATAATATGTAATAAAAGATTTAATAACCGCGCTTCTGAACAACGTCACACAACCCTGTATTCTATAACATCCCTGTCGAGCGTCACTATGAGATCGTCGGGAATGTTCGCAACGGGAATGCGGTAAACCTCGTTGCGCCGGGGATTGAAGATGCCGATAAACCGAACCCTCTTCTTCTCGGACTCGGAACAGCTCGAATGCATAAAAAGACGCCAGTACATAAGCACACGCAGAGTATCCCTCTCATCCGGCATCGACCACGAAGTCCTGAAATTCCATATCGTATCCACCGTCATGAAATCACCCGACCCGTTCCTCACCGTAGCCGAATAACCCCCGTCGAACCCGACCGGACCTATCGAAGCCAGACCCTGCTCCTCCGAGAACGCAAGCGCACGCTTCACCATCACGATAATGTTGTCTATCGTCGCATCATCCGGCATCATCATGTCGACCTCGGTATAAGGAACATCCGCCTTGTAACAGACGTCAAACCCGCAGACATTCACCGCATTGACAACCGAATCCCTGTCAAGCTTCTTTATGCCCGAGATCATCTCCCGGGCAATATCATCCTGATCATCCATAATCGCCGCATACAGACAGGTACCGAAAGCCTTCTCCGCAGGTCTGCCCAGCATGAACATCCATAGGTAGTAGACCGCAGTCTCCGTAAGATCCGGATTTGTCGACTCATCGCGATTAAGAACCCAATCGCCCTCGCCCTGCACGGTAACGGTCATCAGCGCCGGATTCAGAAACCCGCCGTCAGGCTGCTCAACCGACTTCACCCTATCGGAAACGGTACCGTGGCGATTAAACATCTCGGTTAAAAGATCCATACACACTTCCCCGGGTCATCCCCGCCGCCTGCGGGACATGACCTGCATATACATTGGTCATCCGATTAAATAATACCGCCCCCGCCACCCCCGAAATCACGCCGTTATCCCCCCGAATCCGCGAATTGATACAACAATATGAACCCGCACAATCGCAAATGATATTAAAAGGTAAAACTAACCCTATCCACAAATGTCGGGCGTAAATATCCATCTCGAAGACTGCACATACGACGGCAACATCACCATGGAACTCGAAGGCTCGCCGGCATTCCGGGCACTCAGGGTAAAAAGAGAAGACCTCAAAAAATACGCCGACTTCCTCGACGGCAGAGGCATAATCATGCTCCTCATCGGCACCGACTCCCTCTACGTCGACCAGTCCGGTCACGAAACAATATACCGCCGCCTCGAAAACACCCACTCCGGCGAACTCGACTCAAAGTGGCACACCGCGGCGGCATTCAGGTGCAGCCGCGAGATCACCGCGGGCGAACTCGGATACCTTGAAAACGCCGTCTGCGAAGACATATACCTGAGGACAAACTTCGTCAACCTCTCCCCCGCACCCGCAGAATCCGACTGCAACGCACAATACCGCAGGAAGCACTACGAACTCGACGCCGAAATGCTGCGCAGATGCGAAGAATACGAAAGAGAAATAATCACCTACCTCCGCTGCTTCCCCTACATGATATTCCCGAGGACCAACCTCTCCGCACCCGCAAAGAACGACTGGATGTGGTCGGACAAACTGACCGACATCTTCTTCTACACCCGCAACGACAAAAGCTGCTACGGCTGGGCGGAGATACCCGTCCTCTGCGGCAAAACGACAAAGCGGCATGTAATCCTCAGAAAAGGCTCAAAACTCTCGGCAAACATATCCAGAAGCATAAACGACAAAATCGGCATCCAGCGCCGGACACTCGAACATCAGGGAAAGATCGTCGACGGCATACTCATGGAAGACCTCACCTTCGACTCCCCGAGCGCCGCCGGCATGTTCCTCACCGGCAGATCCTTCGACGGCAATGTCGAATGGAAAACGGACGAAAGAATACCCCTCAAAGACCTGCTCTGAAATTGCTCGAAACAAAGATATTATCCCATACCGCACCCTATTTTCAGAAGATACAAATGTCCGCCGCCGATTCGAAACCCCCCGCACCCGAACCGGAAAAGGCATCCCGAACCGGAAAACATCCCAAATACTCGGTTTCGACGATGTTCTTCCACGAATACACACTCGAAGACATCCTGCGCAGTGCCCTGAGTGCCGGATGCGACTCCGTCGAATTCTGGCTCGAAACCCCCGTATTCTGGGTCAACGAGATGCCCAAAGACTACATGTCAAACCCCGACACCGCCGCCGACCGATACCTCAAAGAGCTCTTCGGCAGATTCCCGCAGCTCTCCCCCATAACCGTCCACACCCCCGTTCTCGACCTCAACCCATGCTCGGTCAATCCCGACATCGCCCGCGTCTCCGCACTCTGGGCAAGGCGGGCACTGATAACGGCACACAACCTCGGCGCCGAAGTCCTGACCCTCCACCCCGGACGAAGGACAGCCAAACGGCAGCCCGGGGTCTACGACTACCTCAAACTCTGCCGCTTCCTCGACAGCATAGATGCCGCGAGAAAGGAACTCAAGGCGAAAGCGAAGACATCGCCGGAGCAGTCCGCGGGTGCGGATGCGGGTGCATGTGCGTATGATGGTGCGGGTGCGGGCGTGATGGTCGCAATCGAGAACATGCAGCCCGCAGTCAACGCCCTGCTCACAGACCCCGAACAGATGAAATACTTCCTCGACGGCGGCGTATGCGGCTACTACAACAACTACGAATGCGAAGAAAAACCCGACGACATCGCGTTCAGATACCTCAAAATGAATGACATGCTCCCCGTAAAAGGCGGCAACGGAAACGGCAACAACGGCAACAGCGACAGCGACAGCCGCGGCTGTGAAAACGAACCCCTCTGCTTCACCTTCGACATCTCCCATGCGCTGGCGGGTGCGGGCGAAAAAACAACGGAAGACGCAATCCGATACATAGACATGTACTTCGACAAAATCGTCAACGTCCACGCCGGCGGAACCCAATCAAACCGCGTCCATCTCCCCGTATCCCAAAGCCCCGCGGCACAGGAAGTCCTTAAATACCTCGCCGATTGCGGATACAGGCGGCACATAACCCTCGAAATCGACGACCTCAACCTCGGAAAGACCCTCACACTCAAAGAAAAGAAAGAGTTCATCGCCGGCGAAATCGGTCTGCTCAAGGCAATCTTTGAAGGGTAAGTCGGCGATTGACATGAAAAATCGGCGATTCACAGGCAGAATTTGTAAGATCGGACACAAACCCCGTAAAATGCCGCGTATAATTTATCAGCTATCCTTTACAAGATATATAGGACAGCAGAAAAACATCCCGACAATACAATAAAAAATGATTGACAACCTGAACATCGCTCTTTTTGTAATCTGCCTCGGACTCTCCGCATTCTTCTCCGGCTCGGAGATAGCGCTCGTCTCCATAAACCACGCCAAGACCAGAGCACTCCTCGAATCCAGAAAACGCGGCGCAAGAGCGATAGCCAAACTCAAACAGAACACCGACCACCTCCTCATCACCATCCTCGTCGGCAACAACATCGCGAACATAGGCGCCGCATCGATAGCCACCGCCGTTGCCCTAAACATCTACGGCGACATCGGAGTAGGCATAGCAACCGGAGTCGTAACCATACTCATGCTCATCTTCGGCGAGATAGGACCCAAGACCTACTCCGCCAAGAACCCCGAGAAAGTAGCCCTCTTCGCCGCAAAATTCATCCTAATCCTCTCATACATCCTCACCCCCGTCTTCCTGATCTATGACGGACTCAAAAAACTCTTCAAGATCGACGCCGAACTCGCCCCCACAGTCACCGAAGAAGAGATCAAGCAGTGGATCGACGTCGGCGAAGAAAGCGGCACAATCGAGGAGGAAGAACACGAGATGCTCTACCGCGTCTTCAGATTCTCCGACACCGTAGCCCGCGAAATCATGACCCCGCGCGGCGACGTCTGCATGATAGAACACACAAAGAACCTCGAAGACGCCGTCGCCATGTTCAACGAAACCGGTTTCACAAGACTCCCCGTCTACTCCGAAGAGACCGACAACATCACCGGCATCTTAAACGTAAAGGACATATTCTCGGCAATCTACGAGAAAAAAGCCGGCGCAACCATCGACGACCTCGTCTACGAACCCTATTTCGTCCCCGAAACCAAGAAGATCGACGACCTCTTAAACGAGCTTCAGAACCGCAAGATGCAGATCGCCCTCGTCGCCGACGAATACGGCTCGTTTGCGGGACTCATCACCATGGAAGACATCCTCGAGGAGCTTGTCGGCGAGATCATGGACGAATTCGACGAGGAAGAACCCGAAATCCGCGACATAAGCGAAGGCGTCTACATAATCAACGCAGTGGCGCCGATTGGCAAGATAAACGACGCACTCTCCCTCAACCTGCCCACCGAAGAATCCTACAAGACCATGGGCGGACTCATCACCAACAGACTCGGACACATACCGAAGAGCAACGAGGTAATAACGCTCGAAAACGGCATAACCATGCAGGTCCTCAGAATGCGCGGCAGAAAGATCGTCGAGATACAGGTAACCGTCCCGAAGGAATGCGACACTGACGCAGGCTGCGAAGAATACGACAACGAAGAAGGGGAATGAAGAACACACTTTTTTTCCGATAAAAACCAATAAGTATACATGAAACGCATCGCAGTGCTCGCCTCCGGCAGAGGATCAAACTTTCAGTCCGTAATCGAAAAGGTAAAAGACGGCAGTATCAACGGAAAAATCGTCTGCCTCATCACCGACAAGCCCGATGCATACGCCATAGAGCGTGCGGAAAAAGCGGGAATCCCCGTAAAAATCATCGACTTCAACAGCTTTAAGACCCGCGACGACTACAACACCGAGCTCCGCCGCACGATGGCGGAGGTAAACCCCGACGTCTTCGTCCTCGCAGGCTACATGCGCCTCTTGGACACCGAGACCGCAAGAGCCTTCAAAGGTCGGATGATAAACATCCACCCCGCACTCCTGCCGTCATTCACGGGACTGCACGCCCAGCGGCAGGCGGTCGAATACGGCGTAAAAGTCGCGGGCTGCACCGTCCATTTCGTCGACGAAGGCATGGACAGCGGCGCAATCATCCTCCAGCACGTCGTCCCCGTCCTCGACGACGATGACGAAGACACCCTTGCCGAGAGAATCCTCAAAGAAGAGCATATCGCGCTTCCCAAGGCACTCGCACTCTTCTGCGACGACAGACTCGTCCTCGAAGGCCGCAGGGTAAGAATCCTCGAATAACACTCAATAACAACATTCAATAACCGACCTTTTTCCGTGTGATTTTCCGCGTGTATTATACCTTTGCATGTGCAATATATAGAGACGCGTAACTGAAAACAATAGAGAAGCACACCGGCGGGAGATAACCGCTGCGCACAATCGGGAAGAAGCGACGCAAAAAAGCGCGTAAAAGGCGCATAAAAACGTAATAGACGTAAAAAGCGTAAAAAACGTATAAGACGCATAAGACGTATAAGACGTATAAAACGTAAACGACGCATAAAAAAGCGAATATGGCAAGACGTAACGACCGTGTAAAACAGCGTTCCCTGGCGGAAGAAAGAATAAACCGGCTCTTTGAGCTTGCAATAGAGCATGCCGGAAATGCCGGAGCCGAAGGGAACGGCGCAACGGGCACGGCGTACGGGACATTCTGCGCAACCTGCGTAAAACATGCGAGAACCCTCGCAATGAAGTACAGAATCCGCATTAAAAAACCGTATAACCGTTATTTCTGCCGCAAGTGCAACAGTTTTTTTATGCCCGGGCGCAATGTGAAGACAAGGATATACAGGAACAAAGTAATCGTGACATGCGAGAATTGCGGCGCAATCCGCCGTTATCCTCTGCCGGAGAGGAAAAATAATGAGTAACGACAAGGCTTACAATAAATATACCCCCAAAGACCTGCATGAGCTGAAAGCAACCCTGTGGATAGGAAAGATGGGCTGCACCGACAATATCATCGAAGAGATTCGCCGCCAGACAAAGACCGAGGACATAATCAAGGTCAAATGGCTCAGGAACACCGACATCGACCCGAAAGCCGTCGCCGAAGAAAGCGGCACAATCCTCCTTCAGGCACGCGGCAGGACCATGGTTCTGGCAAGGGGAAGGGATACGGCATCGCGCCATACGGACGCCGCGGCAGGACAAAACAGCAGCAGACCGGCGCACAAGCCCTCAAAGTCCGGCTCCTCAAAATCCCCGGGACCGAAGACAGCCGGCAAACCCTCATATTCCGCAGGCAAACCATCATCCTATGCCCGTCCCTCACGCGGATACGGCGATTACGACGACTATGGCGGTGAGGACTTCGGCGGCAGACGTTCGTCCGCGTCGGCAAGATCCTTTGCCCCTCACACGCCGCAGAGATACGGCGCCTCGGACTCAAGACTCGGCTACATGCCGAAGAACTCGATAAACAGCGAGAGAAGAAACCCCTACTCCGGACATACCGGAAGCAGATGCCGCGACTCACAGGGCGACCGCGGCGAAAACCGCCGCAACCCGGGTGCCGGCAGACCACGCACGCGCCCCGCGGGCAGACCCTCGAACTCCGGCGCACACCGCCCGCAGAGCGGCGCAAAAAGACCCTCCAAGATGCGGCCCACAAAGAGCAGACAGAAGATCTCGCCCGACAAACGCCGTCACTGACCGCAGTTGACCCGCCTTTGCCCCGTCACCGACCCGCATCGGCACCCTGCGGTCCCGTCGCCGCAGGTGAATATCATAAACTTTAATAAATTATCCGTCGTTTTAAATATGCACTTTGTGTGCACCAAACCAACGGCAAAAAACTGAAGTGCCGTCGTGGCCTAGTTGGTTAGGGCGCCAGACTCATAGGGTTTTTGAGCACATTTCGGGGCGCTTTGATATCTGAGATATCTGGAGGTCGCGGGTTCGGGTCCCGTCGACGGCATACGCGGGGTAAAACCCCAATTTTTTCTTTGAAATTTCATTTCGCATTTTGACAACTCTTATCCGCATACGCCTGCGTCCGCAAACCCGCAAAACGCCTGCGGGTGCAATAGGCGCGGATTTTCGGTCAGGATAAATTTTGGTCAACTTCGCCGCATTTATTTAGGGAAAAATACAAGAAAGTATCATGAACACCTGCACAGCGGCAAAAACGGAAATAACCGCCATACTCTTCGACATGGACAACACCCTCTTCGATTTCGCCGCCGCGAAAATTGCCTCGTGCGGAAAGATCTGCGAATTTCTGGGCAAAGGTACCGACTGGGACCTCATGCGCTACTTCTTAAACAGCGGTCTCGGCTACGAAAACCACGCCAACATCGAGAAATTCATGAAAGACAACGGCATCTATAACGAAGCCGACTACGAAACCGCCGTCTGCATCTACGAGAGCGTAAAACTCAACTCCCTCGTCCTCTACGACAACGTTGTCCCCACACTCGAAAAGATAAAAAGCGCGGGGATAAAGACCGCAATCATCACCGACGCCGAAAGCTCTCAGGCCAAAAAGCGGCTGACAAAGACCAACCTCGCGCAATACTTCGACTGCGCAGTCTCCCCCGACATATCCGGCGCGAGAAAACCCGAGCCTCCCACCTTCCTCTATGCCCTTGAAAAGCTCGGCGCAGCCGCGGGTGTTTCCATGGTCGTCGGCGACAGCCTCCGCCGCGAGGTCGAACCCGCCAACAGACTCGGCATGACAAGCGTCTACGCAAAATACGGCGACTGGATGAAAATACCCGCAAAAGACGTCATCCCCGACTACACCATAGAAAACTTCGGCGAACTCGCCGGCATTCTCAGCCTCAAATAAGAACGCGGCAACCCGACTCTCTGAAAAAGTCAAAAAAACTTAAACCAAAACTCTTCTCCGAACTCCGAAACTTAAAATCCGGCAGAAAGTGAAATAATATTGATATTGTATCCGAAACGCCTCAAAAGAAGCATTTCATCAACGCATCAACGCATAAAAGACTGCTGTCCTTTTAATCTGATATCTAATATAACGAAACCCGACCGATTACTCGTCGATATCAAGCTTCTTCTTGTTGAGCGACGCGATATACGGAACCTCGGTTCCCGCGACGAGCTTTGCCGCGACATCCTCGCTGACCTGAAGCTCGAACATATCGAATGTCTTGGCATCCATGAGCTGGACGCTTGTGCCCGCAATCGAGATAACCTGAGCGATACAGCGTTCAACGACGGGGATATAGGTCTTTGCCGTGACCGGCTGGACGATTGAGCGCTTAACGCCGTCAAAGATACCTACAACATCCATTCTTGACTTTGCCGCACCGTGCTTACCCGGTTTTGAGATAGCGATGCTCAAAATCTTACACGGCTCATCATCGACGACAACATATCGTCCTTCCTTTAGCTTACCAATTTCAGTCTGTTCTTTCATGATTGATCAAACTCTAATATTATATTACTGACAACTTAAATAAACTAAGCGAATAATGATTCATTAACCGGAGTACGAAATGGAATTTTTAGAGTGTTGTGAGACCGCGGCGGAAAAGGTAACTGCGGCGATATCGCCGCTAATAGGGACGGAAGAAGGCGGAAACGTCATCAAAATGGGCGCGGACGGTACCCCCACCGAAGCCATCGACGAAATCGCCGAGGAAATCGTCATAGAATGCTTCAGGCGCGACTGTCCGTGCAAAGATCTCATCAGCGAAGAGATAGGGCACATCGACATGGGCGGAAGCACCGGAACCATCTACCTCGACCCCGTCGACGGAACGCACAATGCCGTCACCGGCAACCCGTTCTACGCACTCTCGGTCGCATACGCCGAATCGGGAGTCACAAAAAAGGCATATGTCCGCGACCTCGCACACGGCGAAACCTTCTACGCCGAACTCGGAAAAGGCGCATACCGTGACGGAAAGCGGGTAAACGTCTCCGCGACAAACCTCCTCGAGAAGAGCACAATCAGCGTCTACTGCAAGAAGTTCGACCCCGAGACCATCCTTAAAATCGGCACGAAAATCCGCCGCTGGAGACTCTACGGCGCATCCGCACTCGAACTCTGCTATGTCGGCTGCGGCAGGCTCGACGGCTTCATAGACCTCAGAAACACCCTGCGCGTGACCGATGCCGCGGCAGGAATCCTCTTCTGCACGGAAGCGGGCGGCAGGGTAACCGACAAGAACGGGCAGCCCGTGCACTTCACCGACGACGTAAGCCGCGGTCAGTGCCTCATAGCCACCAACGGCAAAATTCACAACAAAGCCGTCGAATACCTGAGATAAAGAAAAAAGCGCCGGACAACACAAACACAAAAAAACAGACCCAAAACGAAAACGGGGTGATAAAGATGAAATTCGCAATCGTGGCACGACCCGACAACGCAGAAGCAATAACGCTTGCAAAGACCGTATCCGAATACTTAAGCGGGCGCGGGCATGAGACCGTCATGGAAAGGAACACCGCCAATGCCGCGGGGATAAGCGGAACGGCGATATCCGACATATCCGAACTCTCCGCCGACATCGCCGTGGTAATCGGCGGCGACGGCACCGTCCTTCATACCGTGAGACAGCTCAGGAAACAGATCCCCATAGTCGGCATAAATCGCGGGCATGTCGGATTTCTGACCGAACTCGACCCCGACGAGGCAACGGATTACATACGCAAAATCGAGGAGGGGAAATACTTCATAGAAGAGCGTATGCGCCTGCATGTCCTCGTGGACGGCGAATACGCCGGAGATGCCCTAAACGAGGCGGTTATTGCGACATCGCGCCCGGCAAAAATCCTCCACTTCATCATCAACATAGACGGCGTCCCCGCCGAAAGATTCCGTGCCGACGGAATAATAGTCAGCACGCCGACCGGCTCCACGGGCTATGCCATGAGCGCCGGCGGTCCCATAGTCGACCCGTGGACCGACAACTTCCTGATAATCCCGCTTGCGCCCTATTATCTCTCGTCGCGTCCGCACGTGGTCAGCAGCCGCAGACGCCTCGTTGTCGAATTCGACAGCCCCAACCCCGCCGACCTCGTCCTAGACGGTCAGCACATCACCGAACTCTCCAACGGCAGCGAGATATCCTTCGAAAAATCCTCGGAACCTGCGCTCTTCGTCAACCTCGGCAAGAACTTCTTCGCCAAAGTCGACAGCAAACTCAAAAATCTCTGAGACGATTCACAGCGTTAATCATGGATAATTCATAAACATAATAACAGTAAAGAAAGCAATATGGAAAACATATCAGCTTGGAAACAAACTCATAGAAAGGGAAACAAACTATAGAAAGGGAAACAACTCATATAAAGGTACTGATTGATAATGCAGATATCAATGAAACTTGAAGTAACGGACTCTCCCGGGCAGCTCGTCAAAGCGCTCAAACCGATCTCGGATCTCGGCGGAAACATCAGATCGGTCATCCACGAAAGAGATCCGCTCTCCACGTCGGGGACGCTCGACGTAGAGATTACTTTAGACATACAAAGACAAAAACTCGAACAGCTTAAGGAAGAACTCAAAAAAAGCGACGTATCCATAGTCAGAATCGACGAAGAGCGCTATCTGATACGAAAATCCGTAATCCTCATAGGACACCTCATCCACACCGACATGAGCGACACCGTCGAGCAGATAGACGCCACTGGATCGGCGGAAGTAGGCGAACTCTCCATGATAATGCCGGCAATTAACGAGCCGACATCGGCTAAGATGATCCTCAAATCCGACAGCATACAGGGAATCACCGAAGCCATGATAAAACTCCGCGAGATCGCCAAAGAAAAGAATCTGCTTATTGTCGAGCCTCTGGAGGGAGAAGGCTTCAATTTCGATTCGGGGGACAATATAACATGGACAGACTGAAGATAGCCATCCTCGGTTTCGGCTCGGTGGGCAAGGGACTCGCAAAGATAATTGCCGACAAAAACCTCGGCATCATCATAACCGCAATCGCCGACTCGAAAAGCGGAATCATCGACAACAAAGGACTCAACGTCGCCAAAGTCCTTCTGGCGAAGAAGAAGACCGGTCTTTGCGGCGACACCTCGATAACGCCGCAGAAGATAATCGAGACCGCCGAATACGACGTCCTCGTCGAGGTAACGCCGACAAACGCCGCGACCGGACAGCCGGCGCTCGACTACATAAAAGCGGCACTCTCGCGCGGAAAGAACGTCGTAACCTCGAACAAAGGTCCGATTGCCCTGGAATTCAAGTCCCTTCAGAAGATGGCGGACGAGAACAACTGCCTTCTGAAATACGAAGCTACGGTCTGCGGCGCAATCCCGATAATCCACGCCCTCCAGCACGGACTTGCCGGAAACAAAATAAAGAAGATCTACGGCGTATTCAACGGCACCTGCAACTATATCCTCACGAGGATGTCGGACGAGAAACTCACCTACAAGCAGGCGCTCCTCGAAGCCCGCGAACTCGGTTATGCCGAGAGCGACCCCACATACGACATAAAAGGCATAGATGCCGCGATAAAGCTCGTGATCCTCGCAAATACCGTCCTCGGCTTCGACAAGACCCTCGACGACGTGGAGATAACCGGAATCGACAACATGTCCTCGGATGCCATCGGACTTGCACTCGAGGACGGCAAGACAATCCGCCTCATAGGCGAGATCGATGCCGAGCGGGAAACCCTCAGCGTAGCGCCCAGAATCCTTCCGAAGAACCACATCCTCGTCGTCAAGGACACACTCAACGCCGTGACCGCAAGAACGGATCTGGCAGGGGACGTGACCCTAATCGGAAAGGGTGCGGGATCCTTTGAGACCGCGAGCGCAATCATCTCGGACCTGCTCTACATAAAGGAAAATCATGGCGGGCGTAATTGAGAAAAGGCGCGAACTTCTCGATTTAATGAGGGAATGCACCCTCAAAAACGGCTTTTTTACCGTTCACGACATAGAATGCGTGACGAAACTTCCGCGAAGCACGGTTCAGGACTGGGTAAACCGTCTCGCGGATGAGAAATGCGTCCTCGTAAAAGAGGAGAAACGCGGCAGAAATCCCGCGAAATACATGGCGCGGAGCGTGATGCTTCAAAGCTCATGCAAGAGAATCTTTACCACCGTCGACAAAGACCGCGTGGCAATCTACCACGAATGCCGCAGTGCCGGCTGTGCGGCTTTCTGCACCTACCACCATTCCCTGGCAAAAGGAGCGGTCTTCGGCGGACACCGCGAGGGCATGTTCCTTATTGAGTATGCGGCGCTGAAAGGCGGAATAAGCAGCGGCGGCAAAGGCGGTGACGACGCCAACGCCAACGAAAGCCCCGATGCCGTTAAGATAGGCTCGTTCCCGCTTTCCGCCGTCGGAATCTCCGATGTCAGGCGTGAAGGCGATATGATTGTGCAGCAGATACGCTGCTTCGGAGGACCCGCCTACTCCCTCACCGAGATGATGAAGACCGCCGAAGGTGTCTGCGACATAAGAATCCGCGGTGCAAAGTCCCGTGACGGCGCCGGCGTGACCGCGGACGGCAAAAAAGCGTCCGGCAGGGACATTATCACCGGCGAAATCCTGACGCGGGCAATGAAGCATCTCATCATCGGCATAGACGATACCGACTCCGAAGAAGGCGGCGCCACCTTCGCGCTCGCTCTCGGACTTCTCCAGTATCTCGGCAAGATGAACGGCGTCATACCCATATCGCACCGCGTCGTCATGCTCAACCCCGCGCTGGAATGCACGGCGGGAAATTCGTGCAGTTTCATAGAACTCGCCGTTCTGCCTGAAGTTGCGGACGAAGTAAAGGAGCTTGCCGCCAGATTCGTCGAGGACGAATCCCTCTCCGATAACTGGGGCATCGCCGTCAAGGAAGGCTTCGTAATCTCCGAGCCCCTGCGCGGATTCGGATTCTCCGTCCGCGAAAGAGTAATCGCGGAGAGCGAAATCCCGGATATCGCCGCAAAGGAGAACCTCTTCATCCGCGGCGGAAAAGGAGTCGTCGGCGCCGTTGCCGCCGTATCCTTCTGCGGACTTGCGACCCGCATCCTCCTCTGCCCCGCCGCAACCTCGCCATGAACCTCGCAGGACGGATCGAAACGGATCGTCTGCCGAAATGGGTCATCTATAATATCGCGGAACACAAAGATAGAAAACATGACGCCCGAAAATAATGAAAACACCCGAATAAACGCTCCGTTATTGGACAGCGTCAATGTCTGGTTCGAAAAACTCTACGAACCGACCATGTATTACATGCTGAAATACGGCGGCAGGCTCGACGAGAAACTCCTCGAAAAAGCCGTCCTTC
Organism: Methanomicrobium mobile BP; assembly: GCF_000711215.1. Taxonomy (GTDB): domain Archaea; phylum Halobacteriota; class Methanomicrobia; order Methanomicrobiales; family Methanomicrobiaceae; genus Methanomicrobium; species Methanomicrobium mobile. Next base: position 32,579 of record NZ_JOMF01000009.1, on the reverse strand, counting down.
TGACGATAGACGCCGACCCGCATCTCTCTTCCCGCTATCTCGAGACAGAAGACGAAGCCTTCTGGGAGAAGATGCCGAAGTCATCTTTCAAGCCGTATTTCACGATGCAGAAGTATCCGAAAGAGATCACGGAGATCTTTTCAAACCCTCCCAAGCCCCTTGACGTGAGGAGCGCTCCGCAGGTAAGGCTTGATCTTTATCGGGATGAGGGCCCCCGCGGCGATATACTGATATTTGTCGGGCATCACGGATTTGCGGACGCACACGGCAATATCTCGGTCACATCCGCCGTAATGGAGACCTATATCCGGCTGGCTGAAGACCCGACCTATCTTCCGAAATACCGCGGCTGGTATCCCCGCGACACAAAATCCATCCCCGACCGCTTTACGCGTGAACAACGCGAAGAAGCCGCGAAATTAACCGAAATATCCTTCGAGCCGAACTGGTCTTTTGTCTGCGGCGACGTAAGCCGCGGAAACACATTCGACTACACCGGAAAATATCCCCGCGGCGGACCGCGTTTTTCCGTGCGCACGATATCCCCCGAGAATTTCAGGAAGATAAAAGCATTCGGCAAAAGAAACGGCGCAACAATCAACGACCTCACGGTCGGCGCCTTCCTCATCTCCCTTCAGAAGTCCTGCGGCTGTGTCTCCGACGAAAAATCACCGAAATGCGTGCTTACCGCCGGCGATATCCGCCGATACTACGGCTTTGACGGAGACAACCCCATGAACATGTCGACAGCCTTCACGGTCACCGCCGTCTGCGACGAAAACACACCCGTAAAAGCGATAATCCCGAAGATTTCCGAGACCGTGCGCAGGCACAGGAACGGCATAATGGGTCTGGGATTCATCTGCGGCGTTGAAAAAATCCGCGAATCGGGACTGAAGGCACTCCGCGACTACTATAACTTCCACATGGACAAGGGGCTCTCGGAATGCACAAGCAACCCCGTATTCTCGAATATCGGCATCCTCGACACCCGCAGATACGACACCGTCCCGTCCTCCGCCTCCGACGGCACCCGCACTCCCATCCGACTCGAAAACGCCCTCTTCATGCCGGTAATCTCCCATGCCCCGGGATTCTCAGTAATCGTCTCGACATACGGCGAAAGCATGACACTTATCAGCGGATACGAAGAAGCCAACACCGACCGCGGACGCGTGGAAGCCCTCCTCGCGGACATGGAAGAAAGACTCGTCCGCGAATCCGAAAATCCGTAATTTGTCGGAAAACATACAACTATTAAGCAAAAAAGAAGAGAGTTATTCATGTGTACTGAGAGTCAAATCAATGAATATATCTCGCAATTGAGTAATCCCGAAAAATCCGTAAGAAACGATGCGGCGATTGCACTCTCAAAGTGCGGCAGAAAAGCGGTATTTCCGATGATAAACCTCCTCGACTCGAAAGAGTGGGTAATCCGATACCGTGCCGCCGAAGTCCTGGGTCTGATAGGCGACGAGACCGCAATCATCCACCTTACCAAACTCCTTACAGACGAAAAAGACCATGTGAGGTATATGGCGGCAAAAGGTCTGGGAAATTTTAAGAAGAAAGAGCTTGCATTATCGCTCATCCGCATGCTCTCCGACGAAAACGAGTATGTAAGACGCATCTCCGCGGTATCGCTCGGCAATATCGGCGGAAAAACCGCCTACATGTCGCTGAAGAAAGCCGCCGGAACCGAGACCGACGAAAGGGCAAAAGCCGCAATGATTGAGTCAATCGGCAGAATAGAACCCACACTCGAAGAAAACCAATAATCTTTTTTCCGCCGATTTTATTATATAATTATTTTATCAGTTCCTTCACGCCGTCCAGCGATTTGTAAGCCGTCGTATCCAGAGTAAGCGGCGTAACCGAGATATTGCCGTGATACAGCGCATAGGTATCCGTCCCTTCCGGAGCCTCGTCGATAAGCGGACCGTTAATCCAGTAATACGGTCTGCCGCGCGGGTCAAGCCTCTTCTCGACGCCGGTAACGAAGAGCTTCTCGCCGAGATGCGTGACCTCGTAGCCGCCGGTGATCTCAATCGGGATATTCACGTTAAGAACGTGGCAGCCCTCCGGAAAACCCTTATCGAAGACCGCCCTGCATATATGCGCAATCACCTTTACGGCGCCGTCGAAGTTCAGCCGCGACTGCCTCGGATCGTCGAACTTCTCGCTCTGATCGTCGACCTGCTGGGAGAACGCAATCGCATGAACCCCCTGATTTGCCGCCTCCATTGCGGCGCCCACGGTGCCGGAGGTCATAACCGACTCAAAAGAGAGATTCTCTCCGATGTTTACCCCCGAAACCACAAGATCGGGCTTCAGATCAAGCGCAAAAAGTCCGATAATGACGCAGTCCGTGGGCTTTCCGCTGACGGAATACGCATCATGCCCCTTAATCTGAACCTTTGTAACCCGAAGCGGCTCAAAAACGGAGGTCGAACGCCCGACGGCACTCTGCTGCGTCGACGGAGCAACGACGGTAACGTCGGCAAACTCAGAAAGAGCATTGTATGCCGCCCAGATACCTTCGGAGGTCACGCCGTCGTCATTGGTAAGAAGTATTCTCGGTCTCATATGTCTCCATGTCTTATATCATATTGCAAAATCATATCATATTGCAAAATGTCATATTGCAAAACCGACTCCGTCGGATGAATGATATTAGATATGAACCTTTTTGCATTTTAAGTGTTTGAAACGCGGATTCGAAGATTGCGGAATCGGGACCGCAAATATCGCGATGTTTAGACAAGTATAAGACCTTTTCTCTATATACATAATAGTGATTTGTGATTTCAATGGGAGCGAATATTTTCAGACAGTCCGTATTAATCCTGCTTATTCTGGCGTTTGTCGGAATCGCCGGAGTATCGGCGGCGACAGTCAACTATTATACTCTGAACGAACCCGTAACCACCCCGCAGGGACTCACTCTCGAGAGTTTCAGGGTCAGCGGCGAAAACCCGGAGGTCTCCGTCGGCGACACCGTAAATGTCATGCAGATGATGAGCTATCTCTCGGGACCCTACTACCAGTTGATCATCGATCAGCCCGGCGGACTCACTTTTGATATCGTCAACCCCGAAGGCAGGGCATACCGCCTCGGCTCGAACTACGTCGGAAAGACCATATCGCAGGGAGATTACGTCAGCGTAAAAGACTCCTTCGTCCCCGATATCGCGGGCGTCTGGAAGATAAAACCCTCGTTTACGGTCACAAGCGGAACCGCCAGAGGCAAGTTTTTCCCTCCCGAAACCTGGCCGGTTGCCGAGATAACGGTCGCGGCAGTTGAGGACCCCAAGCCCGATCTGGTCATCGAGGGCGTCACCGCCGATTTCGACTACAAAGACGGCATGATCACAAAGATCACCTATGTCGTTAAGAACGTCGGCGACGTCGACGCCGGAGAAAGCGTATCCAAGATAATGATCGACGGCGCCGAGGTTGCCGAAAACTCAGTCGGTTTCCTGCCGGCAGGCAAGAGCCTCACCGTATTCGTTCCCGTCAATGTAAAATACAACGGTCCCTCATCCCTCATTGAAGTCACTCCCAACGCAAACAAGGCCGTAGATGAGGCAAATCACGAGAACAACTACTTCGATGCCATCATCGACAACCCCGCCGACAGTTCGGTTACGACGATAACCGCGGGCCCCACATCCGAGAGCCTGTCGCAGAGCGCGACAACCGGCACCGGCGGTTCCAGGACCGATGTCGTATCCGCCGATACCTGTCTGGCATACACCCAGAACTGCAACTCAATCTTCACATGCTCGGTAATCGGACTTCTCGCCATTCTTCTCTCGGCAGTCACCTTTGCACTCGGCTACTTCTACGGCGTCAGCAAAAACTGTACGAAAGAGATGGCATGGATGCGTTCCAAGATATCTTACCTCAGATCGACCGATCCCAATGCGGCGGAGAAGGGCGAATCCGACAGCGGTAGCGGCAGCGGACCCAGCAGTGCCGCCGAGAAATTCATAGAGAAATACTACGGCGAATCCGCATCTGATAAGAAGGACGATGGAAAAGACGGTGAAAAAGACGGCGCTAAAGAGGATGACAAGAAATCCGATGATAAGAAAGCCGACGATGCCGATGCAAAGAAGTCCGAATCCAAGGATAAGAAAGACAAGGATTCCAAAGACAGGAAAGACGCGGATAAGGACAAGAGCAGAAACAAAGATAATTCCGCCGATATCGAATTCGAATACGCCGAAGAGAGCGACGAATCCGAGAGTGCAAAGAAATAAGCACCCGATATACGATAAAACATTTATTTTTTCTTTCCTTTCATTTCCTTTCCTTTTTTTCGGCGGACAATCCGCGATATGTTATTCCCCGATACCGTTGCCGTATGACAATGCCGAATGCCGATGCGAATACCGCGGAACAGGATCTCATCATTAAAGTAATTTTAAAGCAAATATATAGCGGATGAAAGCATTAATTGCCGAATATACCGTATCGAACGACCCATCCCTTGCGGGGGAGGGGCGGGCAATGCTTGAGACGCTGCGGGGCAGCTTCGAGAGGTGCGGTTATGAGGTGCTCTCTCCCGAAAAAGGGGATTTCGCGGAGGAACTTAAGCGACTGGCGCCGCTCTGCGACATAGGTCTTGTAATCGCCCCCGATAAGATACTGGGACGGTTTACAAAGATAATAGAGGACAATACGAGGAATATCGGCTGCGGCAGCCTCAACATAGCGCTCTGCGCAAACAAACGGCGGACGGGAGCCATCCTCGAGTCGCACGGCATCGCCGTTCCCAAAGAAGTATCCTCTGGAGTGCGGCTGATAAAGCAGATCAGCGGCGTCGACGGAGAGAACATGCGTCTTGCCGATGAGGAACCGCAGGAGGGCGAGTTCGGTCAGGAGTTCATCGTCGGCGAAAACTTAAGCGTAAGCCTTGTCGGAAGCCGCGTCACGGGCGAGGTCTGCGAGTCATATACCGGCAAAGAGCCGCTCGTTCTCTCGCTCAACCGGCAGTATATCGAGGAGAAGAACGGCAGGTTTGCGTATCGCGGCGGCGAAACCCCCGTCGATCATCCGAGAAAGGACGAGATAATATCGACGGCGGTAAAAGCCCTCAATGTCCTCGGATGTCAGGGATATACAGGTATCGACGTCGTCGTCGCCGATAAGGTCTACGTCGTCGATGTCAACCCGCGGCCCACAACAAGCCTTGTGGGCATATGCAGCGTCATGGAAGAGGAGATCGCCGATATCCTTGTCGAATGCTCCAGAGGCAGAGGTCCCGACAGCGTTCACTTAAGCGGCAGAGTCTCGTTTGACACAAACGGCAACGTAAAACGGCTCTGATTGAGAGGATAATGCAATCTGTCAATGCAATACACAATATGTATTACAAAATATTGATAGTATCATTGAATTTGGATATTATTCCTGAGAATACACTTGAGAATTGAGAATATACCGGAGAATACACCTGAGAAATCACCATAAATCAGACCTGAGGCAGAAAAAAATGGATAAAAACGATATAATCGGGATAGACGTCGGCGGCGCAAACCTGAAGATCTGCACGGGCAATGCGGTTGAGATACATTACTGCCCGATGTGGAAGGACTCGCCGCTGACCGAACTGTTAAAACCGTATGCCGGCAGAAAAGCCGCGGTCGTGATGAGCGGAGAGCTCGCCGACGGCTTTGCAAACAAGGACGAAGGCATAGCCTTCATAGTAAACGCCGTAAAGGAGGCAATCCCCGACTCGAAGTTCTACGGCATGGACGGCAGATTCTATGACAGCCCCACGCATCTTCTGGCGGCGGCAAACTGGCTTGCATCCGTCGATTTCCTCAAAGACCGGTATCCCAATGCCGTTCTCGTCGATTTCGGCACCACGACCTGCGACATAATCCCGCTGAACCGCTTTGAATCCTTAAAGGGCATGACCGATCTCGACCGGCTTCGAAATGGCTATCTGGTCTACACCGGCACTCTGCGGTCGACAATCCCATCTCTCCTGCGAAAGGTCCGCGTCAACGGCTTTGACACCTTTGTCAGCAGCGAATACTTCGCACAGAGCGCCGATGCCCACTTCGTCCTCGGCAACATAACCGCCGGCGACTACAGTGTGCCCACCGCCGACGGTGCCGAAAAGACATATGCGGCATCGCTCCAGCGGCTCTCCAGAGTCGTCTGCTCCGACCTCTCCGAGATAGGGGAGAGCGGTGCGAAGGAGATCGCAGCCGCGTTCGTAAAAGAACAGACCGACCTCATTCTCGGCGAAGTTCGCCGCATAATGAAAGATACGGACTCAAAGAGCATAATCGCCGCGGGAATAGGCTCGCATATCCTGACAAAACTCTTTGCGGGTGAGAACATCCCCTGCACCGACCTCAACGCCGATGCGGGAATCTTCGCCGACGCACTCCCAGCACATGCCGTCATGGAGGCAGCGAAACGAACCGGTATCTTCTGAGTCTGATACTGCTCATCGGCTCGCTCGGACTCAGCGCAATCCTCTTCCTCGCGGGACTGCCCTTCTTCTTCCTTTTCCTGTTCATACCGCTGATACCCTTCTTAAGCGGCAACGGGAGCAACGGAAACGGGGATACGACCGGCGGAGAGCAAATCCCCAAAATCAAAGAATGCCCCTCATGCGGCTGGCAGACCGCGGGTGACGAAAGATACTGCCCTTATTGTGCGGCAATACTCATTGAAAAAAGGAAATAATACACGGAATGGATACTTAAAATCTTAAAAAATCGGAAAAATAAAAAAAATTAAAAAAAATAAATAAAATATCAGCTGTTTATCAGTTGTTTTTCAGCTGTTTATCTACTCTTCGTTCTTTTCTTCGGGAACGGCTTCGGAGATCTCTGCAATATCGATCCCGTCATCCGTATCCGCAAGATCTGCCGCGATCTCCAGAATACCGTTTCTGGACATGTACTTCATGGTTTCTTTCTTAACCTTTGAAGTGTGCACAACCGCGGAATACCTGACATCGCCGGTAAACGCCGTGATGTTCAGGTAATTACCGTTCACATCGTCGGTCACGGAGATTGCCGTATTCGAAAGATCCGAACCCGGCATATCCGCCGAGACGTGAATTTTGCCGTCAGTCTCGTAATACTCGGTATACGGCTTCTTCTCGACAAAATCCGTGTTCATCCTTGATAAACCCTGATATGAACGGACCTTCTTACCGTGCGGATTCGTGACATAGCGTCCGCTGTTCCCTGCGTGCGGGCACCCGTCCTCGCAATCGTCGCAATCCTCCGGGCATTCTTTCTTGGGCTGATTTACATCAATAGGAATCCTGCCCCCGGAGATCATGACGGAAAATTTCCCCTGAAAGGGAAACCTGCCGTCCTTCATCATCTCTTTGAACAACTTCTTGATTGCGTCGTTTATCTCGTTATCGAGGTCATCATCCTGTGACATTTTATGATTATATTATTGTTCATCTTTGAGTATATACTCTGCCTTTCGGGTAAGGTCGGCGATCTTATCGAAGTCTTTCGTCACCGAATAAACCGCCTTTTCAAGTTCGTCCTTCACCTTGGTCTTCTCTTCGGTCTCGCCGCCGTATGAAAGCCTCATGACCGCGGATGCGCCCTTCTCGAGAACGCTGTTTTCTTCGGCGGAATAGAGCACTTTCCATGCCTTCTTATCGTATTCCAGTATTGCGTGCTTATCCAGTGAACTCTTAATCTTCTTCATCGCATCCTCGAAATGCTTTCTGGTCACTCTGACGTTGGAAAGCACCTCAAGACGCTGCTCCTCGGTCTTGTCCGCCATGGTCGCGATGAACTCGCGCATTGCCTGAAGCTTTGCCTCCCTAACCACAAGCTCGATATCGGCGCCGACATAGCCTTCGGTCTTCTCGACAAGCTCGTCGATACTGATATCCTTTGCGAGCAGATTGTCCGAATCCTTGAGATAAACCTCGAAGATCTTCTTTCTTCCCGCGGCATCCGGCGGCGGCACATAGATGATCCTGTCCAGCCTTCCGGGGCGCATAAGGGCGTCATCCAGCATATCGGGCCTGTTGGTTGCGCCGAGCACGGTCACGTTCGTCAGTTCCTCAAGTCCGTCAAGCTCGGTCAGAATCTGACTCACAACGCTCTCGGTCACATGCGAGGAATCGTTGTATGCGCCGCGTTTCGGAAGAAGCGCATCGATTTCGTCGAAGAAGATTATCGACGGCGACGCCTGACGGGCTTTCTTGAAGATGTCGCGGACACCCTTCTCGGACTCGCCGACCCACTTCGAGAGCAGTTCCGGACCCTTCACCGAGATGAAGTTGCACTCGCTCTTGTTTGCCACCGCCTTCGCAAGCAGGGTCTTACCCGTACCCGGCGGTCCGAAGAGCAGGATGCCTGACGGCGGTTTGGTGCCGAGCTTGTTGAATATCTCGGGGTATTTGAGAGGCCATTCCACAGCCTCGGTAAGCTCCTTCTTGACGTTCTCGAGACCGCCGATATCCTCCCACGAGACGTCCGGAATCTCGACAAGGACCTCACGCATTGCCGAAGGCTCCACGTGTTTCAGCGCATACTCGAAGTCGGCTTTCGTGACCTTAATCCTCTCGACGACCTCGCTGTTAATCTCGTCGATATTCTTCAGGGTCTTGATCTCCTTCCTTAAGGCATGCATCGCCGCCTCTTTGACGAGAAGTGCGATATCGGCACCGACGAATCCGTGAGTTACGGCGGCAAACGGCTCGAGGAACTTCTTCTTCTTGATGATCTCTTCCTGTTTTCTGCCCTCGATCTCGCCCATCTCGGCGAACTTGCGGCTGAGTTCCAGACCTTCTTCGCCGTTGACCTCAATGCCCGAGAGATCGATGGGGACGCCGCGGGTGTGCACGAGGAAGATCTCCTGCCTGCCTTTCTTGTCCGGTATACCGATCTCAATCTCACGGTCGAACCTTCCGCCGCGTCTGAGTGCGGGATCGATATTATCCGGCAGGTTGGTTGCGCCGATGACGATAACCTGACCGCGTCCCTTAAGTCCGTCCATAAGGGTCAGCAACTGAGCCACTACCCTTCTCTCGACCTCGCCCTTAGTCTCCTCGCGTTTCGGAGCAATCGAGTCTATCTCATCGATGAATATGATTGTCGGCGCATTCTCGGCTGCCTCGTCGAAGACCTCCCTCAGTTTGCCCTCACTTTCGCCGTAGAACTTGCTGATAATCTCGGGTCCCGAGAGTGTGATGAAGTGCGCATCGACCTCGTTTGCGACCGCCTTCGCGATAAGCGTCTTACCGGTACCCGGCGGACCGTAGAGAAGAACGCCCTTTGGCGGCTGAATTCCCAGTTTCTCGAATATCTCCGGGTGCCTCAGCGGCAGTTCAATCATCTCACGGACCTGATCGACCTCGCGACCCAGACCGCCGATATCCTCGTAGTGAACGTCGGGTATCTCTTTCTTGCCGGATCCTTTCTCCGCCGCCTTATCGCTTATCTCGACCTTGGTATTCGGACCTACGACAGCTATCTCCCCCGGCGATATCTTCGCGATTATGAAGGTCAGGACATTGCCCATCACGGTCGAGACACGGAACGTCTGCCCCTGCGTGAACGCTCTGCCGTTGAGTATCCTCGCTATATCCTGCTCCGTGCCCTGAAGATTGACGGCGACGGGCTGTGCGGAGCTGATTACGAGTTTCTCGGCATACGGCGCCTCGACCTTGCGGATTGTGACCTTCTCGTCGATACCGGTCTGGGCATCGCTTCGTATATTACCGTCGATACGGATGACCCTGCGATCAAAGCCTGCGGAGTAGTCACGCTGGACTATTGCCGCGGCTTTTTTGCCTCCGGCAATTTCTATCACGTCTCCGCTCGTAAGACCGAGATCCTGCATGACTTCGGGACTCAGACGTGCTATTCCCCTTCCCGCATCCTCATGCATTGCCTCTTTAACGGTAACTTCGTATGAATATTTGTCGTTCATATTATCGAACCTCTATCCAGTAGATTAACCTAAAGATAGTGTTTATAAAATATAAATGTTTTGATGACTCGGGTTAACTCCGCGAGGTTGGAAAAAAGGAAAGTGCGATTGGTTTATGATTATCGGGACTTTTTTTGCGGACGTTCACGACCGTGACCGTGCCCTCCCTAATCCCGACACGGTTGATTCTCGGTATTATAGTGTCGCGATTATTCAGAGTGTCGGGATTATCGTTTGAGTATTGCTTACCCTTTGAGTATCTCTATTATCTTTTGAACATCGGCGATGTGATACTGTCCCGCCGATGCCTTAACCCCCGAATGGCAGTAGATGAGCGCCGAGCCCGCAATCATGAGCGCTATTCTCACTTTCGCAAACTCGCTGCCCATAATGCTCGTGATAATCGGTTTTTTCGCTTCGGCGGTAAACTTCACGAAATCCGCGGCATCCGACATGGACTGCGGAGCGACGACAATCTTGACGATATCGCCGTAACTTCGCAGACGCTTCTCGATATCAAAGAGTTCGTCGCGGTCGGGCATACGGTTCATGTGAACCGAAGCTATGATCTTCTTGCCGTAGGAATGAATCTCGTCCGCAAGCGGCGAAAACTGTTCTTCGACGTCGATATAGTCGCAGGCGGAGTTGAGCCAGGGCTTTATAGCAAGGTGCCAGTCGCCGATATTGCCGTCGAACTCCCCGCCCTCCTTCCGGCTCCGAATCGTGGCTATTGTCGGAATCCTTTCGTTTTGTATCGTATCGTCAAAATCGGCACCGACACTGCGGTATGCAGGTGCGTGGGATGCCGGGTCGGCGGATGCGGGCTCGGATGCCGATGACGACACCGGCGATGCCGCTGCGGAAACGTGACCATCCGCTCCGCTGCAGAGCTTCAGAAGCTGCAATGCGGTCGCATCATCCTTAATCAGGTCAATCCTCACTTCCCTGAAATCGGCACGGAGTCTGCCGGCAGTCTCCCATTCTTCCGGCGTCGACAATGAAAGAGCGGTCTTCATGGCTGTATTCTATCCTCATATTTTGCGCTTCCTTCAAAAATATCTTATCGCATCCGCGGATGAGGATACACATCGGCGGTTCCGACCGACAGGTTGCGACTGACAACTTTGAAATTTCAGCGCGACAAATTACTAGTGTATCATGGAGGTCAATTTCGGGGGATTTGTGCCGCTGAGCACGGTGGATTGGCGCGGAAGAGCGGTCTGCACCGTTTTCCTCCGCGGCTGTCCCGTAAGATGCCATTACTGTCACAACAGGGCACTTCAGACGGGAAAGGACATGCGCGATACCGACGAGGTCGTAAGTCTCATCAAAGATTCGCGCATAGCCATCTCCGGCGTCGTCTTCTCGGGGGGAGAAGCAACGGCGCAGAAAGACGCCCTTCTCGACATGGCAAAGAAAGCAAAGAAGATGGGGCTTAAAGTCGGCGTCCAGACAAACGGCGTCTATCCCGAGACGATAAAGGCGCTGATAGACGAAAACGCCGTTGACCTCATCCATCTCGACATAAAGACACGCTGGGAGCACTATCAGAAACTTCTCAAGGTCGGTCCCGATATGGTCGGCGATATCAGGAAGAGCCTTGCCATATGCCGCGATGCGTATACGTCCGGCAGGCTCCCCGAACTTCAGATAGTCTGCACCATGTTTCGCGGCCGCGAAGACGATCTCGGCTACATAGCCAAAGAGGCGGAAGGACTCCCCCTCGTGCTCCAGCAGGGCGTCTTCGGAAAGATACAGCCGCTCTCCTTCGACGAACTCAAAGCCGCCGCCGACAGGATAAACCGCTCCGTCTTAATCCGCACCCGCGAAGACGGCGAGGTCGTCTACGACAGAAACCGCATAACCATAGCCGATACCATGGTCGTCAACGACATCTCGCAGGCAAGGCGCAACTATTGAGGTCCGGGATATACAGACAAAATCAAGAAGAATAAAGAGAACATATTAAAAAGAACATATTAAAGAGAACAAAGCGAGATTGGATTATATGCAGGTAATTGGTGTTGTAGGCTTTCCGGCAAGCGGAAAGGGTGAATTTTCGCGGATTGCAAAAGAGATGAAGATCCCCGTCGTCAACATGGGCGACGTCGTCAGAAAAGCCGTGACCGACGCGGGTCTCGCATTGAACGACAAAAACATGGGCGAGATGTCACGCTGTCTGCGTCAGGGAATGGGCATGGATGCGCTCGCAAAACTCTCGGTTCCGCTAATCGAGGACGAACTCGAAAACTCAAAGACCGTACTCGTCGACGGCATCCGCGGCGACTCCGAGGTCCTGACATTTCAGCAGAACTTCAAAAACTTTAACCTTGTCGCCGTTCACTGCTCCTTCGATACACGTCTCGAGCGCTTAAAGGCACGCGGCCGCAGCGACGACAGCGCAAACTCGACCGCCGAAGGTCTCAAAGCCCGCGACGACAGAGAACGCGGCTGGGGACTCGAAGCCGCAATCGGAATGGCGGAATACGTGCTCTCCAACGAAGGCACCATGGAGGAGTTCGAAACGGCGGTAAAGAAACTCCTCGACGAGATAAGAAGGAAACAGGACTGAAAAAACAGGACTGAATGAACGGAATACCGACAGTTGAACAGAATTCGGAGATAATTCCTAAACAGGCACAATACCGAAAATATGAGCGTTGAATTTTATTTTGCATCCTCGGCAAAGATCTGGTCCTCGATTGACTGGGTATACGGGATAAAAGATGCCGGATACGGCGGATGGGAGATATCCGCGGAAGGAAACTACCGTCTCGACAACCCGCGGAATTTTGCGGCAATAAAGGAGGTCCTTGAGACAACGGGGCTGAAAGCCAGCGTCCACGCACCTTTCGCCGACCTCAACCTCGCCTCCATGAACTACCCGATATACCGCGAATCCATAAAACAACTCACGGAATGCGTCCGCCTTGCCTCCGAGATCACCGACAGGGTAACAATTCACCCGGGCTATCTGTCGCCCGCGGCAAAACTCGTCCCCGACAAGATCTGGAAACTCCACAAGGACGCACTCATCGAGATAGGCAAAACCGCCCGCGAATACGGCGTTACCGCATGCCTCGAGAATATGCCCAACCTTCCCGATTTCCTCTGCATGGACCCCGACGAGATAAGCGGCATGGTCAGCGGCGTCGAAGGCTTCGGGCTTACAATCGATATCGGACATGCGAACACGGTCGGCAAACTCGACGGTTTCCTCAAGCTCATCGGCTGTGCAAAGCATATCCACATCCACGACAATGTAGGCAAAAAAGACGAGCATTTCCCGATAGGCGGCGGCAACATCGACTGGGAGAAGGTATTCGGCGTCATTAAAAAGAACTATTCGGGTATCTGCGTCGTCGAGGGCAGAAACCTCGAAGAGGCAAAGAAAAGCTCGGATACGATAAGGAGATACATCCAATGAGCGGCGAAACCCTTCAGGTCTACTTCCTGGGCACCGCCGCCGCACTGCCGACCCCGAACAGGAATCCGACCTGCATAATGATAAGACGCGGCTCGGATACCCTCCTCTTCGACTGCGGCGAAGGCGCACAGCAGCAGATGATGCGGGCGAGAACCGGCTTTACCGTCGATGCCGTCTTCATCACGCACTGGCATGCCGACCACTACCTCGGACTCTGCGGACTTGTCCAGACAATGGCGTTCAACGGCAGAAAAGAGCCGCTCACAATCTACGGACCGAAATGGGTTCACGAGTTCGCCGCCGCACTCGAGGACATCTCGCATACCAAGATAGGATTTCGAATCTACTCAAGCGAGGTCCGTGACGGCACCGTAATTCCCTTCGACGGATACACCGTCCGTGCCTTCTCGGTAAGACACGGCATGCCCGCGCTCGGATACATCCTCTGCGAGGACGAAAGACCCGGTCGGTTCAACCGGCAGCGTGCGATTGAACTGGGAATAAAGCCCGGACCGCTCTTCGGCAGACTCCAGCAGGGAAAGACCGTTACGATAGAGCGCGACGGCGAAACCGTCGAGATAAAACCCTCCGACGTCATGGGCGAGCCGCGACCCGGAAGGAAAATCGTCTATTCGGGAGATACGCGCCCGCATCCCGACGGCTGGGAAAAATGGGGCGCCGATGCCGACCTGCTCATCCACGACGCCACCTACGACGACTCGGAAAAAGCGAGAGCACAAGAGGTATTTCACTCAACCGCAGGCGAGGCGGGGGAGATAGCCGCAAAGATAAACGCCCGTAAGCTTGCCCTCGTCCATGCCAGTTCCCGCTACACAAATATGACAACCCATATACGGGATGCAGGGCAAAATTATAAGGGCGAAATCATAGCCCCAAACGATCTCGACATGATTGAGATTCCGTTCAGGGACTGAAAAAAAAAATTAAAAAAGACTAAAAAAGGCAACAGAAGAGGCAGGTTGATTCCGATGCAGGCAGGTGATGTTGATGAAATTTCCGGCAATAGACGTTTATCAGTGCCGCATCTTCTCAACGGGTCTTGTCGCTCTTCTGATAAGCAGCATTGCCGCAATTCTGGCGGGTATCTATCTCGGCAGCGCTTCTGACATAATCGCATACCTTCCCGCACTATTAATCCTCGTGCCGCCGTCAATCAACATGCGCGGCAGTATATCGGGCGTACTCGCATCGCGCCTCGCCTCCTCGATGCATCTCGGCGGTTTCGAGATCGCTTTTTCAAAGAAGAGCATAATGGGGATGAATATCTGTGCATCCCTTGCAATCTCGATAATCATTGCGTTTGCGCTCGGCATTATCGTCTCCGCAATCTCGGCGGCATTCGGATTTTACGGAATATCTCCCGTCGATCTCGTGGTCATCTCGATAATCTCCGGGCTTATCTCAAGCCTCGTCGTCATGGGCTTTACCATACTCGTCATACTGATAAGCTACAGATATGAGATAGATCTGGACATGATAGGCTCACCGGCGGTAACCACGATTGCCGACCTCGTCACAATTCCGATTCTCATAATAACGGCACTCTTCGTCCTCGGTATCGATGAGAGTCTGCGAATGCTCATGATAATCCCCGTCGCCGTTCTGCTCATCGCCTCCTTTTATACGGCGTTTCGCACGGACGAGGACATACACGAGATATGCCGCGAGATGATACTCCTCCTCATTCCGCTCGCCGTCATATGCACGTTTGCGGGAATAATCTATGCAGAAGATCTCGATATGCTCGTGACCTTTACGGTATTCCTCATAATCCTGACGCCGTTTACCGGCTGCTGCGGCTCAATCGGCGGCATACTCTGCTCGCGTCTTGCCACAGGAATGCATATGGGTGAGATAACCCCGCATCTCCTGCCGTCAAGGGAGATTTCCGGTCATTTCATACTGAGTTATCTCTATGTCCTCATTCTCATGCCTTTTCTGGCGCTGCTTGCGGATTACTGTGCGGGAATCCTCTGCATGAACTCCCCGGGACCCGCCGTAATGCTCATGATCTGCATAATCACGGGTCTGATTGTCATCACATTCGTAAACCTCGTCGCCTATACGACGGCAAGCATCTCTTTCAGGAAAGGATACGACCCCGACAACTTCGGCATACCCGTGATAACGAGCTTCATAGACCTCATCGGCGCAACCATGCTCGTCACCGTCATATATCTGATGATATGACACCCGTGTCAAAACTTACCCCGACGAAACTTACCCCCGACAAAACATACCCTGCCGAAACTTACCCTGCCAATACTTACAAATATCTATCTTGCCCGCAAACAATTTACTGAATATTAATAATGACGGAATTAGAATATCAGCCGATAAGTTTCAAAGATGTCCTCATCGAGATGAAGGATATCGCCGAACTCATGGTCGACTTATCATATTCTGCAATTCTTTTTGAGAATAAGGATATTGCGCATGAAGTTTTGAACCTCGAAGAAAGCATGAATCAGCTTGTATATCAGGCGAGAATTCAGAGTATCCTCGGCGCACGCCGCGTTGACGAAGCCGAATCCATGAGCGGAATGCTTCAGGTCGCCGAAGCCGCGGAGAGGATTTCAAATTCGGCATCCGAGATAGCCACCATTATTCTCAAAAACGTTAAATTCCCTGCCAAACTCCGTCAGGAACTCCCCGAAGCCGAGGAGGTCACGGTCAGAGTCAAGGTGCAGGAGAACAGCCGGATCGACGGCAAGACTCTGGGCGACCAGAAACTTCAGAGCACCACGGGTATGCGTGTCATTGCGATAAGGCGCGGCATCTCGTGGATCTACGATCCAGACAGGGACACGAGAATCCTTGACGGCGATATTCTCATCGCGAAAGGTCTCGACGGCGGCGTTATCCCGTTCTATCAGGTCGCGGGCATTGACGTAAGCGATGCCGATGACGAGCCCGAGGATGCCGTCGTCTCGGACCTTGACAGGGCGGTCGCCCTCATGATTGAGATGAAGAATCAGAGCGAGCTTGCCGTCGGTCTGGCTTATACGGCCCTTCTCTTCGACAACCGCGAGGTTGCCGACGAAGTCCTTGCCCTGGACTCCAGAATGGATGACATGAGGTATAAACTCGATCTCTGGATCCTCGAAGCCGCAAAGAGAATCTCGAATGTCGAGTATCTGAGAGGTCTTCTCTATCTCTCGTCCTTTGCCGAGAACATCAGCAATGCGGCATCCTCGATTGTCGACGTCATCATAAGGGATATCGAGATTCCGCCGGTATTCAAGAGAATCGTCCGCGAGTCCGACGAGATCATCACAAGGGTCACGGTCGGCGGCGATTCGGGGCTTATCGGCAAGACCCTTAAGGAAGCTTCGCTCGGCACGGTCACGGGAATGGTCGTCCTTGCCATAAACAGCAACGGACGCTGGAAATACCGCCCGGGCAAGAATGACGTTATCCGTCAGGGCGACATCATCATCGCCAAGGGACGCCGCGACGGCGAGTGCAGACTGCACAGGCTTTCCGGAAGAAAGCAAAGGGATGAAGATTCCGAGTGCGAAAGGACGAACTGAAAGACGAACTGATGAACTAACTGAATGACAAACCGAAAGAAAGGACTGACAGAAAGGACCGAAAGGGCATTCTTACAGTCCACGGAGTTGTCGCACAGCATAATCACAAAATCACACGGATTACACAAAACCAATTGAATAAAAATTTAAAGAAATACGAATTTAAATTAGCATAATTAAATCGAGCAACCATAACCCGAATCAAAACGGGCATGATGCAGGCCCGAATCGGGCATATCCGGCATAATCGCGTCGGGGAGTCGGATTCCGGACGGCATGCTCATGCCCTCAAATTCATTACGCTATTACGAACGACGTGTTACATGGAGTAGAAATGACAGAAAATTTGGTATACCGCCTTGGACAGAACTGCGAACTCGAGGATATTGAAGTAGGAAAAACATACGAGGTAAAAGTCCAGGGATTTGCAAAATTCGGAACTTTCGTTTATCTTAACAACCGCATTAAAGGTCTTATTCACATAAGCAACGTAAAAACCGATCACAAAGAGGGAGACACACTCTACGTATATGTGAAAAATATCAGAGATAACGGCAACATCGACCTGGAAGAGGTCAGAGCGCCCTCCGATTTCGAAATCAAAACGGTCTCCCGCAAAGCAGTGCCCCTGCGCCTCTGCGACCTCAAGAACAAGGTCGGCAGAAACGTGATGCTCGATGTCGAGGTTGCCCAGATAAAGCAGACATCGGGTCCGACAATATTCACCCTCGTCGACGAGACGGGCTCGGAGAATGCCGCGGCATTCACGGAAGCCGGCAAACGCTCGTATCCCGAGGTTGAGCTCGGCGACATGGTCTCGGTCTCCGGCGAGGTCATGATGAGGAACGGACAGCTCCAGATTGAGGTCAGCCACATGGAGGTCCTGACCGAAGAAGAGAAGGAGATTGTCAGAAAGCGCATTGCGGAGGCTACCGAAGAGAGAGCAAAGCCCAAGGACATGCCCTTCCTCATCGAAAGCGAGGTCCTCGACAGGTTAAAGCCCGAGATGCAGAAGGTTGCCCAGATTATAAGAAAAGCAATCTTTACCAATCAGCCCATTGTCCTTCGTCACCATGCCGATGCTGACGGAATCGTGGCGGCAGTCTCAGTCGAAAAGGCAATTCTGGCACTCATCCGCGACGAAGGCGGGGACATGGATACCGAGAGTCACCTCTTCAAACGCGCTCCCTCAAAGGCGCCGTTCTACGAGATTGAGGACGTAACCCGCGATCTGGACTTCGCACTCCGCGACAACGTCAGATTCGGTCAGAAACTTCCGCTCATCCTGATGATGGATAACGGCTCTACCGAGGAGGACGAACCCTCCTATAAGGTCGCAAAGATCTACGACCTCCCGATTGTCGTCGTCGATCACCACCACCCCGACGAGTCGACCGACCAGTATCTTGTTGCGCACGTAAACCCGTATCACGTCGGCGGCGACTTCGGAGTTACCGCCGGAATGCTCGGAGCCGAGCTTGCCCGCATGATACACCCGGGAATCGAGAAGGAGATTATGCACTTCCCCGCCGTTGCCGCCGTGGGCGACCGCAGCGAAGCCCCCGAACGTGCAAAATACCTTGAACTCGTTGCCGACAAATACACCGAGGACGAATGCAAGGATATCGCTCTTGCACTCGATTACGAGCAGTTCTGGCTCAGGTTCAACGACGGCAAAGAGATTATCAAGGACATCTTAAACATCAACGGCAACGAGGACAGGCACAGAAGGCTCGTGAAACTCCTTGTCTCCGAAGCCAACGCCGCAATCGAGGACCAGCTCAAAGCCTCGATGCCGCATGTAAAGGACACCAAACTTCAGAACGGCGCTCATCTCTTCACAATCGATGTCGAGATATTTGCGCACCGCTTCACCTTCCCGCCGCCGGGCAAGACCTCGGGCGAGATACACGATATCCTCTGTAAGAGAAACGAAGGAAAGCCGGTCGTCACACTCGGTCTGGGTCCCGACTTTGCGGTCATCAGGTCCAGAGGCGTTCTCATGAACATCCCCAAGATGGTGCGTGAGATGCGTGACGATATCGAGGGCGGCGGTGTCAGCGGCGGCGGTCACCTCGTCGTAGGTTCCATAAAGTTCGTCGAAGGCATGAAAGACGTCGTTGTCGATGAACTCGTCAGAAAGATAGGCGAATTTCCGGTTGAATAAACCCGAAGTATCAGCTAGATATATATAGTAGTAAATCGTAAAAAGAGAGCAGGCATGGCGTGGTATGCGTCAAACCTGCTCGTATATCTGCAAGATTGGGAAAATCGGTCTGCAAATCCCTTACTTCTTTGGGAAATGAAGTCTAGGGGTCGGATCGGAACGGTTTTTCATCTGTTTTACAGGTTTTGCGACGGGTGCATACATGTCATCGTATGTCGCAAAACCGCCGTGAATCGTTTTCACGCCGCTTTTGTGTGAACATCGGATACGAATAAATCATAAGCATAAAAGAGGGATCATATGAGCTTAAATGGTTCAACGGAAACAGGAAGCGCTTCAACACAGGTCAAAATTCTTCACTACCTCAAGTCGGGTCTTGAAGCCGGAAAGCGCTACTTCAAGTCAAAGTATATAGCAAAGGATCTTGGTCTGTCTCCGAAGGAAGTAGGAACAAACCTTGCAATACTCGCAGATACCTGTTCGGAACTGGAGATTCTGCGCTGGAGCTACTCAAACAGCACCACATGGAAGGTCACACCCCGCGCCGCATAAGCCGGCAGCAGGCATTACACGCGTGATGCGACTTTTCAATAATCAATAATTTATCATTTAAACCATTCCAAATTACAATATTTCTCATTTTGAAATTCTTCTTTAGGATTCTTCTTTAGGATTCTTCTTTTGAAATTCAAAATTCAACTTTGAAAATACATATTTTTATCAGTTCAATGCCCGATATCCGATCTGCTTTGCGGACGTTTTCGTAAGTTAAATATAACAATCTGACCGATTTTACTGTATGTCTGTAAAGAAGATCGAATTTATATCCGATATTGAGTTCATTGCCAATGTCGACGAGGAAAAGGACTGCATCATGAATCAGAGCACGCATCAGGATTCGCCGTCGCAGACAAAAGAAAATCCGCACGCTCTGTGGTTCAATATCGATGTCCCCAAGGGTCATCAGTTCAGACAGGGCGAGAAGATAAAGATAACAATCGAGACCGTCGAATGACGCGGTTGATGTCAGAATATGCAAAATTAATATATTGACAGATTCATAAGATAACGTAAGTAATATACGGGCTGTTATTCAGACCGCGGTTTTATACGGAGTTTTAATGATAGATAACCAGAGAAATGTTCTGACGGCTCTGTTATGTCTCTGCGTGTTGTCGGCGGCGCTGTTCTCGGCGGGCTGCACGCAGTCTGGGACACAGAAAAAAGATGCGACGATTCCGGAGCTTAAGGCACTCAATGCTCTTGCGGAGGACAGACTGTTCTCCATCAACTGGAATGCGGAGCATCCGGGCAATATCCGCTCCCAGCTTATGGCGTCCGAGACCGATTTCAAGAATATCTTCGATATACTCTCGGCGAAATCCCCTGGATCGGAATACGAGAGTTATACAATCTATACAATGCGTACCATCGACTGCACCTATATCGATATGATAGCGGCGATGATGGATCTCACAAATGTCCTCGAACAGAACAATAACGCAGAGTATTACGCGGCGATGTACGATTCGACGAACTGGGAGATCTCGGTGAGAAATGCCGACGATGCGCTGGTCTCGGCAAGGAACAACCTTTATTCCGCGGAATACAGGCTTTCGGGAATAAACACGAACATGGTCCCTCTGGACATGCAGGGCGAGGTTACCGGGCTTAAGGTCAGAATCGATCAGATGAAGATTGTCATGAACAACCTTGCCGAAGAGTTCGCAACCGCACTCAAGTAAATATGCAAATATATTGAGTGTATATTAAGTGTATATTAAGTGTATATTGAGTGATGAACAAAATTGACTGATTGAACTGTCGGATATTTGAATTGAACAAATAATTGAAAACATCCTTTTTTCGGCATTTGAAAGCCTTCCCAAGTTCGGTTTGGTTCAGCCGGTTAAACTCGGATCAGCGTATTTCGGCTTATATCAGCATATATCGGCATATATCGGCAGATATCTGCTTATTTTCAGATTACCGCAGTGCGTAAGTGCGGCGATGCGTAATTGTGCAATGTGCTATGTGCTATGTGAAATGTGCAATGCGGATTGTGACAGTGCGGGTTGCCGTGCTTTGAGATTGCCGCAAACATGACATTAATATGCCATCAAAGATTGCCGGTGAATAATTCCGTGAAAATTGCTGAAAAATTTTAATATAAGATATTGAATATTTCTGAAAAAGTGTGGTTTTTGAAATATTATGCAATCGACCGGTTACTGGACAATGAGATCGTCAATCGGCTTTCCGTCCTCGGTCGTGCCGTCCTGACGCTTCGAGAGGCGCCTCATCAGTTCTTTCCTCTCGCCGGTCTTCTTAAGCTCGTTCCAGATGAGATAGAAATTGACGCCGATGACGAGGATTATCAGAATCAGCCCTATTCCGAGGAGAATTCCCTGTGTCGTAAAAAACAGGGTGAGGAGCAGCACTACAAACGAGAGCAGATAGAAGATAATCCATGTCTGTATTTCATCGGCGTTCATACTAACACTATTCTAATCTTTTGATTGGAACTATATCAAATTTATTCAACAGACAACAATATCGTGTTCAAAAAATTTCAGTGAAACGTACCAAAGGAAAGAATATTTCCAAAATTATTGATTTGTAACTTTGAACGCATAACGCCGTGAATCGACACGCCGTGCCGAAACAGGGGATAAACGACAATCGCGTTCAGCCAAAAAAAAGAATCTTTATTTGTAAGCATAACAGATAAATTCATGTGAAAAGAGCCGACTGGTTAACTTTTATTGCCGCAATCATAATCGTCATGGGCATAGCTTTAGTCGTGAATCTGCCGAAGATAACGGCACCCGGACCCGCCTCGAATACGTCGGGGAACGCCACGGCGTATGTCTACGACACGTGCACGGACGGCAGCTGCTGCCAGCCCAAACCGCATTACATATATGATTTCCAGCCGGTTACGGGCGTCAAGACGATTCGGCTCAACAACGATCTCAACACGATATACGCTCTCGGCGCCAAAGGATATCCGCGAATAAGTTTCCCGACGGGAATGAAGACATCAACGGGTGATGTGGAGCCGGTCGACGACAATACATACTATATACGAAGCACGGGATATGCCTCGTCCGATCTTTTCCAGGACACCATCTGGGGCAAGAACCTGACGACGCAGTTTGCGGTTCTGAAAGACTCCAAATCGGGATTCTCGGAGATCTTCGGCGTTCCCTACGATCTCTGGAGAATCAAGGCAACGATTGTCCCCAAGGGCAACCTCGCTTATGTCCGCATGAACTGGGTTCTTGTCGACTCGTCAACCGGCGACGTTATCACCGGCGGCGAAGTCCTGCCGGACAATCCGATGCTCAAGAAGGTCGAGCTTGCGAATCACAAGTACTATCTCATGATTGAGGCATCGAACGTCGAGTCCTACGAGTTCTCGCTCGAGACGCCGCATGTGATGTACGATCAGGTAAATATCCGCCCCGAGATTGCCGATCTGCTCACTTTCCTCAATACAATGAAGGATTGATCTGTAAGCAGGCAAAATATTATTCTGCCGCAGATCATACTGATAATTTGGGTCGCTATAATGTCAAAACTGGAAGATTTTTTGGGTCCGCTGAGTAAAGGAGTCTGGGAAGTTTCCGTGGACAAAACCGAGGTCACCGAGCCGCTCGGCGCCGATTGGGAGATGTCCGCGCTTAATGTGCCCACACCCGGGACGATATGCAGTTACAGGAAGGGGCAGTATCATGTCCACGAGACCAGGGATCAGTGGAAGGTGCATCTGGACAGATACGACCCGAAAAAACACCCGATTTTGCATCTGGTAGATGATGCTCCGCTGCTCCTCATGATCGGCGATACCTTTGTGACACTCTTCTCGACTCTGAATCCGAAGGACAATAAGGATATAGAGGAGAACCTGAAAGATCAGAAGCAGTCCTGGCATTTTCAGGTGATTGCCGGCATATTCATGATTCTGCTCGGCATTTTTATCTTCGACGACCCGATTGCGGCTTTCTCGGGGGCATTTAATATAGGACTTCCGTGGATTATGGTCGGTTTCGGTATTCTGGTAATCGCGGACGGCATCTGGAATCTCCTTAAGAGAAAACCCGAAAATGTGGAAACCGGCATTAATCAGGTGAAAAGGGGCGAGATTCCGTGGGGCATCGTTATCGTGGCAGTCGGTATCTTTGTCATGGATATCGATCTTATGACATGGGTGAGAATACTTACGATTATTCTGATGATCTGGATGTTTGCAAGCGCGATTTTCCTTCTGATTCGCGTCGGAAGAGGGCGCAAAGCCGTTCCGGAAGGATTCGTCAGCCGCCTTGTCATAGGCGTTATTTCGCTTGCGTTTGTGATATGCACGATTTATATCCCGTATTCGCTGGTCTATTTCATGATGCTGACAGTCTCGGCGATTGTCTTTGTTCTGGGGCTTGTCCTTCTTGTAAACGGTCTGAGACTCCGTCATTTCATGAAAGTGATTAAGTTAAAGGCGACCGAGTAAAAGGCAGACCGGGTTAAAGACCGACCGAGTTAAAGATTAAATACCTGCTGAGGTAAAGATCGACCCGTAATAAATACTTTTTTTCAGATCCGTCGATGCGGAATATACTGTAGACGACGCATTCTGCGGATACCGCTTTCAAACTTTTCTCAAAGCCGCATAATTTGATCTCTGTCACTTAGCCTGTCATGTGGCGGGTCCGGGGATATGTCATGAGATACATTTATCAGATCCGCGATCATAATATATCCACGCAAATTGCTTAAAATTTAAATTAGAGGTCAATTTTAGGTTTTTTTCATAATTCCTAAACAATTGCGTTTTGATGAGAAATACGAATAAACGATAGGGCACGCTGTGACCCTGATCCGAGAAATACGGATAAATACACATGATACAATCTGAAATCAAAAATTCGGGAGATGATTGAATGGAACTTCAATTAGGCGATGTACAGACAACGGCGCTGATTCCGCTTGCAATTAAGGCAAGCGAGACAAAGCGCAGCAATCCGAGAGTAAGGGACAACAAAGCCGTGGATATCATCAATGCAATCGGCATCGATACATCGCGGTATGACAAATTCCTCTCGCACGAGGGCGTAGTGGCACGCACCATAATGCTTGACAGGCAGTTGAAGGAGATAATTAAGAACGCTCCCGATACCGTTGTGGTGAATGTCGGCGCCGGCTTCGACGACAGATTCTCGCGTGTCGACAACGGCAGTATACTCTGGTTCGATCTTGACCTTCCCGACGCAATCACGGCAAGAAGAAAAGCGTTTGCCGAGAGGGAACGGGTGACCATGATAGCCGGCAACGCACTGGATGCACAATGGTGTCAGCCCGTAAAGGATGCGGTCTCGCAGAAACGGACGCGTCCGGTTTTCATTGCCGAAGGTCTCTTCATGTATCTGACCATGGAACAGATACGGACTTTTCTGACCGTTTTAAAGGATAATTTCCCCTACGGCGGTCTGCTGATTGCCGAGCAGAACAGCAAACTCATGGCAAAGAACGAGAAATACCACGATACCGTGAAGAACACGAAGGCACATTTCATGTCCGGCACCGACTCTGGGCAGGAGATAGCCGATCTTGTCCCGGGACTGCGTCTCATTGAAGAGCACAGCTTTAACGAAGAGATGCGGAAATACAGCATCCGCGGCAAGCTCTTCGCTCTTCTTCTACCGAATATGAACGATCGCTGGGCGACGTTTGAGTGGTAGCGGCAAGATTTATTATTTTACAGAGAATAGATTTACTTTAATCGCGTTTGAATGGGAATATTGAGGGGGTCGGCGCAAATCCCGCAGGGGACGGGAAAAATAGGGATATGCGCCTTGCATTGCGAAAGGGATTACAAAACCCCTACTGTTTTGAGTGCGGGATAATTTAACGAAGTTTCGAATTTTCGAAGTTTCAAATTTTCAAATTGACGAAATAATGAAATAACGAAGCGAAATCAGAGATCGAAGCGAAGCAAAGGTTTTGACAGTTTGGGACTTAAAGGAGGGAAACAGCATGATGATGGCACCGTATTCTTATGTTGCGGGTTTAAAGGGAAAGACAAAGGAAGAAGCACTGAATGAGATAAAAGAACTCCGAAAGGAGATTAAACGGTTGAGAGCGGCAATTGAGGAAGAAGTGCACTCCGCGGAGTGGAGACATTCCCCTTCACCGGATGTCAGAATAAGCGTTTATTATGATTACATCGATGCCGCCAAAGAATATTTCAAAGAGCAGGGATGGGAGTACGAGCCGTCGCGGGAAGAGATAAGGGATACGGAGTTCAATGAGAGGCTGGAACTTATCAAAAGTATTGATATCGCGATTAGCGCACCGACATCCCTGCGGGGAAGTGTTGCCCGCAGATTCATGTTTAACGGTGAAGAAGTGGAGGTCAGACCTTTCTTTAGTCTGAAGCCGCCCGTCATCGAGGATGTCAGTCTTAAGATCATCGAAGAAAGGACTAAATCGGAGATTATTGATGAATTGCGTGAGATTCATATGGGGAGATGGAAGCACAAAAACAGGATCATTCATGGCTTTGTTCTTGACGGGACTGAGTGGTCTGTCAAAATCAGATATTCCGACGGTAAAACAACGATGTTTAGCGGAATAAACAGTTATCCGTTTAACTTTGCCGGTTTCCTCGAATTGATGAAGATAGATTGGTAAGAGGTGTTTGACGAGGCAGAGTGAGTGCCGGCTAAATCATAACATATAATCATCCGATGCCGCCGCCGTTGCCGCGTCAGAAACAATCTTTTTTTAGTCGGTCCTCATATTGATATGAAGAGGGGAGAATTCATTATGAAGATACGGGAAGGCATGCTGATAACGCCCGCGGGTTACATCGCCGAGAACATTCGGGGAAAGACAAGGGAAGCGGCTCTGAAAAAGATAGAAGAGCTTAGGGGAAGGATCAAACAGCTAAGAGATGCGGTCGAGGGAGAAGAACGCTCCGATGAATGGAAATGGCGTCCGCACGCCTCCGTCAGGATAAGTGCATACTATGACTTTATCGAAGCCGCAAAAGAATATTTTAAGACGCAGGGATGGGAGTATGAGGATACCGAGGAAGATATACGGGAGAAAGAGTTCAACGACATGGTTGAACGGATAAGATATATTGATTTTGACCTTTTAAACCCCGGCATCCTGCTTGATGATGTGAGGCGGAGAATCGATTTCGGCGGCGAATACGTTGTGGTCGTGATTTATTATCCGTACTATCCCTCAGGCGGTATAGAATACGGTCGTGATACCCTCAAAAATATGACAAAATCCGAAATTTTGGAGGAGCTGCGCGATATCCGCATAGGCAGGTGGAAACCCGAATACTTTTGTTTCGACGAGTCTGAACGACTTACCGATTGGGCTCTCACAATCACGTTCACGGACGGCACCGAAAAGAAGATTATAGGGGATTCCTGTTTTCCGTATAACTTCCGCATTTTCACGGATCTGCTGGATATAACGCTTTTTGAATATTAGAGAATACCTTATAGAATACCCGCTGCCGCAAAAAGCAATCTTCTTTTTTTACGCCGCCAAATTATTATCGTGCAGAATACAGAGCAGAATACAGTGCAGGGTAATGTAGAGGATAATGTGCAGGATACCGTACAGGGGAATGTGCGGAAAAACAAGTGTCCCGTGGTTCTTGTGCACGGCTGGAAGAGCAGTCCGCATATCTGGAGCAGGCTGATTCCGCGGCTTGAGGAGTCGGGTATCGAATATTATCTCTTCGATTACTCGAAGAAGAACTACTCCGATTCTTTGCTCATCGCCGATGAACTGGGCGAATTTATCGCGGAGATACAATCGCGGGCGGGCTGTCCGGGTGCGGTCGACATAGTATCGCATTCTCTGGGTACTACGATTACAAGATATCTGCTTGAGGTCGAGGATAAAAAGCGGCGGTTTAAAGTCCGCAGATTTATCGGAATCGGACCCGTGAACCGTGCGAGCACGCTGGCTGAGCTGTTCAACGACGGCAGATACGCCCCCGAAATATTAAAGACGCTTGTCGGCGTTTTCGTGCCGAAGGAGTTCTCGGCGGCGGAGGATGTGCTGGTTCAGGGTGTCAGATTCGGCGGGAAGCTCGTCGCAGATCTGAGCGATGCGACAAAACGTGACGATATCGATTACCGGTTCATAGTCGCGGTCAACAGGACACGCAACCCCGATTTCTTCAGACTTTTCGAGGGCAAAACATGGGTTTTCCCCGACGGCAATCCAGCGAATGCGCCGGTTCTCACATACGACGGCGACGGCATCGTGGCCCTTTGCGAATCGGCATTGAAAGGTGCGGGTTATTCGCTTCTTCCGAAAGACGCGGATTATTTCAGTGAGAAGCCGGGGAGTTACTGCCATATCCTGCTTCCGACGAACCGAGAGGCGATTGACTGCGTTGTCGGGTATCTTACGGCGGACAATGCGGTCTCTGACAATTATTTCGAGTAAGGAAATATTGAGTGAGAAAATATTGAGTAAAAAAAGGGTTATTCTTTGAATGACCGCTCAACTTTTTTATGTTTGTTCTGCATATTCGTGAGAACTTTTTCGTAGAGTTCGGGAGCCGTTTCCCTTACGGCAATGACACCTTCGGCGGTAATGCCGCCCTTTGTGGCTACGCTCCCGATGAGGACGTCAAAGGGTGATCTTGCATCCGCAGTATTGCCGGATTGCAAGGTACTGCGCTGAGAGAGTTTATCGAGAAGAACGGCGGTGCCGAAGAGGGTCTCGCGGATGAGTTCTTCGGCATCGGAGAGCGGTATTCTGCCGTTGCTCTTCTCCGCGGCGGCTTTTGCGAACTCCTGAATAACCGCGGCGATTATCGCCGGCGAACTGCTCGTAAGGTCGGAT
The DNA here is from genome assembly GCF_000711215.1 of Methanomicrobium mobile BP. Classification (GTDB taxonomy): domain Archaea; phylum Halobacteriota; class Methanomicrobia; order Methanomicrobiales; family Methanomicrobiaceae; genus Methanomicrobium; species Methanomicrobium mobile. Next base: position 4,609 of record NZ_JOMF01000009.1, on the reverse strand, counting down.
AATGCGGAGATGTTCTCTTCCGCGGCCACATACGGCGTGCTGAATCCCTCAAAGAGCCGCATTACTGATTCTTTCACAGCATCGCCGATGCCGTCGGGAAATGAGATTACCATGACGCCGCGGTCGTATTCCGAGGTCACGGAGGGGATTATGCGGACGCAGTCGATTCCCGACCACGCTTTAAGGTCGGCAAGCTTTACATCCGAAACTGTCGAGATTATCAGCTTTTGCGGAGTCAGTGCAGGTTTTATCTCCGCAATCACGGCTTTTGCTTCCGCGGGTCTGACACAGACAAAGATTATGTCGGAGGCTTCAGCAACGCCGATATTGTCTTTGCACGGCGTTATTCCAAGCTCTCCGGCAAGTTTATTCAGCTTTTCCGGACTTCGGTTTGCGGCGCAGAGTTCCCGCGGTCCGACAACCGCAGTCTCAATCAACTTCTTTGCCAGCAGACTTCCGATATGCCCCGTTCCGATTATTCCGACAGTTTTCATGTTTGATCAGTTTTGTTGGGTGGAGATATAGAAATTACCTGTCATAATAGATCCTATACTTGAAGGGGATACTCAAAGGGTTCGATTCCGTCTTATAATCCGGTTTTAAGAGAGACAATATTTTGGCGAAATTTATTACGAAATTTATTACGACATTTATTACGACATTTATTACGACATTTATTGCGGACGCTTTATATGTATCTGATTTATATTTGTCTGATTTCCGCAGCAGCCGTCCCCACGGATTTGTGAGGAATCATTTTGCCGTTTTCAAACTTTAGCGTTGACATCGACCCTTCGGACACCTCAAAGAACATCAATAAATATCATTATACATATCAAGGAAAAATAATCACATATGAAACGCGAGACCCTGCGCAGAATAATTCTTACAATATCGGCGATCATTGTGCCGCTTCTCATAATATTCAGCGCTCCGGTTCTTGTTCGGACACCGGCGGCGGACGCGATAGCGGTCTGCACAATCTTTTTTGCGGTTCTATTCATATCATCAGTCTTCATAGGCAGACTCTGGTGCGGCTGGATCTGCCCCTGCGGCGGCATGCAGGACATAATCGGCATCGGTTTTAAGAAAAAACCGAAAAAGAGCCGTTTGGATGCCGCAAAATTCATAATCTTATTTTTATGGCTGGGGGCAATCGTGTATCTGTCCGTAAACGCTGGCGCAATCGCGGGCATAAATCCGTATTACAGTCCGGATTACGGCATCGGCGGACTCATCTCCGTGATGATTTATCCCGCGCTGATTGTGCTGATTGTAATTGCCGGACTCTCGGTCATTACCGCAATCTTCGGTTCACGCTCGTTCTGCCGGTATTTCTGCCCGATTGGTGCCTTATTGATACTCGGCAGAAATTTCGGCAGGATGAATGCTTTGACGCAGATTGATCTGATATATGATTCAAAGAAATGCAACGATTGCGGCGGATGTACGCAATCATGCCCCATGGGAATAAATGTCTCGAAGACGGCAAAGTCAAACGGCACATATTATGAAAACTGCATAATCTGCGGTGCCTGCTGCGATAAATGTGAATTTGGGGCGTTAAAACTCGGATTTCGGAAAGGCGGATAATCTCGGAATTAAAAATAAACAATAATACACATAATATTATACTGCCCGAATACAAATACCCCAATATGAAACGCGAAAACCTGCGGAGAATAATTCTTTCAACAACGGCAATCTTTATGCCGATTCTGATGTTTTTCATGTCGCCGATAATCATCGTTATGGCGGCAGGTGAAGGCACGATTGCGGCTTGCACACTCACATTCCTGATTCTTTTCATCCTCTCCCTCGTTATCGGCAGATTCTGGTGCGGCTGGATCTGTCCCTGCGGCGGTATGCAGGATATAATCGGCATGGGCTTTGAGAAGAAGACAAAGAAGAGTCCTCTAGATTACCTGAAATATATCTTCTTTATATTCTGGTTCGGAGCAATTGTGCTCTTTTTTGCAACCGCCGGCGGAATACACAGTATTAATGTCCTTTACAATCTTGATAACGGCATCGGCGGACTCTATCCTGCCATGCTTTATCTGTCGTGGGCTATGTTTGCGGCATTGTTCGTCCTTACCGCCATCTTAGGTTCACGAACGTTCTGCCGCTATCTCTGCCCGATGTGTGTATTCTTTATAATCGGCAGAAAGATAGGTAAAGTCTGCAAGATACCGCAACTTGGCCTTATCCCGAATGCGGGGAACTGTATCGGATGCAACAGATGCACACGCTCATGTCCCATGGGAATTGAGGTCTCTAAGATGGTCCGATCGGGAGACACCTATGACTCAAACTGCATAAACTGCGGCGCATGCAGTTATAACTGCAAGAAGGGTGCTCTGCGATACGGGTTCAAGGGTAAAATTTAAGCGATAAATAAGTGAAAATCTAAGCAGATATTTTCAGGAACGAAGATAATATGCACCCGGGCGCCTGCGACCTCCGAAAAACAGCGGAAGACTTCCTCTTTAAGGGAGAGCGTAACACAATTGCCGAATCCGAGGCAATGTCGAAGGAATACGCAGGTATGCCCATCTTCAGAACGCCGGTGCTCGTCGGCATCTCCGCGGCATCCGACCCGTTATACCCCCGACTTAGGGATAAAAGCGTCATCGGAAACTTTCACTGCCTGCCGTCCGACTGGGTCAGCGGAGCGGAGAGCGTAATCAGCATTTTTCTGCCGTTTTCAAACGAAGTCTGCACGGACAACTCAAAGGATATCTCAACCTTCTCTTACGGCTGGATGCATGCAAGAAACGAGGGACAGACGCTCTTAAACGCCGTCGGCGTCCGTGTAAAAGAGAGAATCGAGGCGCTTGGCGGCGTTGCCGTCATACCTTCGCTTGACAGCCGCTTCAGATACACGATGCCGGATACCCGACTCGGCGAGACCCATGTGAACTCGGTATGGTCCGAACGTCATATCGCATTCATAAGCGGGCTCGGGACATTCGGGCTTTCCACGTGCCTTATCACAAAGGAGGGGACCGCGGGTAGATTCATAAGCATAGTCACGGACTTAAAGCTCGAACCGACACCGCGGGAATACACGGATATCTACGAATACTGCATAAGGTGCGGACTCTGCCTGAAGAACTGCCCGGTAAATGCGATTTACGGCACGAAATCAGATACGGAGATGACGGGAATAAAGCCCTGCACGGGCAGTGCGGGTAATGCGGGTAATACGGCTGAAGTTGAATACGGCGTCAGCCTCAAAGATATTCAAAAATGCTCGGATTACGTGGATCTCTCCGAAGAGATGTATTACCCGCGATACGGCTGCGGAAAATGTCAGGTCAAAGTTCCCTGCATGAACAAGCGACCGCAACGCCGTTCGTAAAACCCGCTTCACGCGTCAATACGCATGATCCGTCCGAACCCGTCAATCCCTGCTCACGAAAAACGGGCAACGGCATCCTATGCACTGATTATTCATCGCCGAATGGGTGCAGACCGGCATTTTCTTCTTCATAGAAATGCCGAAGTACTCCCTTACGAGATCGATTGCCGCTAAAATCGAGAGATATGAATCCCTTTTGCAGCATCTCGGACCGCCTGTTTTTCCGATGTCGCCGAGTGCCTTTGCGGTCATAAGATTGGACAGTCCCCACGACTCTCCGGTAAGCGGGCTTGCCTTTGAGATTATCGAGATGAACATTCCGGCACTTATCGCGGCTCCGCAGGCACCCCAGAATCCGCAGACACCGCCCGGGACACCTCTGCCGCGGCTCTGCATCTCGGTCAACGCCTCTTTCAGGTCGATATCGCCGCCGGCGTTCTTATATGCGGTCAGAAGTGCGGATCCTACCATTATATGATGCTCGGGTCCGTGCATGTGACAAAACGGCTGTGCCATCAAGATGCGGATTATCTCTATCGGATCCGCGGAATCCGTGCTCATGCATATGCCGATTATCCGGTCAATACCCTTTGTATGACAGTCATTGCAGACGTAGTGACCGTTTATGCACCGCGTTTTGCCTAATTCCTTCTTATGGCAGAGTGCACACTCCATCTCTTCGTCTTTCTCGAAATATTCCAGAGGTGCTTTGCAGATGAGACACTCGCCGTTTGTGCATTCTTTATTCATGGATTCTTCACGGACTCTTCACGTATTCTTTACGGATTTTTCACGGATTATTCAAGGATTATTATAGGATTATTCAAACGTAATTTATTCGGATTCATTTACCGGATAATACTCCCAGACATTGCCGTTTTTGACGGCCTTTACGACACCGGCTTTTGCAAGCTTATCGAGAACGCCTTTTATCGCCGATCGCGACGGATTGAGCCTGTGTTTATTGAGCTCGACAAGCGAACTAGTTACCGTGACGGGTGCTCCGAATGTCCTTATATGACGGAGGATTACATCCTGTACCTCGGGAGGAAACTCGGGATGCCGATCTGCGGGGATATCGGAGGCTTTCTTGAAGGCGTTCATTGTAATTAGTTTAAGGTTGCGGGATGATATTGGTTTTGTCGGGGTATTTTGAGATTATCGATTTACGTTATCTGTTAATCGGCATGTCATCATATTACGACAAAAAATCATATAATTAAATGAGGAACAATCTTTTTTTCA
>NZ_JOMF01000008.1 GCF_000711215.1 Methanomicrobium mobile BP | reverse complement strand
TTAAGGATTTTTAACGTCCTGATGGAGGAAACTATGAATATTGGTTCTAATTTGTCGAGTTCTTTTGGTTATGCAAAAGACGGTTTAGTAGGACACTGGGTCAGATGGATTCTGCTCCTTATCTCATGTATAATATTCCCGCTGATTCTGGGATATCAGCTCAGAGTCATGCGTGGAGAAAGCCCCGCACCTGAAGCAGACAACTGGGTAAAGATGCTTATTGACGGTATACTTTACTGTATCATCGCTTTCATCTATGCGATACCCCTGATTATCATTGCAATGGTAACGATGGGTCCGGGCGTATTTATGCTTATGTCAGACCCCTCGGCAGTTGCAGCAGGTATGGGCACATTTGCAATAGGCTTAATTATATTCATAATTGTGGCTATCATTATCAGCCTGTTCGAGACAATTGCGATTGTCAACTTTGCACGTAAAGAGAGCTTCGGAGCTGCATTCGCCTTCGGTGACATCCTTTCAAAGATTAAGGAGATCGGCTGGTTCTCACTGTTCATCCAGATTCTTGTATACGGCATCATAATCGCTATAATCCAGGCTGTCCTCGGACTCATTCCGATTCTCGGTATGATTATTCTGCTTATACTTTCGCCACTGTTCGCCATGTGGTATGCAAAGTACGTATGCAACATCTACGACAATGCACAGTGAGTGAACAACCACACAACATTTTTTTATTTTCGCTTTTCCGTATCTTTCACCCTTCTTCGTCAATCGCTCAATATCTCGGAATATTTTTGACCGAAAAAGACGAGAAATATGACAGGGTATTATGGAGATAAAGAAAGATGATGCCGCGCTGCTTGTCGCGGTTATGGTTATCGGAATCGTCTGCGGTTCACTGCTTACGTTTCTTGCGGTTTCGGTAGCGCAGGGCGGCGGTTCCGCGGATCCCGTCGTAGGCAAGTGGGCGGGAACGACATCGTTTGCTTACGTCTTTTCGCTTCAGTCGAATATCTTCTTCTATGACGACAATACCGGCAATGCCGTCTTCGAACTGGCGGCACCCGTCATTGGCACGCAGAGAGCCGGATTTGATTTTTCATGGGAGAAGACGGGGAAAAACGAGTATACCGCGAGCAACGGCGCCTTGAAACTTCCGTTCACGATGTCGGACAAGAAAGGCACTATCACGACAACGGTAAGTCCGAAGGCAATCGGCTACGATATGAGCATCGATGTTGCGGCTTTTGATCTGAAATACGTCAAAGTATAGATAAATTTGGGTAAAATTGGCAAATCAGGTATATCAGATAAATCCGGTAAAACAGATAAATCAGGTAAATCTCCGTTAAAAGCGGCTCAGATCATGCCGCATGCCTCGAGTTCGAATATTCTCCCGACCATGGCGGCATCATCCTCGGAAAATTCGGCGATATGCCTGATAACAATATCTTTTGCCTCCTCGGAGAGGCAGCATATGCTCTCTTCGCCGCTGACAATAAGCTGTGTGAGATACTCCCAGTCTTCGCGCGAGAGATTTGATAGACGGCGATCGAAGTCCTCCGTGCTTTCGGCGATATGGTTGCACAGCGGCGGCAGGATGGACTTGAACTTTACGTTCGCCGACGGACAAAGCTCCTGTTCGTTCTCGGGCGCAAGCGTCCTTAGTATCTGTAAATCCCTTTCGGATAGTTCACGTGCCATGTTTAGTCGTCTCTTTCAGAATCTGTATCTGTCTCTCTTTTTCTTCTCGTTTTCGTTGTATGCATAGACCGCAACCGCGATAACGACGATCACAGCCGCAATCGCGCCGATGATGATTAGGGATGAATCTCCGTTACCGCCGTTGCCCGAATCAGCGGTTGCCGGCGGTGCATGCGGCGTCTGAGTGCCCGCGGAGACCTCATCGGCGGTCGATACGGTCGGCGCAGGCGTCGCCGGCGTGGGTGCGGTCGTGATTGGGGCAGACTGTGTCGGCATCACGGTCGGAGACTCCGTATTTGCTGCGGGTTGGGGATTCAGCGACATCGTGACCTCCGAATTCTTATCGGGATCGCCGGTATCCGTGTATGCCGTCAGAGTAGGCGCCATGATTCTGACATTGATATAGGAATACTCCGCCTGCGAGAGATCGTGCCTGTTTTTCGGCTTATTCACGATATAAACGATGTAATTGCCGTTATCGAGGATCCTGCCGCTCTCCGTCGTGCGCCACTTGTAACTCCAGCGGTTGTTCTTGACGGTCAGCCTCAGGAAGGTAGACGGATCTCCCGATATCGCCGGCTGGGAGAGATCCTCGAGCGACACCCCTCCCGACGGCAGATTCGGACCTATGACGAAGAGATATACATAATCCGAACCTGTCGCACTTCCCGAAAGTTCCACGGTGTTGCCGGAATATGTCGTTACCGTACCTGCGGCGCCTGCGGACTGTACCGTAAGGAACAGTGCCAGTATTACCGCCGGAATCAAAAAAGTCCTGCGGGATATTCCGTCCATGTGAGCGCTCATATTCATATGTAGACTATGAGTCTGCGGTTAATTTATATCTATCACACTTGTCAGAGTTGTTGAAATAAAGGCTGCGGGAATGCGGTTATGATGCTCGGATGATGCCGCAGCGATGCCGCGGTGATGCGGCAGTACAATCGCATATAATTAATATAATACGGTATAACCCTTCAATATCGATAAAATGGCAGGAAAAATATTGGTCGCATACGCAACCAGATACGGTTCGACGCTCGAAGTCGCGGAACGTATTGCGGAAAAACTCGAAAAACTCGGTCACGAATGCGACTGCATGGACTTTCAGGACGTTGATGACATAACGAAATACGGCGGAATCGTCGCCGGCAGTGCAATTCAGATGGGCAAATGGCTTCCCGAGGCAAAAGAGTTCATGGAGGGAAAACGGGTCTTTTTATCTAAAATACCCGTGGTATTGTTCTCATTGGGCATCACGCTCTCCGACCCTACCGATCACGTGACCCGAAAAGCCCTCTTTGCCACGGATGAGATCTGCCAGTACGTGACTCCGAAAGAGATAAAGCTCTTTGCCGGCAGACTCATTCGCGATGAGCTCATCGACGCCGACAGGGATCTGGTAATCCTCGCAAAACCGCCGTTCGGGGATTTCAGGGACTATAAAGAGATAGAAAAATGGACCGAAGAGATTGAGTCGAAGTATTTCCGTGACCTTCTCTGAGAAATACCGGGAAACACGACGCGACCCCTGAAACCATATCACTCTTTTTATTATTCGCACTGTCCTATAGTATTACAAAGGTAGTGTAAAGGGGATATTCAGATATGGATCCGGATTTTGAAAAAGTGCAGACATTTATTCGGGAGTCGCAGGGGACTGAATTCAGCTCTCCGAGATCCGTCTTCAAAAAAGGCGAAGAGGAGAAATTTTCCTATTATACCTCGGATGACAACCCCGACGAACTTCTCGTGATAAGTTCGGACGGCTCCGAGACGGCATTATCCGTGGGTCTTGTAAACGAGGCGGTATTATATCTTCTGGATATCAAGATTGCCGTCATCGCGCCCGAATCCACCGCCGGTTCCGTTCTTTCGCTGGAGGAGCATCTGGAGATCTGGCACAACGGCACTTCCGAGACGCCGTTCGACTCGAAAGTTGTCCCCTATATCGCCGACCTTATTGTTCTCTCCGGAATAGCCGCATACGGCTGGGCAACCGCGGGCGACGGGGAGAAGCTTGCGGCGATTGCCTTGAAGACGGTTACTCCGAAGAAGCACACGGCTCCGAGAGCGAAGGAGACCGCGGAAGACGTGAAAGGCTCGAAAGGTACGAAAGGCACGGCGGATGCGACCGGTGCGACCGAAAACAGATCGGTCACGCGCAGGGCTTCGGATAAAGCGGCTGCGGCATCATCCGCGTCGTCGATCTCTTCCGCCGGCGCAAGATCCGCGGGACGAAAGACCGCCGACGGCACCAACTGCATGCCAAAAAGCATAGCCCTCATCACATACTCCGTAAAGGACGGAGTCACATCCGAGATTGCATGGTCGGTCAAGAACTCCTTTGTCGACGGCGGCATAGAGACCGAGGTCAAATCGATTCAGGATGTCGAGGACGTCAGAAAATACAGTTTCGTCGTTGTGGGTGCGGGGCTTAAAGAGAACAGGCTCGCCCCCGAGGTTATCGAATTCGCAAAACTTCACAGGCACTGGCTCTCCAAAAGACCCGTGGCTCTCTTCATTGTCGGCGAATCCCTCAAGGATATCGACGACGAGAAAGTTATCGCCACAAAAAAGATTGCGGAGTCGTTCACGCGCATACTCGACGTTGTCGATATCGGAATGTTTGCCGGCAGGGTGGATGCCGAAGATCTGACCATGCGCGAGAGGCTCTTCGAGAAGGAGAGAATCGGCGATTTCCGCGACTGGAGAATCATAGGCGAATGGGCTGACGACATGAAGAACGCCTGCCTCAAATACAGGAATTCGAAAAACTGACACGCAAAAGAGTTAAAAAAAGAAAAAAATCCTATTTTATCGAATATCTATTTTATACAAATATCTTTTTTATACGAGTTTTGAGAGTTTTTTGACCAGATTGTCGACCTGCCATTCCGCCGTGCCTATGTAGTTGTCCGGAAGCAGAAGTGCATCTATCTCTTCTCTCGAAAGATACTTCGAGACCTGCGGCTTTGAGGCAAATATCTCGGCGACCGATGTCTTTGACTCAATCGCCGTCATACAGGAGACCCTCACAATCTCGTGAGCATTCTGCCTCTCCATGCCTCTCTTTGTAAGCTCAATCATGACGGACTCCGCCATATTGACGCCGTGTAGGAGATCGAGATTCCTTCTGATATTCTCCGGTCTTAACCTTACGCCCTCGAGGACTTTTATCATGACGGTAAGGATATGATCAGCAAGAATCGATGCCTCGGGGAAGACAACCCTCTCGCAGGAGGAGTTCGTGAGGTCGCGCTCATCCCAGAGAGTATTGTTCAGGAGAGCGGGCTCGACAAAGGAGCGCACGATTCTTGCAAGACCGCAGACCTGCTCGGACTTAATCGGGTTGCGCTTGTGCGGCATCGTCGATGAGCCGACCTGATTCTTGCCGAAAGCCTCTTCCATCTCGCCGATCTCGGAGCGCTGCATCATGCGTATCTCGACGCCGATCTTATCGAGAGTGGTCGCCATGTTTGCGAGGAACATGACATACTCGGCATGGCGGTCGCGCTGAATCAGCTGATTCGAGACATCGACCGCGTTTAAGTCGAGATACTTCATCATTGCCGTCATTACCGCATGACCGTCCTTACCCATCGACGCCTGCGTTCCGACAGCGCCGGTCATCTGCCCCACGGCAACACGCGGGCGAAGTTCGTTCAGTCTCTCGATATGTCTCGCAACCTCCGCCGCCCAAATGGCAAAACGCAGACCGTATGTGGTCGGCACACCGATCTGACCGTGTGTCCTGCCGGCGCAGACGAGTTTTTTGTTCTCCTCCGCTTTCTGAAGGAGAATACTCAGGAGTTTTTTGAGTTTCTTCTCGATTATCTCAAGGCTGTCCCTCATCTGAAGACCCGTGGCGGTATCGAGGATATCGTTGGAGGTCGCACCGTAGTGTATCCAGCGTCCGGATTCGCCGGTGACCTCGGTAACGGCTTTGACAACCGCCATCATATCGTGATTGATCTCCGCTTCAATCTGATTCGCCCTCTCAAGGGTCGCATTCATTGCCTTTGCGGCGATATTGTCGGCATCTTCTTTAGGTATGAGACCTACGTCGCCCTCTGCCTTTGCAAGCGCAATCTCGGCTTTAACTATTGATCTGAACCTGTGTTCCTCGTCCCAGATCCCGCGCATCTCCGCAGTTCCGTAACGGTAGTCTATTGGGTGGATAGCCATATGCTTACATATTGGTCATAGGATTGTAAAATTATTGGGATTGAGTTGCGGCATATCGGATAAGAGTATAAGATGCAAAGAAAAAGATCGTAAGATCGTAAACGAAAAAAGTTCGAAAAAAGTCCGAAAAATCGTAAAATAAAATCGGATCTTTTGTCGAATCACTCTTTTATCCTGTATTCCGCATCAATGACCTCGCTCTTGGCATCTCCCTCCTCGGGTATCAGAATCCATGCGCAGAGATATATGAGAACCATTATGCCTACCGAGCAGAATGCAAGCACAATAAACAATATTCGGATGAGATTGGAGTCAATGTCCGTGTTTTTTCCGAGACCTCCGCAGACACCCGCAATCATCCTGTCATCTTTTGAGCGGTATAGTTTATCCATATCTGTCTCCGAAAATTCCCTGACGGAATACATTCAGTGAATATTCTTTTATTCTTCTATGGTGCTTTTGCAATATCAATATGTTTGAACAGTCACGGTTGCGTGAAGAGTCGTGAAGAGTCATGAAGAGTCGGGTTGCGTGACCGGTCGGGGTTCGCGTTTCACTTTTGCGGCGCACGGATAGTATTATTACATGATGGATTGGCAACATAATTACTGACAATGAATTCTTATGAAGACTGGTTTGCGTATGACACATACCGCCCGCACCAGAAAGAGATGCTTGATTTTGCGGCGGAATGCGTGAATAAACAGCAGACCTGTCTTATCGATGCGCCAACCGGCAGCGGAAAATCGAGCGTGCTCTCCGCGCTTCTTGCTCAGGCAAACGGCAGGAAGATTATAGTCGCGGTAAGAACCGTTGCCCAGCTCAATATCTTCATCCGCGAACTTGAACTTATCAAGAGGAAACAACCGCGGCTTAAGGTCTCGTATCTTGTCGGCAAGAGAAAGATGTGCATGATGGGCGGCGAAGGCGACGTCTACCGCATGTGCGAAGGACTCAAGACCTTCTCGACCTCACTCATGCGCGAACGCGCCCAGAAAGGCTCGCTTATACCCGCAAACGATGCCGTCATAAAAAAACAGATACAACTGCAGGACTATGAGCATCCGCTTCTCTGTCAGTATTTCATCAGATCGAAGATCTACGCGGAGACCGGCGACGGTCTGAAGATGATGCCGTCGAATATCCTCAAGACGAAGGCGGAACAGACAACAAGACGCATAGTGCCGCCGGACAAAATCCATGAGCTCTGCGGCGATATCTGCCCGTACGAAGTGATGCTTCAGGCGTCCCGCGATGCCGACGTTATCCTCATGAACTTCCACCATCTCTTCAACGAAGATATCCGCGAACAGATGTATCAGTCAATCGGCATCGAGCCCGAAAACGTCATCCTTCTCATAGACGAGGCGCACAACTGCGGCGATACCGTCCAGAGCATCCAGACGGTGACCTTAAACGAGCAGTCCCTCGAACTTGCGCAGAGCGAACTCGGTCACCTGCGCGGCAGTGTCAGCGGAACCGAGGCTATTCAGAATCTTATTCCGCAGGTTCTGAACTTCATGGTCAGCCTTAAACGCTCCATGAAGGCGGAGGACTGGTTCGATCCGGCAATTTTCATGCGTTATATCTTAAGCGGAACGCTGTATCAGAAGACCGAGGAGATTGTGGAAGACCTTCTGACCATAAACGAGGCGATTCATGAAGCCAAACTCGAGAAGGGCGATTTCAGGGAGAGCGCCGTTGAAAAGCTCACCGAGTTCTTTGTCCGCATCCTGAAATCCGCGGGTGACGAGTCCTATCTCACGATATACAAAAAGAGCGGCGAAGAAATCTCGCTCGAGGTCAGAAACATAGATCCCTCAAAGACGCTTATCGATCTTGCAAAGGCGCATCACGCGGCAGTGCTCATAAGCGGCACCCTCTCGCCCGTAGACGCCTATAAGAAGATCTATTTCGGCGATATGGACGCGGCGGCGATATCGCTTCCGAACGCTTTTCCGAAGGAGAACAGGAAACTCTTCTGCGCCCGCGATGCCACATCAGCCTTCAGCATGCGGCGCGACATCGAAAACAGCAACAGAATAATCGAATACATCAATACGTTTGCGATGCGGAAAGGCAATCTGGCGGTATACTTCCCCTCATACGATATGCTCAAGACCTTTACGGAGCGGCTTCCGAAGACTCTGAAAGGCAAAGAGATATTCATAGAGTCGCAGGATTCGTCGGCGTCGACGAACGACCTGAGAACCTTCATGTCGCTGCCGTCAATGGGAAAAAGCGGCATAATCTTCGGTGTCTGCGGCGGAAAATGGAGCGAGGGTCTGGACTACAGGGGAGATCTGCTCACCGGCGCCATCGTCGTCGGTCTTCCGCTTGCCCCCTTCAACGATGTAAGAAAGATGGTCAATGACTATTTCAGGATGAAGTTCGGCAAAGACGGCGAATTCCTCTCGTATACGCTGCCGGCGGTAAACAAAGCCACGCAGGCGCTCGGAAGGGTAATCAGGACGCCGGATGACAAGGGCGTTCTCCTTCTTATTGAGAGCCGGTACCTCGACGAATCCGTAAAACGCGGTCTCCCGAAGTGGATGCAGGATGAATGCGTGGAATGCACTATAGATTCGTTCAAAGAGGCAATGAATAGATCTTAGATAATATCGATAATCATGGATATCAGCACGGGAATCTGCAGGTTCGGACTCTGGCGGGTGCGGGTCGAGTGGTCCGAAGAGGCGCATTTAATCCATCGGATTTCGTTTACAAGGAGCGGTGACGACTCCCCCGTTCCGCAGGCGGTAAGCCGTTATCTCTCCGGAAAAGCGGAGTCCTTCGACCCTTACGGCTCGATTGCGCTGAGCCGCGGCTATCCTTTTTACGATATCTATAAAGCCGTCTCCGAGATACCCTACGGCGAAGTAAGGACCTATTCGGAGATTGCGGAAGCGAGCGGCACGCATCACAGGACAGTCGGTGTTGCCATGCGCAGAAATCCGACGCCGCTTATAATCCCCTGCCACAGGGTTGTCTCAAAGACGGGACTGGGCGGATATTCCCCCGACATCTCGATAAAGAAGGATCTCCTGAATCTTGAGAAAAAAGTCCTGAGGAAGAAGAGCAGGTCGGCAAACGCGGCATCGGATGAAGACCCGGACAAAAACCGAACGGAAGACTGAACCCTGCCGGAACCGAAGACCGGACGTACACCTTTATCCGCGGCATAAATCAACATATCCTGCTTAATTCGGTCCGTAAACGAATGAGCGAATTATATCATACTTGAGATCAAATAAAGAAAAACAGAAAAAAACATCTGCGGGTAAATATGAAGATAGCAGTTCTCGGTGCCGGTGCGGTAGGTCTTTGCGTTGCCGCAAAACTCTCAAAAGTCTGCGACGTATATGCGGTCACAAGAAAGCGGCACACCGATATAATAAACGATACGGGATTTGTAATGACGGGAATCTGGGGCAACGAGACCGTCGTTTTTCCGTGTTCGGAGTCGTTGCCGGCAGGCGAACGATACGACTACATAATAATCACCTCCAAATCGACGGACACCCGTGCCGTATGCGAGCAGTTTAAAGAATATCTGAAGGATACGCCGGTTGTAAGCCTTCAGAACGGCATCGGAAACGAGGAGATAATATCGGAATATACCGACACCGTGCTCGGCGGCATGATAATTACTGGCTTTGAATGGGTAAAAGATGCCGCCGTTCTCGTATCCGTCGAGGCCGCGCCTATAAAGATTGGCGTATATCCCGAAGGCATCAGCGACGCATCCGCAAAACTCGTCGAAATCTTTTCAAAAGCCGGAATGAACACGGTATCGGAGTCGAACATCGCCGGCGGCATCTGGGGCAAGGCGCTTTACAATGCCGCATTAAACCCGCTCAGTGCAATCCTCGGCATAAAATACGGCGAACTCGCCGATGCAAACACGTGGTCGATAATCGAGGATATCGTAAAAGAAGCCTTTGCCGTCTGCGCGAAGGAAGGCGTAAGACTCGAATGGGCAACGCCGGAGGAATACCTGAAGCATCTGCACTCGCATCAGCTGCCGGCGACAAAGGAGCATTACTCCTCGATGTATCAGGATCTGGCGGCACGCAAGAGGACCGAGATCGATTTCATAAACGGCAGTATTGTGGAGCTTGCAGGTAAGCACGGCATACCCGCGCCCGTAAACGAGGTCGTGGTGCGGCTGATAAAATTCCGCGAGAATCAGAACAAAGGTTCGCAGGTAACCGCGGATACAAAGACGCGGACGGCGTGACGGAATAGGGAATAAGAGAATGAAGACGGGAATCATCCTTGCCGGCGGCGAGGCAAAACGTGCGGGAGGGCGCGAAAAGTATCTCTTCGAATATGACGGCGAGACCTTCCTTGAGAGACTGCTCTCCACGCTCAAAGATGCTGTCGACGAGATAATAATCGTCGCCCGCGACGATATCCACTGCCGCAGATTCGAGGAGATATGCGCCGGTTTCGAGGCAAAGATCGTCCCGGATATCCGTAAAGGACTCGGTCCCGTCGGCGGTCTTCATGCCGGTGTTCAGTCCGCCGGCGGCGAGATTATCTTTGCGGTCGCCTGCGACATGCCTTTTGTCAACGGTGATGTCATCCGATATCTCTTCTCGTTATCCGGGAATTGCGATGCCGTGATTCCCCGCTGGGAAGAAGGTTTCATCGAGCCGCTTCATGCCGTTTACAAACGCGATGCCCTCGAAAGGTATATGCACTCCCATAAGTCGCTCTCTCTTCGCGACATGATAGACAGTATCAACTCGTGCTTCGTGAATGTGAACGACCTGCGGCAGTATGACGCGGATCTGAAGACTTTTACGAATATCAACAATCTGAACGATCTGGAAAAGCTGAACAACCGCGGATAACCGCGGCGGGGTATCATGGCCAAGCAGATGCGCATAATCTCGGTCGGCAGAATCAAGGAGAAATATCTTGCCGACGGCATAGCCGAGTATGCAAAACGTCTCAACTCTTTTGTCAGTCTTGAGTTTACCGAGGTCCCCGATGAGAGCATTCCCGACAATATCCCGCAGTCCGCTGCCGAGAAGATAACGGAACGCGAAGCCGCAAAAATCCTCGGACTTTTAAAAGAGACTGACTACGTCGTTCTCCTCGACCTTAAAGGAGAAACTCCGACGTCGGAGGCGTTTGCCGCGAAGATGAAGGAGCAGGAACTGACCGGAAGAAGAACGGTCTTTGTCATCGGCGGAAGTCTGGGCGTCCACGAAAGTCTGATAAAGCGTGCGGATTATCGGCTCTGCCTCTCAAAAATGACCTTTACGCATCAGATTGCAAAATTCCTTCTTGTCGAACAGATATACCGCGCCTGTTCAATCAATGCCGGCGGCAAATATCACCGCTGATACGTGCCGTTTTAGATTATGATTAAAACCGGGTAAAGCCAATTAAAACGATTAAAACCGATTGAAATCAATAAAACAAAAAAAAAAGGAATTCTCTTTTTAAAAAGAATTCAGTGTCCGCCTGGCATTGTTCTGCTTCCCGAAGCGTCCCTCGAGTATGTGCCGAACTCTCTGCTCTTTTCAACAATGTCGCCCGCGAATACGGGTCCGTCCCTGCAGACTCTGAGTCCCTCGGGATCCAGACAGCATGATCCGCAGATGCCCACGCCGCATTTCATGTATCTGACAAGCGAGAACTGACCGCGGCTGACAAGATCCGTATTTGTATCTTCGGACTTCTCCTTAAGAAGTCTCAAAACGCCGCGCATCATTATCTCGGGACCGCAGACGCAGATGCTGTTATACGAGAGGAGGTCGACCTCCTTCATGAGATCGGTAACAAAACCGTGATGACCTTTCGTGCCGTCATCGGTCGCAATCCGCAGGTCCGTTCCCTGCGCGAGTTCGTCCCCGTAGAGTATCTCCGATGCCGTGCGGCTTCCGAGAAGGAAGGTCGTGCACCTGCCGCTCCTAACAAGAGGGCGAAGCGGTGCGGCACCGACTCCGCCGGCAATCGCAAGCACGCGACCGCCGTTTCCGATTGAAAAACCGTTGCCGAGCGGCGCTTTGATTCCGATTTTGTCGCCGGCGTTCAGCTTAAAGAGAGCCTCCGTGGCTTCTCCGACCTTCTGCACCGTAATCGCGTTTGCCGCCGAAAGCCCCATCGGAATCTCGTCTACGCCCGGCACCCAGACCATGCAGAACTGCCCCGCCTTAAACTCAAAGTCCTTATCGAATTCGAAGGTCTTTACGGACGGCGTCTCGTCGATGACCCTTGTAATTCTTACAATCTCGGAGGGAATCGCCTTCAGACTGCCGTTATTCCTGCCGTTTTTCTCGTTTCTTTCAGTATTCATGTGCGCACCCTATAATATCCTCCGCTTTCACGGTATCCTTGCCTTCGCCCGCGTCGGCGTAGAGCTCCGCGGCAATATCTTTGAATATATTCACTCCCGAGAGACCCAGAACACCGCTTCCTATCTCAACCGCGGATGCCCCCGCCATCATCATCTCGACGACGTTATCGGCTGTCATGACCCCGCCGCACCCGATAATCGGAATCTTTACGGCTTCGTAAAGGTCCCAGACACAGCGGACGGCAATCGGAAAGACCGCGGGACCGGAAAGACCGCCTGTGCCGTTTCCGAGCATCGGTCTTCTGAGTTCGGTCGAGATTCTCATCGCCTTTACGGTATTGATTGCGACGACCGCCGAAGCCCCCGCCCTCTCCGCGGATTTTGCCGATGCCGTTATGTCGGTCACGTTCGGCGTCAGCTTCACCCATACGGGGAGACCGCCGGCGGCTTTTACCGCCGCTTTCGTGCAGTCATACACAAGGTCGGGATTGCACCCTATCTGCGCCCCGTAACCTTCGGCATGCGGGCATGAGACATTCAGTTCAAAGCCGCGGACCCTGCCCGCGAACCATGACGCTACCTTTGAGAAATCCTCGGGGTTTCCGCCGAATATACTTGCAATAACCGGTTTTGAGCCGATATCTTCGATGGCGTCAAGTTCGGATACGAAGTTTGATGAGGGGTTGGGAAGACCCATGGCGTTCATGACGGCGCCGTCGAGGACGCATACGGTAGGTCCGTGATGACCCGTCTTGGGTTCGGGGCCGATTGATTTGGTAATCACTCCGCCCGCGCCGAGATTCAAGATGCGGTTTAACGAAGCCCCCGTTGTTCCCAGTATGCCTGCGGCAAGAATCATGTGATTTCTCAGTTCAACGCCGCCTGCGGTAACTTTGTCGGTTTTTTCTATTCTGACCATGAAAGGCACCCTGCGATACTTATCGATACTTATCTATTGTATTTTTTGTCTTATCTAACTGCTTGTAACGACGGATAAGACAGTGTTGATATTATCGACAGTATCGACATATAGACAGTCCCGATATATCGAAGTCCCGATTCCGACAGTATCGATTCCGATAGTATCGATTATATTTCATATCATGACAAACTCAATACTATTATGAGCCGCCTCACAATATACGGAATGGGTAAAATCGGCGGAGAAGTCGCCTATCTTGCGGCGGTACGCGGATTGGTCGACGAAATAGTCATTGCCGATGTTGTCCCCCAATTTCTCAACGCACAATATCTTGATCTGATACATACGGGAATCGACGTGAATATATCTACGGATTTAAGCGGAATGGGTGATTCGGATATCCTGCTCTTCGCCGCAGGTTTTGCGCGGACGCCGCAGATAAAGACACGTGCCGATCTCCTCAACGTGAACCTGCCCGTTGTCCGCGAGTTCTGTTCGCGGATAAAGAGCTCGGGATTTGACGGCACGGTCATTACGGTCACAAATCCCATGGACGCGCTGAACTACTTCATCTTCAGGGAATCCGGGCTGCCGCGGGGCAGATGCCTGGGTTTCGGCGGTCAGCTCGACCTTGCACGCATGAAGATATTCCTTAAGGAACGCGGGCTTCCCCATGACGGCGCATGGATTCTGGGCGAGCACGGCGAGTTTCAGGTTCCGGTCTTCTCCGGCATTATCGGCGGAGGCGACGGCAAAGCCTTCCCCGCATCTTTGCGCGACGAGATACAGGCGCAGATGCGCGGCGCAAGCATGCCGGTGATTCAAGGCAAGGGCGGAACGGTCTTCGGACCGGCATACCATATCTCGAATCTCATCGATGCGGTAATCCGCGACAGAAAAGAGGTCATCCCATGCTCCTGTGTTCTCGACGGCGAATACGGACTCCATGACCTCTCGATATGCGTGCCCGCAAGAATAGGCAGGTCGGGCGTTGAGGAGATTGTCGAACGCCCTCTGGATGAATGGGAGAGCGGGAAATTTGCGGACGCTGCACGGCATTTAAAGGAGCTGTGCGGGAAGGCCGAATGAAACAGAGCAGTCTGGAGACGTTCGGAGATTCGGGAGTTGCGGTTCCCGATGAGAGCGGTAGCGGCAATAACGGCAGTCCCTCGGTCTCCGACGGCAGACTCCGCATTGCCGTAAATCAGGTCGAATACTCAAACACTGCCGAAGGAACGGTAATTCATATCTTCGGGCGCGATGAATCGAAAGCGGCAAGCGAGATCGTTGTCACGGGATTCCGACCGTATTTCTATGTCCTGCGCCGCGATCTCGACTCGAGAGACATCCCGGGCGACTGTGAAGCCGATACGGAAAACAGTTACAAATCAATCCGCGGCGAAGACCTCGTAAGAATCTACACCCGGAAACCCGGCGACGTAAAGACGATTCGCGAAGATTATCACCATTTTGAAGCCGATATTCCGTTTGCGACACGCTTCATGATTGACACGGGTATCACGGGCGGCATCAGCGTCCCCGAAGGAAAAAATCCCGTGCATTTCTCCGAGATTGAGCCTTGCACCGTGAATGCGCCGGCAAGAATCTGCTTCATGGATATCGAGTGCGAGGACTGCAACGGCTTCCCCAACCCCGAAAGCGAAAGAATCAACTGCATAACGGCGTGGGACTCCTTTGACGACCACTACACGGTCTTTTACTGGCATCCCGACGCCAAAAAAGAGGAATATTGCAGCGCGCTGATAAGTGAGACCGAGAAGTTTTTGGAGGAGTCGGGCAGCGCCGCATCGGGAAGATGCACAATACGCATATTCCAAAGCGAATACCTTCTCCTTCTGGGACTCTCGGAATACGTCGCCGGGAAAGACCCCGATGTTCTCTCGGGCTGGAACTTCGTCGACTTCGATATCCCCTATATCTTAAAGCGCATGGAGATGCTCAAGATCCCCGAAGATTCCCTCTCGCGACTTCCGGGCGCAGGCGCAAGAAATCCCGCACGCGGCAGATCGGTCTTCGATCTCCTCACGGCATACAAGAAGATTCAGGGCTCGAGAAAGGAATCATACAGACTCGATGCCGTCGGCGAAGACGAACTCGGCGAAGGCAAGGTCAGATATACGGGCACGATCTGCGACCTATGGCACGGCAGCCCCGCAAAACTCATAGAATACAATATCAAGGACGTGGAACTCTGCGTCGGCATCAACAGAAAGAACAATATCATCGAGTTCTACCGTGAGATTGCCCGATATGTCGGCTGCCCCCTTGACAGAACGCTGAATTCGTCAAATATAATCGATATCTTCGTTCTGAAGAAGGCATTCGGCAGATATGTCCTCCCGTCGAAAGGTTTTGCCGATGCCGAAGAGTTCGAGGGCGCAACCGTCTTCGATCCGTCTCTGGGCGTAAAGGAGAACGTCGTTGTGCTCGACCTGAAATCCCTCTATCCGATGTGCATGATGACCATCAACGCGTCGCCGGAGACAAAGAGCCGCGACGGAGAACTCCGCGCTCCAAACGGCATCCGCTTCAGGAAAGAACCCGACGGACTTACGAGGAGTATTATAAGCGACCTTCTGAAAGAGAGGGACGAGAAGAAGGCGCTGAGAAACACCTTCGAATACGGCTCCTACGAGTATGGACTCTACGATATTCAGCAGAATGTCCTCAAGGTCATCATGAACACCTACTACGGCGTGAGCGGCTATGCAAGGTTCAGGCTCTATGACCGCGAGATAGGTTCGGCGGTCACCTCGGTCGGGCGCGCAATCATAGACCATACAAAGCGTGTCATCGAAGGACTCGGATACACGGTCATCTACGGCGATACCGATTCGTGTATGATTCAGCTTGCAGAGAACGGCACGACACTCACTCTCGAGGAGACGATAAGCAAAGCGCGGGCAATAGAGAAAGTTCTCAACGAGTCCTATTCGGGATTTGCGAAGGAGACACTCGGCGCCGATTCCCACTACTTCTCGATTAAGTTCGAGAAGATCTACCGCCGTTTCTTCCAGGCGGGCAAAAAGAAGCGTTACGGCGGTCTTCTGGTCTGGAAAGAGGGACAGGAAGTCGAGAAGATTGACATCACCGGCTTTGAGATAAAACGAAGCGACTCTCCGCACATTACTAAAGAGGTACAGCACACCGTAATCGAGATGATCCTGAAGGGCAGCGGAAAGAAGGAACTGAAGGAGTATCTCTCCGGCGTAATCAAAACATACCGCAAAGGCGGCTACAGCCTTGAGGACATCGGAATCCCGGGCGGTCTCGGAAAAGAACTTACCGCCTACGGCAATCAGGACGCCCATGTCCGCGGCGCTCTGTATTCCAACGCCAATCTGGGTACGGATTTCAAGCGCGGCAGTAAACCCAAACGCGTCTATATCAAGGCGGTTACCGGCAAATACCCGCAGACCGATGTCCTCGACTTCGAGTATGCCGATCAGGTGCCCCCCGAGTTCGTCATAGACCTTGAGACAATGCTTGACAAGAGCATAAAACAGCCCATATCGAGGATCATCGAGGCGATCGGCATGACCTGGAACGACGTCGATCCATCGAGAACGACACTCTTCGATTTCGGAATGTAAGATCCCGAAACAATTTCTAACAATATCTCCAAAACAAATTCCAAAACAAATTCCAAAACAAATTCCAAGATACGGACCGGTTAAAGATGCAAAACGGCACACACAACGAAATCACCTGCAACGTTATAACCTGCAACGGTATAACCCGCAACGGTTCTGCCCCGGCGGATCTCTCGGATTTCCCGGATTTCTCGATTCGCGGCTGGATGGAGCATGACGGCGTCATTCTCTCCGATGAAGAGATAAAAGCGCTCTTCGTCGCCGCCGGCAAAGGAAACCGCGAAGCGCTCACGAAGATCTGCGAATGCGGCGGCGAGTTCCTTGTTCACTGCGGCGATATCCGTGCGCGTGATCTCATGGGTCTCATGCAGAGCGATATCGTCCCGCCGGCGCGTGTCGTCGGATATTCGTCCGATTCGGGTGATTGCGGCGCAGTTGCCGAACTCGGCACGATTAATCCCGTGCATGCGGATGAAGATTTGAGTCTTGAAGAGGCGATAACCGCCGCGGTTGCACTGCGCAGGAAAGACAGCGTTGTCGCGTTCTCCGGCGGCGTCGACTCCGCACTGCTTGCGAAACTTGCGGATCGCCCCTGCGTCACCGTCGGACTTGCGGGTTCGCATGACCTCATGCATGCCCGCGAAGCGGCGGAAAGTATAGGACTTCAAGACGCAAACTTTATTGAAATACCGCGTGAAGATGTTAAAAAAGCACTCCGTGCAGTCATTCCCGTGATACCCGTAAAAACGCCGGTTGAGGTCTCGATTGCCGCGACAATGTATTTTGTAACCAAATGGGCAGGCGAGAACGGTTACGGAAGAGTCGTTGCGGGGCAGGGTGCCGACGAGCTCTTCGGAGGTTACGCACGGTATCGCGAATGCGAATCCGCGGAAGCGGTTGCAGATACTCTGAAAAAGGACTTTGACGGACTTTACATGCAGATAAGACGCGATCAGAGTGTTGCCGCGGATAACGGCGTCTACATATCCTGCCCCTATCTCGACAGCCGCGTTCTGCGCGCTTCACGTGCAATCGACCCGTCCGAAATGGTCCGCGGGGGTATTGCCAAATATCCTCTGCGCGCGGTTGCATCTCATAATATGGATGATGAATTTGCATTTTACGGCAAGAAAGCCATGCAGTACGGTAGCGGCATCATGAAAGAAATACAGAAACTTGCACGGGAAAACGGTTATAAAAAATCGGTACAACGGTATATAGATTACTTAATTTGAGGTTCTTGTAAGAATGGTCTCTGAAGAAGAAGTTGAATCAATAGCAAAACTTGCTGATATCACAATCGAAAAGGAAAAACTGGCGGGATTCACGAGCCGGTTCAACGATATTCTGGAATATTTCGATATACTCGATCAGGTCGCACCCGACGAAACGACGAAGGACGACCTGTATAATGTATTGCGCGAGGATGAGGTCATGCCCTCGCTCACGCAGGAAGAAGCCCTCGTAAACTCCGGCGAGACCGAAGAGGGCTATATCAAGTCGCCGAAGGTGATGTAAGTGCGCTACAGGTTTGACGCAGAGGACGGGAACAATGCGTTCATCACCATCGTCAGGGATGCGGAATACAAAGAGGGCGGCGTGTTAAGCGGCATCCCCGTAGCCGTCAAGGACAATATCTCGACAAAGGGCATTCCGACCACATGCGGCTCGAAGATCCTCGAGGGCTATGTCCCGCCTTATGATGCGCATGCCGTCGCCATGATAAAGGAGGCGGGCGCGGTCATAGTCGGCAAGACCAATATGGACGAGTTCGGTATGGGAACAACGACCGAGAACTCCGCGTATTTCCCGACGACAAACCCCTGCGACAGGACCTGCGTCCCGGGCGGTTCATCGGGAGGAAGCGCCGCGGCGATTGCGTCGGACATGGTTCCGATGGCTCTCGGCAGCGATACCGGCGGCTCAATCAGGTGTCCTGCGGCATTCTGCGGCATAGTCGGTCTCAAGCCCACATACGGACGTGTCTCAAGGTTCGGGCTCATAGCATACTCGAACTCGCTCGAACAGATAGGTCCGATGGCAAAGAACGTGACCGACGTCTCAAAACTCATGGAAGTAATCTCAAAACCCGATATATACGATTCAACAGCTTATAACAGACCGTATGTACACACCCCGAGCGCTCAGATAAAGGGAAAGAAGATCGCGGTTCCGAAGGAATACTTCGGCGAAGGTGTCGACGATAAGGTCGCCGACTGTGTCCGCGGCGCAATCTCCAAGCTCGAAGAGATGGGTGCTGAGATAATCGACTGCTCGATTCCGAGCATGAAATATGCACTTGCGGCATACTACGTCACATGCACGAGCGAGGCATCCTCGAACCTCTCCAGATTCGACGGCGTAAGGTTCGGACCCAAGGTCGAGATGAAGAGGAGCTGGCATGACGAATACCGCGACTACCGCGGAGAGAGATTCGGAGAAGAGGTTCAGAGAAGAATCCTTCTCGGAACATTCGCTTTAAGCGCTGGTTACTACGGAAAATACTACGCAAAGGCACAGGTGGCGCGTTCCAACATAAGAAACGATTTCCTCAGAGTCCTCAACGAAGCCGACCTGATTGCGGGTCCGACAATGCCCAACACCGCCTTTAAGATCGGCGAAAAATCGTCCAATCCGCTCGAGATGTATCTTGCCGATATCCTTACTGTCCCGGCAAACCTCGCTGGCGTTCCCGCAATCTCGGTGCCGTGCGGCAAGGTCGGCGGCATGCCGGTGGGACTTCAGATAATCGGCAGACACTTCGACGAAGAGAGTGTCGTCGATGCGGCATTTGCTTATGAACAGGAGGTAAACTGAATGTCCGATTCAAACTCAGGCTGCGGCTGCGGATGCGGCGACGGCAAAGGCTGCGCGGGTGCGGCAAAGCCGTCCGAGAAGGATGTCAAGGACCTTAAAGTCATCATAGGTCTCGAGATTCACTGCCAGTTGAACACAAAGACAAAACTCTTCTGCGGATGTTCCGCCGATTTCCGTGACGACGCCCCGAACACCCACGTCTGCCCGATATGTCTGGGACTTCCGGGTGCACTGCCCAAGCTCAACAAGCAGGCGGTAATCTATGCGCTTAAGGTCGCAAAAGCCCTCAACCTTGAGATCTCCGAGGTATCCGAGTTCTCGAGAAAGAACTACTTCTACCCCGACCTGCCGAAAGGCTATCAGATCAGTCAGTACGACAAACCGATAGCCCTTCGCGGAAAGATGACGGTAGACGATGACGAAGGACACGAGAAGGTCATCAGAATCACGAGAATACACCTCGAGGAAGACCCGGGAAGGCTGGTTCACAAGATCTCGCGCGACCGTGCGGGCTATACCCTTGTCGACTACAACCGTTCCTCAATCCCGCTTATCGAGATAGTAACCGAACCCGACCTTTCGTCACCCAAGGAAGCCAGACGTTTCCTCAACAAACTCCGCGCGACCCTCGAATATCTGGATGTCTTCGACGGCGAAAAAGAGGGTTCAATCCGTGTCGACGCAAACATCTCGCTCGAAGGTCACAACCGTGTCGAGTGTAAGAACATCTCTTCCTACAAAGGCGTCGAGAAAGCGCTCACCTTTGAGATAACAAGGCAGAGAAACCTCATCCGCAGAGGTCAGGAGATTGTGCAGGAGACCCGTCACTTCCTCGAAGGCCGCGGCATAACCACGGGTTCAAGGAGCAAGGAGGACGAGAACGACTACCGCTACTTCCCCGAGCCCGATCTTAAGCCGCTTCGCGTAAAGGACTGGGCGGATAAGATTGAACTTCCCGAACTGCCGGATGCAAAGCGCGAGAGGTTCATGAGCCAGTACAAGATCTCGGTCAACCACGCAAAGACCCTTGTCGGCGACATAAAGGTTGCCGACTTCTATGAAGGCATACTGAAGAATCCGGCAATCTCGAAGGAGACCGAACTTGCGGCGACATGGGTCTGCGACACCCTTCTCGGAGAACTCTATTACCGCGACATGAAGATTGACGCCGTTCCGCGCGAATGCTTTGCCGACCTTGTCGCGCTTCTCAAGGACAAGAAGGTCACGGACAAGGTCGCCGTCGATGTCCTGCGTGCAATGCTCGACGATATTCACGAGGGCAGAAAATGCGCCATGCCGTCCGAGACCGTCGAGAAATCCGGACTCGGCAAAGGAAGCGACGACGAGTTCACCGAGATAATTAAGAAGGTCGTCGCCGCAAACCCGCAGGCGGTTGCCGATTACCACAGCGGCAAAGGAAATGCGATAAACTTCATAGTCGGTCAGATTATGAAAGAGACCAAGGGCAGAGCCGACCCAAAGAGTCTCAACAAACTTATCGTCGATTACATTGCCTCGATGGAGTGAGGGAAGAATGCACCTGATTATAGCCGAGAAGAATATTGTCGCCCAGAGAATTGCCGGTCTCCTCTCCGAGGGCGGCAGGGTGACCGCCGAGAAGGACGGCGGTGTCAGCATATATCATTTCGGTGACTCGGTGGCCATGGGTCTTAAGGGTCACGTTGTCGAGATCGACTTCGAGGAAGGATATACGAACTGGCGAAGTGAGGTGCACACTCCGAGAACCCTTATCGACGCGGGTATCGTCAAGAAAGCAACGGAAAAGAAGATAGTTGCGCTCATAAAGAAATTTGCCAAAAAAGCCGACCTTGTCACCATAGCAACGGATTATGACCGTGAAGGAGAGCTCATCGGCAAGGAAGCCTATGAGATTGTCAGAAGCGCAAACAGGGACGTTACCGTCAACCGTGCCATATTCTCGGCAATCACGAAACCGGAGATTGCGGCGGCGTTCGAGAATCCCACAACCGTAGACTTCGATCTCGCGGCTGCGGGAGAGGCAAGGCAGGAGATTGACCTTGTATGGGGTGCATCCCTTACGAGATTCATCAGTATTGCGGCAAAGCGCGGCGGCAACAATATCTTAAGCGTGGGTCGTGTCCAGAGCCCGACACTCGGCATGATAGTCGACAGGGAGAAGGAGATTGAGGCATTCGTTCCGACTCCGTACTGGATGCTCTCGGTGATGTCGGAGAAAGCGGGCGAGCCTTTCGAGGCAAGGCATACGACCGGCAAGTTCTGGGACAAAGCGGAGGCAAAGACCGCCGAGGCGAACACGAAGGCGCCGCTCACGGTTACCGACGTAAAAGAAGGCGTGAGGAGCGATTCGGCACCTTCGCCGTTTGACACGACTGGATATATCGTCGCAGCAGGCAGACTGGGCCTGAGTGCCTCGAATGCGATGAGAATCGCTGAAGAACTCTACATGAACGGTTTTATCTCGTATCCGAGAACGGATAACACAATCTATCCGAAATCCCTTGACCTTGACGCAATCCTTAACGACCTCAAGAAGAGTCCGTTCAAGAGCGATGTCGAATGGACCGAGAAGAACCGTCGCGCACAGCCCACGAGCGGTAAGAAGTCCAGCACCGACCACCCGCCGATTCATCCGGCAGGCGCGGCAAATCCGTCGATGATGGATGAGCAGTCATGGAAGGTCTACGAACTCGTTGTCAGAAGATTCCTGGCAACGCTCTCCCCCGATGCGAGATGGAAGACGCTCAAGATTATGTTCGATGCCGGCGGCGAGGAATACACCTCGACGGGTCAGCGCCTCGAGGTCGAGGGTTACCGCCATGTCTACGGATACAGCCAGGCAAAAGAGCAGATTCTGCCCGAGATGTCGGTCGGCGACAGACTGCCGGTAAACAAAATAGTTCTTGAGGATAAGGAGACGCTGCCGCCGGCGAGGTACTCCCAGAGCAAACTGATTCAGCAGATGGAAGAGCTCGGTCTCGGAACAAAATCGACGCGCCACGATGTCATAGGAAAACTGGTCTCACGACGCTATGTCGAGGAAAACCCGCTCAAGCCGACCCTTGTCGGAAAAGCCGTCACCGAGACACTTGAGGAGTATGCAAGCCTCATCACAAAGCCCGATATGACCCAGACCCTTGAGCGCCATATGGAGGATATCAAGAAGGGCGACAAGACGAAGGACGGCGTCGTCGAGGAGTCAAAGAAGATGCTCCACCGCATCTTCGACGAACTCGAGGCAAACGAGGAGAATATCGGCAACGAGATAATGGACAGGACAGCGGAGGAGCGCATCATCGGTAAGTGTCCTATCTGCGGTCAGAGCCTCATGCTCAAGACATCCAAGGGAATGGCGCAGTTTATCGGCTGCAACGGCTATCCCGACTGCTCCTTCAATATAGGTCTTCCGTCGGCACAGTGGGGCAAGGCAATCCGCGACGATAAGGTCTGCGAGATTCACGGACTCAATCACATCAGACTCATCAGAAAAGGCTCAAGACCGTGGGATATCGGCTGCCCGCTCTGCAGTCACATCAACTCCAACCGCGAGTCCTTAAGCATGATGGCGTCCATCAACGAAGAGCTGATAACAAAACTGCACAATGCGCATATCTACTCGGTTTACGAGATTGCGAACATCTCAAAGCAGGAACTCTGCGGGAAGACAGGCATCTCGGAGGGAACCGCGGAGACACTTATCTGGGACGCAAAGGATGTCCTCGAGATACTCAGAAAGCGCTCCGAGCTCAAGAAGTTCGTGCGCTCGGTCATCCCGCCCAGACGCGGACGCAGTCACGCCAAGGTCACCGGCGCCATGATAGAAGGGGGTATCGGCGATATCGCATCTCTTGCCGATACGAAGAAGCAGGTTCTCATGAAGATGTTCCTGAGCGAGCAGGAGGCTGAGTCCCTCATCTATCAGGCAAAGTGCATCCACAACAAGGCCTTCCTCAAGAGTCTGGGCATTCCCGCCGTCAGCCTCAAGAAATACATGGACGCCGGATTTGTCAGCGCCGACGACTTCGTGAATGCGCATCCCGCATACCTCAGCGAAAAGACGGGCATCAATATCGAGACCGTGTATAAGCACACGGCACCGGTCTATGAGGCACGCGGCGTAAAACAGCCCGCGAAGATCAGCAAAAAGGCGTTTGAGGCAGGGCGCGAAGAGCTTCTGAAAGTCAAGGGTATAGGCGAGGCAATGCTTGAAAAGTTATATTTTGCAGGCATTACAGATATTTCAGCACTGAAATCCGCGAATACCGGCGAGTTGTCCAAGACTCTGGGTATATCCGCGGACAAACTCGAAAAGATAATCTCGGAGATTTGATGATTTTTAAGACGGTGATAATATGAAAGAGGATTGGAAGAACTGGAGACATATAACGAAACTTGATCCCGACAAGGAGATGCCAAAAGAGTCCGTTGCCGACATTGTCACAAGCGGCACCGACGCTCTCATGCTCTCGGGAACTCTCAACGTTACGAAAGAGAATCTCACTCAGCTGCGCGAGCAGGTAAAGGAATATGACGTTCCCATGGTTGTCGAGCCCGCGGACCCGAGCGGTGCCATCTTCGAGGGTGTCAGCGGTCTCTTCGTACCGAGTGTCCTTAACACGCCCGACCCGACATGGTTCATAGGAAAGCACTCCTACTGGGTGAAGAAAGATAAGAACATCAGGTGGGATATGGTCGTTCCCGAGGCGTATATCGTCCTGAATCCGAACTCATCCGTGGGACGCGTAACTCACGCCGTATGCGACCTTAAAGCCGAGGATGTCTCCGCGATTGCCGCGGTTGCCGACCGCTATTACAACTTCCCCGTTGTCTATATCGAATATTCGGGAACATACGGAAACCCGGAGATTGTAAAGAGCGTCTCCGAGACCGTGGAGAACTCGCGCCTCTTCTACGGCGGCGGCATCAACTGCGCCGCAAAAGCCGCGGAGATGGGCAAATACGCGGATACAATCGTGGTCGGCAATGCCGTCTACGAAGAAGGCGCGGCGGCACTGAAAGAGACAATAAAAGCAGTCAGATAATTTTCTTTTTTTTATGCCCGAGATAGAGATAGTACTGGTTGAACCGTTGTATGAGGGCAATATCGGTTTTACCGCCCGCGTTATGAAAAACTTCGGGTTTAACAACCTGACTCTCATAAATCCGCCTCCGATAGGGGATGACGCCATTGCCCGTTCCTCGCATGCCCGAGATGTCCTTGAGGGTGCCAGGATCGTATCCTCGCTCGATGAGGTAATCGAGAAGAGCAATGTCCTGATTGCCACCACGGGCGCGGTCTCAAAGACGGTGACGCATGCCATGAGGATGCCCTACTATACGCCTCATGAGATCAGGGGTATCATAGAGAAGATTGACGGGCGCGTCTCGATTCTCTTCGGGCGCGAGAACTGGGGTCTTTCGAACGAGGAGATAGCGAAGTGCGATATCATCTGCACCATACCCACCTCGGACATATATCCTATTGTAAACATATCCCATGCCGTGGGTATACTCGTCTATGAGCTTGCAAACCTCCCCCGCGGCGAATACACCACCGCATCAAGGCAGGAGATGGACTCGCTCTACGCGCATTTCGATGAGTTTCTCACGGCAATCGGTCATGACGCCCATAAACGCGCCAATACCCTTGTGATGCTGAGGCGCATACTCGGCAGGGCAAATCTCACAATCCGCGAGGCCTCGACCCTTCACGGTCTGCTGAGGAAGGCGGAGTATGTCATGCACAACGGCGGCAGGCTCCCGAATGAGGATGCGGACGATGGAGACTGTGAACCTGATGAACCCGATGAGCCCTATAAAGACGATGAAGACGATGACGCCGCTTATGAAAATAAGTGTTGAAATAGGTGTTGACCCGAAATTATGTGAGTGATGCAATATGACGGCAAGAGAAATAGTGAATTTTCTTACGGAACATGCGGGCAGAAAGACGGTCTCGTTCCACATGCCCGGACATAAAGGCTCGGCTATCTATCGGAGATACGGGTTCGGAGAGTTTCTTGACAATATCATGGACTGCGACATTACCGAGATCCCGGGCGCCGACAATCTCTTTCAGACCGAAGGTATATTAAAAGCCGCACAGGATGGGTATGCTTCGTTATACGGCGCAAAGAAGTCGTATCTCCTCATAAACGGCACGAGCGGCGGTGTGATTGCGGCGATAACGGCGGCGGTTCCGAAGGGCAAAAAGCTGATTATGGCAAGAAACTGCCACAAATCAATCTACAACGCGCTTATCCTCGGCGGAATCGAGCCGGTATACGCTTACCCCGAGATGGTGGAGGAATACGGCATTGCGGGCGAAATAACCGCCGGCGAGATTGAGAGACTCCTCACCGAAAATCCCGATGCCGAAGCCGTTATACTGCCGTCTCCGAACTACTACGGCATATGCTCGGATATAAGGAAGATTGCCGGGACCGTCCACAGGCACGGCAAAGTCCTCATAGTCGATCAGGCGCACGGTGCGCACCTTAAGTTCTTCAGCGAGTGCGGGTATTCGGATATGCCCGAGTCCGCCGAGGAGCAGGGCGCGGATATTGTCGTCAACTCAATCCACAAGACGCTCGCATCTTTCACTCAGAGCGCCGTCTTAAACCTCATGAGCGACCGCGTCGACAACTACACGCTTGAGGACAGACTTCAGATGATACAGTCCACAAGCCCCTCGTATCTCCTGATGGCATCGCTGGATATCAATGCCGCACTTCTTGCCGAACATAAGACCGAACTCATGAAGGAATGGCATGATGCGCTCACGGATTTCTACCGCGAGGCTTTGAACATCCGTGGACTCAGCGTCATCGGCAATCCGTTTGACAGCCGCGTCAGGGTTAATCTCGACATCACGAAGATAAACCTCGACATGAGCGCCCTCGGACTCAGTGCCGCCGAACTCGAGGAGAAACTCATGGCACGCGGCATATATGCGGAGCTTACGACCGGCAGTATTCTCATGTGCATGACCGGCATAGGAAATACCGCGGAGCACCTCGGGAGGCTTGCCGATGCTCTCAAAGAGATAAGCGGTGAGTGCCTCGCAGGCGCTCCCGAGAGCGGCAAGATCTCGGCGGCATCGGCACTTAACAGGGTCTTTGAGGTCAGGCTTGAGCTGCGCCCCATTCCTGCCGAAAGGGAACGCATACCGCTTGCTCAGGGTGCCGGAAGGGTCTGTGCCTCCTCGATAATTCCCTATCCGCCCGGCATCCCCTTCGTCTGTCCGGGTGAGGTTCTCACCCCCGAAGTTATCGAATATATCAAAGATCTCAGGTGCGCAGGCGAAAAGGTCATCGGAGTGAACGATAAAGGCGAGATAACGGTCGGCAAAAATAACTGAAAAATAAATAATATTTTTTGAATATTTCTCATAATATCTTTGGTACGGCGTGCATATCGGATTTCCGCAGCACACGGCGCTTAACTGTCTTTTTTGAGTCCTTTATATCCGCGGACATTCTGCTTTTCGTAACTAATTTCCGGTAAGCCGACCCGCTGTGCGCGAGTGAAAATCCACTAGGAGATGTACGAACTGTCTCTCTAAAAATCCAAAAACTATTTACACCTCCTGTGGTCACGGATACCCTTTTCTGACATAATCTGAGTAGTTTTATCTTCGCGCATAACGTTTAGAAGTCCATAAATCAGGCTATAATTCATTCTTTCACAAGGGACAGTTTTAAGAACTCAAAGGACTATTTACTAATGTAATCTCAGAACCGCATTAAGCGGGGGTTGGTAGATTCCTGTACATTCATGCTATCCGAACTGAAAAGGGGTGTGTGTTATGGGTCCAGAAGAAAAGAAAGAAGTCGTTATGGAATCAGCTGTATTCGAGAAATACGAAAGCAATGTCAGATCGTACTGCCGTAAATATCCTGTTGTTTTTTCAAAAGCCAAAGGCTCTTTATTATTTGATCAGAACGGGAACGAATACATTGATTTCTTATGTGGAGCAGGCAGCTGCAACTATGGTCATAACAATGACTATATCAAAGGAAAAGTTATCGAATATCTGCAGAATGACGGACTGATCCACGGTCTGGATATGTATTCTGTTGCAAAGGGCGAATTCATAGAATGTCTGCAGAATTCCGTACTGATTCCGCGTGGTTATGACTATAAAGTCCTGTTCCCGGGACCCACAGGTACTAACTCGGTTGAAGTAGCATTAAAGATCGCCAGAAAAGTAAAGGGACGTTCAAATATCCTCGCACTCATGGGCGGATTTCACGGAATGTCGCTCGGTTCTCTTGCGCTTACCACCGAAAGAACGGCAAGGGACGCCTGCGGAGTCGCGCTCGGCAACGTAACCCATGTTCCGCACCCTTCGATGATGAAGAACTTCGACACCATCGAATACATAGACATGCTGCTTACCGATGACCACAGCGGCGTTGACAAACCCGCGGCAATAATCGTCGAAGCGGTTCAGGGCGAAGGCGGAATCAATATCCTTTCCAACGAGTGGCTCATCAGAATCAGAGAGCTCTGCGACAAGCACGACATGCTTCTCATCCTCGACGATATCCAGACGGGATGCTGCAGAACGGGAGGCTTCTTCTCCTTCGAGCGTGCGGGCATAAAGCCCGATATCGTCGTAATGGCGAAGTCAATAGGCGGCATGGGACTTCCCTGCGCAATTACGCTCGTGAAGCCCGAGTATGATGTTCTCTTACCCGGCGAGCACAACGGCACTTTCAGAGGTTTCCAGCCGGCATTTGTGGCGGGCAAGGCGGCTATCGAACTTATGCTCCGCGACAACCTCGAGGCGGAGTCCGTCCGCAAGGGTAAGATTATCGAGGAGTTCCTTGCAAACCGCCTTCCTGCAATCGACGGCAGACTCACATACCGCGGACTCGGTGTCATGTGGGGCATAGACTGCGGCGAGATGCCTACCGGAACATCCCAGAATATCAGAAAGCTCTGTTTCGAGAACGGACTTATCCTTGAGCTTTCCGGAAGAGAGGATACGGTAATTAAGATCATGCCTCCGGTTACGGTGCCCGACGGTATTCTCATGCAGGGACTCGAGATCCTCATGAAAGCGATAGCCGAGGAGATCAATACAACAAAAAATGCGTCGATAATTGCCCAGCTCGGTAGCGTAAAGGACACCTGCTGAAGCAATTAATCGAAATCCTTTATTTCGCAATTCCCGCACGGGATAGCGAAATCCGACAAACACAAACCAACCCGAAAACGACATACCTACAAAAGAAAAAACGGATACCAAACTGATACCAAACGGATATCATAAAATCCGAATTTTCAATATTTTTCGTTTTTTTTTCGCAACTTAATTCATCGGACAGGGCTTTCCGCTGATACGTTTTTTGCGGAAGTGTTCATGGTCATTCAATTGATAAAGGCTAATAAATTTTAATGTCCTATAGTTAGATAGTTGGATAACCATGATCCTTGTTGACCGTGAGATAAAGAGTACGATTGAGGGCGGTTTTTTAAAGATAGATCCTTACGATCCCAAACTTGTTCAGCCGAATTCACTGGATATACGTCTCGGAGAACATTTCGTCTGGTATGAAGAGAGCGACGATATAATCGACCCCTATGAAGCGGAGACCGTATCCTCGCATGTCTGCGAGACACGCGGCAAATATTTCGACGTGTATCCCGGAAAGTTCATCCTTGCCGAGACCCTGGAGAGAATAACCCTTCCGGCAAACATCGTCGCAACCATCGAGGGAAAGAGCAGTATCGCACGTCTCGGCATATCCCTGCATCAGACAGGCGGATGGATTGATGCGGGCTTTTCGGGGACGATAACCCTTGAGATTGCAAACGTCAATCAGCGCCCTGTGCGACTTTATGCGGGAATGCCAATCGGACAGCTCGTATTTTATCAGACGGCAACGGCATCGAACCCTTACGGCTCAAAGGGCGATGCAAAATATCTCAATCAGAAAGACGCCACGCTCTCGCGCTATGCGATGAACAAGAAGAGAGTATAATCCCAATCGTTTTTTGCAGCCTTGTCAGCAGCAGCAAAAACAACAGCTTTCAATATATACACAGTTTTTTCAGAATCAACCGTCGGGCACTGTTTTTCATTTCATCGCATACAAGACGATTACTATAAATGTGAATAATGAGAGATATCTACGAAAGTGATTTATTATGTCTCATGATATTATTGGGAAAGCATTTACCTATACAAAAGACGGATTTTTAGGTGAATGGAAAAGATGGATACTCCTTTTAATCCTTGTATTCATTCAGGCGATTACATTCTACCTTGTCCCGGTCTTCAACGGATATCTCCTTAGAGTCGCGGGATCGAACGACAGTGCACCCGATGTCAACCAGTGGGTCAAGCTCTTCATAGACGGCTGGAAAGTTCTGATTGTGGAACTTATCTATATGCTGCCCGTGATTATCCTTGCAGTCGTATTCGGATTCCTGGCATTGGTTCCCGAATTGATGGTAATCGCATCCGGAGGCACGCCCAACGTCCAGATTTTACTTGGAATGGTTCTCAGTCTTGCAATCATATTCCTGGTCTCGATTATCATAACGCTCTTCCTGTTCATGGGTATTATCAGACTCGGTCAGACAGGCAAGCTCGGCGAAGCTTTCAACTTCGGCGCAATCAATAAGGCAATCTCAAGCGGAGTAGGCTGGCTGGGCTACATCGGCTACTGCATACTTCTGTGGATCATCATAGTCATCTACGGCATTGTAATCGGACTTTTAAACGTCATACCGATTGTGGGTCTGATTCTGGCGCTGATTATTACGCCGCTTGTCGCGGTGTTTTCCACATCGTGCATAAGAAACATCTACACTGCAGGTAACCAGTAAAACCAGACCCTGCAAACACTTTTTTCGCTAACTCAATGATAACCTCGGGGGCACCTGCCGGAGACGCGGGAGATAAAAAGAGACATTCTTACGGACATTTCGTCTGTCTCGCACTCTTAATCTTCATACTGTCCGCGCTTATCGCGCCGGCATCCGCCGTTCTCGAGATAATCCCCGCGGAATCGTATGCGGATACGCAATCCCACCTTACCGCCGCCGATGTCGAGTATTATCTCTCCAATGCAAATACCTCGATAACGCTCTTCTACAGCAGTACCTGCGGCGCCTGCCATAAGGCAATGCCCTACATCGACGAAGCGCGGGCGAAGTATCCGAATGTCAGATTCTACAGTTTCGACAATATGGGCTCGCCTTCGAATCTCTCGCTCATGAACCGTTTCGCGGAGAGATACGGCGTCAGTTATCCATCGTATCCCGTTATCTTCGCCGGCGACACCGTTGTCCTTCAGGGCTTTAACAGGATAAGCAGCAATATAGATTCGGTTGCAAAAGCCGTCGACGCGGGTCTTATCCCGGATGCCGGGTATGAAAAGCGCCTGTTCTCATCCGCGAACGGCTCCGGCACAATCGGAATGCAGGATCTCACGTTTCCGGCGGTTATACTTGCGGGTCTCCTCGACGGCATCAACCCATGTGCCTTTGCCGTGCTCATTTTCCTGCTCATAGCGCTTACCGCCGCCGAATCCAAACGCCGTGCCCTTCAGATAGGTCTGACCTATACTCTCGGAGTATTCCTCATCTACATCACCGCAGGCATAGGCATAATAAAAATCGTTTCTCTTACGGGGCTGTCATTCTATTTCACGGTCATCGCCGGCATTCTGGTGATCGCCGCGGGTATAATCGAGATCGCCGACGGCGTCCTTAAAAATTCGCCCGTATCTCTTTCCATACCCGAGTCCAGAAAAGAATTCTTTGCCGGATACATACGCAGGGCGACCGTTCCCGCGGCATTCGTATTGGGGGTACTTGTCGGCATCTTTGAGCTACCCTGCACCGGCGGAATCTACCTCGCGGTCTTAAGTCTGCTCTCTTCACAGTTGACATTCAACGAGGGGCTTATCTACCTCGTAATCTATAATCTGGCATTTATACTGCCGCTGATTCTCATAGTGCTCGCTGTCACGCTCGGAATCTCGCCCGAGATGATAAACCGCTTCCGCGAAGAGCATAAGAGGAGGCTGCGCATTGCAATCGGCATTCTGCTTATTGCCATGGGAATATTCGTGATTGTTCTCAGCTACATCTGAACCGTGTCTGAACTTTATCTGAACCGTATCGGAAACTCTTCGCAGGCGGGCGCGGGGTGCGGTCTTAAAGGTCTTTATCTGTCCTAATCTTATCCTTTTTTGCGAGGGCATGGCGCTCTATCAGATAAAATGAGAGAACCGCGGCGGGTATAGTGAACGCAAACGATAGTATGATAAACTGCCAGATCTCTATTGACGGCATAAAATGCACTATGGTCTGTTGTAACGGATATCCGTAGATGAACATACCGAATGAAAAATCCCCGTATTTGCCGAAGTTGTGAAGCCTCTCAAGCGGAAGGTTTGCAAACCAGATTACGGTATAGGGTATGGCAATAAATGCGAATACGTAGAAGACCTGCGTATGGAAGAACATAAATGCTAACAGCCACATTGCAGCAACAGCATACCATTTGTACACGATTCTCTCTCTGTTAATCCAGAGGAAAGCACCGACGAAGAAGTATATCATGAAACGAATCTTGTCAAACGGCTGCAACATGTAGCAGACCGCCCATAAAAGGACAGTGACCGCGATAGCGGGCACCATCGAATTTTTGTATCTGAGCAGACCCGCGATACCCATTACCGCGACAACGACATAGAGGAAGAACTCCAGAGGAATCGCCCAGAGCGGCGCATCCACATAGGTTACGGGATTGGTTGTAAAAAGACCCAGTGCCGAACCATCGGTGTAAAACGGTAGTGTCGTCCATGTTGCCGGCGAAAAGAGCGCCGCGAAATACTCTGTAAGAGTGAGATCGGTTGCAATGGGACCTATGATAAAGAGAATTGCAAGTATGGATACAATAAGCCCCGGAGCAATTCTTAGCAGGCGCTTCCTAAAGAAAACTTTGTAATCGGGCAGTCTCTCCCAGCTTGCAGGAATAAGATGTCCGCTGATAACCAGGAGGACGGCAAGTCCGAACTGACCTATCAGGATATGCCAGTCGAATTCATAGATATTGGCATAACCGAGAGAAAGTGCAAAAGAGTGTGAAAAGATAATTAATGCCGCACCTAAGAAACGTAAAAAATCAAAGTTATTCCTGTACTGTGCAGTCATCCGTATCCGTTGTTTTCGTAAAGCATCAAAGCGTTCTTCTGACCTCATCGGCGGCGGCGCACATATTGGAGAGCTTTCCGAACGCCGTCTCCCTCGTGTGCATCCTAAGACCGCAGTCGGGATCGATGAGGAGTTTCTCGGCGCCGAACAACTCCACACCCTTCTCTATTCGTGACTTTATCACTTCAACGCTGTCGATTGAGGTGTCCGTCGAGTCAACGGCGCCGAATCCTATCCTTTTATCTCCGAACTCCTTTCGACCAACGCATTCGAGATTCTTTTCGTTGCATGAGAACTCGAGGTCGATAATGTCTACGGGCATCTTCAGCAGGCTGTCGATAACGCCGTCTATGTCTCCGCAGACGTGGATGCAGGTCGTCACCTTGAGATTCTTTGTTATCTCGCGGACCGCCGCCTGCGCGGTGCTCATATCGGCGATACCCGTAGAGAGAATCGGTTCGTCTATCTGAAAGATTGATATGCCCGTATCCTGAAGACGAAGGGCTTCCGCGGCAAGGACCTTCGCAAGGTCCGTTATGACCTCGTCGCGGTTTCTGTAAAGCGGCGTATCAATCTTCAACGCATGCGCTATCGTAGACGGACCCGCAAGCATGGCTTTTACCTGCGAATGACGCGAGAGAGCATACTTCGTGTCGTCAACCGTCATCGCCGACTGCGTGGGCTTCAGAGTCCCTATGACACTCTGGTCGCGGATACCCGGAATCTGCGATGTAAGCGAGGTTATCATGTCGCCTCTTACCTGACCCGTGGATATGATGTCGACGCCGGCTTTGACCTGGTCGCCGACCGCGGTCTCAAGCGAGGACGCATAGGGATTAAAAAGGGATTTAAGTCCTTTCGATCTGACCGCCGGATAACTTCCGACAACGGTTGTGGGTAGTATCTTGTTCGCCGTCATGATGGATGATTGGGTAAAAAGATTAAATAAATGGTGATTACGGTGTTACTCTGTGTCTGTCGCGCGGGAAGAGAACGCCTTCCCTGATGTTCGGAAGGTCGAGCATGGTTGTAATAAGTCTGTCCATACCAACACCCCATCCGGCATGCGGAGGCATACCATACTTGAACGGCTTTAAGTAGAACTCGAAGTTGTCGGGATTGAGACCCTTGAGTTTTATCTGCTCGACAAGCAGGTCATACTGGTGAACACGCTGAGCGCCGCTGGAGAGTTCCATCTTCGGGTGCATCATATCGAATGCCTTCGAGATATCGGGTCTGTCCTCGTACGGCATGGCATAGAACGGTTTGATTGAGCGCGGCCAGTCCGTGATGAAGTAGTGCTCGCCCATCTCGGAACCGATTGCGCGCTCGGCATTGCTCGAGAGGTCGTCGCCGTATTTGATGTCCTCGTCGATCTTTCCTGCCGCGATATCGATTGCATCGGCATAGGGCAGTTTCGGGAAGGTCTTTGAGGGCATCTGGAGTTTTGTGCCGAGTATGTCCAGCTGCGGCTGACAGTTCTCAGCGACTGCCTCATATGCGACATTGATGACCTTCTCGAGGAGTGCCATGACGTCGTTGTGGTCGGCAAAAGAGACCTCGACATCGATTGATGTGGCTTCGTTCAGGTGCTTTGTCGTGTTGTGCTCTTCCGCTCTGAAGATGGGGCCTATCTCGAATACCTTCTCGAAACCTGCGCCCATCATCATCTGTTTGTAGAGCTGAGGGCTCTGGTTTAAGAATGCTTCCTTCTCGAAGTATGCAATCGGGAAAAGCTCGGTTCCGCCTTCGGTAGCGGCGGCTACTATCTTTGATGTGGTAATATTGATGAATCCATTTTTGTAGAAGTAATCCGAGATTGCGTGAGTGACTTCACTCCTAATCCGGAAGATTGCGGCTACTTTTGGTCTTCTTGCGTCAAGGTAGCGGTTATCCAGTCTTGTATCTATCTCGGCGGGGACCTTTTCGGAGACGTCGAGCGGGAGCGGAGTCTCCGCTTTGCTGATTATCTCGAATTTCTCAGGGATGATCTCGCGTCCGCCGGGTGCTTTGTCGGATTCTTTTACAACGCCCGATATTTTTACAACTGATTCTCTGGATGCCTCTTTAGCCGCGGCAAGAACGTCTTCGCCTGCCTTCTTTTTGACTATTGTTGCCTGAAGAAAACCCGTGCGGTCGCGCAGGATGTAAAATGAAAGACCGCCGAGGTCTCTTATCTCATGTATCCATCCTATGACTGTTGCAGTCCCGGTATCGGGTTTAACTTCGCTTATAGGTAGTCTCATATTAATGTCCTAATAATGTGTGTTTTTGACTGTTATTTTAGTTTGCATTGGTGTTTTCGGATGAACCCGGATAAACCCCTATGATCGATAAATTAAATTAACTTCAGGATGATTTTGAGTATTATGTATAGGGTTATTCTTGTATGTCTCGACGGGTCGCCGATTGCCGAGAAGGCGTTTCGTGTCGCGGTCGAAGAGGCAAAACTGCATAATGCCGTCCTGCACGCCGTATATGTCATTCAGGCAAAGAGCGCACCGATGACCGGAAATCCGACCGGCATGGTCAGCACCGATCCCAATGTACTTACGAATATCTACGCCGCCGACGGGGAGAAGACATTGAAGTGGGCAAAAGATCTCGCCAATGAGGAGAGTATCGATACGATATGCCATGCGGTATACGGAGATCCGCGAAGGGAAATTATCAATCTCTCAAAGGAGATTGATGCGGATCTTATAGTGCTCGGCACAAAAGGCAAGTCCAATCTTGAAAAGTTCTTAATCGGCAGTGTCAGCAGTGCGGTTGTAAGTCACAGCGACAGGACGACGCTGGTTGTGAAGTGACGGGGCAGAACTGACATAAAAAATTATTTTGAGATCTCTCTGCCGTAAACATCCTCATATCTCTCGATATCGTCTTCGCCGAGATACTCGCCAATCTGAACTTCGATTACTTCCAAAGGTATCTTACCCTTGTTTTCCAGACGATGAACAACACCTGCGGGTACGAAAGTACTCTGACCCTGTGTCAGTGTCTTGGATTCCGAACCTATTATTACGTCGGCACTGCCGCATACGACAATCCAGTGTTCGCTTCTGTGGTGATGTTTCTGAAGTGAGAGTATGCTTCCGCATTTTACACTGACACGCTTAATCTTAAAGAACTGATGTTCTTCAAGCACGGTGTATGATCCCCACGGGCGATTGACGGTCAGATGATATTTGACGACATCATCATTCTTTGCCTGATACCTCTTTACAATCTCTTTTACGGATTCGGACCTGTCCATGTTGCAGATCAGCAGAGCATCGCCGGAATCGATGACCGCCGTGTTATTGACTCCTATAATTGCGGTCTTACGGTTGTCAGCCAGAACCAGATTGTTCTTTGAATCCAGGAATTCGGCATTTCCGGCGTTGCCGCAGTCGTCATGCTCTTTCACGTCGTATATCGACTTGAAACTGCCGAGATCGCTCCATTTACAGTCCAGCGCCGCAACCGCTGCGCAGTCAGTCTTCTCCAGCAGTCCGTAATCGATAGAGAGTGATTCAAGTGCATTATAATCAATACCTGCATTTTTGTCGGATTTCATGAACTCACGATACATTTCCGGCTGATATTTTTTTACCTCGGACATCAGCAGTGATGATGCGAAGAGCACTATGCCGCTGTTCCAGAGGTAGCCTGCCCTGACGTATTTTTCGGCAGTGGCAGTATCCGGTTTTTCTTTGAATTCATCGACCTCGAATCCGAATTCCAGAGGCTTGCCTGCCTTGATGTATCCGTATCCGGTATTCGGACAGTCGGGCACTATGCCGAATGTAACTATGTGTTTGCCGGCGAGTTTTTCATCGGCTTCTTTAAAGATGCCGATTGCGGAATCGCTCAGGAGATGGTCGCTGGGGAAGGCAATTATGTGGCAGTCCCCCGATTCCGAGAGGACTTTTGTTCCCCAGATTATTGCCGGAAACGTATTCCTGCCGCAGGGTTCACAGAGTATTCTGTCTTCACGGATGCCGTATCCCAATTCTTCGATCTGGTTCTTTACCAGAAATTCATAGTTTTTGTTGGTGACTACAGCAATGTCATCGGGATTGCAGAGTTTCAGAGCGCGAATATATGTATCTTGAAAAAGCGAATGTGTCGAGTCTATTTTTAAAAATTGTTTCGGATATTGTTCGCGTGAGAGCGGCCAGAGTCTTGTGCCGCTTCCGCCTGCCATTATTATTGATTTCATATGATTACAGATATTAAGTAATCTCTATTGTAAATGTGTTTTCATTTAATTTTATGTAAATATCCAATCATTTCAAGTGATTATTCTCTTTCCACGTCACATGCCTGTTTACATAGAAATTCCATGCAAATGCGACAAAAATTCCAATAACGTTTGACAGAATGTACCACATCCCAGCAAATTCAGTCAGGGTATACAGAACACCCATATTTATCGCGACTCCCAATACCGAGATAACTTCGAAGGACACAAACCTCTTCCATTTCTCCGCAATTTGCGATTTTACCTTATCGTTGAAAGTCCAAGAGTCATTCAGAAGGAAATTTGTAATGATTGACGCTTCAATGGCAAAGAGTGAAGATACAAGGTAGTATAAACCTGCATATTCGGTAAGGATATACAATATGCCCGTATTTACAAAAATACCGGATAAGCCCACACAGCCGAATTTCAACAGCTTTTTCCATTCTCCCCATACACTCGTTTCATGGTGCGAGAGTGCATACAGACCGATATCAATGCACTGTTTGATATAATCAATTATGGTAGACAGTTTGAGTTTGCTCTCTCCGGCTTCCCTGTCCTTGAACGTAAAAGGAATCTCTTTAAATGACTGCCATCTGCCTTTTCCCAGAACTTCCATCAGGATCTTGTAACCGCGGGGTCTAAGCTCGGCGCCCTCGACAACGTCCTTTTTAATCGCAAAAAAGCCGCTTACCGGATCGGTAACCTCGGGAAAGAGAACTCTGCCGAAGAAAGTTGCACCCAATGAGATTAACCTTCTCTTAAGCGGCCAGTCCGTGATATCTCCGCCTTTGGTATACCTGCTTCCCATACAGACATCGGCTCCGCTCTCAATAGCAGACAGGAACTGAGGTATCAGTTCTACCGGATGCGAGAAATCCGCGTCAATAACCTGTATTATCTCGGAATTTGCTTTTTCAAATCCCTCGACAACCGACTGCGAAAGCCCGTGATCGCTCTCCCTTACAATCAGACTGACTTGCGGGTATGACTTTTGCATCGCTTTTACGGCATCGATGGTTCCGTCTTTTGATTTGTCGTCGATGACCAGTATCTCGCCATTAATGTCGCTTTTGGCAAAAACATCCAGTACTGCTTTTGTGATATTCTCAATGTTTTCTATCTCATTGAAGGTGGGGATAATGACCGTTATCCTGTATTTTTCGGCTATGTTTGAATCAGACATTTTTGCCCCTATGAACTTTCATCCTGCGATATTATGTTAAATATTTCTGTTAAATATTATTGATTTCAGTTGGTTAAGGCAAAATTATGCCGATCTGAAGACATATATTCCCATATTCTGTCCGATAAACTGTGCGTTCTTACTAATCCAATCCAGTGCATCGCCGGATGGGTTTGCAGCCGAGATATCCCATGTTATTATGTAATATGCTGCAGGATTACCTGTGCTGTTGAGGCGTTTTGCATTTATCTGCTCAAGTGTTGCGGCAGATGAAGCTCCTACCTCAATTGTGCCGTCGGTAGAATTGCTGTAATAGTAATTCAGCGGCTTTGTAATGTAATCAGGCATTACGACCACATAATCACCTTCGTTTGTAATCGATGACAGCTGTCCCGAGAATCCTCTCCAGTCATTTTTAGTATATGTCGTATAATATCCCATGAAATAAGGTATCGATATGACAAACAGAACAGCTATTGCAGCTGCGGCAACCTTTTTGTAATCGATATTTTGTGGAATAAAGCAGAATGCCGCCGCTATACTCACAAAGAAGAACGGAAGTATGTAGATCATATATCTCGGACTCATAGGTATCATTGATGAAAGGATATATGATACTATAAACGGCAAAATAAGTGATAATATCATGAGATATCCGTAATCGCGTTTATCTTTGTTCAATAACAGGAAGATACATCCGACTACTGCCAAAATTCCAAAGATTATTGCAAGGTATATTCCCTCCGTCATCTGCAGTATGGTTTGAGTAAAGACATCCAGCCCCGACAATCCCCATGTCGGCGCTGATGCCGTTCTTTTGAAGAACAGACCAATTGTAACATATATCAGCGGAAGTGAGACTATAATGAATGCTAGAAGACCTGCGGCAATTGTTTTAATCGATTTAATGTCCTTAATTATTGCTTCACGCTTGACAATCAGTGCATGAAGTATCAGGATGCCTACCGCGACAAAGACGTAGAAATGCGTCCAGAACGAGAGTGAAGCAAAGACACCGAATATTATCCAGTGCTTGAGCGAATCCGAACGAAGCGCAATCAGATAGAATAATACGGCAATCGAGAAGAAGAAGAGCATTGTCGTATATGCTCTTGCATCCTGTGAATAATATACGTGGAATGAGGAAAAAGCGAGGAGTGCCGCGGCAATAATTCCCCCCATTCTGCCGCAGACCTCTCTTCCGATAAAGTATAATATTGGGATTGTCAGTGCACCGAGTAACGCCGGAACAAATCTCAAGGTAAATTCGCTTTCGCCGAATGTCAGCATGAAGTGCTCAATATAGTAGAATAACGGCGGATTAAACTCTCCTCCTGCTGTAGCTCCCCAGATTCCTGAAATAGACAGTTTTGCGAATACTAGTGTACTTGCTTCGTCCAGCCATATCGAATTAAATCCCAGATTATAGAATCTTAAGGCAAATGCCGCAACGGTAAGCAGAATAAGCATCTGTGCATAGCGGTTGTTGCAAATTACATTCTTCAGATTTTCGGCGTTAAAATCACCAAACGAATTTATTCCGTATTTTTCATCGGCATTTGCATACGATGCCGAATCGCTCGTACTGCCGCTGCCGCCCTTTTTTCCTGATTTTTTCCCCATATTATCATAACTTATATGTCATGCTGAAATATAAATCCTGGTCCGCAATCTTGTCAGAATACTTATTGAAAAGCACCATATCCCTTCATAAACTTCATAACTCCGCAAAAATCTCAAAAATCAGAAAAAAACTATTATTCTATAAATAACCATTACTTATTAGATATGAATCGGGGACGTCTCATCTTTTATGCGCTTAT
The DNA here is from genome assembly GCF_000711215.1 of Methanomicrobium mobile BP. Taxonomy (GTDB): domain Archaea; phylum Halobacteriota; class Methanomicrobia; order Methanomicrobiales; family Methanomicrobiaceae; genus Methanomicrobium; species Methanomicrobium mobile. The sequence goes on along the minus strand of NZ_JOMF01000008.1, from coordinate 115,620 downwards.
AATTTCGATAATTGCAACTCTCTGCATGATACCTCCGGTATCCGCCGGAAGCGACGAACTTAAGATGTGGGGTTATTCAAACCCGTCGGGAAATCCCGCGCAGGGCGACGAGGTATATGCACTCTATACCGTGGAATACGATTTCGACTCCGATCAGGAATCCCTTATGTTCTATACGGATTTGTACAACCCTGTATGGAAATTCACGATAATCCTTGACGGCGTCGAGCACGTCAAACCCAAAATCAGCGGGCGCTACGAGACACTTTCTGGTTTTGAACTCTATTATCCCAGAACATATCAGACCTATGTAAGAGCGGAACTTACGGGCACGGTTCCGACCACGGCGGCAACCGGCGAATATAAACTGATTGAGGTAACGCATTTCGATGCCGCAGGAAATACGGACTCGACCGTAAAAGAGACGAGGATATTCATCAATCCCGCAGACATGGCGGGCATTCAGGGCAGCACCGAGGTACTGCTCTCCAATCTGCGTGCCGATATAGACAGATATGCATCGGTCGATGTTGACACCTCCGCCGCCGAAGAGAAATATACCCTTGCAAACAATGCGGTAGCGACCGCGAAGACCTCGACGGCATCGGTGCAGAACGCGCTTCTGGACTCGGCAAAAGGCTATATCGCGGAGGCAAACGAGATCCTGAAGAAAACCTATGCGGAGCATGCGATAAATGCGGCAAAGAAAAAGACCGCGTCGCTGGATTCAATCATAAATTACTTTGAAGTGACCAAAGATCTTGCTTCGGATAAGAGCGTCTGGGTCATAAAGTCCTACAATGACAATGCAAAGACCCTGCTTGTTCTTGCCGAAGAGAAGTATTCTTCGGGGGCAATGGATGCCGCGGCGGAATACGCCGCACTTTCGCAGAACAAGGCCGACGAAGGATATTCCTGTGCGAGAGCTCTGAACAGCGAGAAAGGTCTTAGCATGCCTGCAGACGGCAGTGTCTGGTCGGCAACAACGGTATTGCCGTCGGCAAATCCGACAAATCCCGTGTCGACCGGAAATACGGGTCAGAGCGGATCTTCTCAGAGCACATCGCCGCTTGATTTACTCGAATCGCTGAGCGGCATCGGATCGGGTTCAGGATCCGGCTCGTCTTCGGGCTCGTCATCATCCGCTTCACCGTCTTCGTCGGATAAATCCTCATCCCCGATATCTCAGATTGACAGGTTGACGGGCGGCAACGGCGGAACGCTCTCCGATATCAACGATATTCTTCATTCCGAGGTCAGTGTAGAGAGCACGATAAAGATATTCTCGGCGATATATTCCTTCCTTGTCAGCGTATTCGATTTTCTCATGAACGCGGCATCAGGTATATCATCGGCTGCCAAGATGTGACATAATTTCCCAGGCAAGCGATTCCGCTTTATAAGGTGAATCCGTATCCGTGTTTATCTTTGTAGAATTCGGGATACAATACTCGTCTTTTATGTCCTGGATGAGGATGTCGGCGAATCCCCTGTAGGTCTCTATAATTCTGTCAAGCGCAATGTATCTGCCGGGGATATAATCTGCGGGTAATCTCGGCAGAATCGCGATTGTAAAAGTTTTCTTAAGCAGTTTTCTCATGGGGCGGCAGGCAAGTACGGGAGATATGGTCGAGAGATGTCCGGGACCGATTATTACCGCTTTGCCAGAGTTTATTGCCGATGCCGTCTCTTTTGTAATCTGCGGATACTTTGTAAATTCCAGTTCAATCTCGGCTTTGTAGTCCGCGGTTTTCTCGGTCTTACAGATTGCCCTGAAATCCGCGATTGAGAACATTTCGCCGGCGAACTTGGCATATGCCGTTATGCGCGAATCCGTTGCCGGCAGGATATTCGCGGTGATTCCGAAACTTTTCGAGAGAATCCGCGTCGACTGCGTCAGCGTCAGTTTACTTTTAAGGTGCATTGCGTGCGCAATGCATACTGCCCTCTGTTTGTCACCGACGGGATACACGGGCTCGCCGAAAGGCAGTATTATATCGGGAATGCGATTGCCGCCGTCGGAAACCCCGTTATTGTGAGCATCGGAAACCGGATACTTAACTATACCTGTATTTGCATCGGGGCTTGGATTATTTGATCCTGACGTGTCCGGCGTGTTCGTGTCAGTCTCCGTCTCCGTCCTCGTTTCCGTGTCCGGCGCATCGGCGCATATCTTCTCAAGGAAATTGTGCGTGGAGTAGGTATCGCCTTTGATGCTGGTCCAGTTCTGCGTATTCAGCTGACCGGAGAAGAGATAGATAATGTCGTCAAGGTTGGGGCATACGAGGCAGCCCTGTGTCCAAATGGCATCCGAAGTGTCGGCAATTACCGTTATATCGCTGTCGTAAAGGAGATTTCTGAGTGCTTTTATGAGTTTCAGAGAATCTTCGCCGCCGGAGATAACAGTAATCATTGAACTCACTTTTCGCTCAGATACGATAAATCGATTTTGATTGGTGTTTATTATCGGTATTTATTCCGATATTTATTCGGGTATTGGTTTTGGTATTGATTTTAGTATTATTTTTGTGTTTATTTATCGGCGTTCAGTATTTGCCTTTAATCTGCTTCATGATTGTCCGCGCAAGTTTGACGCTTATCTCTTCGTTTATCATCAGCGTGTCGCATCTGAGAGCGTTCTCAACGATCTCCGTGTCGCGTTCGTCCTGCACAAAGATGTCGGTGAAATCTTTGTATAACCCGTATGTGCCCTTTGATGTCGGCGGCATCCCCCACGCCTCCATGAGTGCTTTTGCCGGTCCGCTTATCGGCGCATCCCCGATAAACGGGCTGACGGCGACCACATACTTTTTCTTCAGAGCCTCTTTTATGCCTTCGCACTCCAATATCGGCGAGATGCTGGTTACCGGGTTTGACGGTCCGAGGATTACGATATCGGCGGATTTAATCGCATTGAGTGCTTTTTCGGTTGCTCTCGGCGATGCATCGTCAGGAATTATTGACGGCTTTTTGTCTGATTCTTTCACATCCTCCGAATCTGTTTCAAGAATACCTTCTCTGAAGGTTCTGACGACCTTCTCAATCGGCACCGTGCCGCGGTATCTGACCCAGTATTCCTGGAAATGAATCAGACCGTTCTCTGTGAGTATATTTGTTGTCACGGTTGAATCAGTCATCGGCATTATATCCGCCTTTACATTCAACCTTGCGCAGAGTTCTTCGGTTGCCTTCGTAAGCGTGATGCCGGATTTGAGCAGGCGTGCACGTATGATGTTAACTGCCCTGTCTTTGTCCCCCAGCGTAAGAAAGAGGTCTTCTTCGAGTTCTTTCATTCTGTCATGGGTTATTGTCGTATCCCCTCTGATGCCCCACCAGGTATCCGTGTTCAGAATGCCTGCGAAAAGATACATGAGAGTGTCGATATCCGGCGAGAGGTGACTGCCGTAGATCCACATATCCTCAGCCGTATTGACGATTACCGAGATGTTTTCATCGGGGATAACCTTACGAAATCCGCGGATGAGTTTCGGGGTGCCAGTACCGCCCGAGAGAAAAGTTATCCGCGGTGATCTTTCATTGTCTTCGGCGCAACTGTCCGTCTTCATTTAAATTTAGTTTACCGTTATTACAGATATATTATGTTATATAATGTAATACAATGCTATACAATGAAATACTCCTGTTATATTCTGTTATACAATGGTATACTCGGTCATATTTGTAATTTAGGTTGCATCCGTGATTTGTAACGGGCAAAACAGACATATCTTTATAAGCAACAATCTCCGATTCAATATTATAAGAGCAGATCGATGCAAGAGCAGATCAGCGCAGGTAATTTGATGAAGACTATACAGGACCCCGTGCACGGATATGTTGAGGTTGACAAAAAAATAATCCCGGTACTCGACTCTCCAGAAGTTCAGAGGCTGCGTTACGTAAAGCAGCTCGGATTCGCAAATCTCGTGTATCCCGGCGCCAACCACACGCGTTTCGAGCATTCCTTAGGTGCAATGCATCTTGCCGGACTTATGGCAAAGAGTCTCTCGCTTGAGCCGCAGGAGGTTCTTCTTGCCGAGGTCTCCGCACTTCTGCACGATATCGGTCACGGTCCATTCTCTCATGCCTCCGAGCAGCTCATGGAGGAATATCTTCATCACAGCCATCAGGAGATCGCCGAATACGTAAACAACGGCTATCTCAACGAAGCTCTCTGCGCTCTCGACATAAGCCCCGATGATGTCTGCGCAATGGTGGAAGGCAAGGAGGACAATAATCTCATTACGGGTATCATACACGGCGACCTCGATGTCGACAGAATGGACTATCTCCTGCGTGACGCTCATTATACGGGTGCGCCTTACGGAACCGTGGATGTTCACAGGCTCATACGAAACACCACTCTCGGCGAAAAAGGGCTTGTCCTGCGCGAGAACGGAATAAATGCCGCGGAATCCCTTCTTATTGCAAGAACGATCATGCGCCCGTCGGTATATTTCCATCACGTCAGCCGAATCGCGGAGACCATGGTAACTTATGCCGCACTCGAACATATCGAGGCGACAGAAGGAAAGGATATAGGAGAACTTATGCGGATGAATGATGCGGAGTTCTCGATAGCGCTCTCAAACTCCCCCTCCGAAGAAGCACGCAAGCTTATCGGCATGATTTACAGACGGCAGCTTTACAAACGTGCCGTCTATATCGGCATGGATCAGGTGAAGTATTCTACGGCTCAGAAATTTGTGGAACTGAAGGATAAAAAGAGCATTGCCGAGAAGGTCTGTAAAGAAGCCGGTCTTGACCGCACCGAAGTTCTTGTGGACATCCCGCCTTTTCCGTCGCCGATGAAGATTGACGTGCTTGTCAGGAATCATAACGAACTTGTCTCGCTCGAGGAACTCTCGCCCCTTATAAGGACGCTCAACATGACACGCAAGAGCGAATGGAGAATGGGTATCTATACCTCAGGCGAGAACAGAAAGACAGTCGAGCAGTGCGCATACGATCTCTTAAACATAGAGCGCCCGACGAAACAGGATAAACTGGTATTCTGACTGATACCTGAAATATTCTGACTGATATTCCGAAAACCGGTATTCTTAAATTGATTCCGTGAAATCCGCATTAATGTCAGAATAATTTCACATTTTTGTCGCAATATTGTCGCAATATATATGCATTCACGAAATCAAATATCTTTAATACACAATTGACAGGGGCAGGCATATTAGGGTATATTATCCCGTAAATATGTTCCCGATCTGTCGTGTAAATTTGTCCTGCAAATAAGGGTGGATAAATGGAAAAATATGTGATTGGCATTACCGGCGCAAGCGGTATGATATATGCGCGAAGACTTCTGGAGATCCTCTCCGATCTTGCCGAAGTCCACGTCATTATATCCGACGTCGGCAAAGACATTGCGGCTCACGAAAGGGTTGAACTGGAAGGTTTCGATGCAATATATCTCGAAGAAGACGACCTCTTTGCCGATGTTGCAAGCGGTTCTTTCCTTTATGACGGCATGATTGTAATCCCGTGCAGCATGAAGACACTTGCGGCAATAAACGCCGGTTTTTCAAACAACCTTATCACGCGAACCGCGGACGTATGCCTCAAAGAGCGTCGTAAATGCATACTTATGCCGCGCGAGATGCCCTATTCCACCGTTCATTTAAGAAATATGCTCTCCCTAAGCGAGGCGGGTGCGACAATAATGCCGCTCTGCCCCGCATTTTACACAAATCCACGATGTATCGATGATCTTGTGGATATGGTCATTGCCAGAGTCCTGGATCATCTGGGTATAGAACATACGGTCGGAGAGCGCTGGAGCGGATACTGATGAGAAATTTCATAAAAAAGATGAGAGATGCAGGTCTCGTAGAGGATATCGAAAGACCCGTATCGACCGAGTTTGAAGCCGCAAAAATTTCCGCGGGCACAAACAAGCTTGTATATCTGCACAATCTGGACGGGCACGAGGCTGTGATGAATCTTTTATCCAGCAGGAAGGCTCTCTCGGTTGCGCTAGGATATGACGAGAAGGATATCGTAAAGAACCTTGCAAAATGCGACTATAACGGCAAAGTTACGGTGAAAGGCAGTCTCGGCGATATTGTAAAACCCGCTGATGCCGATCTGAACTCGCTGCCTGTTTTAAAGCATTTCCCGAAGGATGCGGGCAGGTATCTTACGTCGGGCGTTGTCTTCTCGGAGTACGGCGGCGTTGTAAATGCCTCGGTTCACAGGATGCTTGTTCTGGACAAAAACCACCTTGCCGCAAGGCTCGTCGAAGGTCGCCATACGCATACTCTCCTTAAAGCCGCGCTTGCCGACGGGAAGAAACTGCCGATAGCAATCACAATCGGAACCGATCCCCTTGTTACGTTTGCGTCATGCACGCGCGTTCCCGAAGGAAAAGAGATGCCATATGCCGCGGAACTCCTCGGCGGAGAGATTGAACTTTACACCTGCGAAAACGGCGTGAAGGTGCCGGAGGCTGAGATTGTCCTCGAAGGTTTTGTAACCGCGGAGAAGGCCGAAGAAGGTCCTTTTGTCGATATTACGGGAACATACGACCCCATAAGACCGGCGCCGGTTATAGAGCTCACAAAGATGTATGTGAAGAAGAATGCCGTCTATCACGGCATTCTCCCGGGCGGCAGCGAGCACAAACTTCTCATGGGTATGCCATATGAGCCGAAGATCTACAAGTCGGTTGCGGGTGTGACAACCGTGAGGAATGTCTCGCTTACCACCGGCGGCTGCGGTTATCTCCACTGCGTTGTTCAGATACGCAAGAATACGCAGGGCGATGCCAAGAACGCGATTATGGCGGCATTTGCGGCGCACACATCCCTAAAGCATGTCGTTATCGTCGACGAAGACATCGACATCTTCGATATGGAGGATGTCGAGTATGCGATTGCCACCCGCGTCCGCGGAGATATCGATCTTATGGTTATTTCGGGCGTTCGCGGTTCGTCGCTTGACCCGTGCAGAATCGGCGACGGCATGAACGTAAAGATAGGTGTGGATGCCACCATGGTCATGGGCAGAGAAGCGGAGTTTGTCAGAGCCGGCTGGGATGACTGAAAACCGCGTGACTGAGGATAATTGTTAAAATTGCGATAGAAAATTGCGGATATATCGGATAAATGAGGAAAAAGGAGTAAAAGATGAATCTTGACAAAGAAGATGAGATGATTCTTGCCGGCGAATACGGTGAGACACGTCAGAAAATGATGGAAATTCTTGTGGCGCTCGGCAAGGTATTCGGTGCCGAGAGTCTTGTGCCGATTACCTCGGCGCAGATAAGCGGAGCGTCATACAAGACAATCGGCAAATGGGGTCTGGAATGGCTGAGCAATCTTGACGCAAAGGTTGCCGTGCCCTCGGTCTTGAATCCCATCGGAATGCCGCGTGAGAACTGGCAGGATATCGGTATTCCGAAGGATTTCGCCGACAGTCAGAACGAGGTTATCGCGGCATACAAGCGCCTTGGAATCAGGCTTGAATGCACATGCACTCCGTATTATCTGAATATCACAAACTACGGAGATCATCTGGCATGGTCGGAGTCATCCGCGGTCTCATACGCGAATTCGGTGCTCGGCGCAAGGACAAACCGCGAAGGCGGTCCTTCGGCGCTTGCTGCGGCAATGATAGGAAAGACCCCGAATTACGGTCTTCACCTATTTGAGAACAGAATGCCGCAGGTCGCCGTTGAGGTCGAGGCAGGCGCAAAGTATGCGAATCATTTCGGCGCCGTCGGATATCTTGCGGGTAAGCTTGTCGGCAACAGGATTCCGCTCTTCACGAATATCCGCCCGTCACGCGATCAGTTAAAGGCGATGGGCGCGGCAATGGCGGCATCCGGCGCGGTTGCGCTCTATCATGTCAAAGGCATAACCCCCGAGACAAGACTGCCGACTTTCAAGGCGGTTCCGTCCGAGACCATTACAATCGAGAAGTCCGATATCGACGAACTCTTCAAAGAGGTCGATGTCGATGCCGTTGCGGTCGGCTGTCCGCACTGCTCGCCCGACGAGCTGGCAAAGCTTGCCGAACTTCTGGACGGAAAGAAGGTAACCAAGACATTCTATGTCTTCGCGGCAAAGGGCGTTAAGTCCGCAAATCCCGAGTATGTCGCCAAAATCGAGAAGAGCGGCGCAAAGGTCGTCGAGGATACCTGCATCGTGGTCTCGCCGGCAATGGATAAGTTCGATACCGTGATGGTCAATTCCGGAAAGGCATTTGCATATGTTCCCAATATGTGCGGCTGCAATGTCAGAATCGGCACTACCGAAGAATGTGTCGATGCGGCGACAAAATAATTATCATGGATCAGTTACGACCATCAATTAATAGACATATCTGGTGATTTTATGGAAAATTCGGAAACCGGCAATAATAACGAGAAGGCGGATAAGGCAGATAAGGCACTTCTGGTTCTGGGATGTCCGCAGGTGCCGATACAGACAACAGCCGTCCTTTACATCGCGGGACGCTTAAAGAAAGCAGGTATCGGGACGGTAATCGCGGGGACACCGGCGGCACGTCTGCTGATAAAATACGGCGATATCGACGGTCACTATATCGACGAGATAAAAGATCTCGACACGGTTATCGATCAGGTTGCCGAGAAGAAAGAATCGTATCCGACGTGTTTTGTCTTCATACACAATGATGCGGGCGTTTCCTATGCCGCGACCATGCATTCGCTGCTCGACGGAGTCGTTTATCCCGTGATATTCGGAAGCGATGCCGAGAAGATGAGCGATATGATTGATTTCGAATGCGAGAAGATAACGGCTGTCGCGGCGCATAATCCGAAACCGCTCATAAGTGCAATTAACAGGGTGTTAAAATGGGATGCTTAGATAAACTGCCGTATGAGATTATTCTGCGCCAGACAAGTTTTGCGGAGTGCAGAGAGTATCTTAAGAAGAATTTTAAGGAGCTATACACGGTTGCGCCCGGATATAAGATATTTGACGTTCACATCATCGGCGTTCCGCCGATCTCGCTTGCCATCGAAGGAAATACCATAATTTTCCCGTTCACAAAACCGTGCCACGGTACGTTTCTGGTAAGTGTCGAGGACGAAGAAGAGGCAACCCGCATCAGAAAAGAGAACTTCAAGAAGTAATCTTCTTTTTTTGCCGCTGCGTTGCCGTTGGATTACTGTAGCATTTACGTAGTATTTCCGGAGTATGTCTGTAGTATTTCCGGAATTTCCGCAGTGTTTCCGTAGTTTAGTTGTGCTCTAAAACAGTCCGATTGTTGTCTTATGAATCTGTTTGGAATTTTTGCAATCGCCGTTGGTCTCTCTATGGATGCTTTCGCGGTCTCGGTGTCTGCGGGCACTCTGACGCTTAAAGATAAGCTGAAGACCGCCGCCGTTCTGGCATCGGCGTTCGGCTTTTTTCAGGCGATTATGCCGCTTATCGGCTGGTATGCGGGAACGTTTTTCGCAATGCTGATTCTCGGATACGCTCATTTTGCGGCGTTTATTCTTCTGTTGCTCATCGGCGTCGGCATGATAAGAGAAGGTCTTAAAGACGACACCGACGGGATACCGCAGGATTTTACAAAGCCGTTCGTGATTCTTCTTCTCGCCGTTGCCACAAGCATCGATGCGCTTGCCGTCGGCATCTCCTTTGCGATTCTCGAAGAGCCGATTATGATACCGGCGATCATCATAGGCATCACGACCTTTGCCTTCTCGTTCGCGGGTCTTTACCTCGGCGATAAAATCGGTGAAAAGTCGCGGAACAAAGCCGAGATACTGGGCGGAGTCATACTGATTCTTGTCGGTCTCAAGATACTCCTCGAGAATATAACGGCGGGAATCTGATTTTTCAATTGTTGCAGTCCGTCAGAACTGCATGGAAACGGATGGAATTAGTCCAAGGTCAAATATAAGGTAGGGCACGGTAACGCCTGCGACAATAAAAATTATGCCGAAGATAAGGAAACCGAGTTCTTTTCCCTGAATCTTCTTCTTTTCAATCCTGAGGAAGGAATCCCTGCTGTATCCGCGGCAGAGCATACTGATATATGTCCTTTCGCCCTGCTCGTATGACCTGATGAAGAGCGTGCCGATTGCGTAGGCAAGCGTTCTGAGCCTGTATTTGTAGGGAAGATTCGTGTCGAATGCGTTGAAGAACTTTACTTCGAAGACATTTATGACTTTACCGTACATCTCGGCAAATACGAAGAGATACCTTATCATGAGTCCGATGATAAGAACAAACTCCGAGGGCATTCCGAGCCTTTTTGCGCCCGCAAGCATATCCTGCATTGTGGTTGTCGATGAGAGGAGGATTATGAACGATATGCAGACTATGAACTTTATGAGCAGAATCGAGGCAAACTCCACGGATTCCGCATATACGTGAATGCCGAGAGGCAGATCCAGTATTGACGTAAAGGTATCGTATCTGCTGTTCTCGAAGAAGATCTGAAATATTATGATGAATATGCCGAAGGGCAGGATAAGTATGAGGCGTTTGAGATATGCGAGAACCGAAAGACCCGAGAATGCCCAGAGAACGGAGAAGAACGCAAACAGAAGCATGCCCGGGACAATGACATCCTTCGAATAAGGGTATGCGACCATTGCTATGATTGCCGCAAATGCCAGAATAATCTTTGTTCGGGCATCAAGCCTGTGGACCCGGCTGTTACCCATCGCCTGGCGTTCTATGTTCTGCAGTTCTTCAATCATATTTCCGACCGGCTCTCCGATCCGATGTCAGAGTTTTCTAAACGCCTTTAAGAATGCGTTCTCGGCGCTTTCGTAGTCAAAAGCCATATCGATATCTATGCCGTTGTCACGAAGCGATTTTATGAGCCGCGGCAGTATCGGGACATCGAGCCTCAGTGATGCGAGCATCTCCTGCTGCACGAATATCTCGTCGACCGTTCCCTGCGCCACAATCCTGCCTTTGTCCATGACATAGATGTAGTCGGCAATCTCGGCGACAAGCTCGGTATGATGTGTCGAAAAAATGACGGTCATGCCGTATTCCTCGGGAAGACGGTTGACGAATGCGGTTAAGTCCGCGACGCCTTTCGGGTCAAGACCCGCTGTAGGTTCATCCAGAACAAGGACCTGCGGTTCCATTGCGAGAACGCCCGCGATTGCGACCCGTTTCTTCTCTCCGCCGCTTAAGTGGTGGGGCGGACGGTCTCTCAGATGCTCTATGTCAAGGAGTCTTGAGACCTCGCTTACGCGGTGTTCGACGGTATCCGCATCCAGCCCCAGATTTGTAGGTCCGAATGCGATATCCTGCCCGACCGTGGGTGAGAAGACCTGATCGTCGGAGTTCTGAAAGACAATGCCCACACTTTTTCTTATCTCTTTTAAATTGGATTTTGTGATGTGTTCTCCGTGAACAAGCACCTCTCCCGATGAAGGTTTCAGGATGCCGTTGAAGTGCTTGAACAGTGTGCTTTTACCTGCACCGTTAGCCCCTATCAGAGCAATACGCTGTTTTCTGCCGGCAATGAAGTTGACACCTTTCAGTGCTTCGATGGTCCCGTTGTAGCAGTGTGTGAGGTCGCGTGTTTCTATCAGGTGCATGAGTGTAAAAAAAGTTTTTAATGATTATATTTATGCCTTTATCTTTATAATGCGTGAAACGCCGAATATAAGGACAAAGACGATGACGATTCCGAGAACCAGCGCTATTATGTCACCCATCTTTCCCAGATCTTCCCATGAATAGTCGGGGAAGGGTGAGCTGTACTCGAATGTTCCGAGACCGACGGCTTCAGGGTCGGCGTCTTCGGGCGCATCGCTTGTGAGATCTTTCTCTCCCTGTACGTATAAGGAAGCACTCTCCAGTCCGTCGGGATCTCCCGATGCCAGGAATACTGCGGCAACGCCGATTATGAGCGCGATTACGAGACCTATTGCAATGAAGGTCGCGTCGTTCATCTTTGCGCCGTTAGTGTTCTTTGCGTCTGTCATTATGCATCACCCTTGTCAAGTTCAATCAGATCGGGTCTTGTGCTGTATATCAGATATATCGCACCTGCCGTAATCACACCTTCAATGATACCGATGGCTGCATGGTATGTACCCATTGCTATGATTCCGGGCACGAGCGGGAATGTGCCGGCAATGAACATCTCAATCGCACAGACTACTGCCGCTATGAAGCATCCGAGCCATGCCGCGATTGCTGCGGGGATGAATTTGTTCTTGATTGCCGACTTGATTCCGTGGTATGAGTAGTATCCCACAAATCCGCCGATTACACCCATGTTGATGATGTTTGCACCCATGGTTGTGATACCGCCGTCTCCGAAGACGACTCCCTGGATTATGAGAACTATCGTAAGGATGAATACTGCCGCAAACGGCGAACCGAGGACTATTGCGGCAAGTGCGCCTCCCACAAGATGTCCGGATGTTCCCATGCCGACAGGAAGATTAAATGCCTGAATGGCGAATATGCCTGCGGCGAGAACCGCAATCAAAGGTATTTTCTCTTCACTTAACTCGTTTCTTGCCCATCTCAGTGCCAGTGCGACAAAGATCAACGCAATAATCCAGTATATCGCTGCCTGGGGCAGCGGAATAAATGCATCAGGTATGTGCATGTATTGTCACCAAAGATAGTTTATGACTTTTTTTAATATAAGTATTACTGAATATTACTCTTTTTCATAATGTGTACACATTATTTGTAAAAAATAAAATTTGGTTGATTTTGTATTAACATTCTATAAAATTTTCAGTAAAATCTTAAGCTGCGCCCTTTTTCTTTTAAGTCGGGCAGAAAATTAATATAAGTCAGCCCAAAAAAACTATGGATACCCTTTTTTATATTCAATGCCAATAAATGATTGATGCCTGAGTTTGATTCTATTGAATTGAGTGGTTCTCAACCGTTTTCTCTTGACAAGACATTGTCATGCGGACAGGTGCCGAGATGCTTCAAAGAAGGTGACTGGTGGTATTGCACGGTTCGCGATTCCGTTTTCAAAATAAAACAGGACGACAATGTTTTGACCTTCGCCGGCGTCGATGCGGATATTATCCGTGATTATTTCTGCCTTGATTTCGACCTGAATAAAGTATACGATGTCATGACAAGGGATATATTCGGGCGTGAGGCGGTTGAGAAGAATTACGGACTCAGGCTTGTTAATCAGGATACATGGGAATGTCTCATCTTTCAGATGACGGTCAACAGGATAAGGACAAAGGGTGTTACCGACCGCATTACCAGAATTTCCGCGAAACTGGGGGAGAAGATCGACTTTGACGGCAGGGAATTCCATACGATTCCGCGTCCGCAGGATATTGTCGATGCGGGGTTGCCGGCTCTCAAGTCCTGCAATATAGGATATTTCGCCGATAATATCATGCTTGCTTCGGAGAGAATTCTGGAGAATCCTGGCTGGGAGGATGAGCTGTCGAAGCTTCCGTATGACGATGCGGTTAACCGGCTTAAGGAGTTCAAAGGTGTGAAGCACCGCGTTGCCGAGTGGATACTGCTCCTTTCGCAGAAACGTTATGAGGCTTTTCCGGTGGATGCGCATATCCGCGACATATTCCTGAAGATTTACCTTAAGGGCACATATTTCGGCGTCAGTGACGAGAAGATAGACAATCTCATCCGCGAGACTGCCGAGAAGAACTTTGAGAATTATCGCGGCTATGCACTCGAATATTTCTTTAATGCCCGCGATTTATTCAAAAATGAGTGAATAGATTATTTACTCAATCAAATTTTCAATAATTTAATTATTCAATTATTCAATCATTCAATTATTCAATCCTGCTTTTTATCTCGTTGCAGAACTTTTCGGCTTCTTCTTTTGTCTTTGCCTCGACAAAGAGTCTCATGAAGGGTTCGGTGCCCGAGGGACGGATGAGTGCCCACATTCCGTCGCGGTTTATTCTGATTCCGTCGGTCTTGTCGAGTCTGTCGCCGGCGAATGCCTCCTCGGTCTTCTTCAGGACTTCCGCCGCATTCTTCGTGTATATCTTCTCGCGGAGCATGTGACGCGGCGGGAGTTCCTTTCGGAGTTCGGAGAGTTTCTTGCCCTCGGATGATATGAGTGCAAGCATTGCCGCAGCCGACATTCCGCCGTCGCGGCAGTGCTGGTGGTTCGGATATATCAGACCGCCGTTGCCTTCGCCGCCGAAGACGACATTCTCTCCTTTTTCCTCAAGTTCAAGCATCTTTCTGGCTACATATATGCTGCCGACCTTTGTATAAACCATTTTACAGTTTATCTGTTTGGCAACCGCCTCCGCAATGAAGGATGTGCTCACCGGCGTTACGACAACGCCTTCTCTTTTATCCTTTCTGTTCTTTGCCAGATACATGAGCATAAGGGCGAATTCTTCGTTCTCCTCGACATATTCGCCTTTGTCGTCGACGAAGACTGCCCTGTCGGCATCGCCGTCGTGAGCGATACCGAATTCGGCGCCGGTGGAGACAACGAGTTCGGAGAGCGCTTTAAGTCCTTCCGCCGAGGGCTCGGGGAGTCTTCCCGGGAATCTTCCGTCGCAGTTTCCGTTGACGGTGTGGACTTTGCAGCCGAGTTTTGTGAGTATTACGGGAGTTGTCAGGCATGCCGGTCCGCTTCCCGGGTCTGCGGCTATGACGTATTCTTTGTCGGCCTTGGGAAACTGCGCCACAATGCCGTCGATGTACTCATTGATTCTTTCGTGAGCGGAGCTTTCCGTGCCGACGTTTTTCCAGTCGCGGACCGTGTAGGATTCGGAGAAGAGAACTTTTTCGAGTTCTATCGTCGAGGCATCGTCCATCTCGGTTCCGTCGGCATCGATGATTTTAATGCCGTTATACTCGGGAGGGTTGTGCGATGCCGTGATCATGGCGCCGCCGTCGTAATACTTCTTTATTATATATTGCAGTGCGGGGGTCGGAAGGACACCCAGATCGACAACGTCGCAGCCGGCGGCAAGAATACCTGCTTTTACCGCGTTGATGAGCGCAGGTCCAGATGTTCTCGTGTCCATGCCGACCGCCAACTTTCCTTTGCGTATTGTGCCCAGTGAGAGACCTATCTTCATTGCAAGTGTCGGGTTCATCGATTCCCCGATGACGCCGCGGACGCCGTTGGTTCCGAATAACTGTTTTTTTGGTTCTTCTGCTGACATAGCCGTAACCTGTTCTGCTTTGATATTCTTTCATTATTTGTGCATGATGCATGATATTTTGTTGCTTTTCCGCATGGTTGCAATGCGGGGGTCTGTTTGGCATTTCAGTTTTACATTCAGTTTCATTCGGTATACATTTCGGTTTACATGATCTCCCTGAAAGAAGCAAAAAATTGCGTATTTCGGCATCGCTTACATATAGCATTATATGGTTTATAATTTTGAACGTGCGGTCTTTTTTGTCCGAAAAATGAACCATTACTCCTGAAAATATTCAATAATTCGGGTTTTGATTGCGAAAAACAGCGTTATATGAGAAAATTCCCTCAAAAAGAAAAAAATGAGAAAAAACGAAAAATGCAGAATTTGGGATTATGCCGAGAGTTCTTTTCCGACGTCGTGCAATCTTGCCTTTAATTCGTCAATGGCGTCCGCCATGGCGGAAAATGCTTCCTGCCTGTGTGCGGCGACGATTGCAAAGTAGGTCAAGTCGCCGCCGGCATATATCCTGCCTTTCGTGTGGTAAAATTTAACTCCGATTATTCCCGGCACTTTACGGGCTTTTTCCTCGATTTCGGCGATTAATTTGTCGATATATTCGCCGTTGTCAAACTCCAGATACTCGGTTGTTTCGCTGCCCGTGCACTTGCGGACAATGCCGTTAAAGGAGAGCACGGCGCCGGCATTATCGAGATTTACCCCGGATTTAAGCTCTTTTACAACGCCCTGCATGGTGTAGTAGTCATCGAATCTGTCAAGCGAATTAATGACGTCATCGACCGAGGGATTCCTGAGAATACAGTTTTCCGCGTCGAGTTCGCCCATTACTATCTTGGAAAAGCCGATATCTTTGAAGCCCTCGATTATTGTGAATTTAAGCCCGGCATCGCAGAAACTGTCCAGAATCTCTTTAAATTCGTCGCTGTGAACCGCAACGACCGTTTTCGAAGAATCGATGCCGGCGACCGCATAAGCGTTGTGTTCAAAATGCGTTGTCGTGTCTTTTCCTGGCGCAAGCTCGAAGCAGTGGTGTCCCATGTGCTTGATAACGCCGATTTTGTCCGGATATTCCCTGCACATCCTGTCCAAAAGCTTATGAATAAAGGTCGTTTTGCCGGAGTTCGAATGTCCGGTGATGTGAATTATTTTCATTGTTCTTCCATCCGTAATTTATGATTATTTCTTTTCGTTTGTGTTTTCGGGCGCAATGCTGTCGATAATCTTTGACATCTCTTCCATGGCGCTTTCGGTGAACTCACCATCGCCGTCTTCGTCTTCAAAGTCGTCATCGTCGTCCAAATCGTCCTCATTTTCGTTCTTTTGAGGATCGACGAGAAGTTTCGGTGCCCGTATCCTTGAAGCCGCCTCGGCGACGTTTCTCATTACGTCGGTAATCCTGTCTTCGACCTCGATTTCGTCGTCGACATCGACCGAAGTGCCCTCGATTTCGAGCAAAAATCTGGCTACTTCACTGGATTCGTAGAGAATGTCGTCGAGTTCGTCGGCGGTGAAAAAGCCGCAGAGAGCGCCGTAGAAGAACGAGGCGCCGGATTTCTTGACCTTTTTCTTGAACGACGCACGCGCCTGGTTGACTGCCTGCGGCGAATAGGTATCGGTCATAAACGGCACCAGATCCGGCAGGTTTTCGCCGATAAACGTCATTTCCGCACCGCTGCGTGTCGTGAAATCGGCGCAGAGGCGGGCGATTGCCCATTCGCGGGCTGTAATATATGTGTGTTTTCGCAGGAAGGTATTGACGCGTTTGTAGGTTTCGCCGTCTACCTTCTTGAATTTCTTATATTTGTTGATTCTTGCCTGTTCCTCTTCGGATAGTGGTTTTCTGACATGCGGCGGCTTGTATTGCGGCGGAATCTCCTGTTCGGTCGCGGCAGATTCGGTTTCTTCGGAGGCTTCGCCGGTATTTTCAGTGTTTTCCGTATTTTCACTATTGTCGCTGTTTTCACTGTTTTCGCCGGTTTCACCGTATCCCGCGCTTTCCGTGTTTTCGGCAATCTCCGCTGAATTTACGGTTAAATTCATTTCCGGCGTATTCGAGTCACCGCCTGTTCCGCGTGGGTCTGCGGTTTTTTCAGCCGCGTTTATCGGTTCGGATTCGGTTGAATCTTTATTATATTCCGAATCCGCGGCTTTTGGAATATCGCCCGTATCGGTATTGTATTGGTCGTTTTCCCCTTCTGACATCCATAATAGTTTCTTAAGGAAAAGAATATATATTTTGTCTTCGTCTGTATAGCATTCCGCGGTTTATTGACTGGGTGTTGTTTTTGCCAAAAGGTGCAATATTTGTTGCATTTTCTCAAAATGTTCCTGTTTGACCGTAATTTACTGTGTTAAATCGCGGGTGAAAAAAAAAGTGTATTTGTATTGTTTATTCCTGTTTATGATTTGACAGCGGGAAATACTTCTGATATATGTCTCTTCTTTCGTCAACGTCGGTATGCAGGTAAATTTCGGTGGTCTGAATCGAGCTGTGACCGAGATTTTCCTGAACGACACGCAGATTCTTCGAGCGTTTATACAGTTCGCTCGCGTAGCTGTGCCGGATTTTATGCGGGGTTATCCCTTTCGGAGCGTATTTCGTGAAGATATACTGGACGGTTCGCGGCGATATCGGTTGATTCATCTGACCGGGGAACAGCGGACCGTCGATTCTGCCGCCGGTGAACTTATCTATCTCTGAGAGTGTCTCCTCGTCGACGAAAACCGTCCGTACTTTACCTCCTTTTCCGAGAATGCGAATGGTGCGGTCTTCAAAATCGATATTGGATATGTCGATTCCGCAGAGCTCCGATACTCGGACGCCGGTGGCGTAAATCGTCCTGATTATGAGTCTGTCGCGCTCATCTTCGATGGATTCAAGGAGTTTCATCACCTGGTTGTGCTTTAAGTATTTGAGCTCTTTTTCCTTCAGTTTCGGTCGGTCGATGCTTATCATCGGATTTGAGCCGATAGCTTCCTGCGTGTAACAAAACTTGTAAAATGAGCTTAACGATGAAATATAGCGGCGAAGAGTCGTCGGTTTGTATTCTTTTTCATTCGAAATGAACATCAGAAAGTCATTAATCTGGGCGGTTGAAACATCTATCTCGGTATCGAGTCTTCCCTTGGTAATATCCGTCCAGAAGACCGAGAGTTTGTCCTGACCCTTATTTCTTACAATCCACATGTAGTAGGCGAAGATCTTTATCGTCGCCTCGTAACTTTTGATTGTACGTTGGGAATAATTCCTCATCTTGAGCTGGTAGCTGAACCTTTTCAGCCATTCGGAAAAATAATCCCCTTTCATTGTTTATTTGTTAATCTCTCCTTGTATTTTATAATTACGCAGAATATGTATTCTGCGCAAAAACCGATTGCCCACAAAATTCTGCTGCTGCCCTGTTGACCTCAATGAAAAAATGATGTATGACACCATAGGGTTCACAGCTGTGGGCTGTCATGCCGGATATTATTCCAGCTCAGGCAGCCGGTCGGATGCCTGCCTGATTGCATACCCAGCCAGTCCTAATTGCATGCCTTCGCAGTTTTTCTTCGTAGACTTCAGTATGACATTTCCTGCATTACGATATGGGGTAAACTCATTTAATGCGTGGGCGTGCGGTGCGGAAGTGAATCGGAAGTGAATCCATGCCTATTGGGCAGAGATCCGGCGAAAAACGAATAAACGGGCATTAGCTAAGAGAATATGAATAATGAAGAGTTGTATTGAGGCATGTAATACAGAGCTGATTGTCTGCATTAAATATATGAAAGATTCTCGAATTAAAAGCATTCAGGCAATTACAAAACGATTTGCCTTTTTTCTGGAATGTCCATATTCAATATTCTTCGATATCCTTATAGGGCATAATCAATCTGCTATTTCTTTTTCTTTCAAATGACCTCTTTACGGGCTTTTTTCTCCGAATGAATTCGCTTTACGTGGTATTTACCTAATCATCAATGGGTCCATAAACCATATAATGCTATATGTACGCGATGTTCATCTGATCGGCATTTCAGTCATATTTTAGGATCACCTTTCGGATCTATTGAATTGTTTTTCCGATCATCTTTCGGGATACAACAAACTCAAAACTATCAATATCTTTCATGACCAATTCTTAATACAGGATGAGCAAAGAAGGTCCGACTCCGGCAATGCTTCAATTTTATGAGATGAAGCGCAGATATCCCGGAACTGTGCTCTTTTTCCAGATGGGGGATTTCTACGAGACATTTGGGGAAGATGCCGAGGTTGTTTCAAGAGAACTGGAGATAACACTCACATCACGCGGCAGAGATGCCGACGGCGAAAAAATGCCGCTTGCAGGCGTGCCTATTCACGCCGGAGAGATGTATATCTCCCGTCTTGTCAGAAAAGGCTACAGGGTGGCGGTCTGCGACCAGATTGAAGATCCTAAAAAGGCAAAAGGAATTGTAAAACGCGACGTCGTGCGAATAATCACGCCCGGCACCATGATGGACGCCGGAATGTTCAACACATCGGGACCCTCGTATCTGATGTCGATATTCTACGACAAGAAGAGATCCGAGTACGGAACGGCGTTCCTTGACATATCCACCGGCGAATTTTTCATCTCGTCCTCGAATGCCGGCGGCGGCGCGGGAAAGACGAATTCCGCTGCCGAGGTCGGAAGCGGCAACGCATTTGCGGACTTAAACTCCGATATTGCCAAGTACATGCCGGCGGAGTGCGTGGTTCAAAGCCCGATAAACCCCGCACTTGCAGAAAACCTGAAAAACCGCGGAATACTCGTGACGCCATACAGGGAATCCGCATTCGACTACGATACCGCAAGCGAATATCTGAAGAAGCATTTCGGCGTCTCCTCCCTCGAAGGATACGGATGTATCGGCATGGAATCATCAATCCGAGCCGCGGGTGCATGCCTTGCCTATGCCTGCGAGACGCAGATGAGCGACCTGAGCCATGTCCGCGGTCTCTCGACGAGACTGCCGTCGGGGAGCATGATCCTTGACGCAATCACGCTCAGAAATCTCGAAGTCCTCGAGAACATACGCTCGAAAGGCACGGACACCTCGCTTTTCGGCACCCTGAACGCGACAAAGACCGCGATGGGAATGCGTATCCTCAGGAAATACGTAACGGCGCCGCTGATAAACAGGACCGAGATCGAGAAAAGACTTGATGCCGTTGAGTATTTCGTCAAAAACCCGATGATACGCTCGTCACTGCGCGAATGCCTCGACAAGTTCTCGGATATCGAGAGGATTGCTGGCAGAATCTCCTACGGCAATGCGGGACCGCGTGATCTTATAACACTTAAAAATTCGCTCGACAAAATTCCGCTCATCAAACTCTCGTTCGACAGCGGTCACGGCGCATTCGGAATCAATCAGGGAATCAATACGTGCGGCACCGGAGATATTTCACGGGCTTCCGCGGTCTGCGACGGCGATGCGGGCGGCATTAACGGCGGCATTAACAACTCCGTTCCCGAACTCATAGCAAAAGCCCTTGCGGGCACAAGCGAGATGCAGGCGGTCAGAAAACTCATAGAATCGGCAATAACCGACGATCCGCCCGTTCTTGCCAAGGGCGGCGGCGTCATCCGCGAAGGCTACGACAAGTCGCTCGACGAACTCCGCTACATCTCGGTCTCGGGAAAGGACTGGATCGCCGACTTCCAGCAGACCGAGCGTGAGAGAACCGGCATCAAGTCGCTCAAGGTCGGTTACAACAAAGTATTCGGGTATTTCATCGAGGTCACCAAGTCGAACATGTCGATGGTGCCGAAGGAATACATCCGAAAACAGACCACGGCAAACGGCGAGCGCTACACCCTGCCCGAACTTCAGGAGAAGGAATCCCTGATAGCGAATGCCGAGGAGAAACTCATTGCCCTCGAATACGAACTGTATCAGGACCTGATTCTGAAATTAAAGTCCGAGACCGAGACTCTTCAGAAAACGGCGCAGTGCATAGGTCTCCTTGACGTGTATTCGACGCTCGGCGCCGTCTCGCACTCAAGGAACTATGTCCGCCCCGTAATCGAGGACTCAAAGCGCCTTCTCATCAGCGGCGGCAGACACCCCGTCGTCGAGAGGAACTTAAGCGCCGGCTTTGTCCCCAACGACGCCCAGATAGACGCATCCGAGAATCAGATTCTGATAATCACGGGTGCCAACATGGCGGGTAAATCGACCTACATGCGCGAGGTTGCGCTGATAACCGTAATGGCTCAGGCGGGCTGCTTTGTGCCTGCCGAGAGTGCGGTCATCGGAATCGTCGACCGCATATTCACGCGTGTCGGCGCCTTCGACGACCTCTCCAGCGGACAGAGCACCTTCATGGTCGAGATGCTCGAACTCGCAAACATCCTGAACAATGTCACGGACCGCAGTCTTGTCATCCTTGACGAAATCGGGCGCGGAACAAGCACGCTTGACGGATATTCCATTGCAAAGGCGGTTCTGGAGTTCCTGCACGGCAAAGGCGGCGAGGGTCCGCGAACGCTCTTTGCCACACATTTCCATGAGATGGTCGATATCGAAGCCGACCTTAAACGCGTCAGAAACTACCATTTCGCCGTTAAAGAGACGGGAAACGATATCGCTTTCCTGAGAAAGCTGATTCCGGGTGCGACCGACAAGAGTTACGGTATCCATGTCGCGAAGCTTGCCGGCATACCTGACAAAGTTATTGGACGTTCCGAACAGATACTTAAAGAGGAGATGGACAGGCAGTTCGACCCGTCGACCGATAAAAAGGGAAGATCGCCGCGGTTCACGCAGATGCTTCTGATAGATACGCCCGCGCCGGTCTCGGCACCCAGACGCGACAACCCCGTGGTAAAGAAACTGCTCAACTCCGATCCCGATTCCATGACGCCGAGGGATGCGCTTGCGTTCCTCTACGAACTTGTGAACGATGCACGAAACGATGAAAATAAACCGTAATTTATTGTCAAAATTTATTCTCAATGATGCTTTTGCGGTATTGCAGGTGAAATTGCAGGTGAAACATGAACTTTGAAGGAGAACCTTTCTCAAGGATGACGACGCAGACGCCGTCGGGCAGGAAGAAGCGCGAGATTCGTCTTCTCGATGAGGCGACCATAAATAAGATCGCCGCCGGAGAAGTCATTGAGAGACCTGCATCCGTGGTAAAGGAACTCGTGGAAAACTCCCTCGATTCCGGCGCCGAATCGATAAGCGTCGACATCGGCTCGGACTCCGCGGGCATCTTCAGAATCCGCGTAATCGATGACGGCTGCGGTATGGACCGCGATTCCGCACAGATGGCAATACTGCGGCATGCGACAAGCAAGATAACGAATGCATCCGACCTGTTCTCGATTCACACGCTCGGATTTAGGGGCGAGGCTCTGGCAAGCATAGCGGGCGTATCAAAGTTTACGCTGATCACAAAAGAAAAGGAGACGGGATTCGGACGCACAGGACGTTCAGGGCACGGGGATGGCGGCGATAACGGCGGTTACGGCGATGAGGGCGATGACGGCAATGCTGGCGGCATCGTCGCGGGAACAAAGATTGTGGTGCAGGGCGGCGATATTCTCGAAGTCAGCGATATCGGAGCGCCCGCAGGCACCACGGTTCTCGTCGAGAATCTCTTTTTCAATACGCCGGCAAGGAAGAAATTCCTGAAGTCGCGGCAGACCGAGTTCAGTCATATCTACTCGGTCGTCGAGAATGCCGCCCTTGCAAACCCCGATATCTCTTTCAGCCTCACCCATAACGGAAAAGAGAAACTCTCGACAATAAAGACGGATTCTCTTCTCGAGACCGCTTCATACATATACGGCAGGGGGATAACGGACGACATGTGCAAGGTGAAGTCGGCAGGCGTCTTCATGAAGATCGACGGGCTCTGCTCGATTCAGACCGTCAATTATCCGATATCGAAGCAGATTATCATCTCAATCAATAAGCGTCCGGTCACTTCCCAGGCGATTGTCCGTGCGGTCAAACGCGGTTACGGCACGCTTCTGCCGAAGGACAGGTATCCGGCGGCGTTCCTGAATATTACGATAGACAGCGGCATCGTGGATGTCAACGTTCATCCGGCAAAACGCGAGGTCAGGCTTTCGCGCGAGAAAGAGATAAGCGAGGAGATTGTCGCCGCCGTCCGCGAGGCCCTTGAGAGCGGAAATATCCATGCGGAAACCGCCCCTGCGGGATCGGAGACCGCACAGACATCCCTGTTCTCGGGAGCGGGAGCGGCGGATGCGGTTTCGCATTCCTATACTGATCCGAATGCGTATCAGAATACGTATACGAATACGAATACGTATCCGAATTCCGATAATTCCAATAAAAACACGAATCCGAATACAAACAGATTATTCTGCAGCGACAGCGGTACGGAATCCGCGGGCAACGGCGGCGTCACCGGTTCGCTGTCGGATATGGAGTCATCCGTAAAGGCGCTTTTCAGTTCGGAGGGATTGCGCTCGGATGATGGCGTTGCGGGGTATCATCCGCAGTTCAGCACAACGGACAGCCAGCTCAGACTGACCGAGAACTTCGATTACAGCGATTCCGATAAGATAATGCTTCCTCCGATGGAGGTGGTCGGTCAGTACGACGACGCGTATATCATCGCCAGAATGAAAAATCAGGACGGCGACGAGCTTGTTATCGTCGACCAGCATGCCGCTCACGAGAGAATCCTTTACGATAAGGTCTCAAAGATACGGAACTCGAAGAAGAACTCGCAGGAACTTCTGGTGCCGTCGGTAATCACCCTCAAACCCCGGGAAGCCGAGGTACTCATGGCGAACAGGGCATTTCTCGAGGAGGAGGGTTTTGTCATCGAAGAGTTCGGCAAAGACACGTTTGCGGTGCGAAGCGTCCCGCTCGTGCTCGGAAAGAGGATAGGCACCGAGATTCTGAGCGATATTCTGACCGATCTCATGGATGATTCGCGAAAGACGATAGAGGAGAAGAAGGAGAAGATTACAAGCACGATTGCCTGCCGCGCCGCAATAAAGGCAGGTGCGGTTCTCACCCGCGAACAGATGGAGAGGCTTTTGAATCAGCTTGCAAGGACCGACCTTCCGTATACATGTCCGCACGGAAGACCCACAATGATCCTGTTTTCAAGATCGAAGCTTGATTCGCTCTTCCTCAGAAGCTGATAGGATTGGCATAAGCCGTTTGTAAACTGAGAAAAATGTCGTTCGGCAGTGTGATTGACAGGGTCTTTGAGGGCATAGGCAGCCGCGATGCCGATATTAACCGCAGCAGGGTCAATTACGGGACTAATTTTTATCTTGTAAAGTCGCATGACGGAAGTTCGCTTATCTTCTCTTTTCCCGCGGTAATCAACCATAATCCGCTGAAAAATTTTCCGGAATGCGAAAGCGGAAGCGACGGCTGCATTGCGGGGATTATCGAGCGTATAAAGAGCAAAGTGCACGGCAATCCCGCATTGAGACCGCTCGGAGGTCTCGATACCGCCGTGCCGAAGAACTACGGCGCAAATATCGAGCCTGTGACCTTCTGTCATGTTTCTTACGGAACGGGCAGCGATCTATGGAAAGCGGACGAGAAAAACTGTCTTTCCGACGGAAAAGTTCTCCTTAATCTCTCGGGGGCACTGCCGTATCCCGAAGTTTCAACCGCTACTCCGGATTCATCCGCGATTCGCAGGCTTAACGAGAACTTTGCCGCACTTATCGATGCCGTCGCAAAGGAGGTCATCTCGTATGACGGAAAGTCCGCCGAGAAGAACGCGCTCTGCTCGATGGATCAGAAACAAATTCGCGCCGCTCTCGAACCGAAGGGTCTGGTCTCGTTCATAGCCGACGGCACCTTGCCCGTAAGAAGTTACACGAAATACAGGACTTATTTCAGGGTTGCCGGTCCCGCACTTTATGCCGTCCGAAAAGGTAATTCGGTGACCTATGAGCACGGCAGTGTGCCTTACGAATGTCCCGCGGAGCTGACGCCGGTTGAGATGGAACTGCCCGCCTCCGGCGGCACCGTAACGGGGCTTGTGATACGGAAAAAAGAGGTTTTTGCGGTCATCGGGTCGAATGCCGAGGGGAAATCGACCTTCCTTCAGACCATACGTTCGGGTTGCGACGATCACCTCCCGGGCGACGGCAGGGAATACACGATAACGTCCGGAAACGTGATGTCAGCCGAATCCTCGGAGGCGGATATCACCGGCGCCGATATACGCCTTTTCTTTAAGAGTCTGCCGAAGGGGACGTCGGGAACGCCCGCGAATGTCACGGGCAGGGGGAGCGGTTCGATGGGAATGGCGGCGCAGTTCACGGCAGCTCTCCGCCGGCGTGCATCCCTGATAATAATCGATGAGGATAAGTCGGCGACAAATCTCCTTGTCCCCAACTGCATTCAGAGTTCAGATGTGACTCCGCTCTCGGTCATATGCAAAAACGAACGCGATAAGCTGGGCGATTCGTCGATACTCTTTGCCGCCGCCACGATGGATATTCTTACGGCGGAAGCGGACAGAATTCTCAAATTCGGCGATCATCGGATGTATGCGGTCGGACGCGATGAGTTCAGAGTAAAACTCAAAGAATATCTGCGCAATGCCGCCGATGAACTCTAAAACGTGCAAAATGTTGGGTTATAACCGAAACGGGCAAAAGTTGAGTTACAATTAGAACGGGCAAATGTAAAAGAACAAAAAGTGCTGATATCGGGATTTGAACCCGAGTCGCCGGCGTGAAAGGCCGGCATGATTGGCCTCTACACTATATCAGCACGGAATCACTATCAGAATGATTGCCTTAATATATTCTCAGAAATTGCATATATAGGTTGTGATTTTAAAATAAAATCGCTCCGCGGGGACAGTTTTGCTGCACGAAAAAAGGTAATTTGTGATTGTATTCCGATTGTATCCGAATTGTATCGCCGTATCACTGCGAGCGCATTTTTTCCGTGAAATTCCTGAACATCCCGTAAGATGCGACGGGATGCAGATGAGTGTAGGATGCAAGCGTATTGTGCGAAACGGCGCCGTCAAGCCCGTCTCTGATTCCGTTGCCGCGTGAGAGCCTGTAGGAATAATGCGTATCGTCGGAGAGAATGACATCGGAATGGTGGAATTCGTGCCCGCTGAAAGAGCCTGCGCCCATCGGCGAACGGGAGTCTGAGACGCCGTCGACGTAGCCTATGACCCGCTTTGTCGGCATACGCGTCTTTCCTTTGAATACGCCCGCAAGCTCGTATGATTCATCGGCAGTCCGTCCTTCCCAGCCTTCCTTCAGGATTATGTTTTCGGTAAGATAGATGAGACCTCCGCATTCGGCATATATCGGCGTTCCGTTCCGCGAGATTTCCCTTACCGCCTCACGCATTCTGTCGTTAGCCTCAAGTTCTTTTGCAAAGATCTCGGGGTAGCCGCCGCCGAAGATGTATCCGTCGGCATCGGGAAGGCGGTCGTGAATCGGACTGAATTTTATGACTTCGGCGCCTAAAGACGGCAGGATGTCAAAGATATCGTTATAGTAGAAGTTGAATGCCTCGTCAACCGCGACTCCGACTTTGAGGTCGCAGCCGTCGGATTTCGCCCTGAAGATCTCCGGCTTTTCCGAAGGAGCGGGGATTTCACCCGCGATTGAGAGAAGTGCATCCATATCCGTGTTCTTCTCGACGATATCGGCAACCTTGTTTACGCGCTTGAGAAATTCCGCATCGCCTTTCCCCTCAAGGTAGGGGATAAGACCGAGATGCCGCATGGTAAGCCCCATCTCCTCGTTTCTGGGGATTGCGCCTATGACTGGGATGCCGGTTGAGTGCTCAATCGCAATCGATGCCTTCTCTTTGTGCTTATCGCTGATTATCTGATTCAGGATGACGCCTTTAATCTTTATCGCGGGGTCAAAGTCGCAGAATCCCTTTACTATCGCGGCGGCACTGCGCGTAATGCTCCTTGCGTTTAAGACCATTATCACGTTCTGGTCGAGCATCTTGGCAACCTCCGCCGTCGAACCCTTGTCGGAAAGAGCTTCCGAGCCCTCGTAGAGTCCTCTTACGCCTTCAATGACGGCAATATCCGCATCGGCACGTGCATTGTCGTAGGATGCCCTAAGCTGCTCCTCCGACATTACATAGCTGTCCAGATTTCGGCACATTCTGCCGGTGACGCCGGTAAGATACGAAGGGTCAATGTAGTCCATCGCGACTTTGAAGGGCTGGACTTTGTATTCTCTCGCAAGAACGGCGGAAATGCCCAGCGTTATGCTTGTCTTTCCGCTACTTGATCTGTCTCCGGTTATGAGAAAACTCTTCATTTTATCTCCCTCTTGAATCTCATTCTTGATGCCATTCTATTATGTCCCTTCTTAATGCCCTCAATGCCCGTATTGCACTTCGCTGCACTTCCCGATTCTCTTAGGATTCGTCTTTTAGCGAGCGGATGACATCTCCGAACTCGCTGGGGACAATCTCCCTGACGCCGAGAGTCTTTGGATGAAGGTCAATCTCGACGACAACATGGTCATGTCCGAACTCTTTCAGCGGCTGATACTGTCTCGGACCGTTCGTTACCGAGAAGACCTCGATTCCTTCAAGGTATTCGGGAGCGATTGCATGCGGCACTCCCGATATAATCGCGAAATCGGGTTTAATCTCTTTGAGAGCCGCACCGAGTTTTTCGCCGTTTGCGCCGTATTCGTCGAGTGCGCCGATGAGTTTGAGGTTCTTTCCTTCGGCAATTCCCGCTTTTTCAAGTCCGAGAAGGATGTTTTTGGCATCCTCCCTGACTTTAGGAAGACCGCGTGCTTCGAGGTTTGCTATATACTGCACGTCCGCATCCGGACAGGCTTCGCGGAATGCGGTCAGGACGTCGGCAAACATGTATGCCGTCTCTTTCTTGGCGTTGAGGATGGCAACACCCTTTTTGCCTTCCTTTGCAAGTTCGAGGAGTCTTTTTGCGACGACATGCTTAAGGTCGCCGCGATGCGGTTGCACATAGGGCTTATACGCCGCACCGCGAGCACGCTCCACCTGATTTGCGGCACGGAGGAGGACTTTCTGGCGTTCGAGTTCATCTTCGTCTATCCACCCCGCATCGGCTGCGGGCTCAAGTGCCGCAATGACGCCGTCGATGTTTTCCCTGAATCCGGCGTGGATATTGACCGCGATTGCCGGGGTGCTTATGCCTGAATCGTCTATCGCCGCCTGCATGTCCTCTCCGATAATCATGGCGACACATGTTCCGACGACGGCAATTCGTCGCGGTTTGAACTCTTTTTCGGCGAATTTGAGCACTTTTACGAGTATGTCGTGACCGCCGAAGATGAACTCGTTGTCGGCAAGAGATGTGGTGAGCACTCTCAGTCCGTCCTCTTCGAGGAGACGTGCATGCTTGAACGAGCACCCCGACGGTCCGTGCAGAATTGCGACGTCGACGCCGAGATCTCTTACCGTATAGAGTCCCGCGACGATTGAACTCGGTCTTGGCTGTATGTATTCCATGTTTTTACCTCCATGTTTTTACGCAGAGAACTACGGTTTTTCCGCCGCAATCTCCCTGTTTTGCTTCATTGCCCGATACCCTCGCAATCTCGAGCGCCCTCTTTCTGCCTGATTCAAGATTATCGGCATGATAAATTATAGTGTTGTCGGAAGTGTTGTCGAAATCCTCCTGCACTATGCCTTTAAGCGAATCGCCGACAACTACCGCGCATTCCGGCTTTATCTCGGTGATTGCCGATGTTACGTCCTCTTTCGGGAAGCCTTCGCAGACGGTTTCGGACTCGATGCCGATTACGAGGATAATGCCGGCATTTTCTGTTCTGCGTGCGTATTCTGCGGCAATAACCGACGTGTTCCTGTTGGTGCCGCTGTTTGAGTTGTCTATGACCGTGATGCCGTTCTCGCGGGTAAGCGAGAGGCGTCCGGGCACGGATGTAAATCCGCTCAGAGAATCGGGGTTATATCCGAGCAGGCAGGCGGCAGCGGCGGCGGTTGCTATCGCCTGCTTATAGCCTTCAAGATACAGGAGCGGATTTGAAAATCCACCGCTGCCGTTGCCGTAACCGCATACTCCGTCTTCGACGCGGACGGCATCGGATGCAAAGAAAAGCCTCTCCTCGGGTATTCTCTGCGACTGCGGAAGGCTCTCAATCGTCTCAAGGACTTTTCTTTTATCGGCGCCGTATCCGACAAGAACTCTTCCGCATTTCGCCATCGAAGCGAGTTTTACGGCAAGAGCACTGCGTTTTTTATCGGCGCAGGGGTAGTCCTCGGTTGAGGTCAGCACGGCAAGGTTTCCGAAACCGCATACTCCGAGGGATTCCTCGGCAACTAACCAGAGATTGTTCTTTAATGCGTATAATGCGGGCATTATGGAGCTTGCCGGCGTTATGCTGACTCTCTGTAGAACTCTGCCGTCGGGAACGGTCACGGTCTCGCGTGAGGTGTGAAGAATCCCCGATTCGCCTGTTTCGGAATCATTTGTCTTATTTTTTTGCGGGATTACGCGGGAGAGCATATGCGAGAGGGCATATGCGGTCGTGGTCTTCCCGCGCGTGCCCGTAATCTCGATAATCGGCTTCGTATTCTCCGAATTCGAATCGGTATCGGATAATCCCGATACGATAAGGGATACGACCTCGTGGTGTGAGATTACGGGGATGCCTTCGGCGGCGGCGCTTTTCAGGATACAATGCCCGGGGCTTAAATGAACGGGCGCACAGACAAAGTCATATCTCTTAAGAGTCAGATTGCGGACGGCTTCGTCTTCGGATATGCCGCTTTCGTGCCTGTAGACATCGACCGTATCGCAGATACAGCCCGATGCCGTCAGATACCCGGCAATCGTCTTTCCGCCGTGAATGGTGTCAAGCACCAGTATGTTCATTTTTCCGGAAAAAAGGTTATAAATATTCTTTTAATGCATTCTTTGCACTCGAGATCATAAGATCGGCAAGCATCGGGTTGTCGCCGATAGGGCTTGCAAAGACCAGCGGAATCTCGCCTTTTGCCGTCTTGAACGTGCCTCTGTGTCCGCATTCGGGAATGCCGAGGATCTCGGGGATATCCACGTCAATGTGAACGCCTCTTGCAAGGAAGAGAGGAACAACGAGCATTTTGTCGATGTCTTCGTTTCTGAACGTTTCTATGATCTCGGGGATTGACGGGGTGCTGTTCTCCATGAAAGCACATTTGACAATGTAGTCCTTTTCTTTCTGTGCAATCAGTTTGGCTGTGTTCTCAATAAGCTGTTTATTGTAGGGTTTTGTACTGCCGTGCCCTACAAGTAAGAATCCTGTCTTTGACATATCATATTATTTATTACAATATTCAATAAAATAGTTACTGGTTTATGCCGCGGGTCTCCATGCGCCTTAAACAATTCAAAAGTCTTTGATCTGTTTTTTGTCTTTTCATCGCCAACAGATATACGAATGGAATACATACGTATGGAATACATACGGATTGAATATATACGGATGGAATACATGCGAATGGAATACATGCGGATGTAATACATACGGATTGAATATATACGGATGGAATACGATGGCTGATTTCGAGAGGGATATGGTACACTGCCTGAACAGATATTTCGAGGATAACGGTCTCAAAGGCTATGCATACCGCCTTAAACAGTCCAAATACAATACACAGTATGTCGATATCCTTGTCGACTCCCTTAACCCGCAATATTATCTTGCGGTCGAATGCAAGTCGCTGAAAGGCAAAAAAATCTATTTCAAGCAGCATTTTCACGAGGATAAGGACGGAGTGCATCAGATAGATGCAATAAAGGATTTCATCGGCAAAACGGGCAGAAAGGGTTTTCTTGCCGTGGAGTTCCGCAGCGGCGGCGGAAAGCCCAATCGAGCGTTCATGATTCCGTGGCAGACCGTTCTTCGGATAAGGGAGACGGCGCCCGGGATATCGCTGGACGAGATTGTCCGCGAGGGAACGGAACTGACGAGGTCTAAGGGCGGTTACGTTCTCGAGGGACTTTATCAAAAGGAATTAGATATATTGAACACAAATGGTATTGAAGAATGACGGATTCCTACGACCTGTACGAACTTGAGATTAACGGACGAACTGTAAATACACCAATAGCACTTGCGTCGATGGCGGGGATTACCGACGCCGATTATGTTCTGGCACGCAAGGATAACTGCGGAATTGCGTTTATCGGCGGATACTCGACGGATGAGCCGACAATCGGCGCAGGTAAAGAGATGGAAAAGAGCGGCAGAGCCGAGTTCCTCTCCGACGATCCGATTGCGACAATAAAAGAAGAGGTATCAAAGTTAAAGGACAGCGGCGTTCTTACGGGTCTGAATCTTCGCGGTTGCGAGCCGCAATCGTTCATAAACGTCTTTAATGCCGTCGGAAAGGATGTCATATATGAGATAGACGCACACTGTCTTCAGCCGGCGATGGTCGGGGCGGGTGCGGGAGAATACCTGCTCAAGAATACCGAAAAACTCGCAGGGATAATCCGTGCATTGAAGGATGCGGGCGCCGTTGTCTCGGTAAAGATTCGCGCCGGCGTAAGCGATGACGATGCCGCTCTTGCCGCAGTCATTGACGATGTGGGTGCGGACATAATCCACGTCGATCTTATGGATTTCGGGACCGCAAAACTGAAAGAGATAAGAAATAACTGCAATATTCTGATAATCGCCAATAACTCGATAAACGATTTCGAGGCCGCGAGAGACATGTTCTCGCACGGTGCCGACATTGTCTCGCTCGGTCGTCATGCGGATAATGCAACCCTTTCGGGCATCCGAGCCGGCATCGAGGTTCAGGCGAAAGAGAGCGGATGGTACAACTCCCCAAAGCAGCTCTGCCGCGGCGGTGATATACGCAGTCTTGCTTTCTGCTGCATGCCCGTAAAACGCTGTCCGCTGATTCCCTTCCTCGACAAAATCGGCGTGAGTCCCAAGGAATATCATGACTACAAGGTTGAGAGCGTTGCCGGAACGAAGCTCTCACCCGGCGAGAGCACATGCTTCGGCAGTCTGGCATGGTGCTGCAAGTCGTCAACGCCTTGCATGTTTCGGGATCTCTCGTTAAAACGCGAGCAGCTCTCGCACAGGGAATATATGCGTAGCAAACGCCGTCTTTCCGAGCAGATTATGAAAAGAATTTTCGATGCGAGAAAAGGAATTCCGGCGGTGTCCGAGAGCGATGCGGAAGAGTAATCCGAAAAAGAACCTGAGTTTATGCGAACTTGCGCAGACCGCCATGATGCTTGAGGTCTGCTGCAAAGAGAAACCCGGAAATGTGGACCGCTGTCATGATTACGATGACACGGCACTCGAACATTTTTTATCGTCGATAATTCTTGCGCACGATGCCTTATCGGACGCCGAAAACTTTGAGAGCCGCGATGATTCCGAAAGAGGTACCGCGGGTATCGCCGGTCTGCGGCCCGGATATCCGCCGGAATACCGTGATGATTTTCTCTCGGCGGGTATAGGCAGGCTTATCTATGACGCCGTTTCCGACACAAACCAGCATTCCGGCGGCAACACGCATTTCGGTGCGTTTATTCTTCTTATACCGCTTATCGCAGGTCGCGGTATCGCGGGGGCAAAGGAGCTTATTCAGCGGACGAATGTCTCCGATGCCGTCCTCTTCTATCTCGCGTTCGGGCTTACGAGCGTGCGCATGAACGAGTCCGACGATATGGATGTGAACAGCCCTTCGGCAATCGGGGATCTCCGCAGGAAAGGAATGACGCTTTATGACGTCATGGAATATTCCTCGGCAAACGACATGATTGCGGCGGAGTGGGTGAACGGATTCGCTCTGACACGGAAGTTTGCCGATGCCCTTATTGCGTCGGGAAAGGGCAAAGATGCCATTCCCGAGGTATTTCTGAGGTTCATGTCCGAGCACACGGATACTTTTGTCGTCAAGAAACTCGGCGCCGATGCGGGCAGATGGACGATGGAGACTGCCCGCGATGTGCTTGACGGGAAGATGACGTCGGAGGAGTTCGACCGCATATGTCTGAGCAGGGGTATAAACCCGGGTTCTCTTGCCGATATCACGATAGCGGGCATTTTCATTGCACTTCTTGAGGGGTGGGACTGGGACAGATGAACGGCGATATTAAAGGAATTAAGAAAAACGGGGATTCGGGAAGTTCCGACTCCTCGATAATCGCGGGCG
This sequence comes from Methanomicrobium mobile BP, assembly GCF_000711215.1. Taxonomy (GTDB): domain Archaea; phylum Halobacteriota; class Methanomicrobia; order Methanomicrobiales; family Methanomicrobiaceae; genus Methanomicrobium; species Methanomicrobium mobile. The sequence continues at coordinate 82,355 of NZ_JOMF01000008.1, read as the reverse complement.
GGATAAACGAGGTTATTGCCGTTACCTTCGACGGCAGCGGCAGAGCGAATGCCGCGCCGATAGGAATCATCAACAGGAGCGGCAGATCGCGTCTTGTTCTCTTCAGGGGGACGCATACTCTTGAAAATATCCTCGAAAACGGTATCTTCTGCGCAAATATCGTCCATGATCCCGTTCTTTACGTGAAGACCGCTTTTGAGGATATCGGAAGCGAAAACTTTGCGGAGGATTTTGCGGACGGGGAAGGATGCGTTCAGAGATTTTTCAGGCTGAAATCCGCCGAAAGTTTTGTGCTGTTTAAGGCGGTAAAGACCGGCGAATCCGCGGAGTCCTGCATCTTCGAGCTGAATATCGTGTACGAGAAGGTTCTCTCCGTGCAGGTCCGCCCGTTCAACCGCGGTTTTGCGGCAATTATCGATGCGACGGTTCATGCCACACGCTATGCAGTATCTCGTTCGGCGGAGCTTAAGGAGCTTATAGACTACGATATCTCGATTGCCAGAAAGTGCGGCGGCGAACGGGAGACCGAAGCGGCGGATATGCTGCTGGAATATATAAAATAAGTGACTGGATTAGAGTCTATGAATTATATTTGCTTTGTTAGAATCTTATTGTCTTATGATTCATTTTCTATTTCACGAATATTATTGATTTTGAATTAATTCATTGAATATGTATCCTATTTCTTTTTTAGTGATGTGATGCATATCTCTTTTACTATTAGGATTATAGGTTTTATAGAGTCTGTCAATCTCCAAGTTTTGTTTGCGTCTGTTTAATTTACTTAAGTTTAATTTCTTAGCTTCTTTTTTTATGCTGTTTTCAGTATCTTTTTTGTATTTTTGACCTTTTTCATAGATTTCATTAGAAAAATTAGAGTCTAAAAAAATAAGAAACCTCTCAACATTGTCTATTCCTTCATTGATTAGATTAGCTCTTCTGTAGATTTTAGGAACCGAGTCATCGTGTTTATCTAAGTACTCTTTTTCAGCTTCTTCCAGACGATTATTTATCTTTAATAATTCACTATCAACTTTATCATATACACTATTGTCGAAGAAATCATCGGGAAGCCAGTCATATTTTTGTATAAGGCATTTTACTCTTTCATCAATTATTTCAGATAAACTTTTTTGAGTATCTGTATTTTGCCAATTGTTCAAAAATTCATCCTCTGTGCACGATGAAAAGTCATGTTCTTTTGTTATTTCCATGTTTTTTTGTACATATTCCAGTAATTCTGCATTACCATCATCTGTAATTATATATGTGTAGATGATGCCCCCATCTGCAAAGAAAAAGCATGTTTCACTCCCATCTTCCCAATAGAACGTTCTTTTATCCGTACTTAGCATTAAAAAATCAGATTGTTTTTTTATATTTATTGAGTTAAATCCATATGGCTTTGTCTCAATGGGTTTAAGTATCCTTTTTAACTCTTCACATTCTGCAATCACGTCTTTTAATGCCATGTAAGTTACTGCAGATTGATCTTTTATTAATTTTACGTCTGAGCAACGACCTGCTCGGTGCCGTCCGAGAACGTTGCGGTAAAGACCACGGTCTTGTCGTTACGCGGTATGGTTGTTGTGTTTATCCAGCCGACATGGAGCCATCCGGCATCGGTGTTCTTGGTTATGCCCTTTGGGAGCCAGTAGGAACTTCCGTTCGTGGCAGTGATATAGGAAATTTTGCCGAGATCTTTGCCGGCGAATGCCTGAATCGTGATCAGTTTGCCTGTATTGTCAACGCCGGTCTTGAAGATGACGTCCTTATGCATGCTCGCTTCCAGATTTCCGGCAAGTCCGAAGACAAAAACGGCAATTACGGATGCAAGGATAACCGTTATTGCCACCATGAGGATGACGCCGATAACGGGCGATACAGCCTCGGTCTTTTCTGTAAATTCTCTCATTTAATCACCCAAACATATAGCCGCGGTTACCGGCGACTTTAATTTACTTAACGCATCTATTTACTTAACACATATCCATATTTTCTAATTGCATATTAGTGTTTTGAGTCGATTCCGTATTCCGATTCAAAATCGGAGCAATTAAACACCTAAAAGACATCAAAGAACATCCGAACATCCGCATGCAAAAATGCTGCGGAAAAAGTATGGTGTGTAAGGGTATGATGTGTAATGGTATGGTGTGAAAGAGTATGATGCTGAAAAAAGTATGATGCTGAAAAATGTATGATTCGTAAATGAGTATGAAGCGGAAACAGGACAGTAAAAAGAAGTGATTGCGGAATTATTCCTGCATCACGAGAGTAAAGTGATCGCCCCTGTCGAGGATCTCGGACTCGGGAGCTATTGTCTCGATAAACGATCTCAGATACACGGGGTTCATGTTGACGTCGAAAACGCTGTTTGTCTCCGAAGATTTCACAGCCTTTCTTATCATGTAACGCTTCTCCTGACCGTCATTCGCGGTATCGTATGCAATGCCGGATATAAGCAGGATACCCTCAATCAGGGTAGTCTTATCCATCTGCGAATGCATGCGCTGAAGTATCTCTGCCGCATCTTTTTTCGCCATATCGTTGAGTATTGCATCGATATGGACGTTCACCGTCGTATCATTCTCGGCCAGCAGCCTCTGAACAATCTCGTTGGATCTGTCTTTAGGTTTCCAATCGCGAGTCAGCTTCAAAAGCTGCCAGTCTCTTGCAAAAGACCGGTTTTCACCCATAAGATCACCCTCTCATTATCGAGAATATCATGGTGCACATACCGATAATCACGAGCAACCTTGAGAAGATGGACGACCAGAAGTACCAGAACATCTCCGGATCAAGGATTGACGAGATATCGGGGAGCACAATGCCGATGGTAAGTACGAAAAGACCGTATATCAGCAGAAGGAAACTCCTGTTTTTTACTACCCTGTATCCCTGATACAGGTAGACAATGAGTGCAACACCGAGAATAAGTGTTATCGTCGCTAAGGCAATTTGCAAGACTTCAATTTCCATTTAAATCATACTCCTCCGTATTCCAGAACTGCTCTTTAACCTTCTTGACAGTAAGAATGGGTTTAATGTCGCGAACGCCGCTGAGCTCGCTGAGTGGTATCAAAATGCCGGTTTTAAGCTGTGCAATCTCGTGAACGCGTGCTTTTGCAAGGAAATCATCGGGCTCAAGCGTCTCATACACTTCGAGTATATGATCCATCTTTAGCAGGAATTTCTCTATCTCGGGTTTCTGAAGCGGATCTACCGATATTGATAGAAAAACTATGATGGAATTCTTGAAGAATTCGGGATTGACCACTATGGTGAATCTCTGAATTATTCCTGTTGACCTGAGCTTTTCGATGCGCTTGAAGACAGTCGACGGCGCAATGTCCAATTTTTTCCCTAAATCCGCCATCGACGTTCTTCCGTCCTTTGCAAGCTCGTTCAGGATTGCATTATCTACCTTATCCAACATTATACCCTTTTGTAAGACTCTGATTTATGGAAATATAATAGTTATCATTTGAAAAATTTTTAAAAAATATCGGGTAAAAAAGTCAACATTATTTCATATTGTTGGAATTCTTTCAAAAAAGTCACGTAAATCTTATTTGTCGGAATTTGTAGGGAATTAGAGGGATTTCTTTGGATGTCCCGGATTTATGCTGTATCTTTTTGATTCGGAGATGTATGCGCCCGCGATGGCATCGCCGATGAAAACCTTCGCACAAGCGCAGGCTCTTTCGACACAATATTCTTTTGCCAGACATGCCGCGATAGCCGAGGAAAGACAGCATCCCGAGCCGTGTATCTCGCCGCTGAATCGCGGTCCCGTATATTTGACGATATTAAGCCCGTTTATGCCGGTTTTAATCTCCGTACGGCATCGGCTGTCGTCACGGATGCCGGCGGAGACTCCCCCATCTCCCCATCCGTCTCTCACCGCGTCTCCCGCCGCAATCCCCTCCACGCGGTCTTCGCGGTCTTTCGAGATGAGGTAATCCGAGGAGTAGTCGCCGTTGAGGTGACCGCCTTTGATTAGGACGTATTCGGTGCCGCCGTCGAGAATTGCCTCCGCGGCATTCGCAATCGCCGTCTCCGGGGGATTGCGGCTCAGATCAATCCCCGACAGTTCGCAGGTCTCGGGAATGTTCGGGGTTACCACCTTTGCAAGCGGCAGCAGTTTCGATCTCAATGCCTCCGCCGCGTCTTCGTCTATGAGCCTGCTGCCGCTTGTTGAGATCATGACGGGATCGATGACCGTCGGCACACTCTTTGGAATATTCGCGGCAACCGTTCGGATTATATCTTCGGTCGGCAGCATCCCCGTCTTGTAAGCCGCGATTCTGAAATCCCCGGCGACCGCCCGCATCTGAAGTCCGACAAAGTCCGCGGATGCGTTCTCTATGCCGAGCACGGTGCAGGGATTTTGCGCCGTAAGCGAGGTGATTACGCTGCACCCCCAGACATCGAATGCCGCGAATGTCTTTAAGTCCGCCTGTATGCCTGCACCGCCGCCGCTGTCCGAGCCGGCAATCGTGCATGCGCAGGGCATGGCGCTCCCGGTAATCCGCGAATTTTGTCTCTCCGAAGGTGTATCCGAATCCATGTAATAGTATTAGCCGTTCATTCTTTCTAATGCTTGTCGGTATCGGAAAGAATGGAATATGGGAAGAGAGAGTCGGGAAGAGAAGGAATCCGGACGAGATGGAGTCGGGAAGAGAGGGGGAGTCGGGAATAGAGTGAATCGGGAAGGCTGAGGCAGAAAGGCTTTGAGGCATATGCCTGCGGGCGTATTGTTTCATTATTGTTTCATATGTGCATCCTTTTTGAACAATCACACAGAAACAATATACATGGATGTTGAAGAGTTCGCACGAAGGGAACGAAAAATCGGTGCGAATGGCGATGATATTGCCGCAAAACTTGCGGACAGAATACTTGAGATAAAGAACTGCGACAGGAAATATGCTCTTGAGTTTTCAAAGGCGGTAGTCACCGAGGTTGACAACTCCTCGGGACTGAACGGCGATTTCTTCGATTATGAGAAGTCCGGCATCAGGATGGGGGAGTTCGGAGTCGGCTCACGCGGCACGGGCGACTTTTTTGTGCACAGGCAGTTTCCGAGGATAATCGGCGCAGGTGCCGAGGGCAAAGAGAGCAACACGGCAGTCGGCGTCGACGAGATGGACGATGCGGGTGTTGTCAAAGCCGGCGGTCAATATATCATCACGACGGTTGACGGAATGCACTCGCGTCTCTCGGATTTCCCGTTTCTTGCCGGATTCCACGTGACCCGCGCCACACTCCGCGATGCCTATGTGATGGGCGCAAAACCCGTGGCACTTTTATCCGATATCCATGTTGCCGATGACGGCGATGTCGCAAAGCTCTTCGATTACACGGCGGGAATCGCGGTCGTAAGCGATATGATGAATGTGCCGCTGGTCTCGGGCTCGACGCTCCGCATAGGCGGGGACATGGTCATAGGCGAGCGTATGACCGGCTGTGTGGGCTGTGTCGGTGTCGCAAACCACGTCACGAAGCGTTCGGCAACGAAGCCCGGCGATATTCTCCTTATGACCGAGGGTGCCGGCGGCGGAACGATTGCAACCGCGGCGATATACTCCGGCTACCCGCAGGTCGTCGAGAAGACGATAAATCTCTCTTTCCTTAAGGCATGCGAGGCGCTGCTGAACAGCCCCGTCCTGAATAAGATTCATTCGATGACGGATGTCACGAACGGCGGTCTCAGAGGCGACGTCTATGAGATGGCGGAGACGGCAAAGTGCAGAATCGTCGTCGAGGAAGAGAACTTAAGGAGTCTTGTCGAGCCCGAAGTTCTGAAGATGCTCGATGCACTTAAGATAGACTATCTCGGTGTCTCCCTCGACGCTCTTCTCGTCACCGCACCTCCCGAGGTTGCCGATGAGATAATCGCGGTCGTGAAGTCCGCCGGCGTCGTCATGAAGAAGATGGGTTATGTGGTTGATGGACCCTCGGACTCAAAGATTCTGCGCAGCGGAGAACTCTGCGACTTCGTTCCGGCATTCCGCGAATCCGCGTATACTCCCGTCAAGAAGGTCGCGGATAAGCCCGCATATGACTTTGACGAGATGAAGGCAAAGGTAAAAGCCTCTGCCGATGCCGCAATAGGGAAGAAACTCAGAGTAATTGAGAAATTAAAGAAGAGATACTGAAGAAGAGATACCGAAATCCGAAAATTACCGAAATCCGAAAATTACCGAAATCCGATAGTTATCGAAATTTGAAAATAACCAAAATCCAAAAATTACTTTTTTCACAGGTTAACCGATTGCCGTCGGATTACCTTAAAAAATAATTAATTCTTAGGTTTTATTCCCGAAGCGCACATGTTGAAGGCAAGATAGGGAATCTTAGACTCAATAATCGGCTCGAACTTCTTTGCGATTGAGTAGAGCGACGGGGAAAGACTTACATGTGCAAACGAACGGCGTTTTACCGAAACATCCGTGAAACCCGCGGATATAAGGAGATCCGAGAGTTCGTCCTGTTTATAGTAGCGCTCGGTGATATTGACCATGCCGACCGATTTCACGTGCAGTTTCTCGCCGATTTTATGTGCGGTCGGAACCGCCGAGGTAAAGACATTCTTGCCCAGGGTGCATATCGAGACCGAACCGCCGGGCTTTAAGACCCTGTAAATGTCCTCGACTGTCCCCTGCGGATTCTGAAGATAGGAGAAGGCAAGCACACTGGAGACACAGTCGAAGGTATCGTCCTTGAAGGGCAGCTGCTCCGCGGTGCCTAAAGTCACGTCGGAGTTTGTCCGTTCTTTGGCTCTTACAATCATATTGCGGCTGATGTCCAGACCTATGACCTCGCCGCCGAACCTGAGATACCTCTCCATGAAAAGACCGGTTCCGCAGCCCAGATCAAGAAGTTTTGCATCTTTGGGAAGGTTGCGCATTACCCCCGAACAGATATGGCTGTAATAGGTATTGCCCCCGCTTTCGTCATATCTGCTGTCGTAGATATCCGCTACCTGATCGTAATGAGATGCAACCTTCGTCATTCTCTATCGAAAACTTCCGTTATAATTCTTGCAATCATAGCATTTATCTGTAAGTATTCATTCTGTGCGGTGCAGAGGGAAAAATCCGTGTCCGAAAGGATAATCGTGAGAGTTTCGTCGTTATACTCGCGTTTTGCGGTATTTTTCAGTTCCGCGATAAGTTCGCGTCCGGAAAGACCGTATTCGAGCATTATCATCTCGGCAATCTCGCATGATTTCTTCAGATCCTTCTTGCGCATGGTTGCAAAGAGGGCATAGGCAATGGCCGATACCTCCGAGTTCGTGAGATCGATGATGTCCGTATCGCCGTTTGCTACAAATGCCTCGAGGAACATTATCGCCTTTCTCAGATCGCCTTTCGAGACCTTTGCAATCAGTTCCACGGTTCCGCTGTCGACTTTATCTTCCGTGATTCCTTCTTTTTCGAGAATTTCGGTAAGCTGTGCGACAATCTCAGAAGAGCTCAGCGGCGCGAAGAAGAGCGGCAGACACCTTGACGCAATCGGCGGAATTATTGCCGTCTGCTGTCTTGCTATGAGGATAAAGCGGCATGTCTTGCTGTATTTCTCCATCGTCCGCCTCAATGCCGCCTGTGCGTCGAAGGTAAGTTCACCCGCATCCTCGAATACGATTATCTTGAACTCCGCGTTGAAAGGCTTCATCGAGGCATACCACTTGACGATATGCTTGAAGTTCGCAATCAGGCTCTCGTCGGGCTTATAGAGATGCTTGAATCCGCCTTCTTTCTCGAGCCATGTCTTTCCCTGACGAAAGAGCGTGCCCGCGGGAATCACGGTGACGTTCGTTATGAAGGCGTCGTCGCCGTAAACCGCCTTGGCAAGGCATTCCATCGCACAGCTCTTTCCGTTACCGTGCGGTCCGAAGAATATCATATGCGGGATGTTCTTCCCGTCGGCGAAATTTCTGATATGCCCGATTACCTCGGTCTGTCCGCGTATTTTGTCGAAAGAATCGGGTCTATACTTTTCTACCCAGAGCATTGGAAAGATTCTCCATGATTGAGGTCACTGCCGAATCCAGCAGTTTCCCGTTATCGTGGTTTTTGATGAGTTCGTCAGCAGCCGCACCGTTGCCCTTAAGCTCTTTTACGGCGGCGGTAATGTTCGGAAGCGCCCTCGTGAGTTCGTCGCAGATTGTTAGGGTTGCGGTCTTTGCCGTCCTTGACAGGGGATTTAAGTCGATTGTGATGACTTTCTTGCCCATGCCGATGAGCGCCTCGCATCTGTCGCCGTCCTCGAGGGGAACGAGCACCACATCCGCGGAGTAGATGCCGTCACGGGTGCAGAGACCGCGGTCGTGAGAGAGCGGAACAAGGCGTTCCACTGGTCCCGTATGGACATCCACGCCGTTATCTCTCAGAAGTTTTTCGATCTTCCGCATTCTCTCTTCGGTTCGGTGGAAGAGGTTTATCTCGACCATCGCACCCGATTCCTTCTGAAGATCGCGGATAAGGTCGGCGGCAAGCGCAGCCGTGTTGCCGTTGACCGAGATGACCGCCTGCTTTGCGTTTAAAAGCATCGCCGCCGCCGTCCTCTCGGCAAGCAGTGCGGTATCGGTCGTCTTTTCACCGATAAGATAATCAAAGGCTTCCCCGCGTCCGTGCGATCCGACGCCTTCCATTGCGACGATTTTATCCCATGCCGCATTCGCTATCTTTTCGCGTCTTACCAGCGACGCATATCTCGGGTGATCTTTCGGTATCATATTTTATTCCTTATTATTTCCTTGTTTATTCGTTAATTTGCTTATTTTATATGTAACTTATACGATATTAGGATATTTTATTCCCGAAAAACGGGTCCCGCATAGGTCGGTTCTCGGTTCTCATCCGTCTGTTCTAATCGTCTGTTCTTATCCGTCAGTTCCGGTCCGTCAGCTCTTATCGTCAGTTCTTGTTCTGAGAGACAAAGCCGTTGGGCGACATCTTCATCATATAGACATCGCCGAACTTCGAGAGGATTCCCGGCGCTTTCTCGCCGTAGGCGAAGACGCCGTTGCCGAGCATTGTCATGGATGCGGGTATGTTCCTCAGGGCGCATTCGTCAAGGACTTCCCTTACCTTATCCGAGATAAGTCCCGAATTCTCAGCGAATTCACGCGATATTCTGAAGAAATCTTCCGGCGATTTCGGGCATTCGTCGCGGAAGGCATCTTTTATCCTTTCCATCGCCTTCGGATCTTTCAGAACGGTGTCCGTTCTCAGCGGTCCGAACGTGACCGTGGATATTGGTTTTTCCATATCGTAGCGGCGGATTATCTTTCCGTCTATGCCAGGGGTTTTGCGGCAGATATAGCCGCCGTTCATGCATGCGGCGACGTCCCCGAGTCCCGTCTTAAAATGAATCTCGGTGCTGTTTGCGATTTTTGCGATATCTTTGTTGCTCATCTTCAGGTCGAAGATGTCGGATACGGCTTTTAAGGACGCGAGGAGGGATGCCGCACTCAGACCGAAACCCGAGCTCATCGGCAGAATGCTTCTCGTGGTTATCTCCGCGGTAATTCCGAGGGACTGCATTGCGTATTCAATCACGTTAGAGCCGTAGATCTCGGCAACGGCATTGCCGCTTCTGTCGACATAGCAGATCTTAACGGATAACTCATCCGATTTCTTCGCTTCGGCAAAAACACCCTCGGTGATGACGATTCCGCCGCCGACGCTCGAAGGATTTCCTTCTTTGTCGGGCATCTGTCTGAACCAGCCGGAGATATGTCCGGGGCAGAATGTCAGAGCAGTCTTCTCCATATTTCCCCCGCTGTTTCTTCTTTTGTTCCGCTGACCTGCGCAACCCCGTCCTTTGTGTGCAGTCCGTATCTGCCGCAGTCTGCTCCCATATTCTCGGCGCCGTTTGCACAGACAAGGTCTATTCCCGCGGCAACCATCTTTTCCGCCTTTTCGTCGGCATCGTCGCCGAGCTTGAACGCCGCTATCTTTGCGTTCTTCGACGATGGCGTTGATTTCAGTGCGCTTACGACTTCGTCGAGAATCTTTGGAAGCGGCAGGAGCTTTATCGAGATATCTCTGTTTGACGGGATCTTGCCAGCAATCTTCTCGGGTTTGTAGTCCGAGATTGCCGCCGCACTCAGATAGAAGTCGCAGCCGTCTTTAATCGCACCGAGGACGGCGTTTCGCATGTCTTCGGCGCTTTCGATAATCACGTTCCTTACAAGCGCAACCTCATCGCCGCCGTGGACATAGGTAACGTCCGCGCCGAGTCTGTAGGCTTCGAGTGCAAGTTCGCGCCCCATTCTGCCGCCGGAACGCGTCGTAAGCACCCTGACGTCGTCGAGAGCCTCGCGGCAGGCTCCGCCGGTGATAATCACTTTTTTGTTCAGAAGAGGTTTTCCGCCGACCGCACGTTCGACTTCGAGGATAATCTCGTCATTCGATGCGAACTTGGCTTTGTTCTCCGCCATGAAAGGATCGACGAAGGAAATGCCGTAACTTTTCAGTTTTCTTATGTTTTCGACCACAGCGGGATGATTATACATGCTCTCGTGCATTGCCGGCGCGATCACGACCGGCATTCCCCTGCCGATTGCCGTCGTCGCAAAGGTGGTTACGGGGGTGTCGTCGATTCCGCAGGCAATCTTAGAGATTGTGTTCGCCGTTGCCGGCGCAATAAGGAGCACGTCCCCGGTTCCGCCTATGCCGCAGAACTTCACATGCTCGATATTGCCGCTTATCTTCGTAATCGTCTGAGTATCGCAGGCATATGTCACGGCATCGGGCGTAATTATACCCGTTGCCGCTTCGCTCATAACCGCCTGAACCTTTGCGCCTTTCCTTCTCAGCGCCCGTGCAAGTTTCACGACCTCGACTGCGGCAATACTGCCGGTAATCGCCAGAACAACGGTTTTACCCGCAAGAGTCTGCCTTATTCCTTCGCCGAAGGGAACAGCGGAACATTTACCCGAACCGCTGCCTGCACCGTTTCCCGAATCTTTACACGAACCATAACCCTCACCATTCATGGCAATATCACATCCGAGACAATATGCCATCTGTGCGGCGCGTATTTCTTTACCCTGTTTACCGATATCTCAGCCTCATCGGCGTCAAAACCGGACTCGCCCAAAGCCGCACGGATGGTCTGTGTAATATCATCTATGCTGTGCACATGTAAAATACCACCCTGTTTCATATGCGGCAGGATGTCGGGGAGCATATCCTGCGACTCGAAATGACCCATGAATGCACGGTCGTATTTTCCTTTGAGCAGATCCCGACAGTCCCCGCATTCCGCATCGACACGTTGTGAAACGCTGTTTAATCCGGCGTTTTTCACAAGGTATCCGTAAGAGACGGGGTTAATCTCCATTGCGTGAACCTTTGCCCCCGCGATTGCCGCAGGGAGCGTGAAATAGCCGATTCCCGCGAACATATCCGCAATCCTCTCGCCATTGCGCGTCATCTTCGCCATTCTGGTCTTTTCGTTGCGGTTGCCCATGGAGAACATGACCTTTGAGGGATCGAGAGAGTATATGCAGCCGTTCTCCTTATGGCAGACCTCGTGCGTCTCGCCGTAGAGCACCTCGACAGCGGGAGTTCGTTTTACGCCTTCGTATCCTTTGAGAAGCAGGACGCAGGCGGGCTTTTCCCACCCGATAAGACTTTTCAGTTCGTCTTCGGAGGGCATACGGTAATGAATGAGCGCCGTATCCCCGATCATCTGATATCCGGGTCCGCGGTATTTTTTCGGCGGATTCAGTTCGCAGTCATAGTCAAAGCCGTCTTTTACGGGAACATATGCCTTCCCCGCGTCGACAAAGGTGCGCCTTGTCGGATCCGCCCATTCAGCGCCATCCGTCTCTTTGAGTTTTTCGGCGGGAACGATTCTGACGTGCATGGGTAAAAGAAAAAAAGAGATGCCGGATTCTTATCCGACGAAGATTATCCTCTCGTTGCTCGGATCGCGGAGGAATCTGACTCTGTCTCCCGCGTAGATCTCGTGCCACGGGTAGATGATGACCTCGATATTCTCGTAGGTCTTCGGATCGAGGATTGCGGCGGTATCGCCGTTTATGTAGATCACCGTTGAGTGTTCGGAGTCCGCGACATTGCCTATCTTTCGTCCTTCCGGCTCATCCTTCGAGATCTTCGTGGAGCCGTCCATGAGATCGAAGTACTGGACGAGATTGCCTTCGGTTCCGCGAATCTCGTAGTATCTGCCGTTGTTCTCGAAGACGTCGCCTTTCTGATATTTCGGCAGTCTGACCAGATACGTTATGCGGTAGACCTGTTTGCCGTTCTTTTCGCCGATTAGTTTGGGGTGACGGGTAATCTTGCCGCCGAGCTCCTTTGTAAGTGCCTTGGAGACAAGTTCTCCGAGATTGTGGCTGGAGATGATTATGTCCATGCCGTCTTTGTTTTCCTCGATATCGGTGACAAACGATAGCCTTTCGCCGTGCCTCTGGACCTCGTCCTCGACCCTGTGCGCGATATCGACGGCACTGTTGCGCTCGTATTCGTCGGGTTTTCTGCCTTCGGCGCGGAGCTGGATGGTTCCCGCATAGTATCCGCCGGCATACCTGCTGCACCTGTCGCACTGCTCTCTCGACCAGAGAATAAGGACATTGACGTCCTTTTCGACGGGAACGCCGTATATCTTGCCCTGAACGTTTACCCTGACCGAGGTTCGGTTGGGGCTGGGGTCATGGTGCCTTATCTCGACGCTGAGTGCATGGACGTCCTCGTGGACGTGAATCGAGTTGAGCGCAATCTCTTCTATGAGTTTTTCGCGGTCGAGAGCGCAGTCGGACCACGTATTCTGGTGTTTGAGCGATCCGCAGGTAGGGCACTGCACGCAGGGCACTCTGGCGTCATGCGTGATCCACTCGACGGCGGCGGCTTTGCATCTGTTGCAGAGACCCCCCTCGCTGGGTCCTCCGCATTTAGGGCATATATTCTGTCGTATATTCATGATAATTCGGTATTTCGGTTCTTTATGGATTCTGAGGATTCAGAGAATTCAGAAGATTCACAGATTTCAGAGGATTCAATGATTCATAGGATTCACAGTATCTGGATGTGGGGGACGCCGGCGATCTTTATGCAGGCGTCGGCGTCGATGATCCCCGCCTCGACCGCAATCGAGATAACCCTCTCGCCGGCAAGGTTTGCCATGGAGACCTTCTTCAGTGCTCTCAGAAGTTCGTCGCGGTCGGAAAGCTCGGTTCCGTAGAACTTTTCGGATATGTCGAGTTCAAGGTCGCCTTCGGTAAATTTCCGGTTTATGAGTTCTCTGTCGCATGCCGCGAGAAGTTTATCGACTCCGTCTATCCTGTAAACCTTCAGATACATCTCTGCATTATTATTGGTGCTGTTTGATTATACAAGTGTCTGTGAATGGGTCTGTACCCCGAAGACCGCCGGCGGAAAAACGTCGGCCGGAAATCGCCGTTTCAAAGCTCGATATCCACGGAATATATCTTTTCGGGCGAGATCTTATGGATGCGTACCGCATCATCAAGGGTAATTGCGTCCTTCTCGAGAAGTCTTCTTGTGAACCGCGGGACCGACTTCGGACCGATAACCGATCCCGGGCGTGTCGGGTCGTCCATATAGTCGCTCTCCATTGTAAAATACCTGTTTTCTCTCGCAGATTTCGCTGCAAATTCCGCAATGCCGTCGTACTTTGCTATGAACGATGGCGAAAGCGGTGTGTCGTTCTCCGCGAAATGCTTGACGACGCGGCAGGGGTCGATGCCGGCGCTCTTTGCCATATCGGCGACATCGGCGCAGGGTCCCGTCTCCGCGTGTATCTGAAGGGCGCAGCCGCAGTCTTTTGCAAGTTCGAGCGAATGCATGAGTATTCTGTTGGACGCCGCCCATACATCGTCATCGACGGGATAGTGCGGTCTGCCGCTCTTGAGCGCAACGGCCTCGCCTTCGGCGACATACTTTGCGGCAATGTCCATGCCGCCTTTCATAATCTCCTCGATCTCGGGGAGTGCCATTGACGTATGCGCCGCAATCTTTGTTATCTCGGCGGGATGTACCCCAATAACGGCAAAAACCGTGAGACCGGTCCCGCGTATCGATTCCGCGGCATCAAGGGTGTTCTCGAAGACTTTCCGGAAATCTTCGGCACGGTGCGGAACAATTCCGAAGGTCCACGACGGCAGCGAGACCGCAAACATATGCGTGCCGCCGGCGTTTTTGAAATCCGTTGCCGCCTTTACTCCGAGACCGTTTATTGTATCGATATGGATATGATCGTCGGTTATCGGTATATCGTCTAAAATCATTTGAAGGATCTGTCCCAAAAATGTGTATTAGGTTATTTTACGGTTATATCTACGGTTATATCTCTTCCAGACTGAGAATCTTCATCATCGGGTATTCGTTCTCGAGTTTAAGCTCGGCAACACACTTTGCGCCTTCGTATACCGTGGTAATGCGGACTTCGAACATCTTTCCGGCAAGCTCGCTGTATCCGAACGAATTTATGGCCATCATCTCGGTGTGAATCTTCACCTTTATGTCAGTGACATAAGGCTGGAGTCCGACGGCATTCTCGATTGCCTTCTCGACCGATGCCGCGGTCTTCGGTGATATCGGTGTCCCCACCCACTGGTGATAGAGTGCACCGAGTTTTATGCCCGCCTCAAAGACTGCCTGTGCTTTGTTGTCGGGCGTCGTATTCCTGTCTGTTTTATCTGCGCTCATTTCCTGTCCTTAAACTGTTTTCAAAGCCTGATATAATATAATTTATTTATTTTTTATTCTTTATTTGATTCTTATTTGATTCTTTATTTTATTCTTTATCCGATTCCCCGGGTTACAGCAGTTTCAGAATGCCGTTTCTCGGCTCCATTATCTGGCCGTCTTTATGGAGTTCATCAATTCTCTTCTTTACCTCTTCCTTGTTGTAACCTTTGGCCACAAGCCCTTCAATCACCTTGTCTTTCTGTGCGAAATCCACTCTCTTACCGTCATCCGTCGTTTTTTCGGTATATTTCTTGATCTCGTCGATTATGTCACGGAACATATTGCGTTTCTGCTGCGAAAATCCCGTTTCAAGTCTGTCGATATCGAATGAATTCGTATTGGGATCGTATGCCACATCGCGAAGACAGCGGTCGACTATCTTAATGACGCGGCTTGCATCCGATTCGTCAACCGTGGGGCTGAGTCTTACCCTTGCGCTTGCCTCCGCAAGTCTTACGAGTGCCTCCAGCTGTCTTGCGGTAACGGGAACGGGTTTTGAGTTGTCGGCGGCAAGCCCGCGAAGGTTGAGGTAATACTGAATAAGTATCTCTCTGGCTTCTTTGCTGATCTGCGGAATACAGTTTCTCTTTGAGTAGGCGACGTATTTCCTGAACAGGACGGGGTCTATCTCGGGTGTGACCGGCGCAAGCCTGTTGTTAAGACCGTCCTCGGAGAGGTTTTCTATCGGCGATTTATTGTTGAGTTCAAGGAGTTCACCGACTTCGTGGGCTTTCAGGATATGCTCTCCGATTGCACGGTCCAGCTGCTGATCGGGGCGGTCTCTCATGATGAAGATAAGATCGAAACGCGAGAGAAGCGACGGCGGCATATTGATCTGTTCGGAGATCGATCCGTACTGGTCGAAACGCCCCATCTTCGGGTTGGCGGCACCGAGAAGTGCGCAGCGCGAACGCAGCGTTGCGGTGATTCCCGCCTTTGCGACGGAAATAGACTGCTGTTCCATTGCCTCGTGAAGCGAACTGCGGTCGTCTTTATCCATCTTATCCATCTCATCGACGGCGGCGATACCCATATCCGCAAGGACCAGGGCACCCGCCTCGAGTGTCCAGCGTCCGTCGCCGAAATCGTCTTTGACGGCGGTGGCGGTGAGACCCGCGGATGTCGAGGATTTGCCGCTCGTGTAGATTCCGCGCGGAGCCAGTCTGATAACGTAACGCAGCATCTGCGACTTTGCAATACCCGGGTCACCGACGAGGAGCATATGAATATCGCCCCTAAGGTGGGTGCCGTCGGGGAGCGTCTTCATGACGCCTCCGAATAGGATAAGCGCTATGGATTCCTTGACCTCGTCGTTGCCGTAGATTGACGGCGCTATCGAGTGCCCGAATTTGCGGTAGATCTCGGGATCGCGGCTAAGCTCAAGGATCTCTTTCTCGTCTTCCTCCGAGATGTCGACCTCCTCGAACTCTTTCTCGCTCATCTCGATTGAGTTTGCCTGGAGGTAGAGGTCGAAGAGCGGCGACTTTGTGGTGCCGTTTGTCTTCTGATACGAGCGCATTATGCCGTTTATTATGACTCTGTCACCCGGCGACACGTTCGATACAAGGTCGTCGGTGATGTCCACGTCGAGGCTTTGAGGCTGTTCTCCGCCGCGAAGACCTTCGGGGGACTCCTGGATTCTGACCTTCTGTGTATCCACGAATTTCGAGAGCGCGGGCACGAGCTCGAACTTTGTCTGCCGCTCGCACTGCGTACAGTTGCGGTAAGGCTCGGTGAAGGCGCCGAAACTCGGCTGGGCATAGGGTTGCGTCAGCGTTCCGCAGTTGAGGCAGCGGAATACGCCGTAGACCAGACGCGGTCTGACCTCGGTTACTTTTCTGACGATACCTTCCACCGAGATGAAGGTGTTGATGTGCGAGGAGCGTATATCGCGGATATTGGTCCTTTTCGGGAGTTTTATGAAGCGGATATTGATCTCGTCCGCCTTGTCCTCCTCTTCCTTGGTGAAGATGAGGTTATAGGTTTTGACGGCGTCTTTGACGTCGCCGATGACCTTTGAGGGATTTTTGAGGAGTTCGTCGGCAAGACCCAGACCTTTTCGTCCCCATTTCTCGAGTTTCTGATAGTCGATGACAAGGGATTTTTTGGAGTTCTGGAAGGAGTATTCGCGTCCGATCTCTCCGAGTTCCGCCATGTAGTATTTTTTGAGGAACTTCGCCCAGTCGCCAGCCTTGTCGGTGACTTTTGCGGCTTCGCTCTGTGAATCCGCGCCTTCGAAGGGCAGCATTTCGTCGTTGTCCTTTGCGTTATCCTTCATTTTGTACTACCGTGATTGACGGCGCTTAAGACACAGCGCGCCATGAGAGCTTCCATCTGTATGTTCTGATCCGCGCCTTCGCTTATCCTGAAATCGGCCTCGCCCAGATGGCTGATGAGTTCGACTTTCAGCCTGCGGTCGAGTGTCGTGTCATTGACAAGGGTCCTGTAGAACTGATTTATGAGTTCGTTCGGGGCAATTCCGCGCTTGACCGTGAGCTCGTTGAGGGTGTTCTCCGCGGCCTCGAAGTTTCCTTTCAGAATGATGTGGAGGAGTTCGAGGATCTCGTCGGGTTTTGCCGTCGACGTTATCTCATAGATCATGTCCTCGGAGATATCGGCGTTGATTATTGCCGCGCCCTGAAGGGCATTGATGGCTTTTCTCATATCGCCCTGCGCGACGTAGATAATGGCGTCCATCGCGGCTTCGCTTATCGTGAGACCTTCGTTCTTCGCAATTCTCTTGAGTTCTTCGGTGATTGCCTCCCTGTCCAGCGGCTTGAAACGGTATATTGCGCAGCGGCTCTGAATCGGGTCGATTATCTTTGACGAGTAGTTGCAGGACAGAATAAAACGGCACGTGTGGGCGTAATTTTCCATCGTGCGCCTCAGTGCCGACTGAGCGTCGTTTGTGAGCGCGTCGGCTTCGTCGAGGAAGAGTATCTTGAAGGTCGCATTCCCTATCGGCGCCGTGCGCGCAAACTGCTTAATCTGATTTCTGACAACATCGATGCCCCTTTCATCGGATGCGTTGAGTTCCCTGAAGTTTACCTGCCAGTTTTCGCCGAAGAACTCACGCGCCAGTGCAACGGCGGATGTCGTCTTTCCTATACCCGCCGTTCCCGTGAAGAGCAGGTGCGGAAGGCTCTGCGCACCGACATAGTTCTTCAGACGCTCGACTATCTCGCGCTGCCCCACGACATCGTTCAATGTAGCCGGTCTGTATTTTTCAATCCAGATTGTGTTGTTCTCGCCCATTCTCGTTAATCTCCCTCTTTTTTTCGGTATCCGTTCGGACCGCCTTTGACCGTTATATGCCGATACGGATTGCCGGTATATTGCAGTTATACATTGCTGTTATACTGTATAACAGATCCTTTCTTTCATTAATTAATATGAAATGCTATTTGTTCATACAGCCGTATATCGGTCGGATATGCAACGATATCGGGGTAATTGTTCAAAGAAAAATTCTGAAGGATTATTTTGTCGTGGACTGAAGGATTGTTTGTCCGGCAGCGGATCGCAAAAATATCATTTGTCCGAAAAAGGTCTCGGAAAATTATCAATAATTATCCCGATAAAATAATATACAGGATTATTCGGGAAATATCGGTAATCCGGAGAGCAAGGGAGCAAGGGAAATGTCACTCTGTTATTTTGCCGGCGAATTCAGGATCCGCGAGAGATTGGCTCGGGATGATACGGTTGCCGCCGGCAATGAAGGCAGTACCGCCGGCGCCTGCGTCGGAAGAGCGGCATTGAATCCCGCTTTGAGGAGAGCCGCAGGCTCGTTTGCCGATATTTTCGCCGAGACTCCGAAGGACATTCTTGTCTGCGGGGTATTGACGGATATAAAGAGGAATAATCGCGGGATTGTCCTCTCCGCACGTGTTGCGGACCCGACCGGCGTTTTTCTGCTGAATTTCGGAAACGACAGGGCCGACTGCGCCCGCGTTATTTCCGGCATGGAGATACCCTCGTTTGTATGCGTATACGGCGAAGTCGTGGGATTCGACGGATCCGACGGATTCGTCGGATTGGGCGGAACGGACGGTGGGGGAAAAGCGGCGTTATTCAAAGACAGAGCCGCAGTAAGTCCGAAAATCGACGGCTGCGACTGCATGATTCACCCGTATTCCGTATCGCCGTCGACAAAGGAGAACCGCGTGAGATGGGTTTTGCAGACCGCGGATGAGACAGCCGAGAGAATGGAGTCCCTGCTCGCCGGCGCCGAAAGGCTCTCCGATGCCGGGAGGAAAGCGGCGGCGGAGATATGTGCGATGGCGAAGAGCGCGGTGATTGCCGTCAGTCTTATGCCGTCGGCGACGGGCGAGGACGGGGCTGCCGGTTCCGAAGGCAGCGGCGTTGCCGGTGCGGGAATCACGGGTGACGGTTCCTCGGAGGAAAACGCCGATGACCTCATTCTCTCGATAATAGAGGAGAACAGCACGAAGAAAGGCATATTGCGGGATGACTTCTACAATATCTGTAAAGAGAGGAATATCCCCAGAGAGAAAGCCGATGAAAGCATAAACAGACTTTTGGAGGACGGCAGTCTCTATCTGCCAAAAGGCGGATACATAAAGATACTGTAGGAGAACACAGGAGAACACAGGAGAACGCAGGAGAACGGAAACCGAAAATGATGCCCGAATTTATGCCGCAGGGACCCGCACTCATAGTCGTGAACACGATGCGGGTGCTGGTCGTCGCCGATGCGCATTTCGGTGCGGAGACTTTTCTGGCGCGCCACGGTCTTCACATACAAAGCAACAGCGATGAGCGTCTGAATCGGCTTTTAAAGTGCATTGACGAGTCGAAATGTGACCTGCTGGTTCTTCTGGGCGACGTCAAACACTCCATTCCCGTGACGACATGGCAGGAGATAAACGAGATGCCTAGGATATTCTCGAAGATTCGCGAGAAAGTCCCCTTTAAGGTCTTGCCCGGAAACCACGATGTCGGCATCGAGCGTTTTCTGGAGGCGGACGAACTCCTCGATAAAGAAGGTGCGGTCATAGACGGCGTCGGATACATTCACGGACATACATATCCCTCGGGTGACCTCCTCGGAAGACTTATCGTATGCGGTCACGCACATCCCGTGGTCTGCCTTTATGACGAGGTAGGATGCTCGCTGCGTTCGCAGCCCGCATATCTCCTATGCAGCCTCGATGCCGATGAATTCATCTCAAAATACAGGAAGAACGAGCAATACGGCGGATTTTTCGGGATGGAATCATCGGGTTCCTATTCCGATGAGGGTGAAGGCGGGGCTGCGGCTTTGAAGGCAGGTAAAGGCGGCGGTTCGAAGAGGGACGCGGGCAAAGCGGAGAAAACGGACAAAACGGGAAAAAGCGCAGGAAGGAAAGCCCGCGGCAGAGCGGCACTTTCCGAGAGTTGCGCGTGTGATGCGGATACGGCGGGTGATGCCGTACAGAATAATGGCGAAACGAATGACAACGAATCGAACGATGCCGAACCCGACGTAAATTTCGCCGAAAAGACGGCAAATACGCATGTTCTCTTTGTGCCCGCATTCTTTGAGCTTGCCGGCGGCATTGATGTCCGCGAACTGAAATTGAGCAGACTCGGACCGCTGTCAAGGTGCATAAACACATCCGACGCCGAGGTCTTCTTAAGCGACGGCACATACATAAACACGCTCGGAAACCTCATTGACGAGGGTGAAGAGAAGAAGATTCCCGTGCGTAACGGGCGCAAAGAGCGAAAAAAGCGAAAAGAGCATAACGGGAGCAGCGGGCACAGCGGGCGCCGGAGTAAGCGTTCGGGAGATCGCTTAAGAAACCGCCCCGATATCGAGGGCTCAAGACGGGGTGAGGACTGAGATGGGCGCCGCAGACTCGCTTGACGACAGAATAAAGGCTCTTTTGAAGAAAAGGAACTTCACGGAGCTTTCGGATACGCAGGAACAGACGATTCCGCCTATAATGCGCGGCAGTCACACCCTCTGTATCGCACCCACGGGCACGGGCAAGACCGAGAGCGCCATGCTCCCCGTATTTCACAAGTTGCTTTCTACCGAAGGCAGCGGCTTTAAGGCGATATACATAACGCCGCTGCGCTCTCTGAACCGCGACATACTCCTGCGCCTCGAGTGGTGGTGCCATGAACTCGGGCTTACCGTCGGCGTCCGCCACGGCGATACGACACAGGCGGAGCGACGAAAACAGACATTGAAGCCGCCCGACCTGCTTATAACGACACCCGAAACTCTTCAGGCGATGTTCACCGGCAAAAAACTGCGGGAGCACATGAAAAACGTGCGTTACGTCATCGTGGACGAGATTCACGAGCTTGCCGGCAACAAGCGCGGCGCACAGCTTGCGGTCGGACTTGAGCGCCTGCGGGAGTATTCCGGCGAATTCCAGCGGATTGCACTCTCGGCAACGGTCGGCAATCCGGATGCCGTTGCCGAGTATCTCTGCGGAAAGCGACCGTATGAGCTTGTCAACATACCCGTCGCCCCCCTGCTCTCGGTCGACGTGAAGTATGCCGGCGAATCCTTCACGGAGCAGGTGAAAGCCGTCGAAAAAGCGATAGACTCGAAGGATTCCTCCCTCGTCTTCGTGAATACGAGGGTGACCGCCGAAGCTCTGGGTCACGAACTGATTGAGAGGGGCGATGTCGACGTGCACCACGGCTCTCTCTCTCGCGAGGTCAGGATCGACGCCGAGGACAGATACAAGCGCGGCGAACTCAAAGCCCTCATATGCACGTCCTCGATGGAACTCGGTCTCGATATAGGGCATGTCGGTCAGGTGATTCAGTTCGGTTCTCCGCGTGAGGTGGCGCGACTTCTTCAGAGGGTAGGCCGTGCCGGTCACAAACTCGATACGGTCTCGGTGGGGCGGATTCTTGCAACCGGCTTTGACGATCTTCTGGAGTCCGTCGTTATCGTGAGGCGCGGACTTTCGAACGAATGCGAGGATCTGACTCTCATCAGGAATGCCGCCGACGTCCTTGCCAACCAGATTGCCGCGATTGCGGTCGAATACGGCGAGATATCCTTCGAGCGTCTGCATGATATTCTCGAGAGGACGGCGGTATTCTCGGACTGCGGGGCACAGACCCTCGACGAACTCATAGAGACCGTCGCAGGTCAGATGGTCAAGCACCGCATGATAAAGACGGAATCGGGTATGATAATCAAGACCGGCAGGACGAGAGATTATCTGTATTCCAACTTTTCGATGATAAACGACGAGAAAAAGGTCAAAGTCTACGATATAGTCTCGCGCAGGAATGTGGGAACTCTGGACGAGTCCTTTGTCGTCGGTTTTATCTATACGGGCGCGGCTTTCATAACAAAAGGTCAGCTCTGGCGCGTTCTTGCAATCGAGGACGGCATCATCAAGGTGGAGCCGACCAAGAAGGCTCAGGGCGAACTGCCGTCATGGGAGGGTGAGCAGATCCCGGTTCCGTTCGATGTTGCACGCGAGGTCGGCAGACTCAGGCGTACCGGCGATTTTGCGGGATATAAGACGGATGCGGTCTCGCGCAGGTTTGCCGAGAGTTTTCTCGAGGGTATGGTGCATACGAATTCGCCGATTGCATCGGACAATCTGATTACAATCGAATACTACCCCGACGGTGTCGTCTTAAACGTCTGCGGCGGTCACAAAGGAAACGAGGCTCTCGGACGCGTTATCTCGGTTCTTCTTGCCGCACGTTTCGGAAGTTCGGTGGGGATAGAGGTCGGAGCATACAGAATCGTGTTCAGACTCACGAGCGGAATCCGCTCGACCGACGTCCTGGAAGTGATAAGGTCGATAGATCCGCAGTCTGTTCGCGGGATTCTCCAGCTTGCCCTTAAGCGCACGGCAATCTACAAATGGAAGCTGGTTCAGGTCGCAAAGAAGTTCGGTGCAATCGATTCCGATGCCGATTACGAAAAGATAAGCATTCACCGCCTGACCGAACTCTTCGACAATACCGTCATACAAAAAGAAGCCTATCGCGAGCTTTTCACAATAAATATGGACACGGATAAGGCGGAACTTATCCTCTCGGAGATTCATTCGGGTGCCTGCGATGTCGTTATAGCGCCGCTGAGTGCCATCGGGCGCGAGGGTATATCTTCGTCGCGGGATGTAATCCCACCGCAGTCGGCGGATGCCGCGGTTCTGACGACGATAAAGAACAGGCTGGAGAATGACAATATCATTCTCTTCTGCATGAACTGCCGCGATTGGAAGAGCAGGACCACGGTAGGGCGCGTTCCCGACGAGATTGTCTGCCCGAAGTGCGGTGCGAGGCTGATTGCGGCGCTCAAGCCCTATGAGGAAGACAATATCAAAATTGCGACGAAGAAGACAAAGACGCCGGAAGAGCGTGCCGTTGAGGTAAAGATGCTTCGTAACGCCAACATTGTTCTATCAAGCGGAAAGGCGGCGGTAACCGCGTTTGCCGCAAGGGGTGTCGGTCCCGATTCCGTATCCAGAATAATTGCGACATTTAAGAAGGGCGATGAGTTTTATATGGAGATCTTAAAGGCGGAGAGAAATTATATCAAGAACCACAAGTTCTGGCAGTGATTAAAAATTTAAAATTTAAAAATTTAAGAAATTAAAAATTTGGAATTTAAAAAATTACAAATAAAATATAAAAAGATTTTTTTCCGTTTTTCGTATTTGGGTCAAATCGGGAGATCTACATTATGCTGTCGAGTTTCTGCTCGAGGAAGTCCAGACCGCGTTTTACGTCATCGATATTCTTGCCGCCGGTGAGGATTATTTTGCCGGAGGAGAAGATTAAGGCGACAATCTTGGGATCGTCGATTCTGTAGACGAGACCCGGGAACTGTTCCGGCTCATACTCGATGCTTTCGAGATTTAAGGTCACTACAACGCGGTTAAGGTTGATCTGCTTTCCGATATCGTATGAGCAGACAATATTTGTTATCGCAACCCGCGGTTCGTCGAATGTCTTTATTCCCACTTTTCCGAGCGACGAGATGATCTTCTTTAATCCGCGGGGAAGTTCGTCTTTGTCGCGTAATCCCGTAAGAACAACCTTTCCCGAGGAGAAGATGAGGGATGCTACCTTAGGATCTTCTATTCTGTAGACCGCTCCCGGGAAGCGTTTTGTATTGAGTTCGCAGTTCTCAATGTTCTTGGATATCTTTTCCAGATCGATTGTGTCCGCTATTTCTCCCGAGGCAACTATATTTTCTATTTTCAGGGACTCGTATTTCTTATCAGACATTTGTGTATATAATTTTCAGTCCGCCTTAGCATAATATTAACTATTTCTTTGCGAAAATATGGGCAAATTGCCGTTAAAAAAAGATGTTTTCCTTTCATGACGGCATATGGCGTAAGATAGCTGCCGGTGAAAGCGGGGCTGAGATCATAAATTGTTCGCAGTGTTGAACGTGTCCCGAAGTGTCCCGGAGTGTCGGGCATGTCCGGTGTGCAGGGACGTGTCCGGACGGGTGTGACGGTGCATCCGAAGTACTTTGAGGTAACGGGTAAGCGATTGCTTTGGCGTACTATGTTGTTTTGTGTCAGAAATTGCGGTGCAGTGTCGTGACGTAAAACAACATTAATCTACTAGAGATACATACATGTAGTCATGAACAAAGACTCCGAGAAGTACTTCACGCCTCAGGAAGTTGCCGACGCACTCAAGGTCGAGGCGCGTACGGTACACACATGGCTTCGTGACGGTCAGATGAAGGGGGTAAAGATCGGCAGACTCTGGAGAATTCCGCAGAGCGAAATCGATAAAGCCAGCGGCGCCGAGAGCATTCCCGAAGAATCCGTATCAAGAGTGCCGTTTGAGAAAGCCTACAATATGAAGAATTACGAGGAGACATGCAAGACATTCTCGATAGACGTTCCCGAATACTTTAACTTCGGATACGATGTCATAGACAAGTGGGCGGAGACCGACAGAAACAAACTTGCAATGATCTGGACCAATCAGCAGGGTCTGGAGAAGAAGTATTCATTCCGCGATCTTAAGAATCTCTCGAATCAGGTCGCAAATATCCTGTTAAAATACAATATAAACAAAGGCGACCGCGTTCTGATTATGCTGCACCGCGTCCCCGAATGGTGGATATTTGTCATCGGACTCATAAAACTCGGTGCGGTTGTATGTCCGTGTCCGACTCTGCTTACACCGAAGGACCTCAAATACAGAATAAATGCCGGCAAGTTCAAGATGGTCATCACCGACCTTGAGAATGCACCCAAGATCAACAAGATCTGCAAGCAGTGCCCGACGCTGAGGACAAGGATGGTCGTCGACGGAGAGCTCGAGAACTGGGCGAGCTATCCGATGGAACTTCTCTATCCGGCGCCGGTATCCCATAAATCCGTCAGTATGCCCGCGGATCTGCGCACACGCTCCAAAGATCCGATGCTTATATATTTCACATCCGGCACCACGGGCGAGCCGAAGATGGTGCTGCACAACAATGCGTATCCGCTCGGTCACCGCGTTACCGCCGAACTCTGGCATGACCTTACACCAAACGACGTCCACTTCACGTCCTCGGATACGGGATGGGCGAAATGTGCGTGGGGCAAGATCTTCGGTCAGTGGATTGCGGGCGCATGTCAGCTTGTAATTGATTTCAGGGGCAAATTCGAGGCAACCCAGCTTCTGCCCTTCCTCGAGAAGTATGAGGTTACGAGTTTCTGCTGTCCGCCGACAATCTACCGCATGCTGATATTGGCGGATTTAAGCAAATTCGATCTCTCCGAGCTTCGCCACTGCTGCAGTGCCGGCGAGCCCTTGAATCCCGAGGTTATCAGAATCTGGGAGGAGGGAACCGGTCTTACGATTCACGAGGGATACGGTCAGTCCGAGACCTGCTGTGCGATAGCGTCCTTCACCTGTATCAAGAACAAGCCCGGTTCGATGGGCAAGCCCTCGCCCGGCTGGAATATCGAGCTTCACGATGACGAAGGAAAACCCGTGAAGGACTACGAGGAGGGCAGAATTGCCATCTCGCTCAATCCCAGACCCGTCGGTCTTATCGTCGAATACCTCAACAACGAAGAGGCGAACCGCGAGTCGTTCGTGAACGGATTTTACTATACCGGAGATAAGGCATACCGCGACGAAGACGGATATTTCTGGTTCGTCGGCAGAAACGATGATGTCATTAAGAGTTCGGGATACAGAATCGGTCCGTTCGAGGTCGAATCGGCACTTCTGGAGCATCCCGCGGTCAAGGAATCGGCGGTTGTCGGCACACCCGACCGAATACGCGGTATGGTCGTCAAGGCGTTTATTGTCCTTAATTCCGGATATGAACCGAGTGACGAGCTGATTGTTGATATTCAGAAGTTCGTCAAGGAGATAACGGCGCCTTACAAGTATCCGCGTGTCATTGAGTTCGTGGAAGAACTCCCAAAGACCATATCCGGAAAGATCAAGAGAAACGAACTCCGCGAGATCGAGCTTAAGAAGTCAAAAGGGGAATAATCTAACCTTTTTTCTTTTTTTCATTTTTCATTTTTTTATTTTCATTTTTCAAAACCGATATCATATCATACATGCATCCGCATTATACAGACATCCGCACCATACAAACATTCGCATTATACGGACATCCATACCATACAAACATTCGTACCATACAGGCATTCGCATTATACAGATATCCTCATTATACAAACATCCGCACCATACAGGCATTCGCATTATACAGATATCCTCATTATACAAACATTCGCACCATACAGCATTCGCATCATACATACACCGACGATAAACACCGATGACGCACCGCATCGAATTGCGGCAGCAGACGGCAGCACGGCAATGTCGTTAAACTGCACCATATGGCACATCATTGCATCGCATTGTACCCCTGTTGCACCGCACATACATTGACAAAGGCACCTTAAAATACCGACATGCCGATATACACATGTATTTTGGTGCGCCGTTTGTAAAAAATTTATGTATGTGGTGCATAATCTCGGAAAGTATTATATACTTAGCACCACAATCACTATTCACAATGGTGCGATTTTCCGTAACTATGGATGACAAACTCGTCGGAAAGATAGATGATTTGTCTGCAAAACAGGGTAAATCCCGTTCGGAATGGATAAACGATCTCTGCGGAGCAGGTGTTGCCGAAGGCGGTGCGGTCGGTGCAAAATCCGATGCCGCCAATAGGTGCGTAACCGAACTCCTGACACTTCGCGACAGAATACCGAAGAGCATTCCCAACATGGAGGACTATGACACGGTCTACAACAATTTCAGGATCGACGTTCCCGAATACTTCAATTTCGGATTCGATGTCGTGGACGCATGGGGCAAGATCGACAGAAATAAGCGTGCAATGGTCTGGATTAATCAGAGCGGCTATGAAAAGGCATTTTCATTCCATCAGATTACGAACAAGTCCAATGAAGCGGCAAACATGCTTCTCAAATACGGCATCAAGAAGGGCGACCGCGTTGCTCTCATGCTCCCGCGTGTCCCCGAATGGTGGTTCTTTGCGCTGGCCTGCATTAAACTAGGTGCGGTCTTCATCCCCTGTCCGACGATGCTGACGCCCAAAGATCTAAAATACCGTGCTAATGCCGCCGGATTCAAGATGATCGTCACGAATATGGAGAACGCATCCAAGGTCGAGGAGATCTGCCCCGAATGTCCCTCGCTTCGCTCAAGGCTTGTCGTGGACGGCGTTCGCGACAACTGGATCAGCTACCTTGTGGAGCTTGACTACCCCGCGCCCGTATCCAGCAAACTTGTGATGAGCGGCATTGAAAAGACGCGTTCATCCGATCCGATGGTTATCTACTTCACCTCGGGAACCACGGGCGATGCAAAGATGGTTATGCATGACCATGCCCTTGCTCTCGGACATCTGACAACCGGGGCCTTCTGGCTCGATCTGAAGAAAGACGACGTGCATCTCACGCTCTCCGATACCGGATGGGGCAAATCATCGTGGGGCAAGTTCTTCGGTCCGTGGATTCAGGGTGCATGCAGTATCGTCTACGACTATCGCGGCAAGTTCAATGCGACCGAGATCCTTCCGATTCTCGAGAAGTATGAGATTACCTCGTTCTGCTGTCCGCCGACAATCTACCGTATGCTGATTATGGCGGATCTGCACAAGTTCGACCTTAAATCTCTCCGTCACTGCTGCAGTGCCGGCGAACCGCTCAATCCCGAGGTCATCAAGGTCTGGAAAGAGGGAACGGGTCTTACAATCTACGAAGGATACGGTCAGACCGAACTTACTCTCTGTATCGGCACATTCCCGTGCATGGAGGTCAAGCCCGGTTCGATGGGTAAGCCGTCACCGGGATGGCATATCGAGCTTCACGACGACAACGGAAAGAAGGTCGGCATCGGCGAGGTCGGCAGAATGGCGATTAAGGTCAATCCGAAGCCCGTCGGCATGTTCATGGAGTATGTGGACAATCCCGAGGAGAACAAAGCGGCGTTCTCGAACGGTTTCTACTATACCGGCGACAAGGCGTATATGGACAATGACGGTTACTTCTGGTTTGTTGGCAGGAGCGATGACGTCATCAAGAGTTCCGGTTACAGAATCGGTCCGTTCGAGGTGGAATCGGCAATCATGGAGCACCCGAGCGTGAAAGAGGTAGCCGTCGTAGGTTCACCCGATCCGATCCGCGGACTGGTCGTAAAGGCGTTTGTGGTGCTTAAGGACGGGTATGAACCGTCTGATTCCCTGGTAATAGATATTCAGAAGCATGTGAAGAGAACGACGGCACCTTACAAGTATCCGCGTGTGATCGAGTTCGTGGATGACCTTCCGAAGACGATCTCTGGCAAGATAAGACGCAATGTCCTTCGCGATGCCGAGATTAAGAAGCATGTCGAGGCAATGAAGTCCCATGCCGAGGCTGCAAAGAACGCGGAGAAACGTGACTGAATATCATAAGGACAGGAAATAGTCAAACCAATTAAACCAATCAAACTAATCAAATCAATCAAACAAATCAAACCAATCAAACCTCTTTTAATTTTTTGCGATCCTAAAGGCGACTCCTGCCGGATTCGGCGGATTTTGGTTTGCGATTTTGGTTTGCCAATCCGCACAAAGACCAAAGTTTATTTTATAGGAACGCCTATTTATTAAAGCACAATTTTATTGGAGCGAGGGTTGCCGAGCCAGGTCAAAGGCGATAGGTTCAGGGCCTATTTACGTAGGTATTCGAGGGTTCGAATCCCTTCCCTCGCACTTGTTTTCAAAAAGTAATTTGATTGCAAAAGCAATTCTTTTCAAAAATTAATCTGATTGCAAAAGTGATTTGTTTTCAAAAGCAATTTCTTCAAAAAGTAATTTTAATGCCGGTCAGAAGAGACCGGCGAGTTTTGCGATGAGCACGATGTGTATGACCGCGAACAGATACACCAGATAGAACTTGGGTTTATGGGTCTTGTGGTGCATGATGTGCATTGCCGCGATTGCTCCGAAGGGTCCGAAGAGGGCACATGTGATGAGCGAACTCTCGGGTGTTCTCCAGTCCTTGTTGACCGCTTTTCTCTTGTCGTTTGCGTAAACGAAGGCGACAAAGAGGTTCAATATGATATAAACCAGTATTCTGTATTCAATCTCTATAATAGTCTCACGTCCTTAATTCATCATAGCGCAATTCATCCTGCGTCCTTAATTCATATAATATAATGACTTGAAATATAATGACTTGATATCATTTGCCGGTCACTTGCGATATCGGTTACCGTAATCGCCCGATATATTCTATATCGGCGTTTTTCAATATAAACTGTGTTTTTGCTTTTTACAGAGGACTGCCGCTTAAGACATGCGGGTCCGCACCTTGCGCACCTTGAGCACGGTAAGGATCGTGCACATCGTGCGCACCGGATCGTAACGTGAGTCTGCCTGCGGCTTTAAAACTGAAACGATAATAAATATCTTCTTTGCATATTATGCATATCTAATATGGAATAAGAGTGATAACGATATGACGTACGGTCACAGCGGTGAAAACTATATTGTCACTGTAGGGGGTCAGAGCCTGTGTCTTGTCTTCGAACGGGACGGTTTGCGGCTTAACTCAATATCCGAGTCGGTTGAGCCGTATTTTTATGCATACAATTCAATTCTTAAGATAAAAGAGTCCGCGGGGTCGATACCTTCCATCGGGATAACGGTGAACTACGGCGATTTCGGAGATGCCGTAATAGATATCGATTTTAAGAGCGCCGATGAGATGAAGAAAGCGCTGGAGGAATTGACGTCACGCAAGAATTCGCCCGCCGCATCCTCATCGTTCACGGCATCCCCGGCACCCGGCGCATCGTATTCATCGGGGTCATCAGCATCGTCGTCATCGTCGGTATCGTCATCGTCATCGCACGGTCACTCCTCGGGGTCGGGTCATGCGTCCGATTCTTTCTTATCCGGATATCGCTCAGGAAATACGTCATTTTCCGGATCGCATACAGGTTCTTATTCGGGTTCATCCGGTTCATATTCAAGATCGTCTTCAGGTTCATATTCGGGCTCCTATTCAAATTCGTATTCCGGTTTACATTCCGATTCGAATTCCAACCGCTATTATCATCTCTCCGATGATCACGAACCTGTTGAAGAACTCTCGATTTCGGAGAAATATATCGATTTCCTGCGCTATCCGTCCGAGACCTTCGAGGCTGTCGGCAGAGATACGCCGGATAAGAGCCTCTTCTACTTCATCGCCGTCACCTTCCTGTTTGCGGTCGTAAACACCGTAATCTGCGGATTTGTCGGGATGCTGGCGGCGCCGGACAACCCCTTCTTCGGGCATCTCTTCAGGGATTTCGGAGGTCTTGTCGTGACCGCAATCATCATCTTCGTGATGACGGCGGCGGCGATAGTAATCTACGGTCTGTGCACCCGCATCATGCTGAATGCTTTAGGCTCGGAGCTTGAATTCCATGAGTCGATGTCGGTGACGTTTTACTCGGCAACGGCGTTCGGAACGGTCGGTCTGATCCCGCTTGTCGGCGTTTTTCTGGCGCCGTTTTACATGCTCTATCTTCAGATGAAAGGTCTTTGCAGTGCCTGTGAACTGGAGACGTCGTTCTCCCTGATTGCTTCCGCGGTTCCGTTTGCGGTTCTCTCGGGGCTGTTTTATTTCTTTATAATGAGCGGTGCGGTGGTGTACGCATGAAGACTATGAAGTTCGGAATGATATTGGCGGCATTTTTCCTTGCCGCAACCCCGGCTGTGCCCGCAAGTGCGGATTTAACCGTCGATTTCGATTGGGAAATTTATAGGATCAATCTTGCCGACTGGGCGGGACTGCCGGATTATAAGGATTATTCGGAATACGAAACAATCTACGAGGTGCATTATAAAGATGAAAGCACTACCGATGCCGCCGGCATAAAAGATCGAAAATGGGAATTTTCGCCTTCGTACTGGCCTTCGGGCATGAGCTGGGAAAAGGCAGCGGATCCCGTGTATATCTACACCGATGAAGAAGTGAAGAAGTACAACGGCAGAGTCGAGGTAAAACTTGAGGTCACGGATACCGATAATAACCACAATGATGTTATGAAAAGAGTGTATCTGGTCGAAGATGCATGGAATACCCATCCGATTCATGTTCTGACGCCTTCGTCAACGCCGATTGCCACACCGACGCCGACACCCACTCCGACAACGTCAACACCGACACCTACACCAACGCCGACACAGGAGTCTACCGCAACCCCTACTCCGACGGCAACACCGACAACCGCGCCGACAGAGGAGCCGACCGCAACTCCGACTCCGACACCAACCCCTACTCCGACGCCGGTGCCGACAACAATTCCGACGGTTGAGGTAACGCCTTCGGAGACTGTCGTGCCTACAGTATCGCCCACACAGGCACCGAAGGATACGGATTCGTCATCCAAAGAGGATGCCTTAAACGGTCCGATTCCGCGTCCGCTTGCCGGCAAAGAGAATGCGGGACTGATGAAGCTGCCGCTGATATCCGATCTTCTCGGATATATCCAGTATATCTACGACAGCTATGTCAGTCTGATCAATTCGATAATTTAACCGCAATTTTCTCTTTTTTTGACGCTTTTTTGACGCTCTTCTTCCGGCGACGCGTAAATGCGTAAATTTTTCTGCATGCTTTCGGCGGTATTGAAAAGCATAATATTTTAATAAGTTAAACCTTAAAAGCAGAATAATTAATTACGAATAATTTTTCAGAGCAATTGAAGGGATGGTATCTTGAATTATCTAACGTCAAAAGTACGGGTTGGCGGGCAGCTCTATCATCTGACAATGGATGAGAGCAAACTGAGGCTGGATCTTGCCGCAGGCGGAGTTGAACCCTACGAATATCCGTATGATGTAATACAAAGCGCAAAGGCGATTGTAAACGGCTATTACGAGCCATGCATCGAGGTTACGGTCTGCTATAACCTGAATGAAACCGCGTCGATGACAATGACCTTTGATTTCGACGAGGAGCGTGACAATGTTTTAAGGCAGCTCCTCTCGGTCACGGGTAACAAGGGCGGCGGATATCAGCAGGCACCGGCGACCGGCGCATTCGGGCAGACACAGGCGTACGGTCAGGACTACGGTCAGAACGGCGGTTACGGTGCCGGCGGTCAGAACGCTTCCGGAGGTTACGGACAGGCACCGCAGTACGGCGGCGGCTACGGAAATGACCCGGGATATTCGGATAACTACGGGCAGAACTCTCAGCAGTATCCCGGAAACGGCACGCAGTATCCGAACGGTCAGCCGTATAACGAATATTCGGACGAGAACACCGATGTCTACGGCGCAAATCGTTCCGGCGGCTACGGCGGTTACAATGACGGCATGAGCGGCTACGGATCCGAGGGCTACGGTAACGGCGGTTACGGAAACGAAGGTTACGGAAACGAAGGCTACGGCAACGGCTATCAGGACGGTTATTCGCAGAACAACTCCGGCAATTACTCAAATTACTCGGACAACTACTCAAACAATTACTCTGAAAATTACTCCGACAATTACGGCAATAACGGAAGCAATTACTCCGACAATTATTCCGACCGATACTCCGACGGCTACGGCGATTACGACCGCTACGGCGGCAGCAGGGGAGACGAATACGAACGCGGTTATGATTCCGATTACGGATCGTCGTATGATTCCGGACGGCAGTCTTTCGGCGAGTACAAATACTCGCAGGGTTCGCTCTCCCTTCCCGAGAAAATAATCGGCTTTATCAGATATCCGTCCGAGACATTCGAGTCCTCGAGTTCTGACAGCACGGTCTCGGTTCTGATCTACGGCATTCTGATGCTGGTTCTGTTCTCGGTTGTAAACGTTGTGATAGCGGCGGTCATCGGTTCGTCGGTAGCGCCTAAGAACGCGATATTCGGCGCCCTGCTCTCCAACGGCGGCGAACTCGTCAGACTCATCCTCGAGTATCTGATATTCTCGATTATCTGTGTGCTCGTATACGGCATTCTGGTATTCCTGCTCACAAAGATTACGCGTCAGGGACTCAGCCTGCCCGAATCCCTCGGCACGACGATTTATTCGACAACGGCGCTGGGAACAATCGGGCTTATTCCGCTCGTAGGAATCTTCATTGCACCGCTCTTCCTTATCTTCCTTCAGATAAAGGGACTCATGGCGGGCTATATACAGGATACCAAATTCGCGGTAATAGCGGCGGTGTTGCCCGCAATCATCATGTTTGCGGTCTTCTACTATGTTGTGATAAGCGGCGAGGTGGCATTTATATGAACGATATGAACAACAGTATGAACGGCAATATTCCGGAAAAGAAAGGCAATGCGGGAAGACTGGCTATAGGATCTTTGCTAGTCCTTATGCTCCTCGGAGTTTTGATATTCTCGCTTGCGGCGGCGCCGGTATCTGCGGAACTTTCGCCCAAAATCGGATATGAACTCTACCAGATAAAGCTCTCGGACTGGGCAGGTTATCCGGACTATGTAAAGTATTCGCGATATGATAAGATCTATGAACTCTGTCTGTATGATAAGGCAGGCAGTTCAGTCAAATCAAGGTCATGGTCCGTGGACGATCCTTACTGGACTTCATCATCCAAGGAGAAATTTTCGGTAATCTACACACCTGATGATGTAGATAAGATGAAGGGCAAGGTTAAGGTAAAACTCGTTAACATCGGCAGCGGCGGCGACTACGGAGAAGCCGAGGAATACATCTATCTTACCGAAGCGGCATCGTGGGGTAATTTCGTCATATACGACCTGACACCCGAGCCTACGGCAACGCCTACGCCGGTTCCCACGCCGACACCAACACCGGCGCCGACACCGGTTCCCACACCTACGCCTGAGCCGACACCCGTGGCATCGCATGTCATGAAACTGCCGATCTCAAGTGAGATGACGAAACTTCAGAATACATTTTCGTCATATATCGAGCTGCTGAAGGCGCTGTTCGGCATTAAGTAAAATCAGAACAATCACAAACTCTCAAAACTCTCAAAAAGCTATAAAATATCTCAAAAACAATCAAGACTCTCAAAAACTTTTTTTGTTCAGTCTTTTCTGCCTTTTGCCGCGAGAACCGCCGTTGCGCATACCGTAAGGCAGAGCAATGCCGTTGCGATAAAAGCACTCGGATACGAACTTTCGGCAATGATGCCGGCTGCAAACGGCATGAAAGCCATGCCTGCGTATCCGAAGAGGTTGTATATTCCGAGGACGGCTCCCTGCCCGTATTTTGTCTTTGAGAGGTAATCGACCTGGGCAATCGTGACCGTGCCGTATGCGGCGCCGATGCCGATGAAGAGAAGTCCCGCCGCAATCAGATTTCCTGCGGGTATGAGCAGAATTACGAGGACAAGCGCGGCTATGATAAGAGCGCCGGCAGGGATCTCAAACCGGACACCTCTTCCGGCTCTTCGCGATGCGTAAAGCGATGAAGTTATGGTGCCGAGATCCATGAGCCCTATCAGTATTCCGGCGGCAAGAGCGCTTATGCCGGAAAATCCGGGATATAACGAGATAACGACACCCGTTGTGCCGGAAAGGACCGCGACCGAGAAGAAGAGCGCGAGGGATCCGAGTATTATCTCCGAGAGCGGAGACCGCTTTGCTTTTTCTTCGGCGGCGGTGTTCCCTGTGTTCCCTGCATTTCCAGTGTTCCCGCGTATCGTCCCCATGGAGAGTATAAGAGAAGCGGCGGCAAGAACCGTGAATATGAGCACGCCGGTCATGAGACTGTAGCCGCTGAAGTATCCCGTAAGGATTAGGCTGCTCAAAAATCCGAGATTTATGCAGGCGAAATAGTAGCCGGAGATTTTTTTGTGCTCTTCCTGTTCGTTAATCCACGCAAGTGCGGATGCCACAAAGAGTCCCGCGCCTATTCCCTCGGCAAAGCGTGCCGCCGCAATCATGTAAGGGTTTGTCAGCAGAATCATTGCGATGCCCGCGACAACGGTCAGAATAAGACCCGCACGTATCGGCAGAGTTCTGCCGACCCTGTCGGAGATCATGCCTGCGGGAAGGACGGTAAGAAAAGCGCCGAGGAAATAGGCGGAATAGATTATGCCCTGTATCTGCGGCGAATCCTTCGCGAGCAGATTGAGAACGGGCACTACGGCGTTTGACATCGCCATTACCGCGAATGCGCCGGCAAGTATGGTGACGACAACCGCAGTCTTTCTGCGGGTATTCCCGCAGGTATTTGCACCGGTATTTTCGCCGCAATTTTCACCGCTGTTTCCGCCGGTCTTTGCGCAGGTATTTTCGTCCCCCATATCCGAATCCTATGGGGATATAGGGCATTTCAGATATTTAAGATATTTGAGAAAATTATGATATTCGAGAAGAATCTGAGAAGCATTTGAGAAGTATTTGTGAAGCGTGAAGCATTTGAGAAGAATTTGAGAAGAATTTGAGAAGAATTTGAGAAGTATTTGAGATGCAAAAAAGTGTGGGTTTTCGGATATTTTTCAGTATCATACCATGCGGTATGTCTCGAGATTCTTGGGGGAGTGGGTCTCGATTCTGAACCGCTTGTAGATTGAGCTTGCGAGATCGATTGTGTTCTTCTCTTCGCCGTGGATGGTGAAGATTCTCTCGGGTCTCGGGTTGAGATGGTTTACCCATGCCATGAGCTGTTTTCTGTCGGAATGTCCGGAGAATCCGTCGACGGTGTGAATCTCGAGGTTAAGGATGATGGTCTCACGTCTTCCCATCGGCACTTCCTTCCAGCCCTTCTGGATTCTGCGTCCGATTGTTCCGTCCGCCTGATAACCGACGAATACGAGGGAGTTCTGCTCATAGGGCGCAAGACCGTAGAGGTATTCCATGACGGGACCGCCGTTTAACATACCGCTCGTGGTGATGATGATACAGGGGTCGCCGCCTATGACTTCCTGCCTTATTGCGGGGGAGTCGACCTGCACGAAGCATTCGGCAAGGAAGGGGTTGTGGCCTTCCTGGAAGATCTCCTTTCTGAGGTCGGGGTTTAAGTATTCTGGGTAGGTTGTGTGAATCGCGGTTGCCTCTTTTATCATGCCGTCAAGGTAGACCTTGACCTTAGGAATCTTTTCAAGGCGCATTCCCTCCTCGATTGCGAGCATGACCTCCTGCGATCTGCCGACCGCGAACGCCGGTATGATGACTTTGCCGCCGCGTTTTATGGTCTCGTTGATTATCTCGTAGAGTTTTGTCTCGGCATCCGCCATCGAGGGCTGAATGTCCTCGGAACCGCCGTACGTGCTCTCCATGAAGACGGTCTCGAGACGCGGGAACTGCGAGGTTGCGGGACCGAAGAGTCTTGTTTTGCCGTAGTTGAAGTCGCCGGTGAAGGCGATGTTGTAGAGACCGTCGCCGATGTGGAAGTGTGCGATTGCCGAGCCGAGGATGTGCCCCGCGTTATGGTAGGTGAGCTTGACGTCGGGGGCGATATCGGTGACACTGCCGTAGTTGAGGGTAATCGAGCGCTTTAAGTATTCCTGAACCTCTTTTGAGGAATACGGCACCTGATTTGCGTCGTTTACCGCGACATTGAGGTAATCGAGCTGGAGCATGACGGCAAGATCTCTTGTTGCCGGCGTGCTGTATACGGGTCCCTGATATCCGTATTTGTAGAGGAGCGGAATCAGACCGCAGTGGTCGAGGTGTGCGTGCGTGAGAACGACGGCATCGAGGGTGTTGAGCGGGTATATCTCGGGGACGTAGAGGTAGGGAACGCCGTCGCTGCCGGGCTTGTCGCCGCAGTCGATGAGAATTTTGCTCTCCGGCGTTGTCAGGAGGAATGCCGCGCGTCCGACCTCGCGGCAGCAGCCGAGAGTGGTCACACGGAGCCATCTGTCCTTGCTTGTGATGTCGCGGTGAATCCTTCTTCCGATTGTTCTTAGGAATTCCTTTCTCTCGTCCTTGAACGCTCTGAGATACTGCCTTGTCTGTTTGACGGTGACGCTCTCGATTGGCGGCGTTCGCACGACCTTGGGTGTCCAGCCTATCTCCTTTGTGATGTCGCGGAGGGTTGCGCCGTTCTTTCCTATGACGACGCCGGGCTTTTCCGCCTCGATTAAGACCTCTCCTGTATCGGGATCGAAGAACATGTCGGTGATTCCCGCGCCTTCGGGTACGACGGCGTTTATCTTCGTCGTCGCCTTCTCGGGGTCTTCGAGGATATTGGGTCTTACGACTATGCGTTTTCTTAAATCCCGCGCAAGGATTTTGATAAGGTCCGCCTCGTCGGCGAATTTCTTGGGGTCGTCGGTGTAGATAACCAGTTCCGGACCTTCGAATTCGACATCCGAGACATTGATTCCTGCCGGTACTTTGGAGTTAATCTTAGCTTTAAGTTCTTTGAGCCTGTCTTCAATCAGCATAAAAAAACAAATCCTAAAAAAAGAAAAAAAATCAGTTGGTTATTCCTTTTTTGCTTACTTCTTCATATTTGTCTTTGGTTATGGATACAATGCAGATATCCTCGCCGGATGCGGAATCCCTTCTCATTGCCGAGGTGATTGCGCGTGCCGCAAGTGCGGTCGCATCCTTCTCGCTGATGCCTTTCTTGTATCTGTCTTCGAGAACGCCGTATGCGAAGGGCGATCCCGAACCCGTTGCGACAAAGTCCTCTTCGGGCGAGGCTCCGCCCATTGCGTCCACAGAGTAGATGGACGGACCGTTTTTGTCGACGCCGCCGACAAGGAGCTGGACGTAGTAGGGCATCATCCTGTGCTGGTTAAGCACATTGCTTAAGAGCGATGCGGAGGCGCCGACCGTCATCTGTCTGCTCCTTCTGATATTGTAGAGGCTGCTCTCGACCTGCATCAGACGTGCAAGCTGCTGTGCGTCGCCGACACCGCCTGCCGTTGTCATACCGATTCTGTCCGAGATCTGATAGACTTTCTTTGCCGTCTTGCTGGCAATCATGTTACCCATGGTGGCACGTCTTTCGGTGGCTAGGATTACTCCGCCGTCAAAGATGATGCCTACGGTTGTGGTTCCTTTTAAGATATCCGAGTTTTCCTGTTGCATTCTAAAACACTCCCCGATTCAAGGATTTCATCAGTAATGTCGTAGGGTTTTGTGGATTTTTGGAGTTTGTGGATTTTTGGATTTTGTAGTTTGTGAGTTTTGTGGAGTTTTAAGTTTTTGTGGAGTTTTGTGGAATTTTGTAAAGTTTTTAGGGTTTCGCAGGGTTCCGTAATAAGTTTTGCAGCAGTTTATTCTTTGGTAATTCAGGTCAAAAGATATCACAGAAGACTACACGGGTCGGATTAACCCGCAGGTGCCCCGCTTCCCGACTTTCGCTTGAAGGCGCTTTTCGGGAGTCGCGGCATTAAAATTTAATAAATCCTTTTCATCTCTCCGAAAAACTGATAGCGATATTGAAATTTCCGGAAAAATGAATTGTATGGATTTGATTAAATCAGTATTTACTTATTAATGCGTTTAGTTTATTAATGCTTTGATAACATCGCGGTCAAAGAGCATTGCAACCATCTTTCTGTTGCCGTTGATGACAGGCAGCTGGTCGACTCTCGAGCGCTTCATCTTAAGGGCACATTCGCTGAGCTCCGCGTTCTGCGGGACTGCGACGACGTCCTTTATCATTGCGTCCTTCACGAGTTTGTCGGGAAGCTGGACCTTTGAGATTCCGAACGAGATTGTGTGCATGTCGCGGATGCTCTCCCATGTCCATTCGTCGTCGTCGGTTCCGGTCGAAAGGTCGCTTACCTCGACGCTGTCCTCTATGAGTGCGTTCTTGATGAGGTCGCGCTCGGAGATGATTCCGGTAAGGATTGCATCCTTGTTCAGGATGGGGATGGAGTCGTATCCGGACATCTCCATGATGCTTCCGACGAGCGGGAGCGGTGTGTTGTCCCAGAGAGCAAAGGTCTGTTTTGTGTAGCCTTCTTTGATGGGTGTCTTTATCTTCATCTGCGCAACCGCGCCGATAAGGTCGGCGACACTCAGGATTCCGACGAGTTTGCCGTTTTCGACGACCGGAAGCCTTCTGAACTTGTTCTTCGTCATTATCCTTGCGGCTTCGTTAATGGTCGCATCGGGTCCGATTGTGACCGGATCCGCGGTCATGAGTATGCTGAGCTGTGTCTCGTCGGATTTTCTGAGGAGATCCTTTCTTGTAATGATTCCGACAAGTTTGCCGTCTTTTGTGACCGGTACGCCGCTGATTCCCGTTCTCTTCAGAATTCTGAGAACATCGTCTCTGCTTCCCGGAGTTTCCACCGATACCACATCGTCGGTCATGTAGTCTCTGACTAATTTTTCTTCTATAATCTCACCACCAGGGTTGATACGTTGCTGTGACGGATGACAAATTCCGTGACACTGCCGAGTAATAATTTTTCAATGTTGCTTTTGCCGGTAGAGCCCATGATGATCAGGTCAGCACCGAGTTCTTCGGCATATTTTGTTATTTCTTTGCCTGCGTGACCGTATCTGATCACGGCATTGAATTTGGCGTTTTGAGATTCCGCGGTCTTTTCATAGCCCGAAAGAATCTCTCTGCCTATTGATTCGAATCTGTTGTAAAGTGTTTCTTTGTCGTTGTCAGGCGGCAGGTCGTCTAAGCCCCCGTTTTCGACGACGTAGATTGCATTTACCGTTGCCCCCGGGTATGCTTTTGCTTCTCCGAGTGCGGCTTCGAATGCTTTTTTGCCTGATTCCGAACCATCAATTGCTACGAGAATATTGGTGAACATCTAATACCTCCCTAAAATTGACTGAACAATTTTATTTTTTGTTGCATAAAATTGTTCTCTAAAATTCCGGAAAAACGCCGCGATTTACGACGGATTTTTTCGGAGATCTGCTGAAGCGCAGATTGGAGGTCTCGGGGTTTATTGTGTAAAAGGCGGCAATGTTGCCTTCTTCGATGAAAAAGGGGTTGTTAATAAGTTTTGAGCCGGCGACTGCCATCTTGAGTATCTCGTCGGGGGTGAGACCGTATGCGTAGCTGACGAAGGCCATCTCCGCAAACATGTCGGGCTGGACGAACATGACGTTGTCCGTGCCCAGAAGGATTTCGCAGCCGATATCGAGCATTTTTCTTATCGGCGGGTGCTCGTTTGAGGTGCTCTGACCGAGTATGTGATTGGAACGCGGGCAGACGGCGATGGGGATTCCCAGGTCCGCACAGCGTCTGAGCTGCGAGTCGGTGGCGTGCGTCATGTGTATGAGGAGGTCGGGCTGCGCATCGATTGCGGCGTCGACGTCGCGCGTGTCCTTTTCGCCGGCGTGGAACGCGACGAATCCGCCGCGTTTTCTGGTTTCGGCGGCAAACTCAAGGACCTGCTCCCCTTCTTTCGTGCTCGAGATTCCTATGCCGTCCGCGACCGTCTCCCCGCCGTTTCGTCCGAGTATGATGGCTTTGAGTCCGGTGCCGGAGTTGTCGAGTGCGGTCTTGAGCGCGTTTACGCCTTCTTTTCCGCCTTCGCGGAAGTCGCAGAATCCCGCGGTCGCGCTCCTCTTCATGAACTTCAGGCTCTGCGTGATTGCGTCGATGAGGGTTTCCGACGGCGTTTCGCTTAAGATTCTGTGCTTGAGTCCGTTCGGGGGTGCGACAAGGTCGGAGAGGGTCATGCCGGGCTTTGTCTCGATGTCCATGGCGACGGTGTCGCCGAGGTGGGTGTGTGCGTTGAAGAAGCAGGGGAATATCCAGGGTTTGGCGGCGTCTCCTGCGCTCCCGGTCTCGTTGATGCTCTTTATGATGCCGTTTTCGACGTCGATTTCGGCATCCGCGAGTTCCAATTCGCGTCCGAGACAGACTTTGCCCGCTATTGTGTATGTGTCGCCCGTTCTCATTCTCCGCATCCTTTGCCTGACTTTGTTTCCTGCTTTATTTTATTCTTGCCTTTATTTTATATATGTCGAAAACCAATATAATAGGCATGGCAGTAAAGAACAAAGGCGGCGGAATGGTTTCGTCCGCAGGTCTTGTTACATATTATGACAGCGAGGACAAGCGTTCCTTACATATCTCACCGAAGCTGGTTCTGGTTTTTGCGGCGGCAATCGGAATTATCATTGCGGTCTTAAACCATATCTTCTGATCTTTTAAGTTTCTTTAAGTCGGAAGGAAAAGTGTGTTGAGTAATCGGAATACCGTCTGGTATTTCCGATATTTTGAATATTTTCTTTGCTTTTACGTTTTTAACATTATTTTCTGTTTATTTTCGGTTATTGTTTCAGGTAATTATCGGTGTTATTTTTTGGGTATTTTCGGTTATTTATTTGATTAGGATTCCGTTTTTTGTTATTTTTTATTTATCCGATTATTTTGCCGTTGCTTCGTTTTGCCCTTCGTTTTGCCGTTATTCGAGGTTGTTGAGTTTCTTGAGGGCTTTTCTCGTGATGTCTTCCTTCGGCGTGAAGTAAAGGTTGTCGTGTCCCTCCCAGTGCGGGCAGTTGCGGAAGATGACGGCGGGGATACCTTCGTTGCTCTCTCCCATGATGAAGTTGGCGAATGCCGAGAATTCGTCGACGACGGCTTCCTCGGTTATCTCGAGGACGCGTCCGAAGAGGTCTTTCTTTCCCCTGAAGTCACAGATGGCTTTCATTCCCGCCCATCCTATGGCAACGCCGGTCTGACCGCGCCTGAAGGATCTGCCGCAGGTGTCCGTGATGATTACGCGGATGTCCTTTCCCGTTATCGCTTTGA
This sequence comes from Methanomicrobium mobile BP, assembly GCF_000711215.1. Taxonomy (GTDB): domain Archaea; phylum Halobacteriota; class Methanomicrobia; order Methanomicrobiales; family Methanomicrobiaceae; genus Methanomicrobium; species Methanomicrobium mobile. Next base: position 40,472 of record NZ_JOMF01000008.1, on the reverse strand, counting down.
ACTCTTCCCTTACTTCTTCGGCGGCTTTCATGGGGTCGGGGGGAAGGCTTACTATGTATCCTATCTCGATGTTGCTGTTGTCGACGCCGGCTCTGACCCCCACATGGCCGCATTTTACCTGCGAGAGGACAAAGGGGTATTCCTGTATGATGTCGACGGTGTCGTCGAGGACTACCTGAATGAATCGCGGGTCTTCGCCGCATTTCTCCGCTATCTCGATTGCTTTTTTGCCCGGCGTTATCGAGTCGTAGGATCTGAAGTATCCCTTTGTCTTGGAATACACCGCCGAGGCAAGACATATTACGTCGCCGTCCTGAAGTTCGGCTTTTTTACAGATTTCTGCGGCGAACGAGTCCCCTTTCTGAAATATCGGGAGATCTCTTACGGGAATGACTTCTATACTCATAGTATGGATATACTTGCTCAATCCGTAAAAAATGATCATTTTCGATTTGCGACAGGGGGAATATTAATATCATTTAAGGTATACCACTAAAATATCGTGTATCTGATACTCAAGTGCCCCGGATGTTCGACCTTTACCTATGTCGATAAATACAGTCCGCAGCGGCTTTGTCCCCAGTGCGGAGAGATTATCGATGTAGCGGGAGCGACAATCTATCTGGAGGTCTCCGACTATCGCCTTGCCGAGTCGATAATTGCCGAGCTTAAGAAGTATCTGACTGCGCAGAAGAGAAAAGACCTCACGGAAGAGGAGCGGGAGCAGATACGCAAAGAGTATGCGGAATGGATGAAGCAGACGCTACTTAATCCCGAAAAATCAAACGATTCAAAAAAGATGACAAAGATCATCGAATCCTGAAAGCATTGTTCCGTTGAAATAATGCGCTGAAAAAGAATTTTTATTTGGTTTGCTTTATTTGGTTTTGCTTTATCCGATTTTACTTTATCCGATTTTTCTTTATTTGGTTTTGCTTTATTGTGTTGTGCTTTGTATAATTTTTCAGTCCTGAACGGCTTCGACGCGCCTGTAGACTCTTATTGCCCTGTTCGGACATGTCTCCTCGCAGGTCTTGCAGCCCGTGCACTTTTCGGGGTGCAGGATTGTCAGTTTCGAGTTTTTGATGCGCATTATCACGTCATCGTTCGAGGAGGTCGCGTTATGTGCCAGACGCGGGTCTATCTCCTTGTTTATCGGGCAGGCGACCGAGCAGTTTCCGCATTTCATGCATAGTTTGTTGTCGATGACGAGGTGATATGTTCCCAGAAGGCTCGTCCTGTCGATCTCGTTCTGCTCGAGGATTCTTCCGGAGGTAAGGACATTGTCGGGGCAGGCTTCGACGCAGAGACCGCATCTTAAGCAGTGACCCTTGTAGATGACCGGTCTCCATTTGCCGTCTTCGCCTTTAAGGACCTTGATGGCGTCGGGAACGGGGCAGATCATCATGCAGCGAAGCTCGTGCGAGCATTCCTTTCCCGTCAGCTGCGGAAAGTCGCGGTAGTGCGGGGGTGTCACGAGCGGCGGCGTCTTGGCGAAGAGGAACTTCTTTATCCACTCCGCCCGCAGAAATTCTTTGAGATAGCAGATTATCGAGAACATTTTTCTTTCTCCTTACTTTATTTCTCCTTTCTCCTTCCTTTTTCCTTACTCCTTATTCCTTTCCTTACCTCTCGTTGCAGGATATGCACGGGTCGGAACTTATGAAGACGGCGGTGATGTCCGCCGCGGAATCCGCGCCTTTGAGCATATAGTGCGCACAGGCATCCATGTTCATGATTGAGGGTGTCTGAACCGATATCTCCTCCACATGACCGTATCTGTTCGTCTTTACGTGATAGGTAAGCCCGCCTCTCGGAGCTTCTCCCGTCCACGTGAATTCGCCTTCGCCGACCTCGCCGCCGCCGCGGATTGTCTCCCCTTTAAGCCCTTCGAGTCTTTTGAGGCATTCGCGGATGAGCTCTATGCTCTGGAAGAGCTCTTTGAACCGGAGCATGATTCTTGCGTAGTTGTCGCAGGAATTCAGGACTATCGGTTTAAAGTCGAGTTTCTGATATGTCGGATGGTTGAGGCGGTGATCGAAGTCCACGCCGCTGGCACGTGCAGTCGGACCTGCCGCCTGCGAGGCGATAATCTCTTCTTTCGTGATTATGCCCACGTCTTTGCTCCTCAGCGCAATCAGCGGGCCTTCCTCGAAGATCTTCACAAACCGCGATATGTCCTTCTCGCATTTGTCCAGCGCCGCCTTTAAGGTCTCCGCGTCTTCGTCGCGAAGGTCGAATCTGACGCCGCCCGGGATGATATACGCGCAGGTGATTCTGGCGCCGGTGATGAGCTCGAGCTGGTCGACGACGGTCTCTCGGAGGTTGATGAGATACATTGCGAGGGTCTCGTGCTCTATGGTGTAGCAGTAGGAGTAGTTTGCAAGCAGGTGCGACTGCATCCTGTCGAGTTCGTTGACGATTACACGCAGGTACTGTGCGCGAATGGGGACTTCTATGTCGCTTATTCTCTCGACGGTCTCGATGAAGACCATGTTGTGAATAACCGAGCAGATTCCGCAGATTCTTTCGGCAAGGAACATGACCTCCTGCCAGGGTCTGCCGACCATTATCTTCTCTATGCCTTTCTTGACATAGCCCATCTCGACCTCGGCGGAGAGAACCTTCTCGCCCATGGTCTCACACTTGATTCTTGCCGGTTCCTTGAAGCAGGGATGGACGGGTCCTATGGGGAGGGAGACGTCGACGACTTTCTTCATTTCTTTGCCCCCTTTGTCTTGCGCTCGGTTTCCGCCGCTTCTTTCGCTTTCTTCTCTTCGTAGTCCTTGAAGACGACCGGCGCCAGCTCGAGTATGGTGCCGATTATCTCGGTCGGGCGCGGCGGACAGCCGGGGATGTTGGCGGCGACGGGGATATGCTTTGAGACCGGCGGGTCTATTCTTGCGCCGCGGCGGTTGTAGGCGCAGCCCGATACGGGGCAGTTGCCGATTGTAATCGCGGCTTTGGGTTCGGGGATGAGGTCCCAGAGGTGCTTGAGTTTGTCCTCCCACTGCTCGGTGAAGGCGCCGGTGATCAGGAGAATATCGGCTTCACGCGGGTTGTTGTGGACATAGATTCCGTACTGCTCGATATCGTAACGCGGTGCAAGGCATGCCAGAATCTCGATATCGCAGCCGTTGCATGAACCGACGTTTACGTAGCAGACATGGATTGAACGCTGTCTTACCTTGTTTTTTATTGACTGAATTATGCTCATTCCTGACCTCCCGTCCTTTCCGGCGCCGTGTATCTCGGTGCCGAATTCTTCGTCAGATTCGATTTTCCGGCGGTATGGTGCTGGTTGCCCGCGTCGGAGACGATTGCGGCGATAAGGCTTATGCATTCCTTTTCGGCATCCTCTTTTGCGGTTCCCGACCTTATGAGTGCGGCATACCTGCCCTGAACTTTTGCCATCTCCGGCGTCTGCACGGGGAGATAATCGGTGAATAGCGCCGCTATCGGCAGTTTATCGGTTTTATTCTCCGCGTAGAATTTCCGCCACGAGTCGTATCTTGCGGGGATGTTCTCGAGGTATGCCATGTCCAGCTGTTCGATGAGGAATCTGCGCAGCACCTGTTTGCCGACGCCGATAATCTCCGCTATCGCCGCCGTGCATGCGTCCTGATTCGGGCAGGCAAGAACATTGAGTTTCATGCCGCAGAGGTTCTTTTCGTAGACGAAGTCGGGCATCACATCACCCCCGCGATGAATACGTAATATATGCCGTATGCGAAGAAGAGCAGTATGCAGAGCCATACCAGAGCCATCTCGCCGACATGAACGGCATGTTCTCTCTTTTCGTATGCGGCAACGTCTCCGTCCGCACCGTTCTTTCCGTTCGCCGTGTCCTTTGTGCCCGTCCCCGTCATGAGAATGCCTGCGGTGACGGCGAAGATGACGATTAGGATTGAGACGCTCAGTGCCGTCGAGGTCTTTTCGGCGCACTGCCATACGAGGATGAGTGCGTAGACGGCAAAGCAGAGAACTGCCGCATGCTGAATTTTAAGTCGCTTTTCGATTTCCATTACGGCATACCTCCCGCGAATGCGATGAAAGCCATGTAGATTATCACTATGATTATTACCCCTATCTGGATTGTCACGGCGTCATACGGCGACAGCATCGGCGTTAAGGCGCAGATGAAGGACATTGTGAGGAGCAGTATCAGTGAAGCTATAAGGAGCATCCAGAAGGGCATTGCGCCTATGAAGAGGGTTACGAAGACCGCGAGAAGGACGAAGGTCTTGAGTGCGAAACCGACTTCGAGCCCCGCCCTGAATGCGCCGAAATGCTCGGTTTTGTTGCCGCTGACTATCTCTTTCGCCTCGATTATGCCGAAGGGGCTGTAGGGGACTTTGGAGAGTATGATGACATACATTGCAAGGGCTATGGGAAGTGCGGTTATGAGGAGGATTCCGTGATCCGCCTGATATGCGACGATGTCGCTTATCATTAGCGAGCCCGTGACGAAGTATATGCCCGCAATCGAGGCTATTAGGGGTATCTCGGATGCCGCGGAGAGAACGGAACGGATTGCCCCTAACTTGCCGTAGGGCGAGCCGGACGAGAGTCCCAGACCGTGCTCGGTTATCTTGTGGAGCAGGTATACTCCGAATATGACGAGCAGGCTGCCGCCGGTGAACAGGACATAGAGCGCTCCCGCCCATATGGCGATGACGGCGGGGACGATGGCGACGAAGAGGACTTTCGAGGCGGTCTTGGGTATCCACGTCTGTTTGAAGGAGAACTTCATTACATGGAGGAATTCCTGCCATATGGGAGGTCCGGGTCTTGTCTGAATTCTGGCTATGACCTTACGGTGGATTCCGTGGAAGAGAAGACCGACAATGACCGCGAATATTATATACAGAAGAATCATCATGCTATCTCGCTCCTACTCCTTAATACCCCACGAACGGATAATCTCCGTCTTTTGTCGATTCGCGCAGTGCCGTGAAGAGCGACAATACAAATACGGGGAATGCGACGACGACGATTCCCGCTCCCAGCCAGCCGTTGATATGTCCCGTGAATGCAAGCGCCGATGCCGTGATGCAGATGATCGCCGATATTAATGCAGCCGCCTTTGCCTGATCTTTAGAGATCTTCTTTTCGGTTTCTTTTCGAATCATCTTTTTATCACCGTATTTTATTCACAGTCTTATTCACCGTCGTTTATTCACCGTTTTTCATCAATGTCTTATTCTCACCGTTTTATCCTCACATGGAGATTACTATCTCGATTACCCTCAGGAATATCAGGAGCGAGCTGACATGGACCATGAGGATGTAGGGTGCGCCCGGGGCACGGGTGATCTCGGCTTTTGCCACGAATACGGGTGCCATTCCTTCGGCGATGACTCCGATTACGAGGAGGAGTTTCGCAAAGAGCGGGACGGCGACTTCGGGGGTGAAGAGTATCCACATCGAGAGCGTTCCCGTCGTCGCAAGGACGAGGGCTGCGCCGACGAAGAGCGGCAGGGTGCCTATCATTGCGAGAAGTCCGTATTCAAAGGCGTTGTCGAGGATGTGTTTGTTCTTTACCGCCGCGACTATTCCGATATTCGTTATTCCAATGAAGGCGGTGAAGAGCGTGAAGTTGAAGACGTCTCCCGCCATTATTCCGCCCATGGTCGCAAGTCCGCAGGCGATTGCCATGAAGCGCTGGAATCTCAGGGTCTCGCGCGATATGTCCTTGGTGTAGTAGGCGTCGCCGCCCATCACCGTGTCGACCTGACGTTCGGGCTTTGATATGAGCGCGATTATCGTGAACGTCAGCGCAAATACGAAGAGCACTGCCGTGTACGGCGTGAGGAAGTTGACTATGTCGCCGAAGGGCAGGCTGAAGAGTGCCTGTCCCTCGATATCCGTCTGCGTGAACCCGTATGCCGATTCGGATACGGGCATGGAAGCGGTCACGGAGGCGGTCATTGCTTCATACATTGCCGTTACCTCCCATGCTTCTTCTGCCGCCGCTGCCGTCGTTCTTTCTCATTGTTCCGAGTATCGAGATCTTGATTGCCACTTTGGCGAGTATGCCCGTTCCCGCAAGCATGAGTGCGAAGAACCAGTATGCCGGCAGTGTCATGAAGACGATGAAGGCGACGACCCACATGACCCATGCGTAGCCGCTGACTTTCTCGAGGATCTCGGTCTTCTCTTCGGTTCCTTTGCATGCGAAGTAGAAGAGCATGCCCAGACCGGCGACGGCGCCGCCGGTGAATCCCGAGAGGATTATGCCGTAGATGAGCATTCCGACGGCGATTATTGCCGGTGCCGTGTGCATTACCTCGATGTCGAGGTAGCTCTCGGGTTCGCGGACGAGTTTCTCCTTGACGATGTATATCTGAGACATTGCCGTGAGTTCCGCGACTCCGACGACGAGACCCGGGAGTATGAGGGCTTCGGCAAGGTCGGTTCCGAGGAGGGCGATTGCTATGAGGGCTATGACCTCGATGAGGTCGGTGAGGAGGAGCCTGTGCAGGTCGTCCTTCTCGCGCATCAGGGCATAGAAACTTATGAAGATGCAGATGATTGCGCCGACGAGTCCTATCGTGAAATTCGAAAGACCGAAGAGTTCAATCTCTCCGACGGTTAACGATGTCAGGGTTCCCGCCGTTCCCGTTGCTGACGTCGTTATCGCCGTTGCCGTTGCCGCAAATGCGGAGATTGCCGCAATCATTCTTCATCCCTCCTGAAGAGGAACATTGCGGTGGTAAAGGCGACAAAGAGGATGCTTGTCTCGACTATGGTGTCCAGACCTCTCGTGGCGTAGAGTATCTCGTCGAGGATGCCGCCAGGGTGTGCGACTATGGTCGTTCCGAAGTAGGGCGAGATCTTTATTAGCGCCGTCGCAAAGGGCGATAGGTATCCCGTTATGTAGCCGATTGCGGGGAAGTTGCCCGGGTATTGCGCCTTTATATCCGCGGGCACGAAGGGCGAGCCGCCGCGGTCGTAGGGGTTGAGCGGGCTGTCGGGGTTTATTGTCTTGGGATAGAGCTGGTCTTTCTCGAAGGTTATCTCACCCGCGGCTATGCTTATCAGCCCGATTGCCGCGACTATTATGACCACGAGGGCGTAGACCGCAGTCAGATTGTTGTGGTTCTGAAGTATGCGGGATACCTTACGTATTATCAATTGCATCCCCTCCTTTCGCATTCCTTCTTTTCGAGGACGCGGACGAAGATGAAGGTGCTTACCGCCGATACCGTGAGGAAGGTTATGAGCGCGAGCGTCTCGTCGTAGTCCAGCATGACGAGCAGGAGTCCGAACTCGGCTATCTCAAGGTTGATGAGACGGGTAAGGTAAGTCTTCTTAGTCGGGAATGCGACCGCTGCCGCACCGATTATCAGAAGAATCATTCCAAGCAGGAATACGGGTGTCATTCCCTGCACCTCCAGACTGCCTGAAGCGTGATGATTGTGGTCACGGGCACTATGACGGCGGCGGCGATTGCCATGTCGAGGTAGCCTTTTTCGATTATGAAGGGGAGCGCTCCGGCAAAGATCATTGACAGGTATATCAGTTTGTCAAAGGGATTTTTGGAGATTGCCGCCCCGAATGTGCCGATGAGTACGGCTGCGGCGAGTATGACGATGAGTATGCCGTTCATTGTGCCGCCTCCCCGTCAGCCTTCTCCTGCGCGTCCTTCTTCTCTTTTTCGGCGCGTTTTGCCCATGTGCTTGCGATTGCGTTGGATTCGAGCGTGGAGCCTATGAAGTATGCGCATGCCGCCGCTATCCCGAGCGGTGTCGGGCATATCAGGACGATTATGCCCGTGACCGCGAAGGTGAGGACGTTTAAGAACGGCAGTTTCCTGAGGGTGTTCTTCTCGAGGACTATTCTTATGCAGGAGTAGAGCGCCGCGACTGCGCAGATGAGTGCCGGCAGGGACAGTTCCGTGATTTCGGGGATCATGCTCTCAGTCTCCAGAGTTTTCCAAGCAGTCTGCTTGCGTATTTATGCGATATTCCTTGAATGACGAGTATTGCAAGGACCATGCCGGCGATGAAGGACTGCGGAGCGATGAGTCCCGCATTCGCAAGTCCCCAGATGACCAAAGTCGCGACGAGTGCACCCGCGGTTCCCGCATAGCCTTTGTCGCTGCAGATTCGGTTGCCGATATAGACGAAGACCGCGGCGATGAGTCCTCCCCAGAGTCCGAAGAGGCAGACTCCGCAGGCGGCAAGCAGGGTTCCCGCCGAGGCATCAGGCGAGCAGACGATGTTTCCGAGCATGTATCCGCCGTGGATGTCGCCGCCGCTCTTCTCCACGGCCTCGCCGATTGCCGCAGCCCCGCAGACGCCGCCTTCTTTCGGAAGACCCGCCAGTACATCGATTGTTACGTAAAGGATGAATGAGACGGCAAAAGCGATGATTATCTGTGCGATTTCGGTGAGCATGTTCGTGACCCGTCAAGTTTACAATGTTAACTCTTCTCTTCGAATTTACCATAAAGGTTTTGGAAATGCCACATTTTCAAGTATTTTTAGGAAAATGTTCCGAGAGAAGTTGGTTATTGAGTTGGTTATTAAGTTGGTTATTAAGTTGGTTATTAATAATTAGTCATGTCCTGTTTTTAATAAGTTCGCTATTATATCCGATTTATCCAATGACTTAATTATTGTTTAAAGACAAAACTATTCCGCACATTCTTCCGGACGGAATCTGCCCGCAATATGCCTGCAATCCGCCGGCGTGAGAGTTGCTTTCGTTGTTTTTGCGAGGCTTGCCGAGCCCGGTCAAAGGCGCCGGATTTAGGGTCCGGTCTTCAGTAGTTCGCAGGTTCGAATCCTGCGCCTCGCACTTTTTACCGCACTTTTTAAGATGTCGTGTTTTTAGGGGTTGAACGGGTGACGGTGACGGCGGACAGGAGTGTCCCGGGTGCATACGAAGCGTGTCATAAGTGCGGCTGACAGCGTTTCAAAATGTTTATAACTGAAAAATGCGTATATTGTAGAGCACCACGTGTGTGGAATGCATCACAGTGCACCGATAGTGTAGTGGTTATCACTAGGCGTTGCCAACGCCTAAACTCGGGTTCGAGTCCCGGTCGGTGCATCTTCGTTTTTAGAGTTTAAGTCCGATAGCGGAGGCAGTATTTCTGCGCCGGTAGTGTAGCGGTTATCACTGAGCGTTCCCAACGCTCAAATCCGGGTTCGATTCCCGGTCGGCGCATACCGTGCTTTATTCCGTGTTTTTCAAAATCCGTGTTTTTGTGCTTTTCAGAAGTCCTTCTTCATTGCCTCTTCTTTCATTGCTTTCGGCATGAGTTCGATTGCGTATCGCAGGGCGGTTCGCGGCATTTCTTTCTTGTTCCTTACGACATAGTCAAGGACTTCCCGCGTGTGCCGGCGGCTTTCCTCCTTTAAGAGCCAGCCGTAGCCTTTCTGCACCATGTCTTCGCCGTCGCGGAGGAGGATGTCGGCGATTCCTAAGGCTTCTTCAAGGTATTTCCCTTTTCTTGCGGGTTTAATCAGGGATACCGCCGCGGCACGCCTGAGCCAGAGGTTTTCGGAGTGTGCCCATTCTTTGAGAACCGGCAGGTTTTCGGAGTATTTTTCGAGGTAATCGCCCATCACGCGTGTGCAGAATCCGTCGCAGGCTGCCCAGTTTTTGATGTAGCGGTCTATGAGGTGTTCGAAACGGCGGATGTCTCCGGCGGTGTATTCTTTTTGAAGTTTCGAGAGGAATCCCGGGGCTGCGAGGGTTTCTTCGAGGTATCCTGTCTTATAGAGTTCCTCGCAGATTGCGAGTATCTCTTCTTTGCCGAGATTTTTGATATTTTTCCAGTGTTTCTGCGTTATTTTTTTGACGTCCTCGGATCTCGTGCCGCGTATTTTTATTTCTTCCTTAAAGAAACGCGCCTGTACCCTTTCAAACCCGGGTGTCGAATGTTTCAGGATATCATCCGTGATTTCCGCTGTTATCTTTGAGGCCGATTTATCCGTATTATTGATTTTATTCATTATACAGATAAGAACGGCAAAAAACAAGATATGTTTTTTTATCTGCGGCAAGCCAACTTTAGATTATGATATCTGAGGATGAACTGAGCCGATATAAGCGTCAGATTATGATCTTCGGCGAAGAGGGTCAGGAGAAGTTGAAGAACGCAAAGATCTTTGTTGCGGGCGCCGGAGGTCTGGGTTCACCGGTGCTGTATTATCTTGCGGCGGCGGGCGTGGGGACGCTTGTGGTCGCCGACCGCGATAAGATTGAGCTTTCGAATCTGAACCGGCAGATTCTGCACCGTTCCGCGGATATCGGATACGAAAAGGTATTTTCGGCACGCGATAAGCTTACGGCGCTCAATCCGGAGATTGAGGTGATTACTTTCGACGGTACTATCGATTCGTCGTCGGCGGAGAGGATTGTCGGGGATGCCGACGGAATCGTCGATGCGATGGATAATTTTGCGACCCGCTATGTCCTGAACGAGACGGCGGTGGATAAGAGCATTCCGCTCTTCCACGGCGCCGTCAGGGGTTTTCACGGGCAGGCGACGACGATTGTCCCGGGCGAGACCGGCTGTCTGAGCTGTCTCTTTCCCAATGCCGCACCCGCGGAGGTTTCGCCGGTTCTGGGGACGACTCCGGCGATAATCGGCTCGATTCAGGCGAACGAGGTCATTAAGTACCTCACGGGACGCGGCAGACTTCTTACAAACCGCCTTTTCATCTGGGACGGTCTTGAGGCGGAGTCGACGATAATGCCGTTTGCGAAGAATCCGAAGTGTACGGTCTGCGCCGGCAGAAAATAAAAAAGACCGAATAACTGATATAAACTAAAATAATCTAAAAAATTACAAAAATAAAAATAATCCGTTTTTCTTTTTTCAGGATTTGTTCAGCTCTTCGCCCATGCTGCCGGTTCTGTATCCCTGAAGGTCGAGGCAGATGTAGACGAAGCCCATGTCTTTGAGGCGGCTTACGATCTCTTCCCTCTTATCGACAAGGGTGGGGAAATCCCCGGGTTCCGCCTCTATTCTGGCGATATTTTTGTGAAGGCGGACGCGGCAGTCCTCAAGACCGATGCCGTTGAGGAAATCTTCGGCTTCCTCGATCATCTTGAGATTTTTGAAGGTGATGAGGGTGTTGTAGGGAATTCTCGTGGCAAGGCACGGCGACGAGGGTTTCTCGGCGAAGGAGTATCCCAGGGCTCCCGCGACGCGGCGGATGTCGTCTTTCGTGAAATTCGCGTCGACGAGCGGATGAACGACATTGCTCTCGTTGGATGCCTGAATTCCCGGGCGGAACTCGTTCTTGTCGGAGAGGTTGAGTCCGTCGGCGATTGCGGCTTCTTCGATTGCGTTTTCGGCGATGTATTCCTTTATCTTATCTATCATCGCCTTTTTGCAGATGTAGCAGCGTTCCCGCGTGTTTGTGTTTATTCCCTCGATATAGGTGGGGTTGAACCGGACAACCTTCAGGTCGAGACCGATTTCATCGGCGATGCGCAGAGCCGCATCTTTTTCGGATCTCTTCATGAGCGGAGTGTCCAGCAGGACGCCGGTTACGTTTATCTCGTTCAGTTTAACCGCGGTTGCACAGAGAAAAGCGCTGTCGACTCCGCCGGAATAGGCAATTATCAGTGTTTTGTATTTTCCGAGTTCGTTATTCAGATTTTGAAGCAGTTGTTTGTCGGCATCGTCCGTTACAGGCATATTTTTCCCCCCGTTTATTGCGTATTATCTGACGTTATCGGGATATTACTTTGTGTGATTCCCGAGATTATGATTTGAGATGAATAATATCTGAATTGTTCTTTGATACGATAAATTTAGTGCAGTCGGGGTGCAGCCGTTTCATTCATCGCTCTGTTTCCTGTTCAATACGCGGCAGACCTGACATATCTCGCCGCTTGTGAGTTCTCCGCAGATTTTGCAGGTGTTGAGTTTTCCTTTCGTTCCTTTCGGCGAGTAGGGGACATGTTTTCTGATGCCGTCGCGGAACCTGACGATGTTGAGTTTTGTGCCCGGGTATCTCTCTTCGAGGGTGCCTATTATCTTTCTTGCCTCCATCCTCAGCGCGGTTACGGCGTAGGGGCATTCGGGCAGGGGTGTGTAGAAGCCTTTGAGCATTATGTAGGTGACGATCTCTTTCTCGGAGAGGACGGCGAGCGGCTTTATCCGCGGGACGAAGTATCCCGTGTATCCGAGCGAGCTGTCCTGAATCAGGGAGGGTTTGTCGCCCCGGAGCATGTTCATGAGGACGGACTGGGCTTCGTCGTCGAGGTTGTGCCCCGTTGCTATGCTGTCGGCATCGAAGCGGCGTGCGGCTTCGGTCAGGGAACGGCGCCGCAGGACTCCGCAGATGCTGCAGGCGAGGTTTTTGCGGTCGGCGACGAGTCTGTCGAGGGTGTCGCCGAAGAGTTCGGTGAAGGAGATGATTCCGTGTTCGACGCCGGTATGCTCGACGAGGCGCTCTGCGGCTTTTATTGTATCTTCGCGGTATTCGGCAATGCCTTCGTCTATTGTGACGGCGATGAGTTTTACGTCGGGACGGGTTTTGACGTATTCGCTGAGGATTAGTATGAGGGCGGTGCTGTCTTTGCCGCCGCTTAAGCCCACGAGGACCCTGTCGCCTTCGCGGATCATCTCCGCGGCGTCGATTGCCTTAAAGACGCGTTCTTCGGCGTCTTTGATGAAATGTTCGGCACAGAGCCTGCGCTCGGGGTTATTGAGACGGACTGCGGCGGGTTTTCCGCAGATGCTGCAGAGGTTGGGGTTGTTCATCGCTGATATCGCCTATCCGCCGTGTGCGAAGGAGATGATTTTGAGTTCATCGGCATTTTCCAGTATGACGTCGTCGGGTACGATATTGCCGTTTTTGGCGACGATTACCGATGCCGGGTTGATCCCGAGGCTTTCCAGAATGTCTTTTATAACCGCGGGTTCGCGTTCCTCTTCGATTGTTTTCCTGTCGGGAAGGATTATTTTCATGTCGGTTGACTCCGTATCGGGTTTCGCGTTATTGCGTGTCTAAAGGCTGCAAAGGTCGCGGCTTATCCGCAGGACATAAAGTGTCTCGTCCTCGACGCGTTCTTCGGCTATGACGAGGGAGATGAAGCCTTTTGATTTGAAGTATGCGGGGACCTCGTTTATCCCCGTGAGCGAGGATATGAGGAGGAGGCATCTGCCGTATCTGTCCATTACGGCGGCGAGTCCGTCGGCAAACTTTTCTATCGTGCTTCTGCCGTCAGTGCCGCCGTCGAGGGCGTATTCCAGCCAGTCGTCGATTCTCTCTTCGGGCCGTGTGGGGAGATACGGCGGGTTGAAGAGGACGAGCGTGAATTTTGGGTTGTTTTTGAGTGCGGAGAAGAGGTCGGAGCGTATGACCTCGACGCCGAGTTTTTTTGCGGCGATGCAGGCATGCGGGTTTATATCGACGGCAATGGTCTTTTTCGAGATTTTGCTCATCTCATGTGCGATGAGACCGCTTCCCGTGCCGATCTCGATGATTGTGTCGGCGGGTTTTGCGTCCGCAAGTGCGCATTTCAGGAGCAGATAGGTGTCTCTTTCGGGCTGATATACCTGACTGTCGTCCTGCGCAAACATTTTTATGACTTTGTCTTTTATGACAAAATAGCTTACGCGGCGGCGGTCTTGCGGACAACTCCGATTGAAACAGTATTCTTAAAGTGTTTTGAGTGCTAAATATCGTTAATAATTGGGGATTATATGGAACTGAAGATCGGAAAAGCCGCGGGGCGTGACTTCTATGTCGATGCACAGGAGCTCGTTACCGGCAGAACCTGTATTATTGCGCAGTCGGGTGCGGGTAAGAGCTGGAGTATTGCCGTTTTATGCGAGAAGATGTGCAGGAACAATATCGGTTTCTGCCTTATCGATACCGAGGGGGAGTATTATTCGCTTAAGGAGAAGTTCGACAATATCTGGTGGATCGGTGCGGAAGGGGGAGATTCCAGAACCGGCAATATCAGGATGGACTACGATATCGAGAAGGTCAATATAAGGCATATTCTTCAGAGGGCGGTTGCCGAGAGCAGACCGGTTATCTACGACGTCTCCGAGATTGACATGATTCCGCGGGTCTCGAAGATGACTCACGAGCTTTACGAGGTGGCAACGGATCAGCGCAAGCCGTATCTGCTCATTGTCGAGGAGGCGGATAAGTTCATTCCGCAGTCGAAGGACTCGATAAAGAAGATTGAGGAGATTTCGCGAAGGGGCAGGAAGAGGGGTCTGGGACTGATGGTCGCAACCCAGCGTCCGGCGATTGTGACGAAGAACGTGCTTTCGCAGTGCAACAACCAGATTATCGGCAAGCTCTCGATTGATAACGATCTCAAGGCTGTGGGGCTTTTCTTCAGTTCGAAGCAGGAGGTCGAGGAGCTTACGACGCTTAACCCGGGCGATTTCTATGTGATGGGCAATCTGGTGCGCGAGAAGACCAAAATGCGGTTTGGAAGGCGCGAGACCCAGCACCGCGGTCTGACGCCCCTTCTCGAGTACCGCGAGATCTCGACCGAGGAGGATCCGCTGCCGGAAGAGGAGGATTCTTTCGACGTTCCCGAAGATTCGCGTGATTTCGATGAGGGTGCGGACGGGGACTACGATTACGGCTCGGATTCGGAGTTCTCCGACGGCGATTCCGATTATGACGATGTTTCGGAGAGAGGGGACGGAGTTGACGGTTTCGATTCCGGCATCATAGACGGTGATTCGGGCGAGATTACGGAAGGCGACCGCGGTTCCGATTCCGTTATCGAGTTCATCGGCGATTCTGATGAGCCTTCCTTCGACGATGACTTTTCGGGCTCTTTCGGGGAGTCGTCTGCTAAGAGGAATACGGAGGCGGGCGGAATCGACGAAAGCGATACGGTTCTGCCCGAGGTAGCGGAGAAGAAGGCGCCCGCGAAGAGGAAGACTTCTAAGGCGGCGGCGAAGAAGGATAAGGCGCAGAAGGTTTCCGATCTGCCGGAGGCTGCGGAGAAGAAGCCGGCAAAGCGGGTCGGCGCTGCCAAAGGAAAGCCGCTGGTTGCCGAGCGCGTCAACAAGGAGGCGATTCTGCCGGTTCTCGAACGCGAGGAGGCTCTCAGCCGCGCCTCGGGACGGCTTAAAAAGAAGAAGTTCGGTTTCGGCACCGAAGAGAGGCTTTTGTCGGCGGATCTGGTTTATATTCCGCTTGTGAAGGTCACGGTGAAGTATATCGGCGGCATTCTGCGCAGGGGTCCCAAGAAGACGGTCTATCTCATCGACGGCAGAAACGCCAAAGGAGTCGATATCGACGGCGGTCTGAAGTACAGGTCGTTTATCGAGGAGTATGTCGGTCTTGACGAGGCATGCGTGGAGATTCTCGATACCATGCCGCTAAAGGGTGAGACTGCCGCTGAGATCGAGGCGGAGACGAAGCATTCCAAGAAGATTGTGGATAAGGTCATCTCGACTCTCAAGGATAAGAAGCTGATTACGGAGTCGGATACGCTCGGCGAGTCCGAGAAGCCCGTCTATGTGCCGCTTGTCGACACTCATCTGCCGGCGATGAAGCCGCACGAGGTCAGTATCGATCTGAAGATGGGTGAGATTGAGGGCGGCTATGTCGAGAAGAGGCTTGTCGAGGAGGGCGATGTGAGGACGGTCTTTAAGATTATAGAGGCGACCTCGGAGATTGTCGGGTTTGAGACGATTTATTATCCCGTCTATAAGGTTACGGCGGCATGCGGGCACGACGAGAGAGTTCTGTTCATCGACGGCGTGAGCGGAAAGGAAGTGGTGTTCTAATCCGCGTTCCGCATTTATCGTTTTTTCGATTATTATTTTGATCATTTTTTCGATAGGGATCGGCGCATTTTTTATCGGGCAGGTATAAATCCGATCTATAATGGTGAAACTGCATCTCAGTCTGAAACAGACAATTATTGCCGTTACCGTGGCAATGGCGTGTTTTCTGCCGCCGTTTATCGGGGATGCGACAAATATCGCGCTTCCCAACATGCTCTCGGGTCTGGGGTATCCGCAGGGTGCCCTGTACTGGGAGATGTACGGCTGGATTCTGACCGTATATCTGCTGACGTCGACCGTTTTTCTGATTCCCGCGGCAAGACTTGCCGATAAATACAGCAAGAAGTTCTTCTTCTGTCTGGGCGTTCTGCTTCTGGGTCTGGGTTCTCTCGGAATCGGGCTTTCTCCGACGGGGGAGTGGGTCATCTTCATGAGGTCCGTCGAGGGTCTCGGGAATGCGCTGATGTTCGGCACGGCAATCGCGCTGCTCTCGTCCGCGGTCGAGATTGAGCTCAGGGGAACGGCGATTGGCATTGCGATGACGGGTGTTTTCCTGGGTCAGCTTGCGGGTCCGCTTCTTGCGGGGGTTCTTACGGATTTCTTCGGCTGGCAGGCGGTGTATATGATTCTCTGCCCGATTGCGCTTGTATCGCTCTTCCTTGCCGTTATGTTCGTGCCCGGCGACAGGGTTACGGATACGGGACGCTATGACAGCGTCGGCGCTCTTCTCTTCATCGCAGGTCTCTCGATGGCGCTCTACGGGTTTTCGAAGCTGCCGGACATGACCGCACTTTTCGTGCTGATTGCCGGTCTTGTGATTCTCGCGGGATTCACGGTCTGGGAGCGCAGGAATTCCAATCCGATTATGCCGATTGACTTAATCCTTAAGAACCGCAGGTTTTCGTTCAACAACGGCGCAAACCTGCTCTACTATGTCGCCATCTACTCGATGGGTTCGCTCATCTCGATATTCCTTACGAATGTCTGGGGTATTACGGATGCACTTCCGAGGGCGATTGTCGTGACGACTCAGGCACTTGTTCTGGTTCTGTTCACGATTTTTGTCGGCAGATTCTACGATCATCTCCTCCCGGGGAAGCTTCTCGTTCCGAGTCTCTGCGTCGGCGTTGCCGGGCTTATCTTTGCCTGTTTCGTCGGCGCCGAGATGCCGGGCGTGGAGTGGCTGACCTCCGCCTGCATTGCGGCGACGATATCCGCGGTGGGCTTCGGCGTTTTACTGCTGAATCTGATTGACAGGTTCATCAGGAGTGTTACTCCGAGATACGGGACGGTTACGGGTCTTGCGATTATTGCCGC
The DNA here is from genome assembly GCF_000711215.1 of Methanomicrobium mobile BP. Lineage (GTDB taxonomy): Archaea > Halobacteriota > Methanomicrobia > Methanomicrobiales > Methanomicrobiaceae > Methanomicrobium > Methanomicrobium mobile. Next base: position 23,410 of record NZ_JOMF01000008.1, on the reverse strand, counting down.
GGGTTTCCTCGTTCTCTATACCTGCGGCGTTGCCGTGGAGCTTTGGAAGATGATCCTCGTCGAGGCTCTCTTCGGTGTCGGTATTGCGATCTTTGTTACGCCAAACAGCACTGCCATCATGGATTCGGTCACGGAGACGGAATACAGCATGGCTTCGGGAACGCTTTCGACGACGAGGATGCTGGGTATGGCGGTGTCCATCGGCATTGTGGCGATTATGAAGAATATCTTCCTCAGCGATATTCAGGATGCGGGTGTCGACGATGCCCTTGTCATGATGAACGGCGCCGTTACCGCGTCCATTTTCGTGATTCTTATCGCGATTGTGCTTTCGTGGGCGGCGGAGACGAAGGGAAAGAGTGCGTAGGCACTCACAATGAGGGGCGGCTCGGTTCAAACAAACCGTTTCTCTCTAAATATTTTACTGACTGTTTTACCTCTTAAAAGCCAGATTTTGAAGAAGTGAGTCGCAGTTTACAAAAAAAGTAATGTGTCTGATATATGATCAGATCGGAACATAGACCATTCCGTCATCGTAAAAGAGCGGTTCAAAGTATATCCTTACCGATGAGCCGATTGGAACTTGGGTGCAGATCCAACCGGAAGTTGATGCACCTGGCATTATGTCAATGTATCCTAGTTCATCGTATTTGTCCGGCAATATTACCCATTCTTGGGTTTGCTCGACGCCGTCTGCATAAGCTTCCCATGTCGGAGGATAAATTGTGTATTTGTCAGTACCTACATTTTTTACCATAACTTTGTAGAGAAGATACTCATATCCGCTGTACGGTTTTGTGTTGAACATGTTTCCGCTTTCCACGATTGCGTTTGCCTTTGCACCTCTGATCCTGTCTGTGACAGCCCAGTTAATGTTGTATGTCGGAGATTTCGAGGTCATTATTTCTCCAATAGAACCTACAACCTCTTTTGGTTGAGCATATCCCACATACACAGGCTCAACATACTGAGACTCTGATTGACCAGTACGTGTCGAGGAAATACACCCCGCGGTTAATGCCGTTATTGTCAGCAACAGCAATATTATGCAAATTGTTCTTTTTATCTTCATTATTTCATCTCCAAAATTTGTCTTAATAATCGGTGTCGGTTCCCGCGTTCATGCCACGTGTATATCTCTCGATTGTATTCTATAATGATTTTATAGATTATTAAAGATTCTTTAAAATTATTATATCTCACAAAGAGTAATCCTTTAGTTTGAAAAAATAATTCAGATAATGACGAGAAACAATATCGAGCAAGTGAGTGTAAGACTCCCGTCGGAATTGGTCAAAATGGTTGATGTTCTGAAAGATCGGGAGGGGATTGACAGAACAGCGGTCATAAACAAAGCTGTCAGATATTGGGTTGAAGTGGACGGAAAAGTTTTGGCTGACAACGAATATCAAAACAGTCTTAAAAATCTCTCGCAGAAATTAGAGAATCTTGAAAAATCCGATGAATCCTTAATTAAGTCAAACAAAGAACTTGCGGATGAAATAAGAGAGTTGAGGGGATTACTCTCGGAACAGCAGAAAACTATCAGTCAGCTGATTGAGATCATTGCCAAATCCAATCCTGAGATTGCAAAAAAGAAAGTGTGATACTTCTTCACACTGCTCTTTTGATTTATTACTCATTTTTACTCATAGATTTCCTAAAAATCGGTGAATATTTATGAGTATTTTATTTGAAGAATGACCAGACATATGATCCGTTTGTTATTTCTTCGGCGGTATGGTAGGCATCTACGATGTTTTGAAGCCACCATCCAAACCAAATCAGGATAAGGACCATCATAATAAGCTGATCACGAATTATTACTATCATGATGGGGATTACAAAAAACATTCCGATAAATATAGCCAGATAGAGGATTCCTTTACCTATTTGTTTATCCCTCTCTTCAATTCCGAATGCACAATATATCTGTCCCGCACCCACAATTATAAATGAGAGTATTGCCGCCAGCCATTTGTTTTTTTGTACGGGATAATTTCCGTAATTATGATCATCGTAATAACCCGTATTATTTCCTCCAGAATTTAAACATCTCAGGTTGACAAATGACCAGCAATAACATCCTTCCGAGATATCTATGGCGGTATTCCATGCGTCCTTAATCATTGCCAGATACCATATAAGCAATCCAATATATCCGAAAAATCCTAATCCGGGGTTTATTACCGCAATTAGAAGTACTGTCCAAAATAATATGATCCATAGTACTATGTAGATAATTGCTTTAGCCAATTGCTTACCCCATTCTTCAATTCCGAATGCACAATAGATTTGTCCGGTGCCTATGATCAGAGTCGAGAGAATTGCCGCCAGCCATTGGCTTTTACTTGTGTGATACCTTCTATCATCGTAGTATATCCGGTCATCGTAATTTCTTCGATCATCGTATTTTCTTCGATCATCGTAATTTCTTCGATCATCGTAATTTCTTATGCCATTGTAATTTCTTTGATCATCGTAGTTTCTTCGATTATCGTAATTTCTTCGATCATCGTAATTTCTTATGCCATTGTAATTTCTTTGATCATCGTAGTTTCTTCGATTATCGTAATTTCTCTGATTGTCGTAATACTCTCGATCTTCGTAATTCATCCGATCATTGTAATACATTCTGTCATCACGGGAATTCATAGATATACCTCCGATTTTTTTGCAACTGTTGGGCGAAGCATCCGAATCGTGCCGTTTCGCAGATAATACGTATAGCAATACCTCTTTCAAGTAATCGGCATCTGCGCAAGAATATCCTGGATGTTCCTTAGTAGTGATAAAATGTACTTTTTTAGATGATAAAATATTCTATAAAATTATTTTAGGTTGTGGGGTTTTGTTTTAAGATCAGTAAATGTGTATGCTCAAATCATCCCGCTTTGATTCAAAAATCGGCGAAGTGTTACCTATTTTATTGGAGATGGCGTAGGGCTGTACTTATTAAAACAGTGTATATTGTTAGACTTTAGAAAAGTCGGTCAGCATTGCCCACTCTTTGAGCGTGAGCTCTTCGGCACGCTTCTTTAAGAGGTCTTCGGGGGCATTGGCAATTATCTTTGCCGCAACGTCTTTTCCGAGGACATGAGCGGCGTTTGTCAGCGCTTTCTTAAGCGTCTTTCTCCTGTGCGAGAAGGCTTCGCGGACGAGGACGGCGTAGAGTTTGCGGTCGCTTACGGGGTAGGTGAGTTCGGACTTGGGTGTTATCCTTACCACCCACGAGTCGACCTCCGGCGGCGGTGAGAATGACTCGGGTTTGAGCTCCATGAGCGGCATTACCCTTGCGCAGGTCTGAACCATGATGGAGAGCCTTCCGCAGTCGGGTGTCCCGGGGAGAGCAATCATCCTCTCGCCGAACTCCTTCTGATACATGAGAACCGCTTCTTTAAAGCCGATATCGAGGAGGCGGAAGGTAATCTTCGAGGACGCGGAGTAGGGAAGATTGGCGACGACCTTCTCAAAAGGCGGAATCTCGCAGCGTATGGCATCGCCGTGGACGATTGTGAGTCTGCCGGACGCGATTTCGTCGGCGAATGCCGATTCCAGATGCGGAAGAAGGGTGCCGTCGAGCTCGACGGCGATGACTTTTGCGCCGCGCTCGAGGAGGGCACGGGTAAGAACGCCCTTTCCGGGACCGATCTCGAGGACGGTGACGCCGTCGACATCGGTGAAGGACGCTATTTTTCTGACGGCATCCTCATCGGCGAGGAAATGCTGATCGTGGGGCGCTCTCATGCTCTCTCGGGCTCGCTGCTGCTCTGTTTCGACGCGGCTTTACTTCGACGTAAAAACGTGATATTTTACATTCGGATCTTCGAGTTCTTCCATTACCCGTTTGATAATCATCTGTTCGGGTTTGGGAACCGATTTTACGCGCTCGGCGATATCCGCAAACGAGGTAAAAGGCTGTTTCTCGCGTGCCTCGAGGATCTCCCAGAGGATCTTCTTGCCGACGCCGGGGAGGAGGTGGAGCATATGCTGCTTCGACGTAATCGGAACCGCTTTGTTGAAGAAGTCCACGAATTTCCCCTCGTTTTCGGTTACGATGTGTTCCACGGCATACGGGAGTTCGAGTTTTGCGGTCTGCGTCAGATCGGCGTAGCCGATGCGGCGTTTTACCTTCTCTATCTTGTCGCGTGCCTTGTCGCCGATGTAGACCTTGTCGTTTACGTTTACATCGGCAACCTTCGGTACGAGTTCAAGGAGTTTGAACTGTTCCGTGCCCACCGCCTGAACAATCGGTTCTTTCTTGAACTGCGGGCGACGCGGGTCGCCGGCGGTCATTGGAAGAACGTCAAGGATTAAAGCGTACAGCTCTTTCTTATCTGATTTCATGAAAAGCGCCCCCCAAATAAAAGATTAGAAGTGAGTTTTTACCAGATCAAGTATCTCGTCAAGTTCCTCTCCCGAGAGGGTGAAACGCTCCTTTGCATAGATTGCACGCAGTTCGTCCCTTGATTTGGGCATGATGGACGCAATTCTGTATGCAATGTCGGGTTTCATCTTCTCGAGACCGAGCAGCTTATCGACGAGATCCTTTGAGGATTCCGCACTTTCCTTGGAGAGGTGATTGGCATGCTCGATGCTGCGCCTTAATTCGTATGACATCTCCTTTCCGGATTCAAGACGTGCCGCCTCGATTTTCTGAAGTGAACTCCGTAATTCCGGAAGTGTAATCCTCTCTTCGCTGATAATACCTTTTACTTTCATGCCAATCACTGATTTGAAAAATGATTATAGTTTTATGAGATTTTTGTAATTATAATCTCTGTGATTATAATCTCTGTGCTCTCAGGTGCTGCGGTAATGAGACCACGGTCTTGGTCATGTTGCCGTCGGCGATCTCCAATACCCATGCACGTCCCTGTTTTCCGACAACAACACCGGTTCTTCCGTGGAATCTGCGGTGCGGCATTCCTGTCTGAACACTGGGGTTGACTACGATGTGAACTCTCTGTCCGGGTTCGAATTCCTGGATTGCTGCCGTTACGGGAGCCATTCCGCGCTCTCTGAGGTCTTTCTTATATTTATATCGAGTCTTCTTTTTCTGACCGTTGTGATGTGCCATTTTTAGATCTCCGATTAGTTTTCTTGCTTCTGTTTTTCGGGGACGACCCCTTCAACCATTATGACATCAAGACTGGTAACATGAGCGGGGCAACCGAGTTTTTCAGCAAAACTCGGGACTGTCCTGCCATTGTCACCCGATATGAGCTCTTTGATATAGAGTCCGGCGTCGCCCAGGACGGTTATCCTGAACAGATCGTCTTCCATACCTTCGCACTCGATATCCAGACACTGGCGTTTTCTGACAAGATCGGCTCTCCTGTGCGAGACTCTGTCGGGGGTGCGCTGGTCTATTGTAGCACCTTTCAGAGATTTAAGAGCCAATCTGACGTCATTTATGGAATAATCGCCTTCTACTTTTACCAGAATGCTGTATTTTTTATGCGCTTTACCTAATTTAATGGTTTCCACTTCTTGTCTGTTGCTGACGTGGTCGAGCCGTATCTCCACTCTTCCCGCGGCGCTTTTGTTTACGAGCGCTTCCATCTCTTCTATGGTTACGCTGCGCTTTTTGGGCGCAACTATCTCGAGGACGAAGGGTCTTCCGGTGCCTATCATCCTTGCGTCGATGTCTTCTCTGCCGGCTCCGTGGAGTATGACTTTTTCGGCGCCGCATGCCTCGATTATCGGTCTTCCGATGAGTTCTTCGACCGAGTCGGGATACATCTTGCCTGTGAAGTTACAGCGTTCGCAGCCGGCGCCGTGGCAGACTCTGCAGTCCCAGTGGGTCTGAGGTATGCCGCGCTCGTATTTGAGGTATCTGCCGTAGACGAAGTGGGAGTTGACCTGGAGTTCGACGGTCTCGGTTGCGAGGTCGCAGAAGACGACTATGTCGGGACGTTTGAAGTCGACTTCGCTGCCGGTAAGTGCGCTTATCGCTTTTCCCGTCTCGCGGTTGAACTCCGCCTTTAAGGTTTCGGGGTTCTGAAGCGAGAGGTCGGTCCAGACCATCTCTTCGTTCTCGGTGATTAAGGGGGGAACTTTGCAGCCGACAAGGATGGTTTTGTGCTCGTAGGGTGCGAGTGCCTCTTTTGCTTTCTGCGCCCACATCTCGGTTTTGTCGAAGACGTTGCCGCAGATCCAGCAGGTTTCCTTCTCGTTTTCGTAAGGTATGTTCTTCTCGAGTGCGAGGGCTACTCTCATGGCTCTTCCGCGTTCGCCGTTGGAGAGTCCGTGCGAGCTCTTGCCGAACATTCTTCCGAGGCAGTGGTCGCAGACGGGACCGTATTCCAGGATCTTCTCCGTGATTTCGGTTATGGAGGTCATAGGTTCTTCCTGTCAAGTTCGTTTAGGATGACGGTGATTGTGTGGTCGGCGTGCATGACTTTGGGACCGGCGGAGATTCGCTTAAGGTCCTTTATCATCTCTTCCTCCTCTTGGGTGAAGTTCATGTGATCCGAGAGGATGAAGGCGGTCGGCGTCGTTTCGGGGGGGATTTCCCTTATGTCGCTTCCGTTCTCGTCGAGGATTGCGAAGATTGGGTTTCCTTCTTCGTCCCTGAATTCTTCGAGGAGTTCCTTGAGCCCGCCTCTTCTTACGTAGACTCCGCGTGTGGATTCGCGGAAGGTCTCGGTGCAGGGGAGGGCGAGCGCCTTCTGAAGGAGCGAGCCCGCACTTCTCTCGTCGGGGTTTAAGTATCTGACCTTTTCGCCGGAGAATTTGACGGTTTTGGGTGCGTCGGGTTCTCCGAGGAGGACGAGGAAGCATTCGACGTCGCGCCTTAAGTCATGCGAGAGGAAGAAGCAGGAGTTGACGCAGCGGCAGAGGACGTCCATCCTTCCGGCGCTTCCCGGCATGTCGTTTAAGGAGAAGCTGCCCGTGGTTAGGGCTTTGTGTCCGATTATGAGGAATCGTTTCATCTGTTTTCCGATCCTTACATGTCTATGTCCGCATGCCTACATGCCGCCGCCGAACTTCTTCATGAGTCTCTGCATGCCGAATTTCGAGCCGCCCATGCCTTTGAAGCCCTTGAGGGTTCTCTGCATGGTCTTGTAGTATTTGAGCAGTTCGCGGACTTCCTCGGGTGAGGAACCGGAGCCGCGGGAGATGCGGAATACCCTGTTGCCGCTTATGATGGAGGGGTTGTCCAGCTCCGCGGCGGTCATGGAGTCCATGATGACCTTGTAGCGCTCCATCTTCTTTCCGGTGACGTCGAAGGCGTCCTGCGGGATCTCGATTCCGCCTAAGGGCAGCATTGACATGACCTGCTTTAAGGGTCCCATCTTCTTGAGGGATTCGAGCTGTTTGTACATGTCGCGGAGGGTGAACTTGCCGTTCATCATCGCGTTGACGTCGAATTCCTCGTCGCCCATGGCTTCTTCGGCACGCTCGATGAGTGCGTGCAGGTCGCCCATTCCGAGCAGTCTGGAGATGAAGCTGTCGGGGTCGAAGCGCTCTATGTCCTCGATGGTCTCGCCGCTTCCGATGAAGACGATTCCCGACTGCGTTTCGGCAACGGCGGAGAGGGCACCGCCTCCTTTTGCGGTTCCGTCCATCTTGGTGATGATGACGCCGTCGATGCTGATTGCCTCGTGGAAGCGTTTTGCCTGTTCGCGTGCCTGCTGTCCGAGTGCGGCGTCGATGACGAGCCATCTGTGCGTGGCGTTGGTGAGTTCGTTGAGGGCGATTATCTCCTCGATGAGTTCGTCTTCGAGTGCGTGTCTGCCCTGGGTATCTACTATGAGGACCTCGACGGCGCCGAGTTCCTTCATTCCGTTCGTGACTATCTCGACGGCGTTCGGGTTTCCGACCTCGCCGTAGCAGGGGACGTTGATCTTGTTACAGAGCGTCTTTATCTGCTCGTAGGCGCCGGGTCTGAAGACGTCGGCACAGATTACGCCGGCACGGAGTCCTTTGCGCTGGAAGTATCTCGCGAGTTTTGCGGTCGTTGTCGTCTTTCCGCTGCCCTGAAGTCCCGCCATGAGGATGGTCTGGGGTCCTAAGGCAACCTCGACCTCGCCGCCCATGAGTTTCACGAGTTCCTGATAGACTATGCGCAGGACATGTTCGCGGACGGTCATGCCTTTGGGCGGTTCTTCGTTTAACGAGCGCTCTTTTATGGACTTGGAGAGTCCCATCACGAGTTTTACGTTGACGTCGGACTGGAGGAGGACTCTTTGCAGGTCTTTTACGAGTTCGTCGACGGCTGCTTTGTCGATTACGGTCTTTCCCGCAAGTTTTTTGAGTGCGTCCTTGAGTCCGGAGCCGAGCCTGTCAAGCATTATTCATCATCTCCGAGAAGTTCATCGACTAACTTTTGGGGCTCAAAGGGTATTACATCATCGTATCCCTGACCTACGCCTAAGAACATTATGGGTTTCTTTATGGTGTAGGTGATTGAGATTGCCGCTCCGCCTTTTGTGTCCATGTCGGCTTTGGTGAGGACGACGACGTCGGTTCCGACGGTGTTGTTGAACTCTTCCGAGCGGATTACGGCGTCGTTGCCGGCGACGGCTTCATCGACGTAGGCGACGATGTCGGGGCTTATGACGCGGCGTATCTTGTCGAGCTGGTTCATGAGGTTGGTGCGGTTGTGGAAGCGTCCTGCGGTGTCGGCAAGGACTACGTCGATGTTGTGGGCTTTTGCGTAGCTTACGGCATCGAAGAGGACTGCCGAGGGGTCGGCGCCTTCCTGATGGTTGATGACTTTGACGCCGACTCTCTCGGCGTGCGCCCTCATCTGTTCGTTGGCGCCGGCACGGAAGGTGTCTCCCGAGCCTATGACCACGGAGTAGCCGTTCTTCTTGAGGTAGTGTGCGACCTTGGCTATGGTGGTGGTCTTTCCGGCTCCGTTTACGCCCGTGAATAAGACCTTGACGGGTTTTTCGTGGGTGTCGATGTAGCCGGTGAGGGAGAAGCCTTCGCCCAGGACGTTTAGGAGAGCGTGTCTGAGCGCTTCGGTTACGAATTCCTCGGACGAGGTCCTGATCTTGCGTTTCTGACCGATGAGTTCGGTCTTCATCTGTTCGATGATTGCGTTTGCGGCATCGAAGGCGACGTCGTTTTCGAGGAGGATTATCTCGAGTTCCTCGAGGGGTTCGCTGATGTCCTTCTCGGAGAGCAGGATCTCGCGTTCGGTTATGAGGACTTTGAGTTTGGAGCCGAAGGATGCTTTCTTCTTGGGTGTGCCGTCGGATACGAGGGATAATTCCTCTTTTTTGCGGCGGCTGAAGAAGCCTTTCTTTTTGGGCTTTTCCTCCGCGGGTGTGCGTTCCTCAATCTCGGGAAGGAAGTCTTCGTCTTCGAATTCGTCTTCTTCGAAGTCGTCCGGTAAATCATCGGAACCGCTTTCGGCGGTTTCCAAAACAGGTTCGTCCGTGTTCGGTACGTTTTGTGTTTCGGTCGGGGTTCCCGCGGGACTTTCGGAGACGGGTGCGGAGACGGAAACGTCCGTCTCCTCCTCTACTTCGGTCTCTTTTATGACCGCGTCGTCGATGCGGGAACCGAACCCTTTCTTAACACTCTTGAGTTTTTCTTTTAGAGACTTGAACATGGTTCATCTGAATTTTTTACACTAAAGGATTGCCGCTTACTGCTTCTGCTGCGCTGTCTGTAGCTGTTTGTATGCGTTTTCAATCTTTTTAGCGATCTCATTTGCCTGTTTCTGCATGTTTGAGATAGATTCAGTTAATTTCTTTTCAAGTGCCTCCATCTCAGTTGCGCGGTCGGTCAGGTATGATGCCGTCTCGTCGCAGGTTTTTTCCACGACGACGTCCGAACCGATGTTTAAGAGGATTGTATCCTCTTCCACAGGTTTTACTTTGATTGATGCTCCGCCGCCTATCTGGAGAAGGACAGTGTTTTTCGGGTTTTCCTTAATTGTGTTAATTGTGTCAACCGCAGTCAGTGATTCGATTCTTCTCTGCTCGAGGAGCTCGAGCTGAGCCGAATATGTCTGAATCTCCTGCCCAAACTCGTTAAGATACTGCTGGAGCATCTGAATTTCACGAGGGTCAACTTTATCCAAGTTACTCACCATCTACGGGTTTGACTGTCTCAATGTTGATGTAACTTCTCTTTAAGCGGTGTTTGCTGCCGATTGTTGCAAGTAATCTCTCGGTTGCCTGCTTTTCGTTCGGTGCGACAATCTCTTTCGTGAAGGGCTGGTAATCGTATCCGTTCTTGAAAGTGCCTTTCACCTCAAATTTCTGGTCTGCCATTGTTTCCTCCTTTATTCAAAGCCAAATACTTCTTCAATTCTTCCCAGTTCGTAACCGCTTGTGGATATTCCCGCAAGGTAGGATTTGCTGTTTGCTATAAGTCCCGTTCCGACGAGGTGGCTTCCCATGTTGACGGAGCCTGTTCCGATGGGGAGTTCGGTGATGTTTTCGAGTTCCTCTATCTCCTGATCGGTGATGGTGGGGCTTACTACTATTCCGCGTCCGGTTGCCGATGCCGCCATGCCGACCGTGGGTATGTTGCCTATGGTCATCATGATGACGGGGACGTCGAGGGCGAGGGATATTTTTTCAGCGTATCTTTCGGGCAGTGCCGGGTGGACGATTGCAAACTCGTCGTTTGCGAGGATGATGTTTCCCGCCGCATTCATGGTGCGGTTTAGGAAGAGCACTTCCCCGTAGCGTCTGAGCAGGTCGGATTCCTCGCGGGTTGCGAGTCCGCTGGCTATCATTCCGTGGCTGTTGCCCACAAGCAGTGATCCTATGATCGAGCTTCCCTGTATTGTGGTAGGTACTACCTCAACACCAAGTCTCTTCTCTACAGTACTCACGTATTCTTCGGGGGCGTCAAGGGGCACGAATGCCACGTCCTCGAAGACGCGTGTGTATACACCGATATTTTCGTCACCGGCGAAGTCGATCGTTTCATTCATTTTGTTTACTCTTCGGCAAGTTCAGCCTGAACCTGACCGTCCTCGAATTTCATTGCGCGAACGCGGATCTTGCGGGGCGGTTTCTCGCTGCCGCGTTCCCAGATTTTTTCGTTGATGCTTGTGTCAAGCTTTATGTCTTCGCTCTTCATGTGCTTTGCGAGGTAGTCGCGTACTTCCCTGATTGCTCTGGGGCTGCGCTTCCAGCGTGGGGCAAGTTTTACATCGCGAAGAGGGATTACGTAGATCTGCTCTTTTAATATGTCTGCCATTTTGCTTACACCTTCAGTGTGCTGCGTCTCCAGCTGCGTCTGCACGGGTGAGTTACCACGTGGCGTTTCGTTTTAATCATTACCCAGGCGGGCACGCGGCGGTTCTGCTCGCATGCTTTGGCAAGCCTGATCTTTCTTGCTTTTGATATTTTGCTCATTTTTTTCACCACTTTTTCATTTTCTGCCGGTTACAAGCGATTGCTCGTGGTGGCTTGGAAATATGCTGTAGGGATCGATTCCCCTGGCTTTGAATGCCGCACGGATTTCATGTTCGTAGTCGCCGTTTCTCATGGAGCCGGTTTCGCCGTACTGGACGGTGAAATACATCTCGGTGAGGCGGTTGACTTCTCTTCTTCCGAATCCGAGCAGAGGCCGCACGAGGGCACTGCCATGCTTCCCTTCAAGGCTTTGAACTTCGGCATATGTCAGCATGGGCACACGGTCATTCAGGCGTGTCCCGTCCCCTATAACATCATACTCTTTTGCGAGAGTGTTGATGGCGTTCCTGTGCACAAGGTTGATAGCGTCGGAGGGGTTTCCCTTTTCCACCATCAGGTCCACAACATTTTCGAGCAGTCCGCTTTCGAATACTCTTTTTTTCAGGGGGAGTCCCAGAACTTTCGCGGCGTTTTCGACACCCGTTCTGTCGGTTTTTGCGTCGAAGACGAAGTTGTTGAGTTCCACTTCGTAGTCCCTCGAGAGCATCAGTGCCGTGAGGGAGCTGTCTTTTCCGCCGCTAAAGAGCACTCCGGCTTTCATTATCTGCGTGTGATGTTGAAGTCTTTCTTCTCCGGTATCAGCTTCTTTAAGATCACTTTCAACTGTTCGTCGGTTAAGCGTTCTCTGAGTTGTCCGCTCTGTGCGAGCATGACGAGCTGCTGTTCTACTGCTTTTGCAAATTCCGGTTTGGTCAGCTTGATGGTGTTGAGACGTTCGCGTGCTTCGGGTTCGAGGATCTGCATGAGTATGAGGTGAAGCTGCGCTTCCGCCTGCTTCTGTCTCTGCATTTCTTCTTCCATTGCACCCTGCTGCATCTGCTGACGCTGCAGTTCCGCCATTCTTCTTCTGCGGAGTTCCGCGAGTTCATCGTCACCCATTAAGGATCACTTTCAGTATTTGCTTAAGCCCGGATATTTTTCTGCTATCGATGCTTTGGAGTCGTTTGCGACTGCGTCCATGAACTTTCTGCCGTTTGCGGAGACGATGCGTCCCTCGGGAGTGTTCTGGATGTATCCGGCAGTTTCGAGCTGCTGGAGGAGTTTTCTGGTTACGGAACCGGATCCGCGTGCGAAGCGGTTGGGCTTCGATCCGCGGTTCTTCTTTCCGCCGTAGAACGATCTCAGTCTCTGGACACCGACGGGTCCGTCGATGTAGACGCGGCGCATCACGGATGCTGCGCGTGTGTACCACCAGTCTTCTTCTTTGGGCGGCATCTGTTTGTGTACGCCCGTTTTAGCGAATTCTGCCCAGTCCGGTGCTTTAATTGTATCGAGCTTTTTGAGCTCGCCAGCCACGTTTGCAATTAATACATCCGGAGGGATGTCGTATACTGTTGTCATTTTCTAACCACTCTTTTTGCGGTTTGCCCGCATTTCTTTTCAGAGTCTCCTAACATACCGTGCGGTACATTAGTAGTCTCTATATATTGGGTGGGTATCTTTTTATACCTTTTGAGGAACGGGGGGAGCTTAGATGGTGAAGGATGAGAGTTTTTGCTGAGGACGTGGTCTTTTAGGGTTACAGTGGTGATAAGTGTTTTGGGTGCTATTGGTCATAGTTTTGCGTATGAAATAAGGGAGTAGTATGGGAGCGCTATTCCTGTCATTCAATATGATGTTCACTAATGTATATATGTGTATATACTTTATTTAAAATTAAATAATATTAAAGAATTAATTTTAAGCATCTGGATGACGTATATAAGACTGATCAGTTATGAGTTTATTAAAATCTATAACCGATTTAGTAGGGCTTTGCCTTGTGTTCACATTTGGTTTAGTCCTGTTGTATGGTGTTTACAATATGTTATTGCCATACATGTCATAATTTGCAATTTATCTGATTGTAAATTAGAGAAAAATTCGATGAAAACAGTCTTAAGCGGATATTGGTCGTATTGCATTTGCGATAATTCCTGTATCCGTTGCGGCTGTAGTCTGGTGGCTTTTTAGGGGGGATTGTCCAACAAAGCCGAACAGACAGAACGATTAATCGGGTGCATCGGGAATGTCTGTCCCGATACCCCGTTTCGTCGTATCTTTTTGTTGTTTTTAGTCCCGAAGGAACATGAGTGCGTTTCTGCCTTCTTCGGTAATTTCTATTCTCGGACGTTTCGATCTCTCGTCGAGTTTGATGTATTCCCAATCCTTAAGCGGTTTGAGGTATTTTCGCTGAAGTGCGTTGTATTTGCCGGCGTCGTTCTTTGAGTCTTGGTCGCTTACCGTTGTCAGTTTTATGCCGTCTTTTGTGAGTTCTTTTATCAGGATTTTTTTGGTTACCGGTATATTGTCTTTTTCGATTCTGCTGATTCTGGCAAGGACATCTATTATCTCATCCGGCGGTTTTTCTATGCGGTAATTCGGGAGTGTTTTGATCTCCCTGCAACCTCTTGTGTATTGTTCGTTGTCCGCAGGTCTGTCTACGTATTCTTCGGGGATGACATAATACGGCATTATTCCTTTAGTGCCGTTTTTGAAGATCATTGAGGCTATCATTCCTGCGATTGCATGAATTTTTGATCCTGTGGATACATTTATGAAAATATCGTTTCCTGCTTCTTTCTCGATTATTTTACGGTATTCTCTGAGGGTTGCATAGAGTTCGATCTCGTGTAATTCCCATCCGCATTTTTCGTGTTCGATTTTTTTGTTACCCTGTTTGTCGAGTTCTTTTTCGATTTCGGAGATGAAATGCTTCAGTTTTTCTGCTTTATCGGTCTTTTCGGCAAACAGATAGACTTTGTCCGCTTCCATGCGTTTCAGCGGTTCTACTACTCGGTCTATCTCAAAGCCCACAGGGGCTATGTGTACACGGCGGGAGTATGAGGGTTGTTTCACTGGTTCCATGATTTATCTTATTTACATTATTTACGTGAATGGAGTTATATATCTTTTGAAGGGATAATTTATTGCATTGAACCTATTTCCAATAATAATAGAAGGAATTGATCATGAGTCAACAAAATACTGAAGATAACACAAATCAGAAATTGTATCTCGAATTTTATCAGGATAAGGTAAATAAAGCATACAAAATTGGACTTTTTATCTGTGCTGTTCCAGTTTTGATACTTTTAATTCTAACTACAGCCTCTTCAATGAAGGGAGAATCACTATTCACAGATCCTATATTTTTTGCCGTGAGTATTTTCATTTTAGTCGTGATGTCTTTGTGCTTTGCAGCATGGATACATATTCGGGACTTTATAACAATACTGGGAGCATATTTTGCAATATCTATTATTGCATTATCACTATTTCTATTTTCGATAATACAATGGTCGGAGACTCTATTAGCGTTATATGTAGCTTTCTTTGTAATGCCCTTTTATTTAGGAGTCGATTATATCGTAAGAGAAAGGACTTCGTTAAAATACGCTAAAGAAGTCAAAAAATACATAAAAGCAGACGAACCCGAAGAACATACGGCAGTAATTTTGCCACACGACAAAAATAGAGCAATAGATGGCGGGGATAAAATTGCACTCCAACTTCTTAAAGTACTTTATGAAAAAGAAAAATTCCAGGTATATCTTTGCTTGTTCAAAGATAATATGAAAGATGTTCTAGAAAAATCCACTGTAAAAAGAATCTGGATATTCGGTCATGGGACGAGGGGCAGTTGCAGTTTGACAGATGGACCATTTACATATTCAGACTTCATGACAGAAAAGTTAGGGGACAACTGGAAAATACGTGAAGTACCACAGATGGAATATGTTTATCAATGTCATTGCAATCAGAAATCGACCACACCATTAACAGAATACTTGGTAAAAAAAAGGGGGGCATTACATAATGATGAAAAAATGCTGAATTATTATGATGGCGGACTTGCCAATCTGAAGATCGACAGTTCATTAGAGTCGGATTATAAATTGCTATCATATATAACGAGGATCTGTAGTTATGTTGGAAAAAAACTTGATATTGACTTAAACTACAATATTCCATCATCAATCGAATATTTAATTGACAGATATGAGGAACATCTGGAGAAGATGAGCAAATAATTCAAAAAGAGGCATATTTACGAATTTAAGAGCATATGAATAACTAATTTGATATATTTAATAGACATATTATGGAGTTACTGTATGGTGGCGAATTTTAACGAAGATAATACAATAGAGCAGATGATAATTTCAACCCTAAAGGAAAACGGTTGGAATTACATTCCGGCAGAAGAACTCCCCCGCAAGTATTCAGATGTCATGGTCGAGCCGATGGTCAGGGATGCTCTGATCAGATTAAATCCTGAAATAGCAGAAGAGCCTTCTCGTGCGGACGAGGTTATCTACAAGTTGAGATCAGTCATTCTGTCCGTTCAACCGCATAATCTTGTCACTCAAAATGAAGTATTCAAAAAGCTGATTTTCGAGGAAAATTCCTATCCCTTCGGTAAAGACGGGCGCATGATTCCTATTCGCTTCTTTGGCACGCTACATAAAGAAGACCTTGCCCTTAACGAATATGTTGTTACCAATCAGTGGGTATTCCCGCGTGCAGAAGGCGGAAAAAGACTTGATATTGTTCTTCTCATCAACGGATTCCCTGTTGCAATCGGTGAACTCAAAACCCCCGTACGCAGTGCAATAACATGGCTTGACGCAGCAGGTGATATTGCCGCCTATGAAAAAAGCATTCCGGCAATGTTTGTGCCGAATGTATTCAATTTTGCCACAGAAGGAAAATGCTATCGTTACGGCTCAGTCAATATGCCTATTGATAAATGGGGTCCGTGGCATACTCCAGCCCACAAAACCGAAGGTACACTTGCCGATGTTAAGATTAGGATCATGGATATGATCAAGCCTGCAAAGGTAATGGATATTTTCCAGTTTTTCACCCTATTTGCGACAGATAAGAAGTATCGCAAATCTAAAATTATTTGCCGATATCAGCAGTATGAAGGCGCAAACATGATTGTAAATCGTGTTATTGCGGGTTACCCAAAGAAAGGTCTTATCTGGCACTTCCAAGGCTCAGGAAAATCCCTGCTGATGGTCTTTGCCGCTCAAAAGCTGCGGATGATTCCCGAACTGAAGAATCCGACGGTCGTAATTGTGGATGACCGCATTCATCTTGAAACACAGATTACAGCGACCTTCAATGCATCCGATATTCCTAACTTAGAGGGTGCATCCACTAAAGAAGAGCTGATTGCATTCTTCAAAGGGGATATGCGCAAAATCCTCATCACCACTATCTTCAAGTTCGGCGAGGTAGACGGCGAACTGAATGCTCGTGACAATATTATTGTAATGGTCGATGAAGCACACAGAACTCAAGAAGGTAATCTCGGTGAAAAGATGCGTATTGCTCTTCCGAATGCTTTCTTCTTCGGTCTTACAGGTACTCCGATAAATCGCATCGATAAGAATACATTCGCTACTTTTGGCGCAGAAGAAGACCGCACAGGATATATGAGCAAGTATTCTTTCTCAGATTCCATTCGCGACGGAGCGACATTACCACTACACTTTGAACCGGTTCCGGTTGAACTTCATGTTGACAAAGAGAACCTTGACCTTGAGTTTGACGCAATGACCGATCAAATCGGACTTACTGACGATGAGAAGAATGAGGTCTCTCAACGTGTCAATATGAAGGCTATCATGTATAACCCCGAACGTATTCGTAAAGTTTGCGAACATATCGCAAAACACTATCTGGAGAAGATTGAGCCTAGCGGATACAAAGGTCAGGTAGTTGTTTATGATCGAGAATGCTGCATAAAATATAAAGAAGTCCTTGATGAACTGCTTGGTGAATATGCAACAACCATTGTCATGGATACGCACAACGATAAGGGGGATCGTTACAAGAAATACCGCCGTGACCGTGACGAAGAAGGAAAGGTACTTGATGTCTTCAATGATCCGCAAAGCCCGCTTAAATTGGTTATCGTGACTTCAAAACTGCTTACCGGTTTTGATGCTCCGATTCTTCAGGTGATGTACCTTGATAAACCCATGAAGGATCACACACTTCTTCAAGCCATCTGCCGCACAAACAGGACATATGATTCCGGTAAATCTCACGGTTTGATCGTCGATTATATCGGTATCTTCGACAACGTGGCAAGGGCTTTGAATTTCGATGAGAGCAGCATGCGTCAGATCATCACAAATATTCAAGAAGTCAAGACAAAGTTCCCCGGTCTTATCAAAAAGTGTTTGACTTATTTCATGGGTGTTGACAGAACTGTTGAGGGCTGGGAAGGTCTCATGTCTGCACAAGAGTGTCTGCCTAAAAATGATGATAAGGATGCATTTGCCGCAGACTATCGTGTTCTTAACCGTGCATGGAATGCCCTTTCTCCGGATCCGTTCCTGAATCCGTATAAAGAAGACTACAAGTGGCTTTCCCGTGTATATGAATCTATCAAGCCTACAAATGGCAGTGGCGGTCTGATATGGGCTTCACTCGGTGCAAAGACACTTGAACTTGTTTATCAGAATGTCACGGTCGGAGATGCTGATGAGGAAGTCGAAATCCTAACTTTGGATGCCGATCTTATTGATGAATTCTTGGAAAAGCAGGATAATCTGAAGAAAAAAACGAAAAAAGTCGAGATTAACCTCGTTGCTGTAATTCTTAAGCACACCAACGATCCAAAGTTCGTGCGTCTTGGTGAGAAACTTGAAGAACTGCGTGATAAGCATGCTCAAGGTCTCTATACAAGTATTGAGTTCCTGAAGAGACTGCTCGAACTTGCAAAGGAAGCAGTACAGGCAGAAAAAGAAGTCGTTCCGGAAGAAGAGATCGACAAAGGAATTGCCGCTCTTACTGAACTCTTTAATGACATCAAGAACAGGAGCACTCCGGTTATTGTAGAACGTATTGTGGCAGATATTGACAGCATCGTCAAATACGTAAGGTTTGATGGTTGGCAAAGTACCACAGCAGGAAAAATGGAAGTCAAAAAAGCCCTTCGCAGTGTTGTCTGGATAAAGTACAAGATTAAAGATAAAGAGGTCTTTGATAAGGCTTACAGTTATATTGAGCAGTATTATTGATTCTTTGGAATGTGAGACTTTCAGATGATTGGTGCAATAATCGGTGATATTGTCGGTTCGCGTTTTGAGTGGAACAACCGCAGATCAAAGGATTTTGATCTGCTTTCACACAAGTGCTTCTTTACGGATGACTCCGTGATATCGCTTGCCGTATGCGATGCTCTTCTGAGATGCAAAGCAGACTTCAGTGACTTGAGTGAGCAGGCAATACGTTCTATGCAGACAATAGGGCGTCAGTATCCGGACAGCGGTTATGGAGTGTCTTTCAATAGTTGGATCAATTCTGACAATCCACAGCCATACAACAGCTACGGTAACGGCGCTGCAATGAGAGTGAGCGGATGCGGCTACGCAGGAAAAACCATTGATGAAGTTAAGCAGCTTTCAAATGCAGTTACTGAGATCACCCATAATCATCCCGAAGGCTTGAAAGGTGCAGAAGCGGTTGCCGTTGCGGTCTTCCTTGCCCGAACCGATAATAGCCTCATCGAGATTCAGGATTACATTCTCAAGAATTATTATCCGCTCGGATTCACACTTGACGAAATTCGTGAAACCTACAGTTTCAATGAATCATGTCAGTATACCGTTCCGCAGGCTTTGGAAGCGTTCTTTGAATCAACAAGTTTTGAGGATGCCATACGAAATGCAATCTCAATCGGCGGCGACAGCGACACGCTTGCCGCTATCACAGGCTCGGTTGCCGAAGCCTATTATGGTGTACCTACGAATATAAGAAAGCATGCACTTACTTTCTTGGATGAGAGACTTCTGAAAATTCTGCTGGAATTTGAAAATAAGTATCCGGCAAAAATCGAAAAACAGACTGAAAAAAGCAGGGTGAGCATTATTCCGTCTACGGGTAAAAAGGTAAAAACAGGAAAACGTTCAGAGATGATGATGTCGGCCATGGATATTGCTGATCTTGAACTTGATGCAAGCAAATTCCATCCCGAAGAGACTACAAGTCAGAAGCTTTTTTCTCATCTGTTTGAGGCATGCAATATTCTTCGCGGTCCAATCAATCAGGATGAGTATAAGAGTTATGTTACACCGATTCTGTTCTTTAAGCGCCTATCGGATGTATATGACGAAGAAACACAACAGGCACTCGAAGAGTCCGGCGGAGATGAGGAGTATGCGAGTTTCGCAGAAAATCATCGATTTGTTATCCCCGACGGATGCCACTGGCAGGATGTTCGTGAAGCAAGTGAAAATGTCGGTGTTGCTATCGTCAAAGCGATGAATGGTATTGAACGTGAAAACCCCGATACCCTCAGTGGCGTGTTCAGCAGTTTTGATGACGCTAATTGGACTGACAAAACCAAATTCTCTGACGAGAGGCTTAAGAACCTGATTGAGCACATGTCAAAGATCAAGGTCGGCAACAAAAACTATTCTGCCGATGTCATGGGCGACAGTTATGAGTTCCTGATCAAGAAGTTTGCAGACCTTTCAAAGAAAAATGCGGGAGAGTTCTATACTCCACGTTCCATCGTAAAACTGCTCATTATGCTTTTGGCTCCGCAAGCCGGTGAAACTGTTTATGATCCCGCATGCGGTACGGGCGGTATGCTGATAGAAGCAATTCGCTACATGCACGGGGATAAACTGACCTATGGCAGAATCTACGGTCAGGAGAAGAACCTGGCAACTTCGGCTATTGCACGAATGAATCTGTTCCTGCACGGCGCAAAAGATTTCAAAGTCACACAGGGCGATACGCTTCGTTCACCCAATTATATTGAAAGGGGTTCTTTACAGACATTTGATTGTGTAGTGGCGAATCCTCCGTTCTCCCTTAAGAAATGGGGTTCAGTACAGTTCGGCAGCGATATTTATGGTCGTAATATCTGGGGCTGTCCGACCGATACAAACGGCGATTTTGCATGGCTTCAGCACATGGTCAAGTCCATGAATGCTAAAAACGGACGTTGCGCCGTTGTGCTCCCTCAAGGAGTCCTTTTCAGAGGCGGCAAAGAAGGAGAAATCCGAAAGAAACTTGTTGATTCTGACAAGCTGGAAGCCATCATTACATTGGCAGGCGGCGTATTCTACTCTACGGGCGTGTCCGCCTGTATCCTGTTCCTGAAAAACGATAAGGATGTGTCGCACCGAGGTAGGATCTGCATGATCGACGGTTCCGGCATTTTCACTCCGCAAAGGGCACAGAACATAATGACGGAAAAAGACATTCAGACAGTCTTTGATTACTACACAGCCTATGAGGATGTAACAGAAAAAGTCAAGGTTGTTACAATTGCAGAGATAAGGGATAAAGACTATTCTTTGGCAATCAACAATTACATTGAAAAGAAGGCAGAGAAGACGGTTCCTCCCGAAGAAATACGCAGACGATACTTTGAAGCCTATAATGAGATGATTGAGGCTGAAAACAGGATGAAAGAACTGCTGATTAAGGGAGGTTATGTCCGTGAGTGAAAGAATAAGCATTGAAGAACTACAAACATATCTCTGGAATTCTGCGGTTCTGCTTAGGACAAATATTGATGCAGGTGCATATAAGCAGTACATTTTTCCTCTGCTCTTCTTTAAGCGTATTTGCGATGTCTATGATGAAGAAACACAACAGGCACTTGAAGAGTCCGGCGGTGACGAGGAATATGCGAGTTTCGCAGAAAACCATACTTTCATAGTTCCAAAAGGTTATCACTGGAATGATGTTCGTGCCGTTTCTGAAAATGTCGGTGTAGCAATTGTCAATGCCTTCAGAAATATTGAAAATGCAAACTCAGAGAAACTGCAAGGCATCTTTGGCGATGGGGCGTGGACCAATAAGAACCGCCTTCCCGACAGACTTTTGAAAGACCTGATGGAGCATTTCAGTACAAAGACACTGTCGATTGCCAACTGTCCCGAAGATGAACTCGGTCAGGGCTATGAATACCTGATAAAGAAATTCGCAGATGACAGCGGTCACACGGCTCAAGAGTTCTATACTAACCGCACTGTTGTTCATCTTATGACCGAGATGTTAAAGCCGGAGTCCGGCGAGTCCATTTATGATCCAACCTGCGGAAGCGCTGGAATGCTCATTTCCGCAATTAAATATCTTAAAGATCAAAAGAAGGAATGGCGTAATGTTGCAGTTTTCGGACAGGAGATCAATACTCTTACGTCCGCCATCGGTAGAATGAACCTGTTCCTGCATGGCATAAAGGATTTTAACATCGTCAATGGCGATACACTTACTTCTCCGGCTTTCATAGAAAACGGAAAGTTAAAGCAGTTTGATCTTGTGCTGGCTAATCCTCCGTATTCGATAAGTCAGTGGGATCGTGCCGCCTTTGAAAGCGATAAATACGGTCGTAATTTCCTGGGTGTCCCTCCTCAAGGTCGTGCAGATTATGCTTTCATTCAGCATATTATCGCAAGCCTCAAAGAGGATACCGGCAGGTGTGCCATACTTCTCCCGCACGGGGTTCTTTTCCGTAAAGAAGAGAGTGCACTGCGTGAAAAACTGGTTCGAAGTGACAGAGTTGAATGTGTTATCGGTCTTGCGGCAAATCTGTTCTACAATTCGCCTATGGAAGCATGTATTCTAATCTGCCGCATGAACAAGAGACCGGAACGGCGCGGGCAAATACTCTTCATCAATGCCATAAATGAGGTAGAACGCAAGAATGCACAAAGCTATCTTGAAGAAAGACATATCCGCAAAATAGCGGATGCGTACCAGAATTACTGTGATGACGGTGATTTCGCAAAAGTCACAACTATTCAGGATGTCGCCGAGAATAACCAATCTCTCAGTATCCCGTTGTATGTAAAAGAGGAAGCAGGCGTTTATAGAGCTAATACTTACACAGTTCAAGAGCATTACGATAAATGGGAGGCATCATCTGAAATGATGAGGTCAAGTTATGGGAAATTAAACGCGATGCTGAGGAAGGAGCCGAAAAAGAATGAGTAAAGTGAAATTGGGCGATGTTGCTATTGAACACAAGGAAACCTGCAAAGGCAGTAAAGACGGCTTACCTATTGTCGGTCTTGAACATCTGATTCCGGAGGACGTGACCCTTACGAATTGGGATGAAAACACCGAAAACACCTTCACAAAGATGTTCCGCAGAGGCAATGTCCTGTTCGGTCGGCGCAGAGCATACCTTAAGAAAGCTGCTGTTGCACCCTTTGACGGTATCTGTTCCAGTGACATTACAGTCATTGAGGCAATCCCTGATCGTATAAATCCTAAACTCCTTCCATTTATCATTCAAAACGATAATCTATTCGATTTTGCTGTCAGAAAGTCTGCGGGGTCCCTTTCACCACGTGTAAAGTGGGAGCATTTAAAAAACTACGAGTTTGAACTGCCTGATATGGATAAACAACGTGAACTTGCCGATATTCTCTGGGCTATGGATGACACAAAAAAATCATATCAGAAATTGATTGCCGCAACGGATGAACTAGTGAAATCTCAATTTATCGAGATGTTTGTAATTGGAACTCCTTATAAGCGAACTAGACTGGGTGATTATGTATTTCAGATTAGAGGCGTATCATATAAGCCTGATGATTTACGTCCTTTGCTATCTGAAGATAGTGTGTTGCTTTTAAGAGCAAACAACATCAACTCAGGGTTAATCAATCATGATGATGTTCAATATGTATCAAAGGAAAAAGTAAATCCCATTCAGAGAATTCAATCCGGCGATATTCTTATTTGTGCTTCTAGTGGTAGTTTGGAACATGTAGGAAAGGCAGCTATTTGCCCCATTTCTATAATAGGTGAAACATTTGGTGCTTTTTGCAAATTAATCCGGCCGACTGGTGGTCTTTTGCCAGAATATATTGCTTCATACTTGGAAACGGATGAATACCGGAAAATGATTATGCAACTTGCATGTGGTTCAAATATCAACAATCTTAAGGCAGAACACATCGATGAGTTGCAAATTCCTGTGCCGCCTATGGATGATCAACAAATGTTTGTATCCTTAGTACATCAAAGCGATAAATCAAAATTTG
>NZ_JOMF01000007.1 GCF_000711215.1 Methanomicrobium mobile BP | reverse complement strand
GAGCAGAATCCATCTGACCCAGTGTCCTACTAAACCGTCTTTTGCATAACCAAAAGAACTCGACAAATTAGAACCAATATTCATAGTTTCCTCCATCAGGACGTTAAAAATCCTTAATAGTATAATATCATATGCTACAATAAAAAAGTTGTGCTGTTTTTGATGTTTTTGAGGCTTTTTACAGCACGGTTAAGACAATCCGATTAATCTGGGGAACTTTTTACAGGCAACACGATCACGGAAAAACTATTGCGGGAAGAATACGACCGGACATATCTGAAAAAAAAAGAATTTTGCATCGGAAAACCGATTATTTTGAACTTATTCCGCCGACAGAACATGAGCCGTCCGAGCAGATATCCTCGGAGTCGAGGACACGGTATGCGTCGGCAAGCACGGAAGACTGCGCCAGCATACCGGCAAGAAGAACGGCTTCGAGGATCTCATCCTTCGAGACACCTTTCTTAAGCGCGGATCTCATATGGTATTCCGTGCAGGGACGGCAGTTCAGTGCCGCACCCACGGCAAGACTTATCAGTTCCACGCATTTCGGATCGAGAGCGCTCGTCTCGGCAATCGAGGTCTTGTAAAGCAGATGCGATATGAGAACCTCGGGTCGCTCCGCCATCTTCGTAAAAATAAGCGGAACATCGCCGTCTCTCTCCTTAACCCTCCTGATTAAGTGATTCGCGGTTTTTTCCGTGCCGTCGTCATATATTTCGCGGATAATCTCCTCAAACAAGTCTGTCAAAAATACACCTGACTTTAGTTAATTAAACTTATAAGTAATATGCCTTTGGATTGTACACGGCATGACAAAAAAGGGGTGAGGGGAGATGATCTTTCCGCAGGAGCGGTTCGGAAAGATTCAGGCGATTCATGGAATTCGGGGAATTCGGAGAATTATGGATATTCAGACCATAATGCCCGTATCCGAGAACGGTTTTATCCTGAGCAGAATGTAGTCGCGCATCCTTGAGGGCAGGATCTCGGCAACATCGCCTACCTTAACGCTGTCGTCTATCTTTATCGACGCCACGTAATCCGCATACTCGCCATACGGAATCTTTACGCGAAGACCGGCAATCTGCACGGTAACAGGCGTCGGATGTGTCGAACCTTTGGTAATGCCCAGGTCTTCGTCTATGACCGACATCAGCCTTGCGGGGGATACCGAGAGCGGATCCTTGGCAATCGATTCGCGGCGGATGTCGAGAACGCCCGAAACCTCATCGATAAGCCTGTCGAGATACTCTATCTCGCCCTCCTGCTTCTTCATGCGGTGACCTATTCTTCCCAGTCCGCCGACATAACCGTCGACCGACGGTTCTATTATGCGCTTAAGCGTTTCGCGGTCGGGTCCGCCGGTGACAATGATTGGGACCGTGATTCCGCGCCTCAGAGAATGCATCTTATACTCGATGCAGGTCTCGAAATTGCCGAGCATGAATACCGCACAGTCGTGCTCGTTTATGATATCGCGTTCCTCTATGCTCAGGTTGGCGATACGCTTTCCGAAACCGCGTGAGAGACCTACCATGTTGGTCTTCGCACCAACGCGGCGCAGATACTCCGCGACATCGCAGGAGGTATGCGGCAGATGATGAATGTCAAGGCTCGGCGAGACTATGGCAATCTCGGTGCCGACAAGCGGCGACTCGATAACCTCTCCGCCGAGGGGGCGTCCCGTAGCTTTTACCAGTTCGATATCCTCTTTCGGAATCAGGGACTGAAGGAAGACATCCTGCGCCACGACCTGTTTCTGAATTATGTATCCGCCGAGATCGTCTATCAGATCGACGATGATGTCGTGACGGTATACTCCGCCTTTATAGGTCACGGGAACCAGAGTCATGCAAAAGCACCCCCGTCTTCGCCGTCCGCGGCAAGCATGGCCATCTTCTCCGAGATTATGCCGTCGATTGCCTGCGGCGACAGGGTATTCTCGCTCGAGACATACCAGAAACGGTGATCGTCGACCCATTCGCGGCGGACTCTGAATCCTTCGGGCGCTATCCACTGGAGAGCATAGAGGAGATCCTTATAGATTGACTGACGCTGATCGAAGACAACCGTATCCTCAATCTCCTTTGCATCCGCTATCGAGGAATCGATGGTAACCGTGAAGCGGTCGGGCTGGATAACGCGGTCGCGACCGTATCTCTCCCAGAGAACCGTGAGCATCTGCGCCATGTAACGCTCATCCGTAATGTCCAGAACGATATTGCCGTCGCGCACCATCACGCCCGCAAAATCCGAGATCTTCACAGGCGGCGGCATCTTCCTTAAGACGCCTGCGGCAAAGAAGAACGGGAAGTCGAGATCGATTCGGATATAGAGTTTACTGACGACTTTGATTAAGTCCAGATCCTGCAGTACGTCGGCGGCTATGTCCTTATACGCAAGTCTGCCTGATTCCTCGCGGCATTCAACCTCAAAGTAATCAAGAGCCATGTTTACTCACCCTTTTTCTTCTCGTCGATAAATCCCGATGCCAGAAGAGCCGAGCCCACCGAGCCGATATACTGTGAATACGGGGGAACGACGACCTCGGTCTGAAGAAGTCTTCCCATCTCGTTGACGAGACCGGCAATCAGCGAGGTTCCGCCTACCATGATGACCGGCTCCTTGATATCGACCTCCTGAAGCTGCTGCTCGAAGACCTGCTCGGCAACGCTTCTGCATGCCGCTGCCGCAACATTCTCCTTTGAGTGACCTTCGGCAAGAGCGTTGACAAGACTCTGCGTTCCGAAGACAATACAGTAACTGTTCATCGGAACCTCCTTCGAGAGTCCTTTCATTGCGAGCGGTCCGAGTTCGGTGATGTCAACGCCGAGACGCTTTGAGGTCATCTCGAGGAAACGTCCCGATGCACCCGCACAGATACCGCCCATGGTGAACGTTCCCGGGATACCGTCCTGAACCGAGATGGCTTTGTTGTCCATACCGCCGATATCGATGACGGTCGCCTCGCCGTGCTGGCGGTCGGCAAGATAGACCGCACCCTTCGAGTTTACGGTCAGTTCCTCCTGAATGATGTCCGCCTTCATCTTCTCGCCTATGAGATAACGTCCGTATCCGGTGGTGCCGATTGCCTGAATATCCGACATCTTCAGACCCGCCATTGTCAGGGCATCGTTGACGACGATATCGGCGCTCTTAAGAACCTCGGTTGTCGGCGTCCAGCCCGTGCCCACAATCTCGTTATCCTTCATGATGACGGCCTTTGTCGTCGCCGAACCCGAATCTATACCGAGGGTGATGCCGACCTGCTTCTCACGCGCCAGAAGTGCCCTGCGTTTTGCAATCGTGGTCAGAGCCTCCATCCTCGTAAGCAGGGTTCCCGAGGTCGTCCTCTCGGTAAACGAGTAACTCACGACGGGGAGTGTCGAGTTGTTGTGGATATAGCGCCTCAGCTCGTTCCTGACAATCGCCGCCTCGGAACATCTGAAACATGTCGCGATAAAGACGGCGTCAGCCTCGACCGAGCCGTCG
Source organism: Methanomicrobium mobile BP (assembly GCF_000711215.1). Classification (GTDB taxonomy): domain Archaea; phylum Halobacteriota; class Methanomicrobia; order Methanomicrobiales; family Methanomicrobiaceae; genus Methanomicrobium; species Methanomicrobium mobile. The sequence goes on along the minus strand of NZ_JOMF01000007.1, from coordinate 163,074 downwards.
ACAAGGGCTTTTGCCCTCGCAATCGCAAGTTTGAGGTCGGCGGATCTTGCCTCCAGACCGAACTCCTTGTAGGCTTTCTTTACGTCCTTTAAGGTGACGTCGGGGAAGAACATCTCGGCGTTGACCGCCGCGGCCGCTTCGTCGATCTCCTTCTGAACGCCGCTGTGCTCGGGTCCGCAGGATAACTGGGCGACTCTTACTTTCTGATCGGCATCGTTCATTTCGGCACCTCCTTTGCGGAAAGTCCGTCAAGGAAATTCTTTATGCTGTCGACAAAGGCAAGTCCCTCGTCCTCGTTGGACGGGTATACTATCTCGAGTATGGGGATATCCTTTCTCTGACGGATCATGAACTTTACAAGCTCGTCGGTTCTTGCGCAGCCCATGCATCCGAACGCCAGATCGGAGTCATTGACTATGACAGCCGCTTCCGCCTCCTCGATGAGCGGACCGAAGATTGCCATTCTTCCGCGAACGCCTGCGGGAACTTCGACAGCCGCATATTTCAGACCTTTCTTCGGGTCTTCGGGGGTCATCTGAAGCGGCGGCGAGTCAAAACCCGGCGTCTGTATCCTCTCGCGGATCTTGATTGCGGCTCCGAGCGGTTCATGCCCGAATCTTGCGACCATATCCGAGAGAATCAGGCTTGTAGACGGATAAATAAAAACTTTTGACATATTTGGACTCCTTTTTTATTTTGTTATACTGTTGTTCGCGGCACCTGTGTCTGCCTCTTTGTTCGCCGACTCTCTGCTCTTTGAGACCGCAATCTCTTCCAGACGCTCCGTGTCGAGAAGCGGTTTGTCGTGATATGTGATGGCATTCACGGATTTTTCATTGGGCTTTACACCATTTTCCATAGCCTTAAGTCCCTTCGAGATATGGCGCAGAAGACCCATCTCGAACTCGTGACCGAAATACCCGGGTCTTGCGCCGCCGAGGTTTGCACGGCATCTCCTCTTGTCGCCGGGCGGAAAACCGCGGTCTTTCACGAGGATATGATACGGGTCCATCTCGCGCAGGGCGGCGATAACCTTCTCCACATCTTCGGGCATTCCGGTTATCTGAAGACCGAAACAGGTCTCTTTTATCATGACGCCCTGCGAGATCTCATAGGCTCTTATCGAGAGATGCTGCGGGGTTATATCGGGCGATTCGACAAAGACATACTTTGTAACGGTGCCGACAAACTCGGGATTGTATTCTTTGGGCATTTACCGCACCTCCCTTATATAGACCGTGTCGCCTTCCTTAAGGGACGCAATCTTCTCGGTCTCGATTACCTTTCCGATAATGTTTGTGGCCTCGAAAGGCTCGGATGTCGGACCGAAGTCTTTGCTTGCGACACTGCGGACACCCACAAGACCTGTGGACTTTCGGGAATCGTTGGTCATGGCAAGCGTGAACGGCTCGACCTCGTCCTTCGGGGTATTCTCTATATTGATGGTTATCTTCTGCGAGACCTTGGGATCGAAGAGCGTGACATCCTCGAACTTGAATATCAGCGGCATCTTTCCGATATCGTACCACTTGAGTCCCGTGACCTCGCGGAATATGCCGCATGTCCTCGGCGCGTTGACATCGTCGAGCTTTATTCCTATGACGTGCGAGAGTTCTACGGTCTTGAGATCGACCCTGCCCTCATTGAGCACCTCTATGGTGTTGGGCGGCATCTGCTCGATTACGACCCGCTTTGCCAGACTTTCGCCGCCGGCGGTCAGGTCGGTATCGGCTGTGACCTTTATGCCGTGCGACTCCGCGATCTTTAAGGCATCGTCGAGTGCCATTCCGCGAAGATCAATCTGCGGAGGGACGGTTTCGACTTTGAAGACGCATCCTTTGTTGGCAAGTTTAACAAGCTCGAGTCCGTGGGTCACGTTTCCCGTCACCGTATGATTCGAGCTTCCCGGGATGTCCTTGGTGTAGATATAAACACTGCCGGACTGCTTGCCCTTTGTCCTTACCGTGACCGTTCCCGCAAGTCTTGTATCACGGACTTCCTGCGGAACAATGCCGCCTTTCATGCTCTGATCGGTGATGAATCCCGAGGCGCTCAGGCTCACCGAGAATTCGTTCTTCTTAAGCGCAATCAGCATATGCTCGACGCTCTCGGAGGCTTCGATGGAGATTGTGCCCGAATCGGCATCGTAACCGCGGGCATTGATGCCCACATAGGTGATAATGCTCATGCCGTCCTCGAGGGGTGTCGACCTGTCGTCGGTCACAAAAGAGTTGCTCTTGTCGGTCTTGCTTACAATGCGCTCGGCGCCCGTGATTGTGTCTCCGGCATTCCACTTTGAGATTATCTTCCTGCCCGAGACCACGACACCGATAACGCCGCCGCTCTCATCCGCACCGTGATCGGCGTTGTGCTTTATCTTTGAGAATATCAGATACGAGCTGTCGGGGTCGTAACCGCCGCAGCCCAGAATTACTTCATAGGGCTGATAAGTGCGTGTCTTTTTCCCGGGCACAATTCCCGATTTGAAATCGCCGAAAGCCACGGTCTGCCGGTCGGACCATTTGACTTTAAGCTGCGCTCCGGCATCACCGTTATCGCCGCTACCCGTGCCTGTTCCCGCACTGCCGATAACGCCGAAGAAGCCTGCCGCGAAAAGTTCGGAACCGCGCTGCGTAAGCTCTATGACCATATCGCCTGCCGATGTGAACAACCGGATATTCTGTGTAGAAGACTCTTCGGAATGCGTCTCCTTTATAATCGCCGCAGAATACCTCGCGGACAGGTCGGGGATGAGATCGCCCAAAACAGCATTGTCGTCGACTTCTCTAATCTGCCCGTCAAGGCGGACTGTTTTCAATTGTTAATCACCTCATAATTGCCGATAATCAGTTAAAATAAGATTGAGTGTTGTTATGATTTATTATGCTTCCCGATCTGTCAGTGATCTGTCAGAGATTTGTCAGTGATTTGTCGGATTTATAGGACTTATTTCTCGGTCGCCATCCTCTCGATCTCTTCCTGCGTGAGATACTCGAGAACCTCGGCGGTAGGACCTATCTTTACAATCTTGCCGCCGCGCATCAGAGCAATTCTGTCGCAGATCTCGCGAACGAAGTCCATATCATGAGACACAACAATGAACGTCTCGTCCATATCCTCACGTGAGTGAAGAATGGAGTGCTTCACATCTATCTTGGTGATGGGATCCATTGTTCCTGTCGGCTCATCTAAAAGAATAATTCTCGGTTCCCGTATAAGAACCTGTGCAAGTGCAACACGGTGCTTCTCTCCCTCGCTCAGCTGGTCGGGATAGCGGTTTAATATCGCTCTGCTCTTCTCTTCCGTGAATCCGGCCATCTTTAAGGTGATAATTGCCTTTCGCATCGCAAGTTCCTTCGGGAACTCGAGACCGATTGAATCCGTAAGGTTATCCAGAACGTTTCTGTGCGGATACAGGTCGTATTCCTGGTGCAGAAGTCCTATGTATTTCTTTGCGCGTCCGCGTTTGTCGACACCAGCCTTTGTCATGTCAACCCAGTCGTCGCCTATGCGCACATTCATCTCACCCGAGGTAGGTTCGAGGTAACCGGACATTATCTTCGAGAGCGTGGTCTTTCCGGCGCCGCTCGTGCCTATGATTCCGAATATTTCCTTCTCTTTTACGTCATAGGAGACGCCGTCGACGGCACGGATCATACCGCGGTCGACCGTGATATAGCGCTTTACGACGTCTTTTGCGATGAGAATCGGCTCACCGAGTTCGCCGGCGTCAAAGACCTCGGTATCGTCCGCCTCCTTCATGAACTGTTCGATAATCTCGGCAGGCTTACCCAGATCTTTTATTACGCCGTCTTCGAGGAGTATGGCGCGGTTGCAGATATCTTCTATGATCTGCGAGAAGTGAGAGGATACAATCATAGCCATGTCGTTGTCTATCGACGCCTGATGCAGCATGCTGTGGACGACCTTTGCCGTCTTTACATCGAGTGTGCCCGTGGGTTCGTCGGCGCAGAGCATGATGGGGTCTTTTGCGAGCTGTCTTGCGAGAACGACACGCTGTTTTTCTCCGCCGGAGAGGTCACGCGCTATGTGCATCATCCTGTGCGAGAGTCTGACCTCGTCCAGAAGGTCCGCAGCCCTCGAAACCTGCTTCTCCGAGGGGTAACCGATATCGGCGAGGGCGTGCATGACGTTTTCTATGACGCGGTCGTCACCGTATAGCGCAAATGTCCTCTGGAACATTATTGCCGTGCGGTTCATTATCCTGCGCTTCATCTTCGCGTTCTCTTCGGCCCAGAGATCGACGTCCGCGGCAACCAGTTTTTTGCCGCATCTCGGGCATACGCCGCCTGCCTGACTCTGCGGACCGATATACGAGCAGCCGTCGCATGCGGCGATATGGTAGATTATCTTTCCAGATGTCGGAGCATCGTCGACGCCGCGGATGAGGTGCATGAGAACAGTCTTTCCCGCTCCGCTTCTGCCGATAATGCCCAATATCTCTCCTTCATCAATCTCAAAACTGATGTTTTTCAGGACCTTGGTCCCGTTAAACTCTTTGCAAAGGTTTTCAACCGTTATAAGTGGCGCCATAACTGTATCCTCGTATGTATCCTGATTAATCCTAGTAGATATCCTCGTTATCCTGAACGCATTCTCCGAAACGTGCAATTTCTCCGATGTGTGATTATTCTGCCGAACTTACCCCGCAGGTATTTGTATGAAAGTGACGGCAGTCAATAATTATTCTAATTATGTTAATTGATAACATTAATTATACTGATTTATGCATGCGGTCATATGCATGTTCTGTAGATTTTTTCTTTATTTTCAATTATAGTCTTGATTCACAGTGTTATTTATAATGCTTCTTTTGAAACCGTATCCGAAACGGCATGCCGGCACGGGTATAGAAACGGGTATGCGGGCGGAGGTGCCTGCATCGTGCCCCGTATCAATACCCCGCATTAATCCGGATCAGTGCTTTGAATCCGCTTCCCGCGACTTCTCACGGCATTTTCCGCCGTTTTCGTCGCTACCGAGATCGCGGCTTGAATAACCGCTCAAATCGCCGCTTACGATATCGATGACCTCGATTACGTCACGGATGATGATGTCGGCGGCATCGGTAAGCATCTTGGGTTTCCTGCAGAACTGCTGCTCGGAGAGGATTGCAAGGTCGGCTTCTTTCATTGCGGCAATGTCGTTGACGCCGTCGCCGACCATGATTACCCTGCCGTATTCGCTCTTTAAGTCGCGGACAATCTGCGCCTTTACCGGCGGCGTCGATATGCCGTGGACGTTCTCGTGCGGAATGCCCAGATAATCCGCCATCTTTAAGAGTTTGTCGGTTCTGTCGCCGGAGGCGATATAGGTCGCTATGCCCATGCCGTGAAGTTTCTGTATCGTATCCTTTGCATTCGAGAAGGGTTTTCCGCCGGAGGTGATTGTAAACTCTATGGCGCCCGTGTTTTTGTTCACTATGACTCCGCTGTTCATCGCGACAACCTGCAGCGATTTGCAGAAGTTCCAGACATTGCGGATGCAGATCTGAAGGTCGCTTACCTTTGCACGGGTGTCGGTATGGAGAATCTTTGAGATCTCGTCTTTCGTGACCACTCCGGACGAGCAGGCAAGCCCGAATTCTATATTGTTCTCCGTAATGTAATCCGAGAGGAGTCTGTCGCCGTCGGCGTTGATTATGTCCTGAGAGCCGGCGTAAAGTATGATGAGTGCCCGCCCTTTTACCGAGCAGGTCAGAGTGGTCGTCTCGATCTCGGGAATCATCCTGTCGTTTATCACATCGCGGGCAGTCCTGTAGGTATGGAGGGGCGTGCCGGCACTGTCAAAAACTACCGCGGTCTTCATCATTGCTTTTCTCCTTTCGGTTTAATTTTTCATGGGCTATTATCATGTATAATGCTTTTTATAATCCTGCTTCCTGTGGAATGTTTATATAGAAATACCTGCCATATACCGTTTAAAGACGTTACGGTCGGTTTCCCGCGACAATAAGGAGGATATAATATGGGAGATGTATTGGCAACATATTACTTTGAACCCAGAGAGGATACTACGCCCGAATTTGCCGCTCAGGCTATCGCCGACGAGCAGACGACGGGCACATGGACCGATCTCTCGACGAGGACGGATTACGTAAAGCGCCTTGACGGCATCGTGAAATCGGTGGAGAAGTGCGGCGCAGGCTATACCGCGGAACTGCTCTATCCCGAAGAGATCTTCGAGAAGGGGAATATTCCGCAGTATCTTTCGGTGCTTGCCGGAAACCTCTTCGGGCTGGGCAGGTTGAACAATGTAAGGCTAATCGATTTCAGGCTGACGCCTAAGCTCTGCGATTTCCCGGGTCCCAAGTTCGGAATCTGCGGCGTAAGGAAGATGATAGGCACGGACAGGAACAGCCGGCCGCATGTGGGCACGATTATCAAGCCGAAGGTCGGTCTGAATCCGAAGGATACCGCGGAAGTTGCTTATCTCGCGGCAATCGGCGGCGTTGACTTCATCAAGGACGACGAGACCCTTACGGATCAGGGATTCTGCCCCATGAAAGAGAGGGTCGAGGCGGTCATGCAGTCTCTTGACAAAGCCATGACTGAAACGGGGCGGACGATCCTTTATGCCGCCAATGTCTCGACGCGTGCCGATAAGATAGTCGAGCGGGCAAAGCTTGCCGTCGACTGCGGCGCCAATGCCGTTATGGTGGACGTTCTCACAAGCGGATTTGCGGCAATCGAGGCTCTGCGCGAGTCCTCAATCGATGTTCCGATACATGTCCACAGGACGATGCACGGCGCAATGACGAGGAACGAGAAGCACGGCATTGCAATGCGCCCTCTGGCGCGGCTCGTAAGGCTTGCGGGCGGCGACCAGCTCCACACGGGAACGGTCAGCGGCAAGATGGGGCACAATCCCGAGGAGCTGAAAGCGGATAACAGGACGCTGACCGAGGAACTCTTCGCCGCCGACGATTCGGGCAGCGAGCGCAGGCTTAACTATGTCTTCCCCGTTGCAAGCGGCGGTCTGCACCCGGGCAAGGTGCATGCCGAACTTGCGGGGCTAGGAATAAATGTCGTTCTTCAGGCGGGCGGCGGCATACACGGACACCCGAAAGGGACGCAGGCGGGGGCTACGGCAATGCGGCAGGCGGTCGATGCTTTCATGCAGGGAATGAGCGCCGAAGAATACGCAAAGAACCATACCGAACTCAGACTTGCGATTGAGAAGTGGGGCAGCAGTTAAGATTACTCCTCTGCCCCACATATTATCAATTTATTACCCCACACATTATCCTTCATATTACCCGTCAAATTGCCCCCGCTCACCGTTTTTTGCGCCTGCAAAATTAATTACCCATTCGGTCAAAACTATTCTGCACAAAGAGGTAATTATGGAGATACCGTTTGTAAAACTTCAGGGTAACGGCAACGACTTTGTTCTCATCGACGAGATCGCGGGCTCGGTTATTCCCGACGATATGAAGGGCGAATTTGCAAAGCTCTACTGCGACCGCCGTTTCGGAATAGGTGCGGACGGAATACTGTTCATCTCTAAGCCGCAGGATTCTTCGAAAGCGGATATAAGAATGAGGCTGTTTCAGCCCGATGCCAGCGAGGCGGAGATGTGCGGCAACGGAATCAGATGTCTTGCGAAGTATGCATACGACTGTGACAGAATCAAACACTCGGCACGTATAGAGACTATGGCGGGCATTCTCGAGGTCGAATGCGGATACAACGATTCCGAGGAGTTCTCCGCAACAATCGAGATGGGTAAAGTCATCTACGACAGGAAAGATATTCCTGCGACAGGCAGCGGCGACTACGAGGAGAATATCGGCGGATACACGGTTAATGCCGCCAACACCGGCGTTCCGCACGCGGTTATATTCATAGAGGATCTTGAGGGTCTGGATATCTGCGCCGAGGCGCCGCAGATTCGTCACCACAGGTCATTCCCGAAAGGAACGAACGTGAACTTCGCAAAGGTCACGGGAAAGGACGAGATCACAATCCGCACCTTCGAGAGAGGCGTCGAGGGCGAGACCTACAGCTGCGGCACCGGCTCCACGGCGTCGGCGGCGATTGCGTTCAAGACCGGCAGAACGGGCAATGTCGTTCACGTAAACACAAAGGGCGGTCCGCTTACGATTAAAATCGAAGACGGCAGGGCAAAGATGACGGGTCCCGCGACAACGGTCTTCTCGGGCAGTATTCGGATGTAATCGGCAGTATTCCCGGCAGTATATTCGAGAGTATTCTCGACGGTATAATTGAGAGAAAACCCGAATTCAAAAAAAAATCAAAAAAAAAATAAAACAAAACAGACTTTTTTTATTTTATTCCGACGGGGTTTCTTTATCCGAGTCGGCGGCGACTATGCCTTCTTTGACGATCTTAAACCCGAACTCGCTGCCTTCCGGCATTGATCTGTGCTTTTCGAGGATGGCACGCCTGCGGTTCATGAACTTTTCGACGCGGACTATGACCTTTGAGATATGCTCAAGCGAAGTGCCCCCAAGCCCCGTGAGCCTGCCGGTATCGATATCCGTAAAGACCTGATTTGTTATGACCACGGGGATATTCAGGCGCTTTGCGTATCCCAGAAGGAAGACCATCTGATTTCCGAGCCTTCTCTGGACCTCGCCCGAACTTGTGAGTTCCACGCGGTAGAGTGCCGTTGCCGAATCCAGAACAATGATGCCCACGTCGGAGTCGAGATGCGAACTGCATTCCCGTATCATGAGGCTCTGCTGATCGAAATCGGAGGGCTCATAGAGGAGAAGTTTCTCGGAGAGCGCTTTGGCGTCCTCGCCGCAGATCTGGCAGAAGCGCTCGACAGAGAAACCTTCGCTGTCGATGACAATCGCTGATCTGCCGGACTTGAGCACGCTGACGACGCACATGAGGGCGATTGTGCTCTTTCCCGCCGCAGGCTCGCCGTAGAACTGCGTTATTACCTTCCGTTCCAGACCGCCGCCTATCAGCTCATCCAACTCCGGGCAACCCGTGCTTATCTTATCCGACGTCATCCTCTTCCTCTCTCCCTCAATTCCTCTCTCTTCCTATCTCTTCCTCTCTCTTCCTCTATCTTTCTCTGTCCACTTTCGCCGGTTTAACGGTTTACTGTATCTGCTCGAGTGCCAGATTCTCCGCCATTGCCGCTATGTTCTTCATCGGCATGCCGGTCTTCAGTGCGCACTTCTTTACATCCTCGAACTCCGCCTTGAAGGTAGCGGGTGCATCGTCTATCCAGCCTATCTTGACGTTGATAAGGTAGGTCTCGTCATTGATCAGGAGTTTTACCTCCTCGAAGGTCCTGTGCAGTATCGAGCGGTGGACTGCCTTGATATGCCTTATTCCGAGCGTTCCGAGTTCTTCGGAGAGTATCTGCACGAATTTGTCGGCAGTGCCCGGAACACAGATTACCCTTACCAGATATCCGCAGCGCCCTTTCTTCATGAGGAGCGGGGCGGCGGAGACGTCGCGCGCACCCGCATCCATGATACGCTGCATTGTATAGGATAGGACCTCGCCCGTGACATCGTCGACATTGGTCTCGAGGATATCCACGAAGTTCTCCTCGCGGCTGTCGGATTCGAGGATCATGGCGCGGAGCACATTTGCCGAACGCGGCAGATCTTTCGTCCCCGCACCGTAGCCGGATGCGATTATCTTTCCGTGCGGCATGCAGGGCGGCATGGCGGCAGCGGTTTCCCCGGCTGTCTCGCTGTCGGCACCGCTGCGGTATGCGACAAACTCGGAGATAAGTGCAGCTCCCGTCGGCGTGCAGAGTTCGCCGGTCTCCGTGTCCGTGTCCATGAAGGTCTCAAGACCCGACTTTTTAAGAATTTCTGCGGTCGCGGGTCCGGGGACCGGCATGGTTCCGTGTTCGCCGTGAATATACCCGCATCCGAGATTTATGGGGCGGACGGCTACCGCATCGGGGTTTATCGAGAGAAACGCGGTGCAGGCGCCGATTACGTCCGCGATTGCATCGTCGGCGCCGACCTCGTGGAAATGGGTCACGGTTCCGTGAACCGCGGTCTCGCCGGCATTGATTCTGTGAAAAACACGGACTGCCATATCCTTTACTTCCTTTGAAGCCGAAGAACGGAGGACAATCTCGATTACATCGTCGAGATTCCTGTGAGTCCGCTCCGCATTGGTCTCGACTTTTACGGCGGTGATTCCGTGTTTGACTACGGATTTAAAATCCGGCTCGGCAACTACCGACGACATTGCCGACCTCACAGCCTCGCTGTCGGCACCTGCGGCAATAAGGGCGCCGATTATCATATCGCCGGCGATACCGTTAAATGGATCAAAGAGGAGTATTTTCATAACTACAACTACTTATAGCAAATTAGATATAATTGAGTATTAAGGTGATCATATGATAGACCTAAAAGTCGACAGCGCATACCCCGAAGATCAGGGATGCGGGAGAGCAAGACTGGATCCGGAGACAATGCTCTATCTGCGCGTATCCCCGGGGGATTTAATATATATAGAGGGGAGAACACGCACTGTAGCCAAAGTATGGAGGATGTCGGTCAATGACTGGAATCAGGGAAAGATCCGCATTGACAACTATATCCGTGCCAACGCCGGCGTCAGCATAAGCGACAAGGTTACCGTCTCGGTCGTCGAAAAGCCCGTTGCCGCCGAATCGGTTATCCTTGCGCCGCCCGAGGATTTACCCAAGGATATCCCGATAAACTATAACAGTGCCGTTGCCAAACTGATTGATTTCCCGATACACGATAACGATTCCGTCCCGATTGCCGTCGGCATGCCGTTTATTCCGATGCAGTATGTCTCATACAAGGTAGTCAGCATAACGCCGCCCGGGGCATCCATTATCTCGCGCGATACCGAGATTGAGTTCTCGGATCAGCCTGCGGAAGGTTTCGAGGGCATGAAACTTGTATCCTACGAGGATATCGGCGGACTCAAGACCGAACTTCAGAACGTCCGCGAGACCATCGAGATGCCGCTTCGTCATCCCGAACTCTTCAACAAACTCGGTATCGAGCCGCCGAAGGGAGTGCTTCTCTACGGACCGCCGGGAACGGGAAAGACGCTGATTGCAAAGGCGGTCGCAAACGAGAGCGGCGCACATTTCATATCTATTGCGGGCCCCGAGATTATTTCCAAGTATTACGGCGAGAGCGAGCAGCGTCTGAGGGAGATCTTCGACGAGGCGGAGGAGAATGCGCCGTCCATTGTCTTCATCGACGAACTTGACTCAATCGCACCCAAACGCGAGGATGTCACGGGCGAGGTCGAGAGGCGCGTCGTTGCCCAGCTGCTCACCATGATGGACGGTCTTGAGGAGATGGGGCAGGTTGTGGTTATCGGCGCCACAAACCGCCTTGATGCAATAGATCAGGCGCTTCGAAGACCCGGACGTTTCGACAGGGAGATCGAGATAGGCGTTCCGACCGAGGAGGACAGGCGCGAGATTCTGGGCATTCACACGCGCGGAATGCCGATAGAAGGGGAGACACGCATTATCGAGTACAAGAAGAAACTCGATGCCGCCAGTGCTGACAGAAAAGACGCTCTCGAAGAGGAGTTCAAGGAGATAAGCGAGGAGGTCAAGAAAGTCCGCGAGGAGATGATTCAGGAGTTTGCCGCGAGAACGAACGGATTTGTGGGCGCGGATCTTGCGGCACTCTCGCGCGAGGCGGCAATGCGTGCACTGCGGCGCTATATTCCCCACATTGAGATGGATTCCGATGAGATTCCGCAGGATATTCTCGAGTCCATGGAGATTAAGGTCAGCGATTTCAGAGATGCCCTCCACGACATTCACCCGAGTGCGATGCGCGAGATCTTCATTGACCTGCCCAAGATTAAGTGGTACGATGTCGGCGGACTCAACAACGAGATTGAGGAGGTCAGGGAGGCGGCGGAGTATCCGATTACGCGCCGCGAGAAGTTTGAGAATCTCGGCATAAAGCCGCCGAAGGGAGTGCTTCTTTACGGTCCGCCGGGTACGGGAAAGACGCTGATTGCAAAGGCGATTGCCTCGGAGAGCGGCGCCAATTTCATATCGATCAGGGGTCCGCAGATCCTCTCGAAGTGGGTCGGCGAGAGCGAGAAGGCTGTCCGCGAGATATTCCGCAAAGGAAGACAGCTTGCGCCCTCGATTATCTTCTTCGACGAGCTTGACGCGATTGCGCCGGCAAGGAGCAGCGGTACGGACTCAAAGGTCTATGATACAATCCTTAATCAGATTCTGACGGAGTTCGACGGCATCGAAGAGCTTAACGGCGTCGTCGTGATGGGTGCGACAAACCGCCCCGATATCATCGACCCCGCCATCCTGCGTGCCGGAAGATTTGACAGACTTATCTATGTCGGCGAGCCGAACGAGAATCGAGGATGAGGATTCTTCAGATTCATTCGAAGTATATGCCGATAGAGGACTCGACCATAGAGGATCTCGTCGAGTATACTGAGAATTACGACGAGGGCGCAATCGAGGAGGCGTTTGCGATTTTAAGCCGCAAGAAGGACTTCTCAATCCACAGAAACGTGACCTGCAAGGATGTGAAACAGTCCCTCTCAGAGATAAGCAAGGCCGAAGGCGAGGAGGAGATGACTCCGACGACGGGCAGCCGCAGGAGGCGTATCATAGTTGCCGAACTTATCCGCAACGGTCTTTATATCGAGGATGAGCCGCGTGACGAGCTTTTAAAGAGGATAGCGTCGATGACGCAGGGATATGTGGGTTCCGATCTCGAACTGGTATGCAGAGAGGCGGCGATGTTTGCAATGCGCGATTCCGGAAACAGAGTCGGGTTCAGGCACTTCGAGATGGCGCTCACAAAGGTGCATCCCATGATGAACGACAGAATCAGAGAGCAGTATGCAAAGATTCAGCAGCATTTCAAGGGCGGACTGCCGATTGAGTCGCAGCCGCTTCCAGAATACCAATAAATATCCTTTTTTCATCAACTTTCATCAGTTTTAATTAACGGCAGGGTCAATATATAAGAATAAGAAGAATCGAAGATCGTTTAGGATCTTCGGAATGTTCCGCCGTTTCGCACGGAATATTCATTCGGAGAATGCTGTTTGAAACAATATCAACACTATACTTCATACCTTATACGGGGAGTTTCCTTCCGTCATTTGTCGGAGATCGTGTAAGGCGGGAACGGCATAACTGCATGATGCAGTATTCGTGCAGTATTGCATAAACATCCCGCCCGAAGTCGCAACCGGAGTTTTCCGGATTTTGAGAGATGAATACCTTTAGGTATCGTTCTCTTTTGTTTTGACTTTTGAATATTACATGAATCTTATATGAATCTTATACAGGCAATAAAAAATGACCAAAAACAACGTTAAATTTCGTTTGGAAAAGAAAGAAGATTACAGAGCAGTCGAAAACCTTGTCAGAGAGTCGTTCTGGAATGTTTACAGACCGGGATGCAGCGAGCATTACGTCATCCACGTTCTGAGGGACGATCCCGCCTTCGTAAAGGAACTTGATTTCGTCATGGAAGAGGACGGGAGAATCATCGGGCAGAATATGTTCATGAAGACCTTCGTCGATGCCGATGACGGCAGAAAGATTCCCGTGCTCACCATGGGTCCGATATGCATTGCTCCCGAACTCAAGCGCAGGGGCTACGGAAAGGCTCTGCTCGATTATTCTCTGGAGAAGGCAGCCGCGATTGGCTTCGGCGCCGTCCTCTTTGAAGGAAATATAGAGTTCTACGGCAAAAGCGGCTTCGATTTCGCAAGCAGGTTCGGGATACGCTACCACGATCTCCCCGAGGATGCGGATTCATCGTTCTTCCTCTGCAAAGAACTGATTGCGGGGTACTTTGACGGCATTACGGGAGTTTACAGGACGCCTGCGGGCTACTACGTGAAGGACTGCGATGTCGAAGAGTTCGACAGGGAGTTTCCCCAAAAAGAGAAACTGAGACTTCCGGGTCAGCTGTTCGGCGGAGACGGGGAAGAGGACTGAGGAACGGCATAAACAGGCACGCGGATAAACGAAAAAATCCGAGCGGCAAAAAAGGGATCGGGTTGCCGGTCTTTTTTGCCGCATTTTTCGTGTTTTTTTGTGTTTTGCCGTTTTGTCACTTTTTACAGCGCTTTGTCGCATCTGTTGCATTTACGGCATTTCATGCGCTCTTCTTCCGAGGCTGTGCGCCGCAGATCCGCATTTTTGCGCTCCGCATCTTTTTCGCGGTTGTTTTTGTCTTTTTACGTGAAACGGCGGGATCATAATACGTTATTATTTATACCTCAATGAACAAATATGTGCATGTAAGTGTGTAGGAACCGAAGCGATGCCCGAAAATCGCGGCGGAATTTATGCCGCAAACGAATAAAATAATCACGGCTCTTACCGCAATACCGAATCGGAGGAGAAAAGTTGACAAACTGCACAACCTTTTTAGACGTAAACAGAAGGTTAGGAGAGAAACCTGCGCTGATATTCCCTGCGGGGAATGTCACGTACTCATACGGGGAACTGTTTGAAGCGGTATGCCGCCGCTCCAATTTCTATCTGAAGAAAGGAATCCGCAAAGGCGACAGATTATGTGTTTATCTGCCGGCAAATCCGGAATACCTTCTTTCTTACCTTGCACTCTGGCGCATCGGCGCCGTTGCCGTGCCGCTGAATATAGTCTTAAGCGACAGCGAAGTCCATTACATGCTCAGGAATTCGGGATCGGCGGCGATTATCACGGATAAGAGCGGCGAGAAGAACGCCAAGACGGCATGCGCAAAATTCGAGAGCGAAGGCGCGGGAAAGGTTCCGATGATATTCACGACCGACGACGGCGGGTTCGAGGCGGAGGTCGCGGAGATGCCGGATTACATAAGAGCGGTCAATGTCGAAGCCGACTGCCTCTGCCAGCTTCAGTACACCTCGGGAACCACGGGTCAGCAGAAGGGCGCAATGCTGACGCACGGCAACTGGATGGCGGCATTCGACGCGGAATCGTCGCTCATGAAATACACGTATGACGATGTGTATCTGGGAATCTATCCGATGTCGCATGTCGGCGTCTCGTGGGGTATCTCGGCGCTGAAGGCGGGCTCGACATGGGTTATCATGGAGAAGTTCGAGATGGACAGATACATCGAGTATGCCGAGAAATACAAGGTGACGGTCATCGCCGGAATGCCGCCCGTAATTCACTCGCTTGTCAAGATGCCCCCGGGAACCGAGGATAAATTCAGGACATGCAAGGAGATGATCTCCGGCGGCGGTCCGCTCCATCCGAGCGTCTGGAAAGAGTTCCATTACCGCTACGGAATCCCGATTATCAACGCATACGGACTTTCCGAGACGATTGTGGTCGGCACGGGAACGGCAATCAGACAGGAGGATTACAGAACCGCGGACGAGTTCAAGAGTGTCGGCGCACCGGTGGGATTCACCGAGATGAAGATTGTAAATACCGAAGATCCCTCGATTGAACTGGAGGACGGCAGCGTCGGCGAGGTTGCCCTCCGCGGTCCCGCGATTGCCAAGGGTTACTGGATGATGCCGGCTGAGAGCGCCAAGGTCTTCCTGCCCGACGGCTGGTTCCTTACGGGCGATATCGGATTCATAGACGGGGACGGCATGCTCTCAATCACGGACAGAAAGAAGGACATGATTGTGATGTCGGGCTGGAAGGTCTATCCGACCGAGGTCGAGAAGGCGTATATCGAGCATCCCGACATTGACGATATTGCGATATTCGGCTGCCCCGATATTCACAGGGGAGAGATTCCCGTCGCCGCCGTGGTATTCAAAAAGAATAAGGTGCTGACGGATGAGGAACTGATTGAATACGGCATGTCGAAACTTGCCAGATACAAGGTTCCTAGAAATTACATCAGAGTCGACGAACTGCCGCGTGTTAACGGCTGGAAACTCCTCCGCCGCGAACTCCGCGAGAAATACTGCAGCACTTTTGCGGGCAGACAGGAATAAAAATACTTTTTTATGGTCGGCGTCATCAGACAGAGGATTAGGGATGATCGGAGATCGTCGGGTATCGCCGGTCTCGATTTCCAGCTCGACGGCGGGTTTCCGAAGGGCAGGTCGATTGTCGTATGCGGCGGTGCTCTTTCGGGAAGCGAGCTTATCGCAGGGCAGTTCTGGAGAACGGACAGGAGCGGCGGCAGTTCCTATATCATGCTCGACGCCGTTCCCGCGGACGGGATGACGGATGCCCGCGATCAGGACTTCGACGGCATAATCGCGGCGCTTAAAGGCGACTGCGTCGTGGTCGATTCGCTCTCGACCGTCATCCGCAGATTCGGAATCGAGAAGGGACTGTTTCTCATGAACGAAGGGACAAAGGAACTGAGGGAAAAAGGTGCCGACGTCATGTTCATCCTCTACGACGGCGTCCACAGTGCCGCCGATCTCGCGTCCGTTTGCAGAAATGCCGACGTATTCATACAGTTAAGCGAGGTTCTTCACGGCAACGATATTGAAAGAACACTCTCCGTAAGGAAGATGTCGGGCTTCGTTATTCCGAATCGGGCATATCCGTATAATATCCTCGCGGACGGCATCGAGCTTTCCACTACCGAGAGAGTGGTCTGAAAGCGGCATTTTTACGCGTATGCCGGAGAAAAATGATTGTATAAAATATAAAATAAATAAAGAATTTAATTTATCTCTTTTTTGCTGTAAAGACAGCCCTGAACGTCCTTGCCGAGTTTGCCGATTGCGTCCGCACGGCAGCGCTGACAGTGTCTCATCTGGCGGACATAGGGTGAGCATTTGTCCTGCATCTCGCGTTTCTGCGCATGGGTGGGCGGGACTATGTCCTTGAACTTGTACTGCGGAATTACGGGGATGAGGTTATAGGTAAATACACCCATCTCGCCGCATTTCTTCGCGATATCGACTATGTGGTGGTCGTTGACGCCGGGGATGTAGACGGTGTTTACCTTTACGAGCATCTTGTTTGCGACCGCCATCTCGATTCCTTTCAGCTGCTGGGAGAGGAGTTTCTCGGCACCTTCCCTGCCGTGGAGCTTTTCGCCGCCATACTCCACGAAGGTGTAGATTTTCTCGCCGATTGAGGCGTCGACCGCGTTCATGGTGACGGTGAGGTTGCCGACATCGTACTCACGGAGTCTTTCTATGCTTTCGGGAAGGACGAGTCCGTTTGTGCTGAGGCATTTAATCTGAACGGGGAAATGCTCTTTTAAGAGGCGGAGAGTCTCAAAGGTCTCCTCGTTCGCGAGCGGATCGCCGGGTCCCGCGATGCCGATTACCTTGAGATACGGGAACTTCTCCTGCGCACGTTTTACGAGGTCGACTGCCTCTTCGGGGCTTAAGACTTCGCTGCAGACTCCGGGTCTGCTCTCGTTTACGCAGTCGTAGTCGCGGACGCAGTAGTTGCACTGGATATTGCACTTCGGCGCAACGGGGAGATGAATCCTTCCCGCCGTGTGACAGGCATGTTCACTGTAGCAGGGATGCTCGTTTATCCGTCTCAATGTCTCGGGGTCATAGGGTATTTCCCTGCCCGCGACATTGGCGATGGGGTATTCGTTCTCAGTCATAGTGAATCTAATATGTTAGAATGTGCTTATGACTAAAAAACGTAACCAAATTATCATTGACCGAAACAGGGTTCTGCGGGGAGATCTCAAAGGAACGGGTTTTTGATCAATTCGGTTTGCGGGTTTTTTCACGGATACCCGCGATGACGTATGACTCAGGTTAAATATACATGCAGACAGAATATTTGTCTGTGATAATAATGTTCTCGATTCCGGATACAAAGAGATCGAAAGGCTTTGCGGCGACGGTCCTGCTTGTCGCCGTTGCAGCCCTCTTCATGGTTTCGGCGGGATGCACGACAACCAGCCAGCCGATTACGCCTACAGCCGCACCTACCGAGGTGCCGGTCATAACGCCGGCGCCGACCGCCGATGCGGGATATGCCGTGACACAGCCCATCGTGGTTAAAGCCGACGACAGCCTGATTACGACGAAAACCACGATTGATGCCGTTGAGAGCGGCAATTCGGGTCTTGTGGTTACGGTTACCTACGATAAGAAGAACTCGATGGGAGCAACCGGCGACGGTCTGTTTACTCTTGCTTATATCTTCGCTTACAACTACGACGATGTGCCGAAGGACTTCAACCCGCAGACGAGAGAGGATCTCTTCAATGCCGGCGTTCCGTACAAGTCGGTGCGGTCGACGATTTACCCGAACAATGTGGTCTACGCCACCTGCGAACTGCCGGTCGACTCCGTGCCGACGACACATTCGCTCTCAATCGGTAAGCCCTACAACTACGGCGTTATCGTCTACAATGTCAATAATCTTGACTGAAATCGCGATTGAAAAAAAGAACTTTCTTACGGAGTAAGGGTAAAGGGAAAATGATCCTTTTCCCCCTCTTTCGTATTGCAATACGCTGCGATGCGGGCGAATGCCGCGTCGGATTTTATTTCAGCCGCATTACGCGGTGAGCTTTCTTACGGCAAGGGTCAGTACCGCATCGACGGTTACCGCAACGACTACGCAGATAACCAGCGAGATAAGAAAGTCCTGCGAGATTTTGGATGCCAATAATCCTATGATTACGGATACGAAGAGTATCAGAAATTCTTTGTGGGATTCTTTCATGTTATTCAAGATATATGGTCGATAGGATTTAAGAATATCTGCGGATTTAATGCGAATCCGAATTTAAAGCATATCGGACTGTTTTGTGAAATCGCTCAAAAAGAAGTGGACCCAGTGAGATTCGAACTCACGATCTTCGCCGTGTAAAGGCGACGTCATGACCGGCTAGACCATAGGTCCTTAAATTCAGTGCTTTATAGTATTCGCGGTTTTTACTATTAAACGTATTGATTTACAGTCAAAGATATCGATTAATAATCCGATCTTACCGCCTGTCTTTTTTCGCGGCATATGCGGACAGAGAAAAGTAAAGAAAATTGATCAGTCTTTTGCTTTGTATTCGGGGTATGTGTCGTCCGTCAGGCTGCCTGCACGTATATCCCTGCCGCATCTCTCCGATTCACGTTTCATCTTCTCGACCACCGCACGGATTATCCATTCGTCAACCGAGATTCCTTCTTCTTCAGCCCTCTTTTTGACATCCCGAAACATTTGCTCATCCAAAGGGACATCTAAGTCTACAGATGTATCTTTTTGTACCATCACGCACATATTTGATTTTATTGATAATAATACTGCTGGTCGAAAACGGGAAAGAATACACTTCTTATTGCGACTTGTAAATAAATTAAAAACAGATATGAAATTCAATTATTCATTCACTGCCGTTCTGAGAATTTTTTCATCTTCAGGAGACAGTTTTTCTAATTTTTCCCATTCTTTTCGCAGTTCTTCAAAGGTCTTCAGTTTAGGCATCAACCTTACAATCACTTGTGAAAAACTCTCGGAGTTATCCTTTTTTCTCTCGGAAAGCCTCTCGTAAGCCTCGTCAGAGATGTTTATTGTTTTTGTCATGATTGAATACCCCTCCGTGTATGTACATATATTCTTGCCAAACAAGATAATAAGGATTCAGTAGGATACTTCATGATCTTATCAACATTCTTTGCTCTTTCATCCCCTATATCGAGGATACGCTCGGAAGATATGCATCCATGAACGCCAATCATATTGAAGCTTTCCCGCACAGGGACAGACCGCGGATGGCAAGTCAGCCCGATTCCGTATTGAATTACGAATTAGTCTTCTGCTGACATGCCGGTGCGTCAGGATTCTCGGTTGTCCTGCATTATATTGTATTGTCCTTCTTTCCAACTATCCGATGATATCGGAGAGCTTTTTGGGTGCGTCGATGCATCTTTCTTTAAGGTAGCAGGTGTTGCAGCGGTCGGTTTTCCGGGGCATGGGAACGGTTCCCGCCGCTATCTTCTCGGCTTTCTTAAGTGCCGCCAGCGCTTCGCGCCTGTCACGCGGCGATACCCTGCAGATTCTGTGAACGCCGGATGGGATGTATTCGATTATTATCTCGTCCGCGTCGGTGTGAAGGGATTCTCTTGCACAGATTGAGAAGAGTGCGGCGCGGACGCGGTCGGCGTTGTAGACTCCCGTGTCGGGTGCGGGGGTCATGCGTATGAGGGCGATGTGCGGGGACGAGTCGAACCAGCGGTCGATGACGCCGTGGAGGTTATAGGTCTTCGAGGAGACTTTTACGTCGTTTTCGGAGGCTTTCCGCCATGTGTTGCCGCGGCATGCCTGCGACCATGTCCTGTAGGTCTCATAGAGGGCTTCGTCGATATCGGGGTTGACGGTTTTTATCTCCGCCCATATCTCATCCTCCTGTTTTGTGCCGTATTGGGTGTCGTCGCCGAGGTGGTAGGAGATCTGCTTTGCGATGGTGTAGTTTTCGGGTTCTTCGCGGTTCTTTTCGCTTAACTCGAGGTAGTATCTGACGGGGCAGATGTGGCAGGATACTATCTGCGATATGCTGAAGTTTTTCATTGATCTCCCTTTATTTCAGATATTATTTTTGATATTTTTATAGTCATTTGTTTCAGATTCCGCGATGCCGGTGCCGGATAAATAATCCTTATTTTGTTTGAGATGCAATATCTGTACATGGAAAAGCGCGATATTGCGGTCAATCTGCCAAACGATCTCGATCCCGTATATGCGAACAGGATTCAGGTGGCATACAAGGATGATGAGTTTACTTTTGTCTTTCTGCACGAGATTCCGGGGACAAACCATGCAAGAGCGAAGGCAATCGTCTCGATAAGTCCCAAGCATGCAAAGAATCTGTCCGAGGTTCTTGCGGGTTCGCTGCGCGATTACGAGTCGAAGTTCGGCGAGATAAGAAACGCGGTCGAGCAAAAGACCACGAACGACACCGCAAACGACGGCTCCGGCGATCCTTCGGATACGGTTACAATCCGCGGTTATTCATGAGAATGAATCCGCCTGTTTTATAATTTTAAAGCGCGAAGTTATTATGCAGTTTTTATCTGCATCATGCGCCGCCGTGGCTTAGCGGTATAGCGGCTGATTCGTAATCAGCAGGTCGAGGGTTCAAATCCCTCCGGCGGCTCTTTGTTTTTGTCTTTTATCCTTTGTCTTTTGTCTTGAATCCCGTTGCGCTCGTAAGTATCGTTTTAACTGATTTTGAATATTGTAATATCGAGAAAAAAGAGTATTAATTGAATTTCAGTTTCGGCAATCCGTTTACTATATCGACGGTCTGAACACTGACGTTGATGACGCTCAGCAACAGATCAAGAATATATCTCTCGTTGCCGACCTCCGCCGCCCAATCGTTTGCATCGTTCTTAATGCCGCTGTCCTTGTCAATACTCACGCAGTATCTCTCCATTATCCACTCAATCGCGCTCTTGCCGTTTACCACATACTCATATGCCTTTTCGGGAATGTTCGCGATTGTTATGGAGTTGTTATAGATTATCCTGCTCTTATCGCCTTTCTTGACAAATTTCATCTGCGTGACTCTGAAATTGTCGAACTCAGCGCCGATGACCTCCACATCGGGATACGGGGGTACGGTTTCATAATTCAGATGCAGATCGGCAAGTGCCCTTCCTGCCCTGCTGAACGCGAAGAAATCATCCTTACTCTTAACCAGCGGGATTCTCGCAAGCATCTTCTTTAAGTCGTTGGCGAAGGTCGTTTTGTAATCGTTGGAATGAAGGATTCCGTAGACATAGTAGAAGATGTCTTCTTTGGTAATTGATCTGTCCTTATACTGTGTCTGTGCCTTATCCAGAATGAAATCCGAGATACCGTCTTTCCTCGTATAATTCGGTTCGTTCTCTTCGGCAACCGCAAACAGTGCTGTCTGAGCGGAATCTATTGCTTTAATTTCATAGCCGTTTTTGCTTTCATAGTAGTATAGCGGGAAGCATTGAGAAGCCCCAACTATTGATAAATCAGGCAATTTATCCAAAATTAATGCTGAGAATTCTTTATTATTTCCAATACCTGAAATGCATATTACGAGATTTTCTGATTCTTTAGTTGGGAAGAATTTAGGTAACTGATAAACCCTATTGTTCATTTGTCTGTTGAAGTAAGCGTATTGCTTAAAATATGGTCGATACATTGATTCAACAAATGAATTATTATTTAATGTATATTTTATGCCGTCTTGCAAGTCTTTTCTCTGCTGGACTGCCCAACTAAATTTAGTTGAATCATAACTCACGAAATCTTCTGCAATTAATTTACTGTTTTTAGATTTGGCTACTTTGAAACTCTCAACTTCTGAGTTATAGTAGTCTATAGACATTTTAATTTTTTCGACCAATTGCGATTTACTTGAATTATAACACCAAGCATCTCTTCCGCTTGCAAGACCAAGAGAATATGACGGATTGAAAAACGATGTAAGTTCTTCTTTTCCTTTCTTATCTCCTATTGGGATATACATATCAAAGATCGGGTTTCTCTTATTAATCCAATCTCCTTCTTTGTTTGGTTTAAGAATATCCCATTTCATCTCGTGATTGGTTATGCTGCCGAAATTCTTAATGATAGAAAGTTTCTGTTCTCTTGTCAGATAATCGCCGATGTCGTGATAATGAATAACTGCTTTTTCATTTTCTGAAGCGGGTTTTCTCACGAGCAGGGTAATTGTTACGGGAGTTCTTGTACCCTGACCAAAGACATTATCCTTCTCCATTCTGCGAAGTTCTCCGCTTGTTCTTGCATTGCCTCTCAGATTGAATACATAGATACTTGAGAAATCTTTCTCAAGATGCTTCCTGAATCCGTCCATTGCGTTACCGTCAAGCCAGCCGCCGTTAGAAACAAAACAGATAATGCCTTTCTCTTTGTTTATTCTGTCTGTTGCCCATCTGAATGCTTTGATATATGAGTCGTGCAATGGTTTTTTATTTGATGCAACGGATTCTACTACATAAGTTTCTTCAATTCGCTTCTCAAGTTTTGGATATTTCATATTCTGAGCATTATCATTCTCATTCTTTTGTCCCATAGAATACGGCGGATTTCCGACAATTACCGTAATCGAGGTATTATTCTGGAGTTCAACACGCTCACTGTTCTTCGGGAAGAACTCGGATGCAATATGTTCTCCTTTCTTGAATTCTCTCATCTGGAAAGTGTCTGTAAGACAGATGCCGTTAAACTCTTGATATGCTGTATTCTCACCAATCCTCGAATGATACGCATTCTCGATATTTACGGCGGCAATGTAGTAAGCAAGAAGAACAATCTCGTTTGCAAATATCTCTTTTGAATATTTCCTCTGCAAGTCCTTATCGGCGATCAAATCGCTCTCAATAAGTCTTGTTATGAAAGTTCCCGTACCCGTAAAAGGATCAAGGATATTCACATTCTCATCCGAGAGCGAACGCCCGAACTCCTTTTTAAGAACGTCATCCACTGAATGAAGTATGAAATCAACAACCTCGACAGGAGTATAGACGATTCCGAGTTGTTCAACCATTCGGGGAAATGCGTTTTTGAAGAAATTATCATACAGCCTAACAATAACAGCCTGCCTACCCTCAGGATTGTCTATACCTTGAACTGTATCGCGAACCGAATTATAGAACTTTGAAAGCGACTCGGTATCCTTATAGAAAGAGTTCTCCTCAAGAATATCGATCATCTTCTGCATTGACTTGGATACGGGGTTGTTCTCGGCAAATGAATAATTCTCAAAAAGTGCCTCAAATACGGGCTTTGTTATCATATGCTGAGATAGCATCTCGATTGCCTGATCATCATCAATACTGTCATTGATATTGTTCTTAAGACTCTGAACGAACTCGGCAAATACTTTCGTAACATCGGGATTTTTGACGAGATTTTTGATTCTTCCAATCTGCTTCTCGGCGATCTCGGCAACATCCTTAGCCCAAGCCTCCCAATACTGTCGATCTCCGACCTTCAAGACCATGCGGGCATAAATGGTGTCCTGCAACTGTTCAAACTGAAGAAGAAGTTTACTCTGAATATCCCTCCTTTTTGCTGAATTTTCATCGGAATCATCGCCGTCATATTCATCGTTGGGAATACCGCCGACAATTATATTCACGGGTCTTTTCTTATTCACACCGATCTTGTTTACTGTCGCATTGAAACGATCATCATGTGCCCTTAATGCGTTTAATACCGTCCAGACAACTTTGAATCTGTCATTATCGTCCAACGCTTTATCGGGTGAAATATCGCTAGGGACAACAACGGGAATGATGATATAACCGTATTTCTTGCCGGGCGCTGTCCTCATAACACGTCCTACGGACTGAACGACATCAATCTGTGAGTTTCTTGCCGACAGGAACATAACCGCATCCAAAGAAGGCACATCAACACCCTCGGAAAGACATCTGACATTGGTTAAAATCCTGCACTCTTCCGAATCGGTCTTGAGCCATCTGATAAGTCCGTCTCTGGTCGTTGAACTCATTGAGCCGTCAATATGCATTGACTTGACATTGGTTATTTTTGCCTGCTTTTCTGGTGGCTGATCGGCAATATACTTCTCGGGAACGGTATTGAAATATTCAGTGATTTTTTTGCTTGCCGCAATATTCTGACAGAATGCAACCGCCCTCTTCATAGGAAGTGGATCGGTATCCTTAATGACACCGTTATCACCTAGAATCTGTTTTGAGAGAGCATTGACACAGCCGATAAGTTTTGAAGCATCATCGGCATTTATTGTGTTGTCCCTGTCGGCAACCATATTCTGAATGGACGGAGAAATCTCCATGTCACTCAATGTCAGCACTAAAACCTTGTAATCCGAAAGAAGCCCTTCATTCACAGCCTGACCGAAACCGAGACGATAAATCTCTTTACCGTATATTTCCTCATCATCCATTGAACAAAGTTCGGCATCTTTTTCTTTTGCCTTAATCTTTGCACTGTCACTGAACAGGCGCGGCGTTGCCGTCATGTACAGGCGTTTTTTAGCCCGCAAAAATTCATTATTATGAACTTTAACAAAAGAAGACTCGTCTTCGTCCGACAAAGTTACACCTGTTGTTCGGTGTGCTTCATCGCAGACAATCAGATCAAATTCTATACCGATTCTATTTTGGAACTTGGAAACAACATCAATACTTTGATACGTTGAAAAAATGACAATCAGACCAAGATTTGACTCTCTCTCTCTCTCTCTCTCTCTCTCTATTTAAACTTATCCTTCTGTACTGCCGAATTATATTGTCAATATCAGTACTCGCGGGCAATGCCAGATCAACAACTGAATCGTCTTCATGATCAGTATCTTTCTTCTTCTTGGCAACACTCGGATCGGAGCAGATACATATCGGATTAATCGGTTTTAGCGATTCATTAGCCCACTCTCTTAATGTCTGTCCAACAAGAGCGATTGACGGAACCAAAACAAGAACAAAACCGCTGTTATTCGTTTCTTTCTCGGCAATCTTCAGCGCGGTATAGGTTTTTCCCGTTCCGCAAGCCATAATCAGTTTGCCCCGACTCTTTGTCCAGAAATACTCATGCACGGCATCAATTGCTTTCTTCTGATGCGGTCTTACTGAATGCTTGTCGGTCTGTGCTTCCGTTCCGAAAGAGCCTTCATCTAATTTATCCCAATCAACACGCGCATTTTCCAATTCCGAATAACTCAGGCGCGACACGGGGGGACTTTGATTATGCAGTACCTCCTCGGCATTTTTACTCCAATTGTCCGATGTAGAAATCCAAAGTCTTTGACTGAAACCGACATCCGCATGATCCTCGGTATCGAATTTCTTGCTGGATGTCGCTAAAAAAGAATCCACATCGGCTTTTTCAATGCGTGTATCCTCAGCATAGCACTTACATTGAATAGCCCAGAACTCATTATCCGTCGTGACGGCAACCAAATCTATACCCACATCATACCCGCCGAACTGCTTGGCATAAGGAAATTCCGACCAAAGCCAGACTTCACTGAATTTGTTGGAATAAATGGGATAAGTTTGCAAAAAACGCTTCATCAGTTTTTCAAACCGATAACCCGTATCACGTTTTGAAAAAGAGTCTGTTCTGTACTTTTCTAAAACAGAGGTAAAGGACATAATCTATAAAATGTCGTCAAAAGTTATAATCTCTTTTAATAGATTTGATGTTCCAACCCGCAATACAGGCACAGGCAATCTTGAATTATCGGGCATTAATCAAAAAACCCAAAAACAAAAATAGATACACGAATAATAAACCATACAGATAAGGTGCGGATATGAAAAACAATCACGGCAAAGCGATAAAACGGATAATCATGGCGGCATTGCTTGCGGCACTGATACTCTCCGCCGGATGCATCGGACAGGATACGGGCGCAGCAAACGGGCAGAACGCAAATACGGCGCAGGCAACGGCAACGCCCACGCCGGCATCGACCGAGAAACTGCCGATTCCTCCCGAAAAACTCGCGGAATTCATGCCGGCGAGCAGCGACACATGGAAAGCCGAAGAACTCATGTACGGCACCGAAAAGGACGGACTCACCCTGATGTCGTGGGCATCGCAGACCTACAAAAACGCAATGAGCCCCGCATCCGTAACAATAACCATACAGGACACCATGGGAGAACCCATCGGCAACGCCGACGGCTGGGAATACTTCTACGACTTCACCTATCCCAACTATGAGATGCACGCCAAAAAAGTCCAGGAATACCCCTCATGGCTCATCTTCGACCGCGAAGCCGACACAATCACCCAGCTCACCATGATTGAAAACCGCATCGTCGTAAGCATAGACGTCGCCAACGGACAGCTGACCTACATAACGCCGTACGAAAACGCAATCAGCTTCAAGAAACTTGCCGAACTCACAAAATAAAAAAGAGATCTGTTTTAATTCCGCTCGAGGAGAGTCTTTGAAATAATATACTCTCCCTTAGCCTCTCTTGTGGTGCCGATAACCAGCCACTTCTCGCTGCCGTGATCCTCGACCATGCCGCATGCCTCGATAACCTCACCCTTAAGCGCCTGACCGCTGTAGGTATGCGTAAACGAGAGCACCTTCGAGATCTCGGGATGATCCACCTTGTAGACCGCGGGACTGTCAAACGAAAGCGAGGCATCCGTTACCGTCGCTTCTATCGTCTTCTTACCCAGAACGGGACCCTTCGTCATGTCCACGCCCGTAATCTCGTCATAGCTCCTCGTAAACAGCAGATCGAAATAAGTGCCGTCTATCTCCCCGCGATTCCACTTGCGCTCCTCGTGCAGGACGAAAGTCGCGTAATCAATCTCCGGAACGCGCTTATTGTAGACCTTATCCCACATCTCGTCCGTCATGCCGTTAACGCGCCCGTTCTTGACCGCCGCAATCAGATTCTTCTGAGCCTCAAACCAGTACTTACCGTAGACGACCATATCGACATCCGAAGCCGCGTTCTCAAGCCCGCAGAGAAGCGACCCCGTGCACCCGAACGTCCCCATGGGAACGCCGAAGACCTCCGCAAGCTTTGCAACGCGCTTGTTTCGCGCAATAACATTGCCTATCTCCTCGTCGGGCTTTATCACGCGCTTAATGTCGGCAAGCGGAATGCGGTGGACGACATCCAGATACTGCGGCTTATGCTTTCTTATAAACTCGAACGCCGGCTCAAAATCATATTTCTTATAGTGAACGCCGCTCTTTGACACCCGCTCCCCGTTCTCGTCGGGCACATAGCGCAGGACGCAGCCCGCACGTTCGGAATTATCGTAGGCGGAAACGGCATAGATCCAGCCATCCTTATCTTCAACAAAATCACGAAGTCTTATCGGTTTCATATTACCAGAACTCTAATGTAGAATATCATCTGACAAAAAGTAAATCTGCTGATTCTATCCGCGATGATCGGCAAAGAACTTATAAATCTCATCGACCTTCTCTCCTTCCCTCACAATCCGCATCGTCGTCAGATCCACGACCGTGCTCGGCGTCCCGGGAAGCTTGCCGCCGTCAACGAAGAGATCGTAGGTCACCGTAACCTCATTGAACTCGACCGGAGACTTGCCCCCCGAGATATTCGCGCTCGTCGAGGTAATCGGCGCATCGAACTCGCCGATAATCTTAAGCGTGGTCTCGTTATCCGGCATCCTTATCCCGATGGTCCCCGTGCCCGCGGTAAGCATCTTCGGAATCAGACTCCCCGCGGGGACAACCGCGGTAACCGGACCCGGCAGAAACTTCTCAAGAAACTCCGCCTGAAGATCGTCCATAAGCGTAACCGCATAAGCCATCTCGAAATCGCTCACGGCAATCGAGATCGGATTGGAGAGAAGGCGGTTCTTTGCCTCGTAGACCTTATGAATCGCCGTCTCCGAAAAAGCATCGCAACCCAGACCGTAAACGGTCTCGGTCGGGTAAACAATAAGCCCGTCGCGTTTAAGAACGGCAACGGCATCGTCGATCACTGACATTTTCCAAATCTCCGTTTGATTTTTTCCGTATTATATCTTATTTTACACTTAATCGCGAAAACTCAAAAGACCCTGCCTCTCACGCGCTTTATGTCGAAGACGCCCTTCTCGCTTATGTGCATGACCGCAAACACGCCCGCCTGAATGGGATCGGTAACCACAAGATCGGCATGCTCCGCAACGCTGCCCGCCATATTGAGCGAGATAACCGGAATACCCATGGAACGGACGCGATCCACCGAATTCGTAATCTCGCCGCCCATAAGCGACCCCGCAAGAACCAGAATCGAGACTCTCGGCAGACGGCAGACCGCATCGATTGTCGCAGCCAAATCCTTCTCGCCGACAATCGGAATGGTATCCACCGAGATCTTCTCGCCGCGGATATTATGGCGGTCGGCTTCGTTGACCGCACCCATGGCAACCTGCGCCACCTGTGCGCCGCCGCCGATGATGATGACGCGCTTGCCGAAGATACGAAGCAGCGGCTGATAGGTATCAACGGATATGACCGAAGAAAGACCCTTAAGCTCGGAAAAGAGCGCGGCAAACCGATCATCCGGCGATCCCGAACTCCCGTCCTCGGATCTGAACTCGAGATAAATCTCGGAAAGTCCCTTCTTATCGCCGTGAGCCACGACCGATGCCGAAACCGTCATGATCCTTGCACCGTGCCTTGTCATAATATCCGAAATATCGCGCAGAGCGCCCTGACAGTCATCACAAAGGATACTTACCGCATACATCTCCGAATCCGCCATATCTATCCGTCCGCAGTTTTTCAGTAAAATATGATCTAAAAATTCATATAGGTTGCTTATACTCCCGCGATGACTTTATACCTGTTCAGACGAAATAATATACAGCGCTTGAAAACAGCCGATCAACCTTAGGGAAGAGAAGCTGTCCGCATAAAATGCGGATATGGTGCTGACTTTGTGTAAGTCCGACGTATCCTGTATTCACGGATACTGCCAGATATGGCTTTGGGATTACAAAAAAGGTCAGTAATGGCTCTTTTTGTGGACTTACATGTATCTCATCAGAAAAAGAGATACATGGACAAAAAAGCGGAAGCCCCGCCGATTTGTCCCTTGTTTCTTCTTCGCAATGATGAAAACTAATTATCAACGGTGGTGAACTAATGGCACGAATTCATGCCCGAAGGCGCGGAACGTCCGGTTCGGTACGTCCGCTTCGCACAGAGGCACCGGAATGGTCAAATAAAGACAAAGCAGAGATCGAGAAAATAATCGTCGAACTCAGAAAGAACGGTATGTCAAGCGCACAGATTGGTCTTGTACTTCGCGACAAGCACTGTGTTCCGAGCGTTAAGCTTGCAACCGGCAAACGTATAGAACAGATACTTGCTGACAACAGCCTTGCATCGGAGATCCCCGAGGACCTCAGAAACCTCATCGCAAAAGCTCTCGGAATGAGGAAACACCTCGAAGAGAACAACAAAGATCTTCACAACAAGCGCCAGCTTCACCTTACGGAAGCTAAAGTCAGAAGACTCGGAAAGTATTATTCAAACACCGGCAAGATGCCCGCAGACTGGACATACAAACCGGAGACAGCGGAGTTCTTGTTATCAAAGTAATTTCCTACAGCTAAATGTCCATAGAAGCCGCAGCAGGTCAGGTTGCAGACAGACTGTCTGAATCGGACTTCATAAGAGTATTCGGTCATAACGACGCAGACGGAATAGCCTCGGCAACAATAATGTGCCATGCACTTTACAGACTGGGCAAGAAATTCCATCTCACGATACGTGACAGAATAACCTTAAACGATATCAAAAAGGGCGAAAACACACTCCTGTGTGACTTCGGATCCTCGATGACCGACCTGTATGAAGATGTAATCGTAATAGACCATCACATGACCGGCTTTAACGGAGAATATCACGTAAACCCTCGACTTTGCGGAATAGACGGCGACACTGAACTGTCGGCATCGGGAACAGCCTACATAACGGCAAACCGTCTCGGTGACAACAGGGATTTATGCGGGCTCGCACTCCTCGGAATAATCGGGGACAGGCAGAAGATCGCAGGCAAAAACCAGGAAATAATCTCCGAAGGCATAGGAAATCATTACCTTCTGCCGAGACGGAGAATGGCACTGTGCGGAAGAAATCCAAAAGAACAGCTTTATACGGCAATCAACCCCTATCTCTCGGGAGTAAGCGGGAATAAAGAAGTCGTAGACAGAATAGTTGACTCGTCAACAAAAAAACAGGATATAGAAAGATCACTGGATATCGAATTGGATTATCAAAGCCTGCTCTCTCAGGTAATATTCGAGACAGCCGAAGACACAAACGAACTCACGATGCAGTCCATATGGAAAGACACCTATGAACTCGAAAGAGGCGTAATTCACGACGCACAGTCAATGAGCGACGTCGTTGAAGCATGCGGACTTTCGGGACGCGGCGATCTCGGCGTAATGCTGTGTCTGAGAAACGGCGATGTCCTTGACGAAGCCTGGGAGATAACGAACGGATACCGCTTAAACGTAATATCGGCAATAAAGAACGCAAAGAAAACCGACGACACAATCAATCTCTTTGAAGTGGAGGACATGAAGACCGCAAGTCCCGCGGCGGACGCAATCGCAAACGACGGACTCTGTGAATCGCCCGTCTTTGTAATATCCAAAAACGAAAGCATCTGTCGTGTCTCCGCAAGATGTCCCAACGCAAAATGCGACGGATACAACCTCGGAGAACTCATGAAGGAACTTGCCTTGAAAACCGGCGGAACCGGCGGAGGTCACGCCACGAGGGCGGGAGCCGTATTCGACGTATCCGAACTCAAAACCTTCAAAGAGGGAATAAAGGAGGCAATGTCTTAAATGAAGATAACGGGTGAGATAAGCACGCTTCACAGTCATCCCGAATGTGTGGCAAAAGCACTCGACACCGACAACATGCCTCACATGAAAACGGCAGTAAGGGAAAACAGGGTTGTCTTCACAATCGAATCCGACAAAATACGTTCCGTTGTGGCAACAACCGACGATTACCTGATGAATCTCCAGATAGCGGAGGAAATGTGCGGGATAGAACAGGACAAAAAATCCGAAAGATCATAACCTGCAATGCATAAAACGCATAAAACGGCAAAACGGACAGAAAGCATAACTAAGGTGAAAATATGGCAAGAAGAAAACAGATCGGAAGAAGAGTAGAAGGATGGAAAGCAAAGAGCTGGTTCAAGGTGTACGCTCCCGAAGTATTCGACAAAGCATACCTCGGCGACACCGTTGCAAACGAGCCCGAGAAAGTCTACGGTCGCGTAATGCAGACCACACTCGGCGAGATTTCGCAGGACTACTCCAAGCAGAACATCAAGATGAGATTTAAGATTACCAATGTTGCGGGCGATGCGGCATACACCGACTTTGTCGGACACGAAGTCACAAAAGACTACCTCCGTGCAATGGTCAAGAGACGTGCCTCAAGGATTGACAGCATACTTCTGCTGACAACCAGCGACGGCAAAAAGCTCCGTGTAACGGCGACCTGCTTTACCATCAACCGTGCGGATGCAAGCCAGCAGCATGCAATCAGAAAAGAACTGACAGAGTATCTGATCGCCAAATCGAAGGAACAGACCTACTACCAGTTCGTAAAGGACATGGTCTCCGGCGAGATCTCGCGCGATGTCTTCAAGAACATAAAGAAGATCCACCCGGCACGCCGTGTCGAACTGATCAAATCGAAGGCAATCGAGGCATCGGCTTCCACAGACTGATTACGTAAAAAAAGCAAAGGATGTGTTATAAATGGGAAAAACAGGTACAACCTCATGGACTCAGATTAAGAGCGTATCGGGTCAGATCAGACTTGTCCCCGCAAAAGAGGGAAACTACAAGAAGCCGGGACCGAACCAGCGCTTTAAGTCGGGTGCAAAATTAAAGAGAGCAATTCAGAAGACGCAGGACGGCGGAAGAGGCGGTCAGCGCGGATCA
Organism: Methanomicrobium mobile BP; assembly: GCF_000711215.1. Lineage (GTDB taxonomy): Archaea > Halobacteriota > Methanomicrobia > Methanomicrobiales > Methanomicrobiaceae > Methanomicrobium > Methanomicrobium mobile. The sequence goes on along the minus strand of NZ_JOMF01000007.1, from coordinate 130,730 downwards.
CGCGGACCGACACCGCAGAACGACCCGCGCTTCAGAAGACGCATCAAGCGCTCGCAGTCCTCAATCAAAGGCGCAAAGGCAAAGTCCAAATAAACGGACGACAATAAACGAAAACGGGATTCAAATCCCATCCCTTTTATTTATCGAAAATAAAGAGAAAACATACAAAGAGAGAACATAAGTAGGTTATTGCGATGAATCCAAAAGAAGCTATACAGAGTTACCTTTTTGCAGAACGCGCCAAGACGAATCTGATTACACTTTCGCAGATGACAACGGTCTTGAGCGACCTCAAGGGCGCCGAAAAATCGGGCGCAAAAAGGATGTTTAAATTGCTGGTCAACGCGGTTGCACAGGATCTTACCTTCGCCGAGAAGTCGACGGGCTCAAAGGAATTCCTTGATGCCGTCAAGATTCTGGACGGTATCGAATCCATGCTTGACAACGATGAATTCGACGATGTCTCCCGCGCTATCGGAAATGCCATGACGCAGGCAACGACACCCGCACAGCAGGGATGGCAGGTCCTCTCGGAAAATGAACTCGTCTGAATTTTACGACTTTCTCACAACCCGAATGTCGGTTCGCGAGTATAACGACGCCGAAGAAAATCCGGTCACGGACGAAGAGATGGAGTATATTCTCCGCTGTGCACAGAGAGCGCCGAGCGCCGGCAACCTCGAATCATGGGATGTCGTGATTGTAACCGACGAAAGCGTCAAAGAAGAGCTTTCCGACGCGGCATTCGGTCAGGAGCATATCAGAAAAGCGCCCGTAATACTTGCGGTCTGCGCAAACTACGTCAGATCCATGTCGCAGTACGGCGAACGCGGTATTCTCTATGCCGTCGAGGATGCCTCGATAGCCGCGACATACATGATGCTTGCCGCACATACGCTGAGACTTCATACATGCTGGACGGGTGCCTTCGACGACGAACACGTATCCGAGACTCTGGGACTCTTAAAGCATGCACGTCCAGTGGTGCTTCTCGCGGTCGGTCACGGCGTTCTTCCGGAACAGAGAGCCGAAAGGATGGACATCTCGGAGCATATTCACGAAGAATACTGGTAAATTACGGAACTATGTAATTACAAAAGTCAGCGTAATTACCTCACAAAAATCAACCAAATCAAAAGTACGATAAAATGTCAGATTATCTTGTAACGCTGGAAGCGGCAAAAGTCGTCAGGGATGTCGAAACACTCGACGACGCAATCGGTATAGCAATCAGTGAAGTCGGAAAAGCGCTCAATCCGTCGGCAAAGTTCGTGGAGATTGAGATCGGCATGATCCAGTGCCCCTTCTGCGAGGAAGAACTGAGCAATGCCCTCGTAGTGGCAAACGTCGGTCTTGTGGGACTCTGTCTCGACATGAAGGTCTTCAAGGCGGACTCAAAGGAGCACGCAAGCCGAATCGCAAAATCGGTCATAGGAAAAGCACTGCGCGACGTTCCTTTAAAGGTCGTCGAAGTCAGGGAGATTTGAACGATGATCTCAGTTGTGGGTCATACTGCAATTGATCACATCATTACGGTTCTCGAACTTCCGCAGAGACATAAATCAACACCTGTTCTGGATCACAAGGTCTACAACGGCGGCGGTGCCGCAAACATTGCCGTGGGTATCGCCGTTCTGGGCGGAGATGCGGAACTGATAAGTGCGGTCGGAAAAGAATTCTCCGGCGGCGAATACGACACTTATCTGAAGAAACTCAATGTGAAGACCAGATTCTTCGTATCCGAAGACAAGAGGACGTCGACCTGCTACATGTTCAACGACCCGAAGGGCGATCAGACCACGGTCTTCGAATGGGGCGCGGGCGAACTCTTTACGACGGAAAAAGCTCCTAAACTCGACTTTGTTCATATGGCAACCGGCGAAGCGGAGTTCAATGTCTCAATCGCGGAACAGGCGGAGTTCGCATCCTTCGATCCCGGACAGGATCTCATAAAATACACAAAAGAACAGCTTCTTTCCCTCATCGACAATATCGACATACTGTTCTGCAACCACCATGAACTCAAAACCATCTGCGAGAAACTCGGGCAGAACAGCGAATGGGTTCTCAAGCAGATACCGACATCGATAGTCACCATGTCGGAGAAGGGAAGCAGGCTGTATACAAACAATTCCGGCAATGTAAAAGAATTCCCCGCCGTCAAAGCCGACTTTGCCGAACCTACCGGCGCAGGCGACGGCTACCGTGCAGGGTTCTTCACCGCACTCCAGAAAGGGTATCCCACGGATATCTGCTGCAAGGTCGGTGCCGTCACATCCTCCTTCGTCGTGGAGAAGGTCGGCTGCCAGACAAATCTTGCGGACTGGGACAGAATGCTTCGCAGATACAGGGAGTTCTTCGGCGAATTCCCCGCGCTGTAAAGCACCCCCTAACCGAAATAACCTGCACAACCGACACAAAAAACGACACAAAATAACTACACAATAACCGGCACAATAACCGACACAATAAACGACACAAAAACAAAGACAGAATAAGTATCGGGACAAACATATATACCGGACTTAGTAATTAACAGAGTGAATAAGGCGGCAGATGGTAAATGGCGGCTGTTGAATCGAAAGTGGAAGGGCTGAGCAAATATATGTTCACGGCGCCCTCTTGGCAGAGATCCCTTATCATTATGATATTCCTGGGTGTCGCCGTCGATGTCGTCAGCCTCTACCGCGGAAGCGACCCGACCTGCCTCGGAACCCTCGGATACATAATCCCGGGACTTATTGCTTTTATCTTCACAAAACCGCTCGTCGAGGTCTTCGGCAAAAAAATCACATGGAACCGCTCGGCGCTTCTGGTTCTTGCGACAACCGTCTTCTCCCTTATCATCACGCTCTTTCCGATTCAGCTCATATTCCCGGGCATTCTCCCGCTCCTCTTCGCAATCTCGCTCGGTTTCGTATTCGGAGTCCGTCTTGTAGTCCTTGTCGCCATCGCCGACTACAGAATGTCGCGCATGATACTGCCGGCGATAGTCCAGAGTGCCTTCGCAGCCGTCGCAGGAACGTACTTCTTCGGAACTTACTTCGGATATCTGGCGATATTAATCCATTTCCTCTTCGGCGCCGGTTTCATCTTCTTCCTCTGGCTCGTCGAAAGACCGCTGAAGAAGGTCTTCCACATCAGCACCTTAAACTTCATAAATGCCTTCATTGCGCATAACACGGACGGCTCGAGGGCACTCGAGGACTTCTTCAGGAAGATAGGAGAAGAGGTCTTCGTGCCGCAGGTCACACTCTTCTTCAGGCGGGAAGGCAAAAAAACAATCAAGTTTACCGTCCCGAACGTCCATCCGGGACCCATGGGCGAGATCGGCGGCGGCAACCTCCCGAAAATCATCCACAACTCGCTCGGCGGCGAAACCCTTGTCGCGCACGGCTGTGCTACGCATGACTTCAACCTCATCTCCGAGAACGAGATACCCAAGATTATCTCGGCAATTCAGGCAACCGAGGATTCCGTGGTCTATTGCGATACGGCAGGACCTGCCGTCAGATACAGATACGAGACCGTCGAGGTCCTTGCTCAGCCATTCGGCAACGTTTTACTCATGGTAAGCACAAGGTCGCCGGAGAAGACCGAGGATGTCGATTATCCGATAGGTCTTTCCATCATGTATGAAGGTCAGAAACGCTTCGAGCATGTTGCTTTCGTGGACGCACACAACTGCATGGTCGAGGTCACAAGCGCCGTAATGCCCGCGACAAAGACCGCTCACGAATACATGAAAGTCTGCAATATCGCGTCCGTCGGCGCAAGAGTTGAGGCACAGGCGCAGTTTGAAGCCGGCGCCTCCCACGTCACCGTCCCGTTCGACCGCAGTCTCGGTTTCGGCGATCTCGGCATTCAGGCTCTTGCCGTCAGAACCGGCGGCAAAACGACGGCATACGTAATCTTCGACGGCAACAACATGCAGGAGGGCGTCCGCGAGATTATCCGCGAAGAAGTCCTTAAGACCGTCGACGACTGCGAACTCATGACCACGGATACCCACGTCGTAAACACGGTCAGCGGCAGAAACCCCATAGGTCTGCGTGTCCCCCCCGAAGAGATAATACCTTACGTAAAAGAGGCAGTCGCAAAGGCAGTCGAGGATCTGACGCCCTCGGAGTGCGGCGCGACAACGGCATGGTGCGAGCATATAGTAGTCTTCGGATCGCACAGAATCTCGCAGCTTGCAAGCACGGTGAATACTCTGATGACTTTCATAGCGCCGATGGCGTTCGCAATCATTCTTCTGGCGTTTATCTTCACGATCCTTGCATACATGTATCTGATCTGACGACGGGCGGCGTGTTTTTACGTCATGCATCGGGCATCAAACAGCATTTTTCGCTGACAGTCCGGCATTTTTGATGATGCTTAATCGTTACCTTTTTTGAGTAATAGGCATAATATGTATAGTCGAACTAATTTGTTCGCATATCGGTTCTCAAATCGGTTCGCAAAGCGGTCTCATCCGTTATCGCAAGCGAGGGTTGCCGAGCCTGGCCAAAGGCGTTGGACTTAAGATCCAATCACGTAGGTGTCCGGGGGTTCGAATCCCCTCCCTCGCATCTTTTAAAGAATGAAAAAATTGAAAATATTTCGGTTTTTATACCCAATCTTACTCAATCAACTCAATCGATGATTAAATCATATTCCGATTGAAATTCCGATTGGGACTCATTCCCTGATACATACCGGCATTCATACCCGGGTTCATACCGGGGTTTATATTCATGTTCATATTCGTGTCCATATCGGGCGGCATTGGCATGTTCTGATTCGAATCCTGCATTTCCGGCATTCCCTGCATATCCGGCGGTATCATATTGCCGTTATTGCCGTTAACGCGACCCCCGTTGCCGCCGGTCATCATATTGCCGCCCGTCATGCCCGTCATAAGATTACCGCGATTGCCTCCGTTCATACCGCCGACAGAGGTCACGGTATCCGAGACCGTAAATCTGCCATATTCGGTGCCGCCGAGGTAAATAACATAGGTCTCCGAAGATTTCAGGAGCGGCGACGAGACAACAACGGACTGATAGACCTTCGATGGCGAATGCGTAATTACTTCGGTGCCGCTTTCGGACCTGATGCTGATTGAAGTTCCTGCGGACTGAACCGAATCCAACGCTATTCTGACCGAGTTCTGCGCCGATGAGGTGCCCGGCGTCATTGCCATGCCCACGCTTCCTACGGCAACAAGGGTGCCGCCGCTGACGCTGAAAGTGCCGTCATAGTCAATCGCGCCGTTACCCGAACTTATCGGACCGTCAACGATTACACTGCCGCCGGTCATTGCCATGTTGCCGTTCGCGTCCAGACCGTCGCCGTTCGCATTTATGTAGAGGTTTCCGCCGCTTACGGTCAGATTGCATCTGCCCGCCGTCATAAATCCGCCGCCGAATCCCGAGGATGTGCCGTCCGCGGCATTAATACCGTCATCGCCTGCCGTGACACTTATATCACCGCCGTTAATCACAATCTCCGTGCTCTCGATACCCTCATAGGACTTGGCTATATTGATATTGCCGCCGTCTATCTCCAGATACGTATCGGCATGCAGTCCGTCATCTCCCGCCGATATGCTCATGGTGCCGCCGCGTATCACAAGATTTTGGTCTGAATGAACCGCGTCATCCTTTGAGTCGATTGTGATGCTGCCGCCGGTTATCGAGATTGTCGAGCCTGCCTTCAGACCCTTGGTGCTGTCCCCGTCATCCGATGACGCCGGGGATGACACTGAGGATGGCGCTGAAGATGCGGTTGATGAAGCGGCTGATGCGGTTGATGCGACAGAAGGTGCGTTCGTGAATCTGAAATTCTCCTGACGCACAGACGCTGAGGACGCCGCCGAACTGCCGCCGCCCGATACTATTGATACGGTGCCGCCGTTGACCGTGAGATCGGTCTTTGCCTGAATCGCATCGCCAGCCGAGGTCACCGTGACCGAGCCGCCGTCGATAATGATGTAACCCTTCGACTCCTCGCTGTCGTTCGTTGAGACGATTCCGTCTCCGCCGGCATTAACCGTGATATCGGCGTCTTTCACGCAGACACTGTCCTTACCCTTGAGTCCGTCATTTACGGCGGTTACCGTGACGGTGCCGCCGGTAAACACAAGATCGTTCTTACTCTGAATGCCGTTATTGTAATTGCCCGTCACAATAAGGCTTCCTTTACCGTTTATTGTAAGATCGTCCTTCGCGAAGAGCGTCGCCGAAGGCTCGTCATCGCCGTCGGCAAAACTGTACGAACTGCCGTCGGCAAGCCTGTTTACCGTGCCCTCCGCAAGCGTGATTATCGTCTTGTCGGCGTTTTTGACATATATCGCCGCACTGTTCGGGCATGTGATATCGGCGCCGTTTAAGATAATCCTCACCTTCTCGCTGCTGTCGGCATCGACGACAATCTGCCCGCCGGTGAGCGTTCCGCTCACACTGTACGTGCCCCCGGAACCGATTAGGATACTGACGCCGCTAACCGTCACACTCCCGCTGCCTTCGCCCTCAACGCTTGCGGAATTGCCGGAGAGCGTGATAAAGACGGTATCTCCGTCGGCGGTTGCCTCGGCAATATCGGCTTTACTGTAGTCCGCGGTTGTGACGGCATTTATCTCAATGCCGCCCGCAATCGTTCCGATACCCGGGTATGAAACCTGCCCCGTCTGTCCTGTCTGACCGGTTTGTCCCGACTGACCCGACAGATCAATGCCGTCAAGCACCACACATCCCGCCGTAACGGCGGCAACGGCAAATACGGCGAACACGAAGACCGCCGCTTTTGACTTAATTATTGAATTTACTGTTGAATCTACTGTTGAATCTGTTATTGTATTTTTTATCGTCATATTATCACTCCCGAAATTTCGGATTTCAGATATTGTAGTATATTTTTATCTCCGCGGTATCGTGCAGGAAATCGATTCTCTCTATGGAAAAGTCCGTAACGTTCATGCCGGTCCTCTCCCGCAGATCTCTTAACATATCCGCCTTTCGCTCGGGCTTAATCAGTTCAATCTTCTCGTAGAGTATGCACTTCGAGAGCGTGTGCTTAAATCCGAGACCCGTCTCCAGAAGCAGAATGACGCCGATTATGAGCACATCCGAGACGATTATCTTACCGTATTCGCCGCCGCTGAAGAATACCGAGTTCAGTATCGGCAGTGAAAGCATGATGAAGAGATAGGTCATATCGCGGATGGGGACTGCCTCGGTTCTGTAACGCAGCACCGAGAATAGAGCGAACAATCCGAATCCGGCGCCGATTGAGAGCTCGATACTCGTAAAGAGACCCATTATGAAATATACGACCGAGTTGAACGCAAGGAAGGTAAATACAAAGTTCTGATTCGCCGCTTTCCGGCAGTAGATGAACCTTATGATTATGTATGCGACCGTGAAATTGAAAATAAAGCCGAGCGCGAGTGCAAGATGCGGATGAGTGCCGGACAGCCCCCCAAGTAATGCGAGCAGTTCCATTACGCCGTCACCCCCGCACGGCGGAAGCAGGAATTAACGGATGTCTGACCTCCGAATCCGCCGTATGCACCCGCATCCGAGGCTCTCGAGAGATAGAGCAGCTTCGGCTTGAAACGGTTGCTCTTTAAACCGCGGTTTAAGAGCGCCGTTCCCACGCAATACTTTGAGAACGAGGCTTTGCGCACGGATAACTCCTTCATCTTCTTCTGAGCCACGGTATGTGCAAGACGCTCGTGCTTGCTCTCGGCGATTACGAGACTGCCGCAGTCATAACTTCTGCCGTCTGCGCCGATAAACCTGAGATCGGTGTCGAATGTTATCCTCTCGCTTCCTTCGTCGGACACAAGGGTCATTCTTGTATAGACCGTCGTAAGCACGGGACGGAATCCGCTTATGTCATACGGGAATTTCTCAATAAGAAACCTCACAATATCCCCTCTTTCAACGCCGCAGGTGTTGATCCTGCTCTTTTGAGTCGCGCCCCTGTTCGTCCTGTGCTTTACCTCAAGGTAACTCTCGCCGGATGAGAGATAGTGGCGCATTCTGAGCTTATAGCGGTCGGAATGACCGTTATGGTGCTGATAATAAAGCGTGAATGCGTCATCGTCGTAGTACGAGGTCACATAGGATGAGACCACCGTTCCGTAAGCTTCGAGGACGGAGTAGGTATCGGTAAGTTCTCCGAGCAGTCTGACGTATTGATCGCCGGAGAGAAGATATTTGCTCTCGATTCTGTCGAGAAGGGATGCCTTTTTATTTGTCTCTTCAAGAGATATTCTCCCGAACATCTCCGCCTGAAGAGCTCTCAGTTTCAGCATTTTTTCCGGATTTGCTGTTTTATCCTTCGGAGATATATTGTCCCGCTGCATTGCGCATTCGTGAGTTGCTTCGGTTGCGTGATTTGCGGAGATTGCGGATATTACGGGAATTGCCGGGATTACGGGGATCTTCCTTTCTGTTATGTATTGAGTCATATTCTTTACCTTAAAACTTGGTCTTATGCGTGTATTCGTTCATGAAGAAGACTGCCGATTTTGTCTTTCGGCAGTCTTTCTGTCTTGAAGTCCGGTTATTGCGTCTTTTGTGCCTTTTTGATTGCTGTGCTGAATTGCTGTATATTGCGTTTATTGCTTTTTTCTGTTCTTTTGGTCAGTTATCGTTTCGTGATGTTTGTCGGATGTAATAAGGTTTTTATCAGATATTTCCGTGTTTTTTTGATTTTCTCGATATTACTTCAGGATTTTGAGCAAAACCTTTACGTGTCACATCTTCGGCGGTCTCTTTCCGCATCCTGCATGAAGACTGAAGGCATAGACCGCCATAATCGAGGTCAGTATTGTCAGTATCAACACGACAGTCAGCATCCTTGAGCCGTATCTCATGTAAGCGGGTTCTTTACTCAATAATACCTTCCTGCCCTATTCGGAGGAGAACGGCTCAGTTATGTCCGGTTTATTCCGTCCTTTCCGTCCGTCCCGTCCGATCGTATGGGGGCAGACAAATATTCGCCGAGAGATAATATATGGAGTATGGACAGAGAGTCCACAGTTTATTATACGGTAAAATTCTAAAATAAGGAATAATATGGAAAGAATACATCCGGAAGATCTGCCGCCGCAGTTCGGCGATCATCCGTATCCCCCGCAGTTTCCGCCGATGCTTGACGATCTCAGCGTATTGTGCGAGATAATATATTATCTCTTCATAATCTGCATGTGTCTTGTGATATACTTCAAGACAAAAGAGATCTACGAGCTTACGGGACATTCGGGTCTGCACTATTTCAGATATTTCTTCATATTCTTTGCACTCTCATCGGCATTTCGTCTCGTGAGTTTTGCAACGCTCTTCAATTTCAGCCTGAAAACATTGAACGACGCAATCTTTCTGGATAAGATCTGCATCTTCGCAATGCTTTATTTCGGAACAATCGCGTTTATCTCGCTTGCTCTCTCAGTACTTGCAAGAAATCACGACATCGACGGCAGATCGCGCCTGATTGCCGACGCCGTCCTGTATTCGGGCTCGGCGATAATCGTTCTGCCAATCCTGGTCATGCGCATGGAGATAATCCTCATGGCAATACTCGCTGTCTTCTTCGCGGCAGTGATGATCTGCGACCTTATCAGAGAATACCGCAGCAATAACAGGATAATTACAAGAAACCGTATTACCAATCTCCTGCTTTTCATATTCTGGATTCTTAACGTGCAGTTCTATGCGAAGGGACTCCTGCCGAGAGAATGGTTCCTGCCGCTGATGCTTGTGTCCGCGATTATCTTCCTCTCGATATTCCTCAGACTCAATAAGATCTACAGACCTGACAGGAAATACCGGTCGGAAACGGCAAACGGTGCAAAAGAAGAGCGTCTTTAAGGTGAGTAAGAAGTGTCCGCGGAAAGAAACAGAAGCAAGCATCAGATAATCTACGACATTCTGATAATTATTCGGAAGAATAACAATCGGATGCGTTATACTCCGCTTCTGAGACAGACCAATATCTCTTCGAGCAATTTTGCAAGATACTATAAGGAACTTCTCGAGAAAGAGTTCGTCACCGAAGTCGTTGAGGATAAGACGAAAAAGACGGTTTATCTTGCGGAAAAAGGTCTGAGATACATAGATAAATACAAGACATTCATGGAGATACTCAGGGAATTCGATCTGTAATCCAATCCGTAATCCGATCGGTAATACGATCTCTAATCAGATCTGTAATCCGATCCGTAATCCGACCTGTTTTATAGACGGTATTATCTGATAAAAAGTATAACATATATGCAGCATACGGACAGGGTCTGAATGTCCGTGAAGAATGACCGCGCCAGCATGATCACGGCGGCTGTCAAAGAACAAAGTATTTGATACTTTCTGAGTATATTTTAATAAAGTAACGCAATTAAGCACAGGTCAGATTCGGCGACGGACTCATAAGGATAAATGATATGAGAATACTGGCAATCGGAGTTGGGGGAGCCGGTTCACGAATAGTGGATCAGCTTTACAATCATGACAGAAAATCCAGCGTAAGCTGTGTTTCTTCGGTTGTCGTCGACGTCGACAGCAATTTCCTCGCGCAGCTGAAGTACCTGCCCGAGACCTCCAAGATTCTCTTCTCGGTCATCGACCCCGACGTTCAGTACGATATCCGTTCTACCGTCGACGTCAGCGAGATCATGACCCGCGTCAAAGGTCTGGACAATATCGATATCGACGCAATCATGGTCTTTACCGGTCTCGGCGGCAATGTCTGCGAGATAGTCCCCGAGATTACCGAAGAGATAAGAAAATCATACTTTGAACCTGTTTTTGCGGTCTGCACCCTCCCATACCTGCGCGAGGGAAGAGCGGTCGCCAAGAAAGCCGCGGACGACATCGAGAAGATAGAAAAATGCGTGGACGGCATTATTCTCTTCGATAACGAGACCTGGTACAAGAAGATCAAGTCATCGTTCGAGACCACGGTCAACGAGCGCGGTGAAACCGTCGTAAAACCCTCGCCTTACGGCAGAAATATGCCCAACAATCCCCGCGACATCTATATGATGCTCAACGAGAGGATTGCCAAGCAGATCGATCTTCTGCTTCGTGCGGGTGAGTTTGACGACCGCGGCGTAGAGTCCGCGCAGACCGTCCTCGATGCCGGAGAGATCCTCAACACCCTGAAAGGAAACGGACTTACGGCAATCGGATATGCGAGCGAGGAGTTGCCGTTCAACCTTCTCGACGCTTTCGAGAAGTGGCGCTCTGAGGCATATTTCGCGGAAGGTTCGCATAAGCGTGCGACAAGGATAGTGGCGCTTGCAAAACAGGCGGTCTATGAGGAGATCTCGGTCCCCTGCGACCTCACGAGCGCAGACAAGGCGCTGATCCTTATCGCCGGACCCTCGAAAGAGCTATCCATGAAGGGATTTCAGACCGTGCGCAAGTGGATAGATTCCAGTATTGCGGGGCTGGAGATGCGCTCCGGCGATTATCCCGTGGGCAATGTGCGCTTTGTCGGGATCATCATAATGCTCTCGGGCATTCACAATATTCCGCGGTTGGAGGAGATCCGCAAATTAAGAGCGGAGATTGAGGAAGAACAGAAAAAGAAAGAGAAAGAGGAGGAGAAGATGAATATGCTTGATGAGGAGGAGAACATGTTCCTATCCGGAAAAGGAGGCGGCAAATCGGAGCCGAAAGGCAATTTTGCCGCAGAACAACAGCAGACGCCGGCGGCAACGGCGGAAGACCAGATTATTGATATTATGGCACAGCATCAGACACCAAATCAGCAGTATAATCCGCAGAATCCTCAGCCGCAGTATAACCCGCAGCAGTTCAACGCTCAGCCGGGTTTCGGTCAGCAGCCTCAGCAACCTCAATATCCTCAGAATAATGTCAATAACCCGTTCGGACAGCCTCCTCAGCAGCAATACAACCCTCAAAACTCACAGTTCGGTCAACAGCCGCAGTTTAACCAGACGCAGTTCAACAACGGGCAACAGTTTAACCCGCAATCACAGTTTAATCCGCAACAGCAGTTCGGTCAGCAGCAGTTCGGTCAACAGCCTCAGCAGCAGCCGTATACTCAGAATAATTTCAATAACCGGTTCGGTCAGGTCCCACAACAGCAGTATAACCCCGGAAACTCTCAGTTCGGTCAACAGCAGCAGTTCGGTCAGCAACAGATTAACCAACAACAGTTTAACCAGCAGCAGTTTGACGAACAGTCCATAGAGAACGAGGCATGGGAACTTATAGGCGGATTTTCGTCCGTGCCGCCTAAGAGACAGCCGCATAACCCGAATCTTTCTCCGATTATCGAGGATAACGGCTTCTCGGATTTCAACGAACCGCTGAGCAATTCGCAGTTCTCGCAAAACCCGTCAAACCCGTCACAGTTTGAATCTCAGAATTCATCGCCGTTCGGGCAGAACTCATCGGGATCATTGTTCTCTTCGGAGAATTCCGGCGCGGAGAGTCTGAGTATAGATGATTTCCTTGAAGACGACGGCGATTTCGAGACCGAGAAAGCACCTTCGGGCGCGGTATTCTACACCGACGGCATCGATACCGAGGAGGAAAGCACGGGTCAGCTGGCATTCGAGGAACTTCTCGATGACGATGACGGCGATGACTTCACATCATCGGCGGGCAATGCAAAGAGCGCCGTCTTCTCGGACGCGGCTTTATCCTATATAATCGAGGCAAAGGACGACGCGGAGATTTATCCGCAGACATCGCCGGAATACATCAAAGAACAGGAATACGAGGAGTATAAAGAGGAAGAGAAGAGTATAAGCCCCGAGGTCAAGATCGAAGCCGCCGAGGAGATACGCACGGATAAGATAACCGTCGCCGGCAAAAAGGATACGACCGACAAGATGATCGATCTCAATCTGCCGGGAAGATCCAAGAAGACCGACCTTGATATGACCCGCATGACCACGGTCGATCTCGGAAGCACTCCGAGAGACAGAATCTTCTCAATCGACGGCAAAGAGACCGCGGACGGAAAACTCCGCAGCGATGTATGCTCGGTGGGCGAAAAGTTCGTCCTCGGCGATTCGGGAAGCAAACGCAGAAGCGATGTCTGTTCGGTCGGAGAGACCATCAATATCGATAATGCGGGAACGCACTCCAAAGGCAGTTTCAGACCGAAAGATACCACGTTTACGGGCGGCGGCATATCCGCGGGCACGAAGTCCTTCGGTCCCAACGACAGCACGTTCACCGGCGGCGGCGGGAAACTCATCGGCGGCAAACAGTCATTCAGACCGAACGACTCAACCTTCAGCAGCGGCATGATCTCCGCCGGAAAACAGTCGTTTAAGCCCAACGACAGCGCATTCGGCGGCAGGGGCGTCTCGATTCAGCCGATTATAAAGGCGGACGACAGGAGTGTTTCCGGCGGAAAGATCTCCCTGCATCCGAATATCAAGCCGAAAGACAGCATCACGGGCGGCAAGACGCCGATGGGAAGCTCCGCGAAGAAACCCGTGGAACTTCTTTCCGGCGGAATAAAGACAGGCACGCCCATAAAGCCGCCGAAGGAGCTGCTCTCGGGCGGCGTCAGCTCGGGTTCGGGCAGCGGCAAGTCAAAACCCAAGGAACTTCTCTCGGGCGATATCAGGACACGCGGCAATGTCCCCAAACCGATTGAACCGCTCTCCGGCGGCATCAAGGTCGGCAATGCCCACAACCCCGCAAAATCGGGCAAGAGCGGTACGGTACCGATAAAGATGCAGAAGAATCCGATTGACACGAAATCCGATTCCGCGGGCGCCGGCTCGTCGTCGGCTTCCGCGGCAAACAGACCGAAGCCGAAGGAAAACGAGACCAAAAAGGAAACCAAGAACGACGACGATGACGGATTCTGGATGTAACGGGTGTGACGGGCATTCGAACACGTCCGAAAATACATCTCTCTAACTCATCTCTTTAACTTTTTTTCAACCGTAAATCATTACCGAACGTAAATTTTTTTGACTCCGAATGACAATTTGCCTATAACGGAGACGGGAATATGCGACCCATTCAGAACGACGACGGTAACGGCACTTCAAATGCCGCAAAAGCAGATTTGCGCGAAAGAACAATCATAAAGACCAGCGTTATCGGCATACTTGCCAATGTTGCTCTTGCCGCTTTCAAGGCGGTCATAGGTCTCATGACCAACTCCATTGCCATCCTTCTGGACGCGGTCAACAACATCTCGGACGCGGGAAGCTCGATAATCACCATTATCGGCACAAAGCTCGCAAACCGCGAAGCCGACAAGAAACACCCCTTCGGATACAGGCGCATCGAGTATATGAGCGCCATAATAATCGCCGTCATCGTGCTATATGCGGGTATTACCGCATTAACCGAGTCCGTTAAGAAGATAATAACCCCGGATATTCCGGAATACAGCATTTTGCCGCTCGCAATTCTCACGGTTGCCGTTATCGTAAAGATACTTCTGGGACGCTATGTGAAATCCGTGGGCGTGAGAGTCAACTCCGATTCACTCATAAACTCCGGCGAAGATGCAACCCTTGATTCCATAATTTCAGCATCCACCGTAGTTGCCGCGGTTATCTTTATCACCTGCAATATATCGCTGGAGGCATGGCTAGGTGCCGTAATCTCACTCGTGATTATCAGAAGCGGCGTTGAGATGATACGCGAAACGGTCTCCAAACTTCTCGGCGAGAGAAACGATCCCGAACTGGCGAGAGCAATCAGAAAGACGGTCACGGATTTTCCAGATGTTCGCGGCGCCTACGATCTCGTTCTTAACAACTACGGACCCGACGTCTGGAGCGGCTCGATTCATATCGAGGTCCCCGATACCTTCTCTGCCGACAGGCTCGACAGACTCATCCGCGAGATTCAGAATAAGGTCTACAAAGAGCATCAGGTGATTCTTACGGCAATCGGCGTTTATTCGATAAATACGCAGGATGCCGTGAGCATTGAAACCGAGAAGAAAGTGCGTGAGATTGTTTTCGCAAATAAGTATATCCGCGAGTTGCACGGCTTTTATCTGACTAAAGAAACCAATACCATGCGGTTCGATATCGTGGTCAGTTTTGACGCGGATGACAGAAGAGCGGTATTCCGCGAGGTCACGGACGCGGTCAGGGAGGTATTCCCCGAATATAACCTGCAGGTCACCATGGATACGGACTTCTCCGAGGAGTAACAAAGAAGCAGCCCTATTAGATCCGGGGTCATAAATTCGAGTGGAAAAACCACCTTACCCTTACCAAACACATTTAACCGGGATTTTTGTGTAAAAATTACACATTTTTCCCACTTAAAATGTGGCAGATAGGATCCGGCGTACAATATGGGCGCGTGACACGGTTGAAAATGATAACAGATGTTACGGGAATAATGCCGATAGACAACACTGTCATTATTATCTAAATTATCAAAAAAGCAACAGAAAAATGGACTTGGCGGGATTTGAACCCGCGGCCTTTACGTTGCGAACGTAACGATCTACCCCTGATCTACAAGCCCGCGACATCGCATCTCAGTGCAAGAATGCGGAATTTAGATTTGGCATCCATACCGTATAAAATTATTTTTTTGCGCCTGCCGGCATCGCATGCCAGACAGGAGCGGATTGACAAAATATTGCAACGGAGATATCTCCGCAATCAAAGAATAAGCGAGATCAGAGAATGATCTCGATATCCAGCTTTTCTGCAAGTTCCTTGTATCTGTTCCTGATTGTAACCTCGGTCACGCCGGCAACCTCGGCAACCTCACGCTGTGTGCGGCGTTCTCCGCCTAAGATCGACGAGATATAGATTGCCGCCGCCGCAACACCGGTCGGACCTCTGCCGCTTGTAAGCTCTCTCTCGCCTGCCTGACGCAGAATCTCGACCGCTCTTGACTGAACCTCGCCTTTCAGACTCAGACCGGAGCAGAAACGCGGAACGTAGTCAATCGGCGACGTCGGGAGAAGTTTAAGACCCAGCTCTCTCGAGATAAACCTGTAAGTCCTTCCGATCTCCTTTCTGGAAACACGCGAAACCTCGGCAATCTCATCGAGTGTTCTCGGAACACTGCACTGACGGCATGCCGCATAAAGTGCCGCTGCCGCAACACCCTCGATACTCCTTCCGCGGATGAGGTTTTTGTCAACCGCGTCACGGTAGACAACGGCCGCCGTCTCCCTTACATTCCTCGGAAGACCCAGAGCCGATGCCATACGGTCAAGCTCGGAGAGTGCGAATGCGAGGTTTCTCTCCGTCGCATTGGATACACGAATCCTGCGCTGCCATTTCCTTAAACGGTAGAGCTGTGCACGGTTCTTCGAGGAAATTGCACGACCGTAGGAGTCGCGGTTTCTCCAGTCGATCATGGTTGAAAGACCCTTATCGTGAATCGTGAAGGTCATCGGAGCACCGACACGCGAACGCTTCATCCTCTGATCGTGATCGAAAGCACGCCACTCGGGACCGCGGTCAATAAACTCTTCTTCAAGAACAAGTCCGCAATTCTGACAGATAAGCTCCGCACGCTCATAATCGTGAACCAGCTGGCGGCTGCCGCACTCCGGACAGACGGTCTTGGTCGTCTCTTCGGGTTTCTTCTGCTGCTTCTCGACCTGTTCAACCGAGCGTTTTCTGAGCGCTTCTCTCTGACTCTGTAATTGCTTAAGTTTCTCTATTTCCTGCATGAATCTAACCTTTATTTTGTATACAGCATCCCGCCCGACACACAACCTGCAGTATCACTGCAGTAGACGGATGCGCAAGGTGACGAAATATTCCCGAATATCTCGACAAGCCTCCCCACAGGTTTTTCATCGGCATCGAAGACATCCGTGTAAAGCGGCGGAAGTTGCGCCGAATCACAGGATATGACAAGCATATGCTTACCGACAATCGACCGAATCCTACCTGCTGTTTTCAAGAACTCTACCTACCCGTAAAGATAAAGATCGCCGACTCTTTTATCTAAAATCCGAAAAAAAGTCGCGATACGCCGGAGAACGATACCGGCTATTTCTTACATTACGTAATCTATATATATCTGTCACAATAGTATAAATACATTTTGCCAAAAAATAAATAGTAATTATTTCCCGAGAATGCGGTTGAGGGTTTTTACCGATAAAACTGTTTCTGCTTCCGCCGGAGACATGCCCGCGCCTCTTGCGACGACAACACGCTCGGTCATGCTCATGATGTCCCCCGGCGAATGCGAATCCGAGTCGACCACGCAGAGACAGCCGAAACGCTTCGCCGTTGCAAAAACATGCCCGTTCGTCCTGTTGTGACCGCCGCGTGAGGTGATCTCCAGAGCAACGCCGTTCTTAGCCGCCTCCGTCGCGGTCTCGTCACTGATAAGACCCGGATGAGCCAGAATATCCACATATGCCGAGGAGCACGCCGCAAGATTGGTGCCGCCGGCAACTGGTTCAACGGGTGTCTCGCCGTGAACGACAACGATGTCCGCGCCCGCATCCTTGGCAAGTTTTGCAAGTTCGTCTATCTCGCCCGGCGGCACATGCGTAATCTCGATGCCGCTCAGGAGATTGACGCCGTAAACCGACGCCGACCTCTTTACGGCCTTTGATGCGGCGATAATCTCAGCGTAATTCGAGAAATCGGCATGGTCCGTGATTGCCACGGTCTTATATCCCGCCACTGCCATACGGCGCACAAGCTCGGTAGGAATCAGTTCGCCGTCCGTAATCGTTGTATGTGTGTGAAGATCAAACATATTCTGCCCCATGAGAAATCAAATCGGTAATTCGTTAATTCGGTAAATCATTAAATCTGTAATTCAATAAATCATCAAATCGGCAGAATCCGAATTATTTCTCCGCCTTCATCTTCTGCGCAATCTTTTGAATCAGCACTTCCTTCGGTCCGTCCCATGCGACAAGAACGCGCCCCTCTTTCTCGAGCCAGAATGCCGGGTGACTCTTGCCGTCCGTTGTCGGGCTCAGTCCCAGCTTTTTCGCCGCAAGAACCATGCTCTTCACCGAAGGACTCTTGACGGCATCGGTCTTCTTCACGCGCCGACCCTCCGCACGTGTAAGACTCTCATTGAAATAACACGGGTATAAGACCTTCTCTTTATCCATGATAATAGTATATTCAGTCAAGATATTAACTGATACTGTCATATCTAATACTATGCACCATATAGATGTCAGTATAGAGAAGGATGTCTTCGACGCCAACAACAAACTTGCGCACGAAAACTACCACAAATTAAAGGACAACGGCGTCCGTGCATTCGACCTGCTCGGCGCCATCGGCTCGGGAAAGACCGCACTCATCGAGAATATCGTGCCCATCCTCAACAGACAGGGCATAAAAGCGGGAGCCATCGCCGGCGACGTCTGGGGCGACGATGACTTCAAGAGGATTGTCGCTACGGGAATCCCCGCCGTCAACGCCAACACGGGCAAGGAATGCCACCTCGACGCACATATCGTCGAGCACGCAATCGAGGATCTGCCGCTCTCCGAGATAGACGTACTCTTCATCGAGAATGTCGGCAATATGGTCTGCCCGACCGACTTTGCGCTCGGCGCCGAGAAACGTGTCGTCGTCATATCCACGACCGAGGGCGACGATGTCGTAAACAAGCACCCGATGATGTTTCGAAACGGCACAATCGCCGTAATCAACAAGATTGACCTCGCGGAATTCGTCGGATGCAACATCTCCAGAATGGAAGAGGACATTCACAAATACAACCCGATAATGCCGATCTTCAAGACAAACCTCAAGACCGGCGAAGGCGTGGAAGAACTCGTAAAAGAGATTCTCCGCTGAATCACCCCGATATCCGCATAACATCCCACATAACTTTCCACATAACTTTTTTGCCGCAGGGCACGGCAGGGCATGGTCTGAATCCGTCGTCAGCCGCAGGCATATCGCGGCTGCATATGCGTGAGATTAAATAACTTAAAAACAGATATATACAGCACTTCAGTATTGGAGCAGACGCGGCATTTATGCATCCCGCATAAAAGCGCGTAAATTAAAAACACAGGAGAAGAATTACATGCTTTGGCAAGGTAAATCAGTAAGAACCGAGACCGGTGCACGCTTAAAGCCTGCACGCAGCAAGAGACGCGTCGAAGTCGGACGTGCACCTGCAGAGACACACATCGGCGAAGACCGCAAGAAGATCATCCGCACACACGGCGGCAACACCAAGGTCCGTGCACTCCGTGCATCTACCGCAAACGTTTCCGACCCGAAGACAGGCAAGACCGAGAAGTCCGCCATCCTCAATGTGGAAGAGAACACCGCAAACCAGAACTACGTCCGCCGTAACCTCCTTACAAAGGGCGCAGTCATCAAGACCGAACTCGGCAGGGCAAAGATCATCTCCAGACCCGGACAGGACGGAGTTATCAACGCCGTTCTCATCGAATAAACCGCTGACGATAAAATACAAGCGGTTTGCGGAATTCTGAACATTCCGCCCGAGTCCTTAAAGAAATGCTCCAACTCTTTAAGGGCAAACAATCTTATTTCGCATCTCTAAGATGACTTTTTTCACCGCCATTAAGATTCACGGCAGCATCGCATTTTCCGGCACCACTTCACGGCACCCTTTCACGGCATCCTTTCAAGGCATCCCTTCAAGCATCCCTTCGCGATATCCTATCACGCATTCCCGTTTTGCCGCCGGGTCGGACATACGGCATTGATTAATAGAATATTTATAAATTCGAAATGCATATTATAGCAAATGCGCAGAGTATACCACCGTTTCCCACTCAGATGCGACCTTGACTTCGATCTGCCGTATCCGTTCATAGATGTCGTCACAAAGATAGTTTCGATGAACAACACGCACGTGACCCAGAGAGCAGGCGGCGACCTCGTAAAACTGGACTTACGCATCTCCGTCGCCGACGAAAAAACAAACATGGTGCCGGTCGAGAACATACCGGCACTCCTCGACACGATAACCGACGAAGCCGACTTCCTGCTCCGCATGAACGAGACCATTCTCACCGGCGACCGCAAGATCCCGCGTGCCGAGACGATATACTATCTCAAGATTAAAGAGAGCGGCATGATGTCGGAGTGCTTCGCGACAAAAGAAGGCGACAAAGGCAGCACGGATGCCTATGACGTCAAAAAACTGATCTCGGGTGCATTCGAACAGTGATGCTTAAAAGAGCGATTGCCGCGCCGTTCAAGAGTTTCAACAAGGACTCGATGAAAAAAACCGACTTCACCTTCTTCTTCGCTTACGACAAGCGCTGGATCAGCGGCGAACAGGCGAACGCACTCTTAAAGATCGGACTCAAACAGAACCTTCTCAGAGAGGAAGGCGGCATGGTATCGCCGACCTTCGACATCGCGGAGATAGAGATACCTACGGGCTACAAGCCCCCCGCGGATATCTTCGAGACAAGGAAGGCAACCGCTTACGAAGAGCTGATTCAGGACATCGCACGGATAACCGACCGCGAGACCGATGCCGTGGATAAAGAGTTACAGGCAATCATCCGCGAGAAGTTCGACGGCAACCTGACCAGAGAAGCCGCGGCAGTAATACTTGCACGAAAATACAAAGTCGAATTCGGGGACAAACTCGAAAGACTCAGATCAAATCAGTAAACATATCGGTATATTTTTGAGATAATTTTGAGAAAGAAACGTTGATAAAGAACCGTTGATAAAGAACCGTTGAGAATGAACGGTTGATAAAGAACGGGGAATGCGTTTTTTTGTTTTCAGAAACCTCTGAAAACAGCATAATCAAAAAATATCATAAGATTACCCCTTACGGAGCAATCTTTCAAACTTTTTCTTTCAAACTTTTATCGGTTTATTCTGCTGCAGGTGCCTCGGCTTCCGCGGGTGCAAAGTACTCCTCGAGTGACTTTGCGCCGTAGCCGACAACCTTTGCGTTTACCTGAACGAACTCGGGGGTAATCTCCGCACAGCGGATTGCCTTTCTGCAGCGCTGTCCCGGATACTTCGGGTGGAATCCGGTGCTCTCGGAGAGAAGGATCTTCCTTCTGCCCGCGCCCGGAAGGTCCTCTCTTGCCGGAATTCCGGTGCGGTCGGTTGCGCCCGTAAGCTCGATTGTGTATCCCGCAAATCCGAATGCGTCGCCGCTGATCTCCTGTCCGATCTTCTTTCCGATAAGTGCACCCGCCATACCGCCGGTTGCTTCAATGTTGTATGCCTTTCCTGTCTTGGGGTCGGAAAGGACTAACTTTAAATCTGCCATCTGATTTAGAACTCCAATATTCAGTGTCTTTATACATTTGAATTAGAACAATAAAAAGACTACTTTCCTCAGAAGGGTGAGTCTTTTCTTTCGATCTGGGTGAACTCGTCCAAAACGAACTTGATACTGTCGCCAAGATGCGAAAACATCTCGGTTTCAAGGACTTTTACATGATGCTCGGGGACGTCGACGAAGAGGGTATCGCCGACATCGACCTGACGCCCGACCGTAGGTCCTTCTATTGAGATGGACACCTCCAGACCCTCGGTTGCCTCGGCTACACTGTCGGGACCTTTCTTTATCTGCTTCACGCGCCCGACTTTTCTGCCGTCAGGATGAATAAGATTCGTGCCCGTCTGGAGCTTGCCGCCGAGGATTCTGACGCCCACAACCGCAGGATTGCTCTGATGGAAGACGCAGTCCGGAAGAAGGGTGATCTTTGCGGGCATGATTAGCTTCTCGAAACTCTCCTTCTCGATCTCGCGGCGCGTCTTCTCCTCCCATTCCAGATAATCGTCGATAAGATGATAAATGACGTCGGACTCGAAGATCATGACATTATCCATGTTCTTCTCCATAAGAACGTCGTTGGCGTCCGGAAGGCGCGTGGTATTGAAAGCCAGAAGAACCGACATGAGCGGATTCTTCAGAGTCGCAATCTCCACAATGTCATGCCTCGTTATCGGACCCACTTCGGCACGCATAATCGGAATCTCGTGCTGCTCAAGCTCCTTTGAGAGCGCCTCCAGAGCGCCGATGGTATCCGCCTTGATGAAGATACCCTCCTCGGAGAGCTTGACGGCGACGGTCTGCATCTCCTTTTGGATATTCTCCTCAATCTCGTCGCGGTTGCCGCCGCTGACCACCATGATGGGCGATCCAGCAACAACCCTGTCGAGATTCGGCGCGGCAACCTTGATACCGCATGCCGCCGATGCCGACTTGACGCGCTCGAAGCGATCTTCGGTGAGAATCTCCTGCATCGGACGCGGTTTTAAGAGAGAACGCACCTTCGTGCAGACCACGCCCTGATTCGAGCCCACCATTATCTCGTCGCCGACATTGAGGGTGCCGTCATAGAGGATTACATCGAGGGTTGTTCCCAGACCGCGCTCCTCCTTGACCTCCAGAACCGTGCCCACTCCGGGACCGTCGACCGTGAGCTTGAGATTTCCGGTCATGTATCTCTGCGCAAGTCCGACCATGACCATCAGCAGATCGGGTATACCTTCGCCCGTGATGCCGCTCACCGGCACTATTGCTATGGTCTTGCTGAAATCAGTGACCCTGTCGTATCTTTCGCAGTTGAAACCCTCTTCCGAGAGCCTGCCTACAAGCTCATAGACCCTGGTCTCGAGCGTCGAGATGACACGTTCGTTCTGCGCCGCGTAACACTTCTTAAACGGCGCATTCGGCGTGGTTCTCCAGCCGGAGATTCTATCCATCTTGGTGGCGGCGACCACGAACGGCGTCCTGCAATTCCTCAGAATATGAAGTGCCTCAATTGTCTGCGGCTGAAAACCCTCGTTAAGATCGACGACGAGGATTGCCATATCCGCAAGCGCACCGCCCCTTGTTCGAAGAGTCGTAAAAGCATGATGACCCGGAGTATCGATGAAGAGAAGTCCCGGGACATCGAAATTAACCACGCCTTTTGTCCCGCTCATCTCCTGAATCGCTTCCAGCGGCACTATTGTCGCACCTATGTGCTGCGTGATTGCGCCCGCCTCCGATTTTACCACCGATGAGCCGCGAATCTTGTCAAGAAGCGATGTCTTGCCGTGATCGACATGTCCCAGAACACATACGATGGGTGTTCTTATCGAACCGGCACCCGAATCCGCACCATTTCCCTTTCCCTTTTTTTTCGCCATTTCGATATCCTCCAACAAATGTATTTCACAAGGCAGATTGGAGATTCGTCAAAGCTCCATCTTTATTCGTAAGCAATCGCTAAATACGGAAAACATCCCGACACTGCCGATACGTTACGGCAGAGAATACAGGTTTTACACTAATTGTCTGATATTATTGGTGCATATAAGAATATTAATAATCCTATGATATCACGCTGTCCCGACGAATCCTGAAGGGCGGATACGATTGGACACGTGCATACTTCGGGATACGTGCCGGATACAAAATGAATAGATTAATTACCATGCGCCGTCAAACTAAATAGCGCAATAAAACTTTGCCGGGGTGGGGTAGTTGGATATCCTCAGGGATTGTGGCTCCCTGGACTCGGGTTCAAATCTCGGCCCTGGCCTCTTTGTTTTTTTCCGGTTTTTCCGTTTTCTACTTTCCACATAGTTTGCTATATTTGCCGACTTATCCGTCCCTGTTTATCCCCCGCATATTTTCCCGGACTATTTTTCATAACTATTTTTCATAACTATTATTCCGGACTATTTTTCCTAACATATTTCGGCATGCTTGACCACCAAAACCCTTAAACATTTTGCGGATGATGAACTTTACCGCATCGGGACATAACAGTGATTGTATATGCAGATTATGCAGATGTATATGCAGATGAATCTGAGATGATGAGATGAAAATCATGGGAATTAATAAGATTTTAACGGCAATCCTGCTCGTTTGCCTCTCGGCATGCATACTCTTTGCGGGATGCACGGGAAATACGAACGGGAATGAACAGACACAGCAGCAAACACTGCAACCGACACAGCAGCAGACGCAGACAGACACCGCAGCCGCGGATGAGCGGATAACGGTAGCGGCATCAATCCTGCCGCAGAAAGAGATAATCGAGTCGGTCGGTAAGGATAAAGTGAAAGTCTCGATACTGGTGCCGCCGGGCTTCAGCCCGCATACCTATGAACTGACATCGGGACAGCTGCGCAGTATAGCGGATACCGACCTCTTCGTATCCATGGGCTCGGGAATAGAGTTCGAACTCGCATGGATGGACAAGATTAAGGGCGTCAATCCGAATATGCCGATAGTCAACGCATCCGAAGGCATCACCTTCATCGACGGCTACACCGAAGAGGACGGCACGCATGTCTCCGGCGGCGACCCGCATGTCTGGCTCTCAATCGCGAATGCAAAGATAATGGCCGAGAACGTCTGCAAAGCACTCGCAAAAGAAAGCCCTAAGGATGAAGCATACTTCAAGGCGAATCTTGAGGAATACAAGGCAAAACTTGACGCGCTCGACGGCGAGATCAGAGAGTCGTTCACCGACATGAAGAACGTCACGATAATGACCTATCACCCCGCATGGTCGTACTTTGTCCGCGACTACGGCATTGAATGCATCTCCGTCGAGAACAACGGAAAAGAACCTTCGCCCTCCGACCTTGCCGCGCTCATCGACACCGCAAAAGCGAAGGGGATTAAGGTAATATTCGCATCGCCGGAATACAGCACAAAGAGCGCATACACGATTGCGGACGCAATCGGCGGCAGCGTCGTCCTTATCGATCCGCTCTCAGAGAACTATATCGATAACATGAAATCGGTTGCCGAAGCCTTCAAAAGCGCAGTCGCACAAAACTAAAGACCTTGGGCATTAAAAAACTAATACCGCAAAAGGAGATCCATAAAGACTTACCGATGCGAAATACGGGATATACAATGCCGCAGGAAAAATCAGGGACCGAATATGACGATGCCGCACGGAATTCGCGGCAGTCGCGGCAGAACATTGCTTCAGTCCCCGCCATCGAGATAAAAGACTTAACGATACACAGAGAAGGGCAGACCGTTCTGGACAAAGTCTCCCTTAAGATAGAGGAGGGGCAGTCCTACGCAATCATAGGACCCAACGGCGGCGGCAAAACCACCCTTCTCAAGTCAATCCTCGGACTCATAAAACCCGATTCAGGATTTGTCAAAATATACGGCGAAAGCCCCGCCGTAAACCGCTATATGCTGGGATATGTCCCGCAGTTTCATACCTTTGATTTCAGCTATCCGATAAGCGTCCGCGACATGGTCCTTACCGGCAGACTGGGACATATCAAAGGAATCCGCAGAAGATACTCGGATGAAGACCGCAGATGCGCGGAAGAGGCAATGAAGACTCTGGGCATACTTCACCTTGCCGACAGAACGCTGAGCGACTTATCCGGCGGCGAACAGCAGCGGGCAATCATAGCACGCGCGATTGTCGGCAATCCGAAGGTCCTTCTCCTCGACGAGCCGACCGTCTACGTCGATTCGCCTACCGAAGAGAAGTTCCATGACATCCTTGTCGAACTTCACAAGAAGATGACCGTAATCATGGTCACGCACGATATCGGCGTCATATCGTCCGGCGTCGATGTAATCGCGTGCCTCAACGTGAAGATGTTCACGCACTACTCCGCCGAGATTACAAGCGATATGATCCTCAATACCTACAAATGCCCCGTCGATCTGATAGCGCACGGACTTGCGCACAGGGTATTGCACGATCATTCCGCGCTTGAATCAGTACCCGAACACGAACACGAAGAGGATACGGAGATCTCCGACCGCGATAAAATAAGGTGCGGATGCACGGAGCACGGAGGCGGGCAATGATCGACGTCATCGCCGAACTCATATCCGCTTTCGGATACGAATTCTTCAGAAACGCTCTTCTGGCAGGCATTCTGGCAAGCACAGCCTGCGGCATCATAGGCAGTTTCGTTGTGATAAAAAGGATGGTCTCGCTCACCGGCGGCATATCCCATGCGGCTTTCGGCGGCGTGGGTCTCGGATATTTCCTCGGCTTCTCGCCCATACTCGGAGCGACGGTCTTCTGTGTCGCAACCGCGGCAATAATCGCCAAACTGCGGCATATCGCGCATCAGCACCTCGATACCCTCGTCGGCGCCATATGGGCGGCGGGAATGGCTATCGGCATCCTTCTGGTCTATCTCACCCCGGGATTTGCGCCCGACCTCTACGGATACCTCTTCGGCAATATCCTGCTCGTCCCTTCAAGCGAGATATTCTTCATGGGCGCCCTTCTTGCCGCAATCATCGCGATAACGGCAATCTTCTATAACCAGCTGCTTGCGGTCACCTTCGACGAAGAATACGCCACGGTCATGAACATCGCGTCCGATAAGATAATCGCCCTTCTCCTCATAATGACGGCGGTGACAATCGTCATGCTCATTCAGGTAGTGGGAATTATCCTCACTATTGCTCTCCTCACGCTGCCTGCGGCAATCGCACGCGAGTTTACCGGCAGACTCGACAGGATGTTCTATCTCTCCACGATACTCGGCATCGCATTTACGACCTGCGGCATATTCCTCTCATATACCCTCGACGTCCCCTCGGGAGCAACGATAATTCTCATAGGCGCCGCGGCATACATCATTGCCCTCTGCGCAAAGACCTTTTGCAGACGATAAGAAGTTCAAACAACAAAAAAGGTAATTGCGATAATAAGTGCCAATTAATAATTAAAACACTTAAAACACTTTTAAAATTGTCAAACAGTCAGGATAATTAAAGTAATTAAAACCTGTAAAATAACTAAAACACTTCTTGAATCACAAAAAGAAAAAGGGATATTTTGGATATTTATCCTGTTTTCCGTTTTCAGATTTTGTCTTTTGTAGATTTTGTTGTTTGTCGATTTTGACTTTATTTTGTTGTTTGTCGATTTTGACTTTATTTTGTTGTTTGTCGATTTTGACTTTATTTTGTTTTTTGTCTGTTCTTAACCGTTCTCTTGTCTCTTCGTAACGGTTTCAGTCATTCCTTCGGGTTGCGACCAGTAATGCCGCGACTGCGAAGATACCGATTATTGCCGCAAATGCAGGGCTGCCGGACTTCTGAACATTACCCGGGTTGGGCGTGAGCGAACTCGATACCGAGGATGTTGCGCCTGCCGTAACCGTTGCCGCAACCGTCGAATCGTAGTAACCGGCAAGACTGAATCTTACATTGTAGGAACCTTCGGCAAGTGCAACAGTCAGCGGAGTAACGCCCATGTAGTCATTGTTGACGTAAACGTTAGCACCCGCAGGCATTGACGATGCCGAGAGATAACCCATTGCCGGACCCGTGCTCTTGAGCGGGATTGTGACCGACGCGGTTGCGCCGCCGTTAACCGTGACGCTCATGGATGCATCCTGATATCCAGACAACTTTGCCGTGACCGTGTGCGTTCCCGACGCGACATTGCTTATGACCATGCTGCCAGATGCGGGTGCGATACCCTGATAGACGCCGTCAAGGTAGATGTATGCTCCGCCGGGTGACGATGTGACATAGAGAGTTCCCGTGGGTGCTGAATACGGCTGAAGTGTCGGATATACGTAGGATGTCTGACCGGGGTTTACGGTAACCGAGCTCTCCCACGTGTTGTATCCCGACTTCTCGAGTCTGAGAGAGTGTCCTCCCTTTGTAACGCCCGAGATTGTCTTGGGCGAAATTCCGACGTAATTGTCATCAAGGTAAATCGATGCGCCGGAAGGCGTAGAACTCACATAGATTGAACCGTAGGACTCAATCGGCGTAAGCGTTGCCGATGCGGTTGCCGTAGATCCCGAGTATACGTAGACCGAAGATGCCCATTCCTGATATCCGGACTTGGTAATTCTAACATTGTGGTATCCCTGAGTATATCCGCTCTGTGTAACGGGTGTCGTTCCGACATAGACATCATCGATGTAGACAACCGCGTTTGACGGAGAAGATCTTACCGAAATGGAACCCGTTGTCTGAATCGGATTGAGAGTAAGATAGTAGTCAATATTCTCTCCGGGCGAAGGCATGGTCAGACTGACTCTGTTGCTCTCGGAGTATCCGGATTTTGCCGCATATGCGGATCTTAACGGAGTACCGGTGGAGTAGACCGCCATTGTGTAAACGCCGTTTGTGGTTGTTCCCTCATAAGCGCCGTCAACGTATATCGAAGCGCCGTCGACATTGGTATGGAAAGTTATCCAGCCCATACCGCCGCCTACATCGCCGCCGACGGTCATACCCCATGTGCCTGTTGCACCGCCGCTATCGTACATGCCTCCTGCAGCACTTGCAGGAACGGCTATAGCAAGAAGTGCAATCAAAAGTATTCCTATAACTGAACCAGTTTTACATGACATATATACCATTGCAAAATTTGTACTCTTACTTTTTTAATCCTTTGCATAATCCCATACGGAATCGACCCGCAAAAAGCAGACATAAATTGCCGTGAACATCCGCGGCAACCCTGAAAACGGTCAAAATAGGACAAAATCCGAACAAATCCGAAATAATTCGGATTAGAGCTTCTGCGCAAGCCTTGAGGAATACATTGTCACGAAATACGACAGACCCATGGCTACCGCAAGCATGGGCAGAAGAACAATCATATGCTCGGCACCTATCGATCCGGTAGCCAGCCTTACGATGATATTTCCGGAGTTCATGGGTATGGAGAGGGCAAATACGAGCACGACGACGGTCGCAATCGAGAACATGAACTGCGCGTTCGTCCTCTCGCGATATCTCATGGCGAAGGTTGCGGCGATAAGTATCAGAATAAACGCAACTATGCTGATATGCATCAGTATCTCAAGGAATCCGCCGATATAGATTCCGTTCAGAATCAGCAGTATCATCCACGTTCCCGCCTGCAGAGGCACGAGCAGGAATGCCGCAAGTATCTTGCCCCAGACCATGTCGGTAAAACTCACCGGCGTCGACATGAGAGTCTCGAGGGTCTTGTTCTGAGATTCCTCGGTTATCATATCTATGATAAGCGCACCCGATATGATTGCCGGCATGAACACGAGCAGAGGAATGAGAACGCCGTATACGAACTCATAGAAGTCGCCGGCAGGATTCGTCGCCGGCATCCGCATCTCCACGGGCATAGCCGTAAGCCTGTCCGAACGGGCATCACGCAGCTCCGTCTCGTAGTCCGTGAGAACACTCTTCAGCTTTGCGCTGACAATGCCGGACTGTATATCATTCTCGATGAGGTATATCGTCACCTTCATCGGATTCATGGTCTCCTCCATGTTCCTCGGCACCCAGACCACTGCCGCCAGCTGCCTCTCGCTCAGAGCGGATACCGCCGGCGAAAGCTCCATGGGATAGACAATCAGGTTGGGATCCTCCATCAGTTTGACATAGAGATGCGAGGTCTCTCCCGCATAGGCTATCGGGTACTTCATCTTGGAATACTTGCTCATCGCATCCGGGTTATACATCGACGCAAGACCCACAAGGAGGAACGAAGAGAACATGGCGATGAAGAGCTGGAGAAGCAGTGCCAGAACTATGGTCTTTTCGTTGATAAGTCCTTTAAACTCCTTCTTTGCCACAAGTCTGCAGTTTCTTGAATTGATTTTCATCCGAATACCCCCAGAACGAAATAGAGATTATACAGGGTATGCACAACGCCTGCCGCGATTATTCCCAAGATATACAGGCGCAGACCGCAGACCTTGACGACCGAGCCGCAGATAAGGGTCGTGACAAAGTGCAGAATCAACGGGAGCCAGAGCACCTGCAGGCTCGAGAACATGACCGCGCCGAAGACCGACTCCGAGATCTCCGCAAGCGTTGCAAACAGGAGCAGTTTCTCGCCGAGAAGGAAACCGACCGCCACCGCGAATGCGCCGATTGCGAGGTTCTTCCAGGTCATATAGTCGGGACGCTTCAGGAAGAGCGCATAGATTCCGACCGACTTGAACAACTCTTCCACCAGCGCCGCCGAGAGCATTATCATTATCAGCGAGAGCGGCATCGGGAAATTGAAGAGAAGAACGAGCAGCATAAGCTGCATGAGGAAGACAAACGGAATCATGCAGATTGCGACAAACACAAGCGATGTGTTCACGTATCTCTTCGAGATAACGCCGTCGACGAACTCGACAAGCGCGGTCAGAATCTTGTGCTGCATGAACAGCTTCTCGCCGTTGTAGTTCTTTACGGCGAACCAGAAGATTACGAGGCTTACAAGATAGAAGATAATCGTGGAATACAGATACTCTTCGGCAGTGAAACCGTCGCCCTGAATCTGATAAATAATCAAAGTAAGCGGCGATATCTGACTGATAACGTGGATATTTGCAAATATCGCCGGGAAGAAGATATACGAGGATGCGACCGTCGAGAAGAATATTGAGATGAATGAAAGCTCCTTAAAGCTCCTCGCAATCATTCCTATCAGCAGCGCCGCCGAGAGGAAGAAGAGGATTACCGGAAACAGCGGCAGGAAGATTATCAGGTCCGCCCGAATATAGAGGATGAGCGCAACGGCGATAAGGCTCATCATGGCAAGATAGGGGAGCGCCTTTCCCGCGATTATCATCCACGGGCTTACGGGAGTACTGAGGAGGATCTCGCCGCGCCTGTCTATTCTCTCGTTCATGATACTCATCATGAAGAACTGCGACGTGAAATAAAGCGGGAATATGAAGACGAATACCAGAACTATGGTGTCAAACGGCAGTGAGGCACTCATCTGCGAGGGGACGATATAGGGTATGACGTCAAGGTCGCCGGACTTCAGGATATCGGTATAGCGGCTTATCGTGGGATCGCTGCCTTCATCGGCGATGAGATACCTGCGCAGTTCTTCCACGGGAACTTCAATCTCTTCGGACGGAAGCGGAATCTCGATGATGTTTGCGGGTCTGGGGACGCGGTAGGGATTGGAATACGAGAATGCCGCACGTCCCATCTGGGTTGCGGTAAAGTCAATCACGCTCTCGACTTCCTTCTCGTCTATCCAGACGGGATATGCCGCATAGAGATCCTTCTGCCTGTTGTAGAACGCTATCTTATAGCGGGAATAATCGCGTTCGAATGCCAGAAGTGCGGCATTGCCGCGATCCGTGCCCGACGTCGTCACGGTATCGCCGGAGACAATAAGATCAAAAGCGTCCCGATACTGCGGGTCAAGAAGATATTGCGGATGCTGAGAGAAATAGCCGGACGGCACTTTATAGATAACAAAACGGCTGTCGAATCCGATTATCTTTATGCTCTCGTCGGAATCCGTGAAGACGGTATAGACATTGTCTTCGAGGTGTATGCCGCTGCTGTTGGCAAAGCCCATTGCGACCACGAGAAGAATGAACAGTGCCGCGACTATGGGGATGAGTCCCTTATCCATAGTCCCCGCAAAACGGCGGATCTCCCACTTTGAGATCTTTAAAATTCTGCGGAGGGCGGTTTTTTCATCCGATACCGTATTGTTGCCGCCCGTAACACTCAACCCCGCAATTGTTTCAGAATATCCGGGAAATAATCCGATAATTGTTTCGGAAAATTTCTGAATATATCAGAATATATCAAAAATATCTTAGAATCCATCAAAAATATAAAACTATGCTTAACGGACAGCCTGCAACGACAAGAAAGTTTATCAGATTAATTGAAGAAAAACTACGCTTGAACAGATATGTTACATGCCCGTTCGATAATAAAAGATTACGGCAATTTTCGTGCTCTGGACGGCGTCGATTTCGATATAGAAGAGCCGGGGATATTCGGGATAATCGGTCATAACGGCGCGGGAAAGACCACGCTCCTCAAGATAATGTCGGGTCTGATACCTGCGACGTCAGGAGAACTCACAATTAACGGCGTGGATGTCATAAAGAATCCCGACGGACTCAAGGAACAGATGGGATACCTCCCCGAAGAGTCGCGGCTTTACGAGAATATGACGGCGCATGCCTATCTTACGTTCTTCGGCGAGATCTACTCTATGAAACCCGACGAGATTGACTCGCGCATAAAAGAACTTTTCAGGAAACTCAGCCTCGAAGTCGGCGACAAAAAACTCGGCGAACTTTCGAAAGGCATGAAGAGGAAGGTTGCGATTGCCAGATCGCTTCTCCACGACCCCTCGCTTCTCGTCTACGACGAACCGACTTCGGGTCTTGACCCCATGACATCGCGCTACATAAGCGAGTTCCTGCGGGAGCTGAGAAACGAGCGCAAGAAGACGATACTTCTCTCGGCACACAATCTCTATCAGGTCGAAGAGCTCTGCGACCGCGTCCTTATCCTTCAGAGAGGCAGAACGGCGGCGTTCGGAACAATGAACGAACTGCGCGAGAACTTCGGATCGGTCTACTACGAGGTCGAGTTCGTGACAGAAGAAAGAAGCGTGCTCGACGGCATTATCACGGATTACACGGAATCTGCGGGAGTCATCTCGGCAAAGGTCAATGATATCGATTCCTTAAACTCACTCACACAAGCCGTATCGACATCGGGCGGCAGGATAAAGAAGATAGAATCGCATTATCCGAGCCTTGAGGACATGCTTGTAAAGATCGGCAGATAGATCGGCATATTCTCATTACAATTTTTAAAAAAACTCTTTTTGACCCTTTTTCGATAATCGCAATTACCGAAAAATCGCAATTACCGAAAAACAGGAAATTCATAACAGATAATTCAAAACAAAATTTCACAAAACAGAACATTTACAACACGAAGCGGGCCTGGGGGGATTTGAACCCCTGGCCTACGGATTAAGAGTCCGTCGCTCTTCCTGACTAAGCTACAGGCCCCGTTGTTGTGCCTAAATAAATCTGATCTTTGACTTAATAAGTCTTTCTGATATTGCCTAAATAAGGATGAGATACAATCTATAGTAATATGCCTGATAATCTGCCAAATCGATCATCCGATCGAGTCAAGTATATGATCCTCGGATGCGGAAGCAGCGGCTACAACGTCCTCGAAGAACTGGCACACGACGACGAGCCGATTCTCATAATTGACCACGATCCCAAAAGAGTCAATGATCTGAGAGATCAGAACTACGAGGCACTGGTCTACGATATAGCCGACCCGACAATATTCGAGATACTGCCCATACCCGAAGTGGTATTCATCCTTTCCAACGACAAGAACGCAAATCTGGATGCGGTCCGAAGAGTGAAAGAAGTTCACCCCTCGGCATATGTAATTGTAAGAGCGCTGGACAGACTGAGCCTATCGCTCCTTGAGCAGGCGGGCGCGGATGCCGCTTTATATCCTCAGGAAGTCTATGCAAAGACCGCGGTTCACACTATGAGGAGACTGCACTCCTCAAGGCTTGCAAGAAAGCTCTACCACTATCTCTCGGACTGCGAAGGAACAATGGGAATCATCCTTCACACGAACCCCGACCCCGACGCAATCTCAAGCGCAATGGCGCTCTGCGTAATCGGAAAAGAGGCGTCCGGCGGCAAGCTCTCATGCAAGATTATCTACGACGGCAAGATAGGTCATCAGGAAAACCGCGCATTCGTCACGCTCCTCGACATTCAGCTTCAGAGGATAACGGAAGACAATGTCGAAGAAACTCTCAAAGAATGCAATTACATCGCGATAGTCGACTCTTCCGCCGCGGGCGTAAACAACTTCCTCCCGCCCGATACCAAGGTCGACATCATCATCGACCACCACAAGATAATGGAAGAAGAGAACCGCGGTGTTCATTTCGTTGATATAAGACCGGGAATGGGCGCGACGGCAAGTATCCTCACGCAGTATCTGCAGGAACTCGATATTCTGGTCGATCAGAAGGTGGCAACCGCTCTTCTCTACGGTATCCGCGCAGATACCCGCGACTTCTCAAGGAACACGACGCCGCAGGACCTTAACTACGCTGCATTCCTGCTCCCGCTCACGGACAACGAGCTTCTCAACAAGATTACGTCGCCGTCCATGTCAATCGAGACCGTAGAGGCTCTCGGACTTGCGATAAAGAACAGAAAGGTGCAGAACGGTTATCTCTTCACGAATGTGGGATATGTCAAGAACCGCGACGTAATCCCGCAGGCAGCCGACCTACTCGTTCAGCTCGAAGGTATCAACACGGCAATCGCATACGGAATCGGTGACGACGCAATCACGATATCGGCGAGAAACAAGGATATCAGGATGCATGTCGGCAACGTCATGAAAGAGGCGTTCGAGGAGATAGGCGAGGCGGGCGGACATGCCACCATGGCGGCGGCAAAGATACCGCTCAACTCCTTCTCGGTCATCAAGAGCAAGGAAGAACTTCTCAACCTGATTGCCGAGCCGTTATTAAAGCGCTTCACCGACACGATAGGTCTCGGAAAGGAAGAGAAGAATGAGGCGTAAGCCTGAAACCGATTATAACATGCGACATACGGACTGCGGCATGACCCGGCAATGAAGTTTGAAGAATGGGAACCCCATTACAAAAACATCCTCGATTTTTTCGGATTTGACAGAACCGGCGATGAAGATGCCGCTGTTTTGGCACGCTCCCTTACGGATAAGGACGATATTGCCGTTTTGAAAGACGCCGTCTGCGGAAAAAAGGTCACGGTCTGCGGCAATGCACCCTCACTTCTTGAGGATATGCGGCTCGGCAGACGAATCGGCAGAGCAGGTAAGGTAGCGGGAACGGGGAATGGAGCGGAAGCAGGAACAGGAGATGCCGGCAATGCGCCATCATCCTCGGACGAAGTCATCTTTGCCGCGGATGCCGCCGCCGACAGACTCTTTTCAAAAGGGATACGTCCCGACATAGTCTCGACCGATCTTGACGGCTGCGAGGACTCTTTTCTTGAGATGAACCGCGCGGGAACAATAATGGTCGTTCACGCGCACGGCGATAACATGCCGCTTTTAAAGAGCTGGATACCGCGATTCGAAGGTCCGCTTGTCCTCACGACCCAGAGCATACCCATAGAGCGCGTCTACAACTTCGGCGGGTTTACGGACGGCGACAGGGCAGTCTTTGCCGCCGACGAACTCGGTGCCGCGGAGATAACGCTTGCCGGTTTCGACCTCGACGATAAGGATGTCGTGCCCATGAAGCACGGCAAACTCATGATTGCGCGAGACCTTCTGGCACTCCTCGATTTCAGAATTTAGCCGGAAAATCCGCACCATACCGCGTTAAAGGGCAGATACAGGAAAATGGATAAAGGAAACGCATCAAAAAACGCATTCATTCTTGACGGCTATGTCGACGAACCCGCATGCCTCGGGGTGCCGCCCTACATCTCCCCGTATGTAAGATACTGCGCGGGAGTCTGTGCCGGGAACGGCTATGGGGTAAAATACGCCACAATCGACATGCTCCGCAAAGACCCCGCCATTCTCCCCGGGATCGAGAGATGCGATCTCTTAATCTTCATAGCCGGAGTCACGGTTCCCGGGAAATATCTCGGCGGAACGCCTGCCGACTCGGGCGAGATAAACCGCATTGCCTCTTCACTGAAGAGACCGCGGAAGGTCCTCGGAGGTCCGATAGTCTTCGGAAACGCGGCAGGCGGCGGCATGAAGGCGGAGAGCGATGACTACTCCCTCTATGACTGCCTCTTAGGCGGCGAGATCGCCGATGCCCTCAACCGATACCTTAAGACATATCTCGAAGACCCCGACGGCGCGAATGTACCAAATGCAAAGGATGCAACTGAGGGCAGAATCATCCGCGGCACGCTCGAATACGGAAACATTGACCGCTGGAGCGTACTCGGAAGCGGCATAATTAAACTCCACCCGTCATACCCCCATGTCATATGCGAACTTGAGACGGCACGCGGCTGTTCACGCGCCGAGGTCGGCGGTTGTGCGTTCTGCACCGAGTTCCTTTACGGAATGCCGAGATACAGGACGCAGGATGGCATAACCGCGGAGGTCGCGGCTCTGCACAACGCAGGTGCACGATACTTCAGGCTCGGCAGGCAGCCCGACCTCCTCGCATACGGCGCAAGCTCGCATATGGGCGTAGCCAAACCCTGCCCGGAGAAGATTGAGGCGCTCTTCGCGGGAATACGCGCGAGCGCGCCGGAACTGAAAGTCCTCCATATCGACAACATAAACCCCTGCACAATCGCGGCATATCCCGACGAATCAAGGGCGGCGCTGGAAGCAATCGCCGCATACAACACCGCCGGCGACACCGCGGCTCTTGGTCTTGAGAGCGCAGACCCGGCAGTGGTCGAGGCAAACAACCTGAAAGCCTATGCCGACGACGTCTACACGGCCGTGAAGATAATCAACGGGGCGGGTGCGACACGGGACAGAAACGGCGTTCCTAAACTCCTTCCGGGACTCAACTTCGTGACGAACCTTGCCGGCGAGACCGAAGAGACCTATGACTTAAACGAGAAATTCCTGAGGCGCATCCTCGACGACGGACTCATGACGCGGCGCATAAACATCCGTCAGGTGATGCCGTTCGAAGGAACGAAAGCCTACGGAAACAATACCATAGGTCTGCACGCAAAGCGCTTCAAACAGTTCAAAGAGACCGTGCGCGAGAAATTCGATCTGCCCATGCTAAAGAGAGTGCTCCCGCAGGGAACAATTCTCTCGGATGCCGTCGTCGAGGTCTCGGGAAACATCTCTTTTGCCAGACAACTCGGTTCATACCCGATTCTCATCGGCATCCCCTATGAACTTCCGGTAGGCACGGTCGGCGACTTCTTTGTAACCGACTGGGGATACCGCTCGGTCACGGCATTTCAAAAACCGTTCCGCATCAATACGGCAGGTCATGCCGTCATAAAAAAACTCCCGAATATGGGTAAGAAAACGGGCACGAACGTATTCGTAAAGCGCCCCTACAAAAATGCCGCCGAGTTCGAGAAGGTTGCCGGAACTCAGTTCTACACGGAATATCTGGACTTCAACCGGTAATCTCGCCGAATTCCTGAGAATACCGCATTACCGAGGTACTGCTCACAAGCCCGATTATCTCGGTGCCCTCAAAGACGGGAAGAATGTCCACATCCTTATCCGACATCATAACCAGCGCGTCATAGAGCGTGGCATCCGAGGTTACCCCGAATAAATTGCCGGTGATGACCTCGCCGGCGGTCACCGTGAAGGCATCCGCCCCCGATACGCCGTCAACCTCTTTCCGCGAGATCATTCCGACAACGTGCCCCATTCCGTTTATGACGGGACAGCCGGAGACCATCTCGGACGAAAGCTTTGCGGCAACATCGCAGATGAGGTCGCTGTCATAGACATACGTGACATTGCCGTTCATCGCATCCGTAACTCTGACGCCCTTTATCCGCTCGCTCAGTTCGGTCATTGAGTTCTCCTGTGCGGCTCCGAAATAGATGAAAAGGGCAATAAGAAT
The DNA here is from genome assembly GCF_000711215.1 of Methanomicrobium mobile BP. Lineage (GTDB taxonomy): Archaea > Halobacteriota > Methanomicrobia > Methanomicrobiales > Methanomicrobiaceae > Methanomicrobium > Methanomicrobium mobile. Next base: position 93,500 of record NZ_JOMF01000007.1, on the reverse strand, counting down.
CAGAAGGAAGTTCAGCCAGATTATACCTGCGACCGCAAATAAAACGGCAAAAATCTTGCCGATGTCGGATGCTATCTTTGTGGCGCGGGTGTGCGGGAGTCTCAGGGAGAGAAGCCCGCGAAGTATTCTGCCGCCGTCCATCGGAAAAGCGGGGATCATATTGAAGAGGAAGAGGAATACGTTGAGAATCCCCAGATATCCGAAGATATAGAAGAGAATAAGACCTGTCATCGGACTCCCGGTCAGGAGCGGCGTATATCCGACAATGGCGTATGCGACCGCACTCGAGAGGATGCCGATTAAGAGACTTGCAACCGGTCCCGATATCGATATCCAGAACTCACTCTTCGGCGTGCTTCGTCCGTGGTCCTCGATAACCGAGATGCCCCCGAGGAGCATGAGAGTAACCTCGGTGACCCTGTGACCGTATCTCATCGCTATCAGACAATGCGCCATTTCATGGAGGAATACCGCCGCAAACAGACAGAGAGTGACTGCGGCGCCGAGCAGATACGGGGTATAACCCGCAGCCAGAACGGAAACGTCGAGATCGCCGGTTGCGTAGACCGTCTCGAGCAACCTTACGGTATAGGTGATGTCTTTTCCTATGACATACGAAAAGACAGGAATAATCAGCAGAAACGTGATGTGGAGTCTTACGGGCACACCCGCAAGCGATCCGATTTTTATAGAATCCCCCATACAGATGGATTATATTTTTAACTTTCAAGTCTTATATCTTCACTGGTTATCATGAAGACACAGGTTACTGAGCTTTTCGGGATGGAGGTCTACACGGAGAAGGCAATCCGCGTCGGCATTGTTGACGATGCAATACTTAACGTCGACTCAAAAAAGATAGATTTCCTCGCCGTTAGTGAATTAAACCCCGAACTCATTCAGCTTAAGGGATTCAAGGGCATTAAGATACCGTATCGTATCATCAGATCAATCGGCGATATTATCATAATCAGACACTTCTCGAACATGTTCCCCGCAAAGGACGCGGACTGAGAAGCTTACGAGAAATATCGTCCGAATAACGCGAATTTTTTTATAATTCGCAAAATTTTGATTTTTTGCGTGCGGATACGGAGAGTTCGCCGCAGGTGTCACGGGGGGTGCGCAGGGGTACTTTCGGGTATCACTGAAAGAATACATTTTATGCGCTTTTACGCTGTTGACGCGCCCCCGTTCATCGGAGTTCGGAGTTGCACGCAGTGTCGGAGTTACACGCAGTCTTGGAGTATCGGTCATGACGGTTAAGGATAGGGAGATATTCAGCAGTCTTACGGCAGTGCCGCCCGTAGTCGTCAGGCTCGACGGAAGGGCGTTTCACACGCTCACGGCGGAACTGCGGCTGGAAAAACCCTACGACACGCGCTTTAACGAAGCCATGTGCAGGGTCTGCGAGATGATTGTCGGCGACAGCGGACTCGAACCGGACTTTGCCTACACTTTCTCCGACGAAATAAGCATCTTCTTCTCAACGCTGCCTTTCAGCGGGCGCGTGGAAAAGATTGACTCGGTCGCGGCTTCATACGCGGCAGCGGCATTCGGTCTGACAATGGGACTTTCAAAGCCGGCGTCATTCGACTCCCGCATTGTCATGCTCTCGGGAGAGCCTTCGGTGATTGCGGAATACTTCTCCTGGCGGCAGAAAGAGGCATGGAGGAACCACATGAACGCATACTGCCAGCATGCCCTCATTACCGAAGGCATGACGCCGCAGAAGGCGGCGAAGGTCCTAAACGGCGCCAAATCCGCGGCAATGCACGAGATGATGCATGAGCGCGGCATAAACCTGTCAAAAACGCCGGCATGGCAGAGACGCGGCACGATAATATTCCGCGAGGAATACGTCAAGACGGGCTATAACCCCATAGAGAAGGTCGAAGTCCAAACCGCCCGCCGCCGCATATCGCGCGATGAAGACCTGCCGCTGTTCAGCGAACCCGAAGGCGTGAACTACTTACAAAACCTTATCGGAAAAGGAAAAGACAGGGCAGCCAAAAACCGATAAATAACGAATATCTGACAGATCTACAGCAAATAAACCGATGTAATAAAAGTAAAAAACAGTAAAAATATTTTTAATTGATTTTTCAATTTTTTTTCCAACTTTTTTTCAATTTTTTCGGATTTTTTTTCGGATTCAGGCGCGGGTAACCGCCATCTTCATGGCAATACCCTCGACATCCCATTCCTGAACGAGTCCGCCGTTTACGGCGCCGGAGTCGGAAGTCATCTCAATCTTAACGGCACGGACCTCGCCGGCAATCGAGTCCTTCCAGGACTCAATCAGCTTTGAGACTCTCGCATCGGCGACGCTCATTGCGACCTTGACCGTATCCTCGACATTGAGACCTGCCTGCTTTCTCATCTCCTGAAGTCTTCTTATGACCTCGCGGGCATATCCTTCGGCTTCGAGATCTTCGGTGAGCGTGACGTCCACGCAGACGGTCGCATCGGTCATTTCCGCAGGGAAGATGTTCTCCGGCATCGTCTCCGAGAACTTCACGTGATCGGAGGTAATCGTAAATCCGCCGAGAACGGCACTGCCCTTCGACGCAAGCTCGGTCTTAAGTGCCGCGGCTGCGGCGCCGTCGAGAGCCTCGATTGCGGCTTTGACCTGCGGACCCTGCTTTCCGAATCCCGGACCGATGGCACGCATATTCGGCTCGACGCTCACGCCCATTCTGTCCCAGTGACCGTTTACGACCGTTATCTTCCTTGCATTCGCACGCTGTTTACAGAGATAGCCGAGCCTTGAGACCGCGCCCTCGACGACCTTTGAATCCGTGAGAACAAAGACCTCGGAGACCGGCCAGCGCAGTTTTCTCTTGCCGTCCTGTCTTGCGGCGGCAACCGACTCGTCAAATGCCTGAACAACCGCCATCTCAGCCTCGAGTTCGGCATCGCAGAGAGACTCGTCGCCGGCATACCAGTCGAGCATATGGACGCTTGCGGGGTCGCCAGCGCATCTGAGGTTCCGATAGATCTTCTCGGAAAGGTGCGGGGCATAGGGTGCCATTACGCCGGAGAGCCTTCTCATGACATAATACATAGTCTCGTATGCCTGAATCTTCTCAACGGCATCCTCCTCGAGCCACATCCTTGAACGGACAAGCTGGACATACCAGCGCGAGATATCCTCAAGGATACAGTTGAGAATCGCTCTTGACGCACGGTGAAGCTCGCCGGACTCCGTGAACGCGCTTACATCACGGCAAAGAGTATTGATGCGGGAGATAATCCATCTGTCCTCATCCGGCATCTTCGCAATATTCTCGCGGACATAATCGCCGTTCCAGACGCCGCTCACAGTGCATTTCGGCTCAAAGGAGTCGAGAATCATATACGGGAGCGGGAAACGGTAGACATTCCAGAGAATGTTTGCCGTGCGGTTCGTGGTCTTGACGCCTTCCCAGTTGAACTTCAGGTCGTCCCACGGTGCGCTCGACGAAAGGATATACAACCTTAAAACATCGATACCTACCTTCTCCACGACCTCTTCGGGCGTGACGACATTGCCGATTGACTTTGACATCTTCCTGCCCTCGCTGTCGAGTGCGAAACCGTGCATGAGGACGCTCTTATAAGGCGCTTTGTCAAACGCAATCACGGATGCCCCGAGCTGGGAATAGAACCAGCCGCGGGTCTGATCCTGACCTTCGGTGATGAAATCCGCGGGCCACAGCCTCTCGAAGTCTTCCGTCTTTCCGGGGAAGCCGACCGTCGCCCACGAAGCCATTGCCGAGTCGAACCAGACATCGAATATATCTTCAACACGGCGCATGGTGCCGCCGCAACCCTTCGGGCACGGATATGTAATCTCATCGACATAAGGACGGTGCGGGTCGGTGAGGTTTGATCCGGCGGTCGCGTTTAACTCCGCCATAGTGCCGAAGACATGGTATTCGCCGCATTTGTCGCATTTCCAGACGGGGATGGGGATACCCCAGTATCTCTGACGGGATATGCACCAGTCGCGTGCGTCGGCTATGAAATCGTGGAATCTGGCACTTCCCGCCCATTCGGGATACCATTTGACCTTCGCAATCTCGGAGAGAAGCTGCTCCTTGATCTTGGGGATCGCAATGAACCACTGCTGAGTGGCGCGGCTGATGATAGGTGTCTTGCATCTCCAGCAGTGACCGTAGCGGTGGGTGATCTTCATCTTGCGCAGGAGGAAGTCGCCGAGCGCCTCGATCACCTTATCGTTTGCCTCGCGGACATAGAGACCCGCGAATATGCCCGCATCTTCGGTGAAGTGACCCGAGCCGTCTACGGGGCAGAGTATCTGAAGCTTCTCGCGGACGCCGACAAGGTAGTCGTCCCAGCCGTGTCCGGGCGCGATATGGACAAGTCCGGTATTGTCTAGCTCCACGTAGTCGGCAAGCACAACCCTGTGATTTACCGTCTTCTGAACGGGAACCGCCTCCTCAAGCGGCGAGAAATACTCCGTGCCGGCAATCTCAGCGCCTGTCTTCGTCTCGAGGACTTTGAAGTTCGTGTATCTTCCTTTCTTAAGAACATCCTCGCAGAGCGCCTCGGCAATCCAGAGTATCTCCTTCTTATCCTCTTTCTCGGCCTCCACCCTTGCGTAGACAAAATCCTTTCCCGCCGCAACGGCCACGTTTGCGGGAAGTGTCCACGGAGTAGTGGTCCAGATGACAAGATATTCGTTTTCGCGGTCTTTAATCGGGAATTTCACATATATCGACGGGTCTTCCTCATCCCAGTATTCAACCTCGGAATCGGCAATCGCGGTCTCGCAGCGCGGACACCAGTTGACCACGCGGTAACCTGTCTCGAGAAGTTTCTTCTCGTCGGCTTTCTTTATGGTCCACCATGCCGCTTCGATAAATTCGGGCTTTATGGTCTGATACGGATCTTTAAAGTCCATCCAGATACCCAGTTTCTCGAACTGCTCGGACATTGTGTCACGTTTGGTAACCGCGAACTCTTTACAGGTCTCGATGAAATTCGAGATGCCGTAGCCCTCGATATCCTTCTTCGACTTGAATCCGAGCTGGTTTTCGACTCTGACCTCAATCGGAAGTCCGTGCATGTCGTAGCCCGAGCGATCATAGACATTGAAGCCCTGCATGCGCTTATAGCGCAGGATCGTATCTTTTATGAGCTTGTTCCATGCGGTTCCGAGATGGATGTTTCCCGTCGTGTACGGCGGTCCGTCGACGAAGAAATAATCCTGACCCGTCTTGCGCAATTCTTTTACTTTTTTGTAGGTATCCTCCGCCGTCCAGAACTTCTGAACCTCGTCCTCCACCTCTTTTGCATTATAGCTGCTTGCGACCTCTTTCAAATGTGATCCCTCGATAGTCCGTTAATGTATGTCTCTCTTTAAAGATAGTATTTTTCAGTTTACATCAAACTTTTAAGTAGATCACGATACTTCGTATACCGTGATGTGTCGGCACATACATATACATTATATTGCACTCATGACCATGCCTGAATAATTTTGATTACTTTTGCGAATCAATATTATCGCTGTAACCATACCGCGGAGAAGATAATCACATAAAACGATTACTGACGATTATTGACGATTATTGACGATTATTTCGAATAAATACAAGATTAAGACAAGATAATGACATGATTAAGACAAAAATCTGATAATTAGGGAAAATATGAAAATAGCGATAATTAACTCAAAGACGGATATTGCGGGATGCAACATCAGAAAACATCTGTTAAAGCGTCTTGGAAAGGAGACAGTCGGTGAGAGCGAAACGGTTGCCTTCAAAAGTCACACACTCCTGTTCCTCCAGGCCGAGGACAGGCTTATCTACGAGAAAGGGCTTGACGACCGCACTGACTGCGACCTCATAATGTTCATATCGCGCCACTCCAGTCAGAATCCGACGCCGGCGCTCACGGTCCACGCCACAGGCAACTACGGCAAGGCAATGCTCGGCGGAAACGACCGTGAACTTGCGACGGCGGCGCCCGCGATGATGCATGCGGTGCTCAACGCAATGAACCGGCGATTGAAAGCGGCGGCAACCAAAGATGATACTGCAGACGAAACTGCGGGCACGGACGTCACGGACGAAGAAGCGCAGGACGATATCGGCAGATACCGCCTCTCCTATGAGGTCACGCACCACGGACCCACCGACCTCAGGACGCCCTCGCTCTTCGTGGAGATAGGAAGCACAATCGACGAATGGCAGGACGATGCCGCGGGCGAACTTGTCGCCGGCGCCGTCCTCGACGCGCTCTCCCTTGATAACGACACCCTCAATGACGTCATCCGCCTCATAGGGCTCGGCGGCACGCACTATGCCGCACGCCAGACCGATATCTCTCTCGACTCAAAAGGAGCATTCGGGCATATTGCGCATACGAGAGAGATAGCCGGCATCACCGTAAGTTCACTCGAACTCATGATTGAGAGGACGCATGCGGATGCCGCCTACATCGACAGAAAAGCACTCAATGCGCAGGAACTTAAACGACTCGAATCCGTCTTCAAAGAGAGCCGATACGCGGATATTCCAATACTCACGGAAGGGGAGATAAAGGAGATAAAAGACATATCGTGGGAGAACTGCGTGAAAATCCGCAGGTTCGTCTCCGAAAAATACCCGAAACTGAATTACCGTATCTTTGCACTCACGGATACACAACCGGATTCAAAGAAACACGCGGAAAAGACGCCCGTAATAATCGGGATTGATCCCGAACTCGTCGCGGAAGCATACAAAACCGACCCGAAAGGAACGGTTGAGGGAATGGAATCCATGAAACTTGCCGCACTCTTCTCGAAAAACGGAATTTTGGAGCCGGCATTTATAACCTATGAAGAGTTCGGAGAACAAACAATAAATGATTTAATATCTTTATGCGTCAAGATATTACACAAGGAAAGTGGCACCGCCATTGAGGGTGACACTTTGATTCTCAAAAAAGTCAGATTTGACCCTGCCAAAGCAACAGAGTTGGGGGTGCCAAAAGGTCCGTCCTTTGGAAAGCTTGCGGCAGGTTTTGAGATAAACCTTAACGGTAAGACAATAACGCCGGAAATGGTTTCAAATCAAATTACAAAGGTAATCCGCATTAAGGGGTTGGAGAAATACCTATGATGAAATCAATAGTTGAAGAAGCGCTCAGCAGGGCAAATGCCGACACGGAAATGATTGTAGACAGCGGCAAAGGCGACGAAGATCAGGAACTCATGGATCTTCTGAACTCGATGCGCACCGAGATCTCGGTAGTCGGATGCGGCGGCGGCGGATCAAACACGGTCACACGCATGTACGAAGAAGGTATCGACGGTGCAAAGCTCTTTGCAGTCAATACCGATGCACAGCACCTTATCAGAACAAAAGCAGACAAGAGAATCCTTATCGGACGCATCAAGACAAAGGGCTTCGGTGCAGGTTCGGTCCCGCAGGTCGGAGAAGAGGCGGCTCTCGAGAACGACGAAGAGATCCGCGCGCTGCTCGCAAACAGCGACATGGTCTTTATCACGGCAGGTCTCGGCGGCGGAACTGGTACGGGTTCGGCGCCGATTATCGCCAAAGCCGCACGCGACCAGGGTGCGCTCACAATCGCAATCGTAACGCTTCCGTTCCGCTCGGAAGGTGCAATCAGGCTTGAAAACGCCGAAGCGGGTCTCGAACGCCTCCGTGACGTTGCCGACACCGTAATCGTCGTGCCCAACGACAGACTCCTCGAGGTCGTCCCCAGACTTCCGCTCCACGCGGCATTCAAGGTCGCCGATGAGGTCCTCATGCGTGCCGTCAAAGGAATTACCGAACTGATTACCCAGCCCGGAATGGTCAACCTCGACTTCGCCGATATCCGCACGGTCATGGAGCGCGGCGGCGTCGCCATGATAGGCATGGGCGAGAGCGACAGCGAAGATAAGGCAGCAGATTCCGTTAAAAAGGCATTGAGGTCACCGTTACTCGACGTTGACATCACAAACGCGACAGCCGCGCTTGTCAACGTCGTCGGCGGTCCGGACATGACAATGGAAGAAGCCGAGGGTGTGGTGCAGGAAGTCTGCGACCGCATTGATCCGGAAGCACGCATAATCTGGGGAGCACAGGTCGATCCGGACATGCACGGACGGATGCGCACCATGCTTGTCGTGACGGGTGTCAGCTCACCGCAGATATACGGCAGAAGTGAAGATTATAATGTTCGCAAGCCAACATCTGAGCGCGAGTACGATATCGACTTTTTAAGGTGAAGACATTAAATGGCATTTAAATTCGATGAAGATTTATTCAAAAAATACATTCGTGTTCTTAAATTGGCAAGAACACCGACCAGAGAAGAGTTTCAGAAGATTGCAGTAGTAGCTGCGGCTGGTATCGCAATAATAGGTATTATCGGTTTTATCATCTACGAAATATTCCTCATACTCCCATAAAATCAACCCCTAAAAATCTTTCAATATTTTACAGGATTATAAAATGACTGATGCAGAAGAGATAAAGACCACGATCTATGCAATGAAGACAACCGCCAAACAGGAGCGCACGGTGGTTGACAACATTGTAAAGGCTCTGGAAGACCATGACGAGATCCGCGTTGTTGCCGTAATGGCGCCCGACGAACTGAAAGGTTACGTCCTTATCGAGAGTCCCGACTCCATTGCACGTATAGAGCAGCTTCGCGAGATGGTTCCGAATGCGCGTGCGGTCGTAAAAGGCGAGATGGCATTCTCCGAGATAGAGCACTTCCTTGTCCCGAAACCGGTCGTCACCGGCATAGACGAGGGAACAATCGTAGAGCTCATTGCCGGTCCGTTCAAGGGCGAGAAGGCAGTCGTCAAGCGTGTCGACACCTCAAAAGAAGAGATAACCGTCGAACTCTACGAGAGCATGGTTCCTATCCCGATTACGGTGCGCGGCGACAACGTGCGCGTTATCGACAAGACCCACGAATAAATTTTTTACAACTCTGTTTTTTCGGATATTTTACGGGATTTTTGAGGATTATTCCGCCGAACATATTGATACATTTAAGTCAGTACAGTTCAAACATTTTAAGACCCAAGCTTAGTGTCGGGTATCAGATTCCGGCACGGAAGCGAAAGGTGATACACAATGGGAGAAGTAGTCGAGGTATTGGTACCCGGCGGTAAAGCTACTGCAGGTCCTCCGTTGGGACCGGCATTAGGACCTCTCGGAATTAATGTAAAAGCCGTAGTTGACGAGATAAACAAGAAGACCGCAGAATTCAACGGTATGCAGGTTCCTGTAAAAGTCGAAGTCGACGACAAAAAGCAATTTACAATTTCCGTGGGTGTTCCTCCGGCAACGTCACTCATCATAAAAGAGTGCGGCCTTGAGAAAGGTTCCGGAGAACCCAACACAAACAAGGTTGGCAATTTACCGTTTGAAGCTGCTGTCCGCATTGCCCGCATGAAGTTCGACGACATGCTTTCGTATGAGCTGAAGACCGCCGTCAAAGAGGTCATAGGTTCATGTGTAAGCGTAGGCGTCACGGTTGACGGCAAGAATCCGAAGGATATCTTTGCTCTCATCGATGCAGGCGAATACGACAGTAAGTTAGCATGAATAGACTATGAAGACCCATAGAAGATTCGATAATCTCGAGTCGTTGAACTATGGAGGAAATTAGATGGTTGAAAGGGTCCAGATTCTAAAGGCCGTAACAGAGGCTATAGAAAAGGCGCCGAAACGAAAGTTCACGGAGAGTGTAGAGATTACATTCAACCTGAAGAACATCGATATGGCGCAGCCGAAAAACCGTATAGATGAGACTATGATTCTGCCTAAGGGAACGGGACGTGTCCAGAAGATCGCCGTTCTCGGAAAAGGAGATATCACCACTCAGGCAAAAGCTGCAAAAGTGGAACTCATCATAGGGCCAGAAGAAATCGAGCGTCTCGGAGGATCACCGCGTGAGGCAAGAAAGATTGCGGATGAATATTCGTATTTCCTTGCCGAAACAGCAGTAATGCCGCTTGTCGGTCGTTACTTGGGTACCCGTCTGGGTCCGCGCGGTAAGATGCCGCAGCCGATTCCTCAGGGACTTGACATCGGACCAATCGTAGAGCGTTTAAGAAACTCGGTCAAATTCAGATCGAAGGACAAGAAGACATTCCATGTAAGAATCGGCAGTGCTTCCCAGTCCCTTGAGGATTTAACCGATAACATCGACGCGGTCCTGCGAAAGGTCGAAGGTCACCTTGAGAGCGGTGAGATGAACATTCGCTCGGTTTACGTAAAAACATCCATGGGTCCGTCAGTGAGGTTGATGTAATATGGTATTATATACACACCACCTTCCACAGTGGAAACAGGATGAAGTAGAGCAGATTAAGCGCCTTTCCGGCGAATACAAACTCACGGGTCTTGTCGACCTGCACGGTATTCCGGCAAGCCAGCTTCAGCAGATGCGCCGCGATCTCCGCGGAACCGCGGTCATCAAGATGACCAGGAACACTCTTATCGAGCACGCATTTGCACAGCTCGGCGGCGACATCAGCAAGACAAGCGAGTATGTCGACGGTCAGAGCGCAATGATCTACACGAACGAAAATCCGTTCAAGCTTTACAAGAAGCTTCAGGAGACCATGACAAAGATGATCGCCAAGCCCGGCGATGTCGCACCGGAAGACGTGGTTGTTCCGAAAGGACCTACCGCATTCCCGCCCGGACCTATCGTGGGTACTCTCCAGCAGGCAGGCATTCCTGCCGCTATCGAAGGCGGAAAAGTCGTTATTCGTGAGACAAAGACTGTTGCCAAAGCAGGCGACGTCATCAGCGAGAAACTCGCTGATGTGCTCGCAAAACTTGATATTAAGACAATCGACGTAGGTTTGAACCTCCAGGTTGCTTACTATGAAGGCACATTCTTTGAGCCCTCTACACTGGCAATTGATGAGACCGAGTTCATGAACAAACTCACTCTCGCAGGCAAACAGGCATTCAACCTGTCGGTCAATGCAGCTATCCCGACCAAGACAACAGCCGAAGCCATTATCGGTAAAGCTGTTCGCGAGGCCAAGAACCTTGCAGTCGAGGCGGCAATCTACGAGAAGGACGTTATTGAACTTATCATCGGTCGTGCACAGCGCGAATCGGTGACCGTAAAAGCACTTACTGAGTAAGGAAATAAAAATATATCAAATTTCAAAATTAGGTGAATAAAATGGAATACATCTATGCAGCACTTATTCTGCACAGCGCAGGTAAGGAAGTAACAGAAGATGCTGTCACAAAAGTCATGACAGCAGCAGGTATCGCAGTCGACGGCAGCCGTGTAAAAGCACTCATCGCAGCACTTGACGGCGTTAACATTGCGGAAGCAATCGAGAAATCGGCAGTTGCGGCAGTAGCTGCAGCACCGGCGGCAGCAGCAGGCGCAGCGGCTCCGGCAGCAGCTGAAGCGGCACCTGAGAAGAAGGCAGAGGAAGAGAAGGCAGACGAGGAAAGCGGAATGGCTGGACTCGGAGCTCTCTTCGGATAAATCCACCTTTTTTTCGACAAAATCAATTTACGCAAATCTGTTTTACGACTTTTTAACATTTTAACTTTCGATTATATCTTTCGATTATTCATCTGCGAATAGAGTTCTTTTACGGTTATTACGTTCACTAACGCCAATAGGATATATTTACAATAATAGCGTTCATCAACGGTCACGACATTCATTTCCGCCCGCAGATACGGGATTTACTTAACCCGATTAACATGCCGTCAGTGACAGAGGTCGTGAGATATTGCAAAGCGCGGATATTCCGAGAGATAAACGGGTTTTATTCACGGTTTAAGAGAGAATTCCAATAGATAGACTTATACTCTAAAAAGCGCTATTTCTGTTATCACAATCAGGTGATAGTTTGAAGAAAATATTTGCGTTAATTTTGGGTCTCGGACTCCTCCTTGCCGTTGCCGCACCTGCGGTCGCTTACGAGATCGGCGGAGATCAGAGTCTTATCATCGTGCACTGCAATGTTGAAGGTGCAAGCGTATACTTTGACAGCGATTACAAGGGAGCAATCCAGAACGGAGTTCTTCTCGGATATGTCTACACGACAGGCACACCCTACAGAACAATCTCGGTTCAGAGCAACGGTTACACACCGTGGTCGGGTAATATGCCGCACCCGGGTGCCGGAAACTATGCTGACGTATATGCAACCCTTACACCCGAACCGACACAGGCTCCTATCGGCGGTAACATGGGCGAATACATTGTCTACTGTAACGTCGACGGCGCACAGGTCTACTTTAACGAAGACTACAAAGGCACTATCGCCGGCGGAGAACTTACCGTCCCCGTCTATGTCACGGGCACGCCCTACACAACCTACATCGTAAAGAAAGACGGTTACACAACCTTTACCGCTCAGATTATGGAATATCCCAAGGCGGGCGAGACCGTTAAGCTTCATGCGACACTTACTCCGGTAACACCCGTAACACCCGCGTCACCTCTGTCGGCGGTAAGCATCTTTGCAGGTCTAATACTGGGTATTCTCGGTATCGCATATCTTGCAAAGAGAGAGTAAATTCATTTCAGGACAAATCCTGAAAAATTATTTTATTTCGTTTTTATAATCTGTTTTCGGGCGTTTCAGGATTTTCCACCGCTTTTCCCACAGTCAGTCACAGTTTGTAACTGTTTGCCGCAATTTTGTGCTCGTTTTGGTGCTCTGTCGCATCAACGCCTGAGAAGCCCCGCATAGACGCACTGACCGTAGGAAATGCAGCCGTCGCCGAAGGGATACTCGCGGTTTATTATCATGTTCAGTCCCGCATCCGAGACCTTTCTTACTATGGTCTCGCGGATTGTGTGATTTATACAGACGCCGCCCGAGAGAACGACATCTTTTATGCCGGCATCGAGAGCCTTCTCCACCGCAATCTCCGCAAAGCCGTCGGCAAGGTTGAACTGGACGCTTGCGGCAATGTCGTTTATGCTTCTGCCCGCATTCTTAGCCGCAAGCGCATTCTTAAGGAGTGCCGATGTAGAAAGGACGCTCATACCGCCGTCGCGGGTAACGACACTCTCCCATTTCTCCGCCCGTCCCGCGGATGCCGCCGCCTCGAGCTTCATTGCGGGCTCGCCGTCATATGTGCGCTCGCGGCAGATACCCAATAGTGCGGAAGCGGCATCGAGGACTCTTCCGGCGCTGCTCGTAAGCGGCACATTGAAGCCGCGTTCTATCTGCTTATCGAGGATCGCAAGCTCGGAATCCTTCCACCCGCGATTTAAGAGAAGGTTTGCGGTATCTTCGCAGGGAAGCATGCCGTAAAGCATCCTTTCGGGGTATACGGTCGCGAGGTCTCCGCCCGGCATCTTCACGCTCTCGAGGTGACCGACGCGCCTGAGGTTAAGGATATCGCCGATGAATATCTCCCCGCCCCAGACCGTCCCGTCATCGCCGAGACCAACGCCGTCGAGAGCAATGCCCACGCAGTTGCGCCCCGCGTCCTCAGCCGCATATTTTGAGAACGCCGCCGCGATATGGGCGCGGTGGTGCTGAACCGCGACGGTCTCCGCGCCCGTCTCATCCGAAAGCCGCCTCGCAAACCGCGTTGACAAAAACTGCGGGTGCATGTCATGCGCAATCACGTCAAAATCCGCTCCCAGAAGCGTCTTCAGATTGCCGACCGTATCCTCCAGATACTCAAGAGTCTGCGGATTCTTGATATTCCCTATATGCGGCGAAGTGCAGCAGAACCCGTTCTTATAGACGGATACCGTCGTGTAAAGTTCGGGTCCCGTGCCCAGAATGCAGTCCTTTCCGAGATTAATGTTCACTCTCTTCGGCGCATATCCTCTTGAAAGCCTTATTATGTAGCCTTCACGCACGACGGAATCATCGCAGCGGTTGAGAATCGTGCGGTCGTGCGCAAGATAATAATCGACACAGCCCTTCAGCTTCGCAACCGCCTTCTCCGTATCGGTAATCATCGGGTTTCCGGGCGCATTTGCGCTGGTCATTATAAGAATCCGGTTCTTAAGCTTCGAGAAGAGCAGATGATGAAGACCCGTATACGGAAGCATACAGCCGATTGTGTCGAGATTTGATATCTCGCGGTGCGAATCCCTGTCTTTCTTGTATAATACGACAATCGGATGCTCGGGACCGTTCAGAATCGCGTGTTCGCCGGCGCCGACAACGGCAATATCCGCGACCGTATCTTCGGTTGCCATTATTGCCAGCGCCTGCTCGGTTCTTCCCAGAGCTGTCTTGAGTTTAACGGCGGAGGACTCGATGCATGCGATGTGGTAACCGCCGATACCCTTTATCGCGACGATATGACCTTCGTCGAGGAGTCTTGCGGCATCGTCTGTGGGCGATGCTGATTTAAGGTCATTGCCGTCACTGTCAAGCAGAAACAACTTCGGACCGCAGGCATTGCAGGCTATGGTCTGCGCATGATGCCGCCTCGACTGCGGGCTCTCATACTCCCCGCGACAGCCATCGCACATCGGAAACTCATCCATGGTCGTGCGTTCGCGGTCGTAGGGAACTTCGCGGATAATGCTGTAACGCGGTCCGCAGTTGACGCACGAGGTTGCCCAGTATCCCTCGTAGCGCCCGCCCTTCTCGAAGATATCCTTCACGCATTCATCGCAGATTGCGACATCCGCGGGTATGAATCCCGTAAGCGAATCGCTCCTGCCGCTCTTTTCTATAACGAACCCGCCGCCGAAATCGCTTTCCGCCACGGAATCATCTATATCAAAGACCTCGACGCTGTCTATCTTCGAGAGAACGGTGCCGACCGATACCGCCTTCAAAAATTCCTCAAAACGACTGCCGAGGGCGATAATGCTCACTTCGCTGCCGAGATTTTTTACACTGCCGCGTATGCCGTACAGCTTCGCCTGCGAGTATACAAACGGTCGGAAACCGACCCCCTGCACAATTCCCTTTATGACAATCCGTCCGGATACCCTTGAACCCATGCTTCCTCCGCCTCCGGCAAATGAAATGCGCTTTTACCGCTCCTGCCGCTCGTGCCGCCAGACTCTCCTGCCGCTCTTTACTCACATATGAGTTAAAAAAATAAAAGGTGATTGATCTTAATATCGCATACTATCGCATACTGTCGCATACGCGGGTGTATGCGGCAATAGGGGATGAACTTTGAAAGTCGGCATAATGCGGAAATCAACCGAAAACGTGCCTTTTTTGCCGTCCCAAGAGAAGTAGTTAAAGTAATTTTAAGGCAAGTCAAGAAATCTGAATAAGTTTATTTTATTGCAGGTCCTATATTTATACGGGTTTTTATCTTGACGGGACATGTTAGAATAGTCAACGATCCTCTCGATCTTGTTCCGCTTTTGATTACTTTCAATGACTCGGACTTCAAGAACGTATATACATTACTCTCAAAGAACTGGATGACCGAGACCGAACTTTCAGAATCAACAGCCGCAGATAAGGTGAAGGAATGCCTTGCCATCCTTAAGAAAGGCAATCTTGTGGAAGAACAGTGGAGAATGCCGAAACCGGGCGAGAAACCGGTTATTGAATACAAGACGACCTACAGCAAATTCAGGGCAAACTTCCAATGCACGATGGATGATTTGGGGGATTTAATCAACGTCTCAATCTCAACCGACGACGCTCTGAGAAGTCTTGTGGACGATATAGAAAAAGAAGTAAAATCCGGAAACTCTTCGGTCAACGACCTTGCGAGAAAATACAGCGTAAGCCCTGTATTTATCAAAGGACTTGCAAAGAGACTTCCGATATTGGATGTAAAAGGTCAGGGGCTGGTCTTTGTTGAAAACAAAGGATAAAGATCCCCTCTATATCATACTTCGAAGCAAACGCGAGGCTACCAAATTTCAGATACTTGTAGGTGTAGCTGAAAATCAGCCTTCCGTCCGGCAACAGGAGATTGCGGAGATATTAGGGGTAACTCCGCAGGCGGTCTCGGAATACATACGCGAGCTTGTCGATGACGAGATGGTAAAGTCGCAGGGTCGCGGAAGCTATGTCATAACACCCAAGGGTGTCGAATGGGTAATCAACAATGCCGAGGCTCTGGAATCCTATGCCAAGCACATCACGCACGATATCGTGCAGCAGGTCGCGGTCTGGACGGCAATCGCCGACTGCAACATACGTGCCGGCGACAAGGTCGGCGTCTACATGAAGGACGGTCATATCCATGCGTCCTACAAGGAGCAGAGCGCTTCGGGCATAGCCATCGCCGACACGAAAAGCGGCATGGATCTCGGTGTTTCGGACCTTGTCGGCATCATAGAGCTTTCATACGGTCTTGTTCACGTCTGCAAGGTTCCGCGTATCCAGCGCGGCGGTTCCGAGCGCGTTCAGCCCGAACTTCTGCGCAATATTCTCGAGAAGGTCAGATTCATCGGCACATGCGGTATAGAAGCCGATATTGCGGTAAAGAACACGGGACTTACTCCGAACACGTTCTTCGGATCGCGCGAGGGCGTTATCGAAGCCGCGATTCACGGTCTTGAATCCGCTCTTGTCGTTGTGGATGAGGACTTCACCGACTTCTTAAAGAGGCTTGAGGCAGTCAACCTGCGATATGTCATCCATGACCTCATTGCACCCTAATCTTTTTTCCTGACATGAAACTGATAATCAGCCCGAATCGCGGCGAGTATAAACTTTTTTTATACGATAATCACTGCGTATGCGCTGAAGGCGTAATCACCCTTGTCGAGACTTCGAAGGGATACCGACCCAAAAGCTACCTTCTGAGAGGTGAAGGGAAACGCCATTTTGCGCATACTCCCACGAAAGAACTCATCTCACAGCTTCGTTCCTGCGATGTGGTGCTCACCGGCGAAGCAAAGAATTTCGAGAAATTCCTCGACGATCTTCAGATAAAATACAGATTCATCACGGTCTGCCGCAGGTGTCTTCTCGAGAATAAGATAACGCCTCTCAAAGGCAAGAACGAGGTAAAACACGGTAAAGAAGTCATATGCGTTGACTGCGCAATGAACGAGCTGCGCCGCGAGATCGGATACATGGGCAAGATGGGCGGGCTCTCGACCGCTCACCTCGAAAAGCTCCTTATGCTGTATATGGACCTTGACAGGATCCTTGCCATGCTCGAGCCTGAAAAGATTGATCTTGAGCATACCGTCTTCGACATTCTGGAGTCCCATAAGATAATCGAGACGACAAATATCAGCGATCTCAATCTGCCGAAGAAGTTCAAGGAGGTCTGCGGCGTCACGAAACTCATGCCCGTGCAGCATCTCTGCGTGCAGGCAGGTCTTCTTGAGGGTAAAGACCAGCTTGTGGTCGCGGCAACCGCGAGCGGAAAGACCTTCATAGGCGAGATGGCGGGCAACATGAACTACTTCGGCGGCAGGGGCAATATGCTCTTTCTTGTCCCGCTTGTGGCACTCGCAAACCAGAAATATACACGCTTTACCGAGCGCTATCCGTATATGAAGGTCTCCCTGCTCACGGGTGTTTCAAGGATAAATCTGCCGGAGACAAAGGTCAATGCCAACAGGAGCACGCAGGCGAATATCATAGTCGGCACTTACGAAGGCATTGACCACATCCTGCGGACGGGCAAAACCCTCAAAAACATCGGCACCGTGGTCATAGACGAGGTTCAGATGCTCGAGGACGAAGATCGCGGTCACCGCCTCGACGGTCTTATATCCAGACTTAAGTATCTCCTGCCGCGGGCGCAGTTTCTGTATCTCAGCGCAACCATAGGTATGCCGCACCTTCTTGCCGAAAAGCTCGGTGCCGCTCTTGTGACCTACGCCGAACGCCCCGTGCCGCTGGAACGTCACCTTATCTTCGTTGCGAAAAAAGAGAAGATTGAAGCAGTCAAGCGCCTCGTCACGATAGAATACCGCAACAAGTCCTCAAAAGGTTTCCGCGGTCAGACCATAGTCTTTACGAACTCGAGGTCGCGGTGTCACGAGATAGCTGAAGCCATCGGCAAAAAATCGATGGCATACCATGCCGGACTCAGCGCAAAGGAGCGGCGCGATATCGAAGAGAAATTCGAGAAAGGCGAGATATCGTCGGTGGTCACAACAGCGGCGCTTGCCGCCGGCGTCGACTTCCCCGCCTCGCAGGTTATCTTCGATGCACTTGCGATGGGAATCAAATGGCTCACGGTCCAGGATTTTTATCAGATGATGGGGCGTGCGGGAAGACCCGACTATCACGATCTCGGTAAGGTCGTCGTCCTTGCCGAGCCCGGCGGCAACTACTCGCGGGAGACAAAACTGACCGAGGAGGAGGTAGCGATAAGCCTTCTGAAAGGCGAGATGGAGGAGGTAGCGCCGGTCTACGACAGCGAGGCATCCTCGGAGGAGTATATCGCGCATGCCGTTGTCTGCAAAGGCGACAGCGACGGTCTCAGGCGAATGTGCGCAACCATGGTCGGCGAGATGAACGATGTATATCCGCTGCTAAAGAAAGCGGGTTATATCACGGTAAAAGGCGACAAAGTGGAACTCTCGCCGTTTGCCAGAGTAATGGCGGAGCACTTCATCGGAATGGAGAGGCTTGACCGCATACGTGTTCTCTTAAAGCATGTCGATTCTCCGATTGAGATTGCCGCCGAACTCGAATGCGACGAGCTTGACGGCGACAATAATCAGAAGGGTCAGAACCTTGCGCAGAGCAGCAATGCCGAGAAGGAAAAATACGACAGGACCAAGCAGGAACTTACGAAGCAGATCCGCGGTAAACGTTAGATACGCGGCATATCCGTATATATGCATATAATGATGCGCAGAATCCCGCATTCTTACGTTCTCTTTTTATCAAATTTTTAAAGAAAAGTATTATATGAACATCCCCAAGAATATTTCATATCTGTTCATACGGACAGGGGGTGTAATTAATAGCAATTATCTGGAAATGCAAAAAATGCGGATACACCTATGACTCACGCTACGGTGACGGCAAAAACGGAATCAAGAAGGACACAAAGTTCGAAGACATTCCCGACGACTGGAAATGTCCGAGATGCGGAGTCGGAAAAGACAGATTCACGTCAATCGAGATAGATGACTGAGATCTTAACCATAGAAAATCCAAAAAAATCATAACAAATTTTCGATTGTTAAAACAACAAATTTCAAATTCAAATATCGTAAATAGTAAACTAAAGGAGAAAGAAAAAATGGCAGACAAAATGAAATGCACACTTTGCGGACACGTATACGAACAGGAGAAGGGAGACAAGGGAGTACCTGCGGGAACTGCATGGGACGACGTTCCTTCCGACTGGGTATGCCCGATCTGCGGCGCAAGAAAATCAAGCTTCATTTCCGTATAATCAGATTATACAAAACATTACGTGATTATTATGGTAGTCAGAGAAGTTTGCAAAGGCGTATACTCTATCGGCGTCTTCGACTGGGACAGACAGGTTTTCGATGAACTCCTTCCGCTCCCCGACGGCACTACATACAACTCGTTTCTGATAGAGGGCAGTGAAAAAACCGTCCTCATAGATACGGTTGATCCCGAATTCGAAGAAGAATTGATAACAAACATAGCCCGCTCGGGAGTCTCGAAGATAGATTACATCATCATCAACCATGCCGAACAGGATCATTCCGGCTCAATACCGGTATTTCTGGAACTCTTCCCGAATGCAAAGATAATCACGTCGGAAAAGGGAAAAGAACTCTTAAAGAGCATGCTTCAGGTGCCCGATTTCAAAATCTCGACGATAAACGACCGCGACACACTGTCGCTGGGCGACAAGACGCTCGAGTTTATTCAGATACCCTGGTCGCACTGGCCCGACAGCATGATGACATATATCCGCGAGGATAAGATGCTCATCAGCATGGACCTCTTCGGTTCGCACTATGCGACATCCGAGTTATTCATCGAGGATGTGCATACGCACTACGTCAACGCCAGACGCTACTTTGCCGAGATTATGATGCCGTTCAGGTATCCGACGGCACAGAATGTTCAGGCCGTAAGAGAACTTGCCCCCGAGATCATTGCACCCAGCCACGGCCCCATCTATAAGGGAAAAGAGGCGATTGACGAAATAATCGGCGCCTATACCGACTGGTGCAGTGACAGAGTGTCAAACAAGGTAATAATTCCGTATATCTCGATGCACGGAAGCACAAAGAAGATGGTCTCATATGTCACCGACGCGCTTCTTGCGCACGGGATTACCGTAAAACCGTATAATCTCGGAAAGGCAGACACGGGAAGGCTTGCAGCCGACCTTATAGACGCGGCAACGATAATTCTCGCGACGCCGACCGTCCTCTTCGGACCGCATCCCAAGGCGGCAAACCTGACGTTTATTGCCAATATCCTGAAACCTAAGGCAAAGTTCATCAGTATCATAGGTTCTTTCGGATGGGGCGGAACTGCGGTTGAGACCCTTAAAGCGATGTTCCCGAACAATACCGCGGAGATCATCGAGCCGGTCTATATCAAAGGACTGCCCGATGAGGAGGCATACGGCATGCTCGACCGCCTTGTTGACGAGATCGTGAAAAAACACAACGAATTATTCAAAAAATGATAACATGACAAAAAATCAGGAAATTTACAAATGCGAAAAGTGCGGAAACACCGTTCTGGTTATCGACGGAAAGATGGGACAGCTGGTCTGTTGCGGTGCTCCGATGACTCTTCTTGAGGCAAAAACGGCGGACTCGGCGACCGAGAAGCACGTCCCTGTCGTGGAGAAGGCGGACGGCGGCGTAACCGTGACAATAGGCTCGACACTCCACCCTATGACCGAAGAGCACGCGATTGTCTGCGCAGGCATCATAGACGGCTCCGATATGGCAATCCACTGGTTTAAGCCCGGAGACGCACCTAAAGCATCATTCAAGAACGCCAAAGACGATGCAAAAGCAGTCGAATACTGTAATCTTCACGGTCTTTGGACAAACAAAAAGTAATCGCAGACATCCTAACGCAAACCTATCCGAACACAAACTTATCCGAAACATATCCCAAACATTTCCAATCATTCCCCAACATTTACGAAACATATCACAACATAACCAGAATCACAACACCAATCAGACCAAACCTCTTTTTTTACCGCGATCTCCCGGGGCACGGTGCGCAACCTTTTTTGCAGTCAAAAAACAGAGATAGCAAGAGTTATATTTTCAGATAGTTTACTTTAATATCGTATCGTTTGGTGGCTTTGTGTATGGGCAGACTCGAACAGTTTTCGGCGGCGGCAGAAGATCTCGGTACTGTTCTGCGCTTTATCAGTTTTGCCACGGTAGTGCCCATCGGATTTACTGTCTATTATAAGGAGTGGGATATGATTGTGCCCATGCTCACGGTGCCGCTTCTTCTTTACCTTATAGGAACGACGTTTGTATGCATTCCCAAAGGAAACAAAGAGCCGCAACTGAGCCATGCGCTGTTCTCGGTCGCGTTCATCTGGATAATCTGCGCCGCGATAAGCGCCGTTCCGTTCACGCTCGGCATCAATATGCCCTATCTTGACGCCTTCTTTGAGGCAATGTCGGGATGGACGGATACGGGAATGACCATGATAGACAATCTAGATACAGTCCCCTATACGCTTCTCTTCTGGAGATCGCTCATGGAATGGCTCGGGGGTTTGGGAATCGTCGCATTCACGGTCGTAATGCTCTCAAGAACAAGCCTGAATCCGTCACGTTTTTACCGCTCGGAAGCACGTTCCGAGGCTTTTGTTCCCAGCGCCATGCAGCAGGGTATCGAGATGTGGAAGATATACGTTGTCCTTACAATTGCCGCAATAGCCTTTATCTGTATCTCCGGCATTCCTCTCTGGGATGCCGTCAATATCGCAATGACAGCCATATCCACCGGCGGATTTACGGTTCACGCCGAAGGCCTCGCATATTACGACAATCCGCTTCTCGAGATGCTCATAATTCCGGTGATGATCGCCGGCGCTATCCCGTTTAAGATCTACTATTTCATGTATTACAAACGCCAATACGGTTTCAGAAAGGATGCGGAAGCAATGCTTCTCTTCTCGCTCATAGCCCTGGGATTTGCGGTTATCTTATTTGATCTGCTGTATTTCAACCAGATGAATATATTTGACTCCGTGAGATACGCAATCTTCATGGCAGCCGCGGGCATCACAAGTACAGGTTTTCAGACGACATCGCCCGGCGTCTGGGCTCCAGCAACCACCCTCTTCCTTGCCGTTCTTATGTTCATAGGCGGTTCTTCGGGAAGTACGGCGGGAGGTATCAAGCTCTCGCGTGCAAGGATGGCATACCGCGGAATAGTCTGGTGGATTAAACGCTCCTTCAAGAGCGCAAACGTGATAATTCCTTTCCGTATCGGCCGCAGGGTAATCTCCAAAACCGATGCCGAACTGGAAGTTTCAAAGAATATGCTGGTCATATTCCTCTATATCTTTGTCATTTTCGTATCGGCAATCCTTGTCATGCACTTTGAGCCGCTGGCATCGGACTCCAGCGAAGTCATCTTCGATGTCATCTCCGCCTCCTGCAACAACGGAATAAGCACGGGATTTGTATCCTCCGAACTGACGCCGATGAGCAAGATACTCTTCATATTCGCCATGTGGATCGGCAGACTCGAAATTGTACCCGTAATCGTCTTCTTTATGTTCATATTCAAGGGATTCAACGGAGATATCAAATAATATCCCGAATATCCCGCAATAAAACAACAATTAAGCAATAAAACAATAAAAAAAGATATTTGGTTACTGATAAGGGAAAGAAAGATAATTTATCCTGTTGTGCAATTTCCGAGAGAAATTACTCGTAAAGGACTTTCTCATCTATTCTTTCGTAGGAGGTGATCTCTTCATTCTTGAAGTGGATTGCAATCTCACGTTTTGCAGTCTCGTTTGAGTCGGAACCGTGAATTACATTCATACCAATCTCAAGCGCGAAGTCTCCGCGGATTGTTCCCGGGAGTGCTTCCGCAGGGTTGGTAGCGCCAATCATCTGGCGTGTGATTGAGACAACGTTCTTGCCTTCCCAGACCATGAGGAAACAGGGTCCGCTCATGATATAGGACTTAAGTCCCGGGAAGAACGGCTTTGAAACGTGCTCTGCATAGTGCTCCATTACACGTGATTCCGGAAGGCGCTCGAACTTTGCCGCAACGAGCTTTAAGCCTTTCTTCTCAAAACGTGCAACGATCTCACCGACGAGTCCGCGCTGGACGCCGTCGGGTTTAATCATAAGGAATGTTCTGTCCATTTTGGGATCAGTCCTTACCGAGAGCCTTTCGACCTGCTTTTGTCCAGGTTACGCGGCGCGGAACCCTTCCAAGGCGGTAGTTGTTCTGGCACTTTGAGCTGCAGAAGTAGAAGATTGTACCGTCTTTCTTGACATACATCTTACCTGTTCCGGGCTCAATAGGCTCTCCGCAGAATGTGCATACGTATGAATCTACCATTTTCAGCGCCTCGATAATTTCTTTGCTTCGCGTTCGGTTTCGATGAGCATAAGCACATCGCCCTCGCGGATCGGACCCACGGTGTTGCGGGTGATGATCCTTCCCTTGTTTGTGCCATCAAGAATACGGCATTTTACCTGAAATGCCTCACCGTGCATTCCGGTAGGACCGATAATCTCAATGACTTCTGCCGGCGTTGCGTCTGCCATGATAATTCACCTTACTTTCTGAGTTCGGCAATCTGACCGAGAATCTCGTCAAGGAGGTCCTTTGCTTTACCCGGCTTGACGATTGCAGCCGCTGCGGAGCCTACTTCGAGACCGCTTGCCGCACCGACATCGTTCTGCTTGTTGATGATTACATACGGGCACTGCTTCTCGTCACAGAGTGCGGGAAGGTGCATTACAATCTCTTCAGGCTCAACGTCGCCGCCGATTAAGACGAGCTGTGCAACTCCTCTCTCAACAGCTTTTGTTGCTTCGTTTGATCCTTTCTTAATCTTTCCTGTGTCTCTTGAAAGTTCTAAGATCTCAAGAGCTTTGTTCTGAATCTCTTCAGGAACTTCGAATTTTGCGTATACTTTAGACATAACTCACCTCATTCAGGAACAGATTGACATTCGATGATTTACCGCCGTGGCGGTATCTTCCGAAATGCCGGCATAAACGGGGGGCTTTATACCTTTCCCGACTTATAACTGCTCCCTCATCACTCATCAGTCAGTGATTGATGTGCTATATTAAATCGACACGAAAGCACATAAAGATTTTTGCAATGACCTGAGGACTTTTTTACGCCGCGAAAATAAGAGACGGGGATGCGGCATAACAGGTCAGATTTTGTAAATGACCGTGCCGCCGTTTGAGAAGACTTCGGTCAACTTATCAAGCGGCAGGTTTACATTGTAGACATCCCTTTCGGACTGCCCCACAAAGATATGGGTCATTCCGTATTTTGCCATCAGATTTAGACAGAGATCGGGGTTCTCATAGATTCTTCTGACATCCCCCATTCTCTCACCGACATGACCGTCGCTGCCGCGCCACATCTCTTCGTGGAAGGGCATTCCGATTATCGTGGGTATTCCCGTAAATGCCGAGACTCTGGAGTAGTATTTGTAATCGCCGCCTTCAGCCTCGACTATCCCTCCGATACTGTTAGGATCAAGGCTTTGAAGATAGACGAGTGCCTCATAATCGTCGGGATACTGAATGCTTACCCATTTCATGCCGTCAAGGCTGTGACCGCCGTATCCGTAACTTAAGTCGGGAACGGCAAACGGCATCGCGACAATTATGACCGCAAGTATAAGCGCGGGGATTGTGCCCGAACCGCGCAAGAGATTGGAGAGAGACGGGGCGTTGGTGTCCGCAACGCCATCACCCGCACAGATTCCCGAATCCGTATCGCAGGCTTCGTCCCCCGCAACTTCGTCTTCCGCAATTCCCTTGCGCTTCTCGAAGAATCTGCCGATATAGAAGAGACAGGATACACTGAGCATCAGACATGCCATGACGCCGAACTTGAAGACCGTATTCTGCCTGTAATAGATATCGCCCATATTGTCCTTCAGATAGACAAGCTCGGTAAACATCACGATAAGTATTCCTACCGCGGCTATGATGTCCTGCGGCAGCTTTTCCGACTTTGAATCGAGAACGCGGATTATGAGAGCAAGCGCGGGGATTATGCACAGACCCGCACCCACGTATCCCGCGAGTGCAAAGACAACGCCGAATATAATCAGATACGGTCTCCTGACCAGATCCCAGAAGGTCTCTGCATACAGCACGAAGAGGAAGAATCCGTATACCAGCAGGAACGGCAGGATTTCGGTCGGCGTTGTGACAATTCCTATCCCCTCGATTCCGACGGCATTCATCATCAGATAATACGGCGCATAGATAATTACGGAGATTATCGGAACGCCGATAAAGATGAGCATAGGAATATTTCGTATCAAATCCGTAAACCAATGCACTACACCTCCCGCACCGTTAACACTGCCGGGGCCCTGCGCACCGCACGCGCTCTCAGCAATCCCTGCCCGACATTCCTTAAGCCCCGTGATTACGGCAAAGAGAAGCATCAGCGGCGCATATACCAGAACGTCCCATGTGTTCATCAGCGGCATGCTTCCCAGACTCAGAGCGAGAGCAATGGCGAGAAGAATCCTGCCCCGACTGCTTAAGTCATGCCACTTCAGATAAACGAGCATCAGGAGGAATATGAAGAGCAACTGGTTGAACATCGCAATCACATGCGCATGCGGGTCGCCCCAGAGCATTGAAAATAAGGGATACTCCGTGATGCAGTTCTCTATTGTTCGCGTGCTGTCCCACATCACCGAAGTCAGGGGGCTTCCGAGCGCCAGATACCAGACGAAAGCCGGATTAACAAGGAAGAGTGTCAGAACCGGCAGCCAGTGATATCTCTTAAGCAGGAGTCTGCCGCAGGCAAAGAGCGCGACCCCCATATTTGCGAATACTGTCGGCAGTATCAGATTGAAGACAACGGTCGACTTAATGCCGAGTATTGCGCCGATTGCGCCGAACATCCAGTGACCCAGATAATAATAGACATCAAGGACGCCGCCGGCATACCACGGATCAGCGGGGGATACGACGGGATTGTTGATTATCGAGACCAGAAACGCATGATCCATCAGTTTTTCGCCGTAGCTCACGGACGGGTTGAGATACCGCACCTCAAGCATGGCGATGAAGAGCAGCAGAAAGACAACATCCCATGAGAGATTCCCGCGCAGACTCTCAAAGGTATACTCGCGCATATACGCAAAGTAAACCATGAGCACGGCAAACGGTATGAGTGCGGCGTAAAGCGTCACCCCGACAAGCCCGCAATACCATGTAAGGAGGGTCAGAAAGAGAAGCGATAGCGGATACGATATGCCGTAGGCAAAGCGCGGCAATGCGCCCTTAAACATCGGATATATTGATAACTGGATGAATTTCAGAAGAATCAGCCAGACAACTGCGGCAAAAAGTTCGGTCATGCTTTACAATTTACTGTTAATTATGTTCTCAGTCGTTAAAAAATCAGTCATTAATTCCCCGGTCATTAATTCCACGTCATTAATACCCAAGTCATTAATTCCCTTTAAATGATCAGTCCTTAATGTCTTCTTTGCTGATTCCCTTTGAGAACGCTCTTTTCATGAGGTCAACCGACCAGTCGCCGAATATATACAGCGAGACAACGCCGCCGACAAGCGTGACCACATTCTTCACAAGGTGATCGATTACGGCGATTATGGTCGCGACCGCCGCCGGCGTTCCCGAGATTGCCAGTGTCAGTGCAACCGCAATCTCGTAAGTTCCTATACCTCCGGGCGTCACCGGCACCGCCTTTACGAGATTACCTATGACAATTGCCAGAACAATTATGATAAACGGAATCTGCGCATTGAACATGAGCGCGATTACATAGCAGATAAGGGAATCCATGAGCCATATGACGGCGGTTGTGGAGGACAGCACGAAAAGCGCGGATATACTCGAGTAAGCCTTCTTAATCTCGGCGATAAGATTGAGACCGAAGGCAATGAATCTGTTGCTGCTGTGAATGTCTTTGAGTGCGAAGATTACAAGAACGAAGACAAACGAGATTGCGAGCGTGAAACCGATGACGGTCGAGAACCATTCCGGCACATTGAGGATGAACGGCATGGTGACGGCTCCGAGAAGAGCGACTATCACGATATCAAAGAAGCGCTCCGCAACAATGGATGAAAGCCCGTTGGAGTAGGTTGCATCGGATTCATGCTTTATGATGAACAGTCTGAGCAGATCACCGAGCCTTGCGGGAATTATCATGTTCGCAGTCTGTGAGATAAAGATACAGGCAATCGATTTGAAGAGAGTTATCCCGACGCTGAGTTTCTCGAGGATATATTTATACCTCAGTCCCCTCAGAATCCACGAGAAGAAACAGATAAGCACCGCAATTATGAGATATGCCGGAACGGCGTGATCTATGGCAACAAAGAGATCGTCGCGGATACTGTAAAGCATATAGGCAATGATTGCGACGGCAATTATTGTGGGAATTACGAATGCACCTATTTTTTTAAGATTCATTTATTCTCCGATATTCACAGTCTTCTCAGTAATCTCAAGAATCTCGGTATTCCAAGTATTTTCCGATATTCTCACTGCTCTAAAATATTATCGCTTATCGTAAATATGAATTAATATATGGCTTACAGAGAATTTCATCTTTTTGCATGATCTCCCCGCAGATCTTCCGGCAGGGCTGTCTTTTTGCACATGCTCACGGGCAACAATATTCCGCAGCCATCTTTCGATTCTATCTTCCGATTATGTCTTCCGATTCCATCTTCCGATTCCATCTTCCGCTTCTATATTACGATGCTATCCGATTAAATAAATTTCATTAACATAACTGATCATAATTGTACATGCAGAGGGACGAAACATCCGATATCACTGCATTAAAAATGTCAGACATTCCGATTAAGAGAGTAATTTTCTGTAAAAATATGATAATGGATAAGAAGGTTTTTGAAGTACTGAAGTAATACATTTTTATATCCTGAAACAATTGGAAGACTAGTATTCCATTGGATGGTGTTTTGTTAAATGAGAGTCTTTTTCATAGGATTTGGCCAGGCCGGGGGCAAAATAGTAGATATGTTCATGGAACAGGATAAAAGAGCCCCTGTCCGAAGCTTTAGAGGAATTGCAGTAAACACTGCAAGAACTGACCTGATGGGTCTTAAAAATATAGAGTTGCGTGACCGCATCCTTATTGGACAGACCGTAGTAAAAGGTCACGGTGTAGGCACCGATAACGTAACCGGCGCTAAGATTACCGCAGATGAGATAGACAGCATCATAAATACAATCGATACGAGAGGTACCCACGATATCGATGCATTTGTCGTCTGTGCAGGTCTCGGAGGCGGAACAGGCTCGGGAGGATCCCCCGTACTCTGCCGCCACTTAAAGCGCATATACCGTGAGCCCGTATACGCTCTCGGAATTCTTCCGGCTCCGGAAGAAGGAAGACTTTATTCCTACAATGCGGCAAGAAGTCTGTCCACGCTTGTAAACGAAGCCGATAACACCTTCATCTTCGATAACAGCGCATGGAAGAACGAGGGAGAGAGTGTCAGAACCGCATACGAACGCCTGAACGACGAAATAGTTCGCCGCTTCGGTGTTCTCTTCCGCGCCGGCGAGGTCGGAAAGAGCGGCGTCGGTGAGATGGTCGTAGATTCCAGTGAGATCATCAACACCCTGCGCGGCGGCGGTGTGACCTCGGTCGGTTACGCAATCAGCGAGAAAGTAACCAAGAGCGTTCAGCAGAAGAAGGGATTCCTCGGAGGATTCTCGGTCAAGAAGAAGGAGGCAACCGAGGAGGTGCTCACCGGCGAAGACAAGTCCGCAAAAGTCATAGGGCTTGTCAGACGTGCAATGCTCGGAAGACTTACGCTCCCGTGCGACTATACGACCGCTGAGCGTGCCCTTGTCCTTATCGCAGGTCCTCCCGACGAGATGGACAGAAAGGGTGTCGAGAAATCGAAGTCCTGGGTTGAGGAGAACATCGCCGGCGTAGAAGTACGTGGTGGAGATTATCCGACAGAGAGTTCAAAGATTGCGGCAGTTGTGGTTCTGGCTACAATCGGCGACGCACCGCGTATCAGAGAACTTCTCGAGATCGCAAAAGAGACAAAAGAAGACGTTATCAAATCCAAAGAACGCCGTGTGACGATGTTTGATAACGGCGAGATTGATCCGCTGTTCGAGTGAGTAGCATGAAAAAATCCATATTATTTTTAATACTGGCAATCTTTGCACTCTGCCTCGTCCAGTCGGTCGCGGCAGCAAACATTCAAGAGCCTATTACAAAACTGACACCTGATCAGACATCGTACACCCCCGGAGACAGGGTGACGATTACGGCAGAAGTGCCCTTTGCCACAACAGGCGGCTCAACATTCCCGGGACAGCATTCTGTCAGGGCATATACCGATCTTGACAACCCCGAATGGGTCTACACGGTCAAGATAAACGGTCACGGTCAGGAACAGACCGTAAGCAGACAGGTGCTTACAATCAGTGGTTATATGCTCGATTATCCGTCACAAAATACCATCGCACTGAGTATAGTTTTGACAGGTACGATTCCTTCAATGCCTACAAGCGGTGAGAAAGCAATCTTCAGTATTGAACAGATAGATGCAAACGGAAACACCATATCGGGAAGTCATTACGAAGTGGATGTAATGGTCGTAATTCCGGAGGATATCGACAAATTACGTGCCATTGTCGAGTCGGATTTAAGCACGTTCGAGACCGAAATTACCGACAAATTAAAGACCGGTGTTGATGTATCTCAGGCACAGGCAAAATACGATGCCGCAAGAGAAAAATGGATTCAGTCGGCAACGGCATCATATGCGACCGCAAAGGTGCTTCTGGACGATGCACAGAAGATAATTACGGAAGGAAAAACACAGCTCGAGAAATCCTGGGCACAGAAATCCATAGACGAGACGACTGCGGCATTGGAAAAGACCGCTTACTATATCACGGACTTCAAGGTCAACCGCAGCATGACCAATGATGCAAGGGTCCTCAACATCGAGACAAAGGTTGAATCCGCTCAGTCATCGCTTAACTCCGCAAACGGTCTGATGGCAAACGAAAACTATGCACAGGCATATACGGTTGCCGAGACTGCACATGCAAAAGCCTCGGAAGCACTCGCAAGTGCGGAAGAACTCTATGCTGAAGTCAGTAAAGGTATAATACCCGATATGGGCGGCACCGGTATATTTGTCATAATCGGCATTGTGGTTGTCATTGCAATTGCCGGATTCTTCGTATACAGGCGTAAGACATCCTGGGATGAACTTGGATAAAAACAAAGCATAAAGTATTAAAGCATTTAACAAAACAACAAAACACCAATCATTCTTTTACATCACTTTTTTAACGGTTTTTACCGGACACATCCGCTATCAGATCAAATACGTTATCGCATGTATATCAGGACGTAACGACAGTAACGGTTTAACGTTATGTGAATTTAAAAAAAGAGAAAATAAAGAAAAAAGAGATATACCTATTCCGAGATCTTTGTCAGATACTCATTCATTGCCGCCGCCGCTTTCTTTGCAGTACCCATTGCTTCTATGACCGTAGCGGCGCCGGTTGCGATATCTCCGCCTGCAAAGACATGAAGTATCGAGGTCATACCTGCGGCATTAACGAATACGGTTCCGTGTCTGCCTCTCTCAAGATCGGGCATGAGGGAGAGGAGAAGCGGATTGGGACTCTGACCGATTGCTTCTATGACAACATCGGCATCAAGCATAAAGGTCGCATCCGGACCGCTCATCGGAACGGGAACCGGTCTGCCGCTCTCGTCAAGTTTGCCCATATCCATCTTAACGCACTCGATTCCGGAGACCGCGACTTCGCCGAGGATCTTCGTCGGGTTTGCGCAGCACATGAACTCCACACCTTCTTCGACCGCGTTCTTTATCTCATCCAGACGTGCGGGAAGATCTTCCATGCGGCGTCTGTAGACCAGTTTAACCTCGGCACCCATCCTTCTTGCAACGCGGGATGCGTCCATGGCTACGTTGCCGCCGCCGACCACAACAACCTTCTTTCCTTTTATGACGGGCGTGTCATAATCGGGGAATTTGTCGGCATGCATGAGATTGACGCGGGTCAGAAACTCGTTTGCCGAGTAAACGCCGTTAAGTCCTTCGCCCTCTATGTTCATGAAAGACGGCAGCCCCGCGCCCATGCCCAGGAAG
Source organism: Methanomicrobium mobile BP (assembly GCF_000711215.1). Taxonomy (GTDB): domain Archaea; phylum Halobacteriota; class Methanomicrobia; order Methanomicrobiales; family Methanomicrobiaceae; genus Methanomicrobium; species Methanomicrobium mobile. The sequence goes on along the minus strand of NZ_JOMF01000007.1, from coordinate 62,289 downwards.
ACCGCATCATAGGCAAGAAGTTCATCGACAGGGACACTTCTGCCTACTATGTGATTCAGCTTCAGATCAACGCCGAGCTTTAAGACCTGATCAATCTCCTCGCGCACGATATCCTTGGGAAGTCTGAACGAGGGGATGCCGTAGGTCAGAACGCCGCCGGGCGCATGGAGCGACTCAAAGAGCGTGACGCTGTGACCGTAGCGTGCAAGCTCGGCAGCGGCGGTAAGCCCCGCGGGTCCCGAACCCACAACTGCCACACGCTTTCCCGTGGGTTTTCCTACTTCGGGTGTGACAATACCCTGCTCTCTCTCCCAATCGGCAACAAAGCGTTCTAGTGCGCCTATCCTTACCGGTCTCTCCTTCTTTCCGAGGACACATCTGCCCTGGCACTGCGTCTCCTGCGGGCAGACTCTTCCGCAGATTGCGGGGAGCATATTGTCGGCTTTCAGAATCTTCGCGGCCTCGGCGTAGTTCTTCTTTACAACCTCGGCGATAAAGCCCGGGATATTTATGTTTACGGGGCAGCCCTCGATACATTTCGGGCGGACGCATTCCATACAGCGCGAGGCTTCCAGAACGGCGTTGTTCTCGCTCAGACCGGTATCGACCTCAAGGAAATCATGAATTCTCTCTGCGGCATCGCGTTTTCCGGACATCAGTTCTCAACTCCGTTACCTGTTTTACCGTTATTTCCGTTATTTCCGTTTTTTCCTATGTTTCCGCTATTTGCTTTGCTCAAACCGCATGTGCAGACATGCCCGTGACCGTCGGCGTGTCCGTCGGCATGACCGTTTATTCCGTCCTGACGGTGCGGATCGGCCGCATAAAGCTCGGCGGACTCCTTTTCCATTGCGGGATAGATTCTCTGCCTGTTCATGAGTTCATTCCAGTCGACGAGATGCGCGTCGAATTCCGGTCCGTCCACGCAGGCAAACTTCATCTTTCCGTCTACCGTGACCCTGCACGAACCGCACATTCCCGTGCCGTCGACCATAATCGGATTGAGGTTTACGATTGTCTTGATTCCGGTCGAAAGCGTTGCCATGGATGTTATCTTCATCATGATTGCGGGTCCGATTATCCAGACGGCATCTATCCTGTCGGTCTCGATTCTCTTCTTGAGAATATCCGCGGGGAATCCGTGGTATCCGCGGCTGCCGTCATCCGTACAGATTACAAGTTCATCGCATTCCTTCTCCAGTTCATCGGAGAGAAGGAGGAGTTTCTCGTTTCTTGCGCCTATGATTCCCGTTACGTGATTTCCTGCCGCTTTAAGAGCTTTTGCAAGTATCGGAAGACAGGCAATACCGACGCCGCCGCCTATGAGAACGCAGTTACCGATCTTTGACGTGTCACTCGGGTTGCCGAGCGGACCTGCGACGTCCTTTATGCAATCGCCGGCTTTCATCGCCGCAAGCTGTTTCGTTGTCTTGCCGACTGCCATGAAGACTATTCTTACCGAGTCGCCTCTGACCGCCGAGATTGTAAGCGGAATTCTCTCCCCGCTGTCGTCGAGTCTTATTATCAGGAACTGTCCCGCTTTGCCGTGTCCTGCAACCTGCGGAGCATTTATCCAGAATTCATGGATGTTGTCGGCTATCTGAGTCGCCTTTTCTATTTCGTATACCAATTTGAGTCACTCCTTTTCAGACCGAAAGATGGGACAACCGACACGGGATCTCACGTGCTCACGCGTGTTGCCCGCGGGTTGTGCTCTTTGCCGTCAGTCCGAGAGATGAGATTGAATTGCGTGTATTATTTTGTTATTACAACTTCTTTACTTTACGCACGCGGACAGCTACCCCGCGCCTTGACGAGAGCATCTCATCGGCACCCATCATCGCCTTTCCGGTTGCCAGTGCGTTTTCGCCGACTACAAGAACCTCGTCGCCTTCGCGGATATCGCGGTCGCAGTCCGAGACACCTGGCGCGAGGATGTCACCCTGCGGGACGAAATTATCTATGTAAACACGATATCCCGATTCAATCAGTTCCCAGCCATCAAAGGTCGGTCTGAAACAGCCTGTCTCGGTGTCCACGGAGAATAACTGCCGGTTACCCATGAGAACCTTCTCGCGCAGGAATTTGCCCTTAAGTCTGAGTTTGGAGGAGTCAAAATTCTCATGAGTTGCGCCGAACTGGTAGGAGACGGTGCCGCCGATGATATCCGGCGATACCTTTCTGTATCCCTGCAGGGCATCCTGAAGTTTCTTCAGGGACTCCGCGGACGTGAGGCGCTCCGAGGCGGTTACCTCATAACCGATACCCGCGCGTTTGAGAGCCGCCTCCGCAATCCCGAGAGAATCGCCGTCAAGGTGGACAAAGACCTTTTCGTAGCGGTTCTTTTCGAAGTAGCGCGCTATCGCGTCCGTGATAAACGCTCTCTCCTCGCCGTCCCAGTATCCCGTTACGGGGACGTCGTAATGACCCGCGGGATAGATGCGCTCCAATTCGCGCGGGACTATTCCCAGCGGCGACGTAATGATTATCTCATGGGCACGGTTCTGAATCGCGGACTGGAACTTGATATGGCTCTGCGACTGCGAATACGGTTTCTTCGCCGAACAGGGAATCAGAACGGCAACATCGGTTCTCGACGGGACAAAGCGTTCTATGACGCGGTTTACGAAACGCTTCACTTCGGGGCGCTTCATCGACTCGCCCGTATTGGCATAGAGGCGCGTCGGTCTTACAATCGGAGTGCGCTTCTCGGAAAATTCGTAATTTTCATCGAAGAGGCGCATTATCGAGACCTGTGCCGCGGTGTTTCTGCACCTGCGCTCGAGAAGTTCTCTGACGTGTCCCGTGCGTATGAAGTATTTGACGGTCTCTATCTCGTTATCGAGCATATTGCGGTTGTGCTCTTTGAGATCGCCTTTTTTACAGCCGCTGCAGCTGCATATGCCTCTGCCGAATGCCTCCTCCGCCGGGAACTCGCCGTCCTGCGTGCAGAAGATGTTCTGAACGGATTTGAGGTCTACGGCGCGGTAATCGAAGAGATCGAATCCCGAGCATATCAGGGTGCAGACATTCGAAGGCAGTGCGGATGCCGGCGCATACATGCAGGTGTCCGCCGGAACCCCGCTCTTTATCTTAATGACGGCATCGGCATAATAGCGCGGGTTGTCAAGAACGGTCTGCCAGTTGGCTATGACCAGCATACTGCCGGACTCCGCGACATTGCCGGAATTCGGCGTCTTGAATACGGCGTCTTTGTATTCCGGCATGTATCGCGCGGTAAACTTTTCGGATGCAAAGAGCGGGACGGATGTGAACCTGTGACGCTCATCCGAGATATCGGGAAAGAGTTTATCGACATCGATGGCTATCGGTGTCTGATAACGGATCTGATCGGTCTGCTCTTCCTGCGCGGATTCGCACCTTACTCTGCTTCCCACTCCGCTCAGGATACCTATTCTTGCAATGCCGTCGCGCTTAACCGCTTCAAACATAGCTGAACCTCGCGGCGACCACGGCAAGTTCCTTTGTCAGCAGTTCTCTCAGACCTTCGGCGCAGCTGATGTAAAAGACGGAATCGGGATTTGCCTCTATCAGATTTACGATACCGCGGCAGCCTGCCTTTATCATGTCGTCATCCCAGACATCGGGAATCTCGCTCTGACCTATGGGGAAGGTCTCGCCGAGTTCGGCAAGATAGGGTCCGAACGGCGGCTTGAACAGGAAGACGCTTTCATAATCGGAATCTCCGCGCACTTTGCCGTCGAAGGTGATGAGCGCGGTCTTTCCGCAGGGAAGGCGCTTTGTCATATCGTGATAGCGGATTACCTCGGTTCGCAGGCAGCTTTCACTGCCGCGATAGAAGAAACGCCGCTTTGTAAGGCTGTCGGACTTCTCGAGTTCGGCATTGTATCTGAGAAGTTCGCGGTATCCCTCAAGAAGCCGCGGGTGGTTTCTGCATCTCTCGTCCACGAGTTCCCAGAGGGTGCCGTCCAGAATCGCCTGACGAATCCTCGAAATCTCGGCGAGCGTGACATAGAGGTTGTGATATGCAAGAAGTCTCGTTCTCTCGGATTCGGGCAGTTTCTTGAGTTCTTCGGCGGTATGCGTGCGGCAGACCTCGCAGGCGCAGGGAAGTTCGTTGAGTTCGGCAAGTTTATAACTGCCCTGCGGCGTCATGTAGCGGTCTTCACGCGCATAGAGTGCATATGCGGCGGAATCAAAGACATCGCAGCCCATGGCGACGGCAAGCGCGAACATGGACGGGTGACCGGCGCCGAAGAGGTGGATACAGGATGACGGGGAGAGTTCGGACTTTGCCGCCATCACGACATCGACAAGATCCCTGTAACGGTAGCTCTCCATAAGGGGAACGACCGCACCTATCGGGCAGAATGCGATATTCAACTCTTTGACCTCGCGCCCCGCTCTCTTCCTCAGGTCGGTGTGGATGCCGCCCTGAACGGGCGCGCATAGGTGACCGTCGTCGATTATCGTGAGCGCTTCCTTAAGGCGCTCCATCGTGGTATTGAGTTCGGCTTCGGCTTCGTCATGAGTCTTGTCGGGACCTGTGGCTATGTCCATCGGCACTATTATTTCGCTGCCTATTGCACGCTGGAACTTTACGGTCTCGACATTGGTAAAGTCAATGTCGCCGTAGACGGCGTGCTGAAACGCGCCGGAATCAGTCATGATGACTCCGTCGAAGTTGAGGACTTTGTGAAGTCCCTCGGTCAGTGCACGCTCTCTGAATTCCTCGCTCTTACTGAAGATATAAGCGTTTGTTATCAGCGCTTCCACGCCGAGTTTTGCCAGCTCCTCCGGTTTAATAAGCTGTATGTGCGGGTTGATGACCGGCAGAAGAAGCGGCGTTCTTACGGTTTTGTCGCCGACTTTCAGCTTTCCGAGCCTTCCCATTATGTCTTTGTGTATGACTTCAAAACTAATGCTCATGATTTTTCCCGAATCTTATCCAGATATTTCTCACAGACGAGATATGTTTGAATATGCTTGAATATGTTGGAATATGTGTGAATATTATTGGCGCTATTGATTCTTTATCCTGACTGAATTATTGTCTCTCGCTGAAGATCTGCCCTTCGAACGTGTAGAGAGCCGTATCGTCCCTTTTCCACGCATCTCTGTCGGTTCCCGCCTTTATGCAGGTATGCATGAGGAATTCTTCGGCATCCCATCCGTATTCGGTTGCGACCTGCGGAAGCAGAAGTCCCGACATGCCGCGGTCTTTGATTATCAGACCGTGTCGACCGACCTCTATATTCTTCGGGCGTTCCGCGGCACTGCAGGTAAGCAGCTCGGGCGGCGTGAGGATTGTCACCTCAAATTCTATTGCGGCAAGCTCGTCTTCGCGGACGGGCATAAAACGCGGGTCTCTTACGGCGGCGGATACGGCGGCGTCATGCAAAGCCTCGCCGAGCGGCAATACGGGATAGGGATAGCCTATGCAGCCGCGAAGTTCTCCGTCCTCGGTCAATGTCACGAATACTCCGCGCTTTTCGTTGAATATTTCGTAATCGGATATGTCCGGCGGCGCTGCTTTCTCCGTGTTAACGGTCTTTGCGACTTTGTCGTATACCGCGAATTTTGCGGCAGCGAGCGCAATCTTTCCTTCTTCGTCGGTAAGTAATCTCATTACATAAATATAGTGCGCAGTTTAAATAATAAGATTGAGAGGGAGAGAGCGGCTTACGGCGGCATCGATTTGCCGCTGAGGAAAGTCCCCACACCGACCGGTTACGCAGCCGCATTAACTTTGCGGGTGGCGAGAGTCACGGCTCTGACACAGAAACGATACGGTTCGGGAGCGAGCTTGTGATGCAGAGTATGCTGAAGCGTTTGCAGCTCACGAAAAACGATGGAACGGTGAATCCCTGCGGGTGCAAGTCAAACAGAGACATTAAGAACATTTCCGGGTTTGTCTCGGGTATGGCGCGTCAGCTGAATGCCGCAAAAAACAGAATGGGGCTTACTACTCCCACTCATTGATTAAAATTCATTTATTGCTTTGCAATACTGTTTTGCACTATTTCTTCCGATTTGCAATAATTACTTTGCACCACTTACTTTCACTGCTTACTTTACACTTATTGCATTCACTGCTTACTTTGTTATCATGCCTATAAGGTCATGTTTCGTGATAACGCCGGCGACCTTTCCTTTTTCGGCAATAAGGACCGCATGGTGCGAATGCAGAAGGTGGATTACGGTCTCGATGGGCGTTGACGGCGGAATTGTTGGGAATGCGTCCTCCATGAAGTCGGATACGTTATGCGCGTGCATCTTCTGAATACGTCCCTCATCGAGCGCGTTTACTATCGCGGATTCGGATATGCACCCGATTGCAACGCCGCCTTCGATGACGGGCAGCTGTGAGATGCCGTTCTTCTCCATGATGGCAACGGTTGCCGTTAGGGTCTCGTCCGCGGAGACGCTGATTACCGGCGAATGCATCATGTCGCGTGCCGTTATTACCGAGATCTCCTCCTGATTGAGCACGTCGATGATCTTCTTAAGGGTGCTCACCCGCGGATCCACGGTTCCCGATTCGATTCTGGCTATCATCGACTGACTCAGACCGGATTTTTCGGCAATATCCGCCTGCGTCAGCTTAAGCTCGCATCTTTTGTCTCTTATCTCTTCCGGTGTAGGAACCTGCATATATAATATTACGTGCAGTAATTATTATTAAGTATACTATTCGAATCGGCAAAATGCGGCAAAAAATGGGAATGATTTATGATTTCGGGAAAAAGGTGTCCCATGAAGGATATGATTCAAAGGATATGAATAATTGGATACAATAAAATGAATATCAGAGGCACGATTTTAAAATAATATTAAAAAATAGGTTTTTCAGATCTTAGATACGAGATCCCTCAGAACTTCCTTGGGAAACTTCGCTTTTACGACACCGGATGCCAGAAGAACGCCGTCGGCGCCGAGCTCGAGGGCTCTTTTTACGCAGTCGCCGGTGCTGATACCCGCGCCCGCAAGGACTCTCACGTCTTTATTTACGTTCTTTACCGCATTCACGGAGTTTTCTATGATGGCGGGGTCGGCGGTTGCTACCGAGATGCCGCTGCCGATTAACTCCGGCGGCTCGATTGCCACAAAGTCGGGTGCGAAGGTTGCCGCCGCCGCACTCGTGGAGATGTCGTTTGTGCAGACAACGGTCTGAAGGTGCGCACGTTTCGCCGCCGCGACACTGCCGGATACGTCCGCCAGCGTAAGACGCCGCTCGGAATGGTTTATGAGGGTTCCCGTCGCACCTGCGGAACGGACTGCCTCGGCAAGAATATGTCCCGTGTGTGCGCCGGCAGTTATCGCATCGACATGCTGCGCATAGACGGGAATCTCATAATGGTGTGAGATGGGGTGCATATCCATGTAGCCCGGCGCTACTCCGATTAAAACACCGCTCTCTTCCGAGACTTCTTCGGCAGCGCCCGCAATATTATGCGCATATCCGCCGTAGCCCTCGGTATATGTCTTGAAATTGATGATTATCTTTGGAAATTCATCCGGCATATGATGTACTCCTTATCCGATTTTTACGTCCCTAAGGTTTACGTCTTCACTTTGTCTTCTTTATCTTCATGACGTCGCCGAGAGTCGGGGTGATGCTTCCCGATTTATCCGCCTTTTCCGTCGTCTCCATCGCGTCTATGAGGCTTATCTCAAGGAAAGTCTCGATCTTTTTGCGGACGGCATCTTCGGGAATCAGACCGGTCTCAATCTTCTTGATAAGACCTTCCTTCTCTTTAAGCTCAAGAGCCAGATCCTTCTGTGAGAGTCCTTTTGCCACACGTGCGGCACGTATCCTCTCGCCGAAATCCTCGACAAGCTCGCCTTCCATCATATCGTAGACATCGCGCGTACGCTTCTTCGGAGCCGCCTGTACGGTTCTGCCTGCGGGAACCGTCCTGATTTTGCCTGCGGGCTGATTTCTCAGCTCACTTCCCGGGGTTTCAACGGGTACTCCAAGCTTGGAGCATTTCTGGCAAACGGACATTTTTGTGCCGTCTATAGATACCAGTATCGGCTTTCCGCGGATTACATCTCCGCAAACTTCACATTCTGCCATATTATCGTAAATATCTATTTATTTACCAAAACCTATATAACTATTTGAGAGACCAAAATGTCCGATGCTCACAGAACGACACCCGATTCGCATCCCGATGAGGATATAACCAAATATCTTCTCGAAAGAATCTCGGGTTTGGAAACACGCAATCTGGAATTGCGTGAGGAAATCAGACAGGTCGAATCCGAAAAACGTTTTATCGAGAGTCAAAAAGTAAGATACGAAAGAGAGATCCGAAAACTAAAGAGTGAAGTCGATAAATTGAGAAGTCCTCCGCTCATCATCGGCACCATTACCGATGTTGCCGGCGACAACCGCGTCGTCGTGCAGTCCAGCGCCGGACCTAAATTCATGGTTCGTGCATCGGGATTTATCGAGGCTGCCGATCTGAAACCCGGCGCCAGATGCACACTCAATCAGCAGTCCCTTACTATAGTAGACGTTCTTCCGCAGACCTATGATTCACAGATTTACGGTATGGAAGTTGAAGATATACCCGTTGAGACATACTCCGATATCGGCGGTCTCGACGAGCAGATTACCGAGATAAAGGAGGCGGTCGAGCTTCCGCTTACGAAGCCGGAGTTATTCGAGAAGGTCGGCATCTCGCCGCCGAAAGGAGTGCTTCTCTACGGTCCGCCGGGTACGGGTAAGACCCTGCTTGCAAGAGCCGTGGCTCACGAGACCAATGCCAAGTTCATGAGAGTGGTAGGCTCCGAACTCGTCCAGAAATATATCGGTGAGGGCGCACGCCTCGTGCGTGAGCTCTTCGAGCATGCAAAGAAGGAGGCGCCGTCGATAATCTTCATAGACGAGATTGACGCCATCGGCGCACACAGGAGCGAGAGCCTTACCTCCGGCGACAGAGAGGTTCAGAGAACCCTCATGCAGCTCTTAGCCGATCTCGACGGCTTTAAGGAGAGGGGCGATGTCAAGATAATCGGCGCCACGAACAGGATTGATATACTTGACCCCGCACTTCTCCGCCCGGGAAGGTTCGACAGAATCATCGAGATTCCCGAGCCCGACCGAGACGGCAGAGAGTCGATTCTGAAGATTCATACACGCAGGATGAATCTTTCGGAGGACGTGAATCTCGGCGATGTAGCCAATCTTACCGAGGGTATGAAAGGCGCGGATCTCTCGTCGATATGCACGGAGGCGGGAATGTTCGCAATAAGGGAGGAACGTTCCACGGTCACGTACTCGGATTTCCTCAAGGCAATAGCAAAGGTCGGAGTCGAGCACAGGAACAAGCAGAACCTGAAAGAGATCAACGACGGCGCAATGTTTGCCTGATCTGTCTGAAAACAGCGAAAATAAATTAAAAATATATTTTATTTTTTTTTAATCCGTATCCGACAATTCCGTATCGGATGATCCTGTACCCGATGATTCTCCGTCTTCCGAGACGTTCTCTTCCGATTCCGCATCGAATTCCGCATTGAATTCCGCTTCGGACGGTTTCATCTCATCCGGAATTGCTATAAGACCGTCATTTTCCGCGGCTTTCCACTCGCTTTCGCTGCACCAGACCTCAAGGACGGTATCCATCGCTTCGCAGAACTTCGGATAGTCCTCGATTGACGAATGCGGTGATATCCAGAGTTCGTCGAGAACTTCGCCGTTTTTTATGCCGATTAGTTTCGCATATTCCCATGTCTCCTTCAGTTTGCTGTTGCGGGTGTAGATATCGGTCGAGAAGGCATGCGAGCAGAAGAGGTCGGGCGAGAGTTCGAGAAGAACTTCGGTCATATAGCGCTTTACATACCAGCTTATCTCCGAAATCAGGGAGAGCGAGTTTCCGAGCGTCATATTTTCGATTAAAACGCCATAGTCAAGCCTAACGGGGCGGTAAAACTTCAGTATACCGCGGCTTGTCTCGGACGTATACAGAATTGAATAGAGATCAACTCCGGACTTCTGTATGAGTATCAGATTCATGATCCTGAAAGAATACGGGTGATTTTACGATTAAAGAATATATTCCGCAGGAAAAAATAAGTTTTCGGATGAGATTTTCCTGCAGGCACGTTCCCGACGATACCCTCGGGATCTCAGCCGCGGGATATCAGTAATACATTATGTCTTCGGACTTTACGGTCTTGCCTTCTTTCTTGACTTTTGCGACGGCGTCAAGGAAATCGGACATTTCCACGCTCTCGGCGCTCTTGCGGACGGCAAACATACCCGCCTCGCGGCAGATTGCCTGTATCTCCGCACCCGTGCAGCCTTTGGTCATCCCGAGAACGGTCTCCATGTCGAGATCCGCGGCAAGAGAGAGCTTGCCCGAGTGAATCTTCAGGATCTCGCGGCGCGAGTCGGCGTCGGGGAGCGGAATCTCCAGAATTCTGTCGAATCTGCCGGGGCGCAGGAGGGCATGATCAAGCATGTCGACGCGGTTTGTTGCCGCCATTATCCTTACATTGCCGCGGTTGTCGAAGCCGTCCATCTCGGCAAGAAGCTGCATGAGCGTGCGCTGAACCTCGGCGGAGCCGGATGTGCCGTCCGATGTCCTCATGCTTCCCACGGCGTCGATTTCGTCGATGAAGACAATCGATGGACTCTTCTCGCGTGCAAGGTCGAAGAGTTCCCTTACCATCTGGGCGCCTTCGCCTATGAACTTGTGAACCAGTTCGCTGCCCGACATCCTTATGAACGTCGCTTTTGCCTGATTTGCGACCGCCTTAGCTATAAGGGTCTTTCCCGTGCCCGGGGGTCCGTAGAGCAGGATGCCCTTAGGCGGTTCGACACCTATCTTTGCAAAGACCTCCGGTCTTGTGAGCGGATACTCCACAGCCTCGCGCACCTCCTCAATCTCGTCTTTAAGACCGCCGATCTGAGTGAACGTGACATTCGGCGACTCCTCAAGCTCCATGACGCGCACGCGGGTATCAAAGGTATTGTCCACGGTCTTTACGATTGAGAGCGCATTGTTTACTGCGACCTTCATGCCGGGTTTCAGCGTGCCTGCAACCATGTCCGACGGCAGCGTGATATATTCCTGATTGTTGCCCTGCTGGCGCAGATAGACCTCTCCGTTGGGGAGAATATCGATTATTGCCGCTACAAAAAGGGGCGGGCGCTTGAGCTGGGCGTTCTCCCTGCGCAACTGCGCAACCTCGGATTCCAGCTGCATCTTTTCCCCGTTGAGTCGAATGTTTTCACGGTTGAGATTGTCTATCTTAACGCTGAGCTGCTCGACCTGCGAGAAGATCTCTTCAATGCGGGGATCGTTTTTTAAGTTGGGATTGCCCGCGGGATTCACGGGCGGGGGGCTGTTTGGAATCTCTTCCGAACTATCGTATATGATCTCATCCATGTTACTTTATTATCTAATCTTACACATTTATTAGGTATGTCTTTTACAATTCAGGGCAGAGGTATCTCAAAGGGCGCAGGAACGGGTGCGCTTTTGAAAAGCCGCGAACCTATATCCTTTTTATCGGGAGTGAATCCCGACACGGGAGTGGTCATAGAGAAGGGTCATCCGCTTGAGAACCAATGCATCGCCGGAAAAGTCCTTGCATTCCCTTACGGTAAAGGCTCGACTGTCGGATCGTATATCATGTATGCCTTAAGGCGCAACAATGCGGCGCCGAGTGCCATCATAAACGATACCGCCGAGACCATCATTGCCACGGGAGCCATTATCGGGGATATTCCTCTGGTGGATTCACTGAGTCAGAGCCTTGACGATGTTGCCGACGGCACCGTTGTAACGGTCGATGCCGACTCGGGCACGGTCACGGTCGAATAAACCCGCCGACATAATCATTCATTTTTTTGGAGAAGACTCGAATTGCACTATTTTATTCTTTTAACCGATGAATGCAATCTCTGCTGCGAATACTGCCGCGGAAAGATATTCACGATAGATTCCTGCATTGATCACGAATACGTGTGCAGAGCGGAATCGGAATCAGATTCGGGATGTGATTTGAAATCCGACTCAAAATGTGATCCGGAGTCTGATCCGGATTGCGAATCCTGCACTGTTAACACCGTTAACATAGACGAGAACCTGCCCTGCGATTTTGAGCCGCCGCTGGAGACGCTCTATAACTTTCTGAGACAGGATGAGGATGCCATTCTTACCTTCTACGGCGGCGAGCCCCTCATACGCGACGACCTTATCCGGAAGATCATGGACAATGCGCCGGTAAAAGAGTACATCATCCAGACAAATGCCGTGCTTCTTGATCGCCTCGAACCCCGGTATGTAAACAGATTCAAATCGATTTTTGCCTCGATAGACGGCGACAGGAAGACGACGGATGCCAACCGCGGCGAAGGCGTCTACGACAAGGTCATCGCAAACCTGAAAAACGCGGTCAAAAACGGATACCGCGGCGAACTTATAGCCAGAATGACGGTCTCCGAGGTCTGCGACATATACGAATCGGTCAGATACCTCTCGGAGAACGACGACTTTTCCTTCGGCGCAATACACTGGCAGATGGACTCTAATTTCTGGGAAGATTTCGAACTCAGACCCGATTATGTCAGATGGGTTACGGAGAACTACAACCCCGGCATTCGCCGTCTGGCGAAATACTGGGTAGACAGGATGGAGTCCGACGGCATTGTCATGATGTGGTATCCCTTTATCGATACCATGCAGGACATGCTTCTCGGGCGCACCCATTCTCCTCTGCGCTGCGGCAGCGGGTTTGAGAACTACAGTATCGTCCAGGACGGACATATAGCACCCTGCCCGTGCATGGCGGGGATGAAGGATTACTACTGCGGCGATATTGCGACTTCAGACCCAAAGAACCTGCGGAAGATAGATATCGGCGGCGAATGCAACGAATGCGATATCCGCGATTTCTGCGGCGGCAGATGCCTCTATTCGAACATCACTATGCCGTGGTCAAAGGAAGGGCGCAGACTTGTATATGAGTCCGTCAAAAATCTCAAGACCGCGATGGAAGTTCAGTTGCCGCGTGTAAAACGCCTTATTGCCGACGGAAAAATAACGGTCGGGCAGTTCGATCACGTCAAATACAACGGCTGCGAGATTATTCCTTGATTTATTCCCTAATTTTATATCCTTGAGTCTCTGAAAACACGGAAGCACCGATAAAAAAATAATTCTTCAAATCGGATTTAAAAACAATGCAGGTCAACTGGCGCTATATCACTGCCTCACGAAATTCATTCGCGGCGCTATATGCCGCGTGCGAAAAGAACGGCATCATACTTGAGCCGGTCGACGAACCCGAGGCGGATGTTACTCTTTACAGCCTCAATTCCATAAACGCGCCGCAGTATATCGACGAGATAAAGAATGCCGACTGCATCACGGTTGTCGGCGGACCTCACCCTTCGGCACTCTACAATGAAGTCCTCGAATACGCGGATTATGCCATAGTCGGCGAAGGCGAGTTCACCCTGCCGCGGCTCCTGAAGGCAATCGAGAAGCAGAGTATCGAGAGGAAGAGCCGCGGTCTGTCGCCGTTTGAGAAGACAGACGGCAAAGCGGTTATACTCGACCCCGAGAATACTCCGAAAGGCGTTGCCACAAGATACGGCTACAAAGAATGCGATACCTGCGTTTATCTGGACGCTTTCGAGCCGTTTACAAAGTTTAAGGGATATATGGAACTCTCGCGCGGCTGCCCGTTCCGCTGCGCATACTGCCAGACTCCGCGGCTGTTCGGCGGCAGAATGCGCCACCGTTCCATAGATTCGCTTGTCAGAGCCTCCAAAGCCTATAACGATCTGCGGTTTCTGACGCCTAATGCTCTCTCGTACGGCTCCAACGGGGTAATGCCGGCTTACGACAAACTCGAAAAACTTCTCACGGCATTCGACAGCTCAAAGAACCTCTACCTAGGCACTTTCCCGAGCGAGTGCCGCCCCGAGTTCATAACGCAGGAGGCGGTCGATCTGATTAAGACCTACTGCTCGAATACGAAGATTCACTTCGGCGCCCAATCGGGAAGCGACAATGTCTTAAAGCGGATACACCGCGGGCACACGACCGGAGACGTGATCAATGCCGCGGAGCTCTGCCGCGACAACGGGATGACACCCGTCGTCGACTATATCCTGGGACTTCCCGGGGAGACCGCGGATGAACAGATGCAGACCGTAGAGCAGATAAAATGGCTGTCACGGTTCGGCAAGGTGCACGCACATTATTTCCTGCCGCTCGCGGGAACGGAACTCTATCTGACAAAACCCGCGGAACTGATACCCGAAGTCAGGAAGACGCTCGGAAAACTCGCGCTGTCGGGGCGCGTTACGGGCGCGTGGGTGGATGCTGAGTTAAGATTTTTACGAAACAAGCACAATCAAATAGATAATGATGAAAATTCTGCTTCTCACTGATCTTCACGGTCAGTACGGCAAACTGGGATCCTTCCTTGAACTGGAACCCGATCTGGCGTTTATTGCCGGCGATCTCACGGATATGGGACCCTGCGAACCCGTTAAAGAATTCCTTGAAGAGTTTAATGTCCCCTGCTTTGCAATCCCGGGCAACTGCGATCCGAAAGAGATAGTGGATACGCTCGAAGATTCGGATGCGATATGCCTTCACGGTGCGTCCATGACCATCGGCAATGTCACGATTACGGGTGTGGGCGGATCGAATCCGACGCCGTTCAAAACACCGTTCGAACTTAAAGAAGAAGAGATTGAGAAGGTTCTTTCCGCCGCGGAAGCACATGCAACCCAAAATGTTCACAATATACTCCTCTGTCATGCGCCGCCTTTCGAGACGCTGGATGTCATCGGCGATAACGTGCATGTGGGAAGCACGACACTGCGCGAGCATATGAAGAAATACTCGCTTGTCTGCTGCGGTCATATACACGAGGCAATCGGGTCAATCGAGGTTGACGGCACAAAAGTAGTCAATCCGGGTCCCGCTTCGCAGGGCTGTTGCGCCCTTATCACACTCGGCGACGAATACAAAGATATCGAAGTGGAACTCCTGAAAGTCTGATTTTAAAAGTCTGATTTTAAAAGTTTGAATTTAATTAACTCAAAATCCTTATTTTTTTAATGATTCTTTTTCAAGGATCATCTCAAGGTACGATACCTGAATATGTTCGCCGGCGATCTCAAGCCTTTTCTTTACGTCCGCGATTGTCCGAAGTGCGCTGTCTTTATCCTCGCTTATGACCTCTATCTCGACGAAACTGCCAAGACCCGCGACTTCGTCAAGGGCAACCGTCGTGCCCGCAAAAGAATACTCGCTCCGCGTCTTGAACACGGCACTGCTCTTCCGAAATCCGAGCCTTAAGAGAATCGATTCCATGGTCTCCGCCGATTCGATGCCGATGTTGAACTCCTCACGCGCTTTTGCATCCGTCTTTGCGCTGCCGTCCCTGATTTTTGCGCCCTTGTAGGTCAGTTCGGTTTTGTCGCCGGTCACACGTATGCGCAGTGCCTCGTCGGTCACGGCGAAGTCACGGTGCGGCGCATTATAGTACGAATCGTTCTGTTTCTGCGTGCCCAGAAAGACGGCGCCCGCACTTTTAAGCCGCTTTTCGACTTCTTCTGTCGAATCAATCTTTATCTTTGCCTCAATCTCAAGCATATCCGTTCACCTTCATCTTACCTCTGCCTCAATTCATAACTCAATCCCGATATATCCGGTCACCTGATCTTAACACAATAGGGCATATCCGTTCACCCGCATCTTACCTCAATACCTTCCTGCCCGTTAAGAAAGATCACATATATAGGTAGATTTAACCAAGTAATATAGACAGGTGTAATTAATGGCTGTTAAAAAAGGCGACTTTATAAAGCTTAACTATACAGGATCGGCAGACGGTATCATCTTTGATACCACAAGCGAAGCAGTGGCAAAAGAGAACGGAACACATGCCGACGGCAAAAAATACGAGCCTATCGTAATCTGCATCGGCGCCGGACAGGTAATCCCCGGACTCGACGAAGCCCTCGAAGGAAACGAGATCGGTAAGGAATACACAATCGATATTCCCGAGGACAAGGCATACGGTCCGCGCGACAATTCACTCTACAAGTCGGTATCGACAAAGGAGTTCAAGGAGAAGCCGACCGTAGGAACACGTGTTTCGGCAGACGGCCGCACAGGTGTTGTCGTTAACATCGTCGGCAAGCGCGCAGTCATCGATTTCAACCACATGCTTGCAGGAAAGGCACTCAACTACAAATACACGATTGAGGGCGTAGTCGAGGACAAGGTCGAGCAGGCAAAGGCAGTATTCAAGCTCTTTATGGCAAAAGACTTCGAGATGGAGCTTAACAACGGCACCCTCACAATCGTGCTGCCGCCCGGAATCACCTACGACCAGCGCTGGATGATGGGTAAGGGCATGGCAACATTCCAGATCTTCGACACAATCGACGGCATCGAAGAGATTGTGATGAAAGAGACCTTCAAGAAGCCGGCAAAAGATGCAGAGACTGCACCTGTTGTAGAAGCATAAAGAAGCATAATACCTACGATATCGTAAACCGATATCAATACTTTTTTGCAGATTTTTTAGTTGTTCCCTTTTCGGATTCGAAGATTGGAACTTAATGAGAACTTCAGAAAACTTCAAGAGGTTCAATAAGACTTCAAGAACAATTAAAGGAATCAAATACCAATTATTTATTCAGGTAATTTGTGCAGATTATTATCCGCTGACGGAAATTACTGCCGCAGGCAACCGCGGTAATCGCGGTAACAGGCAGGCATTAAGGATGATGACGACCGAAAACAGCGAAATTCAAGCGCAGGATGAATAAAATGGGATACCTTTCTTCACTACTGAACAGGAAATACAGGGGCTACGGCGAAGATCGCTATGCGGGTATTCAAAAGGAATACGCCGACTTTCTTATCGCCGAAGACGAGGAGGTCAGAGAGATAAGAACCGTCCTCTTCCCGCTCGATTACTTTGTCAGGTCTGTTCCCGACGAGGTGTATTCTCTGCTGAAATTGTACAAAGCGGAGATTACTCTGATATATGTCACGGACAGCGATATTGCCGGGCAGATTAAGGATACTCTGGGCGAATGTGCCATGAACTCTTTCCTCGAGAACAGGGAGAGTTACGGCAGAGAACTGCTTGATAAGATATCTCATGAACTTTCCGAGAGAGATCTCAAAGCCGCCGCCAGAATGATTACCGGCGACATCAGTCAGACCGTCGAAAATATCGCGAAGGATTACGATCTTATCGCGGTCTCGAAGTCATACGGCGGCGGCAGGTGCCGCGGGAACGAGATGAGCCCTCTGTCTCAGAGACTTGTTCACAATATGAAGACGGCGGCTCTTATTTATTAAATCATAATATCAGGTTTTAGAGGTATTTAGAGGCATAACCGATGATTACAATTGAGACTATGATTGCGGTGGGTATCTTTCTGATAACCTATGCACTGATTATAGACGAAAGAATACACCGTTCCGTTGCGGCGATGGCGGGCGCGGGAGTGCTTGTCTTTGTAGGAATCGTCCCGTGGGACAGCGTGCTTGAGCATATCGATTTCGGCACGATATTCCTCCTCATGGGCATGATGATTATCGTCAATGTCGCAAGTCAGAGCGGTCTTTTCGAGTATCTTGCCATACGAACGGCAAAAGCGGCGCACGGAAGCCCCGTTCGCGTACTGATACTCTTCGCGCTCGTTACCGCGGTTACCAGCGCTTTCCTTGACAATGTGACGACCGTCCTTCTGCTTACGCCCATGCTCCTTTACATTGCAAAGGTGATGAAGGTAAATCCCGTTCCCTATCTTATCGCCGAGATTATGGCATCGAACATCGGCGGCATGGCGACACTCATCGGCGATCCCCCAAACATTATGATCGCATCCGCGGCTAACCTCACATTCAACGAGTTCCTGTTTACAATGGCGCCGATTGCCGCGGTTGACCTTGCCGTAGTTCTGATCATGTTCATTTTGATCTACGGCAAAATCATGAAGGTCGAGCCCTCCGAGCAGGCGAACATCAAAAAGACCATCGATCAGCTCGACGAGAATAATGCCGTCAAGGACAGGAAACTCTTCAATAAGGCGATTGCCACATTAATTATCGTGGTCTGTCTCTTCTTTATCCACAGCAATATCGGAGAGTATCTGCATGTTATCCTGCCGTTTATCGATTCCTCGATGACGCTTGAGCCCGCGGAGGTTGCGCTCATAGGTGCGGGTCTTATCCTTATATGGTCGAGGGTTCAGCCGGATAAGATATTCGAGAAGATTGAGTGGACTGCGCTGTTCTTCTTCGGCGGTCTCTTCGTGCTCGTCGGCGGTCTTATCAATACGGGAGTCATTACCGATATCTCGCTTTTCATTCTGAATTACGTGCACACGACCGGCGAAGCGATGTTCATCATCGCATGGTTCTCGGCTATTGCGTCGGCGATAGTCGATAATATTCCGCTTACCGCCGCGCTTATCCCGCTTATTCAGGATATCGGTGCCGAATCCTCGACAATCAACATCTATCCGCTCTGGTGGGCGCTCTCACTGGGCGCATGTCTCGGCGGTAACGGTACCGCCATAGCGGCGTCCGCTAATGTCGTTGTTCTGGGTATCAGCGACCGCGAAGGTATTAAGATAACTTTCTTTGACTTCCTCAAGATCGGTCTGCTTGTGCTGTTTGTGACGGTCGCAATCGGTCTGGGAATGCTCTACATCATGTTCTGAGGTGATAAAATGAAGATACTTGCATTATCGGACGGCTCCAAGTGGGGTCACAAGGCGGCGATGCACGCCATGTCTCTTGCAAAGAAAGACCGTGCGGGAGATGTCGAGGTTGTGCTCTTCTCCGTGCTGGATAGGGATGAGATTCGTTCATCGGCATTCTACATGTGCAGCAACAGCGGGATGTGTTATGCGATAAGCGATCACGAGAAGAAGATGTATGAGGATCAGAAAGCCTCGATAACCGCGGATTTCGAGGATATTTCCCGTCAGATGTGCTGCGAGGGCGTGAAGTGCTCGTCAAAGACCGTGGACGGCAACAGGCTTCTCGAGACGGAGAAGGAGTTGAAATCCGGCAATTATTCGCTTATTCTTATGGGTGCATACGGTAAACGCTCGAATCATTCGGTAGGCTCGTTCTATGCGGATATTGCAAAGATTACCGATATTCCGATTCTGCTGATTAACTGAAACATACCCCATATCTTTTTTCCTTTTTGCGTGCGCTTTCCCGTTCATACTGCCCCATACTTTCTATGCGCGCCATATTTCCGAGGAGGCACTTTTGCGGTTGCGGGTCTCGCGGATCATGGAATGCGATGCCAAAAAAAGTGCCCGATATTGCTTTAAACTGCCTTTAACCACGAATTTGTTCTGCAATCCGTGCCCATACTTTGCGCTGCCTCACATAATTTCCGTCCGCACAAATAAAATAACTATATATACATCAATGCACAAATATGTTCAATAGAGCACAGCAACAATCAAGCTCTGAATTATGATTAACACCGGAGAATCAAAATGAGATCTAAAGATATCGCAATAGTCGGAATCTGTCTTGCGGCAGGAGCAATACTTCGTTTTGTCGCAAACATGTTTCCGGGAGCAATCGTAGGAAATCCTGTCATCGCGTTGTACTGTCTGGCGCTGATACTTGTAAGACCCGCACTTAAAGAGGCAATAGGCATAGGTCTTGTAGCCGCGGTCGTCTCAATGCTTATCAGTCATTCGATATTCCCGCCGGCAAACCTCATCTCGGAGCCGCTCGGCGCAATTGTATGTGTGATCCTCTTCGCACTGCTTGCCGGAAACAAGGACAAGAGCCGCGAACCCACAAAGCTGGCACCTGTCGCGCCCGCAATCACGACCTTCATCACGACCCTCGTCAGCGGCTTCTCGTTCATCTTCATCTGCATGGCAGTCATGTTCGCATCCGTCATCGCGGTGCCGACCGGAACCATGGCAGGTTTCTTCGCCGCGGTTGCGCCGATTGTCATAATAACGGCGGCATTCAACTGTATAGTAACGCAGATACTTTACATACCGGCAAAGAGAATCACCGCATAAACACCTCATAGGACATAAGAACTCACATAATTAAACCACAGACACCGGAATTCATTGAAGACGAAATAACGGAACCGTAATCATACATCCATCGATACAGACACAAACAATAACCACCAACATTACCACTACCAACATTTTTTTCATTCATTCTTCCTCTTTCACTATCCTTTCATTTTCCAGCAATTTTTCTCATTTCAACACACTTCCCACAGTTGCCTCAATCCATCAATCACTCCATTCTCCGTCACATTACGCCATGCAAAACGGATGAGAAGGATGCCGGAAATCAATGTCACATAGATACGATTTAATACTTCAATGTATAATTATATACATCAAAGTGTAACAAATACGGATCAGGTAAATATCATGAAATCACGAGACATCGCCATAGTAGGAATTCTGCTTGCAATCGGCGCCATACTGAGATATCTCTCGAATATAGTGCCCGGGGCAATAGTAGCCAATCCGATTATCGCATTATACTGTCTGGCAATCATCCTCATAATGCCGAGATTAAAAGACGTAATCAGCATAGGAATTGTCGCAGGTATCATATCGGCACTGATTAGTCACTCAATACTGCCGCCCGCAAACCTCATCTCGGAGCCGCTGGGCGCGGTCGTGTGTATGGCGGCATACACAATACTCAGAAATAAGATTCCGCTCTCAGCCGGAGTTGCGACCTTTATATCAACGCTCGTAAGCGGATTTACATTCCTTGCAATCTGTCTGGTCGTCATCCTCGCCGGCGTAATCCCCGAACCTATGGAGACGTTTACAATCGGCGCTTACGTCCTGCTCCTCTCGCCGATTATTATCCTGACGGCGTTTGCAAACTCAATAATTACACAGATACTCTTCATACCGTCCTCAAAGATTCTTATGCGGGGAAGCGGGAAGAAGTCGGGCGCGGGCGCGGTCGTTGAAGACGCGGTCGAAAACGCTGATGCGGATGCGGATACGGCAACAGGTGCCGAAACTGCCGAGACACGGGAACCCGCCGATATCAGCGCCGATATCCGTGCGGTGACTGTCGATGCCGCAACAAAAGACGCCGCCGAAGATGAACCAGATGTCTCAGCGATAAAATTCGAGAACTTCTCATACACATATCCGTCCGGCAGTCACCCCGCGCTCACCGGAATTGACCTCGACATTAAGAAAGGCGAATGTATCCTCGTAAACGGAACCACGGGCGCGGGAAAGACTACTTTCTGCCTTGCCGCGGCAGGTATCCTCACGCACGAATACGAAGGCAGTTCCGAGGGAACAATCACCATATTCGGCAAAGACGTCCGCGATTATCAAAATATGGGCGATATCGGCAAGAAAATCGGAGTTGTCTTCGATGACGCGGATGCACAGCTGATATTTACCACGGTAGAAGAAGAAGTTCTCTCGGGTCTCGAGAACCGCGGATTAAGCAGCGCCGATGTAAAAGAGCGCCTCGAGAAGATCCTGAAACTTACCGATATCGGGAAGATACGTTACCGCCCGCCGCATACACTCTCCGGCGGACAGAAACAGAGAGTTGCCCTTGCCGCGACACTTGCGTCGGGAACGGACTGCATCATACTCGATGAAGCCACTGCCGAACTCGACACGCATGCGACCGGCGTCATCATCTCCATACTCAAGGAACTGAAAGCGCAGAAGAAGACAATAATCGTCGTCGAGCAGAAACCGCGCGAGATGGCGGAGATTACCGACCGCGTCGTCATGATAGAGAAGGGACATATCTCGGGCGTTGTCAGCGCCGGAGAGTTCTTCGATAACTACCGTGACGATGAAGACATCGCGGATTTGAAATGCGGAGATTCGGACTCCGCGAGCGACGGCGACGGTAACGGCAACGGCACGCAGGAAGCGGAGTTCGACCGCAGGGAAACGGCGATAAAGATAACCGATCTGGTTCACAAATACGGAGAAAACCGCGGTATAGACGGGGTTTCCGTGGAGATTAAGCACGGCGAACTCGTCGCGGTCATAGGCGAGAACGGGTCGGGAAAGACGACGCTCTCAAAGCATCTCAACGGACTTCTGAAACCGACATCGGGCGATGTAATCGTTGCCGGCATGAACACAAAAGAAGCCACCGTGACCGAGCTTGCGAATCATGCCGGTCTTGTCTTCCAGAACCCCGATACCATGCTCTTTGAGGAGACGGTCGAGAAGGAGATTCTCTTCGGTCTCAAAAATATCGGAAAGAAAGAGGAGGAATGCAACGGGATTATCGACGGCATCCTCGCGGAGGTCGGTCTTTCGGATAAAAGAAAGGTCTTCCCGCGTTCGATGAGCCGCGGAGAACGTCAGCGCCTTGCAATCGCCTGCGTTACCGCGATGCGCCCCGAGATCATCATACTCGACGAGCCTACGACGGGACTTGATCCGATTGAGGCAAGACGCATCATGGGCATTCTTACAAAACTGAGCAGGCAGGGTCATACCGTTATTATGGTCAGCCATGACATGAAGATTGTCAGGAATTACGCACAGAGGATAATTAAGATGGCGGACGGCAGAATCGTCGAGGATATTCGCGTGAAGGTGAACTGAAATGGCGGAAATTTTACAGTATAAACGGATTGACGGCATATTCCACAGGATGAACGCGCTTACGAAGATTATCTTCCTCGTAGTCGTTATCCTCATAGCAATCGTCTCGACAAGACCGGATATCATAGCGGCGACGGCGATTATCCTCTTCGCGCTCTCGGTTGTCGGCAGGTTCTCGCGCGAACTTATCAGACAGATACCGATGCTTGTCTTCCTCTCCATCGGTCTGATACTGCTTACGGTTCTTACCATGCAGTCCGGCGATGTCATGGGATACCTGATTCCGTCGTTCATACCGTATATCGGCGGCAATATCCCGATTACCGCGGGTGCGCTGAACTTTGCGCTGATACTTTCGCTCAGGTTCTTTGCAATGCTCTTTGCATTCCAGATTCTGATCATATCCACACAGCCGCGCGATATGGTGCACGCTCTTCAGAAACTGCACCTGCCCGTGGACTATACGCTCATGCTTCTGATTGCAATCAGATTCATTCCGTCCCTTCAGCTCGAAGGAAAGAGGATTCAGGAGGCACAGCTGGCAAGGGCATACTACCCGGGAGAGGGTCTTGTCGGCAAACTGAAGTCGCTTACGCCGATTATAATCCCGCTGGTATCAAACGCTCTCGGAAAGGCAAACGTTCTCGGACTTACAATCGATCTGCGCGGTCTGCGCACGATGAAGAGAACGCCGCTCACCGAGAGCGAGTATTCCGTATATGACTACGTAATGCTTCTCTTTGTCGCCGTTGCGGCAATCGCGGCAGCGGCAATAATCACGGGCATGATCTGAGAACGGTCACGGATGCCGCAAAATAATAGGAAACTAATCAAAAATAAGATATTAATTCATTGAAAAACGCATTGAAATTTAATATTCAATGCCTTTTCTTGCGGATATGCCTTCGTCAAAGTAATGCTTGACCTTCTTCATCTCGGTTACGAGGTCGGCATATTCGATGAACTCGGACGGCGCATCGCGTCCCGTCATTATGACTTCCGTGCCTTCGGCGCGGTTTTTAACGGCGTCAAGGACTTCCGCGGCGGTCAGAAGACCTACGGATACGGCGACGTTTACCTCATCGAGAACGACCAGACCGTATCGTCCCGATTTGAGCGCTTCCGCGGCAACCTTCAGTCCTTCGTGCGCCATGCGAATATCCTCCTCATCGGGTTTTCGCATGATAAAACAGCCCTTTCCGAACTGCTTTATCGTAAATTCCGGGAAGTATTTCGGCATTGCAAGTTCGGCGGTATCGGTTCCCTTGATGAACTGACCGAAGAATACACTCTCTCCTCTGATGAGCATCCTCAGCGACGTTCCGAACGCCGCCGTCGTCTTTCCTTTGCCGTTTCCCGTGTTTATCTGAACATATCCGTATTTTTCACTCATTTTTAACTCCGTCAATTACCCGTTTTTAATTAATTCTGTTTAGTTCATTTCATATAGTTATTTTTCTCACAGTTTCATTCCCTTAAGCGTTGCGTATCGATACCGCCCGCGGATACTCTTATACTTTTATACTTTTGTCATACTTTCGGTCAGTTCATAAACTCGTCAGTTCGTCAGTTCGTCAGTTCATACAGTTAGTCAGTTAGTCAGTTCATACAATTCGTCAGTTCATGAGCTCGGTGAGGAGTTCGTCGGCACTTGAGAACGCTTTTGCACCCTTAAGCATTTCATCATAGATACGTGTCGCCCGCTTATCCGCGGTATTGTCGTATTTGTACTCCTTCAGATTGTGGTCCACGAAACAGACCACCTTTCCCGAATTCAGGTAAGAGTATGCCGTTTCCAGATTTCCGAGATTGCAGCTGCCGACATCGGTGGCGACAAGCACCACGGCATCGGCTTCGTCGCAGAGTTTCTTCTGTTCCATTATCGCTTCGTCGGAATACATCGAGAACGAGGGC
The DNA here is from genome assembly GCF_000711215.1 of Methanomicrobium mobile BP. GTDB lineage: Archaea > Halobacteriota > Methanomicrobia > Methanomicrobiales > Methanomicrobiaceae > Methanomicrobium > Methanomicrobium mobile. The sequence goes on along the minus strand of NZ_JOMF01000007.1, from coordinate 37,754 downwards.
ACGGATACGGTCTCAATGCCTGCCGAACGGCATACGAGATAATCACCGTCGTTTCTGCTAAGAATGCCCGCGGTAACACGGAATCCCGCATGTTTGAGGGTAAGAAGTATGCGCCCTCCGCGTCCTTCGCCGCTTATCACATGCACGTGCTTTATCCGCTCGGTATGCGTATCGGGTTGCAGAGAGAAGAGGAACTGTTTCTTGCCGCTCTCGGGCTGATTCGTCTGTATCGAGAGGACGCCGAAGACCTCGTTGAGATTGTCGTAGTTTAAGATATCCTCGGCTTTGCCTTCGCCGACGACGTAGCCGCCCGCGGTCATGACAACATCGTCGCAGTATGCCGCCGCCTGATTTATCTCGTGGATAATGCACATGACGGTCGTATCCGACGATATCGTCCTCAGAAGTTTCATGACCTCAAGCTGCTGCCTGATATCGAGGTGGGATGTCGGCTCGTCAAGCATCAGATATTTCGGCTCCTGCGCGAGCGACCTTGCAATCATTACCCTCTGAAGTTCGCCGCCGGAGAGCTCGTTTATCTTTCTGTCCTTAAACTGAAGGACATTCGTATCTTTCATCGCATTGAGGACGATCTCATTGTCCTCCTCGGTATCGGCGGAGAAGTTGCCGTGATAGGGGGTGCGTCCGAGCATCACATAGTCGTAGACGGGGAAGGCAAACGGCGTATATACCGTCTGTTCCACGACCGCACGCAGTCTTGCAAGTTCGGCGGCATGCATGTTTCCGGTATTCTTCCCGTCATAGCTTATTGTTCCCGACTGCGCTTTGTAAAATCCTGCGATAACTTTCAGAATTGTTGTCTTGCCGCAACCGTTGGGTCCGACAATGCCCGTAACACGGTTGTCGCGGCATGTGAAGGTCATGTCCTTTAAGACGGCGTTCTCCTTAAGTCCTATATCGGCGTCGCGCTTTGACGGGTTATGGTTATAGCTGAATGCCACATTCCTGACTTCAATCGGCATCAGAGCTCACCTCTCTTGCTTCTTAGCAGGTAAAGGAAGAAGGGCGCACCGCACAGTGCCGTCAGAATGCCCAAAGGAAGTTCGCTCGGCGCTATGATGACACGCGCAAACATATCGGCAAGGACTATGAAGAGTGCGCCCGTAAAGACGCAGACGGGCACGACAACCCTGTGATCGGGTCCGGTTACAAGCCGCACTATATGCGGGATGATAAGACCTACAAAGCCGATTATTCCGCTTACCGATACGGCGGCGCTTGTTATGACGGCGGTCACTATGAGCAGAATCTTCTTTAGGCGCTCGACATTTATTCCGAGATACTGCGCCGATTCTTCGCCGAACATCATGGCGTTGAGATGGCGCGTCAGGGTTATCATGATTATTATGCCCGCGAGCGTGAACGGCAGCATTACCCAGACATAGTCCCAGCCGCGCCCCGAGAGGCTTCCCATGGTCCAGAACATGATGGCGTTGAGGTTGTGACCCGCCGTGAACATGACAAAGGAGTTGCAGGCGCTGAAAAGCGCCGATATGGCGACACCGGAGAGAAGGAGTGTGTTTATCGGAATCATGTTTCCGACGCGGGCAACGTTGTAGACAAGGAAGAGAGTGCCGAGTCCGAATATGAAAGCCATTACGGGGATGCTGTAGATTGTAAACGCCACACTGAGTCCGTATACGAAGACGAGCGAGGCTCCGAGTGCGGCTCCGCTCGATATACCCAGGATGAACGGATCCGCCATCGGGTTTCTGAAAAGACTCTGAAGTGCCGCACCCGCAAGTGCGAGAGATGCGCCCACGAGAGCGCCGAGGATCACACGCGGCAGTCGGATACCGAGTACTATGGTTTCTTCGCCGACGCTCCAGTAGGGTGTCGTACCGAAGATGCCTGCCGTAAGTATATCAAAGACCTTCTGGGGCGCTATCCCCGATTCTCCGATGCCGACGGAGACGGTCATTACAAAAAGTGTGAGGAGGAAGAGACCTCCGGTGATGATTACTGTGCGTTTTCGCTGATACATGAATAGAGGATCTCCAGTGCCTGTCCTACTCTGGGTCCCGGGCGTGATACTATGTCATCGTCGACCGTGTAAATCCTGCCGGTCTTTACCGCGGGCACGTTCGCAAGTTCCTTGTTATTCAGTATCTGTTCACGCATGTTGAGTCCAGAGTCCATGGGTCCCTTAATTACAATTATGACCTCGGGCTGACGCTCGATTATGGATTCGGTTGTTACGATGCCGTATCCGGACATATCACTGTAACAGTTGATTCCTCCCGCAAGCGTTATCAGTTCGTCAAGATAGGTCTCGCTTCCGGCGACATACATGGGATCGGCGGCTACCGCATACATTGTCTTTGGCAGAGGCGTCTCATGCGGTCTTGCCTCAATCTCGGAGATTTCGCCGTTTATCTTCGTTATGAGTGACTCGGCATTCTTCTCTTCGTTGAGGACTTTTCCCATTACTCTGATATTTTCGAAGATGTCTTCCAGTTTGTCGATCTCAAAGACGAGGACGGGATAGCCGTTGGCGCGAAGCTGGTTTATCATGTTCATGTCAACCATTGTCGTCGACATTATGAGGTCGGGGTCCTTTGAGATTATTGACTCGATGCTTGCGCCGGTTGTCATTCCGCCGATTGAGTCGACAAGCAGGGCTTCTTCGGGGTAGTTGTCGTATGATGTTCTGCCGACAAGCTTCGTCGTAGAGTTGTCGTCGGTCATTGCGAAATAAAGTTCGGTGATGCTCGGCGCCAGCGAGACAATGCGCTCGACGCCTGCGGGGACATAGACGCTCGTGCCCGTATCGTCGACTATTGTAATTCCGTTACCGGTCGCGTTTGTTGCTGCGGCTGCTGTCGCCGTTGCGGTCGGTGTTGCCGTTGCTGCCGCAGGTGTCTCCGTAACCGCGGCGGTGGGAACGGGTGTGGTATTCGTGCCTACGGTTCCCGTACATCCGCATATACAGGCGCAGATTACGAGAAGCAGAGCCGAAAAAATGAAAAGGGTGCGATTTTGCATAAAGAATATGGGAGCAGATACAAATAAAGTTAACTTATGGTTGTTTAATTTTGGTTATTTTGTCTTCAAACCGCTCCATACCGGTATGCCGGTACAATTATACGCTTATCGTCAGTATCAGATTTCTTACCGTTACTTTAACGGGGGCATTAAAGTGCACACGGAATACGTGATCGGGGTCATAGGTAAAGGTTCCGATATTGGCGAATCCCTGATTTCTGAGGTTATCCAATTCCTTACCTATGTTATACTCGAGAACATCACCCGCCGAATTGGGAAGATTATCCGTATTCACCGGCGGGAACAGATCGGGATTCATGGTGATTACCAAATCTCCCGTTGATATTGTCTGATACTCCATTTTCGAATCCATCTTTAATGTCGCATGTCCGCTTCCGCTTGTGTAGTCGCTTGCGCCTTTCTCAAAGGTTACGGCGGTAATTATAATCTCCGAGCAGTTCAGATACGTATTGCCGGTCAGCTTACCTTCTCCGTCCTTCTCGAAAACGACATTCGAGAGATAATCCAGATCGAACATTGACCTGAATATTCCGCCGTTCGCTTTTATGTCATCAGCCGCGGCTTCATATGTCGTATACTGAATCGGCGTTGCGCTCGAATAAGGCGTCTTTAAGGAGACAATTCCGTAGTCCCAGAGATATCCGTTATCCATCCAGAAATTGCCGACCGCCTCATAAGAGAAGTTGACAAGCAGGGATTGTGCGATAAGATTTTCCTGTGCGGCATATCCGTCCTTATAAATCTTGTAAGTCCACGTCGGAGTCTCATTCTTGACCTCCATTATGCCGCCGGATTTCAGCGGCGATAATACGACACTGCCGCCGCCGAGTTCGACATTGCGCGTTACCGTGCCTTCGGATTTGGTGAGTATGGCACTCTCGATGTCGGAAGAGAACCTGAGAAATGCCTCTTCGACGCCCGCGAGATGCTCTATCTCCGACTGTTCCTTAAGAGCGGGGACGTATATGGCGGAATAGAGCGAGATTATTGTCATTAATACCGCAAGTATAAGAAGAACGGCGACAACCGGCGCTACCGCGTTTTCGCGGTCGGCGGTTTTTACAGTAATTTTCGCATTGAATGCGGTCGCATCGGATTTTTTATCGGTTTTGGCTCTCATTCGCGGATTCTCCCGTACATTACTACCGTACTTCCCACAACTACGGTTATGTCCTCTCCCCTGATGTCATAACCCGCGTGTACGGTCATGTAATCGCCGGGTTTGAAGTTCTTCAGTTCGTCATCGCCGTTTATGACAAAGTTATCCTCGGTAAAGGTATTTCTTTCATTGCCGTTTCCGATAATCACCTTCATGTTAGAGAGCGATACGACATCTCCGCCCTTATGCCAGAGAGTCACGTCATGATTGGACGGGTCAACGTCGCCGACCAGTATATTCACCGAGGGTTCCCGGTCACTCGGAATAAAACTGCTCGAAGATGCGGCAAAAAGAGCCACCAGTATAAGGACAACCGTGAGCATGAGCATCTCGCCGACCACGGGAGATATGGCACGGTTATCCAAAGAATTCCGCGGCAACGTCTGCGGCATCACATGCGGCAACATCGTATTATTCCCCGTATTATTCCCCCCGGTATTTCCCGCAATATTTCTCATAAATTTCCCCACAATGTTTCCACTAAATTTCCCAACATTATTCCCCATAATTATCTCCCCGAAATCTCGTGTTTTCATAATTACAACCTCAAATAATATAAATGAACAGGACGCCGGTCGCCAGAAGAAAGATAATGCTGTGCTTGAGTCCCGCAAGAATGTTGTTCGCACTCAGCTGTCCCGCCATCAGACCCGAGAATAGCGCCAGAATTATAGAGATATGGAACATCTCACCGACATTCGAGGAGACGTTGAAGTTGAGATTGAACTCTGAGAAACTCTCGATAAAGGTCACGTTCAGCTGATACGCCGAATAGAGGAAGATACCGAGTGAGAGGTAAATAATGGCGACGTAGACAAACGAAACTCCGAAACGCTCGTTCTTCATCTTAAGGAAATGTTCAAGGTCACCTATGGCTATGGCAAGGATCTCGTGGAGATGGTCGGTTATCTCGCTTGCCTTTATGACCAGCGATATTGCACGCTTTACCGAGACAAGTCCGATTCTCTCTTCAAGTTTGTAAAGCGCAAGCGATACGCTTGTTCCCATCTTTATCTCGGTGGATGTTATCTTTACCTCTCTTGTGAGGACGCCTATCTTGGAGTTCGCAATTATGTGAATGGCACTCTGAAGCGTCATACCCATATCTTTCATATCCGAGATCTCGCGGAGGAAGGCGGGAAGCTGTGATTCGAACTTTTTCAGATAGTGATTCCTTGCTTCATAGGCAACCGCGACAGGCAGCATGAACATGATCACAAAGAGTGAGATGAATGCTTCCAATGTGTATGTCGGAATTAACTTCGCAAGCGTTCCGTTAAAAAACAGCAGGGCTACGATACAGGCTAAAATCACACCGAAGACCGCTCCGTACTGGTAGTCCGAGACATAGTATTTCATCGGGTTTCGGAGTATCTCACGGATTCTCAGGAGATTTCTGTGACTCTCGAAATTTTTCATGAATTTTTCATCGACCAGCATCATGCTTCCGGGATCGATGTTGGTATCGGAGTATTCCGCCTGAGGCAGGGCTTTTCTGCTGATGGTGAGAGTGTCGGGCGGCATCATGATATAGAGCAGGAAGACCATAGCGGTTGCGCCGATGGGCAGACCGATATACATGAGCGGCGCCAGAAAGTCGACCGTAGACTGACCCGAGAGATTCTGGGCGACTATCATTATCATTATGGCGATTGGTCCCGCAACGAATGCCGTTACGTATATCTCAGCCATGATCTCCATGGTCTTTAAGGTGTTGTCAAGTTCCTGAAGTGCGGTCTCGCGGTAATGTTCGGACTTTGAAGCGAAGAAGTCCGTCATGCTGCCGCCGGTCTTGAAGACCATTGCGAGATCGTTTAGGAGTTCGCTGAAATTTTCCGACGGCGTTATGCTCTGGACGTTCCTCATTGCCACCATGAGGTCATCGCCGAAATACTCGACATCTCTTACTATCATGGCGCATTCTTCCGAGACTTCGCCGTATAGATCGTAGTTTTCGGCAACGCTCTTGAAGATGGAGAAGAGCGTCATTGTTGTGGAGAGAGCCTGCATGTAGGTGACGGCATAGGGCAGATCAAACTCGATTCTTGTCTTTCGTCCCGAACATTCCATCTGCGGATAGGTATAGGCAAGCGTGAATACGGTGCCGACTATGACAAGAAATAAGATTGCCATTGAGATTACGGGGTCGAGAAAGGGTATGGGGTTTAGGTTGATGTTGAGAAGGAAGTTTAAGAGTATTAGGAGAATCAGGACCAATCCGACAAGAACGGTCCCGAAAATAACCAGAAGGAGATAATCCTCGGAGGTTATCGGGATGTGCGCCGATTTGAGAGATTTCTTGAATTCATCGTTGTTGAGTGAATTCATGAGGGGGTTGTTAGTCAAATTCATAGTGACCGTTCTTGCTGAATTCGTCAAAGACCGTGGTGATGTGATCGGAATCTCTGATTCTGTGCTGCAGAAGACCCATAAGGATCTCTTTCCTCTTGTCTATCTCTTCTCTTACCTGTGCGTCGGTCCAGCCCTGACTGTAGGCAATCTCTTTGAGGACCCTGGAATCTCTGTAGATCTTCTCGAAAGTGTCTGTTGAGGGCTGCCACTTGTAGAGGATGTTGTAGTCGATGTAGTTCTTCTTGACGAAGGTTTCGGCAATAAAGATGCAGCGTCTTGCCATTCTTTTGTTCACGTACTGGAGCTGCTGAATTATCATCAGGTTGAGTGCGCCGAACATCGAGGGGGGGACGTTTATGGGGTTTGTGGTGAGGCGGTTGATTGCCTGCTCGATTCCTCCGGCATGGAGTGTGGAGTATGTGGTGTGTCCTGTGTTCATTGCCTGGAAGAGTGTCTGGGCTTCGCTGCCTCTGACCTCGCCGACAATGATGTATTCGGGGCGCTGACGGAGTGCGGCTTTGAGGAGCGAGAACATGTCGACGTTTCCTTTTCCGGATTCCGCCGTGCTCTCACGTGTCTTCATGGGGAGCCAGTTTTTATGCGGCATCTGAATTTCACGGGTATCTTCGATGGATACGATCTTTGCAAACTGCGGGATGAAGAGCGAGAATGCATTCATCATGGATGTCTTTCCGGATGCCGTTCCGCCGACGACGATGGCGCTCTTGCGGTTTTCGACGCAGAGCCAGAGGAATGCCATTATCTCGGCGTCGTATGTGCCGTAGTCGATGAGGTCAATAGGCGTCATCGGGTCGGATTTGAATTTACGGATTGTAAACGAACTGCCTTTCGAGGAGACTACGTCCGTATAGGTTATCTGCGCACGTGCGCCGCCGGGGAGTGCGGCATCGACGAGCGGGCTTGTGAGCGAGAGCTGTTTGTCGGCTTTCTGAGCTATTTTAAGGACGTAGCGGTTGAGGTCTTCGCCGTTGAAGACGATGTTTACGGGCAGGTTTGCATATTTGCGGTGATATATGAAGAGGGGTATACCGGGACCGTTGCACGTGATATCTTCGATGTTTTCGTCGTGCATCAGCGGATCGAGTCTTCCGTATCCGTGGAAGTTTCTCTCGAGATAGTAGCAGATGATTCCCGTGCGCCTTATGTCGATTGACGGGTCGAGTTTGCTGATTATACGATGAACCGTCGCATAGTCGAATTTTATCTCTTCATTCAGTTTTGTGGCGTCATAGAGCATTACCGAGCGGAGTTCGGCGTCGGTCTCCTCGAGTATGAGTTTTTCTTTCTCGGTGATGAGCGGTTCGAATACGCGGTAACTCTTGTTCTGTTCCTTATCCTCCACTATTGCGACATAGGAGTAGGGTGCAAGCAACCAGTAGGTATCAAGTATGGTTACCCCTTCTTCGAGGAGGCTCTTGGAGACTTCCGGCAGTGCGGACGTTTCCGGGGGTTCGGGGGTGTATACCGATTCGTCGACGGGTTTGGTGCCGATAATGCCGTCTACTATCGAGTTAAAAAATTCTCTGCCTTTCTCGATTGCGCCTGGTTTGTTCTTCTCTGAGTTCAGTTGCTTCTGGATCTCGTCGGGATTTTTCTGCGCATCGTCGTAGGGGATTAAGATTTCACCGTCCGCGCTGCGGTTGGCGGTACCGTTAAAGTCCCCGATTTCGGTACCGTCGCCGTTTTCTGGGGCAACCTCATCCTTCTTCTTAAGGAGATGTGCCTTCTTGGCGATTGAGCCGATATCGAGCGTCTTTAACAGATCCAACATTACCACCTTTCCCACGGGGGTATGCTCTCGTCGTCGACGTTATTGGATGATGTCGTCGAACCGGAACCGGTTTTTACGGTCTTTGTGCCCGACCGCGTCAGTGATGAGAATGCGTCTTTTGCGCCGGTGTCCACGGCGATTGCGTTGGGGTTATCTTCGGTTGCGCCGGTGATTACCTTTACGTCGATATCGAGTCCCGTGCCCGTGCAGTATATCAGGTATTCGCCGGCACTGTAGACCGATATGTCTTTCTTCGTCGATGAGGAGTCCGTTCTGCCGAATCCGCCGGTGGCTACTGTCTTGCCTGTTTTGTTGTCTATGATGTTTATCTCGGCATAGCAGTATGTGGGGTTTTCGGTTGGCAGATCCTTGATTTCGCGACCGGAATCATCGGTATATTTTTTGTTTTTAGTGCTTCCCGTTCCGCTTCCGATTGTGACCGTCGGGTTCGAGATCTCATAGTGAACGATGAGCGGACCGCGGTTGACGTCAACGAGGAGACTGCTGTTGCCAAGGGTTTTCCTGTAATCATATTTTTTCTCGAAGATTACCTGATAGTATCCGATTGAGATATTGCCGTCCGATTTCGGGCTGTTGGCTGAGAGTGTGTTGGCTTTCTCGGAGCCGTAAACGGGTATCTCCGTTACCGAATCGTCCACACTTTTGTCGGTTTTGTTTTCTTTGGCGGCGGCTTCCTGCAATGCCCTTATGTAAGCTTCGCGTGCCTCGGCTACGGGATCGTATGACGGATCGTTAGCGGGAACGGTAGTCTGTCCGACGGCGGGGTTGCCCGGGATATTCTGACTGCCGGTCTGATCGGGAACCGCTGATGATCCCGTGCCCGGTATGAAATTTGAAACGTCTTTGAGAACAACCATTCCGACAGCCACGGCGATGAGGACAATGACGATTACGACTGCCACCCCCATCAGTCTGACCAGTTTATCGGTATCAAATGTTTTTGCGCCTGCCATTTTCGTAAATACTGATTATTCAGTCCCCCTATTTTTACGAGTAACTTTTGAGTAACCTTCGATTTAATTCCGATTTGTTTTTGCCGATTTGTTTTTTATATATTTTCGATTTTCAATGATTCGGCGGCAGTGCCGGAACACACCACACCGATACCTGCGCCGTTGAAGTTAATGATTAATGCCGCGGGTTTACAGGAATTTCTTTAGTGTTACTCACTCTTCATTACATGTCTTGCTTGATTGATAATAAATATATATTACAGCAGTGCCGTATCTGTATTTCTTCACGGTCGAATCCGAATTTTTCGTTCATGCCGCGGAAAACTCACAAATATATACACATATTTTTATTTATTATATAATTATTTATTACTTTCATTATATCAGATTTTTTTGCGTTAATCATGCCGTCCAAATCAACCGCACTTGATCAGAGCATTGAGATGCAACTCTCAACCCCGATTGCCGGATGCCCCGAAAATACCATAAATTGCCGTAAAGCACCACATTTGTAATACTTATGTTCAATAAGATAATACTTGATAGTACATATTGTTTATGTTTCAATAAACACGGGACGTTTCGGACGATCTAAAACCCGAAATTTCCGTGCGCCGCCTCAAAAACAAAAGCAGATCGGATCTTTAACCCGTTTTCACATGAAAACCGCTTCATGAAAAACTCCCTCACCCGATTTTCCCTGCGCGCATAATACCGTGACCCGAAAATACCCGATATGATCGATTTTTGACACTTTTTTTGTTAACGGCATTAACAATTTCGAAATAAGTCTTATATATTTCAATGTCGCTAATTAAAGAGTATCAAACAAATATGTGTTAACTAAAAAATAGTTTAGTTGTGGTTACTGAACTGTTGAGTTTGGTTTCGCATAGTAATGAACATTCATTATTATCCGAGACCCGATAACGCATAGGTGTTTGTGTTTGTATTGGAGGATTATTAATGAGTAAAATCTTCAACAATGCTCTTTTCGAAGCAAAAGAGCGCGAGAGCGCAGTATCGCCTGTGGTTGGCGTAATGCTGATGCTCGTAGTAACGATTATCATCGCGGCAACGGTCAGTGCCTTTGCCGGCGGTCTTGTCGGCACAGCTGATAAAGCTCCTCAGGCAGCTTTTGATGTAAAGATTGTTCACTCAGTTCCATCGTGGGGTATGGGGGCAGTCATTGAACCGACAATGACGATTACCCACCTCGGTGGCGACCCGATTGATACAGCCCGCACAAAGATTGTCACATCATGGACAAACAGGACATCTAAAGAAATCTATTATAGAGAAACAACAGCACTGCCTGCCAGTAAAGAGCCACAGGCATTCAATGATTATGGAGGATATGTCAACTTATCATTAGAAAAAGCTAACGCTAACGAGACTACCTGTAAATTCCAAGACCCATATTTAGTAATTCCTAAAAAATTCCCCAGTTCAGATTCAAGTTTATGGTTCGGTAACTACATTCTGCGCCCAGGAGATGTCATGAAAGCACAAGCTTCACTGAGTAGCTATAACTATGTAGATCCAGATCCCTCAAAATCGTGGTCATATAGCGTTTATGGATATAAAGATTATTCAGTAATTAATAATGCTGAATGGTTAACGGACAGAGATGTAGTAAATGTCAAAATTATAGATATTCCAACTGGACAGATTATCTTTGACAAAGACATCTATGTAGTGGAGGCATAAAATATGAGATTCATTGAAAATAAAGAAGCAGTATCGCCCGTAGTCGGCGTCATGCTCATGCTCGTTGTAACCTTAATCATCGCAGGAGTAGTCTCAGCATTCGGCGGAGGACTTGTCAGTACAACTGCACCTACACCACAGGCAAGTATCACGGGTGCTCTTTCCGTTGGAAACCCATTAGTATTAACACATCACGGTGGTGATTCAATCGTAGGCTCATCTCTTGACGTTAAAACCAAAATTACATCTGGATCCTATGTAGACATGGTTTCCAATGTAAATCTTACAAATGCTAAATTACTCAGAACAGGTGGATCTATTAGTAGTGATTCTTTCCAGTCAGGCGATATGTTATCAATTGATTGGGATGACGTTTTCTTAACAACAAAACAAGGAAACAAATTTGTCGGATTTGAACCAAATAAAGGCGACATGGTTGTAATAACAGTACTCGACAAGAACAGCGGAAAGCAGATTTCATCACAGACTGTTACAGTAAACTAAACTGATAACAGTTGAAATTAAAAAAACGGATACTCATCCATCCGTTTTTTTAAACTTGTTACCTATTCAAAACTTTCACAAACGGAAAAGACATTCATAAGCACATTGTCACCCTAATCATGTAATCATGAGCAGAGCACTGAAATCATGTGTTCTGTAATTCCCTTTTTTGCTGATTACTTTTGCGGAATCACTTTTGTTTAATTACTTCAGCGCCCGCAACTGCTTTGTGACTGCCGCTTCAAGCTCGTCTCTCGTGCCCATGAACTCGTGCGTCACATAATCGGGTTTGACAAAATCGAGTATCTTTTTGCATTCGGGAAGAGAAAAAGGACGGTGCTCGTCGAACTTCTTGAGATGCGCCATGATGGCGGCGCTCTGATCATTGAAGCCGAGTTCGTTAAAGTTTTCCGGCGCTTTCATGGTCTTTTGATACTCGCCGGAAGCGCTGAAGTGGAGGTGCACGGCGCGGATTTTCTCAACGGCATCGGCGCTAAGGCGGCTTAGGGTGTCAAGGACGAAATCGATTCCGTCGGACTCGGAGAATGTGACCCCGCCGGCATTCATGAGATGCCCCGTATCCAGAAGGAAGAAGAAGTTCTCAAACTCAAGGCGGTTCATAAACCGCGACGTTGCCGCAGGGTCAAGGAAGGTCAGCCCCGACCACCAGAGGTTTTCGACGGCAATCGGAAACGGCATCTCGCCGCCGGCGAAGTTTCCTGCGCAGGTATTGAGGAACTCTGCAGTTGCGTCAAGAACGGCATTGTCGGGTATCGGCATCTTCTTCATGAAGGTATGCTCCGCCTCCATGTAACCCGCATGAAAGACGCCGTATGCCGGCGCTAATTTGGCGTTATCCGCTATGCATGCGGTGAAGTTTGAGATGAGTTCTTCGCGGTCTTCGCCGCCGTAGAAATACTTCACCATACTCCTGTCAATCTCCGCCGGCACCGTGAAATCCTTATCCGTCCAGAGTCTGTACCAGCCCATGAAAGACGGGAAGTGGACGGCGCCGACGACATCCTTCGGAACGCTGCCGTCGAGCGCCCCGAAATCGAGGAGCATCTCCGCACCGTCAAGGTCATATACCGCGAGGAACTTTCGAAACTCTCCCCAATCACCGTTGAACTTCTCAAGATCAAATGAATAGCCTGAAAAATTGATGAACTGTTTATACACGCTGTTATCCCCCTTATTTCTCTGGATTTCCTGTTTTATCCCTGTATTACAACCTGTTTTTGCACAGCGCAGTTGCACTTATCCGATCACAGTCGCTTCAGAGTCGCGAATACCGCAATCCGAAAACCTTTGTCCGCCGCACCGTTGCGGGGCATCCGTGGCGCAGCCGCGGCGCCGCAACCCGACCGCGTTCACAAACACGCTAATAATAACTGTGAATTACGGCAAAATAACTTTATTCTCTCAAGACTGAAAGACAGTGAAATATATATTATCACACGACAAATAACTCATTATCTCACACCTTGAGACAGGGGCATCAATCATGAAAGATCAGGAATCATTATAGATAAAAACCCAAACTCGACTGAACAGACATATATCGAACAAACTCGAAGAGAATAACAAACACATACATTTACTTTTTTTACCGCCAAAACCGCGCCTTAAATCATCATACACGCCGAAACGGGTAACGCTGAAAACTGAAAAACAAGCTGAAAAACTAAACTGAAAAAACAAAAAAATTACCTGTTGATCCTGCCGATGGCAAAATCAACAACCTGTGCAAGCTCTTCCTTGCCCCACTTCTCCGAACTGATGACAAGATCATAGATGGAAAGATCACGGATATCGATACCGTAATACTTCATGTAACGGTCACATTCCGACTTCTCGCGGATATCCGTATCGTGTCTGGCAATCTCGTAAGAGATCTCCTCGCGATCGGAAATCCTGTGCGCACGGCAATCCGCGGAAGCCAAAACCCAGATCCTCAGATCCGCATTACTTACCATGTGACCCGCAAGTCTGCCCTCAATGATAATATCGGAGTTCTCCTCGCCGATCTTCTTCTGATCCGCATCAATCTTCTTATCGACACTCGGATCGGACTCGCAGAGCTTACTGAACGAAAGCAGATCCATATTCCTCTCCGCCGCATTCTGTCTGAAGACATCGCCGGCGGAAACAAGTCTTATTCCGTATTTCTCCGCAATCGCCTTCGCAAGAGAAGTAGTCCCGCTTCCGGGCGGACCGCTTACGGTAATCCTCATCTCAGACACCGCCTATATCAAGAGTCTTTCTGATGACCTGCGAAATCGTAATCGAACAGAGCATATACCAGATGATCCATGCCGGCAGAAACAGGAACGTCGGATCGCTTAAGCCAACCGTACCCATAAACGGAAACGAAATCGTTCCCATCGTGGGTGCCATCTGCAAAAGCCACAGAAAGATCGGAATCGTGATAATCATAATCCAGCCGAGCGGCTTAAACTGCTCCTGAGAAACCTCAAGCTGCTCCTGCATCACCTTATCGCGTTTCTCGTTCAGCTTGCGGATCTTCTTCTCGTCGGCGGCAAGCTGAGCCTCTCTGAACTCCTTCTGAAAAACACGCATCTTCTCCTGAACACGCTTCATCTTCTCGTAATCAATCGTATACTTCTGAAGAAGAGATGAATAACAGCCCGTAATTGCGGACAGAACCAGAATAAGAATCGGCCATGAAACGGCAAGAACATTGTGCAACGGATTCAAAACAATTCCGGCGGCATCAGCAATACCCGTCCTGAGGAAAGGCACACTGTAAACTACCATCACAAGAAGCATAATTAAGAGGAAGGTAAACATACCCCCTCCGCCCGCAGGCGATGCGGGCTTAGCGCTCTTCGAGACCATAAACCCTCTTATTTCAGGAGTGTAACCATCTCATTGATGGCATTCTCAAGTAAGAAGTCCTGATTTTTAATGCTCTTTACCGTACATCCGGTAAGCATCGAATACGCCGCAGCCATATAGCGGTTGTAATTCTGATGATCCTTGATCGACTGATACCCCTCGACATCCCTTGTACGCGTGGTATCCGACAGACGGCGCTTTAAGATCTGATCCTCGTTGCTCTCGACAAGAACAACGATATCCGGCTTAAGCTCCTCAAGCACCCATGCCGGCAGACCCGGAAGGAAACCCGAAGGCGTACTGACCGTACAGTGAGTATCGATAATGACATTATCCTGTATCTTTGCAATGACCTGCGCAGCCGTCTTCTGAAGGTTCCTCTGAACATCCTGATCCAGCTTGCGCATCTCATCGCGGTCGCTCACAAGATTCTGATCGCAAGCAACCTCAAACATACACGTACCGAAATTGATGGAGGTGTAAGGAACACCAAGCTCCTTCAAAGCCTCCATCGATCCGTTGATAACCGTTGTCTTTCCGACACCCGGAACACCAGTAATAACAACTTTCTTGCATTTCTGTGGCATTTAAATCACTCCTTTCCGAAGAAGCTCCTCATGAACGGATACATCTCCATGATCTGTTCATTTGCAATCTCTTCGTAAAGACGATAGATAATACTTACCGTAAGTAAAAGTCCGGTACCTCCGACCGCACCGATAACACCGAGGTAGTTTGCAAGAACGGACAAAACACCGACTGCAACACCGCCGATGACGGTAACACGCGGAATGTAACGATCAAGATATCTCTCGAGAACCTGCTCGTTTCTGCGGTAACCCGGAATACTCATACCGCTTCTCTGAATCTGCCTTGCAACATGCGACGAATCAAGACCCGCAGTCTTGACCCAGAACAGCGCAAAGATAGCACCGCCCACGACCATGACAATCAGATCGATACCCATTCTCAGAAGAACCTCCCATACGGGATGACCGAGATCGGTGAGCCACCACATCCAGTCGTTGGGCGAATTGATAGGCGCCGTAACATACATGATTCCGTTAACCGGAGTCTGTCCCTCGAACTTACCGAGGAAGGTAATGCCGATATTGTTCAGGAAAAGACCGAACATCTGCCAGTTTGCCTGAAGAACACGGACAAGAATCATCGGAAGGACACTTGCATATATGAGTTTGACGGGGAATCTGCCTCTTGCACCGCGAACGGTCGCATGGGCAAGCGGTATCTCAATCCTTGTGGACTCCGCATAAACGACAAGACCGAAGATAAACACGGTCGTAATCAAAGCAAGAATATCCAGACTGAAATACTCCATCAAATTGGCGCCGTCGGCAATTATTGCAAACAGACGCGGGAAGAAACCCACAGGATACGCATCCTGAACGGCCGCCCAGTTAAGGAAACCGTTGATAAGACCCTGCGACACGCCTGCCACGATGAAAAGACCGACACCCGAGCCCACACCCCATTTGGTAACGACCTCATCCATAAGGAAGATGATAAGACCTCCGATACACAACTGAAGGAATATCAGGAATGATACGGTCGCCAGACTGCCGCCGAAAAGCGTCAGCGCAATATTTGCGTCGGGCTGAAGGAAACCTCCGATAACGTTCGGAGCTGCCTCAAGAACGATCATAACCAGTATGAGGAGTTTCTGAAGACCCATGTACATAACCTGTCCACGGGGTTCGCGGGTATTGATACCCAAAAGATCGGCACCGTTTAAGAGCTGGAGAACGATAGATGCAGTAACGATCGGTCCGATACCCAAGTGGACAATAGATCCGCTTGCACCTGCAAGAATTGCACGGTACATTCCGAGCCAGTCGGAGGAATCGGCACTCAGACCGAAGACCTGGACATTAGTCAGCAGAAAATACAATATCAGAACGGCAACTGTCCACAAGAGTTTGTTCTTGAAATGGACATGCCCTTCAGGAGGTCTGACAGCCGGCATTGCGGCTAACAGAGGTTCCATTCGATCCAGCATTGCTCCCATAAGTTCACCAAAAAATGAGTTAGGCGGTCAGTGCCTGGCCACCCATCTCTTCAATCTTTGCTTTGGCAGATTCCGAAAATGCCTCGGCAGTTACATTAATCTTATGAGTAACTTTACCGCTGCCAAGTATTTTATTAATTCCTATTTGTTCCGCATCGACCGTGAAGACATCACCCTCGACGGATGCAAGTCCGCATTCGACAAGCCTGTCAAGAATCTGATCAAGCTCGCCGACATCGAGAGTCTTGTCCTTATAGCCGTTCTTGTTGACAAATCCGTGTTTACCCTCATGGAAGAGTCCACGGACAAGGTAGTGGCTTAAGCGGTGATCGCGGTGTCCCGCTCTTCCTCTACCGCCGCGGTTACCTGCGCCGCGGCGATTCTTGTGTGTACCGCCGCCGCATGTACGTGACCCGCGGTATTTAGTGCGTTTGTTTACTGGCATCCCTCTTCACCTCATCCTGTAGACAAGACCGTTAATCTCGGCACCGTAGTTTCCGAGTGCGCCGCCCTGCTGGTATGTGCGTTTGATTGACTTGTATCCCTTTCTGGGCGGGTGGAGTCTTAAGACCGGCTTTAAGCCCGGTAAATCGGTGATCTCTGCCTCGCCTGCGCAGATAGCCTTTGCGAATGACTCGATATCGGCATACTGTGAGTTCTCTTTCAC
The DNA here is from genome assembly GCF_000711215.1 of Methanomicrobium mobile BP. Classification (GTDB taxonomy): domain Archaea; phylum Halobacteriota; class Methanomicrobia; order Methanomicrobiales; family Methanomicrobiaceae; genus Methanomicrobium; species Methanomicrobium mobile. The sequence continues at coordinate 20,684 of NZ_JOMF01000007.1, read as the reverse complement.
GTATGCATCGGTAAGCTTCTCGTCCGCAGTCAGACGTCCGCGTGACTCAAGGACGGTTGCCAGAACATCTGCCTCGGCAACGCCGTAAGCAACATAATCCTTTACTTTCCTGATCATACCCATGTATGCCGGAGTCTCGGGGATTAATACACAGTGGTTGATGTGGTGTAAACGAAGCATCTTTAAGGTATCCTTAATCTCTCTTCTCGTGTTTACAACACCTCTGACCTGAACAACGAAATACATCAGTTCTGACCTCCCTTTCTGACAAGGTTTGCCTGCTGAAGCGCATTGTAGGTTGCTCTTGCGTAGTTGATGGTCGTACGGGTATTTCCGCTGGAAGTTGTCCAGACATCGTGAACACCCGCAAGCTGGAGAACCTTCTTACCGATATCACCGGTTACAAGGCCGATACCCTGCGGTGCGGGGATAAGCGTAACTCTTACACTGCCTGCTCTGCCCGTAACACGCATCGGAATCGAGTGTGCCTCGCCGCATGCGCATTCCCAACTGCCGCAACCTCTCTTAATCTTGATGATATTGAGTTTTGCATCGTCGATTGCCTTCTTGATGGCATTTCCGACCTGAGCATCCTTGCCCTGACCGAATCCGATGTATCCGTTGCGGTTACCTACAACGACCGCGCATCTGAACTTAACACGTCTTCCGCTGTCAGTCATTCTCTGAACCATGTTAATGTCAAGAACCTCATCCTCAAGGTCGGGTATGAAGTAATCGACAATCTGCGGCTCTTTGATTGGTCTGCCGCTCTCGAGAACATCGTCGATGCTCTTTATTTTACCTGCGGCAACCTCTTTTCCGAGACCGGTGAGAGGAATCCAAACATCCTGTTCAAAGGCCATTATTTCAGCTCCTTCATAATTGCATCTTCACATGCTTCGACATTTGCAACAAGGTCGCCTGCTCTGTCCGGTGCATACTCGGCAATAACATTGCCCTTTACTCTCTCGTCCGCCGGAAGAATGTCCTCGCTGTGCGGGACATCGAGACCTGCCGCAACTGCGCCTTTAAGCGCGGCAAATACCTTTGCACCCTGTCTCGGGCGGTGTAAACCGATATCTAAGATAGCGTCACCGTAACCTGCATTGATTGCCTTGACGGCAAAGAGCATACCCGTAAGATATGCCGCAGGTGTATTGCCTGTTGCGCCTTTATATCCGTATTTTGCAAGTTCACTGGAGTGTGCCGCAACAAGTGTATTGTCACCCTCGAGCTTTGCCTCAACAAGCTGACATGTAATGTGCTTGTTCGACTTTCTGACAACCATTCTCGGTTTGTCGGAGACAATAAGCTTTAAGCGCTTGTAGTAGTCGGTTTTACCCTCACGGCGCCTGCGGAACTGGACGAAGTATCTTGGTCCTGTTGCCATTATTCCATCCTCCCGGTAATCTGTACAAGCTGTGCCTTCATGTGTGCAACACTTCTGAACTGACCGCCTGCTGCTTTCCTGTACATAATTCTGTATACATGCGCATCGATTGTGCCGTTTTCACGAAGAGCCTTAAGCTCTCTTCTGATTGCACGAATCTTCTTAATCCATGCTTCCTTTGACGGTGTGCGTGCTCCTGCCGCACCCTTCCTGCGTCCCGGACCCTTGCGGTGACCGTATGAACGCTTCGCCATAAGAGCATGTGTTCTGCCGCGGCTGTTTCCTCTTACCTGCTTTGCGGTAATTACGCCCTCTTCGACAAGTCCTCTGATATCCTCGCGCGAGATTGCGTTTGCGATATCGTCAGAGCGCTCGCTGTCGAAGTGAACGCGGTTGACTCCGCATCCGAGAACCGATGCCGCAAGGCGTTTCTGATTTCTCAGATCACTCATCGTCGGTCACCTCTTCTTTTTTCTCGGTAGCCTTTTCGGTCTTCTCGGCCTTCTCGACCTTTGCCTTGGGAACTCTTACATTGAGAACCTTAATCTTGAGTGACTCGGCCTTTGCCTGAATCGCCGCACGCTTGTTGCCGCCGACCTTTGCCGAAATTCTGACTGCCTGTGTCTCTGCATTGATGCCTTCAAGATCGGCAACATTGCAGACCATAACCTCTTCGAATCCCGACGGGTGGAAGTAGCGCACTGCCTTCGGAGAACCGAATCCCGACTGCGGGTGTCTGCCCTTTGCACGGTAATCCTTTCTCTGCTTGCTCTGAATACCGCGTGGTCTTCTCCATGTATCTTCGAGTCTCAGCTTTCTTGAAAGACCCTGGCGCTTGAATGAACCGCGCTGAGCGTTTCTTGCCCTGATTAATCTAATCTTATCGTCAGCCATTCAAATCACGCCTTGTTAACAATATATATTCCGTCCTGGAAGACACGTGAATCGCGTCCGCGGACCTTTGTTGCTTTCTCAATTCTCGAGGAAGTCATACCGACAAGCTCCTTGTCGATACCCGTAATGGTAACCTGATCGTTTGCGACCTTTACCTTGACACCTTCGGGGATTGCCGCATATCTCGTCTGTTTCTCGCCGAGGAAGTTGGCGATCTCAAGACGCTGCGGGGTAGCCTTTACCTGAATCGGGAAGTGGCTGTAGACAATTTTCATTGTATACACATACTCTTCGTTAACGCCGCGGAACATGTTCTCGGCGTGCGAAGCGAACGTGCCTGTCATTGCATAGACCTTCTTTCTTGTGGATTCGGTCGACACAATGAGGTGTCCGTCCTCAATCCTGACATTGATGCCCGGATAGTGGAGATCTCTCTCGAGCTTGCCTTTCTTACCCGAAACTTTCAGGACAGTACCGTCCAACTCGGCCGTGACTCCTGCCGGAACAGTTACCTTTCTCTCTGTAACCATCTCTTAATCACTCCTTAGTAGACGTATCCCAAAAGCTCACCGCCGACACCGAGCTTACGTGCATTCTCGTGTGAGATTACACCCTTCGATGTACTGACGATAAGTAATCCGAAATTCTTCGCCGGGAGATACTGGTTCTCCCATTTCTCAATATCAACAGCCTTGACCGAGAAACGCGGCGTAATTGCACCGCACTTGTTGATGTTTCCGTTAAGGAAAATCTTGTACTGGTTGCCTCTGCCGTCTTCAATCAGCTCAAAGTTTGCGATATATCCTTCTTCCTTCATAATGCCGAGCATTGCCCCAAGAAGAGTTCCCGCAGGTTCGACAATACATTCTGTCTTACCGACATCGGAAGCGTTTTTGAGTGTGCACATTGCATCGGCAACCGGATTTAACCTTGTCATTTCTGAAACGCTCCTTAATTCATCTTCTTAAAGCCTATCTTTGAGGCATAGTCACGGAAGCACTGGCGGCACAGCATAATCTTGTATCTGCGTACAAGACCCTGTTTTCTGCCGCACATCTGACACTTGTTTGCACCGCAGCCGAATATCTTGGCGGGTGCTTCCTCGTTCTTCGATTTTTTCTGCGCCATATTTACTGTACCTCCACGCCAAACTCATCCTGCATGAATTTGACGGCTTCTTCACGGGAAACTCTCTGATGCAGCGGAAGCTTCTTTGTCTGAATGCTTCTTCTTGCGATTCTGACTCCCTTCTTCTCGAGAACCACGTTGATATCCATACCGTAGATACCAATCATAGGATCGTAGCTCTGACCCGGGAAATCGGTGTGTTCCTCGATACCGAATGCAACGTTTCCTGACTTGTCGAACTGGCTTGCGAAAAGCTTGTTTTCAAGAATGTTGAGCGCTGTTGCAACGAAATCCTTTGCAGCCTCGCCTCTGAGTGAGACCTTGCAACCAATCGGCTGACCTTTTCTGATACCGAATGCCGGCTGGGTTCTCTTTGCAATCGTACGTACCGGTTTCTGTCCCGATATCTCCTGCATGATGTTCTCGGCTTTTACAAGCTTCTCACCTGCTTCGCCGACACCCATGTGGATGACAACCTTGTCAACGTAGACCTGCTGCATTACGCTCATGCTTCAATTCCCCACTCGCTTACCGCAGGCGTTGATCTGCCGACCATGAAGATATAGTTCTCGACCGTGTCGAACTCTTCGCCGCTCTTTATGTCTTTTAAGAAGACCCTGTTCTCGATGCATGCCGGAATTACTTCGATCTTTGTGATCTGTCCTACCTTACCCGAGTGCTTACCGCCGGTTACCATTGCACAGTTGCCTTCCGCGAAAGCAAAGTGATCGATAATCTTGAAGCGCTCGTCGCCGGTGAGCTTGACAACAATCGAGTCTTTAGGCTTGTATTCCTGTGAATCGACAACGATGTTGGCTCCGTGGCGGAGGTTAAGCTGAACTTTTCCGTCCTTGACGATTGTCTTGTTGGAGATCTTACAAAGCTGTGTCTGTGCATCCTCTGCCGAAATCGGGACGGATACATAGTCGCCCTTCTTGTTTCTGAGAATGCGGTAGTGCTTGTCCGTCTTCGGAATCGAAACAATGTCGAAGATACCGATTCCGAGTTTCATATTGGTGCAGACCTTACCGTTAACGATAACGGAACGGTCGGTTAAGATCTTCTTGACCTCTTTCGAGTTAAGAGCAAGACCCATGTGATCTCTCAGCCATACGCCCAGCGGCATCGCATTGCCGTTGTGCGGTCCGGGTGATGTCTTAACAACAAATTTCTTCGTTTTTCTGGCAATTCTCCATCCAGATGGTGAATTAAGCCTCTTCAAATGATCTGACATTAGTTCTTACCCTCCAGTCTTGATGCACGAAGCTTGTCGTCAAGATTGAGTTTCACAATCTGAACCGCCGATGCATATACGGGTCTGGGGACCTCGGAACCGTCCACCTTTGTTACGGAAACGCCGTGAACGAGAAGTGTTCCGTTATCCGTGTTAACTCCGTCAACGACACCCTCGTCGCCTCTGTTGTCGCCGCGAAGGACTTTTACCGTGTCGCCGACCACTACACGAACCGCACGGCGGGTGTGATACTTCTCGCGAAGCTCTTTGGAGAGCGGTGCGTTAAGGAACTTTCCGCGTGCGTGTAAGCTCGCATTGTAGCGTGCTTTGCGCTGCTTTCTTGGCTGGCTGCTTGCAATTCTTACCATTACAGAACACCTCATACGATGATGGTTGCCATTGAGCCGATCTTGGGGAAACGCTCAGCAACTTCACGGGCAACAGGTCCTTTAATCTCTGTTCCCTTAGGCTCACCGCGCTCATTTGTAATGACCATTGCATTGTCCTCAAATGTAAGACGGAGTCCGCTGATTCTTCTTATTTCTTTTCTCTGCCTGATTACGACCGCTTTTTCGAGTTTGCGGCGCATCTCGGGAGTACCCTTCTTGACACTGACGATTGCCATGTCACCGAGACCGAGTTTAGGCTGGCGGCGGCGAACACCGTGATAGATGTTGACCGACACAATCTGAACAACGCGTGCACCCGTGTTGTCAGCGCAGGTCATCCTTGAACCTGTCTGCAATGCTCGCGGTGTTCGTGACTGTTTCGCTTTCATTCCTCAGTCACCTCGATGACCACAAATGTCTTTGTCTTGGAGATTGGTCTGCACTCGGCAATCTTAACCGTGTCACCGAGCTTTGCACCAATGCATGAGGGGTTGTGTGCGTGAAGCTTTGACGAACGTTTCTCGTAACGTTTGTATTTCTTCACGTAGTGCAGGTAATCCCTTGATACTACAACGGATCCCTGCATACGGTCACTCACGACCTTACCGGTAATCACCTGGCCGCGTACCGGTAAAGTGCCGTGGAATGGACAGTTTACGTCATTGCATTCCTTCTCGGGAACTTTGACGTTTAACCCAATGTTTCTTGCCATATTTACCTCAGATTTTTGATTCGCATGCTGATTCTCTTCTCAGGCTGCATAACCAACACTGATCCATCAACTCTTATCCGAGTCTCATCTGGAAGCGTGATGTCAAATGCCGCGCCCTTCTTCTGCACTTTCTTAAGACCTGATTCGGAACTGATAACAAGCATGTTCTTCGTCTCGTCGACGATTAAACCGCAGATACCTACCTGATTAGGATTGGTTGAGGAGAAGACGAAGGTCTTCAGCCCCAGCAGTTCATGCCTGCATACATTCCGAGGCGTAATCAAGCCTGATTTCTCCTCTTATTCTGCTCGGTCTTAATACGGGCGATTGTGCGCTTAACCTCGCGGATATGTCCGGGGTTCTCGTGCGCACCGCCGGCGCTGACCTTGCCGAGATCCTGAATAAGTTCGAGCTTGAGTTTGTCGAGCTGCTCCTTAAGTTCAACATCGCTGAACTGGGCAACTTCTGACGCACGGAAAACTGCCATCTCAGAAGTCCTCCTCTTCAGGCACGTCCTCTGCCGCTTCCATCTCAGCGTCTATCTCCTTGCCGAGTGCATCCTCGGAGAGATCTTCTGCGGAAAATGCGTGCTTTGCGCCTTTCTCGCCCTTCTTGTCAGACTCGATTATCTCAAAGTGGTCAGGAAGCTGTGCTCCGGGCGGAACAATCTTGACCTGACAGCCGATTACACCGAGCTTCTTGATAGCGATTGCATAACCGCTGTCGACGATGGTCTCGCTGGGCTCACCGGAGTGCTTGATGTATCCTTCGGTGAACTTCTGAACACGCGAACGTGCACCCGTGAGTTTACCCGAGATGATAACCTCGCATCCGAGACCGCCGGATTCCATGACGCGGCGGAGAATGCTCGTTCCCGCCTTTCTGAAGTACCAGCCGCGCTCAAGCGAGTTTGCAAGGCGCTCCGCCATAATCTGTGCGTTGAATGCCGGATTCTCAACCTGCTGAACCTCAATCTGCGGTGCATCGATTCCGTACTCGTTCTGAAGAGCCGTTGTAATGTCTCTTACGACCTTACCGCCCTTACCGATAACGATACCCGGCTTCTCCGCAAAGATTGTGACCTGCGTTCCGAGAGGTGTGCGTGCCATGTCCATGCCGCCGTATCCCGCTCTCTTGAGTTCCTTTGCAAGATACTGCTCGACACGTGCACTGCGAATGCCGTTCTCAACAAATCTTCTCTCTATTGCCATCTTAATCCGCCTCTCTTACAACAATCTCAACATTTACCGATTCGGCATATTTCGGAGTGGCTCTTCCCATTGCACGCGGGAAGATACCGCGCTGTCTTCTGCCTCTGTTTGCGCTTGCAACAACGATCTCGAGTTTCTCGGTGTCAAGACCGCTGTATTCCGCGTTCTTCTCAACGGACTGTAAGAGCTTTACAAAGTACTCCGATGCCTTTACCGGATATCTTCCGGCATCCCAGCCTTCGAGACCGCGCTTGTGAGCAACATCCATGTTGAATCTCTTGAACGGAATTGCCTTCTTAAGAGCAATAACGTCCTCGAGATAAGCGATTGCCTTCTTCGTGTTCTTGCCTTTGATGAACCTGCAGATCTCGATGGAATGCTTCGGTGAGCACGGAAGCTCGTTTGCCTTTGCACGTGCGAGTTTCTCGCCGTCCATCTTAAGTGAATAACCTGTTCTTGCCATTTAAATCACTTCAGTGGGACGAATTTACTGGACCTGGTTGCACCGATACCGGCACTTCCATGGCTGACGCGTTTTCTTGTCAGTGCGAACTCGCCGAAGTACATGAATACAGCCTCGGGCTGTAACTCGACTTTGACGAACTCTTTTCCGTTGTGGATCTCAACTTCCTTACCGACCATCTCGGGCAGAATTACCATGTCACGGAGATGGGTTCTGATACGGTCATTGCCTGCTCTGAACTCAGCAAGAAGCTTCTCATGTCCTTCCGTAAATCCGCGGTTAATCTTCCTGCGTGCTCTCGAAGGCATGATCGGGAGAAGCTCGGTAATATTCATCTGCTGAAGTTCTTCAATCTTGTAGCCGTGATAGGTGAACTCTTCTTTTCGCCTCGGCAACTTCTTCTGCTGTTTTTTTGCCATTTTACCTGCACCCCTTTATTACTTTCTTCCTGTCTGTCTTGCGGCGATTGAACCGACCTTTCTTCCCGGAGATGTTCCGCGCGAAACCGTCTTCGGACGACCGCAGTGCTGGTGTCCTCCGCCACCGAACGGGTGGTCGATGACGTTCATACAGACAGCCTTGGATCTCGGCCACTTGGTTGCCTGGGTCTTCATCTTGTGGTACTTCTTACCTGCCTTGAGGAAGGGCTTCTCGCCTCTGCCGCCGCCTGCAACAATGCCTACGGTTGCACGACAGTCGCCGCTGAACCACTTGTTCTTGCCGCTCGGCATCTTGATACCGACACGTCCCTCGGTCTTGCCTATGATCTGTGCCTGAACACCCGATGCACGGATGAATTTTCCGCCGTCATTGGGTCTTGCCTCGACATTGCATACGTATGCTCCGATGGGGATATCGTTCATTTTAAGGGTGTTTCCGTTCTTGACCTCGGCCTCGGGTCCCCATGCGACAGCCTCGCCGACTCCCATGCCTTCGGTTACAAGCATGTAAATCTTCTCGCCGGACTCAAGTTCGACCTTGGCGATAGGCGCGTGTCTTGCAGGATCGTGCTCGATGTCGATAATCTTTCCGCGAATAGTCTCAGTAACGTATCCCGGGTGTTTAAGTTCCGCTTTATAGAGATGTGACGGTGCACGGTATGTCGGTCCGCCGCGTCCGCGGTTCTGTGATATGATTCGTTTTCCCATATTTCATCACCTGTGATCTACATTACTCCGAGTCTGCTGAGGATCTCCTCGCCTGCTTTCTCGTCCTTAAAGGAGACAATTGCCTTCTTGACGCCCTTCATTGTCATGAGTGTCTTTACGTCGACGACTTTTGTGTCGAACATTCTCTCGACTTCCTTGGCAATTTCGGCTTTTGATGCTTTGTTGTCAACAATGAACTGAAGTTTGCCGTTGAACTCCAAACCTCTGGATGCTTTTTCAGAGATATACGGGTATTTTATGATCATTGGACTTCCTCCATTCTGTTGATAGCCGAAACCGTCCAGATTGTGAGTCTTCCCGCCTGTGTTCCGGGTGCAAGGTGCTCTGCGTTAAGGTCGTAGATGCTTACGACGTCGACGCCCGCAAGGTTTGCGGCTGCACGAAGCGGCTTTTCCGCGGTTACGATAAGGATACTCTTTCTGCTCTTGTAGCGGCGTCCGCGTAACTTTCCGCGTCCCGCACGAATCTTTCTTGATACGGATGAACGCTCGACATCCGCGTAAAGACCGTTTGCCTTGAGAGCCGCGACTATCTCCTTAGTCTGTGTAAGTGTCTCAAAATTGTCTTCGAAGACGAACGGAAGTGTTCCTTCGAATTTGTGTCCGCGTGCGAGAACAAGCTCTTCCATTGTGGTCGCGGCTACTGCCGACCTGATTGCCTTTCTCATTTCCTTCTTGTTCATCTTGCGGACAAGTATCTTCTCTACTTTGGGAGGATGTGCTGCACGACCGCCTACTGCCTGAGGTACGCGTGCGGCTCTTGAACCGTTTGCTATTCTTGGGACTTTGGCTTCGCCGCGACCGCTACCCCATGATCTTGCAGATGTTCTGATACCTGCATACGGGTTTGTTCCGTGTGGCTGGTAACGGGTGCTCTGAATTGCCAGTACTGCGTTCTTAATGAGGTCCGGACGGTATGTCTCGCTGAAGACTGCCGGAAGTTCAATTTCGCCCGCAACTTTTCCGTCAACTGATTTAATCTGTGCTTTCATCTCAGATCATCCCTGCTTGCTCTTTGTACTGACGTAGCTGACTACCGGTACGAGATCGTTTGCTTCGTTGTTGCGTATTGCGGGTCTGATTCTTATGAGACGCTTGTTGGGTCCCGGAACCGAGCCTTTAATAGCGATGTACTTGCCTCTTACGAGACCGTATTTTACGAAACCGCCTTCGGGGTTAATCTCTTCGGGGGATGTGCTGACCTTGAGAATGCGCTTGTTGAACTCGGTTCTCTGGTGGTATCCCATCTGACCCATCTGCGGAACCTGCCACCTGACATGGTGCGGGTGCCACGGACCGAGGTTACCGATGTGACGTAACTTGCCCTGACGTGAGTGCTTGCTCTTTCTCAGCGGCGTTCCCCACAGCTTTACGGGACCGTTTGTTCCTTTACCAGTCGTAACTGCGGTAACGTCGACATACTGACCGAGTGTCGATATTGATTCGATATCGATATCCGCACCGAATAATCCGAGTGCGAAGTCAAAGCGTGCTGCCATGTCGCCGCCTGCAACGCGCACTTCCATAAGGTCCGGGACCTTCTTGGGTACGCCCGTAAGCATTACCGGCTGTGTGTACATAAGTGCGAAGATATCGGTGACGGTTCCTGCCGCAATTGCTGCACGAATCTTCTCGACGCTCTCCGGGTTGTTCTTCTTGGGTGCTGTTATGCGCTCAGAAAGTGCTGAATCCACATTTTCTGACCATACTTCCGAGAATGCATGGCTTCCGTATGTGTCTGCACAGTATGCACGCACTGCAACTACCTTCATGGGCGGAACTTCAATTACCGTTACCGGTACGGTGATGTCCTTACCAACACTCGGGCTGGTTTTTCTGTCATCAACCATTATGATATGAGTCATTCCCGCTTTGTATCCGGCAAATCCCTGCAGTTTCGGCTCCCCTTCGTATTCGGGCCAGGATTTGTACTTAGGTACCTGGCTTTTTGCTCTCTTGCGGGGGCTGTATGCAAGTGATCCTCTGCGCGGCCTGGTTATTTCGACCATCTTTCAATCAATCCTAAATCTTGCTGATAGTTTTTGCATTAAATCATGAATTTTCTTCACGATTACTCTGCCATAAGCCGTAAACGGTTTTTGTTAAACAATCACTTTTTTCAAAGGATTTTACGTTCATTGGGCTTTTGCATCGATTCGTTTTCCGAGATTCCGAATATCCTGTTTCGTTTTTCCGTTGTTTTTCGCATCACAGAGGGCGTCATGCCGTATTTATGCGAATTTCGGTATCGAAAGATAATTCGGACATTTTTGGGTGTAACAGACGGTCTTCGTCGGTCTTTTTTCGAACCTGAAATATCCGTGTAATTTCAGGGCACAATACTTGGTATTCAGACCAAACTGACTTTGCCTCGCATTGCCTTGGAATTAATATTCCCAAGACCCGTCTGCATGTTAACTTTGCAGACCGATCTTTGTATCACGTCTCTCAAACAGATTCTGACCAGTAATTTGCGCTCTTTTAAGACACTTGTGCCTTTAAGAAAGGGCCCGATGCACATCCGCATCTGTCCACCCTTGGGCGCATTAATCAGATCCTACGTTGTCAGCCCGTCACACTTGTAAATTCCCGTCGGAATTTTGTGTGACCTACTATCTCGGCAATCACCGGAAAGCACTTCGCAACTTTGTTGCGAGCCATCCCGGGCAACCACATTACAAGAAGAATTCTGCCGACACAAGTCAAACGAACGCCTTATGCGTCCCGTTTACAGGTGCAGACAGTGGTATTTCTTATAACGGTTCTCTAAATATTCGCATTAATCATATATAAAGAATACATATTTGACCGCGTAAAAATGGGAAGTTTTCAGCCGCGGGTGAGTGAACAAAACCCTTTGACGCCTTTTTGCATATACCCGAGATGCCGAAGCAAAAACATAAATAAACATAATAGAAAACAAAAAAAACGAAAAATCGGAGATATAAAAGGAGATATACAGATACGTTTGAATAATCAGTTGAAGTATACCTCGCCGTCGCCGTTGATGTAGACCTCGATGTCCTCGCGGATATAGCGTGCGCGGAAACGTTCGGGGTTTGAATCGCGCATACGATTTATGAGTGAGATGGTATCATAGCGCACCTTTATCCCCATCTTCTCGGCTTCGTTGAAGATTTCCTTTGCGGCGACTATGAAATCCGTCCCCTCCTTTATCGTACAGAGGTGATTGGCGTCGAGAGTATAGAGAAATTCGAGCGTATCCCGTGCTTTCTTGATGTTTTCCTGCGCCGCCTTTTCGATTGTGCAGACGTTTGCCTTGGATGTATTTATAAGATCGGCTATCTGTTGCTGGGTAAGTCCCTGTTTGCGGTATCTCAGGACTTCTTTCTGGCGATCCGTCAGGAGGTTTTCTTTCATTAACAGTATTATATCTTTGAATAATTTTAAACATTTTCATTTAACAGTAATCGGGACATTGCGTACTTTCGAATCAGTTTCAAAATGTTTATTAGTAACACGGATGAATTTAAAATGTTCTCATAATGAGAGGTATAGAATATGGTAGTTAAAGTAGGAATTGCAAAACTCGGTAACATTGCCAGCGGTGTTATGGGTGAACTGCTCCTTGATGAGCGTGCAGACCGTGAAGACATGCAGACATTCATGGCAACAAGCGGAACAAAGCTTCAGCCCGAAGATATTGAGCGTGTTGTCTCCAACATGAAAGCATGGGGACCCGACTTCTGTATCGTTGTCTCACCGAACGGCGTTCTTCCCGGACCCAAGGGTGCACGCGAGGAACTTGCGGCTGCAGGTATCCCGTGTATCGTAATCACCGATGATATCACAACAAAGAAAGACGACTTTGCGGCACTCAAAGAGTCCTCATTCGGATACATCATCATGAAGGCAGACTCAATGATCGGTGCACGCCGCGAGTTCCTTGACCCTGTTGAGATGGCAGACTACAACGGTAACCTTGTAAAAGTTCTTACTGTTACGGGTGCATTCAGAAAGATGCAGCTTGCAATCGATGCAGTCATCGACCAGGTCAAGGCAGGCAAGAAGGGCGCAGCTCTCGAGCTTCCGAAGATCGTCATGACATCCGACAAGGCTGTTGAGGGAGAGTTCACAAACCCCTACGCATACGCAAAAGCACGTGCAGCATACGAGATTGCACAGGCAGTTGCCGGCGTAAACGTCAAGGGCTGTTTCATGACAAAGGGACATGAGAACTACACACCAATCGTTGCATCGGCACACGAGATGATGCGTGCGGCAATGATCCTCTGTGATGAAGCACGTGAGATCGAGAAGGGATGCGACGGTGTCATCAGAAAGCCTCACATGGGCGACGGTGTAATTGTCGAGAAGAAGCAGCTTATCTCCAAGCCCTGGGGCAAGCAGGCATAAATAAAATTTATAACTTTCTTTTTTTCCGGCGTTTTTCAGCGCATTTCCGAATTATCCGTCATTTCCATAAGACAGACCTGCCGCATTGTCGTATTGAATTTCGTCTCGGATTTTTTTCTGATTTTTTCCGGACAGAAAGATTATGAGATCTCAAAGATAAGAAGATACTATGAAAACTTTAGTCGTCTCCGATGTCGTCTATAACGAACTCTATTCCCGCCGCATCGGACGTGAGGCAATATCAAAAACAATAATGAGGGAGCTCAAACCGGTCGAAAAATGCAATATCAGGGAAGAGTTGGAACAGTTACGAAAAGAAAAGGGCAGCAGACTTCCGGAAGTTAAATCAAGATTGGGTCTTTAACATGATTGAACCCAATTATGATACTCTTTTTCAGTCATTATTTTTAAGACACTTGCATATCTGTCAGGTCGCTGCCCCTCAATAACATATATCACAACATGATCATGCGGAACATGTAACCGCCAAAAACCTTTACAATTCCCTTTTAATTCATGTTTATTGCAGGTATTCAGACTTACGAACAGATATTCATCGAGACATTTCTCGATTTTATCAATTATCTCCTTTTTAATCGACGGATTCTTTTTTAGATACTTCTCAACACTGTTTTTGATTTCAGGTGAGGTCATTTTATATCACCCCGACAGATCATTAATCACACTGTAGACTTTATATAGAATTACAATCAAGCCGCGAGCCCGTCTGTTGCTACGACCAGAAAGATTATGAAATATACGTTATAAGAAAATAATATGGAATATTCGGATATATATGACGCGGTATATAATGAAATTCATTCGCGCCGCACCGGTCGTGAGTCGATAAACACACATGGGAGGGACATCAAAGCAGCCAATAATATCAATAATAACAGTAATGCTTTAGACGAAGTCATGACAGTCGAATAAGAAACGCTTTACTCATAAGACGAATCCGGAGACAGATTCATAATATAACCTCTTTTCTGATTTTTAACAATATAACCGCATTTATCCGAATCAAAATATATCCGAATCAATTTTACCCGAAGTAATATTCCGTAAGCATCTCTGCCGGCATTAAAGGAGACACGGCTTTCGAAAACAGCGACCGCATCACGCAGTCACAGCACGGCTGTAGCATAACGGTTGCCTAACGGCTGTCCGCGCCGGAATGAAAAAAGAAAATGAAAAAAATATTTTATTTTTCAGACTTATACGACGTATTTGCCGAGGAGTCTGATTGAGTTGGTCATGTCAGGACCGAGTGGTGAACCGAAGATAATCTGAGTGACGCCTGCCTTCTTGAGGTTGTCGCACTTCTCTTTGATCATCTCGGGTGTACCTGCAATTGTGAATGCATCGATCTCTTTGTCGCCGACGAGACCGCCGACCGCACCGAAGTCAAAGCGTGCAAGTGCGTCCTTAATCTTTGCAACGTTTGCCTCGTCAAGACCGTGGCGCTGGAGAAGTGCCGGGGGTGAACCTGCGGCGATGAATGCGGCAACGATCTTTGCTGCGTTGCGTGCCTTCTTCTCATCGCGGTCGATTGAGGTTGCGGTGTATGCTCCTACATCGAACTTCTTGAACTTCTTCTCGTCGACTTTGTCGCATGCCGCTTTGATTGTCGGGATTGCGACCTCGTAGTCCTTCGGGTTGGATGCGTTGATAAGTGCTCCCTCTCCGATCTCTCCTGCGAGCTCGAGCATCTTGGGTCCCTGTGCACCGATGTAAACCGGAATCTGCTTCTTCTTTGCCGGCAGTGTAACACCTGTGAGTTTTGCGCCGTCGTAGTCGAAGAACTCGAACTTGCCGTTCTTCTTAACTTCCTCACCTGCTGTGAGTGCCTTGAACTGGAGGACACCTTCTCTTAAGCGGGCAACGGGTTTAACGGGGTTGATTGCGAGTTTCGGGAGTGTTGAAAGGTCACCGGGTCCGATACCGAGTGCCGCACGTCCGTCCGAAATCTCGTTGAGTGTACACATGAATGATGCGATTGCCGCCGGTGTATCGGTGAATGTGTTCATGATACCCGGACCCATCTTGAGGCTCTCAGTTGCCTGAGCGATTGCCGCAAGTGTCGGGTAGCAGTGGCGGTTGTTATAGTGGTTTGTAATCCATGCAAAGTCAATGTCTTTGCTCTCTGCAAGTTTACAGTATTTTACGACTTCCTTAACGGAAATATTTCCTGGTACGAATTCTATTCCATAACTCAAGGTAAATTCACCTCAACAGATAGTTATTTTGGCAGACTTAAAAACATTATCATTTGATTGTTTTTCGGCGGTTACACCCCGACATATAAGGCAGTATTACCGTGTTTTTCAAAAAATAACGCCTTTACAGAAGTTTGCACCAACCGGCATCACGATATGACGCTGCGATAAATTAAGGTTTTCCGACTCAAAAAAACTGTTATTTGATACTTTGTCGGGTCGGAACCGTTATGCCGTTAAAATTAACCCGCATGATTTTCAAAAAAAATGTGCGCTCTTCAAAGCGAAATATCATAAATAAAATTTAAAACCCGTTTTTACCCGTAAAAAATTACGTTTGTGAAAGGTACTTTGATTTAAGGTGCTTTGACATATGCGGATGCCGAGACTCCGTTGGGTGTCGTGATATGAAGCATGCGTGTCGAACCCGGGTCTGCATCGATATCCTCTATTCTTATGGACATATTCATGACCTCCCCGGGATTAAGCTGACCGGGGCTTAACAGGTCGGGTATTATGACGCAGTTCCAGCGGTTGGCTGCGGAATTATTATTGTACATACATACCTTCGGCTCAACCTGAAGCATGGGAGAGGCAACTTTGACTATCACATCCCAGTCCTTAAAGTTCGAAAGCGTCGTCTTTCCGGTATTTTCGACCTCCGCATATATCTCCGAATAATCTCCGGCGTATCGCGACAGGGATGTATTGACTATACTTATTGAAGTCATGAGTCTGTCCTCCAGAGCATTAACCTGCTGGGACTGCACTGCCGAGACCGTCTCCGAAGTTGTAAAGACTATGCCAATCATGAGATAGGCAAGGACGGTCAGAAGAACCAGAGATATTGCCGTTCCTATAACCGATGCACTGCTCATTTCAGTAGCCTCCCGCCGATGCGGTAATCTTCGTGCTTATGCCGTTCGGAAGCGCAAAAGTGATTGTATCCTCCTTTCCGACGGTGTCGTGAAGATTATCGGATTTAATCACGACACGCAGGGTCTCCCCCGGCAACAGCCAGTTATTAATCACCGAATTGTCATATGCACGATACTGCCACTGATTCGACGATGCCGTATCCGCACGGGGGACTCTCACGGCGCCGTTGGGAGATTCCACGAAGACCTCCGCGGAATCAAGCGACCTTTTGCTTATCCTCTCCGACCCGACATTTTTTATGAAGACATATGCTTCGCCCTGAGACTGCGCTGAATAGATATATGCATATGTTACCTTAATCCCGCTGCCTATCGCATCCCCGACCGAATCCGCGGAATCGGAGAATGTGGAAGCGGTCTGATGCATTACGGGAAAGAATGCGTTCACAAGGATTGCAAGCGCAAGCACTGCCGTTATAAGAAAAATTGCGGACGTTATCGTTTCACTTGACATTCCCTACAGCCTCCCGTATCTTTAATATTAGATAATATTACAGCGCCTATATGTTTGTTTCTGCACCGATTCCGTTCGGAACGACAACCTTAACCCATCTCGGCATGAATGAGCCCGCAGGCACATGTATCGAGATATTCATGCTCTCGGAAGGGTTAAGCTGACCGGGATTGATCATATCGGGTTTTATCCATACATAACTCCACTCATTCTCAAGCGGCTCTCCCGATGAATTGTATCTGTAGCTTACCGGCGCATTATTACGAATGTCGCGGGTATATACATCCCAATAAGGATAATCCGAGAGAATGATGCCTCCCGTATTCTCCACAATCGCATAAATACTGCTTCCGAACAGATCCTGCGTTACATTAGTTATCTTTAAGGCCGTCCTCTGCTTCTCCTCCATGAAATTGACCTGCTCCTTCTTTGCCGCATCAACCACCTCGCCAGTCGTGAGTATGATGCCGCCAAGGAAATACGCGATAATTACAAGGATTATCAGCGCAAACGCCGCCGCCACGATAGTTGCATTTCCCATTCTTCTCTCCTCCCGCTCTCTCTGCCCTCAAATATTCCAGGGTACCTCAAACATTTTCCAATACCTCAAAAAGTTTGGTTATCTCATAGCCGTTTGAGAGCACCGTTCTGAAATATGCGCTGCCGCCGGCATTCGGAAGTTTAGTGCTCTTCAGCGTTATGAGAAGCGTCTCTTTTCTGTCGAGATAATCGTTGGGGGCATCGGGCGATATTATCTCGTATCTCCATCTGCCGTTACCGAGTTCTCCGCTCTTCTGATATTCAAGCCTCTCGAAATCGGATACCGTGCCCGCAAAGACATCGGACTGCTCGAGTGATGCAGTGCTGAGCCGCAATATGCCGCTGTTCTTAAGCCGGATATATGCAACGCCCTCGCCGTCTTTTGCATGCGTCATCGTAACGGTCATATCGGTAAGCAGCCTCTCGCTCTCAAGCGATGCGGACTCAATCTGAGTCGAGGATGAATCCATGATTGCCGGAATAAACGCACTGAAAAAGATACCTGCGCTGATAAGAACCGTTATCAGTATGATGGCGGTTGTAATGGATTCGCTTGACATTTACTTCACCGTGAATGTCTGCGAGAGGGTATAACGGTTTGGAAGCGTCATCGAGAAGTAGACCTTATCGCCGCTGTTGACCTTAACAAGATCCTTCGGAGCCGTTACGTGAATGCACAGTATCTCACCTTTTTCAAGTCTGTCGCCGGTTTTCGAACCTGTACTTGTGTAATAGGATGTTGATACACTGACAATGTCCGATACCGTATCGCCTACTTTGACGGTTATCGGGAAGATAGCACCGGTATTACCGATATAGGTCTCGGAGAGATTGAAAGCATTCGAGGGTATGCCGTCCCGGCCCGTATTTTTCAGATAGAAGAACAGATGCGAATCATCGCCGGAGTTGTAAAAGACCGTCTCGGACAGAGACAGTTGCGTATTCAACTGACCCGTCAGTGAATCCGATGACAACTCGGAGGACTGCACAGATTTTACGACGGCGGGAAATAATGCATTTGCCAGTACGACAGCGACCAGTATGGATGTCACGATAAAAATTGCGGCTGAGAACGTTTCATTTGACATCCGGCATCACTCCCTGATTCAATAATTTACAAATTTCAAATATCTAACTTCCGACATTTAAACATTAGGCGCAAATGTCCCGGAGACCCGAACGCCGTTTGGCAGAACAAAGCTCACGTAAGCGTAATCGCCGCTCGATGCCTCAGGAAAACCGCCTTTAGCTGTTATCTCAAGAGTATCGCCGGGATTAAGATACGCGGTGTCACCCGAGAGTATGCTGTATGACCACTGGTTATTCGACGGCGCAGAATCTACTCTGCTGTATATGGTGTATACGATCTCGGAACCGCCGAAAAAGTTCGCTTTGTTCAGGTCGGCAACCGATATCCTGCCCGTGCCCGTATTCTTAAGCCAGACCTTAAGATCGGAATCGCTCAAGTATGTATTGACTATGGTAAGCTTAGTCCGTTCCTTCGAATCGGCATCAGCGGCTGTCTGCGTAAACGTTCCCGTAGCCTCATTTACTATTGGAAAAACCGCACTCACAAGTATGGCGGCGGCAACGACTGCCGTTACGATAAAAATTGCTACCTCGAATGTTTCGCTCGCCATCTTTCATTAAAGCAATACGGTATTAAAACAAGATTTGTTGAAGATATTGTAAGGATATCTTTAAGCGATATCTTCTCAGACGCGTTCGAGCATCTTAATCCAATCTTCTTCAGACTGCTGATCGGTAATATCCGGGATTAACAGACCGGGTTCTTTCTGATCTTTCTTATCTATCAATACCTCAATCATCTCGCGATCCAGCGACGAGTCCTCCGGCGATATAATGCGGTTAAGGACATAAAGTTCGGCAACGAACTCCTCGGAACTTATCTCGTGAACGGCGCCGATTGAATCCGGCATGAGTTTCGAGAGCTCCTTTACCTGTTTGCTGACATCTTCCGTAACATAGCGCATGTAACAGTAGGTGTCAATCATTATCAGGAGTCTGTCATGCCCGTACTTGTTCACCATTCTGGAGACCCACTCGAAGAGGCTGTGAAGTCTCTGAAGTTTTGGTCTGTCCTGCGGCTCGGTATAATCGGGCACACCCATCGCATTCTTTTCGATATCGGCGATCTGCTTCTTGAGCATCGCGAGATTCATGACCTGATTCGGATCTGCCGGCAGATTGCCGCCGCCGACACCCGAGATTGCCAGACCCGTGCCGTTATCGCCGACAGGCACCATTCCGCCCTGTGCCGTACCGTCGGGATTTTGAAGCGAATCGGTTTGTCCCGGAACGGCTACCTCGGTTGATGCCGTTGCGGATTGTGTATTGGTATTGGTATCTTCTTGTTTTGCAGGTTCCGCCGCCGTTGTCTCGGAATTTTGTGCCGCATTCGCATCTCCGGGCTTCACTGTCGGAAGCTGGGGTGCGTTATCTGCGGAATTATGAAGCATTGCGGATACTATGAACGGATTTTCGGTCTCGTTCAATCTCTCCCTTAAGTCGATCAATAATTTTTTGACGGATTTTTTTAAGAGATCGACTTCATCCTGAAGATTTTGCAGTTTTACTTCGGGATCATCGGCAGATGCAGCACTTATGATATGGTCAACCTGCGACTGGTTAATCGCCATACTTATATTTATAAGTCAATTCTTATTTAAAGTGATTGATTTCGACAATTGTCATGTGCGGTGGAAATATTATTTCCAAGTTAGTTTTCAGAAGAGATATTTGTTTGAAGTAATTCGAACAGTTTTACTATAAGAGTATCGCTCTAATATTCAGTTTCACTCGCGGTTACAATTTACAAGAAAACTATACAACTGAAGAAAACAGTGATACTAAGCAATTTTGGTATTTTAAATTTCTAAAAAAAAGAGGTTTAAGGTTAAGCAATTATGTAAGGATGTTTATTTCCTTGATTCCTGCGGGTGCCTTACGCTTGATTGCATATGCTGCTCCGACAGGCGGCTTAATCTCTAATGAGAAATCATCGTTTGGCATGATTGCTTTTTCATGTAAGTTTGCATAGATGGTAACCTGCTTCTGGTTGTCAAGCAGTGAACCCTTATCACCGTTTGTGATATCAATGATGTACCAGGTATCAGCTGCGGTTGCAGAGCCAATATCTGTAACAACGTCTTCTTCGGTTGCCTTAATGCTTGAATCTCTTATCAAATCTTTTAATCCGCCTGAACCGCTGAATACCAGATTGGTATTTGCCAGATCAACAGGTGCACCGCCGGCGGTTAAACCGACTACAAACCTTAATGCGGTTATATTAGACTCACTAGGATTTGCTAAAACTATTGTTCCGTGACCGTAAACATTTCCAAGTACTTCCATACTTGAGGAAGCCATATCAACCGAGGAATAGACTACTTCCTGAGCTTTCTGGGTTGTGAAGAAACCGGCGCCCAATACTACGTATGAGAAGACTGCCGCCACGACGACGAATGCAATCAGGACAATTGCAGCCTCAAGACCGGTGAAACCTTCATCTTTATTGAATATTTTTGTCATCTTTCTCATCTCCTT
>NZ_JOMF01000006.1 GCF_000711215.1 Methanomicrobium mobile BP | reverse complement strand
TACTAACGTCCGATAATTCAGTAATTGGTTTAGGTCCGTTAAAATCCAGACGAAATCCGTTATGTTATATCTGGTATGATACTTTTTGTGCAGGTTCACTGTTCCTGTAAAGAAGTCTTCAATTGCGGCCATAGCAGCAGGGTCACACCCGGACTCATTCCGAACCCGGAAGTTAAGCCTGCTCACGTCGGATGCGGTACTCAGATACGCGAGTTCTCGGGAAACATCCAACGCTGCAATTGTCTGAGATTGGATTGAAGTTTTGTGATTGTTTTGTAATTGTTTTGTAATTGTTTTGTAATTGTTTTGTAATTGTTTGATGTAAGAGCGGATGCTCTGGTGTTTTGAAGTTTTCAGATTTCCGACCGCAGGTTAGGTGCGGCATGTCTTCACTGTTCTTTACCGGAACTCTGCGTGGATTGTGTCTTCAGCGCGATTTTTCTGTATGCGATGTTATGTGATGCACTGTCCGTTTCCCGCAAAGGCTTCACAATTGTGAAAAAGAAGAATAATTGATACTTCGTTTTAAAATATCTTTATAAATTTCTAATTTTACAAACTGGCGGTAAAATAGCGATTTGCCTGTAAACATTTCATATCAAACCGATAGTTTTTAATCATGCAACCGCTAACATTTAGAGGCACTACGTGTGCACTGCAACTGTGCCAAGGTGGCGGAGCGGCTACGCGGTCGCCTGCAGAGCGACTATTACTCCAGTTCAAATCTGGACCTTGGCTTCTCCCTTCCGAAAGGACAGGGACTATTCAATTGCGGCCATAGCAGCAGGGTCACACCCGGACTCATTCCGAACCCGGAAGTTAAGCCTGTTCACGTCGGATGCGGTACTCAGATACGCGAGTTCTCGGGAAACATCCAACGCTGCAATTGTCGGCAATGAATCGAAGTTTTTCCGCAGTTTTCTAAGTTATCTGTGTTTTCTATGCTTTTTCTGAGTTATTCTAAGTTATTCTAAGTTATTCTAAGTTTTTTATGTTTTTTATGTTTTTGAGTTTTCTGAGTTTTTATGAGTTTTTTGTTCGGGAGCGCAAGCTGTCCATCCCGTGATTTTCAATATATTCAATATATGCCGTCCTTAAAAATCTCTTTTGCCGCCGATTCTTTCAGCATAAATATAATTATCTAACAATTCCCATTATTAAGTTACAATGGTAAGGGTAGGTCTGTTAGGTTGCGGCAACGTAGCTGAAGTGGTGGCGGGCAAAGAGAACGGTATCGACATTGTCGCTCTCTATGACCTCGACACAAAGCGTGCAAAGTACCTCTCGGAGATATCGGGAGCGCCGGCTTTCGAGAAATTCGAGGATTTCCTCGCATGCGATATGGATATCGTGGTTGAAGCCGCATCCGTGGGCGCGGTCTGCGCAAACGCCGAGGCAATCCTTAAATCCGGCAGAGACATGGTCATACTCTCGGTCGGCGCACTTGCCGACCCCGACTTCAAGCGGAAACTCATCAAACTTGCCGAAGAAAACAACTGTAAGGTGCGTATCCCCAGCGGCGCCGTAATCGGACTCGACAACCTCAAAATAGGTCAGATATCGCCTATGAGCGAACTCAAACTCCGCACGACCAAAAATCCGCGGTCGCTCAAGCTTGACGTCACCGAAAGAACCCTCGTCTTCTCCGGAAGAGCCGACGAATGCATAAAGAAATTCCCCAAGAACATCAATGTTGCAATCGCTCTCGAGACGGCGGGCGGCAGACCCGTCGAGGTCGAATTGTGGGCAGACCCCGCGGTAACGAGGAACACCCACGAAATCTTCGCAAAAGGCGATTTCGGCGACATATACATGAAGATTGAGAACAACCCCTGCCCCCAGAATCCGGCAACAAGTTATCTGGCGGCGCTCTCGATAATAACGCTCCTGAAGAATCTCGGAAAATCCATAATAATAGGCACATAATACGGATCGGAAAAACCATGACAGTAATCGACGAAATAAAAAAACTCAAAGCGGAGAAGAACGCGGTCATACTCGCTCACAACTATCAGCCCAAAGAGATACAGGATCTGGCAGACTGCCTCGGAGACAGCCTGGAACTTGCAAGGGAAGCAAAGAAGACCGACGCCGATATAATAGTGCTCTGCGGCGTCATGTTCATGGCGGAGACGGCAAAGATAATCAACCCCACGAAGAAAGTCCTCATTCCCAATCCGAACGCCGGCTGTAAACTTGCCGATTACGTAAACCCCGCCATGATAAAAGCGGAAAGGAAAGCATATCCCGACGCCGAAGTCGTCCTCTACGTCAACTCGACCGCGGAATCGAAGGCGGAGGCGGACATAACCTGCACATCATCGAATGCCGTCGCGGTATGTAAAAGCCTCAAATCAAAGCGGATACTCTTCGGACCCGACTCCAACCTTGCCTCGTGGGTGGCCGAACAGCTCCCCGAAAAAGAGATAATTCCGCTTCCGTACGGCGGATGCTGTCCGGTTCATGCCGAAATCAAACCCCAAACCGCACGCGAGGCAAAGGCTGCCGGCTACACCGTCATCTGTCATCCCGAATGCCCCAAAGCCGTCCGCGACGAATGCGACGTCGTGGCATCGACAGGAGGCATGCTTAAGGAAGCCGCAAACGCCGACAGATGGGCAGTGCTTACCGAACGCGACATGACATACCGCTTAAAGTGCAAATATCCGGAAAAGGAATTTAAGGGCTATGAATCGGCATTCTGCGAGAACATGAAGCTGATAACCCCCGAACTGCTCAGGGACTCTCTGCGCGACGAGACAACCGAGGTTGTCCTGCCCGACGCTCTCATAAAGGGTGCCGGAAGAGCAATCGAGAGAATGCTCAATATCTGAAGGGCACATAACGCGGCATAACACAGGTTTCATCATGACGATATCACCCAAACTCATCGCATATCTCGAAGAAGATATCGCGGGCGGCGACATAACCACCTCGGCAATAGTGCCGAAAGGGAAGACGAGCGCGGTTATCGTCTCGAAGGACGACGGCATAATCGCGGGCTTAAGCGAGGCGAAGGATATCTTCAATTACTGCGGAGCCGATGCCGAGATCAAAAAAGCCGACGGATCGCGGGTCGCAAAAGGCGACATCGTCATGGAGATATCGGGCGATTCCCATGCCGTTCTGATGGCGGAGAGGACGGCGCTCAACATAATAGGCAGGATGAGCGGCATTGCCACCAAGACCGCCCGCATCTCCGCAAAAATAAAAAGGATTAACCCGAACTGCAATGTCGCGGGCACGAGAAAGACCTCCCCGGGATTCCGCGAGTACGACAAGAAAGCCATCTTCCTCGGCGGCGGCGACCCGCACAGATACAATCTCTCGGATGCCTTCCTGATAAAGGACAACCACCTCGAACTCTGCACGATAGCCGACGCCGTTGCAAAGGCGAAAGCCTATTCCGTCTATAAACTTGTCGAGATAGAGGTCGAGAACACCGCCGATGCCCTTGCCGCAGCCGCCGCGGGTGCCGACATAATCATGTTCGACAACATGACCCCCGATATGATAAAGCGCACGATTGCGGCGCTCTCGGAGAAGTATATCGGAAAAGGCATAACAATCGAGGTCTCGGGCGGAATCCGCGAGGAAAATCTCGGCGATTACGTAATCCCGGGCGTCGACAGAATAAGCATGGGCGAACTCACGCATTCGGTCAAAAACTTCGACGTGTCGCTTGACGTAAAGCCCGCACTCAAGACCGTAAACATCGTGAAAACCGTTAAAATTTGAAGATTTTCCCTTCTCTCTTTTCCCCGTTATTCCGTTGCAGCAGTTAAATACGGTTAAAATATATTGAACAGGGCATTCAGAATTATACCCGTCACGAATCCGAGCGAGAGGGTATAACAGCAGACCGCAAGCGAGATCTTAAGCCCCATCTGCCTGTATAAGACCGCTATCGTCGAGACACAGGGCACAAAGAGAACGCTTACGACGGCAAAGACGTAGAGCTGCGCCGCACTCATAACCGCACCGAGATTCGCCGTTCCCGACAAGATAGCAAGCGTCTCGAACGCCATCTCCTTTCTCAGAATGCCGAAGAGAAGCGATGTCGAGGCATAGTCGGGAAGCCCGAGCGCCGAATACATGAATCCCTCGAAAAGCACCTGGAAAGCCGCGATAACGCCGAAGAACTGCAAAATGCCCAGAACAACGCTGGATACGAGGAGAAGCGGCATGGCAATGAAGAGGAACTCCTTCATCCTCAGCCACGCCCTTGTAAGCGTCTGCTTTGCACGCGGTTTGCGCATCGGCACCATCTCGAGAATCATGCCGAACTGGTCGCCCGGGGTGATCTTTGTAAGCACAATACCCGTCAGTATGATGAGAACAAAGACAATCAGGTAAATCGAGAGCGCCGCGAAGAGACCGACGAAGGTAAAGACAATACCCGCGATTATTACCGTTCTTGCCGAGCAGGGCACCATGGTGATGAGGAAGGACGCGAGAATCTTCTCCCTCTCCGAGAACTGCCGTATTGCCATGATTGCCGGAACGTTGCAACCGAATCCGAGAACCATCGGAATCAGCGCCTGCCCGTGCATGCCGATATTGTGCATGGCGCGGTCGGCGAGGAATGCCGCTCTCGTCATATATCCCGTATCTTCCAGAACCGAGATGAGAATATAGAATACGAAGACATACGGAAAGGCAATACCCAGACCCGCTTCCACGGCAATCAGGAGCGAATAGAGGATATTCTCGGCAAGCGGCGGCAGGGAAAGCTCATACATCGGGTGAATCAGGAAGGTCTCGAAGAGTTCGACTATCGCCTCTTCCAGAAAAGAGCCGATGATAAAGACGCAGATAAGGGTTGTCAGCAGGACAACCGTCATTATCGGCACGCCCGTTGCGGTGCGGGTAAGCAGGCGGTCGAAGTTTCTCGCCGGCTTAAACGTCCCGTCCTTCTCTATCAGACCCCGGATTCGTTTCGCCTCGTTGTGACGGTTGGCGGCAAGAATCTGATGAACCGACATCCTGTGCTGATCTTCTATCTCGGCGGCAATCACGCCCGCCGTCTCGGAGAGTTCGTTATCTTCGGGGAGCAGACCCTCCAGCGCCAGAAGACCGCTGAGTCTGTCGCTGCCGTTCACCTTCGAGAAACTTCTGAGTGCGGCTTCTATATGGTCGTCGTAGCGGGTGACGAGATCGATTGTCTTCGCCCCGTTCTCGGCGAGCGGGATTATCTTGTCGATATTCCTGCCCTCGACGGCGGCGGTCTTGATGACGGGGCATCCGAGTATCTCCGAGAGCTTATCGCCGTCTATGACAAGACCCTGCTTTTCGGCCTCGTCCGTCATGTTCAGGACGACAACGGTCGGAATCTTGAATTCCGCGATCTGAAGGAGCAGGTAGAGATTTCTCTCTAGGCGTGTCGAGTCGAGGACGGCGATGAGCCGGTCGGCTTTCTTCTCGAGCAGGAATTTTCTGACCTCGGTCTCCTCATCGTTCACGCCGTCCAGCGAATATACGCCCGGGAAATCGATTATCTCGTAGTGTTTATCCCTGTGCACGAGGCTTCCCGTGTACATGCCGACCGTCGTGCCCGGGAAGTTCGATATCTCGACGCCTATACCCGTAAGGCTGTTGAAGATAAGCGATTTGCCGACGTTAAGGTTGCCTATGAGAGCCAGTTTCAGCGTATCGGATTTTTCAGGCACCCCCGATCCCGACCCGGAACCTCCGGATTTGTCCCTTTTTTCGTCGTCCGTCTTATCCGCCGCCACCGTATTACACCTTCTCGACAAAGACGAGGCGCACTATCTCGGGGCTGATTCCGACCTCGCTCGATTTGATTGCGACGACCATGGCGCCGTTGGAGAGTTTTCTCTTTATCGTTATCGTCTCCCCGGGTATCAGCCCCATATCGCAGAGTCTGTCCGTTCTCCTTGAGCCGCCTTCGGTAAAGAGTATCTTAACGGCATCGTCTTCGTCGAACTCCGAGAGATTTCGCCCCATTCCTTCATGCCAGTCATCCCCGTCACCTTCATGCGCATTTCGGGCGTGAAGACGGTGTCTTGCGCCCCTCTCTCTTATGTAATTCTTAAGACGCTTTATCGTATCCGGCGAGGCGCCGTGCTCGAGGACGCAGGCTTCTTTTGATGCGGAATCGGAGTCCATGCCGAGTATCTCCGTGAAAAATGATTCCAGAACGAGATGCTTTTTTATTGTGCATTCCCCGAGTTTTCTGCCGGAATGCGTGAGTTTTATCTCCGGATATGCCCCCGCGTCGCTTATTCGGATAAAACCCTCATCCCTTAAGGCATTAAGCCCGCCCTCTATCTCGGAGACGTCTTTGTTAAGGGCGTCCGCAAGTATCTTCAGGGAATCGGGCGTAATCCCGTCGACTGAGTTGTTTATTATTGCCTCAAGGTAATCTTCGCACTCGGTGATCTCCATTTGCTCTCTCTGTTTAACCTCTCTAATTTTTTGAGTACACAGTAAAAAATCTTTGTAATCTTAGGAAATATGCTAAAAACCGAAATAAGATAATCTTAGGAATCCCCACTCCCTGCACCGTGCCGCATGCGCCGCAATGCCGAAAGACAAAAATTCAATCATGTGTAATTCTAATGAGGATATACGCAGGAGGAAATTTCATGAAGAAGATAATAGCAGTCAATGCCGGACCCAGAATGGGATGGAACACCGATACCCTGATAACGGAAGCATCCAAAGGTGCGGTATCCGCGGGTGCGGAAGTGGAGAAGTTCAATCTCTTCAAACTCGAGAAATATACGGGATGCAGGTCCTGTTTCGGCTGCAAAAAAGAGGCGAATAAAGGTCACTGCATAATAAAGGACGGACTGACGCCGGTGCTTGACGCAATCAGGGAATCTGACGGGCTTATTATCGGTTCACCGAACTATCTGAGCGAGCTGACCGCATCCTTCAGGGCACTCTACGAGAGGCTTGTCTTTCAGAATCTGACCTACAATGCGGAGACGCCCTGCTGTAACCCGAGGAGAATCCCCGTTCTTCTCATAATGACCAGCAATGCGCCGGATGACATGTATATGAATCTTATGCAGAATTATAAGCAGGTATTCGACGGTTTCGTGGGTCCGACCGAGATACTTATCAGCGGAGATACCCTTCAGCTCAAAGATTACGGCAAGACCGACTGGCCGTGGACTTATTTCGATGTCGAAGCCAAGAAGGAGCGTCACGAGAAGGTATTTCCGCAGGAGTGCAAGGCGGCATTCGAGAAGGGCGCCGCTCTGGTGAAAGGAACACAATAACCGAACACAATAAAGGAACACAATAAAGGAACACAATAAAGGAATACAATAAAGGAATAGAATTACGGAATACAACAGATGAAACCCGAGATAATCCGTGCGACCGAGAGATGGCAGCAGGCGGGCGCCTGTTACGTAAGGATACAGGCGATGGCAAAGAAGCACCATATCACTCTGCGTCAGGAATTCGACGAGCACGATGCGCCGGATACGAAATATATCCTTGCGCTGGACGACGATTTTCCGATTGCCACCGCCAGAATGTATGAGCGTGATGCGCAAAGCGTCATCATCGGCAGAATCGTCACCCTTCCGGAATACAGGCATAGGGGAATAGGCTCGGCGGTGGTGAAGGAGTGCGAACTGTGGGCGGCGGAGCTCGGCTATAAGAAGGTCGTTCTCGACAGCCGCGACAACAAGGTCGAATTTTACAGGAAACTCGGCTATAAGGAATGCGGAGAGCCTTACATTGACGGCGACACCTTCCGCTGTATCCGTATGGAAAAAGACCTGCCTGAAAAAGATATCTCTTAAGGCGTTGGATAAAATGGCAAAAAAAGCGAATGATGACGGACACCCGAAAGATGCGGCGCAAAACCCCGCGTCTTCGGGGACGCGGTCGTGGGGATTCTTCAGCATCGGCGGAAGGCGGCAGAAAAAGAAGGAGAAAGAGGCTGAGCTCGAGCGGTCGATATTCATCGAGATGGACGCCGCGGGAGACGGGGGCGACAAAATCCTTCCCGATAATGCCGCGCTCATAAACGATATGACCGTAACCTTAAATCTGCTTTCGGAGGCGAAGACGCTTGACGGTCTTATAGAGATCCTCGGCGATGAGATGAATAAGTTCAACCGTCAGGATATCCGCATGCTCATCTCACAGGTCGAAGGAAAACTCGGGGGAACAAACCGTTCTTATGTTGAAAGACTTGTTGCAAAGCTGGATGAGATGTATTGGGGCGCATTCAACGATATCGCTATGCTTGCGCAGTCCCGCGATTCGGAGGAGTATCGGTCGCCGCCGGTCGCGGCATCCCGCGATTACTGGATGATGGCGCTTAAGTCCTGCAAGAACACCGCGTCAAAGACAAGCCCGCGGCTTTTGTATCTTAAGTATCTGCTTGTCGGCTTTCGGATGTTCGTGCTCGGAGAACCGGCGCACCCTGTCGGCACTCCGTTCCCGGGCGGTCATGAGGTCGAGTCGGAGTCGGGCATCTTCTACTGCCCCGTAAGAGAAAAGGCGGATGACGTGCCCTACGCGGTCTGCCCCTTCTGCCCCGCGATGCAGTCGACCGAGTTTATGCTCGAGTTTACGAAGGAAGAACGTGAAAAGAAGGTCAAACAGGGATACATACAGAACTATTTTACGAACTTCAAGGGATAAGCGGATAATAATTCATTGCCCGTGTTTTCCCGCCGCGTTTTCCGCTTTTGCCCGTAAAAAAGATATTGTTTTTTTTGATTTTTTGTTTTTTTTTGATTTTTTGAATTTTTTGATTTTTTAAATTTTAAAAATTTTAATTTTTTAATTTGTTTTTAATTTGCTTTTAATTCGGTATTTATCTGCGGCTGCAGACCGCCATGACCGCCATCGTGCACGCAAGTGCGAGAACCGCAATCAGAGCACCGAATCCCGGAGACCCTGTTGTTGGGACGGTCGGCGATGGCGTATTCGAGCCCGGTGCCATGCCGAGAGTAAGCTGGGAGACCTGTCCCGAATTGACGACGACTCTGGAATATGTGTCCTGATATCCCGAAAGACGAAGCATGACCGTATGTTCTCCGGCGGCGACATTATTCAGGTTGCACGGGGTGTTGTAGCCCGTATAAGCGTTGTCAAGGTATACCATCGCACCCTCGGGCGAGGACGAAACCGCGATTGAGCCCGCGTTTGCCGAAGACTGCGTCATATCCGCATTTACGGTAATCGACGCACCGTTCATGGTCACCGGCGTCACGTAATCGGCATATCCCGCAAGCGTCAGTTTAAGCGTGTGCTGACCGTTCGCGACATCCTGAATCGGGAATGCCGCTCCGTTAAGAGTCTCACCGAGGTAGACGCCGTCGAGGTAGATCTTCGCTCCCCACGGCGTTGACGTCACGAGAATCTGGTTTACCGACGAGATCGGCTGAAGTTCGGCGTAGACAGGTATCTGTGCCCCGTCCTGGACGGTGACCGACTTCTTCCAGTTGTAGTAACCGTTCAGCGTGACCTCAACCTCGTGAGTTCCGGACGAAAGCCCCGTAACCACGCACGGAGTCTTGCCTTTGGCAACGCCGTTGACCGAGACATAGGCATCGCTCGGATACGAGGTCACCGAGATCGAGCCCGGCGATGCCAGAGAAAGCAGAACGGTCTCGGTGCCGCCCGGGCTCAGGTAGACGGATTGCGTGACGCTCTTATATCCGTCCATCTCGGCGTTTATCCTGTAGGTCTTTCCGGCATCCAGATTGTAGAGCGTAATTGGCGACAATCCCTGATAGATGTCATTTACATGGATTCTTGCGCCGCTCGGGGATGTCTCGATCTGGAGATTTGCCTTTGTGGACGAAGTCGGCGATGCCGTCGGGTTCAGCGTAATATACACGCTGCTCGTCGTTCCCGCAGCGGGCATCGCCGGAAGTGAGGATGTCGCGGAATAGTAACCCGCCTTGTCGACCCTTACGGTCGTATAGGGTTTTGCCGTGGTATATACGGCAACGGTGAGGACGCCGCCGGAGGTAAGTCCTTTGTATTCGTTGTCGAAGTAGACGCTTGCCCCGTCGACATTGCAGTAGATATTATACCAGCCCATATCTCCGCCGACAGCGGCGGCATTGGGTATTATCAGTGTAAGCATCAGAATAACGGCGGATGCCGCCACGATAAAAGATCTTTGCTTCATACTTAAAGATCGGTATATGGAATAATATAACTGTTGATTACCCGTCGAGTTGTTATTTTGCAAATCCATGCGTAACGTTCCGGCTGTCTGAAGGTCTGACGCTCTGACGATCTGCCGCGGGCTGTTCTCCCCACCCCCAAAACACACACAAACTCCACACCTGCATATCACCCCCACACAACTCTCTCTCCCCGCCATCCGTAACATCCGGCGGACATCAAAGGATAAATGCTTTGTATAATCCAGATTAATATGTATTGATAAACAGGTATCCGAAGATATGTACGGCAAAAATGCCGTGCATATCGTGTAACACGATATGATATAAACAGGTGATTTTGACGAAGCTTCCCGATATGGCACCGAATGAGCGTCTTCTTGCTGAAATACCCAATATTGACATAAAAGGCAAGAACTTCAGGCTGTTTCTGACAAACCTGAGGCTTGTCCTCATGGAAGGCACGGGACGCGGGAAGGCTCCGGCAATAATACCGCTCTCTATTATTCGCAATATTGCGTCAAGTCTCAACTTCGCCGACGACCCCGTCCTCACCCTCACTCTCGGTTCTCCCGACGGCGGTCAGAAAAAGATGGTTCTCGTCTTTACGCAGGAGTTCAGCGGCGTTCGCGACAAGGAACGCGATCAGCTCAAGAAGGTTCTCGAAGGCGTGGTCTCCGAGTCGCGGATGACCGTGAAGTCCGCGGGAATGTTCGGGCAGTCTCCCATGGGCGGCATGGGTATGGGAGGCATGGGCGGCGCAGGTGCCGGTTACGGCGGACAGCAACAGTTCGGTTTCGGCGGTGCGGGCGGTCTCGGCGGCGGAATGGGAAGCGGCATAGGTGGTATGGGAGGCGCCGGTTTCGGTGCACAGGGCTACCCGCAGAATCAGGGATACGGACAGCCCTTCGGACAGTCCCCAATGGGCGGCATGGGCATGGGCGCAGGTCAGGGTATTGGGGGTGCAGGCGCAGGTGCCATGGGCGGCGCCCCATCGGCAGTAGCGGGTGTCCCGGGCGCAATACTCTCGGCAGCAAACGTCGTCGTAAAATCACAGGAGTATACCGTCTCAATCACGGGCGACAAGATAGTGCTCTTAAATCCCAATCAGCCCGCAAAACCCTCGACAATACCTCTCGGTGCGGTCAGAAGCGCCGAAGGGGAGATAAGCGAGGAAGGGGAGCCTGCCGTTGCTCTCATGGTCGAGTCCCAGAACGGCAATATGCGAAGGATGGTCCTTCGTTTCTCGCTCTGGTATAACAAGAATCGCTGGGGCGAACGCGAGACATGGGTTCACGCCATACAGGACTATATCGCGACCGGCAGGATAACCGAGCTTTATACCCCGACTCCAGAAGAATGCCTTCCCTCCGGCGGATTTTCGGCAGTGCCCCCGTCGTCGGGCGGCATGGGCATGGGCGCAGGTCTTGGCGGTGCGGGCGGTCTCGGCGGCAGTACGGGCAGCGGTATTGGCGGCGGATTCGGCAGAGCGCCAACCGGCGACGATCAGCAGTGCCCGGTCTGCGGAAATGCCGTTGCTGCGGGCGCGAAGTTCTGCGGCAACTGCGGTCATACGATGCCGGCGGGTTCGGGAGGAGATTCCGGCTTATCCGGCAGTTCGCGTTATGACAGCGACGAGGACGTGGAGATCCTCGGCGGCGGATCACGCGACGACGACTTTTTCCCCTCGGCAAAACCGCAGAAGAAAGCCAAAAAGGCTAAACAATCGGGATTTATGCGTTCATCGGCGAGTTCATACGACGGCGATTACCCCGTCCGCAGACAGAGAAGGAGCGGACCGATATTCTCGGAAAGTTCTCTTCCCGGAAGGCTTATCTCGTTTATCAGGACGCCGTGGGACGCATTTCAGAATACACGCGGTCAGGACGTGCTGGATGCACTGCCCGTCTTCGGAGTCGTCCTTGCAATATTCGTCCTCATAAACTCGATACTCTACTCGATAATCGCCTCAGATCTCAGCGCCGCCGAGTATCCGGTATTGAGCACATTCTCGGATTTCTTCTCGTCATTCATATTTTCGCTTGAATCCGCGATTCTGATAGTCATATTCACCGCAATATACGGCGTCCTGATTCACCTTGCAATCGGCATAATCGGTTACACAAGCGATATCAATGACGGACTGAGAATATCGGTCTACTCCCAGACTGCCCTTCTTATAACGGTAATCCCGTTCATCGGGCTCTTCCTTTATCCGCTGTGGGCATTTCTGCTTCAGTTCATGGGCATACGCGAGACCTACCGTCTTGAAAACGGAACGTCTCTGTTGGCGACAATAATCCCCGCCGTTATCATTTTAGTGCTCTTCGTGCTTTTTCTGACATTCGGTGAGGATAACTTCTCGATTTTCGGAGAATAAGCGATTGGAAAGGAATAAACAAACTGCCAAAACCCTTATCGGTGTCGCGGTCGGGGTATTTGTGCTCTTTGCACTTTTTTCACCGGCATCAGCGGCAGCCGTCGCGGATTTTCAATTCGAGCAGGGCAATCCCAATTCACATGAGTATCTGCGCGTAATCTTCATGGGAAGCCTTGAGGGTGCGACGGCGTCAAATGATTCGCAGTGGGTCTGGAACTTCGGCGACGGCACCACAGGCGTCGGAAAGAACGTGATTCACACCTATTCGGATGAGAACATACCGACCGACCTTTACGATCCGATTATCTTCATGGTGCGCCTCGATGTCACGCCCGACGGCGGGGGAAAACCCTGCAGTAAGAGCTACAAGGTCGCCATAACGGAACCTTCTCTTGCGGCGCAGTTTGCTTTATCGGCAACGCAGGGACCGCCGCCGCTTGAGGTCACGTTTACCGACACCACCTTCGGGCGTCATGCCGTCGACAGCCTCTATTTCGGATATCCGGGTTCCGACACGACCGTAAGTTCTCTTCCGGCGACTCATGTCTATGAGAGGGAGGGAACCTATCCCGTGACATTCAGGGTCTCGCGCGGCGAAAAGCAGGCAAAGGCAACAAAGCAGGTCATTGTAAGGAAAGACGCAATATATATCGGCGAGACTTCGAATACGACCGAAGAAACCGATGTTACCGTGACCGAAGTCCCCGATACTACCGAAAATCCGGAGGTCACGGAGACGGAGACTCCGGAAATTACCCCCACGGGGCAGGGCGGGGAGGGTCCCGCAGGGGAAGCCGCGGGTGACATCCTCTTCTCGACCGCAGGATCCTTCAAACTGCCGGATACGGGGAATATCAGTGCAGTCGGTACCGTAAAATCAAAGAAAGATCAATATTTTGCGTTCTTTGAAGATATTATCCGATTTCTGAAGAACATTCTCGGCATACGCGGTAACTGAAGTATTGAAGCGGGATTTTCGTCCCGAAAAATAGTATTAAGAGTATATTGCGGACGGGTATCGCCGCTGCCGGATTTCCGGTTATTTCTTTGCCGTGCCCTGTTTTGCGACCGCTTCCATTGCGGCTTTAATCTCGTCCTGATTGCCCAGGTAATAATGGCGAATCGGTTTTAAGTTCTCGTCGAGTTCGTATACCAGCGGAGATGCCGTGGGGATATTCACCTGCGCAATGTCGTCGTCCGAGACATTGTCGAGGATTTTAACGAGTGCCCTTATGCTGTTTCCGTGAGCGGCGATAAGGATTTTTTTGCCTGCCTTAATCTGCGGGCAGATTTCATTTTCCCAATACGGTTTAACCCTTGCGACCGTGTCTTTTAAGCATTCGGTCAGCGGCAGTTCCTCCTTCGTAAGCGAAGAATAGCGCCTGTCGAATGCCGGACTTCTCTCATCGTCGGGGGTGAGCGCCGGCGGTGCGACCGTATAACTGCGCCTCCAGATGAAGACCTGCTCGTCGCCGTATTTTGAGGCGGTCTCCGCCTTGTCAAGTCCCTGAAGCGCCCCGTAATGCCTCTCGTTGAGTCTCCACGAACGTGTGACGGGTATCCACATGAGGTTCATCTCGTCGAGGGTGATCCAGAGTGTGCGTATCGCACGTTTTAAGACCGATGTGTATGCCATATCAAAGGTATAGCCTTCCTTTAAGAGGAGTTCGCCTGCGCGATGAGCCTCTTTTATTCCCTGTTCGGAGATGTCGACGTCGGTCCAGCCCGTAAATTTGTTCTCTTTATTCCATTGGCTCTCGCCGTGGCGCAAGAATACTATTTTGTACATATTTTGGCTCCGCATTAATTGCATGATATGATTGAATCGTATGGTAAATATCAATTCTGAATGGTATCGGTCTGAATGGTATCTGTTTTGAAAAAAGAATATTTGGTTATTATTTTGGGTTGTCTACAGCGTTACCGTTGCGGTGACCGTGTTTGAACCTGTCTGTGTCGAACTTGCCGAGCCTTTCGTCTGACTCTTTTCGTTCTGAATATCGATATCAAGGAAAGGCGCTTCTGCGGCTTTTGTTGCCGTTACCGTGATGGTTCCGCCTGTCGGATATATCAGGACATTGTTTACGGTTCCTTCCATTGTCGTTGAGCCGTCCGGCATTGTGAACTGGTGTTCGACGCCGTCAACCGTGTATTTTCCCGTCCAGACACCCGGGCAGTATACATCGATATTCCATGTTCCGTAACTTTCCGATGTCTTGGTTGAGCCCGGCGCTACAGGGGTTCCGGATGACGAGCCTGAAGAGCCCGAACCCGATGAACCCGACGAGCCGCCGAGTGAAAGACCGCCGTTCATGAAAACAACGGCAACTACGGCTATTACTATTATCGCGAGGACAACGCCGGCGATTATCTTCACATCCGGCATCCTGCTCTCTTTGTATCCGTAGTCGTCGTAACCGCCGCCGCGCATCTGCTGTTTCATCGCCTTCTTGCGCTCTTTTTCGGCAAGTTTCTCCTCCTTTGCACGTCTCTTCTCCTCTTCGCGCATCCGTTTCTTCATTGCGGGATCCATTCCCAGCGGCATGTCCTGCGGAGCGCCTCTTCTGCCGCGGTTCTGACCGGCAAACTCGGGATCGTCGGCAAGGCTGTATCCTCCGCGACCCTGCGGTTCCCTGTTCTGCATTGGCGGTCTCTGTCCGAAGTTGTTCTGCTGCGGCATTCCGCCGGGCATTCCACCGCGTCCCTGTGGACCCTGATTCTGCATTGGGGGTCTCTGTCCGAATCCGTCGTTCTGAGGAGGCATGCCTCCGGGCATTCCTCCGCGTCCCTGCGGTCCCTGATTCTGCATAGGCGGTCTCTGTCCGAAGTTGTTCTGCGGGGGCATTCCGCCCTGCATACCCTGGGGACCCTGATTTTGCATAGGCGGTCTCTGCCCGAAGTTGTTCTGCGGGGGCATTCCGCCCTGCATACCTCCCGGCATTCCCGGATGACCTGCGTTCTGCATTGGGGGTCTCTGTCCGAAGTTGTTCTGCGGGGGCATTCCGCCCTGCATACCATGGGGACCCTGATTTTGCATAGGCGGTCTCTGTCCGAAGTTGTTCTGCGGGGGCATTCCGCCCTGCATACCCCCGTGCATTCCGGGCTGTCCCATGGAGCCTGCCGCGGCACCCATGCCCATACCCATTCCGGCAGCGGCAGCTGTGTTGCCTGCGGGGCTATACGGGTTGCTCTGCGGAGCGGCATGTCCCATCGGCGCTCCCGAATTGATTCTCTTTAAGAGATCAATCCACTCGTCGCGCTCGGCATATCTGTATCCGTTATTCTGCGAGAATTTGAGGATAAGTTCGCCCATGGAGCCGTCGGGTTTCTGGATACCCAGATCGATAATCGGCGTTCCCGACTGATCCGAGGCAGGATCATACTTTCGGACCAGATTTACCGGAAAAACAAGCTCTTTCTTCGCATAGAGATCGTCGGTCTTCTTTGCGAAGATTATTCGTTTATTTGTCAAAAATGCGTCAAATAAGGTATTTTTTACGGTTACGTCCGGCGACGTCTTGAGTATCTCCTCGCCGGGACTCATTGCAGGCATGTACATAGTATTGATTTATATTTAGCATCTATTGCATAAATACATTCTATAAAAGGAATGTCAGCGGAGTGCAAAGGGTGTACGTCTGTGGAGTGTTGTGATGTAATTGTGATGTGATTGTGGTGTAAACTGTGTGTAAATGTGATATGTGTGGTTTGAAGCGGTGTAAACGGAATGTGAATGAATTGCGGGGTCGTCCTCTCACCCGTCCGTCTGCCTGCCCCACCTCTTCAGAGATTTTTCGGGTCCTGTTTTGCGGGGCAGAAATTGCAGATTGAATGGAGAATTTCTTCTTCCTTGTCGCGTATAGGGCAGAGGTAGCCTTCCTGCGTCTGCGTCACCGTCATGCCGCCCGGAAACGGGGTGCCGACCGGATGCCCGGGTTCGTCCATGACAAACATTGCAAATGCGTTGAGAAGATAATAAAAAAGATTGTGTCTGGGGAGTCTTCGTAAAATCTCCGCTTCATCATCCTGCCCGTCATCGTGCATGCACCCTTCGTGAATAACGGCGCAGAACTTTTTAAACGTCTCAATATCGGTAATATCGCGGCAGAAAGGATTCTCTGCGTTGCCGCGTCCGTCGGCGGCGAACGCCTTCTCCCCGCTTAATAGGAGAAGCTTATGGTATCTTCCGAAGAACCATATCTCCGAATAGGGGCGGAATTTCGACCTGTAAGGCTCGGGGAGAATATCCACTTCCCTTCTTACGCGGGCAGAGATAATCTGGAGATCGTATCGCGAATATTTTTTTATTTCCGCGGCTATAAACTCTCCGAGTTCACATTTTCGTCGGCATCCGCTCATCCTTTCCGCAATATCTTTTATGTATGCGGATTCCCCGTCCCGCTCCCCGTCGGATATAAGATTTCTCCCGTTCGGCATGATTCTGATGCCCTTTACGTTTTTCAATGTGTTTTTACGACTCGCCGAGCATCTTGATAACCGACTTTATCATGTATGCAATCTGCGGAATCTGAATACTGACGCCCATCATCTGACCGTTGTATTTGCCGACCGTAAAAGCCGCCTTATCGTCAAATACCAGAATTAATTTGTTCTTTTCGGTGTCGCCCAGTTCAATCACGGATTCGGCACCTTCTATGAACCTGAAATGATTCTGATTGAACTCGGTAATGCGTAGCTTTGAACCGGCGAAATCGGACTTATTCTCCGCGTATATCTCGACATTCACCTTGCGCTTGAGCTTGAGGAGTTCGGGTTTAATCCAGTTGAAGATGCTCGGATCATTGATCCAGATGAGGATGCTCTTCTCCGAACTCTGAATCAGCGTCTTAAGGCGGTTCTTGATACCCCATTCCGAGTGAATTGCCCAGATCATCACGGGCGGCTTCGACTCCAGATGGAGATTTCCGAGAAACTCCATGGTCTCGTCCACGGACTCGTTGAGTTCGCCCTTGAGCCTGGTTAAGATTTCGGTGGGGTTGTCGGCATAATAATACGAAGGATTGCCTTCCTGCATTATGATGTAGTTCTTGTCCAAAAGGCTCTTCAGCACGGAATATATTCGTCCCTGCGGCACCTGCGAATGCTCGTGAATCTCACGCGCCGTTGCCATGCCGAAACCGACCAACGATATGTAAGCCTTTGCCTCATACTCGGTAAATCCCAGTGTCTTCAGTGTCGAGATTGCCTTCTCGTTCATCAGTTAGTTTACAACTCCTGCAGTTTAACATACTTCTTTTAGCGGCATACAATATATACCTTGTATATATCGCATATTCCCCGGGACTGCGGGAATGGCGGATTGACGGGTATGACGCGGACGACGGAGATACTTACCTGTTTCACTACCTTTTAATAGATCTATAATTATATTTATGCCACAAATTGCCTTAATCGAAAAATATCATAGTCTTGAAATTTAAAAGTAATAGAATAACTTTAGGTCAGGCTTTAGGCATGCATAATCTCTTTACGACCGGAGGAAATTAACTTTGAAGTCACCATACGAATATCTTGCGGATATAATAGTCAAAAGACCCAGACTTGTAGCCTGTCTGCTGGTCCTGATGCTTATATTATCGTTAGTCGGCGCCTCACTCACCGAGATGAAGACCGGAAACGAGACCTATGTCTATAAGGATGAGCCGTCGGGTTCTCTTGTTCTTCATTATGCCGACGCATTCAGCTCGAAATCCATCATTCTTATAGTGGAGGGTGCGGATGTGACAACGCCGGATGTCATCGCATATCTCGATATGCTCGAAGGTGCGATACGCAATCAGCGCTATGTCCTCGGTGCCGTCAGTTATGTCGATCTGCTGAAATCCGCCAACGGAGGCGTTCTGCCTACAAGCAAGGGTGAGATCATCACATTGATGGATGCGCTTCCGTCAGACAGCATGTCGAATCTGCTTCCGTCAAATACACTTGCAATGGTAAACGTCCCTCTGGAAACAGGTTTGAGTT
Organism: Methanomicrobium mobile BP; assembly: GCF_000711215.1. Lineage (GTDB taxonomy): Archaea > Halobacteriota > Methanomicrobia > Methanomicrobiales > Methanomicrobiaceae > Methanomicrobium > Methanomicrobium mobile. The sequence continues at coordinate 317,523 of NZ_JOMF01000006.1, read as the reverse complement.
CCGATACCGAGGTTGAAATTGTTAACAACATCGAGAGTCTTGTCGAATTCTCTGGCGCACCCGCAGGCATTACCGTATCCGTGTCGGGTTCCCCCGCCTTTACCGCCGGAATGAGGGACGATATGAGCCAGAACATGAGCACCTTAATCACGCTTGCAATGGTGCTGATGGTCGTCGCGGTAATGCTCCTCTTCTCTCATGTAAGGTATACTCTTCTCCCCGTGATTGTGGTTTTCTGCGGAATTATCGCGACATTCGGATTCATGGGCTTTGTCGGAATCGGTATAAGTTCGATTGTCATTGCCGCATTCCCGGTACTTATCGGTATAGGTATAGATTATGCGATTCAGTTCCATTCGAGGATAGATGATGAGGCGCGGGAACATCCCATCGATGTTGCCGTAAAAAGAACCATCGTAAATTACGGACCTGCGGTCATGCTTGCAATGATTGCAACCTCGCTCGGATTCATTGCACTTACCATTCTCGCGCCCGCTCCTTCCGTTGCCGATTTCGGATTCATCTGTACAATCGGTGTTGTCTGGTGTTATCTTGCCGCGCTCTTATATGTGCCGACCTTTGCGATGGTAATCAACTATAAGCCCAAACCGCCGAAGGTGAAAAAAGACGGTTCGAACGGTACCAGTCTTATGTCGAAGTATGATGATCTGCTCGGAAATACTGCGGCGGCAATCGCAAAAAGGGCATTGCCCGTCCTTCTGTTTCTTGCCATGTTTGCCGTAGTGGGCATTCAGCTCGATGAGAAGGTTATCATAGATACCGATGAGGAGTCCATGGTGCCTGCGGATATGCCGGCTATGACTTCGATGAAGAAGATCACAAGCATTGCCGGTTCAACGAATACGATTACGGTTTATATCAAGGCGGATTCGATACGCGACCCGCAGACGCTGAAGTGGATCGATGATTTCGGGAAGTATACTCTGAATAAGAACGGCAAACTTCGCGGCGTCACGAGTATTGCATCCATAATAAGGGAATATAACGGCGGCATCCTCCCGACCACTATTCAGGAGATCGATGATATCTGGGCAAAAGTGCCGCAGACGACGCTTAACAGGTATGCGAGCGGTCAGACCGAGACCGTTATGGAGTTCTCCATGGATTCGATATCCATACCTCAGACGCAGTCGCTTATCAAGGATATGGAGAGGGATCTGGACTGGTTCGTTCAGCACCCGGGTTTGAGTGCCGATTTCACCGGCAGTATGTCCATGTTCTCGGAGATGATCGATAAGATCAGCGATTCAAAGAATCCGATGACCTACTTCGGTTTCCTGCTCATCTTCATCTACCTGATTATAGTCTACAGGAACTTCTCTGCCGTCACTCCGCTGATTCCGATTATGATGATTGTCGGCTGGAACGGTATGGTCATGTATGTTCTGGGACTTACCTACAGTCTTCTTACGGCAACTCTGGGAGCGATGACAATCGGTGTGGCATCGGAGTATACGATACTGATCATGGAGAGGTATCTGGAGGAGAAGAAAAACGGTCTGGATCTCATCCCCGCGATTCAGATTGCCGTTCAGAAGATCGGTACCGCAATCACGGTCTCGGGTCTTACGACGGTTTTCGGTTTCGCGGCATTGCTGCTTGCGACCTCTCCGATGATTCAGAATTTCGGAGCGATTACCGTGGTGACCGTGGTCTTCTCGCTTCTGGGCGCTATCATTGTCATGCCCGCGTCTCTGGCGGTGTTTGAGAATCTGAAAGCGCATCTTGACGCTAAAAAACAGGAAAGGCTGAGCAAACGCGGAATATAAACAATTCCGCATTCACACTTTTACACATTTACACTTTTGCACTTTAACACTATCACACACTTACACTTTTACACATTCACGCATTCAGCTTTCACACTTTTGCGCATAAATTACATGAGAATGACGGCAAGCAGCGGTATGGTCACTATGCTCAGAAGGGTTGTGATGAATACGCCTTTTGACGCGAGTGATGAGTCGGCATTGTATTCTTCGGCAAGAATGACCGAGTTTGCCGCCGCAGGCATTGCCGCAAGTAGAACGGGGATTGCGAAGATTACCGGGTCGGTCGCATAGGGACTGATGACAAGGTAGACGATTACGGGGATAATCAGCAGGCGGAATGCCGATAGGATATAGATACGGTAATCACTGAAGAGGTTTGAGAGCGGCATCATGGCAAGAAGGGCGCCGGTGACGACCATTGCCAGCGGCGTTGTCGTCGAGCCGAGATAATCCATGACGTCATAGAGGGGCGAGGGGATGGTAAAGCCCGTGAAGAAGAAGAGCATGCCGATAATCGAGGCTATAATGCCCGGATTTACGAAGAGTTTGGGGTTGAAGTTCATGCGCATGTCGGGGCGGAGCATGAGGATTCCGATTGTGAATACGAGCAGATTGAAGGGAAGCATGAAGAGCGTCGTGTAAAAGACGGCATCCGTGCCGAATATTGCCTGAGTTACGGGTATGCCCATGAATCCGAGATTGGAGAAGACGAGCATGAAGGAGAAGACGCCGCGTTCCGAGTATTTTGCGGGTATGAACATGGGAACGATGACGGCTATCGCGATTGAGATTGCAAAGAAGACCAGCGCCAGCATAAGGGTCGTCTGGGTCTTTCCCATAGTATCGGCGTTGACGGGTATCTGCATCGAGATTACGACAAGGCAGGGAAGAGCGATGTTGACCAGAAAGGATGAGAGCGCTTTTGATCCGTTTCTGTCGAGAAATTTTGCCTTCGAAGCCGCAAATCCGATTCCCATAAGCAGAAAGAGGATGATGATACTGTCGGCGACTGGCAAAATATCCATGGTTGTAAAATGATATGCTTTTTTTGCAGATAATCTTAAGGTAGAAATAAAAAAGGTATTTGGTCTTTGGACCGGTTCAGTACCGGTTCAGTACCGGTTCGGTACCGGTCAGTACCGTTTTTTCAGTATATGTCTTCAGTATCTTCTGAGGACTGCAACAGCCGAACCGATAATGCCGGCGATGATTATGAGTTCAAAGCCGAGTCCCGACTTAGTCGGCATCGGCGAGGGTGTCGGAGCCGTCGTTACGGGAGGGTCGCGGGGTTCGGGGGGAACGGGTGTCGCTTCGGTGACTGTCGCCTGTGCGGGTGTTGCGGTCGGCGTCGCGGTCATGCTCTCAAGGATTGCACTTCTCTGCGTGTCGTAGATTGTGAAATCGTTTATCGGCTGCGGTCCCACCATCATCGGTGCGGACGAACACTCTTGCGAGCTTGTCTGACCGAAGTTGTAGGTTACCTGAAGGACATACTGGTTCTCGGTGTCTTTGCCGAAGACATAGGTCTCGCCCGGGGCCATCTCCTTCTCCTCGATGATTTCGCCGTCTTTGGATACGATTACGAATGCGGCTTCGGAGGGACAGACCGTGCCGGTACATGATTCGCATTGCGCTACGGTTGAGTATCTGAAGACATAGCCCTGATAGAAGTCGGAGAACAGTTTCGACGGGTCGCCGTAGAGTGTGATTAACGGCGTCTCGGTTGAGCTGACCGAGCCTATTTTGCCCATCGCTATCCATTCGCCGTTTCCGTCGGTGTCGCCCATTAAGCATGCCTCAACGGCATCGCCCTGCTTTAATTCCTTCTGGATTAAGGGGTTGTCGGTCTTGCCGCGGATGATGTTGCTCGGGATCGTGGTTGCCTTCGAGTAGGGGACCCATTCGGTTCCTTCGTAGACATAGTTTACCTGCACGGTCATCGTGTTTTTTGCGGCGTCGATGACGGAGACCTGACCTTTGAAGTGCTGCTCCTGAATGACTGCCGATACGGGCATTACCGCAAGAGATACCGCGAGTAAAAGCATGGTTGCTAGGATTATTTTCTTCATTTTTTTCTCCGGAGGTTTTTGGAAAACCTGTTGCAATAAATCTCTGAGTATATATGATAAATAGGTTTGTAAACCCGTAACCGGAAACGGCGTGCGGATGCGGGATGTAAAAATGCGGTTTTGGAAAAATATCGGTGATCTCTTATGATTTTAGGAGAATGCGGCTTTCTACATCCGCAGTAATTTCTTTATCTTCATGCTCATGGTCTGCACAAGGGGTATCTTTGTCGATCTGTAGGTCAGGTATCCCGCTATTATTGTGCTTGCGCTTCCCGCAATACCGATATAGTATGCGTATTTGTAGTTCTGGAAATTATCTCCCGATAAGAAGAGGATAAATGAGAGAAGTGTCAGGAGTCCGAAGAAGACCATTGTCCTGCCTGCGTCTTTCAGGTCGTTTATCGTTTTTCTCTTTATTCTTGTCGAGGATACTCCGATTATGAGTCCGATAAGTATAAGGAGTATGCCCGTTGATCCGCCGAGTATCAGGTATATAATGCCGGATACGATAAGCAGAGCCGTTCCGGTTAATGCCGCGTAACAGGGGAGTGATATTTCTGACATTTCCTTATATTTTGTTTATTTTATGGTATATCTAAATATACCCGACGGTGACACGGTTAATGATAAGATATTTACGTTTTTTAGGCTATTGTTAATTATGAAGTCAGTTTCAATTAAGGTTTTATTCGCATTTGCGGTTCTGTTGACTGCCGCGGCTGTCGGTTCCGTATCCGCGTATGTCATAAATTTCGAGGCGCCGAGCGAGATATCCTCGGGAGATTCCTTTGTTCTTTCGGGAACGAGCACATTGCCGGAGGGCTTCTCGAGCGAGGTCGTTGTCTTTAAGAAAGCTCAGGTCGGCAATAAACAGGTGGGTAAATTCCCCTTTACAATCGGTGCCGATGGCATCTGGACGCTGAAGATTGACACTGCGGGATGGGAGCCGGGCACATACAGCCTTGAGGTTCAGAAGGATTCCGATTATTCCTACGGCGGTTCTTCCGATATTGCATTTACGTTTACCGTAGCGGAATCGGCAGGACAGGGACAGCCGGAGCAGACCCCCTCTGACGCAACAACCGCAACCTCGGTAACCACCACGGGAAGCACCGAACAGGCAGCGACACAGTCCGCACAGACATCACCGTCAACACCGACACCGGCTCCCGCTGCCAAGACCTCACCTGTTGCGGTCTGGACCGCGTTACTCGGACTTGCTGCCGTTGCCGGCGTCTTTGCCGTCTCTGAAAGAGAGTGAGGCGAAGTATTGGCTACTGATGATTGCAAAGCAAATATATGTAACAAATTTAAAACTCAGCTTTAAAAAACGATTAAAGCAGAAAATCAACCCAAAAAAGCAAAAAAATTATATTTTTACTTTTTTACATCGTCCATGTGAATGATTCATTGACGGCAATGTCGGATGTATGGGCGAGCATGAATACGACAATTACCACAAAGACGACAATCAGGAAAATTGCCGCGAGGACGAACAGCAGCGTAAGAATTACCGCGATTGCCGCACGCGCCGTCGAGATCTCATGGAGATCGCGGATTGCGATTGCCTCAAGCACGAGTGACCAGATGCTGCCTATGATGCCGGCAACGGGTATCCAGCCGAGAAGCGCAATCGGCGTAAACGAATATATTGCCGCTTTCATCGTCGCCTCTATGCCTTTTCTGCCGCCGAGGCAGTATACAAAGACATGCAGCAGGACCGAACCTATGATAAGTCCGATAAAGCATCCGATATAGCCGCCGATAATGTATCCGACAAGATAGACGATCAGGAATACCGATGACACATGCATTGTCAAAGCCGTGATAATCACGGAAGCAACCGCCATGAGCACTATGAAGACCGCGGATACTACTAGGTAATAGACAAATGCCTCTTCCAGCGGTTCTTCGCGCAGTCTTTTCATCTCTTCCGCAGGATTTAAGAGCAATCCCTTGAAAGTCCGGGTGATATTTTCTAACATCCTCAAAAGTTTGCGCCAGTATGATATTTTAATTGATCGGCGATTTCGGATAAACGCGGATACGGAGTGCACATGTCCCCGTATAGCGCCGGAATTATCGAAAAAAAGTATGGTTGGTTTTTACATTGTTGCCACGTATGTCGTGCCGACAACGACTAACAGGAACATAAGCACAAGCACGGCAAGGACAATCAGGATTACCAGCGGCAGGATTACCGCGATTGCCGCACGTGCTGTCGACATATCCTGAAGTTCGCGGACCGCGAGAATCTGAAGAACGAACGACCAGATAAGACCGATTATGCCCAGAAGCGGGATCCATCCGAGAATCGCAACGGGAACAAATGCGTATATCACAGCTTTAACGGTCTGACCAATACCGTTTCTGCCGCCGAGGATGTATACGAAGATATGCACGATAACCGCACCTATGATTGTTCCGATGATGCCGCCGATTATTGAGCCGACCAATCCGAACACCAATGCAACAATGCCTAACGCCAATCCCCCCATAAGTGCGGTGACGACGGCTGAGAGCACGCTCAGAATAACGATCAGTGCGATTAAGTAGACAAACGCATCTTCAAGTCTCTCGTCCCGAAGAGCTTTAAGTTTCTCTACAGGATTAAGGAGTAATTCTTTGGTAGTTTCAACGAAATTTTCAAGCATGCAGAATAATATGCACGGATTATATTTTAACAGTTCGCATATTTTCCAAAACGCCGTGGATATGTGGGCTTATTCCCCGCAAACTACGTGATTGTCGGGTAAAGTGCCTGCCCTCATTACCGCGGTATGCCGCATAAGAAAGATTAATATGCTAACATGCCAATTGTAAATTAGTTAGTGGTGTGGCGAACGTTCGATATATATGCCACAATCTACATGGAGGACATATGACGGATTATTTACAAAATATATCAAATTCACCGATATTTCACGCGCCGCATTCGGCGAATATCTCATATGGCAATACCTACCGGTCGGTTATAATAATGGAGCTGTTCTTTCTGGCTGCATTGTTTATCCTTGATGTCTGCACAACCGAATTTATCCTCATGAACGGCGGTCAGGAGATGAATGCCGTGATGGTCGGCATTGTCAATTCTTCGAGCGCACTGCACCTCATGGTAAAGGGCATCGTGCTTGCGATGATAATTACGACGATATACTATGCAAACCGCGTCATTAAGCATTCGGGAACATTTGCGCTGGTCATCCTTATCGGCTGGTATATCACGGTCATCTTCCACAACCTCGGTGTAATATTTTTATAATTATAAGGCGAATTTCACTAAAGTGAAAATATGACAGACATTGAAGAAGACGGACATTTCGTAAACGGCGTTTGGGTAAAGAACTCCGAAGAGGAAAAGAAAGAGTCGGAGACGAAGAGCAATTCCGGCAGCGGAAGCGAGCCCGATTTCGACAGGATGGTCTCCGATGCGGCGGCATCGCTCAAGGCCACGGTCGACAATATTGTCAGTACGGGCAATGAACTGATAAACTCCGAGGAGAAGCGTGCCGAACTTGAGACAAAGGCGATAGCCGCGGGTCACAGCATCCTTAAGTCCTTCGAGAATGCCGTGAAAGACGTAAAAAAGACAATCGACGAGCTGGAAAAGAAGAAATAATCCGGTTTTATTTTTTTAAATTCGTTTAAATTCTTTTAAAAAATTTATTGAATCTTTTTTGAATTTGTTTTAATTTGTTTTGAATTTTTTAATCCGTTTTGGATCCTTTTTGGATTCATTTTCCCGCAATTCTTCCCGTTGATATCAGAGTATTCGTTTTCATGTCATAGACGGAGTAATCAAGGTGTTCGCCGGAATTCAGCACAAACTCTCCCCAGCCCGTTTTATCGTCATATTCCGAGAGAAGTTTGAATCTGCCGCCGAGAACAATAATTCCGTCGCCGGAGTAACTTTGAAAGAGCGATGTGTCGCTGCCGGAGAGCATGATGCTCTGAATCGGTCTCTCGCTTATACTCAGACTTATGCCGATTCTGTCCAGAGTAAAGGGTTCGCCGTAGACATTGTCGAAGATGATGTCGTAATCTTTAATCTCCGTTGCCGTAACCGTGGACGAGATGGGCTTCTCATGAGTCGAAGTGACGGAATTTGCGGAGATCAGGACAAAACCCGCCAGTATAAGCGTCACCGTTATCATTATCATAACGCCCACAACCTCGGAGACGCCGCTATTGTCGGAACCTGTCGATTTCATCACGGCTTTGCCCCCAATATGATTTTTGACTTATACAGAAGGGTATTGGACGGATTGTGATATATCGCGACTTCCATGGGCTTGCCTGTTTCCGCAAAGCCGTTCAGAGCACTCTGCGTAAGACCGAGGAGTTTTTCTGTTTTCGCAGTCTCGGCGAACGCTTTTTTGCCTGCCGCAAGTTTTTCGCAGTCAAGGTCCGAGAGCATGAAAGTACTCTGTTTATCGTCGATAAAAGTCACGATACTGCAATCTCTGCCCGAAAGCACATCCCCACCGCGATTTTCGACAATGAATACGACTCCGGATTCGGTATACGGAGCACTTACCGCAAGATTTGCGGATGGCAGATCGGTCTTCACATTCATGTTGCCGTCCGCGAATCCCGATACCATTGCCGCAAGTATGATGACTATTGTCAGCATCATCATGACGCCGATGACATTCGAGACCCCCGATTCTCTATCCCGGTTTTTCCCCTTTATTTCAGCCGTTCTCATTGATTCACTTCTCCCGTTTTTTTCAAGCCTTCTTTTTTTCATGATGTGTAAACCTCTATTTTCAGTATCTTAAGGGTCAGCGTTGTATTGCCCGAAAACGGCATACTTTTCCCGTATCCGTCGGTATTCTTCAGAATAACCTCCCCCGGCTTTTCAAGGATATACTCCTTTGAATCTTCGACGGCACTTGAAACAAGCACTGCCGACCCCGAACCCGATATCGTATCCGGCTTAACCGCATTCATTGTGACGATTGTAATCTCCGCATTCGCCGTCCCGAGGTCCGGCGCCGGATACGTCCTCCACGTATCCGCCATACCTTCGAAATACTTCCGGATTGTGTTCTTTTCGTTCTCATAGCCGTCATTGACCGAGTTAAGGGACAGAGATGCGGGAGCGGTCTTTGTCTCATTGTTTTTGGTTACCCAGACCGTGCCTTTTCTGTAAAGATATCCCTGATTCTCCCATGATGAGAAATACGGCGTGTATTTCACGCACGTTGAATTGATTGCAACCGTATCGACGGGCGAGCCGTCGCCGGTTATCAGGAGTTCCCCTGCCCTGAAATCCGTTATCTCTATCATGCCGCCGGATTTTACCGAGCTTAGGAGGACATCACCGCCTCCGAGCACAACAGGTTCGCTGAACTTTGCTGACTTTTTCTGACCGTATATGTTGTCAACGCCGGATGCAAATCTCAGAAAAGCCTGTTCCACGGACTGACTGTGCATTATCTCCGCCTGCTGCTTTAACCCCGGGACATATGTCGATGTGTATACGCTGATGCAGGTCGCAAGTATCGCAAGGATGAGCATGACGGCAACAACCGTGGATACGGCTTCTTCACGGTCGTATTTGCGGTCATATTTCCGGCGGTATTTACGGCTGCATTCACGGTCACATCCACGCCCGTATTCATCCGATTTCCGCACAATCTCTGCTCTTTTCATTTAAGAATCACCCCGTCGTATGCCGCAATCACGCTTTTGCCGGAGGTAAGACGTATATCGTATTTTGTGCCGCCCGAGACCCCCGAGGGCTTTTTCGCCTCAATGCGTGTGCCCAGATCGAAGGTATCCGATTTTACCGTATAGTCTTCCGTGACTTTGGAATATGCGTTCACTTTAAGCCCGCTGTCTCTCTCAATCGGAGCAAAACTGCCGCTGCCGTCCGATTTCATGATCCGCACCGTCAGGTCGCCGGCATCGACCCAGTCGCCGCCGTGATGCCAGAAGAAGATATGCGTGCCGTTCATGCTCATCGAGATATCCGTCATGGTCTCGCGTTCCCCCGGGAGCATGCTCAGAGCCGATGCCGCCATGATGGAGACAAGTATGATTACCAGTACAAGAAGAAGCATCTCGCCGACAACCGAGGTCACGGCGGATTCGTTTAATCTCATTCCCCTGTTTGTTTTCGGATTAGGTCTCTGAATCATTTTTTGAAGCATTTTCGGAATTATTTTCGGACACATTTTTCGGACCCCTTTTTCAGATGAAATACACAAATACCGCAACCGCGGCAATGAGGAGGATTGTCGAGTGTTTCATACCCGCGTATATGCTGTTGGACGAGAGCTGACCTGCCATGATTCCCGAAAAGAAGCCGAGAATAATTCCTATGTGGAACATGGTCGTTTTACTGGAACTGATGTCGAACGTGATGTTGTAACTTTCAAAACTCGATATGAAAGCCACGTTCATCTGATATGCCGAGTAGAGATATATGCCGTATGACAGGTAGATTACCGCAAGATAGACGAAAGACACATTGAGTCTCTTCGACTTCATCTTGATGTAATGATCGAGGTCGGATATGGCTATCGCAAGTATCTCGCGGAGTGCGTCCGTGACCTCGCTTGCCTTAACAAGGAGGGATATTGCCCGCTTTACCGTAATAAGCCCGATACGTTCCTCCATCCTTACGAGTGCGCTTGAGATGGAAGAACCGTAGTGTATCTCATCGGAGACGATCTTAATCTCGGAAGAAAGGACGCCCGTCTTGTTATTCGAGATCATCTTGATTGCGCCCTGAAGCGTCATTCCGATATCGCGCATATCCGAGATATCTCTCAGAAGAGTCGGCAGTTGTTTCTCCACATTGCTTACATAGCGGTTGCGGATCTCATAGGCAAGCATAATCGGGAACATTGCGGCAATAAGAAGACAGCATATCAGTGCCTCGGATGTCTGCGTCGGGAAGACCGATGCGAATTGCCCCGTATAATAGGTAAAGAATACGGCGCCCGCCAGTATGACGCCGAATAATATGCCGATATTGTAATCCGCGATATAGTACTTGATCGGATTTTTGAGAACGTCCAGAATCTTAAGTATCTGCTTTCTTTTGTTGAATTCCTTGAGAAATTCGTCGGTGTTCTCGACCTTTCCCTCGGGCTTTAAGAGTTCGGTACCGAATTCGTTGTCGCGTATCTTTCTGCTCGAGATACCTAAATCATCGGGCGGAAGAAGGATGTAGAGGACAAATATCAGTGCCATTGCCCCGAGCGGCAGTCCGAAATAGAGGATGGGCACGACGCCGTCGAGCTGGTTCTGACCAGAGAGATTCTGTGCAACGAGCATTATGATGATTGCAATCGGTCCCGCAACGAATGCGGTGACGTAAATTTCGGCTATCATCTCGAGGAACTGGAGTAGTGCTTCAAGTTCCTGTTTTGCAATCTCCCTGTAAGACTCGGATTTCGCATTGAAAAAGTTCGTCAGGTTTCCGCCGGAGCGGTATATGAGCATTAAGTCATTCATCAGTTCTTTGAACTTATCCGAAGGCGTTATCGCGATTACGTCCGACATTGCTGAGAGCAGATCCTCACCGAAAAGCTCGACATCGCGCACGATTATGCCGCATTCCCTTGAGACTTCGCCGTAGAGGTCTTCGGCCTCGTAGACGCTTCTGAATATGTCGTAGAGGACTATGGTCGACGAAAGCGCCTGCATATAGGTTATCGCATAGGGGAGATCCATGTCGATTTTTGTCTTTCGTCCCTGTGCGAGCAGTTGCGGGTAATAATAAAATCCGCCGAATACGACCGCGGATATAACCGCGCCGGCGACGATAAGGACGATAAAGTCGGGAATATTCTGATATATACCGAGACTGATGTCGAATGAAAAAAGCAGGACGCTTACCATCATGACCGCAAAAAACGGGAGCACACTCAGAAGTACCGCCGCCATCATATACTGCTTCGGCTGCGCGGTAATGTGAGCGGAACGCAGTTGCAGTGACAGCTGTTTATTGTTGAGGAATTTGTCTATACTTTCCGAGTAGTTCATCATCTTTCGGTTTGTCCCGCGTTTATACGTGGTCTTCAGATCTCGCCCGCGTAATCCGTGGGTTTCATGCGTCCGCCGTATTCCACGGTTACCTCCATGGGCAGTTTGTTTTCGTCAAGATTTCTCGCAAAGACGCCGAGGATATATTCTCCCGCCGGAAAAGGTCCCACGGATTTTTTCGTGCCCGAATCATATCCGTTCTGCCATCCCCACTGTCGAATCTCTTTTGTCTCGCCTGTGTTTTTATCTACGGAATACAGAATGAATCTGACATCATTGTAAGGGCTGATTCCGTATTCGTTGGTATTCCCGCGGCCTATTGCTCCGGACGAGCCCGATGTCTTCAGATTGTAGGTAATTCTCCATGCCGATGTCGTATTGGTCTGCGCATATCCCCACGGCGTGAAGAGACTGCGGTTTTGCTCCTGCATATTCAGGGTATTCTCATAGATCTTCCATTTATCCGTAAGTTCCCACGAGATTCCCGACGGATACCAGACATCTTTATAATATTCTTCCTTTTCATTCAGCCACGGATATCTTGTGCCCGGATCTCCGGAATATGTCTCGCTCACGATTTTGCCGTAGGTTATGTTTCCGCTGACATAGGTCCTGTAATACGTGCCCGTATTCGAGAACCGGCTTCCCAGAGTTTCCGAATGTATCCCCATATCCTTTACGTAATCCGCTCTGAAGTTATCCGCGGGAGAATAGGATTTGCCGTCCGTAAGATCTTCGTTAGTGTAAATCACGGGGGTTATGCCGTAATATGCGGCTTCGGGGTAACCCTTTTCCGTGATGTCCGTGCACCAGAACGGGATGACAAACGTATTTTCGGGATTAAGCACGGCTTTGAAGTAGGTTTCCCTCTGCTCGGTCTGTTTAGTCACGTTTGCGCCCGTGTACGTATCGCCGTACCCGTATGCAGGTGTGTCGTGATCGTAATTCGAGATGAGTCCCAATGCCGCCGCCTGCGGAATAACCGTCTGTTCGTCCGTCGATGTCGGCGGATACATTATGACCGAGACGGCGTATCCCAGTTCTTTCAGGATTGCGGCGGCAAGAATCGCATGATCCGCGGAATCTCCGGTCTGTTCCGCAAGCGTTACCGCAGGCGTTCTCGGATATCCCGCACTGTGATCCGTCTCGGAGTCGGTCTGATAGGGAATCGACCTAACGAAGGAGAGCACGAGTCCCAGTTTATCGTCTTCCCTTTTCATGCCCTTGCCGTCGATAATCTCCCGCAGTTCATCCGCTACGGTTGAGACTGCATTTCCGTCTTTTTCGTAAATGACGTAGTCCGCCGTGTCCTGCGGATATACCGTGCCGCTTATGCCGTAGCAGTACCTCAGATATGCCGATTTCTGAATATTTACTCCGAGTGTGTATTCTTCATCCCCGTATTCCCATGCAAATTCCTTGTATCCCCAAGGTCCCGCTTCGTTTTCTTCGGATGTGTCCTCATACGGCAGATATACCTGCGAACTCTCCGCGGGCTTTAAAAATGAGAATCCGTCGGTTGCTTTGTATGCAAGCGCCGCTGCGCAGACGATGCACATGACAACGATTGCGATGACTGCCCATTTGAAGAGTTTTTGGTCGATTTCGACAGCCATAAAGCTATACCCTCCTTATTCTTGCCACCGCAACGATAAGCACCAGTACAAATATAAGCGTTATCAGGACGGGTATCGCGGTTGTGACCCCCGACTGGCGTGTATTGCCCGTATCGGTTTTTTCGGCGCCGTAATACGATGCCTGCCGGGTGGGTTCGGGTGTGATTACCGGGGTATTGGTTACGGTCGGTCTTGCTTTCTCGCTGAGTGACGGATCCGCCCGTGACTTTGAGTCGTATTCTTTCGAGGAATAGGTGTCGGACGTCAGTTCAAAGGAACTGCTCTGCTTATACCCCGTATCTTTTGATGTGATTGTTACGAGATATGACCCGGGATACCATGTGCTTGTGTCTATCTCGTCATAACGGAATGCGTTATACCCCGCATAACTGTTTGATCTCGACGGCATCGTCGTATCCGAAGGAATTATCATCGCGGTATTCGACTTGGTCGAATCGAGATCCATATCCATTCTGTAAATGGTTAAGGAGAGTTTATCCGCGGTTGCCGACCCGTCGGGTGCCGTATCGGATGACGCAAGATTTGTCGTGCCGAGTATCTTCAGTTCATCGCCTACCGTAATCTTATCCGGTAGATTCAACCTTATCCACGGATCTTCGATTATAATCTGTGTTCTTACATAGAGATCGTCGGAATTGGGACTCTTAATCATCTCAATCAGGGCATTTGCGGCGTCGCTTCCCTGAAGATCGTTTATATTCGCATTTACTCCCGATGTTGAATTGATTGTAAAGTGCGTCGTCTTGAATGCCGAAGCCGTGGTCTCGAATACTTTATTGGGTCCGGGTCCTGTGCAGACCAGATAGTATTTCCCGGGTGAGAGTGCCTGTGTAAATGCCCTGCCGTAAGTGAAGCCGTATTCATTGTACGGTGTCCCGTCCGCACTTGTGTACGGGTCGCCGCCCGCCGTCACGCCCTCCGAAAGATGATCCATCCTGTCGGCATACTTGAAGTTCGTTCCGAAGATATACCATCGGATCTCGGTTGCACTGCCGCGAGAGAGCCATCTTCCGTACAGTACGTCTCCTTTGGAGACGATTCCGTTGTTTGACATGGACACTCCGAGCGAGGGTTCGCTGAGCGGGTAATCATGTGAGACAGGAACGTTTCCTTTCGCATCCGTGCCCGGATCTCCCGGGAATCTGCTTGAGAGGTAACCGTACGGTTTTAAGCTTGCATAAACCGTATAAGTGCCGTCGGCGAGTCCCTCCGTTTTCCATGAATAGGTCCATTCATTCATTATTACGCTGTAGGTCGTTACCGTGAACGTGGCGGGATCTCCGTCAACCACGGGAGTATGGGGACTGTCAAGTTTTGCTCCGTTCGGTGGCAGATTCGGTCCCGTTACATACAGATATACGGGGACGGGTCGGGTTGCCCCCGGGACGTCGCCTTTGAGCGGGATTTGATCTCCGATTGCGTATGTGCCGCTTGTAAGCTCACTGTTCGGTTCCTCAAAGGTAACGGAGAGTTCTCCCGAACTTACCGAAAACTGTTTTTTGACCTCGATTCCCGTGGCATCCGTAAGAGTTACCGTATACACATTCTCTATCGATTCTTCGGGAACGAAGATCTGGACGGTTTTCGTCCCCTGCCATTCCGTGTGAATCGAGATCATCTGTTCGTTAATCTTCGTGTCCCATGCGCCGGATTCGAATCGCGGTGCGTTTGCCGAGCCGGTCGGCGTAATCCCGCTTCCCGTTATCGAGATATTGTAGGATGTGTAGGGGACTCCGGTTATGGTAAGGTCGACATATTTACCCTGCGCAACCTCGGTACTGCTCAATGCCAGCGCGGGCGAGAAGAGTGAAGCCGTAAAGGAGTATGCCGATGTAACCTCAAGTCCGTTAAGATACTGCGTGGTGAATGTCACGGTCATGGGCACATCGCCGGTCTGCGAGGATACTATGGACTGGTCAATCAGGGAAAAAATGGGGGCGTTTGCGCCCGCAGCCGGCGCAACACGCGGATCCGCCGTCAGTGCGCTTAAGTCAACGCTGTTTCCGTTGGTGTTTATTATCGTCGATGTCGTGACCGTATCTCTGGCGATTGTGTATTTGTACCAGCTTCCCGTGAGATTTGCGCCGTCAATGTCGGCGGATCGGATTACGAATGCGATGTCCGTGGTCTTTGCTATCGCCGGGGGCTGCTGCGGGAGTGATGCCGGAACGATATCCGTGTTGTATGTGTAGATTCCTATGGGTCCTATCGATAAGTCCTGGACAAGAATCCATTTTGTCGTGCTCGTTGTTCCGTCCGAATAGTGCGGGTAGTACCTGCCCGTAGGTGCGCCTGCGGGCACCGTGCCTATGCCTCCGGGCGTTGAGAAGGCTCCCGTCTGACCCGGTCCCGTCTGTTCGAAGCTGTCGGGCAGGAGACCTACCCCGTTTTTGAAGGCACTGAAATTGAGGAGCTGTTCGCCTCTGAAAACGGTATCCGTATTCGATATGCCGCCGTTCGGACCCGAAGGTATCGGATATCGTGCAGATGCCGGATTTATGCAGATAATGCAGATTAGAATGAGTAATATGACTGTGCAGATTTGATATTGATATTTCATTATGGCTCCGGGTCGGTACGGTACTTAATAAGGTTAATTTGTTGTTGTTAAAAAGTATTTGCACAAGATGATTTTTAGAGGCAGAATGCGACATTTTTCAAATAATATATATCTTGCGCAAAAAAATGTAAACTATATATATTTTTACTAAATTTGCCTGATATTCGCATATCCGTTCTGTATGTATATCTGCAAAGCATATGTGCAAGGCGCGTCTGTGAAAGAATTTAAACGCAAATATGCGGTTAAATTTGCAAAATAATTCTGTTTTGAATAAATATATCTTTGAGCGGACTCATATAGGTACAACTCAATTAAATGTGACTTATATAAATTTACATTTGGTTTAGAGTGGAGTTTGATTTAATGGAAAAAATAGCTGTAATAACGGGCAGTATGCGCAACGAAGATGCGGTATCGCCTGTTGTCGGTGTCATGCTGATGCTGGTTGTCACCATCATAATTGCGGCCGTGGTCAGCGGTTTCGCATCGGGTATCGGTGCAACTTCGCAGGCCGCACCTGCCACATCATTGGGTGTGTCGGTGTCGGCGGCGTCAAACGACATATCAAAGTATGTCGTTATCGAAAATCTCGGCGGTGAAAGTATCCCGACGAAGGATCTGAAGATCGTCAGTACTTTTACCTGCCCGGATTATGTTAGGAAGAACCTCGTTAACAATGCCGGAAAGGTAATTAAGCACACCATTGACGGTTCGCTTGAACCGATTTCGGCAAACGATCTGGTAACCGATACGGGAATAATCGATTATCCGTGGGCTGCACAGGTGACAAACAACGATAATATCGTAAACACCAGAACTGCCGACAGAACCTTCGGAACCGCGATTCTCACACCCGGAAGTTCAATCCAGTTTGACAGATCCTATTTCCTGGGCTTTGACACGGATGAACAAGTACGTGTGTATGGTTTCTCTGGCGATGAAACCGTGCATGTAACGATTGTGCACATTCCGAGTCAGAAGGCAATCTTCGACAAAGACGTGGTGATTACATGGTAAGAAAAATCTCTTTTGATGAAGCCGTATCCCCCGTTGTCGGCGTAATGCTCATGATAGTCGTCGTGGTAATCGTCGGCGCCTCCGTAAGCGCGTTCGGAATGGGAATGCTTTCCAATACCCCTTCGGCGCCTGTCGCAAAGATAGGGTATGTCGGCGTAATGGACGGCGATATCGGAGAAGCCGGAAAGATTGGTCTTGTATTTGAACATCTCGGCGGCGACGACATCCGTCTGGATGATTTGGTCCTGAATTTAAAGGACACTCAGATTACAAACATTACCGATTCCGAGGGTCATGTTCTCGGAAAAACGAAGGGACATGAAGTAACCGTTGCATATCGCGATCTTCCTTCCGAAACGATCATGGAAGAGGGACCTGACAGCAATACCGCGGTCCTAGACTCAGATCAGTATATGGATTACAGATTCTCCAAACTGCCTGCACGAAAGAACGGAGTCGGTGTAATCTCGGAGGATAGCAGTGTAGTTATTACCGCGGCAAATCTTCTGATAAGCCCCGGTCAGAAATTCATTGTTCTTGCCGATAAATACGGCATCGAAGAAGGATCACGTAACGGAAAGGTCTACTATGTTGCCGAACGCGGCAGTGCCGAAAATCCGTATTCAAGCGGCTGGTTCGAGGTCAGCGCCGTTACTACCTACTCTATTGTTCACGAACCTTCCGGAAACGTCATCGCATCCGGAACACTCACAGGAAGCGTAATATGAAATTGAAAAATTATCTCAAAAAAATTCATGAGAGAACACTCTCGGATAACTCTGCAGTATCTCCGGTAATCGGAGTAATGCTCATGCTCGTTGTTACAATACTCATTGCGGCTTTTGTCTCCGCATTCGCAGGCGGCGCCGTCGATTCCGCATCGGTCGCACCCTCGGCATCCTTTGACGTAAATATCCTCTCCGGTCAGGGAGATTCAAAGGATCAGTATGTAATGCTGATTAAGCACCTCGGCGGCGACAGTATCCCGTCGGGAGATCTGCAGATCATCTCCTATTACACATCCGCCGACGGCAAACAGATGCTCAGCGGCGCAATCGGACGTACGAATATGGCAATTCCGGCAGGTCAGATTGCAGAAAATAAGGTAAAAATTCCTTATCTTACGGATCTTGCAAAGGGAGCCCCCGGAGAAACGGGTACAAACTTCGGTGAGTACAACTTTAATGCCGGCGACGTAATCAGCACGGGAAACAGTAAAGGAACTGCCGTTGCCGTTTTCGGAATCATTCCTTCAGAGGCAAACTCCGTAGATGCCGACACTTACAAAGATTACGGTTTCAAGAAGGGATCAAAAGTAGAAGTCGAGATAATTCACACACCGAGTCAGAAGAGCATCTTTAAGAAACAGGTGACAGTAGTATGAAGAGATCGGATATCATAAACGAAGAAGCAGTCTCGCCCGTTGTCGGCGTCATGCTCATGCTTGTTGTTACAATCATAATTGCAGCTATCGTGTCGGGTTTCTCCGGCGGAGTGGTCGGTTCCGAGAAGAGTGCACCTCAGTCTGCATTCGTCGTCGGATACAATGCACAAATAACGGATACGGATAAGACAAACGCTCAGGCAGACAGCCCGAAGACAAACAACGGTCTTACATTCAGACTTGTCAGCGGCGATACAGTTTCGCTTGACAATATCATGGTCGAACTTCAGTCGGGAACCGATATCATGAAGTTTACAACCGATACCGTCCTCAATTCGAGCACGGGTGCGGTGGAAGAGAACGGTAAGATTAAGATAATAAAGAAGGGCGAAGATTCGACATACTTTGCGGTATTACCCGGTATGGATGAGATTATTGGAATCGGCGATTCCTTTACGCTTCTTGCCGACGGCAGCTATGACAGCACGCTTGCAACCGATCCCGCAATCGCAAAGGGCAGATTCCTTACATGGAGTCCCGAAGGATCATCCGGTGTATTCAAGGTAAAGCAGAATGTTCCGTTCGATTACGCCATCTATGATACCGTCAGCAATAAGATAATTCAGTCGGGAACCGTTACCGTACAGTAATTTTCGGAGATTGCAATGTACAGAGAAATCAGAACAAAAATCTCCGGATATCACCCCTCTTTGGATGACGGCGGAGTCTCTCCCGTGGTGGGAGTCATGCTGATGCTGGTTGTCACCATCATTGTTGCTGCTGTCGTAAGCGGTTTTGCGGCAGGTCTCGGCGATACCGCGCAGAAAGCCCCGTCGGCGGCATATCAGTTTGATATTGATGCTTCCGGTTTTTCAACCAAATATACAGGTTATCCCGTAGAACTTCGTGTTCTTGCGGGTGACATGATTCCGAGTGGAGATCTCCAGATTATTACCGAATATACCGTTCCGGAAAAATTCAGAGGTAATGATCTTGCAGACGGCGGAAAGGTAATCAGGCACATCATGGACGGTTCCATCATTCCGTTTGAAACTATATCACTCGGCGTTAATTCACGCATAACTGACAATAGTAAAGCCAGAGTCGATAAAACCATTGAGGGTTATCCGTTTGTCACTCAGACGACAGGTTATACCGATTCTTTATTCCCTCCTTCGTCAGGTTTTCAGAATTCGCAGTATTTCGGTCTCTGCAACTTTGAGACAAACTGTGTCTACAAATTTGGCGAACCCGATCAGTTCTTCGGATTTGATATCTACGATCCGCAATACGGATTCGGTGAAGGCTCAACCGTTCACATCACTGTAATTCACAAACCCAGTCACTCGGTAATCTACGATAAGGATGTGGTGGCAAAATGGTAGGCAAAGCAGAAGTTAAAACGACCTGCATAAATTTCGGTATGACGGAAGCCGTGTCTCCCGTGGTGGGAGTCATGCTCATGCTTGTCGTCACAATTGTTATCGCCGCCGTCGTCTCGGGATTTTCAACCGGTATTATGAGCGATAAAAAAGCCGATCTTCCGGGCAAGATAACTTTCCACGGAATAGCCGGTGGCGGAACGGATCCGGTTCTTGATGACGGATTCGTCGGTCTGCTCTTCGATGTAGAGGGCGGAACGGTCAACCTTGAAAATATGAAATTCTATATTTCGAGCAGTGATTACGGCGGCGGTGAAGCTTATCTGACATACAATGATCCTCTCTGGGGCAAGTACTATGTCGGCGGAGAGGGTTCAAATAATGGTCAGCTTAAACGTATGATCAATAACCCCGGGAAGGGAGTTTTGGCAAGCGATCCTGTAGATTTTTACTCAAGTGTCATGAAGAAATACACTAATCTCAATCCCGACGGTTCGGGAATGAGCAAGGATACCATACTTACGGCAGGCGATAAATTCATCATATTCATGTGTTATCATCAGCTTGCGCAAACCGCCTTATATACTCCTAATAATCCTACCGACCCCAATAAGCCTGATACGCTCGGCTTCGGTATGTATCGCAGATACGGTAACGGCGCAACTGCCTGGCAGAGCGGTGCCGTGTATGCCAACGGCGACGGGCACTATATTCTCTCGGACACGGGGGGAACAGTGTACTGCGAAGGCTATCTGAAAGAGACTGATTTCATCTGAAAAAAAGTAAGCAATACAAACACAAACATTTCCAATTCATACTCAAATTTTATTTTTTGTCCGCGTTACCCCGGTAAAACGGGGTGTATGCGGGATTAAAACAGTGTAATACCAAAAAGTAAAGAAAATTTTACTTATAACAACATAATATTAATATATCTGCCCGAACTACATATATAGATTGGCAAAATAACATGCGGATCTATGCAATTCCGTATAAATCAAAAGCAGCGGTATTTACGTGAATTTTTTATCGCGTGAAGCGTCGCCCGAAGGTGTTAAATGATTGCGATGGATGTACAGGATGAAATAACGGCAAGACTCATGAATGCGCTTCGCGGCAGCAATTACGGGCTGTCAATTGCAGATCTATCCAGAAAGACCGCTATTAACAGGAATACTGTCGCAAAATATCTTTCGATACTGTGCACTCTCGGTCAGGCGGAGATGCATGTCGTAGGTCCCGCTCAGGTCTATCATCTCTCAAACCGCATTCCGATAACCCCGATATGGCTCTCGACAATGCCGATGCCGTATGTTCTGGTCTCCAATGAGGGCATAATATTCAATGTAAGCACAAAATTTGCCGAACAGTTTCTGAAACCCGACGAAGATATTGCCGGAAAAACCGTGGAAGAATCCGGCGTCCCAATCCTTGAGAAAGTTGCCGACATGACCGAATATAATCTTGCACTGGAAGGAAAAATATCAAAACACAATGACTGCGAGATCGTCACGGTAAACAGGCACAGCTATTCCTGCTGGACGTACCCTGCGGTATTCGCGGACGGCAGTCCGGGTATTGTGATCTCGTTATTCAGCATTTAACCGCGTAAAAATGAAACGATTCTTATGAAGAAACCACAGTTGACATTGCCGAAATCCCTACTCAAGAAAAAATCGGCACTCGGCGATCTCGAGATCAATGTAAAAAAAGTGGGGCGGCAGGGCAAAAAAGGGCTGCTGCTCCCGTGGAGGAAAGCGTCCGCGGGCAGTAAGGATTCCGGCGATGTGCCGGTTTCTTCCGATTCGAAGAAGGAGGACGAGACTTCGGGGGAGTCTTTGCTCTCGAAATTCGGATTCACTTCAAAGGAAAAGCCCGACCGAACCATTGAGGAGATACTCAAAGAGTACGATGACTTAAAGACCGTGCCGCTTCCCGATCTGCTACCCGAAGAGAAAGAATGGGTGGTAGACCGATACTGGCTGAAAGCTCCTTTTTCGTATGCGAAGATAGTCCTGAACTGGGAGCACGACCTCACGTACATGATTGTCGAGCCGAAGATCGACGAGAAAGAGCTTATCGTTCTCGAGGAGACCTACGAATATCTCCGTTCGGTTCTCGTCTACGATTCGCCGAAGATGAAAGACGAGATGACGCTGGATTTAAGGTTTGCACGCCGCGCCGTACGCTCTTTTTATCCCGAGATACCGGATGAGCGCGTCGAAATTCTTCTGTATTATCTGCAGAGAAATTTCCTCGGATACAGCAAGCTAGATCCGCTCATGAACGACGAGAATATCGAGGATATTACCTGCAACGGCGCCGGCGTCCCGCTTTTCATATTCCACCGCAAATATTCGAATCTTGAGACAAATCTCATCTTCGACGATCTGGAACTCAATAAATACGTCTTAAAGCTCGCACAGAAGGCGGATAAACAGCTCTCGCTGACAACGCCGCTTATCGACGCGGCGCTTCCGACGGGCGCACGTGCACAGATAACTTACAGCGATATCGTTTCATCGAAGGGAAGTTCGTTTACCATACGCAAATTCAAGAGCGATCCCATGACCCCCGTCGATCTCATCTCGATTGGGACATACAGCGCCGAACTTATGGCATTTATCTGGCTTGCTGTGGAGAACGGCAAGAGCATGATCGTCGTAGGCGGAACCGCGTCCGGAAAGACCTCGACGATGAATGCCGCTTCGTTCTTCATCCCGCAGATTGCCAAGATCGTATCCATCGAGGATACAAGGGAGATTCAGCTTCCGCACAGAAACTGGCTTGCGATGCGGACACGCGAGACGGGTATCTCCCAGACAAAGAGCGATGTCGATATGTTTACCCTGCTTAAAGCCGCACTGCGACAGCGTCCCGAATATATCATCGTCGGAGAAGTCAGGGGCAGTGAGGCACAGACACTGTTTCAGGCGATGAATACGGGACATACCACCTATTCCACGCTTCACGCCGGCGGCGTGAGCGAAGCGGTAAACAGGCTGACGCATGAACCAATCAATGTCCCGCGTGTCATGTTCGGCGCTCTCGATCTGATGCTTATTCAGGGTCTTCAGTTTGAGGAGGGGCACGGTTTCAGGCGCTGTCTTTCAATCAACGAGATGATTGTAAACGACGGCGATATCAGATGGAACGAACTCTTCAGATGGGATCATATCAACGATAAGTTTGTGAGGACTTCCGCAAAGTCCAAAGTGTTGAGCGATATTGCATATACGCACGGATGGAATGACGAAGAGCTTGAGTACAATCTGAAACTCCGTCAGAATATGCTTGAGAGGCTGGCGGACAAGAAGATAAACGACAGCGTGCAGATAAGTCATTTCATCAACGAACTCAGAAAATCCTGCGAAAAATCCCGTGAAAAATCCGGTGAGAAATCCGGTTGACCGCATGTGATCGGGCATGTGACGAAAACACTGAGAAAACCCGAAAACCTGCGATAAATTCCATTTCTTTGATTATATGATGATTTAATGATATGATAATTTGATGATTGATAATTTGATGATATGATAATTTGATGATTGATAATTTGATGATTGATAATTCGATGATTAATTTGATAATTTGGCAATTTGACAATTTAATGATTTGATTGGCATTTGGAGGCATAAAATGGTTGAAGATCTTATTCAGTATTACACAATTGTTCTGTTCGGCGTTGTCATTCTTTTTCTGCTCTATCTGGTCTATATTATGGAGAGAAAGATGAGTGCAATGTCGGAAGAGTTCAATGAATTGAGCGGCGCCATCGACAAGACCTGTCTGGGTCTTGAAGAGCTGAACAGGCATGTCGAGACATCGATAAAAATATCCCTCTCTCAGCATGTCAGAACCGAGCTGGACGACGTGCAGAAGAAAGTCTGATTGATTCCGGCATATTCCGAGATATTACAAAATATTCCGAGATATTTCTATATCTCCCGATAATCTCTGTTTTTTGACAGGTATTCCCGTTTATCTTTTAAAAATCACTAAAAGTGTTTAAAGCGCGTTAAATGTTTAAAAAAAGTTATTTTAATTTTGATTTAGATGAGGAAGAGCGGTGCAAATACAACAGCCACAATGCTCATGAGCTTTAAGAGGATGTTGAGTGCAGGTCCCGATGTATCCTTGAACGGATCACCGACAGTATCTCCGGTGACTGCCGCCTTGTGAGCATCCGAGCCTTTTCCGCCGTAGTTTCCGAGTTCGACGTATTTCTTTGCATTGTCCCATGCGCCGCCGGCGTTAGCCATCGTGATTGCAAGCATGAAACCGGAGACGAGCGAACCCGCAAGAAGTCCTCCGAGTGCACCCTTTCCGAGTACAAGACCGATGATGACCGGAGCCGCGATTGCAAGGACACCCGGTGCAATCATTTCTTTAAGTGCGGAGTGTGTCGAGATTGCTATACATGTATCGTATTCCGGCTCGGCAGTTCCTTCCATGAGACCTTTGATCTCTTTGAACTGTCTGCGGACCTCGATAACAATCTGGTGTGCCGCACGTCCTACAGCCATCATTGTCATGGACGAGAAGAGGAACGGAAGCATTGCACCGATTAAGAGACCGATGAATACGTTGGAGTTCATTACATCGATGAAGTCCAGTCCGACCGCGATTCCGTATGACGAGAAGAGTGCCAGTGCGGTAAGAGCCGCCGAACCGATTGCAAATCCTTTACCCATTGCCGCTGTCGTGTTTCCGACGGCATCGAGTGTATCGGTGATCTCTCTGACCTCTTTCTTCTGGTGGCTCATCTCGGCGATACCGCCGGCGTTATCCGCAACGGGGCCGTATGCATCGACTGCGAGTGAGATACCGAGTGTTGCAAGCATACCGACGGCCGCGATGGCGATACCGTATAAGCCCGAGAGCTGGTAAGCGATGAAGATTGCAGCGCCGATGATTAATACCGACCAGACGGTCGATTCCATTCCCTTTGCAAAACCGGTGATGATGTTGGTTGCCGAACCTGTCGTACAGGACTCTGCGATTGCAAGGGTCGGTTTTCTCTCGTAGGATGTGTAGTATTCCGTAATCTGACCGATCAGGAAACCTGCAACAAGACCCGCGACAGTTGCCGCGAATGCTCCGAGACCGTATGATCCGAGAAGGTTTCCGGTAATGAAGTATGATGCGATAACAACAAGTACAAGTCCGATAATCAGACCGCGGTTGAATGCCGCATGGATGGCTGATGATTCCGTCTTATTGGTGCGGACAAAGAATGAACCGATTACCGAGGCGATGATACCTACGGCTGCGATTGTTAACGGAACGATAACTGCGTTGATAACAGGTATTCCGGGGAATGCGACCGCTGCGGTAAGTGCCGCAAGAAGCATTGTTGCGATGATTGAACCGACGTATGACTCATAGAGGTCGGCACCCATACCTGCGATATCTCCGACATTGTCACCGACGTTGTCTGCGATAACCGCGGGGTTTCTCGGGTCATCTTCGGGGATACCGGCTTCGACCTTACCTACAAGGTCTGCACCGACATCTGCCGCTTTGGTAAAGATACCGCCGCCGACACGTGCGAAGAGTGCGATTGAGGAAGCACCGAGTGAGAATCCGGTAAGGATGCTTATCGTGGTTGCGAAGTTGTCAACGCCGACAACCTGCGAGACGGCAATGAATGCGATTGAAAGACCCAGAAGTCCGAGACCTACGACACTCATACCCATTACAAGACCGCTTG
The DNA here is from genome assembly GCF_000711215.1 of Methanomicrobium mobile BP. Taxonomy (GTDB): domain Archaea; phylum Halobacteriota; class Methanomicrobia; order Methanomicrobiales; family Methanomicrobiaceae; genus Methanomicrobium; species Methanomicrobium mobile. The sequence goes on along the minus strand of NZ_JOMF01000006.1, from coordinate 291,964 downwards.
AGAAAGAGACCTTGAATGCCGCGGCTATTCCGCGAATTGCGGCGGTTGCCGTGCGTCCGTTCGCATTTGTTGCAGTGAACATTCCGATATATCCCGCCGTTGCGGAGAGAAGAGCGCCGAGGATGAAACAGCCGGCGGTTAAAGCTCCGTTTGGCAGAACAAGTGCAATAACAATTGCAAGTACTACGACAAAGACAGCGATTGCACGGTACTGTTTGTTAAGGTATACCATGGCGCCGCCGTGGATTGCCGCAGTAATCTTTTTGACGACCTCAGTGCCTTCGTCTTCTTTTTTGACACATCTCAGTGAGTATGCCGCGAATAAAAGACCGACGAGTGCACATACGGGTGCGAGATAGATTAACATATCCATAATCATTCAACCATCCCTTTGCCGGATTCAGCCTTTTAATAAAAGTTCGTGAACCGGCAAAGTTACAATTTGCCTATTAGTTTTGTCTTATGTGGTAAAAAGAGTATCTTTTTAAATGGGCGGCAGGTTATTTCCGCCGCACCTTTACACGCTTTGCCGCGCCGCACGCCGCCATGACGCGCCCGTATCCCGTGTGCCGCATGCGTGCACCCGCAGACACCGCGGACCGCATTTCCGCTATGCCGGTGCCATATCCTGCGTTATGCGTTCATCTTAGTGAATACGAGCAGCACTTTGCCGTTATCGTCCGAGAGTTCCAGTTTGTCTCCCGATATTTTATAGGAGGCGACCTCGGTCAGTGCCGTTTTGTATGCCGCTTCGGTGGGGCTTGATGCATCGCAATACATAAGGGTGGAGATGAAGCTCTCCTGATTTATCGAGAGTTTATTGCCGTCTGTCGTGTAGGTTGCGCCGTATCCGTTGCACCCGCCGTTGCCGCCGAGATTCTTTTCGTCAAACTTCAGCGTGACCGTAACTCCGTTCGGGACCGGCTGAAGACCGCTTTCGTTTGCAATAGATTCTAGGATCCATTCCGTGCCGATTAACACGCTGCCCGTGCTGTCCTTACCAACTGTGGCGTCTGTGCCGACCGCGTTTCCTGTGTTCCCCGTGTTTACTGCGTTAGCCGCGTTGTCCGCAGTGCCGGCATTGCCCGCATTGCCTGTCGTGTTGTTTGCGATGCAGCCTACGGTAATTGCGACCGCGAATACGACAACAACTGCGCAGGCAAGTGTAATTATCTTTAATGTGTTTTTGTCCGTCATTTTCTCACTGCATACATTTTCGTCATCAAAGTATATATCAAAATCTTTGACTTCGAAAAAATTTGAAGTCTATGCGACATCTGTTTGCAAAAATAACCGTGAAAATTGTGTTTATAAGTGCTCATAAATTGACAAGGGTCGGGCTTTCTCCGCTGAAGTCATAGAGTTCGCATGAAAGCGTCTTCAGATCAATCATGAACGCACGTGCGGGATTCGGATTGATATTCATCTGTTTCTGGAAGGATGTCTGCGACTGCCAAGTTCCCGCGTTTATGCAGGTGACGCCGTGATACTTCTTATACCCGGTAATATGCACATGCCCCGTATGCAGAATCTCGGGGATGGGGTCTATTACGAGTTTGTCCTCTTTTGCGGGGAAAATAGGGGTTCTCTCGCCGTATGTGCAGGCGAGAAGGCGGCGTTTTAGCATCTCCTCCATCATGTTCTGCGGCTCGTTGTAGCTTGCGCCGGGAATCATCGCGATAAGGTCGTCGTAACTTCTGCCGTGATACATGAGCACCCTCACGCCGTGGATGCTCACAAGCGCGGGATTCTCGACAAGGGTCACGTTCGGCGGAAAATGCTTTGTAAATATCTCGGTCAGCGCCGGCTGCGGCTCGGAACCGCGGATGGCGTCGTGGTTGCCCGGCGAAACTATGATGCGCATATCGTGCGGCAGCTTCTGAAGCATACCCGCGAAAACCTCATACTGCCTGTAAATATTGGGTATCGTAAGTTCTTTGTCCTGATCCGGATAGATACCAATGCCGTCGACGACGTCGCCGGCGATGAGCAGGTATTTTGCGCCGCAGTTAACCAGCCAGTCCGAGAATCTCTCCCATTCATCCTTAAGGAAGGTATTGCTGCCGACGTGCACATCCGAGATGAAAACGGCTTTTGCCGGTTCTTTACTCCGAAAAGGCGCATTCATCGGGGGAATGTCGGGTCTGAACATGGTGTCGGAGTAGATGATGTTTCCGTCATCCGAGAGCGTTCCCTTTATCATGACGACTTCGTCGGGGATGAGCCGTTCGGCCTCGGCGAAGAGTTCCTGTCGCATTCTGTCGCGTTCGGGGTCGCGATTCGGAGAAGCCGCCTGCAGCTGCGGGTTCATGAAGAGGACGTTTACGGTATCGGTCGGGTCTTCGAGAACCGCGATTCTGTGCCCCTTTGATGTATTTCTGACCTCCGAGACCATTCCCACGATACAGACCTGCTGTTTTCTGTATCTTACGGTCTGGGTCAGTGCGGATATGGGAATATATTCCCCGCGTCCGCGCAGTATTTTGGCAAGTTTTGTGTATCTGTTCCTGAAATAGTACGCAAAATCGGTGTATTCCGCGCCGCCGTTGAGCTCGGACGGAGACCCGGCAAGTATCTCTATATCTTCCGGCAGGTCGAATCTCGAGAACTCGTTCGGGTAGGGACTCTCCGCTTCGGTCTCATCCGCGCTTCCCGCGGGACTGTCTGCGCCCGCAGCGCTCTCTCCCTGCACGGATTCGGCGGGCGTATGCGGCAGCGGCGGCTCGTATCTCTCGTTTACGTATCCCGGGATATGCCTCGGGAGCACCACGAGTGCATCCTTCGGAACGTTCTTTATGATTGCGTCAATGAGAGTCGGATCCTGCGATTCCAGCACAGTCAGGACTACATCCGGATGAACCTGCAGGTTAGCCTGCAAAAATTTTCTGGTGATCGCGGTCGGAGAGTCCTGCATCATCTCACTATTGGTTACGGAATTAGAAAAGAGTTGGCAATCGGTGCTACAACTTGCTGCGGTTATATATGATCTCTTGAATAAGTTTATGTCTTGAACATCATATGATATTCAAGGGATATCATGCTCTTTGAAGAAACTTTGGTATTTAACAGCTACGGAGATGCGCGGGAGTTCAGAAGGCAACTCATCGCGTATGGCTATGATTCTGATGTTTATGAGAGACACACCTTATTATACAATGAGGAGATAATCGGCAGAATTCGCGATTTGGCGGCGTTTTTCACGAATGAAAAACAGGAAATCGACGCAGACAATCCGTTTGCACGCGACTTATCCGTGAGTTATGACATAATGAACAATTATCTGGGGGATCTGCGCAGGAGGATTCATAAATATCTGGATTCCCGCGATGACGGTGCCTCTTTAGGCGATGACCCCGATTATAAGCGTTACTGGGATATTGTGAAGAAGAAAAAAGATTATCTGGGCAGAGATCTGCCGGAGAACGAAAGAAAATTCCTGTCAAATTTCGAGGATCTGGTTTCAATTTTTGGTAATAACAATATGTATGGTACTTTACCCGAAGAAAACGGCATGGATAAATCGATTCTGCGAAAGAGGTATAACTCCGTAGATGATCTCACTGTTTCCGTTCCGGTACCTGCCTGTATGCGTAAAGTTATGATCGGACCTCAAATATCCGCTAAAAACCGTAAGGCGTATAACATAAAAACCACGGCAGATGTTGAATCCGATACTGTTTATGAAGTAAAAATACCCCTGAAATTTATACTCACTGAAGACCAGAAAACGTTTGAAAGGATGACTGAAGGCTGTGAAATAGACCCCGTATCCTATAATTCGGTTAAACTGAATCTGATTGCGAAGAAAAATCTCGCAGATATCATAATTGATATACTGGAAACGGAAGGCGGGATAACATCCGAAGAGATAAATGAGAGTCTGGATTCGAGATACGTGCGGGATTTCCCGGAAACGGACAAGTTAACATTCACACGTCTTTATTGTCTTGAAGATGCCCTTGAAGAGATGGCAAATTACGGTCTCATAAAGGTAAATAAAGAGTATGATGAGGATGATAAATTCTATGTCTGAGTATTTATCCGATCCGAGAGATCTAATGAAAATAATTAACTAATCCTTTTTTTTAGCGCGGATCTGTCCGTAAATTTCGTATTATTGAAGGTGCCGCAACGATGAGGCCGACTGAAAGCGGTCGGTTTTATAGTTACGATGTCAAATTATATGATAATTAATGGCGGTTTGAGCAATATGATCTTTGAAGAAACCCTTGTTTTTTATAACCCGTCCGATGCCGAGAATTTTATGAGGCAGCTGTTTGCGCAAGGCTACAGGGCAAAGATGAAGAAGATAAACACCCTCGTAAACGAGGCGCACTGCAAGGCAAAGATAAGCGATTTAAAGCTGTATTTCGCCGATGTCCTTAAAGACGCAAAGGACGATGCCGGCAACGGAGAAGTCGCGGAGGAGGTCTCCGAGACGTATTCCTCGATAATTGCGGATATCGATACGGTAATCGCCGATCTTAAAGAATTCCTTTCCGCCCGCGACGACTGCGCAGTTATCTCCGACGACCCCGACGTAAAACGTTTCCTTGAGATAATGAAGAAAGAAGGCATGGCGGAGAATGCCCCGACTGACGGCGCCGCAGCATCGGACGGGAACGACGATTTCTTCTCGCGAATGCTTCGAATCATGCTTGTCCTCAACGATAACGGCATGATTGAGGATCTCGCGGGCAAAGACGGCGATAACGGCGAAGATGCCGAAAAAATACTTCATAAGAAGGATATCCCCGTCGAAGACCTGATTATGTCCATGCCTTCGGACCTCTTCCTCGGCGGCAATTCGCAGAAGAACCGCAGGGAACACAACATTAAGACCGTAGTCAACGTAGTCTCCGGCGCCGAATACCATGTAACGACGCCCATAGAGTATTCAATCTCGGCAAACTTCGACAAACTCGACAGAATGGTCGCGGATTACGACATAGACCCTGCATCCTATACAAAGATGAAGGAGAATATAGTCGCGAAGACCATAATCGCAAAGAATATCCTCGCCTGCATAAAGAACGGAGGAAAGACTACGGTTGACGAGATCTACGAAGTCATGAACTCGGCATCCGTTGATCTGTCTTCGGGCACGGACGAATTCATGTTTGATTTAAGCCGCGAGTTCATTGCCGCAGTCATGAGCGAGATGAAGGTAATGGGCATAATAAAGGGCAAAGGCAACAGATTCAGGGTATAAATCCTCAAAATACTCTTTTTAGGTGCCGCTTTTCTTTCGACGGCGACAATTTAAAAAATATAAAAAAGGTGATTCGCGGATTTTTCCGCGGTGTTTATCGGATTGTTTATTTGACTATGGCATTGAGAATCGTCGTAAGACTGCCGCCGTAGTCGTATGAAACCAGAAGAATCACGAATGCAAGGACAATGACTATCGCGAAGACCGCCGGGTTCCAACTCAGTATTTTTCTGCCGTCGAGCACACTCACGGGGAGCATATTGAAGAAGGCAATCATTGCGTTTACGCTCAGACCTATGATACCTATCTCGAAGATGAGGAAGGTAACCATATTCGTGCCCGCAACCGTGCCGTAGCCCATCATGGTGCCGATTACGACAATCACGAAGAAGACAATGCAGAGCAGAAGGTTGGTAACGGGTCCAGCGACCGAGATGATTCCGTTCTCCCTCTTCTGCATCTCTCTTCCCTGCTGTCCGTATATCATGGTGGCCCCGGGTGCCGCAAAGACCACGCCAACGAGGGCTGCGAGCGCAACCGCGACGAGAAGCATCTGATTGTCCTTTCGAAACTGCGCCCAGTAGCCGAATTTTATTGCCGTAAACTTGTGGGCAAGCTCATGGAGCAGAAAACCCATGCCTACCGTGAGAAGCGAGATTACGAAAAATATCATGAAGCCCGTCGGCGTTACGCCGCCGCGGATGAATACGAGAGTAAATGCTATGGCAATGCCGACCCATGCAATAATCAGGTCATTTCTCTCGGATTTGGGTATGCGCGAGAAGATTTCGTTTATCATTACAGATTATATGAAATTCTTCTCTCATATTACTGTTGATTCCCGCTCGTGAAATCGGCAATCAAAGAAGATATTATTATGCAGTAAATCTTAATTTGGAAAGATGACACTGCTTGAAGTACGTAATGAAATTCTGGGTATCGATACCGAGATAATTAAACTCATAAAGAAGAGACTCGCATGTGCCGACAAGGTTGCCGCCGCAAAGAGAGAAGAAGGCGGATCGCCTGTGGATGCGGTTCAGCGCGAGAAGGTTCTGAAACGCTCCTATGAGATGGCGAAGATGGCGGGAATCGACCCCGAGATGACAAAGGAGATCTTTGAGATTCTCATAAGGATGAACGAGAAGAGACAGACGGAACTCAAAAAGAGATAACGTCGGGGAATAGATAGTAAATTAGTAAATTAAATCTATTGCATCCTCAAAATTAATCAAAAATCGGATTAATCAAATTCAAAAAATCAATTAAAAAATCTATTTTATCCTTACGGCGGTTATGATGTAGTTGTTCTCGTCCATAACGGTGCCGGAGAACATGACGTCGCCGCAGACTATGCAGTTTACGCTGCCTTCCTTTCGCAGAGTCGTGAAGAATTCGTCGCGCTCGGGGCATTTCTCCCAGACGCATACAAAGAGTTTGCCGGTGATATCCCGCTTTGTCTTTCCGAAAACCTTCGCAAAGCTCTCGTTTACGAGTTTAATCTCAAAATCGGGATGTGTGAGGATGCAGAGCCCCGCGGGACTTTTGAAGAAGACATCCTGATAGAAAGACCCGTCAGCCTTCTTGGCCGCAGAATTGAAAAATCCCACCATACTTAACTCCGCATCGATTAATCGCTGTGTTTCTGTTTTTACTGTTGATTTAGATTAATTCGGTAATTCATTTTATACGATTATTCGCCGCTTATGTCGGCATCGTCTCTTTTTATCATGGTGCCGACACCGTCGTCCGTAAACAGCTCAATCAGCAGATTGTGGTCTTTGTTGCCGTTGACGATATGTGCGTATTCAACGCCGCTTTCTATGCATTTCAAGCAGGCATCGAGCTTGGGAATCATTCCGCCGACGATAACCCCGTCTTCTATGAGGCGGCGCGACTCCGCGACGGTCAGGCGGTGATAGGTCTCGGTCCTGTCGCCGTTCATGATACCGTCGATATCGGAGAGATTCACGAACTTGTATGCCTTGAGAGCGATGGCGATCTCTCCCGCCGCCGTATCAGCGTTGATGTTCAGCTCGCTGCAGCGCGAATCGACGCCGATTGGGGAGATAACCGGAATATAGCCGTTATCGAGGAGAATGTTGAGAATGTCGGGGTTGACCGAGGTAACGTCGCCGACGAATCCCAGGTCGACCTCCTCTTCTTTGTTGTCGACGATGACCTTCTTAATTCCGGTCTTCTTTGCGTGAAGGAGATTTGCGTCGTTACCCGCAAGACCTATCGCCTTTGCGCCCTGCTTTGCGATAAGCGAGACGATATTGCTGTTAATCTTGCCGACAAGCACCATCTGTGCAATCTCGAGCGTATCCGTATCCGTGACGCGCAGACCGCCGACGAACTTGGGCTCTTTGCCCATCGCAATCATCTTCTCGGTAATCTCCGGACCGCCGCCGTGGACGACCACGACTCTTAAGCCCACATAGTGAAGGAGAACAATGTCCTGAATTACGGTCTTTAAGATGTCCTTGTCGACCATTGCATGACCGCCGACCTTGACAACTATCGTCTTTCCGTGAAAGCGCTGAATATAGGGCAGCGCTTCCATCAATATATCCGCTCTTTTCTTCATGTTGTATACTTCCCGTTTATCTCGACATATTTTTCCGTGAGATCGCAGCCCCATGCCGTAGCCTCGAAAGCGCCGCAGGCGATGTCGATATCGACAACGACGACCTTTCCGCCCATGAGTTTCTTGGCAGCCGCAAGAGCGTCGGGGTGCATGACGTCGTCCGCCAGAATCTCACCCTTTCTTGCCAGAACAACCGTATCGGCGCGTCCCTCGTTTGAGATGGAGACCGTAGCCGCATCGGGATCGAATTCCACGCCGGCACGTCCCGCGGCGGCAATGAGCCTGCCCCAATTCGGGTCTTCGCCGTAGATTGCGGTCTTGACAAGCGGCGACTCGATTACCGTCCTTGCAACGACGGCGGCGTCCTCCTCGGTCTTTGCGCCCGTGACGCGGACTTCAATCATCTTTGAAGCGCCCTCTCCGTCGGCGGCGATCTGTTTTGCAAGCGAAATGCAGACCTCTTCGAGTGCGGCTGCAAACTCGTCGTAATCGCACTTACCCTTAAGACCGGTTGCCGTCACGAAACAGCAGTCGTTTGTCGAGGTATCGCCGTCGACGACGACCATGTTGAAGCTCCTGTTAACTGCGGGTATGAGCGCTCTCTTCAGGTCGGCGGCGCTTATCTCCGCGTCCGTATAGACAAAAGAGAGCATTGTGCCCATATTCGGCGCAATCATGCCGCTGCCCTTGCATATGCCCGCGACCGTGAAATTTTTGCGCCTTGCAATCGCGCTCTTCGGGACGGTATCGGTGGTCATAATCGCACGCATGGCTTTTTCTTCGGCGGCATCGTCGTGCTTCAGGTCGCCCTTGATCCTGCTGCACTGATCCTCGATGATATCGAGTTTCATGAACCTGCCGATAACGCCCGTAGAAGCAACGCCGACCTTATCGGGTGTGGTGCCGAAAGCCTCGGCGGCTATCTCGCACATCCGCTTTGCGTCATTGATGCCCTGCTCTCCCGTATAGACATTGGCATTGCCAGAATTGACGATAATGCCGTCGAGGACGCCTTTTTCCATCCTCTCCTTCATCAGAATGACCGGTGCGGCAACGAGGCGGTTCTTTGTGAATACCGCCGCCGCCGTTCCCTTCGCCTTTATGAGAGCAAGACCGTACTTGCCCTCTTTTATGCCTGTCGCATAAACGCCTTCAACTGCACATATATTTCTCATATTATTTTTCATATTGTACCACCGTATCGGCTAACCGTTTTGTCTCATATAATTTGATTCCCAAAAATATCAATGAACCCATTATTCCAATGAAAAAAATGGTTTCGGGGAATTCTCCTGTGGTTATCTTCTTTGCAATACAATACCCGATAACGGCAATCTCCAAAAAACCGAAAGCATACAGTGCAGCTTTCCGGTTGATAGCCGTTTCCGTCTCATCAGCTTTATTGAATATTTTCATTTTTCTTATTCCGCAAAATATGTCTGTAACGGTTTTGCCGTTTTGTTTTTGCTTTTGTTTTTGCAGTTTGTATTATTCGTATCGTGGAGACCCGACTCTTCAGTCGAAATTCGCGCCCGACATCCCTATGCCGCGGACAATGTCGCGGCGCGTGACAATTCCCACAAGCCTGTCGTCCCTGATTACGGGAAGGCGTGCAATGTCTTCGACCGACATAATATTGGCACCTTCCTGAACTGATGCGCCATCCTCTATCATGACGACATCCTGGGTCATAATGTCCGTAACCGGTGTGTTTCCTATATCGATGAGGGTTTTTCTTGTCTTCTCGAGGTTTACGTTCTCCGTTATCGAGAACTCTATCGCGTCGAGCGGCAACGGAAGACAGATCTCGTCGCTTGATTCGGAGGTATCGAGGAGTGAAAGAACGTCGGTCTCGGTCACGATGCCTATGATCCTCTCGCCGTCCATGACCGGCAGACCGCCGATTCGATACTTCTTGAGCAGTCTTGCGACATCTCTGACCTGCGCATCGAAGGCCACGGTTACGGGATTGGGGGTCATGACATCCTTTATCAGCATACTCTCACCTGAAACGGGTTACGGGTTTAAGGGCGCAACTTTGAGTCCGTCGTTCTCCTTAAATCCGCACATGATATTCATGTTCTGGATTGCCTGTCCGCTTGCGCCTTTGACAAGGTTATCGATTGCCGAGACGGCAACGACCCTTTTGCCGTCGCACTCCACCTTTATGTCGCAGAAGTTGCTTCCGCGAACCGCCGCGGTGCTCGGATTCTGGAGGCGGATAAAGTATTCCTTCTCATATCTCTCGCGGTAGAGCTTCTCGACCTCTTCCTGGCTCAGTTCTTCGTCGAGAAGAATATGTGCGGTCGTGAGAATGCCGCGGTTTATCGGGAGAAGGTGCGGCGTAAAGTGACATGACGCCTTCGAGCCCAAAAATGCAGCTTCCTGCTTCATCTCGGCAAGATGGCGGTGTTTCGTCCACTTATACGCATTGAAGTTATCGTTCACCGTCGTAAACTGGTTTGTCACGGTCGGCGTCGTTCCCGCGCCCGTAACCCCGCTCTTTGAGTCGTAAATTATTGTATTGGCGAATTTTGCCAGAGGAGCGGCGGCAAGGGTTGCGCCGGTCGGGAAACATCCCGGGTTTGCGACGAAGTCCGCACCCTTAATCTCGTCGCGGTGAATCTCGCAGAGACCGTAGGGCGCTTTGAAGTATGCGGTATGCTTGACGCCGTAGGTCGCCTCGTATACGTCCTTCGGGAGCCTGTAGTCTGCGCTCAGATCCACGCATTTAATCCCGCGTTCTCTGAGTGCTTCCGCATAAGGCATTGCCGCAGTGTGAGGCACGGCAAGAAAAGCAAAATCCGCATCCAATCTGCTGATATCGGGATTTGTGAACTTTAAATCCGTAAATCCCGTAAGACTCGGATGGATTGAGGTAAAACTCTTTCCTTCTTCTTTTCGCGACGTGACCGCGGTCACTTCCGCCTGTGAATGCGTAAGCAGAAGGCGCACAAGGTCTGCTCCCGTGAATCCCGATGCTCCGACAATTGCGATATCCATAAAATAGTATAGAGTTTTTAAGTGAATTAATGCTTTTTAATTATGAACTGCCTATTGAGCGCGGGCGAAATCTACTCTTTCTGCCCGAAACGTCTCCACATTCTGTCAATAAGGGTCGTCATGCTCTCGCGGTTCTCGAGAGCGAGCAGGAGATCGTCATCCAGACCCGATGCGCCGTAGGTCGCCCCGAGCCACGCTCCGCAGATGAACCCTATCGTATCCGAATTTCCGCCGACCGATGTTGCGATGTTGAGGAAATTGTCCTCTTCGCCGAACCTCTCTATGAGATAGTAGGCAAGCGGCAATGTCTGATAGACACTGACGTCATTGCCGAGGATTGAGATTGCGGTTTCAAGGCTTGCTCCCTCGTCCGCGAGGCTTATTGCATCCCCCGTCTTCAGACCGAGGTTTTCGTCCTCGAGGAAGGCATTCTTCTGCGCCTCGTAGAGCGGTTTGTCATCGCCGTTCAGCGCCGAGCGGATAAGGGTGGCAAACGAGACCGCGGCGGCATGTGCCGCCGGATTCGTATGCGTGACCGAGCATGCTTCTATGAGTTTTTCCCTCACCTCGACGATATCGTCGGATGTCAGGGCAAATGCGAGCGCCACGGGGATACATCCCGTCGTGGTCGAGTTGCATCCCGACGGTTTATCCGCATCCTTCACCATGTGGCGGCATGCACTTATGATTGTCCCGTCGGGGAATCTGAGACTGTTATCGAGGTGCAGTCTTTTGAGACCCGCGGCATAATTCTTTGCCGAGTAGTTGCCGCTCACGAAAAGCTCGCAGAGCATGAGAGTAATCTGCGTATCGTCCGTATACGAACCGGCGGAAAGAGCACTGTTGGGGTGGTTTCTTGCCGCCTTTGCATATCCTTTGGTGAGGCGGCATCTGGACGCGGGCATGGTCTCGTTGGGCATGCCGAGCGCATCGCCGATTGCCGCACCCAGAAGTGCACCGCGGTATTCGTTCTCCATTATGACGTAACTCCGTTACTCCAGATAACTCTCTTCGTCGTCGGAGAGTTCTTTCTCTTCTTTTTCCCTGTCCTTCTCTCTCTTCTCGCGTTTGGAGGCTTTATTGAAGCATTCCGCAGCCTCCTGATAGCGTCCGAGTTTTGTAAGGCAGATACCCTTGCGGTAGAGGATTGCCGTATCGTTCGGATGCTCCGAGAGAACATGGTCGTATGCCTCGATGGCGGCGTCGAACTTGCCTATCTCGTCGAGTGCCACGCCTTTACCGTACCAGCATGCCGTATCCTGGGCGCCGTAATCGATGGCGCGTTCAAAGGATTTACCGGCGTCATTGAAGCGACCGAGGTTTAACAGAAGCATTCCGCGTGCATTCCAGAGTGCCGGGTCTTTGCTGCTGGCGCGGATTGCGTTCTCGTATCCCTCAAGTGCATCCTCGAACTGACCGAGGCGCTCGTAGGCATTCGCACGCATGAGAAGCGCACCCGGAATCTCTTCGTTGTCGGCAAGTGCTTTGCCGATGAACTTGACAGCCTTCTCGTAGCCGCCCATATGCATCTGTGCGACGGCGCAGAGGTAGTAACTCTCGCAGTCGCCCTCGCCCGACGAACCGTCGAGTGCAATGCCGAAGTTCTGAAGTGCCTCCTTGTATCTGCCGGCTTTAAGAAGCGTCTCGGCATAGGTAAGGCGTCCGGACTTGTTCGCAGGCTCAAGTTCGAGCGCTTTCTCGTAATTCTCGGTGGATTCCCTGAACCTTCCGAGCCTGTATTTTACCTCGGCAAGAATGCGGTATGCCTCGGCGCATTCGGGTTTCTTCTCGATGAGATCCGCGCAGCCTTCGGCGCAGTCCTCGTATCTGCCCATCATCTTGAGGATGCCGAGCAGTCTGAGCCAGAGACCGAGATCGTCCTTCTCCTCGAGGACGGCGGCATACTGACCGATTGCGGTCTCAAACTCGCCGAGCTTTTCGCAGACGGCGGCGTAGGCAATGCGCATCTCGTTGTCGTCCTCATCCTTCTCGAGATATTTCTCAAACTCGGTTGAGGCTTCCTTGTTTCGTCCGGCGCCGGCAAGTGCAAGGGCATGTCCTCTCAGAGCGGGGGCGCTGTCGGGGAGTATCTCGAGTGTCTCTTCGTAAGCCGTGCAGGCCTCGTCGAAGTCGCGGGCATTGAGGAGAATATCCGCTCTGAGAAGCGCGATTCCGCCGTCATCCGGCAGGAGTTCCCTTGCTTTGCGAAGGCTCTTCTTTGCCTTCTCGATCTCGCCCGTCTTCATCATCGCGATACCGAGTTCCTTCCATGCAAGACCGTCCTCGCGGTTGGCTCTCACGTGGTGCTCGTAGGCCTTTGCCGCTTCGTTGTATCTTCCGAGTATCTTCAGATTCTCGGCAAGTGCGAGGGCAACCCCTTCGCGGTCGGGATCGGTCTGGAGTGCGGCGGCGTATGCGTCGGCGGCGGCGTTCAGATTACCTGCGTAATTGAGTAACTTTGCCTTCTGACAGAGCAGGGACGAGTCCGCAATGCCGGCGTTCTCAAGGTTTTCGATAGCCGCGACAGCCTCGGGGTAATTGCCGTTCTTCTCGAGTATGGTGATGTAGTTTCTCCATGCATTAACATCGCTGCCGCCCTGCGAGATGATGGGCTCGAGCGCCTCAAGGGCTTCGGGGTATCTGCCGCTGTCGAGGAGAATCTGGGCTTTAAGCGAGAGCGAAGCCTGATCGTTTGGGATATGCTCGGTAATCGCGGTAAGACCTGCGAGCGCGTCATCGAACTTGCCGTGTTTAAGCTGTGCGTCCGTCCTGTTGTGGAGCGCAATTATGTTGGATGGGTCTTTTTCCAGAACGGCGTTGAATATTTCGATTGCCTCCTCGTCGTTGCCGAGGTGCAGGAGTGCCATTCCCTTCTTCTCCAGAATAAGGGTGTCCTCGGGATATTGTTTCAGAAGAACATTGTATGCCTCGACGGCGCCGCCGTATTCGCCGAGGTTATAGAGTGCATCCGCACAGTTACGCCACGCATTCATGTTGTCGGGGTGGCTCTCGGTAATCTTCGAGAAGCAGGAGTAGGCGTCGGCGAAGTTGCCGAGATGCATGAGGGCATCTCCCTGAACCTCAATCATCCTTATCTCGGTAACGTCGAGGTTCATCTTCTTGGTCGCATCCGTCTGCTGTTTCTCGAAGAGACTCAGGTCGATATTGTTGTTTATCCAGTTGACCGACGAGCCCGCGGGTCCGTTGATTACGTGAGAAAAGCTGTTTAAAGCGTCGTTATAGATTCCGCGTCTGGCAAGGCACATTCCCCTCTGGTACCATGCCGCGGAATTGTCCGGCGCATATCTGATAATATTGTCATAGCATGCCGTTGCACGCTCGTATTCGCCGATGAACTGCAGAGCCGAGCCCATCATGTTCCACGCGGCAAAATCCCCGGGATTTCTCTTAAGGACGATCTCAAGTGCGTATATGGCTTCCCCGTATGCCCCGCTCCAGTAGAGATCTGCCGCACGGTTGAATGCGGAGATGGCATCGATTGAGATCTCGAGGTTGATGTTTCTGTATATCTCGGCTGCCTCGGCGTATCTGCCCAGCCTCTCGCAGAGATTTGCCTTGTGGTAGATTGCGGTAATCTCCGACGGGTTGTATCTTAAGACATTGTCATAATAATTGAGGGCTTCTTCCGTTTTTCCGAGTCTTTCAAGGACTTCTCCGGTTTTAATCATGACGCCGATATTTGTGCCGTCTATGGAGAGTGCCTTTCCGAATGCGTCGACCGCCCTCTCGAGCTGACCCGTCCTTATGGACAGCATTCCTATGCGTTCGAGGATGTTTGCGTCCTGATACTCCGCATTCTGCAGGATGCGTTCGCAGCAGTCGGCAGCGCCGGCGAAGTCGCCGATATACTCGAGGCAGTCCGCTTTGCGGTACCATACATCGAGAAGCGACTGATCCTGACTCAGTACCTTGTCGTAGCACTCGTTTGCGCCCGCAAAGTTGCGCTGCGAATAAAGTATATTGCCGAGAGAGTGCCATCCGCTTACGTTGTCGGGATATGCGTTCGTAAATCTGCGCGTATAGCCTTCCGCGTCGTTGTAGTTTCCGAGGTAAGTGAGTGCTATACCCATCTTATAGCACAGTTCCGCGTTCTCGGGGTCGGTCTCTATTGCTTTCTCCAAAGTTCTTGCCGCGTCGGCATATCTGCCCGCATCGAACTGTGCGGCGGCTTTATCTATCCAGGGATTCGGATTATTGCTCCCCTGCCCCATGATTTTGTCAAAGAATGCCATTAGTTTAAAAGACTCCTTCCTGTTTATGCGCAGTTTTACCGGTGCACTGCCGACTGATGCCCTGCCCGTGCTTTTGCGTTAATCCCTGCGCCGAATCTATGTTTAAAGTCTTTGTTTTTATATATTCAATAACTTGTCGTTGAAATCTTTTCCAGTCGCGGTCGGTAAGGGATGATTCGGAGACGTTATATCAGGTTTATCACGGATGATTCGGTCGGGGTATTTGCCCGCAGGAAAATGTCTTAAATGTCGTGAATGACGTGAATGATTTAATGACGCCGATGGCGTTAATTAAGGTAATTACGGCACAATACGGAAATTCCGGTGCAGATGGCGTTAACGGCGTTAATTGTGTTAACGGTGTTAACAAGTATGCTGGTAAAACAGTCTGTCGCCAAATATGCCTTGAAATATGCATTGAAATATGCATTAAAAAGCTTCTCAATAAAAAAAGACGCTGTTATTCAGCCGTGTCATGCGGATGCCCCTTCCTTTGAGCATGGAAAAATAACGTGGGGGGATGATACATTATTTTTTCCGTATATATGGTGGGGGGAAATACTCTGTGGGACAGGATTTCAGGATATATTTACAGTGTGTCAGGTGATCCGTTAAGTAATGATGGGGTTTGGGGGGATTGATCATGGGTGGATTAACGAATTTCGGCATATCCGACTCAATTGTTTAAGTCCGCCGATATCTCACTGTAGCCTGAAACAGGCATCCTCACGCACAAAATAAGGTTATCTTAATACTAAATAAAGTTTAAGTTTAAGGACATATTTTTTGAATGAATAATTAATAATTTATGGAATGTTTGTTTCACTTTAGCTGTTTTTAGGAAATATTATTCACAATTTTATCGGATTGTTCACGTATTTTGTTTGTCCGTATATACTCGTCGCGTAAGTCGCGCATTAATCGTGAAAATTTTTTCACCGATCCCTCACCGATCTCTCACAGATTCGTCATGGTATTTCTCCGAATTTTCAAAGATATTCACCGAATTTTTGCCGAAATATCGCATGTAAGCTATCTCAGTTATCCCATCTCTCTCCGCGATCTCCGCAATATCAAAAACGGTTTAATATCGCGGCGCAAACTATAATGCAAGCAGGGGTATGCAAAATGCAGGATGAGGACGGCAAAAAAGGCATTCTGAAGAGGCGTCTGGAAGATATTCTCTTCGAGCTCGGCGAAGACAGGCACATGAACGAACTTCTGTTATTGCGGTCGAGTAAAAAGAAAGGTGCTTCCGCCGATGATCTCATGAACAATGTCATCCATCCCACACTCGAAGATCTCGAGTTCTATCTTCACTATTATGCCGACAGCAATATGAGCGATTCCGAGCTTAAAGAACTCATATCCTCATGGATTGAGGCTCAAAAGAACAAGAGTTTCGATAAAAACGACAATAAAGAGAATACCGATAATACCGATAAAAAAGATAATGGCGATAAAAACGGCAATAACGACAATAACGGTAAAAACGGTAATAACGACAATAACGATAAATGCGGTAAAAATTGAAAATTTATCGAAATGAAATAATATTTACCTCATTTCGTCTCTTTTGTAAGCAGGGTATCGCCGTATTTGACGAGCATGTATAAGCCGTCGGTTGAGGGGTGCACCTCGAGGAAGGTCTCGAAATCCTTTACATTCAGACTTTTGTTCATGAGATACGCCATATATGCGCCGACCGTTCCCGATGACGGTGAGGAGAGATGAATGCCTTTGACCGTGCCGCTGTCCGCATCGACGCGTATAGAGGAAATGCCTGTATATCTCTCGCTTACCGACCATATCGAGCCCGGACCCGCCGGCGCCGGCAGTGAAAATTCACGCAAGGAGTTTTTGCTATCTGATTCCGAATCCATATTGCAGAAGGTATGCTCATAGAAGAGCTTCACGGACTGCGGTATGTATTCCGGAATCTTCGGAACTTTCTCGCCGATGATGGATTTTGCCGCAGCTATCCCCTGCATTCGCGCATAAGGCGTGAGAAAAACCTTCCCCGTAACGTCGCCCGCGGCATAGACGCCGTCAACATTCGTCCTGTAGCGGTCGTCGACGACAATCGCCCCCGAATCGTCAAGTGCAATTCCTTTTATGTTCTCCGTCCGCGGTCTGAGACCCGATGCGATTATCACGGCATCGCAGGGTATCTCTTCGCGGTATTTGCCGCTTTTAAGAACGGCGGATGCAACAAAGCCTTTTGAATTCGTACCTTCCGACCCGTCCGCCGATCTGATTTCCTCAACGAGAGTATACTCGCGTATCGAGACCCCGAAAATCTCTTTTCGTGCGCATTTAATCAGCCTTTCGGGCTTATCGCGCAGGAAAGCGCTCCGGCATGCCATAGTGACTTTAGATCCGAACTGCGAGAAGATATAGGCGTATTCCGCGGCGACAACTCCTCCGCCGATAATGAGCAGATTCTTCGGAACCTCCGTCATGCCCTGAAGGGTATGCGGATTGTAAACGCCTTTCAGGTCAATGCCCTTTACCTGCGGAATTATCGGTGATGAGCCGGTGGCTATCAGAATTTTGTCCCCCTCTCCCTGCGGCAGCAGGCTGCCGTTGAGATAAATATCCCGACCCGAGAGAGTAACTTCGCCGGTGATGACCTCAATACCCGCCAGATCCGCCTCATTGTCGAGAACTTTAAAGATATTATCCTGTATTGCGCCAAGCTCCTTCCAGAGATTCGGAAGTGAGATCCGCAGATCTCCTGTGGTATCCAGCACCTGCAACTTTTGAAGTTTAGCCAGCTGATTGAGGTTTCTTGCGGCATCATTGAGTCCGCAGGTAACCATACAGCCGTATTTAAGGCATTGTCCACCGAGATTTCCGCTCTTCTCGATTATGCGAACCTTTTCCCCCGCACCTGCAAGATAAGATGCCGCAAACCTGCCGGCAGGACCTCCGCCGATTACCGTAATCATAAGAATAAAAAAGAATTAATGTTATTTTAAAGTATTTACCCGATTTGAAACGGGTAAATTTTGTGATTTTGTGATTTTCGGATTTCCGGTGGCTTAAAGGAGCTCAACGCCGTCATCGACAGGCTCGCGCAGAATCTCGCCCGACATCATGTCAATCTCGACAATCTTGTCGCCCCTGATCTGAACGACGGGGAGGTAGACCAGTTCAAGCTCGACCTTGATGTTGTCTTTGTCCGGCGCAACTTTAAGATCCTCGTAGTATATCGCATCGCCTTCGGAGTGGTTTACTCTGACGTTCTTTGTCAGATCTTCGACAAGCGATTTCAGAAGCGACTCCGAGATCTCGCTCTTCTTGACCTTTGCCTCCATTACCTTGGCGCCGCCGGAGACATTCTTGGTCTCGGGCTTTACATTCTCAAGTTTCTCGGACTCAATCTCGCATTTACTGCCCGTAATCGCGTTGATGAGACCTTTCTCGTCGCGGTCGAAGTTGATAAGGTATTTGCCGCACTGCTTCTCGCCGCGGCTTGTGCAGGTGTAGAGATAATGCGGAATATAGACAAAACAGACCTCGCCGCGTATGCCCGCCATCTTCTGTGCCCTGTCCGCGGTAATATTCTCGGGAAGGCAGACAAGTTCGGGGCCGTAATCGTCGAGTGTCATCACACCCGATTTTTGAGCACCGACAGCTCCCGAAGGCGATGCCGTCTGCGAATTGTATTCAAAGTCAAGTGCGATATGCTCGCCGAGGATATCGGCTATGACCGCCTGACCCGCATACTTTGCAAGTTCTTCGTGACCCCAGACCGTACACTCTTCCAGATAGCCGACCTTCTTCATTGTGAAGAGAAGTTTCTTGCAGTAAGCAAATCCGCCGTCGGTCTTGTACTTGTATTTTTTGACGGCAAAATTGTTTATCTCATCGGGATTGTCGGAACAGAGAACAAGCAGGCATTCCTCGCCTCTGTATGCCGTAAGGCTTGCGCCGCCGGTCCCGGGTTCAACATCAAAGGACGCGGCTTTCAGGATATCTTCTACTGCCGAAACAGCACGTTGCGTTATCATCTAAATAACCTATCATTCTTAAGATGAATTATATTTTCTGTTATGGTCCTGAGATTTTCTGTTATGTTCCGGAAACATCTTACCGAAACATGTTGCCGAAACGCTGTGACCTAAAAAAAGTAGAAAAGAACGCGGTCACGCGGAAACATATGCGGAGACGACCGCGCATGAAAACCCGATGTTTTATCTCCGCGTCGTGGTGGCATTATATTCAGTTATCTTTGAAAAACCTAAAAATTCGTTCAAATATTTCGAGATTTTCGATTCGGAATCATACCTAAACTTTGCTTATTTAAATAGTAATAAATACTGTAAATTCTAACCTTTGAGAAAACCCGTAATTTTAATCCGCAATAATTCAGAATAAAGGATGGCAATCATGAAATATTCAGCATATATAATGATTTTACTGGTCTGCGCCGCGTTTTTGATAATGCCCGCAAGTGCAGGTGTAAAATATACATCCGGTTCTCCCGTAATGGATGTAAAGATATCGGGCACGAACGAGTTTGAACCCGGCAGCGATGCGGCACTGACCGTCATCATCAGTAACACGGGTGAGGTCGGCACAAAGATCATTCAGAGTGATGTGGTCACGCGTGATGATGTGCCCAGTACCGCAAGACTTGTCAGCATTGACCTCCTCGAGAACGGTGCTCCGGTTAAAGTAAAGACCGATGCTCAGATGCTCGGAAGCATCCCCTCCGGAACCACGGTGCCCGCGACATTCTCGGTTACAATCAACAAGGATGCGCAACCCGGAACATACACTCTCAATGCAAATCTGAAGTACAGGTATCTCTACTATGCCGAGCAGTACGGAACCGATGCAATCTCGTATACCTATAAGGATGTCGACGAGTTGGTGCCTCTTAAGGTAAAGATTAAGGAGAACATGCAGCTTGAGATCTCGAACCTTAAGGCGGACTCGATGAATGTCGGCGTTGAGGGATATATCTCGATGGATGTCAAAAATGTCGGTGCCGAGACAGGTCACGACACCGTAATCAGGCTTAACAGGGCGGACGGCAGTGCCATCGTTCCGACCGATGCCAGCTCGTATGTCGGCGAGTTTGCACCCGGAGATGTCGCGCACGTGAAGTTCAAGGCATCGGTCTCGAACGAGGGTGAGGCTAAGACATACCCGGTTCTGGTCTATGCAACCTACAAGGACACAAACGGTAAAGACAAGAAATCCGATACCGAGACTGTCGGAGTCGAAGTCGGCGGCAAGGTAAAGTTCGAGATTACATCCGAAGCAGGTTCATTCAGACCCGGTCAGAAGGGCAACCTCGTGATTACATACAGGAATATCGGTGACACGACCGCATACAATGCACAGGCACGTATCAGCGCCGTAAAGCCGTTCACATCGAACGATGATACCGCATATCTCGGAGACATTGCCCCGGGAGAATCGGTTACCGGTGTCTACAAAATAAGTGTTGCATCGGATGCGACCGAGAAGGATTACGGAATCGATACCGAGATCAGATACCGCGATATCCTTGATAACAGCCAGATCTCGGATTCGATGAAAGCACAGGTAAAGGTCAAGTCGCTCGGCAATATCGGAGATATATTCACCAATCCGATTGTGCTTACCGTACTGGTCTTCGTGTTAATTATCGCTGGATATTTAGTCTATCAGCGCAAAATAAAGAATAATGCATAATTTCTGGGACGGACCGCTTCCTAAGGCGGGTGAACGCACAGTAAAGGATATGGAATCCGTGCTCTACAATACGAAGTCGGGCATGGATCCTAATACTCCGCTCTATTTTATGTACCGCGCTCTTTCGAAGAACGAAAGGGATGCGAAATGGCTGGAAGATAACTATCTCAGATACGATATTACGGTTATTCCCGCAAATAAAGTGGGTGCCGAGTTTGTAAAGACCAAGGGGCATTACCATCCGAACGCACCCTGCGGGAGAGCTTATCCCGAACTTTATCAGGTTCTCGGGGGCGAGGCACATTTTCTGCTTCAGAACCGCAACCTAAGCGATATCTGCGTAATCCGTGCGACTGCGGGAGACGTCGTTCTGATTCCGAGCGGATACGGGCATGTGACCATAAACCCTTCAAAGGACAGGCTTGTCATGGCAAATATCGTATCCTGCGAGTTTGAGAGCGAGTATGAGTTTTACGGAGAGATGCACGGCGCGGCTTACTACGAACTCGAGTCGGGCTTTATCCGAAATCCGCACTATCCCGAAGGGCTGCCGGATATAAGAGTCATCGATTCTTTCGAGATTCCCGAGCTCGGTCTGAAGCACGGCGTGCCCATCTACTCGTTCATAGGCGGAGATATTCTACCCAAGTATCTCAATGTCCCCAGGATTCTCGATACGGTAAAAGCACCCCAGTATCAGAGATTTCTTAAAAATCAGCCGAAAATTGAATGAATAATTGAGTAAATAATTGAGTAAATAATTGAATTGAAATTGAAAAAATATTGAATAAAATTTTAAATCCTGCAGCCTCCGTTCATTCCGCCGTCTTTCAGCAGATTCGGCGGGGCATTCCTCTTATGCGCCGCTTTCTTTACTTTTTCGAGTATGGCGCTCTCGGTATCGTTCTGCGGTTTCCAGTTGTTTGCCTCAAGATTCCTTAGCGCTTCGTCTATGACGGCGTATGTGAACCCTATCTCCTTCTCGTCGCTCTGACCGCTGTAAAGACCTGCCGAGGGTGTTTTGTCGATGATAGGCTGAATGACGCCGGTGAACGCCGAAAGAATGCGGACCTCGGTTTTGTAGAGATGCATGAGCGGCTCGATATCCCCCGCATCGTCGCCGTGTTTCGTCGAGTAACCGAGAAGGTACTCGCTCTTGTTCGAGGTGCCGCAGACGAGACCCTGATTCTGGTTTGCGTAGTAGTAAAGGATTGTCATCCTCAGGCGTGCCATGACATTGCCGAGCAGATAGTTGTCCTCAGTGAAGCCCTCTATCTTTGAGAATTCTCCGATTAAGCCCGTTATCGGCACAATCGCTAGCCTAATCCCGAACTTTTCGCAGAGTGCCTTTACGTCGTCGATATCTTCTTTCGGCGTCACTGCCGAGGGGAGCATGTATCCGAGGACATTTTCGGC
This sequence comes from Methanomicrobium mobile BP, assembly GCF_000711215.1. Classification (GTDB taxonomy): domain Archaea; phylum Halobacteriota; class Methanomicrobia; order Methanomicrobiales; family Methanomicrobiaceae; genus Methanomicrobium; species Methanomicrobium mobile. Next base: position 269,799 of record NZ_JOMF01000006.1, on the reverse strand, counting down.
TCCCACCGCTCTTGTGCAGAGTACTGCCGCAAGTGCCGAGTCTATTCCGCCCGAGAGTCCTATGATTATCTTATTTCGCCCCGACGACCAGACCGTGTGACGTATCATCTGCTCAATCTTTTCGCATTCGCATCCTTCGCAGAGTTCTTTCATATATTGCCTCGCATTCCGTTATTATCTGTATTTCGTTATTCTGCATACCGTATTATCTGCATTTCGTTGTTATCGGAGTATATCTGAAGATATGCAAAAATCAGTCTTAAATCTATCTTAATCAGATTAAAAACAGATCTTAAATCTGTCCTAAATCAGATCCTAAATTTCCGGCAGATCTTAACTTTCTCTTTCGGAATCATCCCGCCCTTCAGCGCTTTGAAACTCTTCCATGAGGTTAACCAGAGCATATTTCGCGGCGGGGTGCTCTTCGGTGTATTCGTCCAGAAGTTCCTTTGCGAGTTTCGGGAACTCTGTGTCTGCGTCTGTGCCGCTCTCGCGGATTTCCGGTCCCGTTTCATATACCGTTTCATGTCCCGTTTCAATTCCGTGAATGCGGCAGTAAAGCTCAGCCTCGGTTGCGGGAATGTTCATGAGCGGCATTATATGCGGGATTTCACTGCTTCTGCCTCGGCAGAGGAGCGCGTCGGAATCGCCGCTAAGTATGCATTCGAAGACAAACTCCGCTTCGGAATCGAGCGTTGCCGGAATAGCGAGCTTTGTGCAGCCGTATTTGCCGGGGTTAAATGCCGAAAAGGACGTGCATGTCCTGTATTCTATGCCGTATCTATCCGCTACCTTTTTGAGAGTATCTTCGTCGTCGCCGACGGCAATAAGCCTGATATCGGGGCGCTTTCCGAAGAACTTCGCAAGCAGGTGAAGATGTGCCGCCGCGGCGAAACTGCCGTCGCAGTCAACGGCAATGCAGTCGTTAGGCGAGAGCCACCCGTGTTTTCGTATCGCTTTCTTCGCCCGCGACTCGAAATCTTCGGTAAAATGCAGGGGGCACAGGCTCATACCCGAGTATCTCTGCGTAATTACGGCATCGCACGCGCATTTGGAGCATTTCATGGTCAACGAAAAATCCTGTTTTTGAGTGTTAAGCACTTATATCAACTTTTACGGATAAAACATTTACAGATAAACAATGACGGTATCTCCCGAGGACATAAAAGGGCTTCACAAATATGAAATCCTGCTTCTTAAGACGTTGGAGAGGCTCATGAAGAAATACCTCTGGGTGCCGGAGGAGAACATCCGTAAAAGCTCGCGTCTTTCGGCGGCGGAGATGGAATACAGGCTCGGTCAGCTCATGGAGAAGAACATGGTCAAGAGCAGTTCCGTGCCGTATCGCGGCTATCAGCTCACATTTTCTGGATACGACGCACTTGCCGTGACCTCGCTTGTCAGGAACGGCACCGTAACGGCTTTGGGCTCTCTCATCGGCGTCGGCAAGGAATCCTCTGTCTATGAGGCACTGGGAACGGGTGCTCTCGTGATAAAACTTCACTGCATAGGTCAGAGGTCTTTTCAGTCGGCAAGACTGAATCGCGGATTTATGCCGGAGTGGAGCCATTTTCCGTGGATATTTGCCTCGACATACTCGGCAAGACAGGAGTTTGAAGCCCTCAAAGCCCTGAGGAAAGGCGGCGTCAATGTGCCCATCCCGATAGCCGTAAACCGCAATGTAGTTGCAATGTCCTATATTGCCGGCGTAAACCTGCATCAGGCGGTTCTGGAAGAGCCACGCGCCGTCTTCGACGGAATATTCAAAAATATCAAAAAGGCATACGAACTCGGATTCATCCATAACGACCTCTCGGAGTTCAATGTCATGGTCGACGGCGATACGGTCTGGATAATCGACTGGCCGCAGTGGATAGAGCCGACCCATCAGAATGCCGACGATATCCTCCTTCGCGATATCTCGAACATAACCACGTATTTCGCGAAAAAATACAATATTGTCGAGTCTCCAGAGAAGATACGCGATATGATTACAGGCAAACAGTAAGGTCCGGCATGAAAATCTTCGGAATCGACATTATCGGCGGGTCTGTCCGTTCCAGGACAAGAAAACCTGTTTTTGCTCTCACGGTCCGCGACGCGGGCGAGATAAAGGATACCGCCGAGGTCTCTCTTTACAGGCTGATTCGGCGCATAAACGCGGAACAGCCCGACATTCTTGCCGTCGACAGTCTTCAGGAGATATCGCAGAACGTTCAGGATCTCGTCGCATTCATGCAGATGCTTCCGCCGGCGACGAAGGTTGTTCTGGTCACCCGCGGCATGCATCAGGAGCCCGAATCTCTCCAGCAGGTTGCCGCACGCTACAATATCCGCCTTCAGAACAAGCTCGATCCGTATTCGGAATCCAAGACGATTGCGCACGTTGCCGAGCTTGGCGCGGGCAGCGAGGTTATTGTCTTCGACGACACATGCGGAATCACGGTCTCGAGAAACCGTTCTCTCGGAAAAGGCGGCTGGAGTCAGAATCGCTATGCACGCAAGGTCAACGGCGCCGTTCTGGTCAAATCGAGGGAGATAGAGAGCCGCCTGAAAGAGAAGGGGCTTCGTTTCGAGAAGACCGAGTATGCGGGTTTCGGAGGGATGAAACGCGTTCATTTTCATGTCTTTGCCGGCAGAAAACAGATACCCGTGCAGGCGGGACGCTCCATGGACTATCAGGTCCGCATCGCCGCCGGAAGACTCGATAAAATCCGTTTTGTCTCTCAGAACACGAGAAAGAAGCATGTAATCGTCGGCATCGACCCTGGCACCACCGTAGGAATTGCCGTGCTTGACATGGAAGGCAACCTGCTTAAACTTAAGAGCGCACGCCGGATGTCGCTCTCGGACTGGACGCAGGAGATTGCCGATATCGGAAATCCCGTCGTTGTCGCCTCGGATGTCGCCCAGATGCCGATGTCGGTCGAGAAGATTCGCCGTGCCTTCAATGCCGTTCCCTATACCCCTAAAGTCTCGAAGACGCAGGACGATAAAGCGGCGCTCTGCAACGCATACGGTCTGCCATACGGCAACGATCACGAGCGCGATTCGCTATCGGCGGCGCTGGATGCCTACAAATTCTACAGACAGAAATTTCAGATTATCGAGAAGCGCATTCCCGCGGGCTACGATCTGGATATCGTCCGCGCCGGAATCATACGCGGCTATTCCCCCGAACAGATTATCTCGGATCTCATACCTTCCGCCCGTGCGTCCGCAAACGTGACCGCATCGCAGGTTTCGGGTGAAAACGGTCATGCGGGTTCTTCGGTTTCTTCGATTTCTTCCGTCTCCGATGCCGACAGTCTGGGTTCGGCATCGGCATTGCGGACCGCCCAGCTTGAGGGTATGGTAAAAGACCTCAGAAATCATATCGACGATATCCGCAAAGAGCTGAGAGATAAGGAAGCGGAGATTAAAACCCTCAAGAAACAGCTCTCTGCCGAGAGAACGGAACGTTTCGAGAAGAGAAAGGAGAATCAGACCATTGCCGAGCGCGACAATCAGATAATCTCGGTGAAAAAACTGCTGAGAAAGCAGGAGCGCGAAAACCGGCGCCTTCAGAGGAAGATTAAGCGGCTCAAGGAGTTCAATGACTTCAATGAGGATGATGCCGCAAGATACATCCCCGTAAAAGTTCTCTCCGCGCTTACAAAGGAGGAACTTAAGGAGATGGACGATGAGCTCGGAATCCGCGAAGGCGACATAATCTATCCCGTAAGGACCGACGGCTGGGGGAATGCGGCGGTATCGTATCTCTCCGACTCTCTTGTCCGTGCCGTTATCGCGGACAGCAAAGATATGCGCCTCATGTATGCCCTGAGGGACGAGCGTATACCGCTTATTGCCGTCTCCGAGGTATTTGTTACCGTCCGCGGCCGCACGGGCACGGTGAAACGCGAGCATTTCGAGGAGGCACTTGCCCGCTGGACTGCCGAGCAGGAAATCTACGAACGCGAGAAGAATCGAGAGATGCTGTTCTCCATATTCCGCGAGTATAAGAATCAGAGGGTCGTGGAGGCGCGTAATGTCGAGAAGGTGCGGGCAAAGAACCGCGAGAAGCAGATAAAGAAGTGGGAGGACGAAGTTGAAGGTGAAGATGATGAGTTGTGAGATGAATTATGACGGGGGTGACCCGAATGAATGACCGCGATATAGTGCGGGCAATCTCCGCTATTATCGGGAGTTCGAATACCGAGGACGACTGTGCGGTATTCCCGCACGGAAACGAATATCTGACGGCAACAACCGATATGCTCCATGAGAAGACCGATTTCCCGAAAGGCATGACCGATTGGCAGATCGGCTGGATGAGCGCCGCCGTTACGCTCTCGGATCTTGCAAGTACGGGTTCGAGACCGCTATTTCTTCTTCTTGCCGCAGGTCTGGACGACACGGGCACGGAACGCATAGAGGAGATTACACGCGGCGCCGACGACTGCTGCAGGAAGTTCGGGGCAAAACTTGCCGGCGGCGATATCGACTCCCACGATGAGCTTACGATAGTGACGACGGGAATCGGTGCGGTAAGCCCCGACCGTTATGTGTCGCGGAAGGCAAAGGAAAGCCGCCCTCTGAGAGCTGGGGATATCGTCTGTGTCTGCGGCAGTCTCGGTGTTGCCGAGCGCGGTCTGAAGGACTATTATGAGGCGCTTGCGGCGAATGAAAAGGCTGATACGGCGGCGTTTAAGGCACTCTGCGAGCCGCAGCCGAAGGTCTTAGAGGGACAGACTCTCGGTAAGCTGGGCGTTCTTTCCATGATGGATATCTCGGACGGTCTTGCCATCTCGCTCCACGATCTGGCGGAGCTTAACGGCTGCGGTTTTTCCATAGATAAGAGCCTGATTCCGACGGACGATGCCGCGGGAATAGATTTCGAGACGGCATTCTTCGGCGCCGGTGATTTCGGTCTTCTCTATGTGTGCAGTCCCGAGACCTATGAAAAAATTGTCGCCGGCAGTCCCGAATCCGATTCATTATCCCTCGGATATAAGATAGGGGTCGTGACCTGTGAGAAGGTTGTCCTTGTCGACGGCAGTATTGTTGAAAACCGCGGTTATCTGCACAGTTGGCAGTAATCGTGCGCATTTCGCGGAGATAATTACTTTCGCACTGCGCGAAGTATATTTTTAAACACACAGCACATACTTTGAAAACATTCAAACATGTCCGAGATATCCGCCGGTTCCGAAACGGGCACTTCCGCCGCTGACTCGGGGTCGGAATACCGAAAAACCGAATGCCGGAGAATACTGGTAAAAACTCCTTTCGGCAGAGGCTGTTCCGAATCGGAGGATCTTTTCGAGAAATTCTGTCGCGAGTCGCCTTTTAACTCCTATTTTGTCCTGCCGACCACCGCGTTGGTTCACAGAGTAATACGCGGTATGCTCTCGAAGGGCATTGCCGCGGCTAATAAGTCGGTATGCACTCCGAAGATGCTTGCCGAAGAGATTGTGAAGCAGAATCACGATTATCGGCTGATAAGCGATGTTGAGGCAAAGATGATTCTGATGCGGGTGATTAAATCCGACCGGAGTTTTGTCGAGTCGCTTTCGCCGACAAAGGAGTTTACGTCGGGTCTTTTAAACGATCTCTATACCCTTATCTACAGCATATGCGAGCAGAGATCGGATTACGGGGCGGTTCTGAGATCGGATTCGGAGCATCCGTCGGCGAAAAATCGTGTCCTCACCGCCATAATCGACCGATATCTTGCGATTATCGAGAAGGATCGTCTTGTAAGCCCCGAATTGCTCTACGCCAGAGCGGCGGAGTTTATAGAAAACGGCGACGCTAACAGCAACGATAACAGCCACGGTAACGATAGCAGTAACAGCAAAAGCATCGTCGACGGCAAAGTGAATCCTATGAAGGATTCATTCGCTATTCTCTTCGGAATCTATGAGCCCGTGCCTTCGCTTCGCGGTTTTCTCACCGCCGTTTCGAAGGCGGCGGCAAAGACCGTATACTACATACCGTATTCGGAGAATAAGCGTATTTGCAGCGATGACGGCAGCTGGTTTGATCCGCATGAGACGGCGGAACTGTCTCCGAATCCGGTATGCAAGAGGTATGAACTGATTTTCGGGGATGATTCAAAAGAAAATCAGGGAGATGAGGCATTGTTATCGGCATCGTCTGAGAATGCCGTGAAGGTATATGCGAAATGCTTCCCGAATGCAAAATCGGAGATCTCGGCAATTGCCGAGGAGATTCATTCGCTCATCGAAAAAGGGGTGTCGCCGTCGGAGATAGCGATATCTTTTCCAGACCCGCAGAGCAATCTGGCGCTGCTCGACGAGATTTTCGGGGACTTCAATCTGAAATATTCGGCATACGTTCCGCTGTCTCTTGCGAATTCCCCGATTGTTCAGTCACTTATGCTGATTCCGCGGGTTATCTCCGAAAATTTCTCCCCGCGATCCGTGGGAGAACTCTTCGCATCGCCTTATTTCAGGCTCAAGAGCAGGACTGCCGACCAGTATCTTATAGAGAAGACGGCGATTGCCGCCAATATCGGCAACGGATTCCATTCGTGGGAGAACTCTGTAGAGTGGCTTCTCGGGCAAAAGGAAGCGAAACTGGGCGACGAGTGGCTTCCCGAGTTCAAAAAGAACGCGATAAAGAAGGATATTGCCGAGATTCGGTTGATATCCGAGAGCGTAATCCCGTTTTTAAGCGAACTGAATGCGCTGAATAAGAGTGCACGTTATTCCGAGCACATACAAAATTATCTGGATCTGCTCAGGAGATACAATCTCCCCTTCCTTTCGAACGATTGCGGTCCGGACCTTTATCGCAGCGACAATTCCGCTCTGGAAAAATTCTATAAACTCGTATCCGATTTATACGAGATATCCGAGCAGTTTTTCGGCGAAAAAATCTCGTTTCAGGAGTTTGCCGGCAGCCTTCGTGCCTCGGTTGCGGGATGCGGTGCCGCGGAAGTGCATGATTCTTCCGCCGTTCAGGTCCTCGGAATGAACGGTCTTCAGAGTAACGGCTATGAATATCTCTTCATGGCGGGGCTTGTCGACGGCAAACTGCCGCTTCTGCCCAAACTCATCCCCTATATCACCGAGAACGAGAGTAAACTTCTCTGGAGCGATAAAAGGCGCGAAAAAATCCGTTGGGAGACGTTCTATTTCATATCGGCGCTTTGCAGCGCAAAGCGGGGACTCTATCTGACAACCCGCGCTTCCGCGGTAAAGGACACACTCCCGTCGCCGTTTTACATCGCGGCAGTCGAGCGGCTTGATGCGGTTGAGATGCCCGATAGAGAACTTATTCATTCCGCACTCCGTTCGCAGAAGAATGCCGGTCGGGATATTGCCGCCCGCATGCCGTTGAATAATAATCCGGCGTTGAATTATGTCTCTTCTGTTTCGGTTGCAAACCGCATCAATGCCGAGATTATGAGAACGGGCGGTTACAAGAGCGCTTATGACGGAATTTTGTCGGATGATAAGGAGATCTGCGCCGTAATCGCCGATAAATTCAATGACGACTATGCATTCTCGCCTACTTCTCTGGAACAGTATGCCGGCTGCCCCTTCGCTTTCCTGTTGAAGCATATATACAATCTGGATGAGCCGGTGCAGGAGAGCCTTACCCTTTCATCCCGGGATAAGGGCAACCTTATTCACGAGTCCCTTGCCGAATTATATACCGAATGGATGAAAACTCATAAAACCGGTATAAACGTCTCGGAAAAAGAAGAGGCGTTCGCTTTGCTCATGAAGATTGCGGAGTCGAAGATTGCGGGTTACGGAAAATCGGGACCTGCATGGGATGCGATGGCATCGCAGTTTCTGAAGGATTCAAAGTATTCCGCAGGCATATTCCGTCGCTTTATCGAGCAGGAGGCGGCATACGGTGCCTGCGGTCCGGTGCCTTACGGTTTCGAGGTCGGATTCGGCAGAAATTTCGGCACGGAAACAGATGACATTTCTGCTGCCGACCCGAATGAGAGTGCCGTTCGCGTAAAGTCCGATGACGGAGACGGTCTGCTTATCAGTGGTTTCATAGACAGGGTTGACGTCACGGACGCCGGTGATTTTGCGGTCATTGACTACAAGACGGGAAATCATCCCGGTAAAAACGAGATTCTAAACGGAAAAGCTCTGCAGTTGCCGCTTTATATCCGCGCTTTCGAGGAGATCTCGGGAAATAAACTGAAGGGTGCAGGCGGATGTTACTATGCCGTCTCAAGGAAGAAGGTTCAGAAAGAGGCGGTAATCTATGACGGCGACAAAAAAGGTCTTTTTTCCATTTCCGATTCCTCCAAAATGCGGAACATGGACTTATCCGAGGTTCTTAATAATTCTGTAAAGGCTGCGTGCGGTTATCGTAACAGCATCAGAAACGGCGTTTTTTCGCCTGTTAACAGCGTAAGCGACTGCAAAAGCTACTGTATCTTCTCCGACGTATGCAGGGTCTCGGAGTTCCGTCTTTTGGAGCATAAACTAAATACAGGTTTATACAATAAAGGCGGCTCTGATGCGGACGGCAAAACATATGCTGTTACCGACGCTTCGGATTGCGGGTCAAATTGCGGGGGTGATGAGTAGATGTTTACAAAGATGCAGGAAGAAGCCCTCAGGCATGACATAAGTCTCTGTGTGACGGCGGGAGCGGGCACGGGAAAGACGCATGTGCTCGTAAACCGCTATATTCGGCTCATAAAAGAGGCGGGATGCAGACCTCCGGAGATTCTTGCCCTCACATTTACAGAGAAAGCCGCCGCCGAGATGAAAGAACGTGTCGAGGCTGAGATACGAAAGGAATCCGGTGCCGGCTGGGAAGAGATAAAGGAAGAGATGATGTGGGCAAACATCTCGACTTTCCACTCGTTCTGTTCGAAGATAATCCGCGAGTATGCCGTTGAACTGGGCATAGATCCGGCATTTAAGGTGCTTTCAAACTCAGAGAACTCGGATTTGGTAGACAATTGCATAAACAGCCTATTTCTCGGAAGACCTGTCTCCGGAACGGGTTTCAGACGCGGTTATCTCTCTTCGGATGCGCCGGTTTCCGAAAAAGAACGGGAAATTCACGACAGCATAGTATTTTGCCTTTTGATCTATGATGTCCACGGACTGACCGCTATATTGAAAAAGCTCCATGACAAGAGACGATATGCAAAAGATTTCTTTGCGAAGCTGGATTCCGACCCCGATGCCGTAATCGAAAGCTGGACTTCCGGTATCGCCGCTCAGAAAGAGCTCGTTCACAGGCTGTTTTTCACCGAAAACTCGGAATATCGGACTGCCGTTGAGGATCTTATCGGTTTGTCCCGCGAATTTTCACAGGGTAATAATCCCGGAGTGGTTTTTCTCGTGAATGTAAAGGATTTGCTTCCCGAAATCCTGACTGATGACCCCGATAAGTTCTGCAAAGCTCTCTCGGCATACAGTTACGTAAAAGGTAAAGCGAATATGGGCACAAAAGACGTATTCGGCGATTCTCTGGATAAACTGAGAAGATCATACAAATTGCTGAAAGGTTTTTATTCATCGCTTCCCGCCGATCTCATCGCGATTATAACTGCCGACAATTCCGCTGATATTCCGCGGACAATCGAGATATTGGAGCATCTCGGAAGAGTTTTCAATGCACTGGAGGATATGATTGAAAACGCGAAACGCGGTATGGGTGCGGCAGACTTCACCGACATGATAGATCTGACATATCTGCTCTTTACAACCCGCAGCGAGCTGATTGCCGGGGATTATGCGGGCAGATTCCGGTTTATAATGATCGACGAATTTCAGGATACCGATCCCACGCAGGCGGAGATAGTCTATCGTTTGATTGCCCTTTCACGCGATTCCTGCGACATTTCTGATGATTCCCCGAGACCCTGCAATGCTCTGTTTGTTGTCGGCGACCCGAAACAGTCGATATATCTCTTCAGGGATGCCGACGTGACGCAGTTCAAGGATGCCGGAACGAAGATCTGCGATGATTTACGCGGCGGCATGGTGACGCTGGACGTCAATTTCAGGAGCACGGAGGCGGTATTGGGATTCGTAAACCGCCTTTTCTCAGATATCTTCTCGGTATGCAACAATAAATGGGATTTCGGCTACGATCCTCTTGCGGTATCGGATAAGAGAAAGAATGACAAAGGCTCGGTTGAACTGATTCTGACGCCTTATGTCGAGAGAGGTTCTGAGATTCCCTCGGTCCTGAATGAAGCCCTTGCCGTTGCCTTAAGAATCCGTTCCGCTGTCGTTGACGGCGATCTGCGGGTCTGCAACAAAGATACCGCCGCAGACGAAACGACCCGACCCGCAAAATACGGGGATATCGCCGTGCTCCTCGAACGCCGCACAAATCTGAAGTATTTTGAGTATGCGCTGAGAAAATACGGTATTCCGTATCGCGTGTACAGTGCCGGCGGACTCTATGCAAAGCAGGAGATTAAGGACTGTATCTCCCTATTTTCGTTCCTCAGAAACCGGCATGACGGTATCTCCCTGTACGGAATTTTGAGGTCGCCGTGGTTCGGGTTCTCGGATGCCGAACTTTTCGGCATTTTCCACGGCGGAAATCCCTACTTAAATCTCAGGAATCTCGCTGTATCTTCGGTTTCTTCAGTGTCCTCAGATTCCCCTGAAACCTCGGATTCCCATTATTCCTCTAAATTTTCCTATGGCTCAATTGCTCCATCGCTGAAGGAGAAGGTGCGGTCTGCCTACACTCTGCTTGAGTCATGGAGGATGCTGGCAAGGAGGATCTCCCCGTCAAAGCTGTTTGCCCGCATGATTCGTGAATCCGGTTTGTTTGCGGTATATTCGGGAATCGCGGGCGGCGATATGATGGCGGCAAATGTCGAGAAGCTTGCCGACATCATACGCGATCATGAGTCGGAAGGCTATTACACACTTGATAAACTCGTATACGATTTATGCCTCGCTGAAAAGTCCGATGACGAGGAAGGCGAGGCAGATCCCCAGCCCGAGATAATCGGGGACAATACCGTCTCGATAATGACCGTTCACGCCTCAAAAGGTCTGGAATTCCCTATAGTGATCCTTCCGGAACTCGGCGAAAAAATAGGTGCGGACAGAAATGTTTCCGTCATTGTCGACGAGATCTTCGGCGCAGGCATAAAGATTCCGCCGCTTAAGGATAGCGAGAACTCCGATAATGATTCGGGGAAGAAAAAAGATCTCTTGGATTCTCCCCCGTTGGCAATCCAGAAATATCTGTATAATCGGAAATCGCATGCCGAAAGCAAGAGACTCTTCTATGTCGCCTGCACCCGTGCCCGCGATCATCTGATTCTCTGCGGAAATACCCCTAAAGATAAGTCAAAAGATAACCCGCCGTTTGAAGGTGATTCCGACTGCAGAACCCGTATGGATTATCTTACGAAATATATCGGATTAAAGCTGTCTGACGCGGATAATTCAACGGACAGCGGTGAGGTCCTCACGCTCTCGGGCGATATAAAATCGGGACTTTATGACATATCAAACGACTCATTCAATGCGGCGATAAGGATTATTCGCTATGAGGATATGCCGGAATTCAAAGAAACCGATATCGAAAGCGATACCGAAACCGAATCTGCCGGAGAATTGCGGCTCATCGACATAAGTCGGCTTGAACATGCCGGCAGTGACCCGAATGCCGAAAGCGACTGGGAATTCGGTCAATCCGTTCAAACCGGTCAAAACATTCAAAATAATCCTGTCAACAGTTTCGACTGCAAATTTTCGGTAACCGCAATTAACACATACCTTTCCGGACCGAAGGCGTATCGCGAGAAATATCTGGTGCACAAAGCCGCAAATCCCGCGATAAAAGGTCTTGGCAGGCACAATGAGAGCGTTGACAAAGGAATCATAATTCACGAGATCTTTGCCGGCGCCGACCCTAAACATGTCTTTGACAGGTATCTCGTGAAAGATGCCGCCGAGATGGAAGAATACCGCAAATGTTACCGCAATTTCATAGGCAATACCTTCATTGCGGGTGCGCGGACCATAGCCTGCGAACTTGAATTCACCGTAAATATCGGCGGATACATCTTTAAAGGCGCGATTGACAGACTTTTGATGAAGGATGGCGAACTTATGATAATCGACTACAAGACAGGCTCGAAAGCCGAAGAATCCGAGCGGAATTCAAAATATGCCGTTCAGATGGCAGTGTATCAGACCGCCGTCAGAGATATGTGCGGACAAAATGCAAGGACATTTATCTATTACACTCAAACAGATGAGTTTGGTGAAGTGGTGTTTGACGCCTCCGAAGTCTGCAGGACCATTGCGGAAACCTGCCGTCGCATAATCGACGAAGAGGCGGATTCACATAGAATGGGGTAATATCTTATGAGAATATTTGTAACCGACGGAATTCCTTTCTCGCTTGACGACACGCTCTCCTGCGGGCAGGTTTTCAGGTGGAAAAAGGATGAGGAAGGCTGGTGGCGCGGAATAGCGCATGACCGCCTGATAAAAATAAGACAGGTGGATAACCGTCTGGAATACCTCGGCTGCAACGAGGATTTTCTGGTCTATTATTTCAACCTCGACCTCGACCTCGACGAAGTCCTCTCCGGCATAGACAGGGACGAATACATGCACAAAGCCATAGAGAAGCATCGCGGGCTTCGCTTGCTCAGACAAAACCCGTGGGAATGTCTTCTGACATATCTATGTGCGCAGAACGCCAATATTCCTTTCATAGACCGCATGCTCAACAATCTCTCGGATAAATACGGCGAGACCATAACATCCGAGTTCGGCTGTGCAAAGTCCTATCCGCGACCGGAAAAGCTTGCCGATGTCGGTAAGGAAGAGATAGAACTCTGCTCGCTCGGATACCGCTCAACCTATGTCAGCCACACCGCCGATATGATAGCCGCCGATCCCAAATGGGCGGAGAAACTCTTTGCCGCCGATTACGAGACCGCAAGACAGTCTATTCTGCATTATGAAGGCATAGGTCCCAAGGTTGCGGACTGCATCCTTCTCTTCGGATTTCAGAAATACATGTCATTCCCCGTAGACCGCTGGGTCGACCGAATCATGTACAAATACTACAATGTCGGCGACCCCGAACGTGCTCTCTCGAACAGCGAGTATAACAGAATCAGAAAGTTCGGTCAGGACTATTTCGGCGAATATGCCGGATATGCGCAGGAATATCTCTTTGCCGACCGTCAAATGCTCTGACAGTGTTGACGATGCCGATTTTCTTTTTTGAGCGAATCCGTTTTACCGCATGAAAAAAATTTTTAAAAGTGCGTGACAGTATATTCTAATTATGAGAACGTTTGGTATTGTATTGATATTACTGCTCTCGGCTTTGTTCTGATCTGCGGATGTACGGGGAACACCGGCACTCCGTCAAGCGGCAATTCCGAATCCGGCGTCACTGCCACGCCCACCGGGACCGTTGAGGTTACGACAGCTACGGTTGCCCCTCAGGTTACTCCTGCGGTTACCGCTGAACTGACTGCCTCGGAGATTGCGGACAGGATTAAAGCCGTCATGCTGTCAATCGAGTCGTCGGCAAAGAGATGTGCCGATGTCGTTGCAAAGGACGGTATCGCGGGTGAAGAAAGCCTTAGGGCCATAAAGAACTGTTTAAACGATAACCCGGGTATTACAACCATAACCATAGATGATCCGAACCTTGTTGTCGTGAGTGCCGAACCGACCGAGTACAGTTATCTTATCGGTTCCGGTGCCGGCAGACAGGCAATTGATAAGCCGACTCTTACTAAGAGTTACGTCTTTGTGGAAGGCTATCGCGGAGTCTCGCAGATTTGCCCGATATTTGCCGATGACGGTAAAAAAATCGGATATCTGGAGATGAGTTATCAGCCGAGAAGCATGATTGCCAACATCGTCCATCAGCTTATCGAGTCCACGCCTTACAATGTCTGGGTAATCGAGACGGACGGAACCAGCCTGTTTGATACTTCATCTTCCGAGATAGGCAATAATCTGCTGACCGACGATCTGTATCAGGATGCGAAGCTGCACAAGTTCATTCAGACTGTTGTCAAAAATAAGGAGGGCGTCGGGCAATACAACTTCAGAGACCACATGACCGATAAGGTCATAGACAAGGATGCCCGGTGGGCTACGGTTGATTACGGCGGCAGAGAGTGGCGTGTAGTTCTCACATCCCCCGCCGAATAAGAATTGAATTCAAAAATCCTGATAAAAATACCTTTTTTAAAAATCCGATTATAATTCCTATTAAAAAATTCAACCTGAAAAGTTACGATTCCGAAAGCGATTGTAAAAAAAGTGATTTATGTTCCGATATTCCAGCTGTTCATGTATTTCTTCTGGTAATCGGTCAGTTCATCGATTGAAATGCCCAGTGAACCGAGTTTCAGGTTGGCAACCGTGACATCGATATCGTTGGGAACATCGTAAACGCCGCCTTTGAGTCCTTTGCCGTTCTTGAGGATATACTCAGAGCACAGAGCCTGAAGTGCGAACGAGAGATCCATGACCTCAATCGGGTGACCCATTCCCTTCGGACATGCGAGATTTACGAGGCGGCCTTCGGCAAGGACATTGATGTTTTTGCCGTTTATGTTGTAGGTATCGATTCCTTCGCGGCGTTCCACGCCTTTGTTATTCTTTTCGAGCCATTCGACATCGATCTCGACATTGAAGTGTCCGGCATTCGAGAGTATGGCGCCGTTCTTGAGGACTTTGAAGTGCTTTTCCGTGATAACCGACGTGTTTCCGGTTGTCGTGACAAAGATATCGCCTATCTTGGCGGCTTCGTCCATTGTCATCACGTAATAACCGTCCATGTGGGCTTCAAGCGCACGTCTGGGGTCAATCTCGGTTACGATAACCTTTGCTCCGAGACCGTGAGCCATCTTTGCAAGACCGCGACCGCAGTATCCGTATCCGGCGACGACGAACCACTTGCCGCCGATGAGTGTGTTCGTCGTTATCATCACGGCCGAAAGCGCACTCTCGCCGGTGCCGTGGACATTGTCGAAATGGTGTTTCATAGGTGTGTCGTTGACGGCAACGACGGGGAATTCGAGTTTGCCTTCCGCCGCCATGGAACGCAGTCTGTGTATGCCCGTGGTCGTCTCCTCGCAGCCGCCGATTATGTTGCCGAGGAGTTCGCGTCTTTCGGTGTGAATGCGGTGAATGAGGTCCATTCCGTCGTCGATTGTTATTGTGGGGTTTGAATCGAGGACTTTGTCTATACCGTCATAGTATTCCTCAACCGTGCAGCCGCGTTTTGCAAAACAGTGGACGTTTTTGACGTTGCCGAGTGCCTGTGCAACGTCATCCTGTGTGGAGAGCGGGTTACAGCCCGTGATATATACCTCCGCACCGCCTTTTGCAAGCGTCTCGACAAGGACTGCGGTCTTTGCCTCGACATGGAGTGCCATTCCGATTTTCATGCCCTTGAAGGGTTTTTCCTTCTCGAATCTGTCTCTGATTACGCTGAGGACAGGCATGTACTGCCTTGCCCAATTCATCTTTAGTTCGCCCGTGTTCAAGGTAACACCCGTTTTTATTTCAATAGTTATTTGATCTTAAGATAATAGTTATTTACTTTTCTGACAGAAGAGATACTTAGGGTATTAGGAAACCGCAAATCCAGCGAAATAAGGAGGGTGTCGGATGATTCAGAAGTATCTGCCGGTGACAAAGGGTCTGAAAGATGAGCTTATGCGCTACGGCGAGTATGTGCCGCGTGAATGCTATCTCAATCCGCGGACCGGCAATCTCTGGCAGAAGCATACGGACGGGCGGTTTACAAAGATAACCAAGAATCCGAGGAATGTTCTTCGTGCTCTGGACAATTACCTCGAGGACATCTCAAGGAAGAGGGAGAGGTGCATGAGAAACCGCAAAGAGTGGTTCGGGGAGAAGGTTGACTAGATGACTGAATAACCGAATAAAACTCATCATTCAATATACAGCCTGTTCAATATACTGTTATTCGGTAAACCGTTAATTCATTAAATGTTAATTCAATAAACTGTTAATCCAATATACTGTCAGTTCAATAAAGTGTTATTTCATTACCGTGATGTCTGTTAGACAATAGGACATACGGACAATACGGGCAAAAATCGGAAAAGGTCACTTATATGGCGCTTACAAAACGAATTATTCCCTGTCTGGATATAAAGGACGGGCGTGTGGTCAAGGGAACGAATTTTCTGGGACTCCGCGACGCAGGCGATCCCGTGGAACTTGCGGCACGCTACAACGAGCAGGGTGCCGATGAGGTTGTATTTCTGGATATTACCGCATCCAAAGAGGGACGCGGGGCACTTCTGGACGTAATCCGGCGTGCCGCCGATAAGCTCTTTCTGCCGCTCACGGTCGGCGGCGGAGTCAACACCGTGGATGACATGCGGGCGTTGCTGCGAGCTGGTGCCGATAAGGTCTCGGTGAACACCGGCGGCGTCAAGAACCCGCATCTGATAAGCGAGGGTGCGGAGATGTTCGGCAATCAGTGCATTGTCTGTGCAATCGACGTGAAGCGCAACGACAATTTCGCGGAATGCACATCCGAGGGCGGAGCGACCCGAATCACGCTCACGGACGGCACGGTCTGCTGGTATGAGGTGGTTATCTACGGCGGAAGCAAACGCACGGGTATGGATGCGGTCAAATGGGCAAAGAAAGCCGAGTCCTTGGGCGCCGGCGAGATCCTTCTGACCTCGATGGAGACCGACGGTGTTAAAGAGGGCTTCGATATCCCGATAACCTCAAGGATTGCCTCCGAGGTTCATATCCCCGTTATCGCATCCGGCGGCGTAGGGAGTATGGAGCACTTCTATACGGGCTTTACTGACGGCAAAGCCGACGCCTGTCTTGCGG
Organism: Methanomicrobium mobile BP; assembly: GCF_000711215.1. Classification (GTDB taxonomy): domain Archaea; phylum Halobacteriota; class Methanomicrobia; order Methanomicrobiales; family Methanomicrobiaceae; genus Methanomicrobium; species Methanomicrobium mobile. The sequence continues at coordinate 252,955 of NZ_JOMF01000006.1, read as the reverse complement.
CATCGGTTTTTCACTTCGGCGAGATGACGGTCGGCGAGGTCAAGGAATATCTCGATAAGAAGGGCGTTCCCGTAAGAATCTGAACGCCCTGTTTACTTTTAATTTTAATTTTACTTTTTTTCAGACGGCGTGCGGATTGCATGGCGCCGTTTACCGTGAGCCCGTTCCATAAGACTAAATACTATTCGGAATGATATTTCAGAAAGGTGATTATTACGGATAAAAAAATTGCTTACTTATCAGGTTTAATTATACTTATCGCACTGACCGCAATGATTGCGGGATGTACGGGCACGACAAGCCAGCCCGTAGCGCCGTCGACGCCGGTGCCGACAACACAGGCACCAGCGGTGACCGAGGTACCCCAGCCTGCCGCAACCGAGGCTGAATGGGTCTTATGGAGAGAACAGGACAGTATCACACTCAATCCGCTCGGCGGATACCGCATATTCTCGCCTAATGCCAACGGCAAGGAATTCAAAGCCGTTCGCGTTAAGGTAACCTCGACAAACGTCCCGATTAACGTTCTTTATCTCACCGAGGCTGAAAAGAACAAGTTTGAGAAGTTCATGGCGACAAACGCGGGATCATATGATGCCGTAGCCAAATTCGAGAAGATTCACTCCGAGATGACCGAGGCGACAGCCGATGAGCCGTTGCGTGTTGTTCTCTTAAACACCAACGACAATCTGGCAACACCTCAGATCGAGATCTGGTACAAGGATATCTGAACGGCATTCGGGGATCCCGTATTAAAAACCTAAAAAAACATTTTTTTGATTTTGTATTACGTTTATTTTGTGCTGATTAAAAATATTTCAGGTGCTTTATTTTATTCCGCGGGTTACAGCTTAAATCTCAGTTTAAGGATATCCGTGCCCATGGAGAAGACATCCTTGAATTTTACCGTTGTTCCCGTGCCCGTTGTCCAGACGACAGGAAACTCGGCGATCTTGTATCCTTTGTGCTGTGCCCTCACAAGCACCTCGGTATCCCAGAACCAGTGCGGCGACGTAACCTCGGGGAGCATGGTAAGGAGTCTTTCGCGGTTGAATCCCTTGAAACCGCATTGATGGTCGTAGAGCCTGCTCCTTAAAATGAGTCTTACGAGGAAGTTATAGCCGCGGCTTGCAACCTCGCGGCCGTGAGTCCTTACAACGTCGCTCTGCGGCATCAGACGCGAACCCGTGGAGATATCCGCACCGTCTCTGATTGCGCCGACAAGCTCTTTGAGATGTTTCATGTCGGTAGCCAGATCCACATCGTAGTAGCAGACGATTCTGCCTTTGGCGGCGGTAAACGACTTATTGAGGGCATTTCCGCGCCCCTGCCTCTTGTCGCTGTGCATTAGGATTACTCGCGGGTCTTTCTTTTCCCAATCTTCGACAAGCTCGCGGCTGCCGTCGCTGCTTTCGTCCTCGGCGATAATAATCTCAAAAGAATCCGTTATCTTTTCAAGTGTCTCAATCGAGACGGGAATGGCACGCTTCAGCGATTCGACGTCGTTGAAGACGGGGATAACCGCGGTTACCTCAACGGCGTCTGCGCCTGCCTCTTTTTTGTGCCCGTTCTCAATATCGTCGGTCATTCTCTCTGAATCATTCACGGTAATCGTTTATGAGTCTTTCGGCGGCAGTATACCCTGCTTTAATCGATCCTTCCATGCTCCGTTCGGGATAGTTCTCCTCCGAGAACATGCCCGCGCAGTAAAACCCTTTCAGGTCTTCTCTGCCCGCGGAAGGAATCAGCCGGCGATAACCTTTCGTATAAATCGGACCCGCGGACTCCTCTATTGTCAGATGATACCAGTTAATCTCATCCCTGCCGAGATTAAACCTTTTGAGGAAGTCCTCAAGCATTCTCTCTTCGAGATTGCCGTCGGGCTTTTTGCAGAAATAGGAGGCAAGATAGACGATATCCTCGCCGTAACGCTCACGCGGGACAAAGTTCGTGTGACCTATTACCGCCGCATATGGAGCATCGTCACGCATGTTTACCCAGTAGATTCCGTCCGTTACCTCGCGCTTGAGACCGATTGACATGCACGCCGCGCCCTGAAAATGAATGTCGCCGTCGATGATCTTAGGACCGCCGATTTCGGTGAGCTTTCGCGGGTCGATTGTCGAGATTACCGCGTCGTATTCGACGCCGTTGACGCTCCATTTTTTGGTTTCGCCGTTGAACTTCAGTGCGGTCACGGGAGTACCCGTATTTATCGCACAGCCGCGTTCCTTCAGTTTTGCCGCAAGACTCTCGATGAGCGAGTTGTAGCCGTCCCTGAAGTATCCGAGCCGCTCTCCACCCGCCTTTCTGTCCGAGCGGATTGCCACCCTCGATATGAGCCATGCGGCGGAGACCTTATCTTTGGCATCCCCGAATTTGCCCCTAAGAAGCGGTTCGAAGAATGATTTGTATGCGCTTTTGCCGCATTTTTCGATGGCAAATTCTACGGCACCCACATCCTCGTATTCCGCGGCATCGTATTTCTTTGCCCCCAGGACGAACCTGCCGAGCCTGAATTTATCGATGAATGAGAGATGCGGATATTTGAGTATCTCGACGGGCGTGGTAAGCGGATATATCTTGCCGTTTACGTAATATCCCGTGCTGCCCGAGAGCCATTCGAGGCTGTCGTAGATACCGAGTTCCTTTGAGAGTTCGAATAACTCCGTGTCACCAGAGAAGCAGTGGTGGTAAAAGTCCTCGATATATCCCCTGCCCGCCCGCGATGAGCTTAAACATCCCCCGATAACGTCCTTTTTTTCAAGTATCGTGATATTGAATTTATCGGATTTTTTGAGCAGAGCGTATGCCGCCGACAACCCCGACAGCCCGCTTCCGATGATGCATATATCCATTGAAAGAATATATCGCTCTGAAACCTTTTTATGATTCCTTTTTATGATTCTTATTTCTGATTCTTATTCTGATTCCTTTTTTGTTGTCCGCGGCAATGCCGTGATTAATCCGCCGGCAGTGGGTGCGGAAGCGGTTTCAAAAAGAAAGGATGTTATTTTAAGAATGCCTATATCTGAAGAATAACGGCAGACCGAAAACCGTCACGAAAGTGAGATGAAATGACTACAGTAAAATTAGAGACAACAATGGGCGATATCGTCATAAAACTCTATGACGACATGCCGATAACGGCAGGCAACTTCGAAAAACTCGTAAAAGAAGGCTTCTATGACGGAATTATATTCCACCGCGTAATCGCGGGATTCATGATTCAGGGAGGCTGTCCCAACGGCACCGGTACTGGCGGTCCCGGATACAACATACAGGACGAATTCGTGCCCGGACACTCGAACCAGCGCGGAACAATCTCGATGGCAAACACGGGACAGCCCAACAGCGGCGGCAGTCAGTTCTTCATCAACCTTGTCGACAACTCCTATCTGGACTGGGATAACCGTTCCACACCCTACAAGCACCCCGTCTTCGGCGAGGTCATCGACGGCATGAACGTTGTCGATAAGATTGCGGCGGTTAAGACCGACTACAGCGACAGACCGATGACCGAAGTAAAGATAATTAAGGCTTCGATTATCTGAATATCTAAAGATTTGAAATTCTAAAAATCTGAGAATCTGGAAATCGAAAATTTCAAAATCCAAAATTTCAAAATCCAAAATTTCAAAATCCGATTTTAATCTTTTTTCCAACCGCGAATAAAACAGTTAAAAAAGCGTTTAAAAAGCGTTAAAAAAGTGTAGTGAGTGAATTTTTCGGTTGATTCAGCGGAATTTTCCGCGGAATGTTCAGTGGAATTCTTTGCCCTTCAGCCGGATTCCCTCTTCTTCGCGGATTGAACCTACAACCTTGGCATCGGGGACAATCTTAAGAACCTTTTCGGCATCTTCGGGCGCGACAACGAAGACATAGCCCATTCCCATATTGAATGTGCGATACATCTCGTGCTCGTCCACCTTTCCGGCGGTCTGAAGCCACTGATATATCGGCTGCGGAGTTATCGGGTCCGTGATATCGAAGCCGTGCTTTCCGAGTCTGGTGAGGTTTCTCAGGCCGCCGCCGGTGATGTGGCACATTCCGTGGACATCGCACTCCGCCGTGACCTTGAGAACCTCGGAGTATATCCTCGTCGGCGTCAGAAGTTCCTGACCGATAGTTTTGCCCCACGGCATCTTTGTATCGAAGGATGCGCAGTCCTCGACAATCTTTCTTGCAAGTGTAAGACCGTTCGAGTGGATACCCGTAGACGGGACACCTATGATGAGATCCCCCTTTCTGATGGAAGCACCGGTGATAATCTTGTCTTTCTTCTGAATGCCGAGGCATGTTCCCGCAAGGTCAAGACCGTTTACGATACCCTTCAGAGTCGCGGTCTCGCCGCCGACAAGGTTCATATTAGATAGCCTTGCGCCCTCGTTGAGACCGATACCTATCTGCCTCATCTTATCGACCTCGACACCCTCGGTTGCCACGTAATCGACGAAGGCAATCGGCTCTATGTTCATGACATAGAGATCGTTCACGTTCATAGCAATGCAGTCGATACCGAGCGTGGACCAGTCTTTCATGATATCGGCGACGAGCATCTTTGTGCCCACGCCGTCGACGGCAAGCGCAAGGGCATATTCGCCGAACTCCACAAGACCCGCGAAATGTCCGACGTCGCTGCACATCTCGAAACTGCCTTTCCTGCGGAATGTGAGCATATTCACGAGAGCCTTTACGCCGTCGGCCTCGAGGTCGATATCAACACCGGCATCGCGGTAAGTGTGTTTTCCGTTATTGTTTTCGGATTTTTCCGGTTTTTCCGATTTTTCAGTCTTTTTGTTCCTGTTCCCGCTTCCGCAGCCGCATCCCGTGCCGTCGCCCAATCCGCATCCGTAGCCGCTCATTCCGAAAGGTCCTCCGAGAGTCTGAATTCGTCGTGCAGGACGCGAAGTGCCTTCCTTCCGTCCTCATGCGCGACGACAAAGGAGACATTTGCCTCGGACGATCCCTGTGAGATCATCATGACGTTAACCTCCGCCTTTCCGAGCGCCGTGAAGATGCGTCCCGCAATTCCGGGAGCGCCCGCCATACCGACGCCCACGACCGCAACGACGCAGACCTCTTTGTCGAAGGTAACCTCGCGGATATATCCGCCGAGCTGAACCTTGTTCATCGCGGTAACGGCGGCATTGAGATGGTCGTCGTCGACAATGAGCGATATATTTGCCTCGGACGATCCCTGCGAGATCATCATGACGTTTACACCGCTCTCGGCAAGCGATGTGAAGATTGCTCTTGCGACGCCCGGTCTTCCGAACATCTGTGCGCCGGCAAGGTTTACGAGCGAAACCTTGTCTATGAAGGTGATTGCTTTAACCACGCGCGAATCCCTGTGCGCCTGTGCAAGCACGCAGCTGCCCTTTGCCGAGGGGTTGAAGGTGTTCTTGACACGCACGGGGATGCCCTTCTGCATTGCGGGCTCGATTGTCCTCGGGTGCAGAACTTCGGCACCGAAGTAGGAGAGTTCCATTGCCTCGAGGTATGAGATCTCGGGTATTACTCTTGCATCGTTGATGATGCGCGGGTCGGATGTCATGATTCCGTCGACATCGGTCCAGATCCAGATCTCGTCCGCGTCAATTCCCGCGCCGACTATTGCCGCGGAGTAATCCGAGCCCGAACGTCCGAGAGTCGTGACGATACCGTCGCCCGTGCAGCCCATATATCCCATAACGACGGGAACGCCGTCGTGCATGAGCGGAATGACTCTCGATTTGATCTTCGGCTCGCTCTCGGGAAGCACCTGCGCACAGCCGTGCCTCTCGTTCGTGACGATTCCCGCCTGACAACCGTTGAGCGGCTGGGATTTGATGCCTGCCTGACGGAGCGCCGCGCTTAAGATCTGAGCCGAGAGCCTCTCTCCGAACGAGATGATATAATCCTTTGAACGCGGAGTCAGTTCACGCAGATTGTGAATTGCCGTAAGGATATTTCTCAGGTTCGAGAGGCGCTTGTCAATCTCGACCATTACGGTCTCGGCCTCATCGGGTGCGACCGCTTTCAGCACGCTCTCGTGTTTTGCGCGAATGGATGTGATAAATGCCTCAATTGGGGGTGTATCCTTTGAGCTTTCCACTTCCGCCGCTATCGCGTGCAGCTGGTCGGTGACTCCCGACATTGCCGATACTACTACCGCAATCTCATTGCCCTCTTTTCTGTATTGTTCTATTATTGAGACAACGCGGGCTATACATTCCTCATCGCCGACGGATGTGCCGCCGAATTTCATTAAAATCCTCAATTCACTCACTTACCGAAGATAATTTGTATCATATAATTAAGTGTGCGAAGTAATTAATGTGATTATGAGATAATAGCGAGCGCCAAATTCGTGCTATAAAACCGTGTTATTATACCGTGCGCAAAATCCGCCGGAAATTTTCGGCGTAATATCCGCATATAATTGTTTATCATATTTTAGAACCAATTCTTTCTTAGATATGCTTGCTGATAATGTAACGGACTGTCATGTGCTTGTTGTGGGCAGCGGCGGAGCGGGATGCAGAGCGGCTGTGGAAGCCGCAAAATACGGCGATGTTATCCTTCTCTCGCGCTCGGTCACGGGAAAGGGCGGATGCACCACCATGGCGGAAGGCGGATACAATGCCGTCCTTAACCCGAAAGATTCATGCAGTTCTCATTTTGAGGATACGATTCGCGGCGGCGCCTACCTCAATGACCGCGAACTCGTGAAGATTCTTGTGGAGGAGGCGCCCGAGAGGTTTGCCGACCTCATGAACTGGGGCGCGGTCTTTGACTTAAGCTGCGACTGCGACGGTTTTGAGGGCACTCATCCCGCACAGCGCCATTTCGGCGGTCAGAAGTTCAACCGCACCTGTTATTCGGGCGACAGGACGGGGCATGAGATAATGGCGACGCTGATGGAGAAGGTACGCGGCGGTGATATCCGCATTATTCAGGAAGTCACCGTAATCGATCTGCTTACCGAGACGCTCTCCGGCGGAGAAGTGCGTGTATGCGGTGCTGTCGGTCTTGACCGCGACGGCAATATGATCGTCTTACGCTGCGATGCCGTTGTGCTGGCAACCGGCGGAACGGGTCAGATATATGATGTCTGCACGAACTGTGCGACCGGAAACGGACAGGGTTATGCAATGGCATACCGCGCCGGCGCCGAACTCATAGATATGGAGATGGTGCAGTTTCACCCCACTGGCGCGGTCTATCCGTATGACGCACGCGGCAGGCTGATTACCGAGGCTGTCCGCGGCGAGGGCGGATACCTCAAGAATTCACGCGGTGAGCGTTTCATGGCGAAATACGACCCCGAGAGGATGGAACTTTCGACAAGGGACGTTGTCGCAAGATCGATTGCTACCGAGATTGCCGAAGGACGCGGGACGGACAAGGGCGGCGTATATCTCGATGTGACGCATCTGGGCGCAGCCGTGATTGAGGAGCGCCTTCCCATGATGCTTGCTCAGTTACTGAACTTCGGCGTCGATATCAGGAAAGAGCCGATGGAGGTTGCACCGACGGCGCATCATATGATGGGGGGCTTAAGGATAACGCCCGAGTGCAGAACGACGATCAAGGGTCTCTTCGCATGCGGAGAGGTCACAGGCGGCATACACGGCGCAAACCGTCTCGGAGGAAATTCACTTGCGGATACACAGGTTTTCGGCAAGCGTGCGGGTGAATTTGCGGGTAAGTCGGTCATGCACAGGGCGCTCATGAACTCCCCCGCTATTGTGGGTCAGCTCGCCGCCGAAGAGCTGAGATTCAACAGGTTCCTCAACGGCAGCGACAGCATTGCGGAGATAAAGGAGAGACTGAGGAAGACGATGTGGGAGAATGTCGGCATATTCAGAACGGCTGAGGAGCTTGAAACCGCACTCGCGGAAATCGAGGAACTTTCGGAGATGACTCCTAAGGCTGATTCCCCCGCGGTTCTTGCTGAATGCTGCGTTCTTGAAGATATGCTTACCGTGGCGGCGCTTGTCGTAAGGGGCGCCCTTCTTCGCGAGGAGTCCCGCGGCGCCCATGTAAGAAAGGATATCGTGCAGGACTGGACGCCGGAAACATCCCCGTACGGGCATACTTACCAGTCGATATACCGCGAGGGTATAGAGAAAGCGGGTGCTGAGGACATAAGTGCCGAAGGCGCAGGGAAAGGAGGTAATGTGCAATGAGCGGAAAAGATAAGGTGAAGGTCGGAGAGAAGATGCTGAGCGTCAGAATTTCGCGCTTTAACCCCGCCGATCAAAGCGCCCCCAAAATAAAGGAGTATTCCGTAAAAGTCCATGAGGGCGCGAGAGTTCTGGATGTATTGAAAGCCGTTCGCGATACCCTTGACCCGACCCTTCTCTTCAGGCACTGCTGCGGCGCGGGTCAGTGCGGAAGCTGCGCACTGAAGGTCAACGGCGAACCGCGGCTTGCCTGCATGACCGAGGCGGCGGACGGCATGCTCCTCGAGCCTCTAGATCTGCCGGTAATCAGGGATTTGGTCACTGATATCGGCAAATATCTGAAAGAGATGCCGTATCTTGTCCCCGCCTGCGAAGAATGCGCCGGTTCTGACGGTTCGGATGCCTCTTCATCCGGCTCATGCTCCTGCGCATGTTCGTGCTCCTTTGCAATGCCCTCAAAGGAGGAGACCGCGGAGATGAAACCCCTGCGCGACTGCATCGAGTGTCTCTGCTGTGTCTCGGTCTGTCCCGCCGTGAAGGTCACGGATTTTGCGGGACCGACCTACATGCGTCAGGAGATGCGGCTCGCACTCGATCCCCGCGATTGCGACAAAGACCGCATAATAGGCATTACGGAGAAAGGGCTCTTCAACTGCACGACATGTCAGGCATGTGTCCTTGCCTGCCCCAAGAGCATAAAGATACCCGGAAAAGCGATAGAAAAACTGAGGATTCTCGCAAACCGCGAAGGTCTCACATTGCCGCGGCATAAGGAGGTTGCCGGGCTTGTAAAGACCACGGGACGCAGCGTTCAACCCCTGCCCGACAGGAAAGGTCTTATCGAATCGATTGACGAGGTTCTTGAGCCCTACGGCGATGTAAAAGGCGAGGTCGGCTTCTTTACCGGATGCCTTTACGACCTGCGAATGCAGAGCACGGCGCTCGATGCGATCGAGGTCTTAAGGCGGAACGGAATCCGCATTATCACTCCGAAAGAACAGGTCTGCTGCGGATCGCCGCTTATAAGAACGGGTCAGACCGCGATTGTGCCCGAGCTCATGAAGAAGAACATCGACTGTTTCGTAAAACACGGAATAAAGACAGTCATGACCGTCTGCGCAGGCTGCGGTTCCACCCTTAAGAACGACTACGACACGCCTTTCGAGGTTAAGGACATAAACGAGATTCTGACCGCGATTGATATCGAAAAGCCCGAGAAAATCGGGCTGAAGATAGCCTATCACGATCCCTGTCACCTTCTTCGCGGTCAGGGAATCCGCGAGCAGCCGCGCCGTCTCTTAAGGCTCATAACCGACGATTTCGTGGAGATGCCCTCGGAATGCTGCGGCTCGGGCGGCGGTGTGAAGTCCGGCAATCCCGCCGAGGCCGAAGCCATAGGAAAACTCCGCGGCGAAGAGATAAAGGAGAGCGGCTGCGATATCGTGGCGACATCCTGCCCGTTCTGTGAGATTCACGTCGGGTCCGTGACCGATAAGCCCGTTAGGAATATCAATACCCTTCTTGTCGAGGGCTATCGGAAGAAGGACGCGAAAAATGCCGAGAATGCATCTGTGAAAAATGCCCCGCAGGAGCAGTGAAGCGGCATGTTCATATCAAAATTATCAAATTCACCAAAATCACGGTCGAAAATGATATTTGCGGCACTTATACTGTTGCTATTATTTTCCGCAGCGGTCTTTTCGGGATGCACGACCGTTGATAAAGCCAAGGTGAATCACGACATCACGCTGAAGAACGTGCATAAATACTGGAGCCCCGCGATGTCCTCAATCCCGGGTCTTGACATAACGCCCGTTTACCCCTCCCCGCAATCGGACTCGGGATCGGGCAATGTTTCATCCGATGATTCCGTAAGTCAATACAACGCCGGTGACATCACATATCACTGGAATGCGACTGGGAAATTCGGAGAATACGTCATGCTTCTCTCATGGGACAGCGGCGTCACGGGAAAGGTCGAGGATCTGGGCAATGACACGCGCACCCGACCGAACGAGACCGTATGGTTCTCATGCCGCGATTACGATCCGCTTGTTGCGCCCGAATCCTATGTGATTCATCTTACGGCGGAGTCGGACGGCAAAATCCTGAGCGAGCGCGATGTCGTCATATTGCGGAAAGCCATGTTCTACTACCTTGAAGACACCTACTACGGTTACAACACAAGGGTCGTGGACACGGATAAGATTGCTCGGCAATAGCTGTCTCACCACTACCTCTGCACTACCCTTGTTTTTCAAAAAAAAGGAAATTAATCTTTATTTTTTCAGGCAGCCGCGGCAGTAGAAGTCGTTGTATTTCCTTCCGCCGAGAGTCTCTGCTGCAAACCTTCGGTTGCGCGGATTGAATAGATGAGCGAGTTCATCTTATCGGCGGTTACGGGACTTCCCCTGTTCGCTTCAAGCTCAAGGAAGGGCAATGCGGGTTCACCTATCTTTATTATCGCAATCTCGGCAATCTCCTGACCCTGTTTGCTGCCGGTCTTTACGACGTTTATGAGTGAGGGCACGGCGCGGGCTTCAAAGAGGCATAAGGTATTTGCAGCCCATTCGCGCTCGGTCTGTGAGCCGGTGTTAAGAACGTCGATAAGCGGATCAATCGAGGACTCGCCAATGGTATAGAGTGCAACGGCGGCATTCATCGACGCCGTTTTGTCGCCGGACGAAAAGACCTTTGTGAGCGGAACTATCGCCTCGTCACCCGCAAGTATTAGGTTATTGACGGCGGTCTTTCGCACCGCATCGTCTGCCGAGTAAAGATCCTTTATGTTCTGCTCGATTTTGGGACTTACGGGCTTGTCGTTGCCGCCGCCGTTACCCGTGCACCCGCAGGTAAGGATAACCGCGAGGATGACTGCGGCAATCGCGGTCGCCTTTGCGGCATTGCGTATTGTGCCGTTATTGAGTAATCTGCCGAGAATTCTCCCGTCATTACGGATTTTTGTCTTCATATTTTTCTCTCCGAATTTATCTGCATATTATGCATATATGTATATTCTGCAGTATTCTGTAATGTTTCATAATATTCAACAATAAAATTCACGTCACCATAATTCATGTCGCTATATGAAATGTGAAATGATTACAGATACCCTGAGCCTTTGATATTTACCGCAAAGTTCCGCGTATAACTCCGCGGTTATACGGAAACACCGCGCGGATAGTGAAAATTAATATAAGATTTAAGCATTAAGATAGAATATATTCTGATAAAGAGAATAGATTACTTGTAATTACTTGTAAAATCTGTTTTAGAGGTAGCTTGAACCAATGGATTACAGTTCGGTATCGGTGGCGGGAAAGAGAGAGCATAACGAGGACTCATCCATCGCCGTTCCCATCGGTAAAGGGATACTGCTTGCAGTCGCCGATGGTCTGGGAGGACATGCCGCGGGCGAAATTGCCTCAAATATTGCCGTAACCAGACTGAGAGCTGTTTTTCAGGACGGATACCGCGAGGGCATGGCGGAAGACGAGATAAAAGAGCTTCTTATCCTTGCTTTCAAGGAAGCGGACAGCGCCGTCTGCGAGAACGCCGTCGGCGACCGGAAAGGTATGGGCACGACTCTTGTTGCCGCATTCGTCGAGAACGGGACGGTTGTCTGCGCAAATACCGGAGATTCGCGGCTCTATCTCTACAGCAGTACTCTCCGTCAGATAACCGTCGACCATTCTCTCGTTCAGGATCTGGTGAACAGGGGTCTGATTGAGAGAAAATCGGCAAGGTTCCATCCGATGAAGAATATCATCAACCACTCTCTCGGGGGCGACTTCAATGTCGATACTTTCTGTTTCAATGCGCAGGAGGGGGATGCCATTCTTCTCTCGAGCGACGGTCTTCACGACTACCTCGACGAAGATGTGATTGAATCGGCATTCGACATTAAATCGGCAAACGGAATTGCCAAAACTCTGATTAAAGAGGCTTTTGAAACCTCGGACGACAACATTACCGCGGTTGTGCTGAGGTTCTGAAAAAATAGGTAAAAAAGTAAAAAAGACAAAAATTGAGATATATGTGATAAGATGGGCGATTCAAACGATAATACGATTGCAATCTCGAACGATCCCGACTTCTACGAGGATCTCTCGGAATATCTGAACGTGCTCTCGAATCCCACGCGCTTAAAGATACTCAAACTCATTGAGCACCAGCCGAAAGAGGTGCGCGAGATTGCAAAAGAGATAGACACGAGCTATGAGAATACCAAGAAGCACCTGGATAAGCTTCTGAATACCGGCGTCATCAAGAAAGAGGCGGGTATGGGAAGAGAAACCTCAAAGGGAAGTCTCCCCGTCTGGAAATACTCCCTCATCCCCGGCGGCATGGAGGGAATCATCAGAAACCTGAGCATATTCAGCAATATCGACGTCAGAATCGGCGAAGAGGAACTCAATCAGAAGTTAAAGGCCGTAAGAAGCATGCTCGAGGAAGATAATAAGACCGGCGTTCCCGTGTTGATCGTCCTCGGCGGCGACGACGACGGCAAGGCATGGCCCCTCAAAGAGAAGGAGGTCAGAATCGGTCGTGAGGATGCATCCGCGCCCGAATACCTTAAGGACGGGAACTTCTCGATTGCTCTCTCGTCGGGCTATGAGGCGGTATCGCGTGTCACGAAGCCGCACGGCATATTCAAACTTCGCGGCAACGAATGGTACTACGAGGACTGCAGGAGCACGGGAGGCAGTCTTATCAACAACAAACAGCTTTCGCCCTCAAAAGAGTATCCCATCCGCAACGGCGACATGCTTGACCTTGCACGCGGCGCAAAAGGTGCAAGACTCATCTTCAATCTCAATTAAATTTTTCCTGACATCACGGAACCGATCACACGCGGGTTTTTGGATCGTCAATTAAATGATACTATAATGACATATATATTTTCATGATATTCCCTGTCTCCCGACGGGCTGCCCGAGTCACGGTCCCGAAGGTTTAGGGGAATGCGGCTGGGGTGTATGATGAATATGGCTGTAAAGAGAAGTTACGGGGCGGAATCGGCAGGCAATATCCAGGTAAGCCGCGGTCTGTACATATTCCTCTTTGCATGCCTGCTCCTGTCGGCATTTTTTGTTCCGGTATCCGCCGGCGATGTCCGCATCGGCGCCAATGTCTATTCCACGATAAACGAAGCGCTTTCGCAAGCCGCGCCCGGAAGTACAATTATTGTCTACGGCGGAGTCTATCCCGAGAATATAGAGATAACAAAATCGGTCAATCTTGCCGGAGTTGCCTCAGAAGACGGCACAAAGCCGGTAATCAATACACAGAAAGGAAATTACGGCGTGCATATCTCGGGCTCGGACGTAACCTTCGAGGGTTTCAAAGTAAACGGCAATGCGGTATGCGCAGTGCTCGTAAGCGGCGACAACTGCAATATCCTGAATAACGATATCGAAGAGACTCCTCTGGGACTCACTCTTTATTCGTCCGCGGGCACCACGGTTGCAAGGAATACGATAAGCGGTCACAGGGTGGGTATCTATATCGACGACTCGGTTGACTGCGCGGTGTATCTGAACGATTTCGAGAATATCGTCAACGGCAAGTCCGTATCCAGGAGTATCCGCTGGTCCACAAACGATCTGGTCTACGGTTACGAGGGCAATTCCTTCACATCAACGCTCGGAAACTTCTGGAACGACTATTACGGTGAGAGCAGCCCCGAAAAATCAGGTGTCGGCTCTAAGCCCTACGATCCTTACGGCGCGGGTCAGTACAATCTCCAGAACCAGTTGATAATCAACAATATCAATCTGCAAAATCTTGCCACTTCAGGCAGGTTCTGGCAGAACCTCTTCTATTCCGGAAACAACCTGGTAGATTCTTCGCCGCTTATCTCCCATAACGCGGAGTATGTCCTCTACGGACCTGCGGGCACGACGGTCCCCGATGAGACGCAGACTCAGCCGACGCCGGTACCGACAGGTACGCCCGCACAGGAGCTGCCGCAGGATAATTCGACAAACAGCACGGCAACGCCGGATATTCCGGGCGGCGTTCTGAATCCGACCACCCCTGCAGGTCCGGGTCCGGGCAGTCCCGATAATCCCGATGTCTTTGACCCGAACAATCCCGAGAATTTCCCCGGCTTGAACGGCTACAACGGCTCGTTCAGACCGGATACCCCTTCGAGACCCACACGTGTGGTCTTCATGGATCAGTCGCCGTTTGAGATAGTCTTCATACTGATGATAATCGCGGGAATAACCGCGGGACTCATCGGACTTTCGTTCGATTACGGCTCGCTGGCGGCGGTAAGAATGAAGAGAGGTCTTGAGCTTGTCTTCTTCGAGCTGGTTTATGCCGGACTTGCGGTTGCGTTGCTCTACGCCTTCATATCCTATACATCGAGGCTTATCTATCAGGGCGTCAGTTCGGGTTATGCCGAGGTCGGCTTCCTGCTTCTCACGGCATACATCATATCCTCGTCGCTCCTCCTCTCGTTCGGACATCTGCGCTCGAAAGTACCTGTGGGACTTTTCAGGATTCACCCGATTATCTCGATAATCGCGTTGGTAATCTTCATTCTCTTCATTTACAACTCGGATGTCGTGCTCGGACCCATTACGGGTCTTGTGTATCCCGCATCGCTCCTGCTTTCCGCCGCCGTTCCGGTGGTCTTCGGCAAGATGTTTGCGGATACAATCGCCCTATGGAAACTCCGCGTCTTCGACACGAATCTTACGAAGTATACCTCAGGGCACGGCAACGCCGACTCGAAGTCCGACGATGAGACCGTGCTGTTTATCGACGAGAACAACATAATGTCGACGAGTCTCGGGTCGACCTATTTCCCTGAAGTTCTGAACGAACGCTATCACAATGTGGAGTTTATCGGAAAAGGCGGCATTGCAAGAGTATTCAAGGCACAGCGCCGCACCGACGACATGACGGTCGCCGTAAAAGTGCCTATAAACTTCGATGAGGCGACGGGAAGGATGTTCATGAAAGAGATGAAGATCTGGGACGGTCTGGATCATCCCAATATTGTCAGATTCTACTCCGTCAACATCCTCCCTATTCCGTTTGTGGAGATGGAGTATGTCCCCAGGGCACTCGCGGATATGGACATTCCCCTGCCGCTCTCCGATGTCTATGAGATTATTCTGGGCATAGCGCGCGGACTCTCCTATGCACATGCGAGACAGATAATCCACCGCGACATAAAGCCGCAGAACATCCTCATAGACGGGGACAACACACCCAAGATAACCGATTGGGGACTCGGTAAGATCGTCGGCGACGGCAGCGGAAACGAGACCACGACCATAGGATTCTCGCTGAACTACGCATCGCCCGAACAGATTGCGCCCAAGAAATACGGCATGCCCACAATGCGGACGGATATCTATCAGTTGGGTATCCTGTTCTATGAACTCGTCACCGGAACGCGCCCGTTCTCAGGCGACGGCGTTGCCGACATGAGCGAGGAGATCCTCTACAAAGAGCCTGTAAAGCCCTCCGAGAGAGTTGCCGACGGCGCGGTATTTGACGATATCATCATGAAGATGATTGCCAAGAATCCGGACGACAGGTATCAGTCCGTCGACGATATGATAGACGATCTTATCTCCGCATGGGAATCACGGAGCGATTCGGATTGAAAACAGATCGATAATTTATCCGATATATTTCGCCAAATCTTGAAAATAACCTTTTTTACGTCAATTCCGGATGTGTTTAACCATTCGGATAAATGAATGAATTATCTCTATTGGACCCATTTATATTCTGACGGGACCACTAAGATGTAAGGATGACTTAGGGGGGGTATTACCTCTTGTAAGCATCTGGAAATGCAGTGTGAGATGAAAAGATCAGACGGTTTCATCTTACAGTGTGTGGAAAAAGCAGACAAATGGAAAACCGCTGCAGGTATAAGGCAGATATACCTGCGGACAATGCGATGTGCAGGAATTCAGACAGCCTGCATACAAAACTCATAACTTGATTCAACAGACAACGCCAAAAATTCATCAGGTAGGATCATACATTCCAAAAATCACCAGACATAAAACCATTAATTGCCAGAATATCCTTCGCTTTTAAGCGAAGACTGCAAGGGAAGTAAAAACACACTCGACTCCAGACCCTGCGGGCATATGTGTAAAAGCATATGTCCCTCTTCTCTTGCGGTTAATATATATAAGACACTTTTACACTTTTGGACACATTTACACACATTTACACACATTTACACACATTTACACTAATACACACTTTTGAGACTTTCCCCGTCTGTCCGGGATTTAATCTTTCGATCGGTCATTCGGTATGACGATTTTTTATGACTATAACATTATTTCGGTCGGTCTGCGGGTTATTCTGTATAACCGCCGCGTAAGATAGTCTAATAATCGGCGTTTTACTCATTCATATACTTACGGGCCGATTTTGTATATGTAAGACGGAAATCCCGTGAAGACCCGTTAACGACCCGTAACGGGACGGATCGGATTCCGACCGAAAACAGAAAGGAGGTAATAACATATGTCAAGAGGATTACGAGCCGCAATTACCATGCACGTAACTTTCATTCTTGTAATAGCGGGAATTGCGCTGGCAACGGTAGCATAAGAAGACCGTTAAATCACGAATCTAAATCACGAATCTGCAATGACTTTGCAGATTCCATGCGAATGCTTTTTTTCAATTGTTTTATTTTTTTAATCATCGGATGTGTTTAACCGTTCGGTTAAACGAATGAATAGAATCTATTGATTCATTTATCCCATTTCCCGCCAAATTCCGTATATTACAATAATCACGGGGATACGGGTCGGTATCTCCGTAAATATCAATATAAGGGACCTGATTGGATTGAATACAAGAAGAATGGCAGTGGGTTTAACGCTTATCGCAGTTTTTGCAACCGCTCTTTCCTGCGGATGCACGGGTGCTCCGGGCGACAATGTCCGCAGCGACACGGGCGCCGCCGGCAATATCACGCCCGTATCTTCGGTATCTATATCTCTGCACGATGCCTCCGAAGAACTTGCGTTCATGAAAGAATTGTTATCCGAGATGCGCATGCAGGGGAAGGATGTCTCCTCTTTAAACGAAATATATCGGGATGCAAAAGAATACTATAAGCAGGATAAAATGGCTGAATTCGAGCAGTCGCTCAACTCTTTCTACGCGAAATGCCGCGACCTCAGTATGACGCATAAAGAGGTAAACGCAAAGCCTCTCGCAAATGATACGGTCCCCGATCCCGAAGCCGTCGGATATGCCTGAAAATAATTAAAAATAGCATTCAAATATGGTCTTTTAAGGTGGTTTTTAAATAGATTTTAAAAAAGGATTATAATTTATTTTATTCATCCCGTTTATTCAATCTCTCTGAACATTCTTGCAGGAACGCCGCAGATAGGACATGTCGAAGGTGCTTCGTCATACTCTATGTTACCGCAGACGGGACAGAGGAAGATCTTCTTTGCCGAGATATCCGAGCCCTTTGAGATTGCCGCCAGTGCCTCTTTGTATTTGCCTGCATGAACCTCTTCGGCTTTCATCGCATGTGTGAATACTGCCTTTGCCTCGGTCTTTCCTTCCGCCTCCGCGGTCTTGATGAATCCCGGATACATCGTCTCAAACTCGTCGGTCTCGCCGGCGACGGATGCCTTAAGGTTGTCTTCGGTTGAGCCTATCTTGTCCATAACGAAGAGAAGTCTCTTTGCGTGAATTGCCTCTGCCTCGGATGCCGCTTTAAAGAGCTTGGCTACCATCGGGAAGCCTTCCGACTCCGCTTTCTCAGAGAAATTGCTGTATTTCCTGTTTGCCTGTGATTCACCTGCGTATGCCGCCGCTGCGTTTTCCATTGTTGTCATTTTTCAGTCACCTATGTTTATAACAGAGAATAGGCAGTTTTTTGATATATGTTTTTTGATAATGCGGGTGATGACGAATGCCCCTCCCGCCCCGATTCGTGTCCCGATGCACGCATTGATGAACACTAAATAAGTCCTTATGATGTTCCGTTTTTCAAAATCGCTAAATCTATAAGTCCCCACTCAAAAAAGACTATTCTGTAATGCCGAAGATAACCGACCTCTATGACGATGACAGACCGCGTGAGAAGATAGCGAAGAAAGGCGTCGGAACACTCTCTAACAGGGAACTTATCTCCGCGATACTCGGTCGCGGCGTAAGCG
The DNA here is from genome assembly GCF_000711215.1 of Methanomicrobium mobile BP. Taxonomy (GTDB): domain Archaea; phylum Halobacteriota; class Methanomicrobia; order Methanomicrobiales; family Methanomicrobiaceae; genus Methanomicrobium; species Methanomicrobium mobile. Next base: position 234,606 of record NZ_JOMF01000006.1, on the reverse strand, counting down.
GTCGCGATGTGACGAAGATATCCGCGGATATAGAGAAGATTCTCGATAAAACCGGTGGCGACCCCTCTTATAAGGAGCTTCTCGAAGTCACGGGGATGGGTATGGCAAAAGCGGCGCAGATCGTTGCCGTCTTTGAACTTTCCAGACGTTACATGGAAGATGACAGCAAGGTTGTAAAGATAAGCTGTCCCGAAGACGTGCTGCCGGTTGTGGAGGATATCCGCTCGAAGCAGCAGGAATACTTCATCTGTATTACGTTAAACGGCGCATGCGAGGTCATAAAGAGGCATACGATAAGCAAAGGGCTGTTAAATCAGAGCCTTGTCCATCCGCGTGAGGTCTTTGCGGACGCGATTGTCGAGAGATGTGCCTCCGTGATACTCGTGCACAATCATCCGTCGGGGAATCTGAAGCCATCGCAGGCAGATCTCGATGTCACGAAAAGACTCTGCAACTCGGGAAATATCCTTGGTATCGAGGTTCTGGACCACGTTATCGTGACAAAAAAGGGCTGGGTAAGCCTGAAAAAAGAGGGGCTGATGCCCGAATCGGTCTGATTCAATTGCCGTATTTTTCTTTATCCGCGATGATCTGTCTGCACATCTCGGCTGATACCCTGCGTGTCTCTTCAAGAAGCCCTTCTTTTGACGCGACATCGCCGATACTGTCCATATTGTTCTGAAGGACCTCGGCATAGAGTTTCGAATCGACGATATCGCAGAAGGCATTCGTCGTGAGTCTGATTCCGTCGAAGTCGTTGTCGACGTTCATGCCGCCGATTGAAATGAGGAGGGTCTTTCTCCATTTTGCCTGATTCTTCGTGATCATCGGCTCTTTTCGGATATATTTCGCCATGAAAAACGGCTGCATCCTGTCTATGAACGATTTAATCATCCCGGGAAAGCCCATTGTCATGACCGGCGCCGCAAGGATGATGCCGTCCGCATTTTTCACCCTTTTGATAATCTGGGTAATGTCGTCGTGAATCATGCAACCCTCGTTCTGTTTGCAGTAAAAGTATTCCATGCATCCCGAGAATTTAAGAGCCGTCACATCTATCACCGAAACCGTGCAACCGCACTCTTCCGCTCCTTCTTTTGCCGCTTTAAGCAGTTTTGCAATGTTGCCGTCGGGGATTGGGCTTCCCATTATTGCAAGAATCTGACATGTCATGATAATTGTATTGTTAAACAGGATAATTTAAAATTACTGCATCCAATTACCGTATCCAAATACCGAATCCAAATACCGTATCCTGCGGTATCATGGGAAAACATTTAAACATACGAGTACATTTATCAAAATATAAACGAGTAAACAGGAGACAAAAATGACCTGCGGAATGAATAAAAACGGCAAAGGCAAGATGTGCTGCGAAATGGACAAACTCGGACAGAAAATCGGCAAGGTGCCGGTAATCTTCAAGGAACTCGAAAAGACGGATCCCGAGATGTTCGAGAAAGTTATGGCATTTGACCAGATGGTCTGGGATGACGGAGCACTGACACGCCAGACAAAGAAGGTAATCGCGATTGCGATAGCGGCGGCACTGAGGGACGAGCATGCGGTTTCCGCACAGATAAGCGGCGCAAAGAATCTAGGTATAAAGAAGGCGGAGATTGAAGAAGGACTTCGCGTAGCTTTCCTTCTTGCCGGAATGCCGGCGTATGTCTACGGCAAGAGCAAGCTCGAAGAGATATACTCCGAGTAATCCGGCGGATTCATCATAAGATCCGTCATTATCCTATTTTTTCTGTCTTGCAAACTGCCGCAAATCTTAATAAGCAGTAATTTTGTATTGAAATCATGAGAATGTATGATCGTCAAAATTCTGTGCATATCGTCGAGTCCGCGAAGGCACGGCAACTCCGAGACCCTTCTGGACTGGTTTATCGAAGCCGCCTCAAAGCATGAATCCGCGGAGTGCGGGAAGATAATCCTCTCGGATTACGATATCAATCCGTGCAGGGGTTGCAATGCCTGCGAGAAGAAAGGAAAGTGTCTTATCTCCGATGACTTTATCGGCATTATCGATAAGGTTCTCGCCGCCGATATCGTAGTGTTTGCGGCGCCGATATACTGCGTCGGCGTATGTGCGCAGGCAAAAGCGTTTATCGACCGCGTTCAGGTTCTTCGGTCGCAAAAGGATGTTTTAAATCTGGAGACCGTCGAACCCGAACGAAAGGGAAAACGAATCGGCGTTTTTATATCAACGGCAGGTCAGCCCGACGAGGGCATGTTTAAGCCGTCGGTTGCCGTAATGAAGTGCTTCTTCCATCATTGCGGAATCGGGAACAAAAATATCGAGTATCTCCTTGTCGGCGGCGCCGATGAGAAAGGTGCGGTTAAGAATATGGCGGGCGCAAAAGAGGATGCGCAGGCTCTTGCCGACGGCGTCATGGCTAAGATAACCGCTATGATAAATTAGAAGTCTGTTGGAATCAGAGTAATAGAATCGGAATCGGATACACGAATCGGAAACAGGAATCGGAAAGAATAATCGGAAACAAGAATAGGTAAAATGCGGGCGGTATGAAATGGTAAAGGTAACTGCAATAATCGGAAGTCCCAAGCATCTCGGAAATACCGAGAAACTTACGGACTGCTTCCTTAAAGGCGCGGAATCCGCGGGTGCGGAGATCACCAAGGTGATGCTGAAAAAACTGAAGTACAAAAGTTGTATGGGCTGCAACAAATGTCACGAAACGGGCAGATGCGTCATGAAGGATGATCTCACGCAGGTATTCGAGGAAATAATCACCGTCTGTGACATACTCGTTCTTTCATCCCCGATATATTCCATGACCGTGACTGCCGAGATGAAAGGGTTCATAGACCGCGGTCAGTACCTCTGGGCAAGGAGGTTCAGGACGAACGAGACCGAATACAGCGAAGAGCATTTGAAGACGCATATCGGTGTTTTTATCTCGACCGCCGGCATGGACATGCCGACCGTCTTCGACTCCGCGTATCCGACCGTGCGTGCCCTCTTCAATGACGCGGGTTTTACGTATTCCGAGAATATTACCGCGGATGCAATGGATAAATACGGCGGAATCGGGGGCAGACCTGACATCATGAATGCGGCGGAGGAACTCGGTAAAAAGCTGTGCCTGTCAAGGTGACCTTCGCCGACCATAAAAACCTGAAAAGAACACATACTTTTTTCATATCACAGCCCAAAGGCTGATTATATTCTTAAAGAGGGTGAAATAATGAGATTATCGATAAAATTGATTGCGGCGGCAGTTATCCTGCTTATTGCGGCGGCGCCGGTCGCGGCAGCCGTGCAGGAGACTACGGTTGCGGGAACGATTACGAATGTCAATCAGGCAAAGGGCACCATTGACATATATGCGGATAAGATGTGGAACGGCGTCACATGGACGGGAATATCGGTTCAATTCGCCGCCGATCATAAAATAACCGGCACTGCGCCGTCTTCGGAAGCGCTTGCCTACTTAAGCGTCGGCGATACGGTCCAGGCGACATTCACGGGGGTATCTTCGCAGGCGGCATGGGTGACGGTCTCAAAGGTTGACGGCACCGACCCTGCCGGCAAGTTCCTCCTCGCCTCATTCGGCGATCCGTCAAAGATTGTGAACTCTTTCCAGAACAACTTCAAGGTAACCTTTGATACCGCGCCCGACTGCGACTCCTGTTCGGGCTCGGTCTGCACGGCAAGTTCCGCCTACGTAAAGGTAGTGCAGGGCTGGAACGAGAAGAACTACCCCTCGGATGCGCAGATGATTCCGGGCGAGCGCCATGTCTTTAAGAGCCCCGAAGGCTGCCTTCAGGAACTCTCCGTGACCTTCGTAAAAGGAGAAGCCTCCGCAGGTCTTTGCAGTTCCGCATCGGCTGTAGGCAGACAGCCATTCTCGGTCTTTACAATTGAGGTTGTCCCCAAGGGCAGCGTGCAGGATTATGTTCCCGTAATTGCGGTGCCGACCGAGGCAACCGCGGTACCGACACCCGTTCCGACACAGGCATCCCCCGGATTCGGGTTTGTGATTGCCGTCATCGGCATTGTCGCGGCAATCGGAGCTGTGAGAAGGCTCTGAGCCCCCGCACTTTTTTTTCAATTCGGATATTTCGCGGATTACGTTCGTAATTTACAGTCTGTACCATCTTGCCGAGAAAAGTTCCCTGAATGCCTTATCTCCGCAATGTCTGTTGGGTTTTGTCTCAAACTGCCTGTAAACCGTTTTATATTCGCGCATTGCCTCTGCGCCCGCGATATCCGTTGCCGTCTTTTTGTCGCCGGCGATGACAATCGTATCCGTGATTCCGCGATATTCGTCAAGGATTTCAGTGAAGACCTCCGAAGCCTTCTCTATGTGATGGCGGATATCCTCATCGCGGAGTTTCTCGAAGCGCTTCTGTGACCAGCCGCCTTTGCTGTGCTTGTCCATGACGCTGCTGGATACGAACTCCTCTCTCAGGAGTTCCGATTCCGTGGCAAATCCCATGAACGACTCACCCGCATGACCTATGACGAATGCCGCATGCCGGCTGCGCTCGAAGATATCCTTTGCTTTGGCGCATTCAAACGAGGTACCGCGTATCATCTCGGTTTTGTCTGGCTGAAACGGCGGGACCGCAAAGAGCGAGAGGATAAACGGGGCTTCGGTATCGAAGAAACCGATAATTCCCGTCTCGGACTTGAGGCTCTCGATATAGATGCAGACATCCTCACCGAGACTCTCGCGGTTGGGTATCTTCTCGTTCGGGCGGAGATAGAGGGTTATCAGCGACTCTTTGGAGGACTTTATCGGGGCTATCTTATCGAGAAGTTCGAGTGAGCCTTTCTTCGGGAGGTAAAAGTTCTCTGCGCGGATATTTACGCCGAGTTCCTCAAGGGATTCCTCCCTCTCCAGAAATCCGACGCGGCTTTTAAGTGCTTCAATCTCAACGCGGGCACGCTTAAGCTCTTCGACCGTCTCCTGATAGCGCACGGGATCGCTCTGCGCTTTCTCCTCGCGTTTTGAAAGCCGCGTTCTGAGTTTATCGTTCTCTTTCTTAAGCGCCTCAATCTCCGCGCCGAGTTCGGCGACTTTCTCCTCAAGGTCCTTTCTGAAATAACTGCCTATCATAAAAAAGAAAAATTCGGTTTGATTTTGCCGTGAATTGTTTTAAACCGATTCAACGCAGCCTTAAATCCTGTTCTTCGGTCAGTACAATCCCGTATCCTCAGGCGGCGGTCTCCTGCGCGGTCTTTGGGAGTATCTCCTTAGCCGCCTTCTTGCTGACAATGCCCGAGTTGCCGCTCATGTCCTCGATGACAAGAGTAAATTCGAAGTTCCCATCGCGTGCCGCATCAAGTTTCTCTTTCAATGCGGCAATCTTCTCTTTCTCTTCATCGGTCGCGGTGCGTGCAATCGTATCGAGCGCATCGCTCATTCTGAGAAGCACCCCTTCCACATTCGAGATAAATGCCTCACACATGGGTCCCGGCGTCACCTCGATACCGAATTCGGGTATGCGCATCTCGGCGGAACTGCTTCTGATGACGCGGGCGGAGAGATCGTCGGCATTTTCAACTCTAAAAGTATATCTGACGGGCTCGCCGTCGCCCATGACATAAGTCTCGACCGATTTGAAACCGCAGTCGCAGACTGCCGATGCGAACATCACTTCCGCGAAATACGGTATCCTTTCGGTCTGATATATATATTGAATCTCTTTTGAACAGTTTGGGCAGGGTGCGGTCATTACGCGCCGCACGGAAGTTTATACCCCCCCGATCTTCTCGCGCGAGACCTTTACGGACATCGGTGTGAGAATTACGTATTTCTGGTCGCCGAGACCGACGATATCGCCGTTCACGTCTGCGGCAACGTCGCGGAGGTCTTTCAATACGCGCTCGTATGTTATCTTGTCCATCTTTAACCGTCCGATATCAACGATAACGATATTTCCGTTGTAGACCTCGTCTTTGATTCTGGGCGTGTCGCGGAGCTCGTTTATTGTAGCTATCTTGACGTACATTGATGCCGGACCCTCTCCGGGCGTGGTCTTTTCGATGGAGGCTAAGTCCAGCTCCATGTAGTCTGCTTCATCGGGCTGATTGTTCTTTTTAAAAAGAGAAGAGATCTTTCCCATAATAACAAAATGTCGACTGAATTTTATTTAACTGTATCCATTAAGGTCGGTGGTGCGGGTCGCGCTGCGGGTCCGACTTTTGTGTATTATTTTTGTATTTTATCGGAGTTATCGGGGTCGCGCCGCAGACCGCGGCATGAAACGCGGCGGAATTCAGATCTCCAGATTCCAGAGGTCGTCGCCGACATAGTGGATATTTTTAGCGACTTTTCCGGACTGCGCACTCTGCATCTCGTCCGCTTCCAGGAGGGCAATGCCGATTGCCAGCGGTTTTTTGTGATTGGCGTCCACGATAACGACGGGCTCGTCTTTTTTCACGTCATAGGAGATCTCAAGAACGCCGGGGCGCATGAGGTCTGCGCCCTTTACCATGAAGGGTATGGCGCCGGTATCGACGACGATTCTTCGCTTATCAAAGGGTTTTTCGACGGCGCCGCGGAGTGTCGGGAAGATATTGCCGTTAACCTCCATCAGATGCGGCTTTTTGTCGAGGAGATATACCACGATCTCGCCGCCGGACAACTCGGCGACTTCCACCATATCCGACTTGAAGAGTTCGGCGCTCTTGCCTATGGTTGCCTCAAGTTTTTTGTATATCTCGGAAAGCTTGGATTTTCGAACCGCATATCTCTTTCTTACTGTCAGTTTGCCCATCTTTAATCGCCTTAAATATCTGAAATATCTTAATTATCTTAATAATCTCACTAATCTTAATTTTCTTAATAGTGCATTTTATGAATCGGTAAGTATCTGATTACCGTTCATGATTCCCTTTCATTATTTACCGTATGGTGTAATTACTCTATCTTAGTACAATCTTAAGAGGCTGTTATCGGATATGCCGGATATGCCGGACTGTCATCTGATATGGCGGGCTGTCGCGTGTAGTGGAATGTTGCCGGCAGTTGCGGGAGCGCGTGCGTTTCCTTAAATACCGTCATCGAAAACCCGCTATGTGCGTTTTTCCGATGTACATGCGGGAGGGGTCTGCGCTATATTTATGTAGATTACGCTCGCAATTATAGTAATCCTCATAAAACTAATTAGGGAATCTCATGACACAAAGACCGTTGGAAATTTTAGATAAGGCTCTGAATCAGAAGCCTGTTATTGTCAGCCTGAAGGGCGGGAGAGAAATTCGCGGCGTACTTCAGGGCTACGATATTCATATGAATCTTGTACTTGAGAACGCAGAAGAGGAGACTGACGGTGCTGTCTCGAAATTCGCAACATTGATTGTTCGCGGCGATAATGTGATTTATATCTCGCCGTCAGTCAACTGAGAACTCTAAATGATAATTTTTTAACAAGGTGAATTAAGATGAAAGGAACTCCATCAAGAGGAAAAAGACAGACTCAGACACATGTAATCTGTAGAAGATGCGGTAAGATGTCTTACCACAAGCGCGATAAAGTATGCTCCGCCTGCGGTTTCGGCAGATCCAGCAAACTGCGCAAGTATAACTGGGTAACCAAGAAGTCAAGGGTACCTACCCACTGAAATTATGTGCGGAATCGTTGGCATCGTCGATGCTGGCGGCGTTTCATTCCCGCTTTACTATGCCCTGTATGCCTTGCAGCACAGGGGGCAGGAAAGCGCGGGAATCACTACTTTTAACGGCACGCAGCTCTTTAAACACAAAGGGCAGGGGCTGGTTTCCGAAGTTTTCGATGCATCCGTTCTCTCATCGCTTAAGGGCAATGTCGGTGTCGGGCATGTAAGATATCCGACGACGGGCGCAAAGATCCCCGAGAATGTGCAGCCGTTCAATTTTACGTTTCAGGGAAAAAATATCGCCGTTGTCCACAACGGCAATCTGACGAATACCGTTGAATTAAGAAACTATTTTGAGGAAGACCGCGGTCAGACCTTCTGCACGACAACCGATACCGAGCTTATCGGCAAGATCATCGTCGACGAACTGAGAGTATCCAATTCGATGACGGATGCGGTCCTTGCGTGCATGAAGAAGCTCGAAGGGTCGTATTCGGTCGTTGTTCTTGTCGACGATAAGGTGTATGCTTTCCGCGACCCTCTGGGTATTCGTCCGCTCTGTCTCGGAAAGACTCATGAGGGTCATATCGTCTGCTCGGAATCGGTGGCAATCGATGCGCTCAACGGGGAGTTCATCCGCGACGTCAACCCCGGCGAGCTTGTTACAATCTCCGCCTCCGGCGTCGAGTCGGTTCAGATAGCCGAGGCATCGAGCCATGCCCTCTGTATTTTCGAGTATATCTATTTTGCACGCGCCGATTCGGTTATCGACGGTCAGCTCGTCTATGATGTGAGAAGACGCATAGGAAAATCGCTTCATCTTGAGGCGCCGATTGATGCCGATATCATCTCGCCGGTACCCGATTCGGGAACGGCTCATGCAACGGGTTACTCCGAGAGCTCGGGTATTCCGTTCCGCGAGGGTCTCATAAAGAACAGGTATATGGGCAGAACCTTCATTATGCCGACTCAAAAGATGCGCGAGAATGCCGTCAGAATCAAGTTGAATCCCGTAAAGAAGCACCTGAACGGCAAGTCCGTCGTTCTTGTGGACGACTCGATTGTCCGCGGCACCACATCGCGCCGCCTCGTGGACCTTGTCCGTGCCGCAGGTGCCCGCGCAATTCACATGAGAGTGGGTTCTCCCGCAATCATTGCCCCCTGTTATCTGGGAGTTGACATGCCGACACGCGAGGAACTGATTGCAAGCAAACTCTCCTGCGAGGAGGTCCGTGAGAAGATAGGCGCGACCACGCTGCACCATATCTCAATCGAGTCGCTCATTCGCGCAACGGGGCATAATTATGACGATCTCTGCCTCGGATGTCTTACCGGCGAGTATCCGCTCTGCATAAAAGGCGAGAAGTCCTGCCCGCGGCACATCGATTTTATCGCCGGCACATATCAGTCCGATCTCGACGAGTTCAAGCCGAAGAAGTGATTTCGGGATATATTTCTCAGATGTCTCAGATAATATTTTATTTTTTTAATCCCCGGCAAAGACCTCGCTCAATGAACTTTGCACGTTAAAGCAACTTTTTTTTAATACGCGCTTAAATTACTATATACAGGTTAATGTTGCGGTATTTTGCGCGGATAATTCCGCGGGTTATTGCCGCAAAGATATGCCGTCTGTGTTTCCGTGGTTGCTTATGTCCGCTAAAATTGGAAGATTATCGGTTTATTCTTTATTTCTCGCGATATTTGTCTGTTCACTTGCCGCACCCGCAGGCGCAGCCGAGACTCTGGATTATACCGTCGCGGGCGATCTCAGATTTATCACGGACGACAACATGGCGCGCTGGAATCTCGATATCGACGGCGGCAAACTGATCTGGGTCGAGGGTAAGAACAGTCAGGCGCAGCAGAACATCTACTATTACAACCTGCTCTCCGGAAAAAAACTGCTCGTTACAAAGACGCAATACTCGGATGTTGACCCTGCGCTCTCCGGAAATTATGTCCTGTGGGGCGAAAGGAGCAGTTATCAGTCGCCTTCGCAGATAAACGGCTATTTCATGATAACCCGTCAGAAAGGCACCATTGACCCGTATCCGGCCAATCAGGGCAGCCCCGATTATGCGGGCGGCTATGCGGTCTGGCTTGACAGCCGCTACGGCGGGTTCATCAATATCATGATGAAGGATACGAAGACGGGCAAGTCGTATCTCTTCCACCAGTCCGGCACCAGTGACAAGCTGTCGCCGACAATCTCCGGCGGCTATGTCTACTGGGTCGAGAAGGGCAATCTCTACAGAATGGCGATAAGCAACCCGCGCGGCACTCCGCAGCTGATTGCCAAAGGAGTCCCGGGCGATTACTCGGTCGCGGACAACAAAGCAGTCTGGGAGATGAAGACTGCCGGCGGACACTACAGGGTAGTCATGCACGATCTCGAGAGCGGCAAGACCGTCGATATCACGGACGGCAGTTATGACTGCCGCCATCCCTGCGTATCGGGATCGATAATTGTCTATGAGTCCTACGTGAGCGGCGATTCGGATGTCTGGATTTACGATCTCTATACGGGCATCTCGGCATCGGCATGCAGGACGGGCGGCGACCAGATATCGCCGAAGATCTCCGGCGAGAGAATTGTCTGGATTGATCAGACAAACGGCAGATCCAATATCGCATACTTCAGGATAAATTCGGTTGCGGCGCCGAAGGCAGGATTTTCGGCTACGGCATCCTCGGTTCTGGACGGACTTGCGCCCTTAAGCGTCACCTTCCGCGGTATATCCTCGATATCCCCGGGAACCGCGACAAACTATGTCTGGGATTTCGGTGACGGCAGCACATCGACCGAGGGAGCGCCGACGCACACCTATCTGAAGCCAGGAGTCTACACCGTGACCCTTACGGTCTCGAACAGGTTCGGAAACGATGTCTCGGTGATAAAGGATTATGTAACGGTCGGCGAACTGCCTACGGTAACCTTCACCTGCGAGAACACTCTGGGCGCGATTCCGTTCGTCACCAGATTCCATTCGACGATAACGGGAAGCTACGATAAACATCTCTGGAACTTCGGCGACGGCGTTGGCTCGGTTCTCAAAGACCCGTATCATAACTATATCCGTGCCGGAACATATGACGTAAGTCTTACGGCTTACAGCAAATACGGCGAAGTCGTCGAGTATCGTAAGGATTACATCGAGGTCGGCGGCAAGCCCGAGTCGGCATTCGTCTACGCTTACGCTGCTGAGAGCACTGCAAAGAGCCCCGTGGTCAGGTTTACGAGCACCACTACCGGAAGTCCGACCGAATATCTCTGGTATTTCGGCGACGGCGAATTCTCGACCGAGGAGAATCCCGTGCACAGATTTAAAGCGCCGGGCATCTACGACGTGAGCCTCAAGACCGTAAACAGATACGGTTCGGATATCCATACCGAGTGGGGTCTCGTTATCGATGATGACAGCACCTCGTTTGTGCTGACGGACATGATGATTACGCCCGACAGAGTAGGCGCTCTGGTCGGCGATACCGTGCAGTTCGTGGCATCGGCAAAGGATTCCTCGGGTCAGAACAGGCTTGTCTTCCCCGAATGGTCGGTCACGAATCCCGAGGTCATAGAGATTACGCAGGACGGTCTCATGACGGCAAAAGGACGCGGAAGTTCATACATTACGTGCAGATACGGAAGCCTGATGGCGCAGGCAACGGTCATAGTCGGCGATGAGCAGTTCAGAAACGGCACTGCCGCACCTGCGCTTCTGATGCCGCATACGGATGATAACTCGGAGAAATCGTTTATCGATGAGATGCTGGAGAAGATTAACATCTTCAACATGTTCTCGGGTTCCGAGGACTGAAAAAGCGAATTGCTCCGAGAAAAAATAGCCTAAAAAACTAAATAAAACTCAACAAGACTGAAAAATAAATGAAATGTAGCTAAAAATACTGACAAAACAGCTAAAAATCTTAAAACTGAACCAAAACAGATGAGTAGCGAGGACTGGATTTGAACCAATGATCTACGGGTTATGAGCCCGTCGGGATTTCCTGACTACCCCACCTCGCTTCGTGTACCATACTACATGGTATTTTATGCATAAATATGTTTTGAAAGAGGATTAATTATATCTCTTTTTAATTATTTTGCCGCGATTATTCCGTTCTGTTTATAATACAATTTTCCTTCGGAATTATCTTCGTGATTCCCTTCGGAATTTGCTTTGTAATTATCTCTGAATAATCTCGGGAATAATCACTGCGGAATACTCACTGGAATCTGTCGCTGTGATTCATTCTGGACGCCATTATGAAATCATTTCTGGTAATGCCGCCGCATTTGTAGGTGTACCATGCAACCTCAAGGGATGAGCCTTTTGTAATCGAAACATCGGGGAAATGCCCTTCGCGTTTTGCAAGGTCGTCAAGCTCGGTAAGGAACCTGACGCAGTCCTCAAAACTCTCCTTCACATATATGCGCCTCAGTTTTCCGTCAACCACGGACCACCCCGGAACCACTCTGATTAACTCCAGTGTCTCTTTGCGTGTAAGTGGCGGCAATCTCTCAATGTTGGGGTTACAGCGCTCTGTACTCAGATCCATTGTATATTGATTATTCCCATGAACCAAAAAACTTTGTACAGATAATTCTTGATTGGGGATATTGCAGTAAATTGAATTTATTTTTGAAAAACAGCCATAATTTGTGCAGAATTATTTTGCGCAAAAGGTACGTATAGAAAATTCTTAATAAATAATCATGATAAATCTATTAGGGATTTTATTGAGAGAACTTAGAATACATGGAAGAGGAGGACAGGGCTCCGTGACCGCCGCCGAGCTTATAGCAATGGCGGCATTCAAGAGCAATGTCTATTCTCAGGCATTTCCCGCGTTTGGCGTCGAACGAAGGGGTGCACCGGTACAGGCATTCGTTAGGTTTGACGACCGCAAGATAAGACTTCGAAGTCAGATCTACGAGCCGGACTACATCATTGTTCAGGATATTACCCTTCTCAAAGACGTAAACGTATTTGCGGGACTGAAAGAAGGCGGCATTGCCGTAATCAACACCGAGAAGGATGTCGAGAACGCCCCCGCCGGCGTAAAGATCCTGAAGATAAATGCCACAAAGATCGCACTTGAGGTGCTCGGTCTTCCTATCGAGAACACCACACTCATGGGCGCGTTTGCGGCGGCAACGGGTGAAATCTCCCTCGATGCCCTCAAAGCCTCGCTTAACGAGAGATTTGCCGGACCTCTTGCCGAAAAGAACATACGTGCGGCAGAGACCGCCTACAATATCGTAAAGGGTGAGATGTAATGGCACTTAACGTAGGCGCGGTTGCGGCACCGGGACATGCACGCAACAATAAAACGGGCTCATGGCGTGTCTTCTGCCCGACGCTCGATACCGCAAAGTGTAACAAATGCGGCACATGTGCGCTAATCTGCCCCGAGGTCTGCATAACCCTGAGCGGTGAATTCTACAGCGTGGACTATGACTTCTGTAAAGGCTGCGGTCTCTGCGCGGAAGAATGCCCCAAGGATGCAATCACAATGAAGAAGGAGGAAAAATAATGCTTCAGATAACCGAAGGATCGCATGCCGTGGCGGAAGCGGTAAAGCTCTGCCGCCCGCAGGTTGTATCCGCATACCCCATCACCCCGCAGACGCATATAGTCGAGCGTCTTGCCGAGATGGTCGCAGACGGCGATCTCAACGGGGAATATATCTGCGTCGAGAGCGAGTTCTCGGCGCTGTCATCCTGTGTGGGTGCATCCGCCGCGGGTTCGCGCGTATATTCCGCAACGACATCACAGGGTCTAGCTTTCATGGCGGAGGTTGTCTTCAATGCCGCAGGTATGCGCCTGCCCATAGTCATGACGATTGCCAACCGTGCGCTCGGAGCGCCGCTCAATATCTGGAACGATCAGCAGGATTCAATCTTCCTCCGCGATTCCGGATGGATGCAGATATACGGAGAGGACGCACAGGAGGCAATGGATCTCCATTTCATCGCCTATAAGCTTGCGGAACGACATGATGTTCTGCTCCCGTGCTTTGTCTGCCTTGACGGATTCATTGTCTCGCACACCTTCGAGCCGGTCGATATCCCCTCGCAGAAAGAGATTGACGAGTTCCTGCCGGCATTCAACCCGCTTCACAGACTTGACGCGAAGAACCCGATGTCATTCGGTATGTATGCAACCCCCGACTGCTATCAGGAGTTCCGCTACGAGATTAACGCCGCCATGATACGTGCAAAAGCGGCATACCGTGAGATTGCCGCCGAATTCAAGGCGAAGTTCGGTCGCGACTACACGGGTCTCGTCGAAGGATACAGGCTTGAGGATGCCGAGACGGCAATCGTTGCCATGGGCTCGATATGCGGAACGGCAAAAGATGCCATCGATGAGATGAGGGATGCCGGCGAGAAGGTCGGTCTACTTAAGATCCGCTCGTTCAGACCCTTCCCGTCCGAAGAGGTCAGAACGGCTCTCAAAGGCGTGAAGAACATCGCCGTAATCGAGAAGAACATAAGTATCGGTTCGAGGATGCTTGGCGCGGTCGGTCTCGAGGTAAAGGATGCCGTCTACAAAGACAGTCCGAATATCTTCTCGTATGTCGGCGGTCTCGGCGGTCGCGACATAAGGAAGAGAGATATCAAACAGATAGTGCAGTGGGCAAAGGAGGGCAGAAATGACTGCTTCTTCGGTCTTCGGGAGGAGTTGCTGAAATGACAGGGAATACAGAGAAAGAGAACGTTTCCGTCGATTACTTCGAATCGGGTCACCGTGCATGCGGCGGATGCGGCCCGGCACTTGCGGGTAAACTGATTGCAAGGGCGGCAGGTCCGAATACAATCATAGTCGCGTCCACGGGATGTATGGAGGTCTTCTCGACGCCGTATCCCGAGACAGCATGGAAGACACCGTGGATTCACTCTCTCTTCCAGAATGCCGCGGCTGTCGCATCCGGCGTCGAGGCTTCGCTCAAGAGGCAGGGACGCGACGAGAAGGTAATCGTAATCGCCGGCGACGGCGCCACATTCGATATCGGCATGCTCTGTATCAGCGGCATGTTCGAGCGTGGTCACGATGTCACCTATATCTGCTACGATAACGAGGCTTACATGAATACGGGTATCCAGCGCTCGGGTGCGACGCCCTTTGACGCCAGCACGACGACAAGCCCCGCGGGTAAACTTTCGAACGGCAACTCAAGACCAAAGAAGGATATTCCCGCGATTCTCGCGGCGCACGGAAGTCCGTATGTTGCGACGACCTCGATTGCGACTCCGAAGGATCTCATGGACAAGGTAAAGCGTGCTTTAAGCATCAAAGGTCCCTGCTATATTCAGGTTCATGCACCCTGCTGCACCGGATGGGGCTTTGACGGCTGCAAGACCATGGAACTCGGAAGACTCGCGCTGAATTCAGGTCTTTGGGTCAATTACGAGATGGTAAACGGCGTTGTCGAGAAGGTAAAGAAGGTAAAGCGTATACCCGTCGATGATTATCTCAAGGCTCAGAAGAGATTCAGACATCTTTACAGGCCGCAGGAGAACAAAGACGAGATTGCAAAGATTCAGGCAATCGCCGACAGCAATGCTCAGAAATACGGCATTGATATTCCAGTAAAGAAGTAATATCACTGCTAAAATAGTAAATTCATAAATCATAAACTCATAAATTCATAAATTCATAGACACATAAATTCATGAACTCATAAAATCCTTAAAATCCCTAAAATCCCTATTTTTTTATTTTGCAGAGAAAAAGTCTGCATCCGTTTAACCGTTTCAATCCTAAATTTGAATACCGAGCAGATCTACTTAATATGAGAGATCCATGAAGATTAATATTGTAACAGTATCGGCAGTTCTCTTTATCCTGCTGCTTGCCGTATCTGCGGTATCGGCTGCGGAAAACGAGACAAATTCCGCCGGAGATTCCGTTAAAATCTCGGTCACAGGCGACAACGTTGTCGTCGAGACGCCGGCGGCGATTAAGTCCGATGACGGACTTGTGATGAGCGGTGCTCCCGTCTCCGCCATAGATTATTACAACAGGGCAAACGATCTTGCCTATCAGGGATATCTGGATAAGGCTCTTGAATATCTGGATCGTGCTGTCGAGTTAAATCCCAACCTCGCGGTTGCATATTCTGCAAAAGCCGGCATTCTGAGTATCAAAGCCGGCATCCTTAAGGAAAACGGCGAAAAGTATGACGGATTATATGATGAGGCACTGAAAGCGGCCGACAAGGCAATCGAGTTAAACCCGAAGCAGGGTGAAGGCTATGTCAACAAGGCATCTATTCTGAATGCGCTCGGCAGATACAATGAGGCAATCGCCGCCTGTGACACCGCACTTGCCCTGAATCTGAAGGATACCGAGACTCTTCTTGCGGCATACGCGAACAAGGGAACGGCGCTCGGCGGTCTCGGAAGATATGATGAAGAGATTGCGGTCTCGAAAGAGGGCTTGAAGATAGACCCGATGAACAATCTCCTTCTTGCAAATCTGAACTATGCGGAGAACAAGGTAGAGAAGAAGCAGACATCCCCGGTATCTGCGGCAGTTGTCGTTCTGGGCGTTATCGGTGCGGTATTCCTTGCGCTGAGAAGAAAATAACCTATATTCAAAACTGATACTAAGAATTAAGAATTAATTCTAAACTTAACTTTAATTTCGTTTTTTCCGATTTTTTCCGAGTGGCAATTTTGCAAAAAAGATATTGAAATTCGGTATTGGATTTCAGTCTTTTCTAATTGCCGCAAATGCTAAAATTCCGAGTATCAATGCGGACATAATGGTAACCGTGCCGAGCGGCGATGAGGGTGTTTGCGTCGGTACCGGAGTAGGTGCAGGTGTCTCGGTTACTGCCGCTGTCGGCTCGGCTGTCGAAGTCGGCGTTGGTGTGGGTGTTGCCGTCGTCGGTTTTGCCGTCGGCTTTACGGTCGGCGCCGTTGTCTTTATCGAACTCGGTGAACCCGAGGTCGAGACAGATGAAGTGGGTGTCGGCGTTGGGGTATCTATTCCCATGGATACCTCCTCGGTCTTTGTCTTCGTGCCTATTGTCGGCGATACGGTAACGCCCTGTATCGAGCCGAGATTATTGTAGATATTGTTGACATTTACCTTGGCATAGATTGTGTAATCACCCGTTTTGTATGCGGAATTTCCCGTATCCCATAAGCATGTCAGTGAGCCCGATGGCGCAAAGAACGAGGAAGTTGTGGGATGCAGATTAACTATTGAAACGGGGACGCCCGCACAGTTGTAAAGGGACGTCAGTGTGGCACCGTAATTATTGGTGAATACAATGTCCACTCCTTCATCCGAGGACGTGACACCCGTTCTGGAGAATATGGGGGCAAGATTGGAGTCGATTCTGAAGTCAAGAGTCTCACCCGAGACTATCTTTCCGTTCGTGATATCGAAGCTGTCGCCGCCGCGGTATGCGTATAGTCTCATATCAATGCTGGGATAGTCTACATAGAATGCCACATGACCGTTTTCCGCGCCTTTGGGATATGAATACCATGCACCCTGTCTGTCCTTAAATGTGCTTGCCATAACCGAAAAGCTTGACTTTGAAGGGGTATCTACGTATGCCGGGGCACCTGTCGTCTTACCCGATCCGAAGAACGCTATCTTTGTGTCATCGTCGTAAAAGACATCGTCGTTTAAATGCAGTCCGTCTTCGCCGACAAAGACCGTGTTTCCCTGATGAATTTCTGTGGTGGTTGCTCCCGCTATCGAGACAAGCGATAGCAGAATTAATAAAAATACTGAGAATTTGAAGATATCTGACATATTATCACTTCGCAAATATTACTGATGTAATCGTTAATGAATCTTTATGATGGTAAATAAAAATGTATTTTCACTTTTCCGGTTTACACATCTTCGACAGATATAAAAAAAGATCCGTCAATAATCTATTGAATGCTTCGAACCCGAACTCCTGCGGAAACTTTGGAGATTGTGTTGCCGCTGGCAAAAAAATGCGGAATTACACGCATTGCGGAGATAACCGGACTTGACAGGATAGGTATTCCCGTCTTCTCCTGCATACGCCCGGGGGCTGCCGACGGTGCAATATCGGTCTACAACGGCAAGGGGCTTACCGACGACGAAGCAAGGGTTTCGGCGGTAATGGAGGGAATAGAACGCTACTGTGCCGAAGTCGGCGACCGCAAACTGATATTTGACAGATATTCGAATCTGAATCCTGCGGAGGCTTTGGATCCCGCGGAACTGATTCTGCCGCAGGGGATTAGCCCCGATACCGTAATCCCGTGGTATCAGTGCCGCGATCTCGTAAGCGGCGACGAACTCCTTCTTCCGGCACATGCGGTCTTTCACCCCGTGCCGCATACCCACGGTCGATTCATGCGGACGAGCACAAACGGAATAGCGTCGGGCAACACCTTCAACGAAGCGGCGTTATACGGTCTTTGCGAGGTTATCGAGCGCGATGCGTGGTCGCTTGTCGAGGCTTCGGGCGTTGCGGGAAAGGTAATCGATATCGATACCATACCCGAAAAGCCCTCCGGAGCGGATGAGGCATCCGCATCTGCCGCGGGGGAATACCTTGATAAATGCGCCGAACTTCGTGAGCTTCTGAGGAGATTTGCGGATAACGGCGTTGACGTAATCCTGCGGGACATAACCGCTGATAACGGTATTCCTACTATTGCCGCCGTCAGCGACGACGTAAGACTCAAAGACCCGTCTCTTCTCTGCATAGGCATGGGGACGAGTCTTTCGCCGGCGGTCGCCGCGATACGTGCCGTTACCGAGACCGCACAGAGCCGTCTGACCCAGATACACGGCGCACGCGAGGATACGACCGAGGCCGAGTTTCGGAAGCAGATAGGCTACGATAGGACGAAGCGGCTTAACAAAAAATGGTTCGGCGTTCCCGAATCTAGGGCCGATATGCGGAACTTTGCCGATATTCCGCGGTTTGAGGCGGATTACGGCAGCGGCGTCTGCGATTTCTCGAAGGAACTTGAGTATATCTCGGAGAGGCTCGCGAGTTGCGGCACGAAACATATATTCGCGGCAAGTCTCTCTACCCTCGATGCCGATATCGAGGTGGTAAGGGTTATAGTCCCGGGGCTTGAATCTTTTGCAATAGATAATCAGAGAATGGGAGAGAGGTGCAGGAATGCCAGACGTAATCGTTTTTCTGGGGCCAAGTCTCAGACAGAGTGAGGCCGAACGCATTCTGCCGCGGGATTTCGACGGCGACTGCGGGAGAGTAAGCGTTGAATACATGCCGCCGATAAAGCGCGGTGATATTGAGTACGTGCTTGAACAGAAACCGCGGATTGTCTGCATCATCGACGGTCTTTTCTTCCAGGACTGTTCGGTGGGACACCGCGAGCTGCTCAGGGTCCTTAATGCCGGAATCGAGGTCTTCGGTGCGTCATCGATGGGTGCACTGCGGGCCTGCGAGCTGGATACCTTCGGCATGACCGGCGTGGGAAGGGTCTATGAGATGTATCGCGACGGCGTTATCGAGTCCGACGATGAGGTTGCGCTTGCCTGCGACCCGTTCACCAACGAAGCCGTAAGCGAGGCGCTTGTCGATATCCGCGCAAATCTGGATAACTGCGTTTATTCGGGAATTCTAACCGCGGATGAGGCGGCCGAGATGGTGCGGATTGCGGCGGCGGTCTACTATCCGCGGCGGAATTTCAATTCCCTTATCAAGGAGGCGGCATCGCGTAGGGTAATCTCGGATGCGGCTCTGAAACAACTCACGGAATACCGTAAAAGCCGCTGGTTCTCTCAGAAGGAACGTGACGCCCGCGAAGTGCTCGGCGTTGTTAAGGAGAGGATTGCGGAATTGAAGAGCAGGCGGTAATCGGACGGAATTGTGGTCGCGACCGAAACCGCAACTGCTTTCCTAAATTGTCAATCAGGTATCAATCAGTTTTTGCATATTCCGCATATCTCTTCCTGCATATCGTAATGTAGCCGAGGTAGACCGCCGCAAAGAGAAGGAACTCTCCGACGAAGAAGAAAACAGGATCGTGAAGGGTGAATGCCGCCGCGGCTTTGGGTTCATATCCGCGTATGAAGACTGCAAAGGAGTATATTGCGGCTGAAAACATCAGAATAGCCGAAAAGACAAATATGACGTTATGGCTGCTTCCGCCGTCAAGGATCTTCCTTGTTTCCCTCGTCAGCGAATAATACTTCCATTTTCTGCCGTCATCGTCGAGGTTAACCAGTCCCGATTCCGTGAGTTTTGTCATATGGTCGTGAACCGTGGAGACCGAAAGGTTAAGTTCTTCCGATATCTCCGATAATGTCATCCGGCGCCCTTTGAGCAGTTTCAATATCTCCCGTCTTGATTTTGATGACAGTGCGTCAATCTTTTCGGGATTTAAGATGATTTCATCGAGCGCCATTTATCAGTAATTTGATAGCAAAGGAATTATTATTTTCTGATTTGTTCTATTTGAAAGTATGAATGGCGCGAGAAAGATTTTAAAAAAAGGGTGTTTTGTTATCACAAATTTTATGTGGGATATGTAATTTTACATGTCTACTTAAAGCCGTTAACCGTGTAGACTGTTCCGTCCATTGCATCGATTGTTACATCGCCGCCCTGCGTAATCATGTCTTTGGGTTCGCCCGTAACCGTAATGAACCAGATAAGTTTTTGGTCTTTTCCGTTCGGATAATCCACAATAAGTTTTGAATTGCACTTGGCGCCCGATATGTCCTTATATTGTGCGACTGCAATTTCTTCTGCTTTTTCAATTGATATCTTAGGATTAAGAGATACATTAAGCGGACTGTTAATTGAGTTATAACTCATGACATCTCCGTTTGATGGATTAATTTTGATAATAACTCTGTTAAACAGCATTACATCATTTGATACTTCGCAGAATATAAAGTAATAATCCTTGAATGCCCCATGATCTTTCAGAGATTTCTCTATAATACTGAGTTCTCTTTTCTTGCCCCCTGAGGCATATTCAATGTATTTGCGTGCATACTCTTCCGCTTCATCCATGGTTATCAAGACATCCAATGTATTTCCGTCATCATAGTTCTCGGCGAAAAGTGCGCTGACAACATCTTTCAGATTTCCGTCAACCCGAAACATGCTTCCGTCTTTAGAGGTAAAGATGTAGTGCTTGGTAAAATACAAATCCTCAGTCCCTTTAAACGTCACATCGCGGTCTTTTGCCCCTAAAAATTCATGAAGTGAACTTTCCGCTATTTCCACCGCCGATTCGTTATTGCTATTTATTGCTGAAACGGAAAGAACTGCGATTAATACGGCAACAATTACTATCGGTATAATTCTCTTATTCATTAAAACACCTGATTTTCAAATACTGTGTGATTATCTGAATACTGCCCGAGCATCTTCCCTGTACTGCAATCATAATTATGGCGGCGATTTATATGAGATCTGGTTTTTCTTTCGGTTTTTTCCGAAATATCAAATAGCACTTATGCATCGGGGTAATATGATGAAAAAATGTTTAAGATCTCAAAGCGAGATACTCAATATGCCGCCCATATGTGTAAATCGTGCATTTTCAGGATCATGTCCGAATATTCTTACGTTGCTTCCTATATGCGGATCAGGATAACGTTCCAACAGTTTGTAATCTATCTCTATTTTCGGCAACTGAGTTTCGACATCGATTTCCGAATAACTTTTTGGCGGAATAGAAATATTCAGCGTATGGCGTTCATAATCATTGCCCGGATAATCATATTCCCTATTATAGATAACTGCCTGACCGTCAACATCCGTATACGCCCCTATTTCTGTTATTGAGACAGGCTCATCGCGGTAATTGAAGACCAGTATGTTATACTTCAGCGTGTTGTTTTCTATAACGGCATACGGATGATAGACTACATGCATGCACTGTGCGTATTTCGGATTGTAGTAATCCTGCGGCATCTTAAAATCCTTGGTTGAGACGACAGGGTAGGGTTCAAGCTGCTTAAAAGTATTATAATCGAGTATGTAGTAATGATCAAATTCTATCTCCGGCTCAAAAGAGCAGTTCAGCGCATAAGTATGATTCATGGGGTAGTAGATTATCTGATTGTCGGCATAATCTTTTGTGATCTGAAAAATACTGTGTGAATTATTCGCCGCGACAATTTCCTGAGTTATCCATGGGTTCATGAGACTTATGGAATATGGACCGAACCAATTCATCTCGACATAGGGAGTGTTTCTCATCCCGAAATAAGCGTATCCGCAGTATAGAATAACCAAAACATTGACTGCAATGATTATCATGACAAGAATAATTTTGGATATTTTTCTCAGATCGACGGGCATTAGTATTCCAAACAGAAATGGACTCTCGTAAGATATAATCCTGCGGAAATCTTTCGTAAAAAAGCGAAAATGAAGATGATGCCGTGATTCTTTCAACGATGAAGGGCAGAGATGTTTCTGAGTAAACAGCGTATTTTCTTAAAAAAGGTGCAGATCACGCAGATATGTGATCCGCATCGTTTGTGCATATAGTTTTTGAATATATTTTTTGTATATCGTTTCGGCTTATTTTTTATCGTTCGGTACAAAAAGCGCATCTATCAGTTTTATCGCTTTTTCGTATCTTTCGGCGTAGGTTCCCGAAATGTGTTCGCACCTGAACCCGAAGCGGTTGTAGAGTTTTTCCACACGTTCGCTGTAGTGCCTGCGATTTGCAGCCATTTTCTCGCTGCGGTCACCGTCCTGCACCCATTCGACGTCCGGTTCGGCAAGGAGTATGAGGTCATAGTGATTGAGTTTTGCAATACTTTCCGCAAGAGCCAGATTATCTTCGCTTTCGTTTTCGAGGAAATCCATAAAGAAACGGGTGATAAGACAGTCCGTATCCTCTATGAGTACCTTGTTGCTGAACTCTATAAGACGCATCTCCTTTGCCTTGTGCTCAAGAAGTATCCTTGTATAGTCTTCGGTGAGCATCATGGTCGGAGAACCTGAAAGAAAGGACATATCGCGTCCGACTTCTTCAAGAAAGTTTGTGTGGTAGTGGTGTGCAAGATTTATTGCAAGCACCGATTTACCGCAGCTTTCAATGCCGATTATCAGGACTTTCTTTACATAGTAGGGTCTTACGAATAACGGCAGCAGGTCCCAGTTCCCGTAAACATCATTGCGAATCGCGGTCGAGTTGCATCCGTCGCGTTCGAAGATTACGGGTTCGCTTTCCGGATAGCACTCTTTCCAGATGCCGTCCTTATCGTAGTCGCTGCCGAAGAAGACCGCGTCTATCTTTTCGCCTATCGCAGCTTTTATCTTTCGGCTGTCTTCCTCCCAGTATTTGCGTGTGTATTCGCTCTTGTTCTTCAGTCTGTCTTCGAGAAGGATTATCTTTACATTGCCGATGTGCGAAGTCAGTGTGTAGACCCAGCGGTATTTTACCTTTACGTCGATGTCGGATGCGTCGTTGCGGTATGAAATGACCACGAAGAGCTTTTCGCACATGGAAGCGGCTTTAAGAATGCATTCCATGTGACCGTTGTGCATGGGATTGAAAGCGCCGCCGTACATTCCGACATGATATTTCATTCCCGCTTTGAGTTCATTGCCCATAATTTACGCCCCCATCGGTTCTGCTTCGTATCTCATGGTTTCCGCTGAATCCCTGTACCATTTTACATACATTATGATTGCGTTGAGCAGGAAGATTATCCACATGAGGAGAACTGCAATGCTTTCGGTTCCGTTGAAGTATGCCGCAATCCACATTACAACCGAGACCGCGTCGACGATTATCCAGACTATCCACTGCTCGGTGAAGCGTTTGATCATGAGTATCTGTGCCACTACGGACAGAACCGTGCTCATACTGTCTATCAGCGGCAGATTGCCGCCGAGGGCTTTGAGAATCCAACTGTAGCCGATAATGCCCGCAATACAGATGACGGTTACGACTATGTCCTGACGTATGGTCATCCTCTTTTTGATGACCTCGCCGGTTTCGCTGTCCAGATACTTTTTCCACACAAACCATCCTATGATGTTGGCGGGGAGGTAGTAGAGGAGATTGAGCATTACGTCCCCGTAGTATTTTGCGTTCCATGCGACAACGGCGTATAATACCACGTTCACGGCTCCGAATATGTAGTTTGAAAGTTTACCTTTGCCGCAGAGTATTACGCAGGTGACACCGGTAAGTGAAGCAATTATTCCTATGGCAGTGTCGCCCATGTAAAGTGAGATGCCAAGGATAGCGACGTTGGCAAATGCAAGCCAGAATATTTCGCTTTTCTTCCATCCGGTGATCTCATTTTTCCAGAATTCGGTTAAGTTGTTCATACTGCACTATCCTTTGTGTAGTTTCCGCAGTGATCCCATACAAAGCGGCAATGACGGTTGCGCTGACAGTTACACTGAAACAGCGCTGACAGCAGCTATGACAGTTGTACCCGTCAGTGACTTAGTATAAGTTCACTACTTAGTAGTATATATGTACTAAGCATAGTATAAAAATACTACTATGTCGTGTGATAGTGCAGGCAAAAAAGTGATAATTTAAAATTGAAAATTTAAAAGTGTGAATTAAAATAGTGAGAGCGATGAGATGTGCCCTAAAAATAGTCAAAATTGCTATATCAGCCTTTTCTCCTGTAGAGTTTGCTCGGTCTGTGTGCCTGACCCGTGAGCATGTTTCCGGTCTCCTCTACGAGCGGCGATATCATTTTCCTGAAGTTTGCCTTGTAGAGTTTTTCGCCGAGGAGTATCTCGTAGACTCTCTGAAGCTGCGGCAGGGTAAACTCCTCGGGAACAAATTCAAAGGCAATCCCCGAGTAACTTACCTTCCCGCAGAGCCTTTTTCTGCCGTAATCTATCATCTCGCGGTGGTCGAAGGCAAGCGGCGAAATGCCTGCAAGTACTTCATTCACAGGCACAAGTGAGACTCCGTCGGCGTTATGAACGGCGATGAGCTTTTCGGGATCGGTGAGGGCGTAGTATGCCACCGAAACCGTCCTGTTTCGCGGATCGCGGTCGATAGCGCCGAAGGTGTAAAGTTGTTCGAGAAATATGTTTTTGAGTCCGGTGCGTTCTCCGACCGATCTCTCAGCCGCTTCCTCGAGAGTTTCCGATTCGCGCAGTGCAACTCCGGGAAGAGCGTATAAATCTTTGAACGGTTTTTCGTTTCGTTTTACGAGAACTATCTTGAGTGTGTCGTCTTCGACGGTGAAAATAAGAACGTCGATTGCGACCGATATCTTTTGATGCGGTGTATTATCCGTCATTTAAACACCCTTTTTGAGAATTTTTTTGCCGAACAATCGGTTTGCTGATCTATTTTGGTTAGTAGCATCTTTGTACTAATTATTATATAAAGATGCAACTTCTTATTTGATGAACTCCGTTTTTAAAAGACCCCAATCAGGCTGATTCGGCAGTTCTCACCATACGCAAATAATACGCAAATATATATCAAAACCCGTAAATTATTCATTACAAGATGAAAACGAAGATATTCTATTATTCATACTCGGGCGTGACACGCGAGCTTGCTCTGACTCTGAAAGCAAAGCTCTCGTCGGGTACCGACGATCTCGTCGATGTCGTTGAGATAAAACCGAAAAAAGCCTATAATTCGCTTACCGCGTATTCCGTCGGCATCAAGCGTGCACGCTGCGGTGACTGCGACCCGATTGAGGAGATAAATGCCGACGTCTCCGACTGCGAGGTCTTCCTTCTCGGAATGCCGGTCTGGGCGGCACGTCCCGCACCTCCGATAAACACGCTCATAAGCGATATTACGGGCGGCGCCGGAAAACCGGCGGTGATTTTTTCGACGATGAAGGGCAGCGGCGGCACGGAAACTCTTGATGCCGCGGAGAAACTGCTTAGTGAGAAGGGTGTGAAAGTCGCCGGCAAATTCGCGCTCACCGAGAAAGAATCCAGAATCGATGAGAAAATAGAAGAGATTGCCGCGGCTGCAAGGGCGGCTGTGCAGTAAGTCCTTCGGCAGTGATTATATTTTATCACTGCGTGAGTCATATCAATAAAGAGAGATGTCTAAATTAACCCTGCCGCTTGACAGGATCGTATGCGGCGATGTATTACCCGTTCTGAGGACTTTCCCCGACAATTCCGTTGATCTGGTAGTTACATCTCCGCCGTACAATCTCAAAAATTCCACGGGAAATGGGATGAAAAATCCCAATCACGGAAAATGGCAGAATGCGGCTCTGGTGCACGGATACGCAAACTATGATGACAATATGCCGCATGAGGAGTATGCGGCGTGGCAGCATGAGGTATTGCTTGAGTGTATGCGTGTACTGAAGGATGACGGGGCAATATTTTACAATCACAAATGGAGGGTGCAGGCGGGATTACTGCAAGACCGTGCCGATATCGTATATGACCTTCCTGTGCGGCAGATAATTATCTGGAGAAGAAAGGGCGGAATTAATTTCAATCCCGGTTATTTCCTGCCTACCTATGAGGTTATTTATCTTATTGCCAAACCGAAATTTAAACTCGTTCCCAAAGCCAATGCCTATGGAGATATCTGGGAATTTACGCAGGAACTCAATAATAAGCATCCGGCGCCGTATCCTGTGGCGTTGATAGACCGGATAATATCTTCGACAAATGCGCAGATAATTCTCGACCCGTTTATGGGAAGCGGCACTACTGCGGTAGCCGCTAAACAACTCGGAAGACACTATGTCGGTATCGAGATATCGCCGGAATATTGCCAAATGGCGGAAGAGAGGATTGCCAATACTAAGGCGGAATCAAAGAAACAGCCAATTTCATTGTATTCTTTTACGGAGTGATCATGACAGAATTAATTAGATGGGATGAAACGAACAAATGTGAGATACCATTTGATGTTCCCGCACATGTCGAAAGATACACAAAAAAGGAGTTAATAGCACGATTGCAGGAGATTGCGGAGTACGGATGGGTAAAAGGTACACGTAAAGGAAATTGCGGCTCTGCGGGAAACACATTGGAAGATCTGCTCGGTATGGTCGAGAATAATCTGCCGATACCGAACGCGGCAGAATGGGAGTTAAAAACGCATCAGAAAAATTCATCAAGTCTTTTAACTCTCCTTCACAGTGAACCTTCACCGCTTGCGTGCAAACATGTTCCGAAAACCCTGTTGCCCAAGTATGGATGGAAACACAAGGATGCGGGTGTAAGACATCCGGCGGATGAGATGAGTTTTAGGCAGACTATTTCAGGTCTGAGTTATTCCGAACGCGGTTTCAAGGTTATTGTTAATCGTGAAGAGAAGAAGATTGAGATATCCTTCAATGCCGATGCCGTTGATGAGAGCAAACATGCCGATTGGAAACAGAGCGTCAAAGACAGGGTCGGATTGGAAGATCTAAAAGATAAACCGTATTGGGGATTTGACGACCTTAAAAGTTTAATACACGTCAAATTGCGGAATTGCTTCTATGTGGAAGCTGACAGTAAAAAGATAAACGGCGAATTGTATTTCAAATTTGACCGTGCGCTGATGCTAAAAGACTTTGATTTTAACAAATTCCTTGATGCAATTGAAAGCGGCAGGGCATTCGTGGACTTTGATGCAAGAACAGGGCACAATCACGGCACAAAGTTCAGAATACAACAAAAACTCGTGCCCGAGTTGTATGCAGAGGTAAAGGTAGTTGTAGGTGACTGAACGCCTAAGAAAATCAGTGAATAAAAATAAGAATTTTTCTTAATAATTTGGTCTTCTTTCTTTTTTGGTATTTATCCATTTTATTCCATTCTGCGCCTTGTCATGATATACGGCACGGCGAAAATGGCGGCGACCGCAAGCCAGATTGATCCGAAAACTTCCAGCAGGAAGACCTGCTGATCGTCGTAGAATCTGCAATCCGCAAATGCACGATTCTGCCAGAAGACCTTAATCGTCCCGTTGCCGCCGGTAAACGTCACGTTCTTTGCGGCAAGCTCTTCCGTCAGATAACGTGAATCGACCGTGCTTACGACAGAGCCCGTGCCTGTCGCGCCGAGAAGCGGATTTCTCACATCGTAGCCCTGCGGCAGATAAAGCGTTATATTGTAAAGAGCGTTGAATATGAACTGGAAATTCTTGTTTTTCAGCGCGGCATCGTATTCTATCGTGTAATTGCCCTTCTCAAAGGAGATCGAGCGCCCGAAAGCATCCTCTTTGAACCCGGCCGCGGTCCTATTATCGGTATACCTGAGCGTCGTATTGGTCACGCTTCGAGGGACTTCCTCACCAAGAATGCCGGGCTCGACAAAAGCGTATCGCTCGGCATTAATTATCTCAATCTCGGCATGGAACGCTTCGGCGCCGTCATGCACGCAGAATGTCGCGTTCAAAGGCGCAGCCGCGCATACGGGAATGACAGCCGCAGCTAAAAAGAAGATTGCCGCTGATAAAAGTATCAGCGAAGAACGGCTCGAAGAGCGTCTATTGTCGCGTCTATCTCCGTCGGAGGTGCACATTGTTTGATAACTGTCTCGGGATCTTTTAACAGGTGTCCCGTAACCACGCATACAATCTTCTCATCGGCATCGAGGAGACCCTGCTCCGCCATCTTCCTGATACCCGCGACCGATGCCGCAGATGCAGGCTCGACTCCGATACCCTCTTTGCGTGCGAGATCGCGCTGCATTGCAAGTATTTCGTCGTCGGTGACGCTCAATGCATGACCGTTTGTCTTTCTGATTGCGGTAAGTGCCTTCTCGGCGTTTACCGGCGCACCTATTCTGATAGCGGTGGCGACCGTCTCGGGGTTAAGTTCGGGGACCAGAACATCGAGGTTATTCTTTATTGCGGAGACGACCGGCGCCGCACCTTCGGCCTGAACCGCGGTCATCTTCGGCATCGAATCCGTCCAGCCGAGTTCCTTAAACTCAAGAAGTCCCTTGTAGACCGCCGAGATATTGCCCGCGTTGCCGACGGGGAGTACGAATCTGTCGGGGACGCAGCCGAGCTGGTCTACGGCTTCGTATCCGATTGTCTTCTGACCCTCAAGGCGGTATGGGTTGACCGAGTTTAAGAGGTATATGCCGTCGGTAACGCAGAGCTCGTGCACCATCTCTAAAGCCTTGTCGAAGTTGCCGCGGATTGCGATAACTCTGGCGCCGTGCATGAGTGCCTGTGCAACCTTTCCGAGCGCAACTTTGCCTGCGGGCAGGAGAACGACGGCGGGAATGCCTGCTTTAGCCGCATATACCGAGAGACTTGCCGAGGTGTTTCCCGTGCTTGCGCAGGCAACCGTTCTCTTTCCGAGCTGCAGTGCCATCGAGACGCCGACCGTCATTCCCCTGTCCTTGAAGGATCCCGACGGGTTCATTCCCTCGTGCTTTGCGTAGAGGTGCTTGAGTCCAAGCTCTTCACCGAGTGCCTTTAAGTGATAGAGCGGAGTGCCGCCTTCCTGAAGTGAAATTGGTTCACGTGTGACGGGGAGAAGTTCTTTGTATTTCCAGAGACGTAAGGGTCTCTTGTCCATCTCTTTCTTGTCGATACCGATTGAGTCCAGGTCGTATTTTACGGTAAGAAGGTGGTCGCACTTCTTACATCTGTAGATAATCTCGTCCTGGCTGTATTCTGCGCCGCAATGCACACAGACTAAACGAAACATGATAACAGAATGTGTTTTCTTATAAATTATAGATATGGATGGTCATGAATACGAATAGTAATGTATACAGATGGTCATGATGCTATGGGTCATTGTGTGTATCCGCACATCCGCAACATCCTCTGCCTGCGGCGGCTACCCTCTGTGTGTTCCCGAGATGTAAAATGCCGTTATCCACGCGGCCGCAAGGTATATGATCGGCATTATCAGGTACGGTATCATCTCGGGTGTTACTGTCGATGCGGCTGCCAGGGTTATATCCGTCGTTATGTCTGCCGTTATGCTTTCCGTCAGGTTTATTCCCGTTATGCCGTTGATGCGATATGTATTGCCGAATGTTAGCGAGATTATTGCCGCGATTCCGAGTGTTACGACAATCAGCCAGTTTCTCCTGCCTTTCGGGGTCAGATTGCCCGAGAGCTTTACGCTACTGAACGGAAATAGCCAGTATACGCCTTCATGGGTGCATGAATCTTCGATGAGGTGCATGACGGCGCCGAAGAGTATGCCTGCGCAGAATGCCGGAAGATACGAATCGATGGCGGCAGTGACCTCCGCGGCAAAGATCGCCGCGAGCAGGATATCGGTAATCAGCCGGAGGTAGATTGCGAGGATTAGTGCGGCTGCGAGCGTTCCGAAGAGCGAGTGGAGGAGTCCGCGGTGTCTGGGTTTTATGCGACCGAGAGAGAATATGAACACCAGCGCCGATATCGGGTAGTATATGAGATAGCGGATGAGATATCCGAAGAAGGGCAGTATTATGACCGTATGACGTCTTGCCGTTCTCACCGTGCCTTTTCCGCCGGCAAGACCGTGCATTATCGCCGAGTCAGCCGCATCGGCGTCGGGTGCGAGAGAGCCTATGAAGACGCCGGCTGTGAAGACAATCAGTGCCGTAAGGGTCGTATACCCCGATGAGAGAAAACCGGCGAGTATGAGGGGGAGCAGAACGGCAAGCGAGAGAAGTGTGTAGAATACGTGCTGTTCACCCTTCATGGCGATTCATTCCTTTTGGATGAACTATCTTCGCCATTCCATGTAAAGTGATTCCCTGCGGTCCGAAAGTGTAGGAAGGTTTTGTCTTACGGCATTTACGCATTCGGAGTCGATTTCGGCAAAAAAGAGCCCCTCCGTGCCGTCCGCCTCAAGGATCGCGGCGCCTGCGGGGTCGATTACGTTGCTTTCTCCGAAATACTCATCCTGCGGGTTTTTACCTGCGATGTTGACGCCGATGAAGTAATACTGGTTCTCGACCGCCCTTGCTCCCGAGAGTATTCTTCTCTGTTCCATGCGTGCTTTCGCCCATGCCGACTGGTTAATGACGCAGTTGCAGCCGACTGCCGCGTAATAAGAGAACAGTTCCGGAAAACGCAGGTCATAGCAGATTGTAAGTCCGAATTTGAATCCTCCGTAGGTGCATACGGCGGGTTTCTCCCCCGCGACAAAACTTCTGTCTTCGCCTGCGGGGCTGAAGAGATGTATTTTTGAGTATTCGGCGAGGATTTTTCCGCTGTCGTCGATGAAAACCGATGTGTTCTCTTTTGGTGTGGTGTCGACATTATACCCGCAATAATCCCCGCAACTATCCCCTGCAATTTCCGCCGCATCATGCGCTTTGGCATCATGTGCTTTGTAATACGAACCGAGGACCGCGATGCCGTTTGCGGATGCTTCGTCCTTAAGCGCCGCGATTATGCCGTCCTGCTCTTCGCGTGAGTATCGTGTACACAGCGGGTCCCAGTTGTTAAAATACTGCTCGGGAAAGATGATTAAATCGGCATTGCTCTCGGCGGCGCTTTTTATGTATGACGCGGCAGTCGCGATGTTCTTTTCGACATTGTCTTTTTCGGGACTCAACTGAGCAAGTGCTGTCTTTAATTTCGTCATAAAAAGGAGTAATTCAGGTTGTTTTCGGTTGTGTCACGGATGCGTGCGAAGATCTTCACGGGAGACATACGCCTCCGAGACCTCTGCGTCTGTCACGTGTCTCAAGGTTTCTCGCGTTAACCGCAAAAACCGCATTATTTTGCGGGAGATGCCGCCGTTGTGCTCTCGGGACTCTCGTCCGCATTCATTTTGTAGATTATTGTAAATATCCCAACGATAAGAAGAACCGCAGTGCCTATAAGCGCGTATCCCACCCATGCGTCTACCTCGTTTCCCGCGTTTCTGGCAAGAATAATCATTGTAACCAGTACGCACGAGACCGTAAGGCTGGCAGCCGACAGCATAGCGCCGCCGTATATTTGTCGTTCATTCATGACTAGTACTTTTTCCTGTCACATTTTAATTCTTTTTAAACTCTTGCAATATTGCAAATATGCGGGACCGCATGATCCCCGCGGCAAAAAAGTCAAAATGAGAGCTTAAGCGCTCTCGTATCCCAGAAGGAAAGCCTTTTTGTTGATCTCAACCGTCTTCTTCGGGACAAGTTCTTCCACTGCTTTAAGAAGAGATTCCTTATTAAGCGGCAGTATCTTTGCGGCGGCGCCGAGCATCACGACATTCTGGGAGAGAATGCTTCCGGCATCCTTTGCCAGTTTTCCGGCATCGACCGTAATCAGTTTTATATCCGACATCTGCTCTTTTATCCAATCCGCGGACGGAATCTCGATATTGTTCTGGAATGCGGAGATGGGGACGACGATACCCTCAGCCGAGACCACGGTGCCGCTCGGCTTAAGGAAATGGCGATAGCGCAGTGCTTCAAGGAGATCGAACGAGATAATCATGTCCGCCGCACCCGTGGGGACAAGCGGACCGTATCTGCCGTCGATTCTGATATGCGTCTCGACACTGCCGCCTCTCTGTGCCATGCCGTGCGTCTCGGCGGAACGGACATTGCGCCCCTCGAGTATGCATGCCTCGCCTATGATGTTGGACGCCAGAATGGTTCCCTGACCGCCGACGCCTACGATAAGGAGATCAAAGCTGTCGTTGTCCCCGGTTCCGCGTGAAGTGCCTGCCTTTGTGCCTGTGCCTGCCTGTTGCGTCATTCAGATTACCTCCTGCGATATGGCTGATTTGGGACAAATCTCCGCGCAGATTCCGCATCCGCTGCAAAGTTCGGTGATTGACGCCGTCTTGTCGAAGAACTCTATTGCCGGGCATCCGAATCTGACACATGCCTTACAGCCTATGCAGACATCTGGGTTAACCGTAAGCCTTCTCCGTTTGAGTCCGCTCTTCTTTGCGGCGATAACGCAGGGCTGCCTTGCAATGATGACCTTGACGCCTTTCGTATCCTTTGCCTTTGTAGATGTCTGAAGGAGCAGAAGTAGATCGTAGGGATCGACGGTCTCGACAAAGGTCGCACCGCAGGCGCGACAGATTGCTTCGAGGGAGATTGTCGGCGATATTTCGCCCTTTGCCGTTATTCCCGTGTTCGGGTTGGGCTGATGTCCGGTCATTGCCGTGATTCTGTTATCGAGGATGACCACGGTCTGGTTTGCTCCGTTGTAAACGGCGTTGATGAGTCCCGGAATTCCCGTGTGCAGGAAGGTGGAGTCGCCGATTGTGCTGACAATCTGTTTATTGTCGACGTGGGAGATGCCGCTGCCGATTGTTATCGATGCACCCATACAGATTGTGGTGTCGACGGTTCCGAGCTGAATGCCCAGAGTATAGCAGCCGATATCCGAGGGGAAGACCGCATCTTTTCCGAATACCTTCTTCATCGCGTAGAATACCGCACGGTGTCCGCAGCCTGCGCAGAGAATCGGCGGTCTGGGCGGAAGGTCGGCGACGGGAGCGACCGGTGCAAAAGAGCGGCGGCTTTTTATGCCCGCTTTTTCGAATGCGGCGGATACTTTCTCGAGTGTGAGTTCGCCGTCGTAGGGGACGCAGCCGTTTTTCTTTCCGAAGACACCTGTCTTGCCGGCAACCTGCCTTACTTCCTCCTCGATGACCGGAGCAAGTTCCTCGACGACGAGGACTTTCTCATGCCGACCGACAAAAGAGGCGAGCCACTCCGTGTCAATCGGATATGCGCCTATCACGGCAAAGGACATGTCATCGGGCAGAATCTCTCTTACGTATTCCGCAGCGATGCCGCCGGCGATAACCGCGGTCTTGCTTCCTTCCTTTATCTCCGCACGGTTCAGACCGAGTTTGACGAGATGCTCTGCCATCGCATCCTGCTTCTCTATGAGTTTCTTGTGAAGGATGCGGGTATGCGCCGGAACGACGACATACTGCTTGGGGTCTTTACCGAAGTCGCCGGTTCTGTGCTCCGTTCCGACTCCGTCCTTACCTATTTCGTTTAACCCGACATTGCTCTTGGAATGGCAGATTCTTGTGGTCGGGCGGAAGAGGACGGGTATCTCGAACTCTTCTGACAGCGGATACGCTGTGAGTATCATGTCATGCGCCTCCTGGACATTTGCCGGGTCCAGACAGAAAATGCCGGCAAACTTCGCATATATTCTTGAATCCTGTTCGTTCTGTGAGCTGTGTGCATACGGGTCGTCTGCCGAGAGAATGACGAATCCGCCTTTTACGCCAGTATATCCGCTTGTCATGAGCGGGTCGGCGGCGACGTTAAGTCCGACATGTTTGGTGGTAAAGAGCGAGCGAACACCCGTCCATGCCGCTCCGAGTGCGTTCTCGAACGCCACTTTTTCGTTTACCGACCATTCAACGTAAAAATCGCGCAGTTTCTGTGCCCTGAGAGTGTCTATGACCTCGGATGAAGGTGTTCCCGGATATCCGCTTGCAAAGTCGAGGTTTGCCTCACAGCAGGCATATGCTATTGCCTCGTTTCCAAGCATGTATCTTGTAACCATATTACCAGTATTTGTATGTATATTGCCTTTAATCTGTCTGAATGAATTGTTATGCGGCATTTTTTATTATGCCGCCGCGACTGCCGCCGCCGTCACGGGTTTAAGTTCGTGTATCTTTTTTAGAGCGGAAATACAACATATATCCGAATGACGGCAAAGAAGTCCGTGAATAACGGCGGCAAGAACTGCGGTAATTACAGCGGCAATAAAGACAACAATGGCAGCGGTAATCAATACGGCAATAAAGACGGCAATAGCGGTGCAAAACATGCGGATACGGCTGCGAACACGATGAACCCGCCCGCAAAGAAGGGTATTGTTCTGACAAAAAAGCATGAAAAATGTCTGAAAATCGCGGTTCTGATACTTCTGGCACTTTATTTCGTAACGGCGTTCATTGCATATCCGATGATGCCCGATATAATGCCGACCCACTGGGGCTTAAACGGTGAGGTCGATTCGTATGCGGATAAGACGGTCGGCGTCTTCGCCGTTCCCGTAGCTATGGTGTGTATTGCGGGCTTTGTCTGGTATATGAAGAAGTATGACAGGCGCAGGAAGCATAAGAGCCGTCTTGAACTCGAGAGATACGATGCGGGAACTGCGGGGATTCTTCTGCTGATTGTACTCTATATGTATATCATTTATGTTTACACTCTGCTGTATGCGCTCGGAATGTACGGCGACATGACATATGTCATACTCATTCTTATGATTCCGATGTTTGCGGGGATGTTCTGGTTCTTCAATAAGATGGATCTGATAAAGCTGAAATAATGACGAAACTGCGTCAAATCCTTAACAATTCAAGATATCCGCGAATCTTTTTTTCCGCAGCGGTATCTTCATTGAACTTCTCCGTTCAATGCGGCAATACAAAACGGCAGACACTCCTCCGTATTTGTTATATCGACTCTCCTTGGGTATATTATTCATATATATGCCGCGGAATGGTTTTATTGTATAGAGTGTCGGAGAAGGGCAGACAACAAAAAGCAGGCAGAAACCTGCTCGGATAACCGCAAAATATCTGGGTCTTTCGGAAACCTGA
Organism: Methanomicrobium mobile BP; assembly: GCF_000711215.1. Lineage (GTDB taxonomy): Archaea > Halobacteriota > Methanomicrobia > Methanomicrobiales > Methanomicrobiaceae > Methanomicrobium > Methanomicrobium mobile. The sequence goes on along the minus strand of NZ_JOMF01000006.1, from coordinate 199,587 downwards.
CAACTCGTCAAAATATACACAACGGCTACAAAGTAAGGAAAACTCCGTAATCATTCAAGCATAATCCAAACATACGGCACAGGAAAACATACAAACAAATCCAAACAAATCCAAACAAATCCAAACAAATCCAAACAAATCCAAACAAATCCAAACAAATCCAAACAAATCCAAACAAATCCAAACAAATCCAACCCTAAAAGAAATTCCAACCCCCAAAAAGATAAAGCAACCATAAGCAACCACAAACAGTCAAACTTCCAAAACCAAAAATCAAGACTTGCAAATCCATAAACTAAAACCACAAACCAAGTCCACAAGCACAAGCACAAACCGGAAACTAACCACAAACCACAACAAATCCGGAAACCACAAAACCGAATCTAAAGCTAAAACCCCAAAACCACAAAACCCCCAACCCCAAAATTTCAAGACCTGAAAACCTAAAGTCCTAAAAACCTGAAAATCTCAAGAACGAAAATCCAAAAACCCACACATCATACGGATAAGTCATCTTTTCATCCAACAAAACGTGCGTCAAGCACGAAAACCCACACGAAAAAGCAGAAAACCTCCCATAAGAAAAACCGGATATGACGCGGAATCAAAACCCGCGGATTATCTACAATTTTGCTTTTCAATTCTTGAAACTCGTCAAATTACGTCAAACTATTCTGTAAACGACTCTTTTTGCCGTACTCGTGCGTCCGTCTCCGGCGGCATAAAATATATTATCCGTCAGATTGACATATTATGGCATGTGCGGAGCACCGACTCAGTTATCGGCAAAAGTCCCTGAGCAGTTGCTGTCCGTACTCGCAGAATCATTCAGCGTATTCAGCGCATTCTTCTTTAGCTTTGGCTATTATCGCTATTTCTGGTATCGTCAGTAAGTAATGACTGCGCCGGAAATAAGCAAGCAAATATATCATATCGTGAGATTTTACTGTTTTTTCGGTGCAGCCGCAGCTATCGTCAATATCAAAAATCGTGATCCCGCAAAGTCTGAAGAGAAATCCGAAAATCCTGATGTAATCGGCAAATCGTAAAATTGCGTAAAGCAAACCCGAAAAACATTGAAAACGCAAAATTATCAAAAAAACGGGGTTAAAATGAGAGGAAAAGAGATAAGACTTGAAAGAATCATGAAGAGAGATACGAAAACGACGGTCATAGTGCCCATGGATCACGGAGTCACATCGGGACCGTTGCCGGGACTCATAAATCTCGACGAGACCGTAAACCTTCTTGCAAAGGGAGGGGCAAACGCCGTCATAGGTCATATCGGACTTGCACTCCACGGTCACAGAAAAATCGGTCCCGATATCGGTCTGATTCTTCATCTGTCGGCAAGCACCGATCTGGGTCCCGACCCGAACAACAAGGTAATCGTGAACACCGTCCAGAATGCGCTCAAGATGGGTGCCGACGGCGTATCGATGCACGTCAACATCGGCGCTCCCAGTGAGGCGCAGATGCTTGCCGATCTCGGTCGCGTCGCCGTAGAGTGCATGGAATGGGGAATGCCGCTTCTCGCGATGATGTATCCGCGCGGCAAATCGATAAACTGCGACAACACGCTCGAAGCCGTGAAGATTGCCGCACGCGTGGGCTCGGAGCTCGGCGCCGATATCGTAAAGACGGTGTATACCGGCGATCCCGACTCGTTCCGCGAGGTAACCGAGGGCTGCCATGTGCCCGTTGTTATCGCCGGCGGCTCAAAGACCGACGATCTGGCGACAATGGAGATTATCGAGGGCGCGATGCTCGGCGGCGCCGCGGGTGTATCCATCGGAAGGAATGCTTTCCAGCACAGCCGTCCCGACCTGTTCGTCAAAGCCGCAACCATGATAGTTCATGAACGCAGAACGGCGGCGGAAGCGATAGAGTTCATGAGATCGGAGATGTGATGCCGCATCGGAAATGTCACTCACCAAAAATAAAAAACCCATCAAGATCACTTAATATATACACCTGATAAGTACACCTGATTGATGTTCAAAAATGTTCGGGCATGAAAACCGTTCGAACTCTGAAAACAGCTCAAAAGAGTGAATATAAGGCTGAAAATAAGTCATATAATGTCTAAGAAAGTCTAAAATCGTCTAAAACAACGTATAAAAAATTAAAAAGAAGTGCAAAATGATTGGAAAAGCAATAAGACTCGAAAGAATAATGAATCGTAACACGGGAAGAACGGTTGTCATACCGCTTGATCACGGTTTCAGCATGGGACAGATCGAAGGGCTCGGAGATATGCCCAAGATTATAGCCGACATCTCGGACGGCGGCGCAAACGCAATCGTCCTGCACAAAGGAATGGTAAAAGCGGGACACAGAAAGCACGGCCGCGATATAGGGCTTATCGTTCACTTATCGGCAAGCACCTCGCTCAACCCCGACCCGAACGACAAAGTCATGGTCTGCACGGTCGAAGAGGCGATTGCACTCGGCGCCGACGCCGTATCCGTGCATATAAACCTCGGAGCGCCGCACGAATCCAAGATGATTGAAGAAGTCGGCAGGGTCTCCCGCGAGTGCACGAAGTGGGGAATGCCGCTTTTAATCATGATCTACCCGAGAGGAGAGGGTATTGACCCGAAATCTCCGCAGGCAATCGGTCACTGCGTCAGAGTCGCCGAAGAGCTGGGCGCGGATCTCATCAAGACAAGTTACACAGGCGATCCGGTGAGTTTCAAGAAGATTACCTCGGCATGTTCCGTCCCCGTTCTGATTGCGGGCGGCGAAAAAGCCGCGGATCTGGAGTCGCTCGAGACCGTCCGCGAGGCAATCACAAAGGGCGGTGCCGCGGGTGTGGCACTCGGAAGAAACTCGTTCCAGAGGGAGAATCCGAAAGAGTTCATTCAGGCGCTCTGCTGCGTTGTCCACGGGAACAAAGATCCCAGAGAGGCATTGAAGCTGTAAACTCAGGATTCGGGTTATAACCGATATCCATCATTTAACGGAATAATCATGAAGAAAGAATTCTGGGTAGATCTGCGCAGCTGGAACAAGGAATACGCGGTTACGGCGATTGAGTCGGGCGCCGACAGGCTTGTTCTTGACGGCGGCAGTCTGGATGAGGCAAAACGTCTGGGAAGGATAAAGGCGGTCATATCGTCCGATTCGGCGAACCCCGCGGCAAAAAAGTGCTCCCCGAAGGATGAACTCGTTCTCGGCGAAGACGTATTCGAAGTAGAGATAACTGACAAGAAGAGCGAGAACGAGGCGGTAAAACTCTCGAAGAAGGGCTATGTCGTTGTCAAAACAACGGACTGGAACGTGATTCCGCTGGAGAACCTTGCGGCACAGTCCGAGATGATTATAGCCGCGGTCTCGGATGCGAAAGAAGCCGCGATGGCTCTGGGCGTTCTCGAAAAAGGCGTAAGCGGCATTATGCTCAAGCCCTCGTCGCCGTCGGTGATATCCGATGTCGCAAAACTGATGAAAGAGAATTCGGGCAGCGTCGAGCTGACGCAGTTTAAGGTAAAATCCGTTGAGCCCGTCGGCATGGGCGACCGCGTCTGCGTCGATACATGCTCGCTCTTAAAAGACGGCGAAGGTATGATGATAGGCAGTTCCTCCTCGGCATTTCTGCTCGTTCATGCCGAAACGCTTGAAAATCCGTATGTTGCCCCGCGTCCCTTCCGTGTCAATGCGGGCGCGGTCCATGCCTATGCCGTGATGGCGGACGGCAGGACAAAGTATCTCGCCGAGGTTAAGGCAGGCGACAGCGTTCTGATTGCCGGTGCGGACGGAAAGACCTCCGAGGCGACGGTCGGGCGCGTGAAGATAGAGCGCCGCCCCATGCTTCTGGTGACGGCGGTCAGCGTCGGCAACGGCGGAAAATGTGACAGCGGCGGCAAGGAGATCTCGGCAATCCTTCAGAATGCTGAGACGATACGCCTCGTAAGCGGAGACAGGAAACCCGTCTCCGTCGTCGACCTCAAAGCCGGCGACATCATACTCGGAAGGGTCGAGGAAGGCGGGCGTCACTTCGGATATGCCGTAAAAGAGACTATTCTGGAGAAATAACCCGAGGTTCGATGCAATGACTGTTCGATGCGGTATCGGAGAAGGTTGCGCCTCATGCGGCGACCGTGCCTTAAACGGCGAGTCTGCATGTGCCGGATGTGCGGGACGCGGGTGCGGAAGTATCTCTTCCGCGGATAATAACGGTGTCCTTATCGGCATTATCGGCGGTTTCGGAGGCATGGGCACTCTCTTCAGAGGCATATTCGAGAGAGCCGGCATCGAGGTCATATGTTCGGGTGTCAATACCTTCTATTCCAACCGCTATCTTGCCGCCAAATGCGATATCGTGATTGTTTCCGTGCCCATTCACGAGACAATCGGGGTGATCGAAGAGATAGCGCCGATAATGAACAAAAATCAGCTCCTCTGCGATTTTACCTCCATTAAGACACCGCCCGTCGAGGCAATGCTCAAATCGGAAGCGCGGGTCATGGGGCTTCATCCCATGTTCGGACCCTCGCTTTCGTCGATAAAGGGTCAGACCATAGTCGCAACACCCGTGAGATGCAGCGAATCCGATAAAAAACTGCTCTTTGATATCTTCAGAAACGAAGGTGCGTCGGTCTGCATCATGACCCCCGGGGAGCATGACCGGGTAATGAGCATTGTTCAGGGGCTTGTGCATTTCGCAACGCTCTCGGTTGCCGAGGCAGTCCGAAATACGCTCGAAAAATCGGAGCAATCCGGAGATAAACTCACACTCGATACCGTGATCTCGGTGATGAGCCCCGTTTACCGCATAGAGATGGGGCTTATCGGAAGGATTCTCGGACAGGATGCGGGCTTATACGGCGATATTCTCAAGATGAACCCGTCAGTCGTTCCCGTTATCGAAGAGATGTCTGCGGCGGTCTCAAAGCTTAAGGGCATAGTCGAGGATGACTCAAAGGAGAGCTTTGATGACTTTGACAGGTTTTTCCTGAATAATCGTGAGGCTTTCTCATCGTATCTCCCGCAGGCAACCGCGGATACGGATAAGCTCATAGTTGCAATGACAAAGGAGGAATGATATCCTGACAATAGCAGTATTGGGTCCGAAGGGAACGTTCTCCCATGAGATTGCAGAGACGGTCTGCGACCGCGACGAAGAAATTATCTTTTTCCCGACGATTCGTGAGGTTTTCGCTGCTGTAACGGAGCGTTCATCCGAATATCCCGACCTCAGAGGCATTGTCCCCGTCGAGAACAGCGGTGCGGGAGGCGTCTTCGAGACTCTTGAGTGTCTTTTAAAAGAGGACTGCACGGTCCGTGCCGAGTATTATCTGCCGATTCGCTACGTATTTGCGGTCGCAAAGGGAAAAAGCGCGGATATGCGGGCGCAGGTGCTCGCGAAGGTCTATGCGCATCCGCAGGCGCATGCCCAGTGCAGTGCTTTTCTTGCGGGACTCGGCAATGCCGCGGTCGTTCACACGACGAGCAATGCAAAGAGCGCCGAAGAGACGTTAAACGATGTATCCGAGCTTACCGCCGCGGTTACCACGCGCAGTGCCGCGGGAATATACGGACTTGAGATTATCCGCGAGAATATTCAGAATTACGACACAAATACAACACGTTTCCTCGAGATCCGCAAGGCTGCGCCGGAGAAGCCCCGTGTGTACGGCAGTTCCGCGGATTCGGGAGATTGCTGCGGTTGCGACGGCAGCGACGGTTGCGGGACGAAATGCAGTATCGTGGTAATGCCCAAAGGTAACTACCCCGGGCTTCTGTATCGCATACTGAGCGTATTTGCCGGCAGGGAGATCAATCTGACAAGAATTGAGTCCCGTCCTTCGGGAGATATGATGGGGAAATACGTTTTCTTCATCGATTATGAGTTTGGTAGTGAGCTGGACGCCGACGGAAATAAGAAATTGCTTGACTGGCTGCGCACCATTACTGAGGTAAAGGAACTCGGATACTATCCGGAAGCGAATCTGGAGGGACAGTGATGGAGATAATCCTTCGGAAAGCGGCGAATATAAACGCGGAATTCACTGCCCCCGCTTCGAAGAGTTTTACGCATCGGGCGATAATCGCCGCGGCGCTCTCTGAAGGTCGCACGACTATAAGGAATCCGCTCTTCTCCGAAGATACCGAGGTTACGGTCAATGCCCTCAGGGCGCTTGGTATTGCAATCGAATGCAGCCCTTCGGAGATCGTCGTCGAGGGCTGTGCGGGCGTTATGCCGCAGTGCGGCAATCAGACCATAGACTGCAAAAATTCGGGGACAAGTCTGAGGCATCTCGTCACCCTCTCCCTGCTCTCGCCTTCGAAGACCGTACTTACGGGTACTAAGAGGATGCAGGAAAGACCAATCGGGGCGCTCTGCGAAGCGCTGAAAGGATGCGGCGCCGATATTGAGTATCTCGGCGCGGCAGGATGTCCGCCCGTAAGTGTCAACGGCGGCGGCTTTTCCGGCGGCAGAATCACGATAGACGCCTCAAAGAGCAGTCAGTATGTCTCCTCAATCCTCATCTGTGCGCCGTATGCGGAATCCGCGGTAGAACTGATGCCCAAAGGCAGTGTCGCCTCGAGGTCGTATATTGATCTTACAATCGCGGTCATGAGAACCTTCGGCGCCGAAGTCGATCTTACTCCGGACGGTATCTGGAAGGTAATGCCGGCGGTCTACAAAGCGCCCGACGGCGTTTATACGGTCGAGGGCGATTATTCCTCGGCATCCTACTTCTTTGCCGCCGCTGCCGTATGCGGGGGGTCGGTTACGGTAAAGGGACTGAATCCCGATTCCGTTCAGGGCGACAGGGTGTTTCTTGCGGCACTCTCGAAGATGGGCTGCCGCGTTTCGGTCGCGTCGTGCGGGGACAGTCCCGGCGACCCCGCGATAAAGGTGGAGTCCGACGGCAATCTGAACGGTATTGATATCGACATGAGTTCATCGCCCGATATCGTGCAGACTCTCTGTGCGGTTTGTGTCTTTGCGAAATCGCCGAGCAGAATACGCGGAATATCGCATCTCAGATACAAGGAGAGCGACAGGATTGAGGCAATCCGCATCCTCACCGAGTCCTGCGGATGCGGTTTTGTTCTCCGTGACGACGTTATCGAGATTATCCCGAGTGACGGCGGTGTTCACGGTTTCGAATGCGACCCTAATAACGATCACAGGACTGCCATGTCGGCGGCGGTAATCGGTCTGGGATGCGGCGATGTCCTTATCCGCGGCGCCGAATGCGTCTCTAAGTCGTTTCCCGATTTCTGGGAAAATTTGAAGGAGGCGGGATTATCAGAGTAGTATTAACAGGTTTTCGCGGAAGCGGAAAGACGACGGTCGGCGGCATTCTTGCGGATCGTCTGGGACAGCCGTTTATTGATACGGATAGCGAGATAGAGAATAAGAGCGGGATGCCGATTGAAGAGATCTTCAAAGAATACGGCGAGGCTCATTTCAGGAATCTTGAGCGCGAGGTTATCGCGTCACTTCCCGAATCGGACTGCGTTGTCGCAACCGGCGGCGGCTGTGTCCAGTCTGCCGAAAATGCGGCAAATCTGCGGCATGACTCCCTTGTCTTCTTCCTCGATGTAAGCCCCGATGTTTCTTACGGCAGGATATCGGAGAGCAGCCGACCGGCGCTCACCGACAAAGACCCCGTTGACGAGGTAAAATATCTGATAAATCTGAGATATCCCGCATATCTGAGGTCATCCGATTTCCGTATCGACGCCGACCGCGAAGCGGGTGCCGTCGCGGACGATATCGTCCGCATCATTGCCGATGCCGCAACCCCCGTATCGGATTCGGATATTGCCGCGGGCGAAGATTCCGCAGGCGTCCTGCGTTACCGTGAAGTCCTGCGGTCGTTTTCGGGTGTGCCCATGCCCGAAAGAAAGAGCGAGCAGCTCTTCTCTTATGTGAGGAAGCACCCGCTCGGCAGTATCTGTGCGATTGCGGGAAGACCGAGCGGTCACAGCAGAACGCCGTATCTGTTCAATACAATCTTTGAGCGTTACGGCATTCCCGCACACTGCACATATCTTGAGAAGGAGACCGCGGGCGATGTCGCAGACACCGTCAGATCCTGCGGACTGCGGGCGGTAAGCGTGACGATTCCGTTTAAGGAGGAAATTATCCCGTATCTTGACGAGATCAACGAGGATGCAAGGGCAATAGGCGCGGTAAATACCGTATTCAACACGGGCAATATGAGCAATACGGGCGGCGCCGGCGGCAGACTCCTCGGTTCGAACACGGACTGGTACGGCGTCATGAAACCGCTTGTAGAAAGCGGCGTTAAGGTGAAATCGAAGAAAGCGGTGGTAATCGGCGCCGGCGGAGCATCGAGGGCTGCCGTATACGCGCTCATGAAACTCGGCGCCGACGTTACCGTTGTCAACAGGACGGTCGGGAGGGCGGAGAAGCTTGCCGCGGATATGAACGCAAGTCTAATTGAAGGCGGCTGCCTTCAGACGGACGGCAAGCCCGTCGAAATTCCGTGCAAAGCGGGCGAAATCGAAATGTTGCGCGAGATAATGCCGGATATCATCATAAATGCGACATCAATCGGCATGCGTGCCGAGGATACGCCGGTTGACAGGGAGAACCGCGTATGCCTCAGAAAAGGCGTCTGCGTATTCGATCTTGTCTATACGCCGCCGGTGACCCGTCTGCTCTTCGAGGCGCGGACGGCTGGATGCACGGTTATCTCGGGAGTGGAGATGTTTGTTTATCAGGCGGCGGAACAGCTGTTCCGTTACTTCGGAATCCGCGTCGATGCCGATGAGATTAGGAATATTCTGAGATGATTTTAAGATAATAACGGGTAAACAGAGGAGTAACTGATATGAACACATTCGGCAGATTTTACAGATGCACGACTTTCGGCGAGAGTCACGGAAAGGCACTGGGCGTTGTGATTGACGGAGCGCCGTCGGGGATTCCTTTCCGCGAAGAAGATATAATCCCGCTTCTTCAGAGACGGCGCCCGGGTTTAAGTCCGCTCTCCACCCCGCGCAAAGAGGAGGATATGCCCGAGATTCTTTCGGGCGTCTTTAACGGGAAGACGACGGGAACGCCGGTTGCGATAATCGTCAGAAATACCAATCAGAACAGCGGCGACTACGAAGCCATCAAAGACCTCTGCCGCCCCGGACATGCCGATTATACATATGATGCAAGATACGGGCACGAAAACCGCGACTGGCGCGGCGGCGGGCGCAGTTCGGGACGCGAAACGGTCGCCCGCGTTCTCGGCGGCTCTCTTGCCGTGAAGATACTTGCGGAGCGCGGCGTCACCGTTCGGAGCAAAATCGTCTCGATTCACGGCGAAACCGCGCCGGAAAAGTTTGAATCCGAGATTCTTGCGGCGAAGGGGAACGGCGATTCGGTAGGCGGAGTTGCCGAGATAACGGTCAGCGGGCTTCCGGCAGGCATAGGAAACCCCGTCTTCGGAAAGCTCGACGCACTGATTGCCGACGCAGTCATGTCCGTAGGTGCGGTGAAGGGCGTTGAGATAGGCGACGGTTTTTCTGCCGCAGACGCCTTCGGAAGCGAGAACAATGACTGCATGCGGTCGCGGTCGGACAAATCCGCGGGGACGCCGTATCTCTCCAATCATGCGGGCGGTATCCTCGGCGGCATCTCGAACGGAAACGATATCGTCATCCGTTTCGCCGTAAAGCCGACGCCGTCGATCTCGAAAGTTCAGGAGACGATTGATGCCGACGGCAATAACGCCGAAATATCGGTAAAAGGCAGGCATGACCCCTGCATTGTGCCGAGAATTCTCGTGGTCGCCGAATGCATGACCGCGATGGTCATTCTCGACAGCTGGATGGAGAGTTCGGCGCAGTCATTCTGACAGGACAGTTCCCTTTTTTGATATCTCTCATCCGAAAAATTTCAAAATCTTTTTTGATCCCTGATTGCCGCGGACTGCGTTTGCGCATCATATTACGGGTGCGGCTGAATTGGTTGCGGCTAAAATAATAATTGCCGAATTATACAAATGTATAAATCTATATATTACTTGCGTTTAGTTTATAGTTGCGTTAATAATTAGCCATAAACCGAACAATTATATTATGTAAGTTCATAGTATATGTAATTTGGAGTGACCTTTGCTATGATTGCCAGAGCCGTGCCGGAAAAACTTCCCGAAGCGCTTATTTTTTCAAAGAATAACCGTACTATATTAGTCGACAGTCCGGCTAAAATAAAGATTCTCAGTATTATTCTGAATAAGGAATCCCGATTCGATGAGGTTGTCGACGAGATAGGCAAAGCCAAGTCGACGATCTCCGTTCAGATCAGGTCTCTTATAGACGACGGTCTTCTGGTTGAAAGGATTGACGAGGAAGATGCGAGGCGCAAAGTCCTGAGCCTCGGCGCCAAGTTCCTGGGCGTTGTTACGGGACCGTCCGCAAACGAGCCGCCCATGACTCCGATAATGCCGGAGCTGTCCCTCACAAGGTTTGACGATCCCGCAAAGGTATTTCGCGTCATCTTCAACTCGATACGCACGGGACTTATCGATAACGGCGTTAACGTTGAGCCCATCATGTATGCGGCGGGGACCTCGGTCGGCAAATACGTCGCTAAGCTCGTCTGCGACAGTTCGGACGATGTATTCTTAGAGAATCTTGCGGTATTCTTCTCCGGAAACGAGCTTGGAACGGTCACCGTCGACCAGATCTCTCCGTTCGTGCTTACCGTAAAGGGCTGCTATGAATGCCAGTCGCTGCCGCATATGGGCAGACCCGTCTGTTATTTCGATGCGGGACTTCTCTCCGAGGTCTTCTCGATTCAGAAGCAGGAGCGGTATGAGGCGGTAGAGACGCACTGTTATGCCGCGGGCGACGGTTTCTGCCGCTTTGTCGTCAGTAAAAAGGAGGATTCCCCGTCACAGGCGGTAAGCTGGACAATCATCTGAGAATCCGGCAGAATCTCATACTATAATTTATTTCGCTTCTTATTTTCATTCATTTAGCTTTCGCTGTTTTGCACGCTGTTTTGCAATATCTTCCCCGCCGTTTACATGAGATTGCGCGTATTGCACGTAGGATGATAAAACTCGGGCAATAAAAAAGGATTTTGGATTTTAGATTTTAGATTTTATATTTTTGAGTTTTGAGATTTTTAGTTTCGGTTTTGTCATTTCCGTTCGGATTTCTGCTTACTGTGATGCACCTTTTGCACATTTTGCGACGATGCCGGTTGCCACGTGCATGATTCCCCAGATCATCGCGAAGAGTCCGAATACCTGGAAGAGTATGACGTTACCGATGAACGGATATACGATAAGGTAGATTGCAAGAAGTACCGAGATGATACCCGCTATGATGAGCAGCGCTTTGTAACCGTTTCCGAAAGTGCCGTAAAATCCCATCAGTATATTCGAAAATCCCGTCATGAATGCCCATATGGCGACAAGGTAGTTGACAAGTAGCCATGTCGCAAGTATGTCCGTAAAGACGAATATGCCGACTATCAGTCCGAGAATGCCGAGTATCAAAAGCGCAAGTCTTGCGCCCGTTCCTTCTTTAGTCGTAATTCCCTGAATTATGGAGATTACACTCCATGCAATGACCATTATTCCGATAAGGTATCCTAACGAAAGTATGAATGCCGGCGTCCACGTAAATGCGAGGAAACCAAGGATTACCGCTATGATTCCGGTTAACACGAATGTCCACCATTCGGGTGTAATACTTAACGAAACCGCGGTACAGCTGGTTGATACTTCTTCAGTCATGATTATCACCGTTTTTCCGTATGATCCGGATAATTACTAATGATATTTTATGTTAAATAGATTTTTGCGTATTTTTGCCGGCGATATCATCCTGCCGTAAATTTAAGAAATTGCATAAAGAATATTATTGATTGCGTGTGAAAATTATTACAATAATATACCGTCCGCAAGTGTTTCTCCATGAAGTTAAGCCGTTCAGATTCATATTATAATTCCCCGTCCCGCACGGATGACTCCGCATTTTGCGGTTCATCGTGCAGAACTGCCGATACCTCGGGAAAGTCCGTGAAAAAATCAAAGATGCTGATCCTGTCGGGATTGCTGATTATCTTTTTACTTCTTTTTGCTGTTGTACCTGTATATGCTGACGGCGAAGGTAACACCACAGACACACCGACTTCGACCCCGACAACTACGGATACCGAACCGCCTACCGAAACACCTACTGAAACACCTACTGAAACACCTACTGAAACACCTACTGAAACACCTACTGAAACACCTACCGAAACACCTACTGAAGCACCAACAACAGCGACTTCAACCGCTACAGTGACACCCACACCTACGGGAACCACTACCACAGCACCCACAGCAACACCTACCGTAACAACCGCTCCGACTACGCAACCCAACGCAACATCCACGGTGGATAAAACCGCAACCTTAAACATTACACTTACGCCCGGAAAAACATGGTCGGACTTCCTGAAGTTGGAATATGCCGCTACCGTCTCATATGGAACTGCGACATATAAGTGGGACTTTAACGGTGAAGGTAGTCCCGAGGCGAAAAGCGGAACATTTACTTTTGGTACAACAGGCACTAAAACAATCACGGTTACCGCGACTCCGCCAAAAGGTGTAACTCTTAAAAATCCGACCGAGACAAAAACGGTTACAATCGCGGAGCCTAAACTTGAGCCTAAAATTTCCGTAGATGCTGTTGCAGGCACATATAAGATTAATTTCGAGGATAAAACGGGTGTCCCGGATGAATATGTCAAGTCAAGACTCTGGGATTTTGATGCAGGCAATACTTCTTCCAAGGCGACATCTGCCTCGAAGTCAGGTACTTATGAGTATAAGAATTCCGGAACATATACCGTCAAAATGAAAATTACCACTGTTGGCGGTCAGACCAAAACAGCCGAGCAGCCTATCAGTATAAAAGGGTTAACCGCCGATTTCAGTGCGGATCCGACATCTGGCGGAGCGCCTCTGGAGGTCAAGTTTACAGATAAATCCTCAAAGAATTCAGTTACGGGTGCGACGATTGATTTCTGGAAATGGGATTTCGGCGACGGTAGTTCACCGGTTTATGAGCAAAATCCGACTCACAAATACACTAAAGTGGGTAAGTATACAGTAACGCTTATGGTCAGCGATACGGACAGTTCGACGAAAACGTCCAACTCGGATACAGTTACGAAGAAAGATTATATTGTAGTCGATGAAGGTCTCTATCCGACGGCAAACTTCGACGTGGCGAGTTCTTCGTCAAGAAGCGGCAATGCCCCGCTGGAAGTTAAGTTCGTCGATAAATCCAAGCCTGCCGCATCGAGCAACGCGACCATAACCTCGTGGTCGTGGAAGATTACGAACTCCGGCGGTTCGACCGTAAAGACCGCAAGTACTCAGGATTTAACATATAAGTTTGAAGATGGCGGTAAATACACCGTATCGCTGACGGTAACCGATAAGAACGGCAAGTCCAATACCAAGACCGAGACGGACTATATCACGGTCAGTTCGGGACTGTCTGCGACCTTCACGGCATCGCCGACAAGCGGAACGGCGCCGCTCAACGTGCGTTTCGAAGCCAAACCCGATCCCGACAATACCTACGATATCGATGAATATGCGTGGAATTTCGGTGACGGCACTGCGGTATCCTACGGCAGGGTAATTTCGCATGTGTATCAGAGTGCGGGTACGTACACGGTCAAGATGACGGTCACGGATGAGAAATCCAAGACCTACACGGCGACGAGGAGCAACTACATTACGGTAACCGCCGCTTCAAAGACCGTGGCGCCGACAGCGACACCCACGGTAGCCGCCGGCAGTGAAAGCGATAAAACCAAGAGTTCAAAACTCTCCAAAGGAGACCGAATCTTCGGAATACCCGGCACCCAGCCAATACGCTCGGAGATGCAGAGAATGTACGGTTTCTTCGATGATTTCTTCACGCTCTTCTTCGGCATGTTCGGGAAATGAAGAGAGCGTATACGATTCAGATTCATGCATACCCTAAGAAACAAATCCGTATTCTTTGAGACATACGGATGCACCTTCAATTTTGCCGATACGGAAAAAATAAAGGAGATAGCCGCGGCTAACGGCTGTGTCATCGCCGAAAACGCGAAAGACGCCGATGCCGTCGTGATAAACACCTGTACCGTCGTATCGCAGACCGAGAGGGCGATGATACGGGCAATAAACGATTATGCGGATAAGGAAGTCTATGTAACGGGATGCATGCCCGTGGTTCAGAGAGAGAAACTCCTTGAACTGCGTCCCGATATTCATCTCATAATGCCCGACGAAATTTATGAGAACTCGGAGCGTGTCGGCGGCGTTGCTTTCGGAAACACTGGAATCGTTCAGATAGGTACGGGCTGTCTCGGAGCCTGTGCCTATTGCATAACGCGGTTTGCACGCGGGCGCCTTCGCAGTTTCGGTAAAGAGCGCATAATTGCGGAGGTAAAGAGGCAGGTTGCCGCCGGCGTCTCGGAGATACAGCTTACGGGACAGGATGTCAGTGCATGGGGAGCGGATATCGGCAGCAACCTCGGAGAGCTTCTCACCGCCGTCAATGACATCGACGGCAACTTTGCCGTCAGAGTCGGCATGATGAACCCCGCGACCGTGATGCCGCATATCGACGAAATAGCGGAGGCGTTCACCCTCGAAAAGATCTATGCCTTTATTCATCTCCCCGTTCAGTCCGGCTCGAACCATGTCCTTGAGACCATGAACCGCGGATATACCCGCGAGCAGTTCATAGACGTTGTCGGCGCATTTCGCAGACGGATTCCCGATGCCAGAATTTCGACCGACTTCATAGTCGGCTATCCGACCGAGACCGAGGAGGACTTTAACGAAACCCTCTCGCTCATTGAGGAAGTAAAACCCACAAAAGTCAATATAACGCGTTTTTCACTCCGCGAAGGGACACCTGCCGCCAAGTATTACGACATGCCGGACTGGATAAAAAAGAATCGTTCCAGAATGCTCACAATTGCCGCAAACAAAATCTATGACGCCAACAATGCCGCGATGATAGGGCGCACCGTTCATGCCGCCGTCACCGAGAAGAAGATGGCGGGAACGATTGTGGCACGCGACCGATACTATAACAATATCGTGGTAAAAGAAGACCTTCCGCTCGGCAAAAAACTCGATCTGCGGATTATCGACCACCACAGGCATTATCTTATAGCCGAAACCGTGTGAAAAGTTCCTTTCTGGTTTGGGTGCATTGTATAGCCTTATGTTTACCGTATCTTTATCGTAAGTTTACTGCATGTTTACGGGAAGTTCACGGGAAGTTTACGGGTATTCACGTGAGGTTGAGGGCACCGTCCGTGCCTTCGTGACCTTTCCGCATCGGCTCAAAAATGCGGTCGGTTTATGGGAAACAAACGCGCTTAAGGGGGCTGATATATTCCTTAATCCGTTAACCGAAAAGGATTGCGCAAAATATTATTTCGTTTTTTGATTGACAAAGACATAAATAATATATGTCTTTGAGTAATAGTCTATTTTAATAATAGGGAGACTTTTGTTATGTCAATATCTGATCTAAAAAGTACAGTAAAGAAATTTTTGGCAGACAGGAATTCCGCTGTGGTAAATCCCAACGATTATTCCGGTGATGAAAAGGAAATAGCCGAAATCATCGCAGAGCTGATGACGACAATCAAGGAAGAAGAGAAGGTCAACAGAGCACTTCAGAGACGTGCGGAACTCTTCGTAACCGACAACCCGCAGGGTATTGCCGTACTCGCTCCCGACAAGCACAGACTCGACCTTAACAAGGAATACGAGAGAATCTGGCACGGCACATACGACGAGCTGATGGCAAAGAAGCTCTACGACTTCAACATCGAGGTCACGGGCGACGACTTCTACAAGTCCTTCGAGACCAAGAAGAAGGCAGTCTCCGACATGAAGATCAAGTGGGAAGACGGCACGTTCAGCTACCTCAGACTCTTCCAGACACCTATCCTTGACGAAAACGGCGAGATCGATGTCAACTACTACATCTACCAGGACTTAACCGAGATGAAGGCACAGATCGAGTCGAACAAGGCACTCCAGAGACGTGCGGAACTCTTCGTAACCGACAACCCGCAGGGTATTGCCGTACTCGCTCCCGACAAGCACAGACTCGACCTTAACAAGGAATACGAGAGAATCTGGCACGGCACCTACGATGAGCTGATGGCAAAGAAGCTCTACGACTTCAACATTGAAGTAACGGGCGACGACTTCTACAAGTCCTTCGAGACCAAGAAGAAGGCAGTCTCTGACATGAAGATCAAGTGGGAAGACGGCTCGTTCAGCTACCTCAGACTCTTCCAGACCCCAATCCTCAACGAAGACGGCGAGATCGATGTCAACTACTACATCTATCAGGACTTAACCGAGATGACCGAGCAGCTGGAGTCCATCAAGACGCTTCAGCAGCGCACGGATGCAATCGTCCAGGAAAACCCGATGCCGATTGTCATCTGGAATACCGATATGAAAGCCGAGGTTACAAACAAGGCATTCCTCAAACTGTCCGGATACACGCCTGAGGAAGCAGCCAACCTTACAATAAAGGATATGATATATCTCAAGCAGGCGGGTAAATCCGTCAAGGAGACACTTGAGACAAAGACCGCAAGCCACGGCGAAGCGGCAGTCAGATTCCCCAGCGGCGACAAGGATGTCGAGAGATACAATATACCGCTCCTCACAGCCGGCGGCAAGGTGGACAGTATCCTTACGGTCTACAACGATATCACCGAACTGCGTAAAGAGATCGACAACTCCGCAAAGCTTCAGAGACGTGCCGATGCCTTTGTCAGAAACAACCCGCAGGGTATTGCCGTACTCGCTCCCGACAAGCACAGGCTTGACCTTAACAAGCAGTACGAGAAGATCTGGCACGGCAGTTACGATGAACTGATGGCAAAGAAGCTCTATGACTTCAACGTCGAGGTCACAGGTGCCGACTTCTATGAGTCATTCAACTCCAAGAAGAATGAAATCTCGGACATGACGGTCAAATGGGAAGACGGAACAAAGAGTTACCTCAGACTCTTCCAGACGCCTATTGTTGACGATAAGGGCGAGATTGATGTCAACTACTACATCTATCAGGACAGAACACCCGAGGTCACCCAGAGCGAGTACATGGATGTCCATGTCCAGCGTATAGCCGCAAGCCTTGAATCTCTGGCAACAGGAAACAAGGACGGTCTGCAGCTTGACGTCAACGATGCCGACGTATACACAAAGGAGATGCGTGCGCAGTTTGTCGAGATCTTCAACTCGGTCCAGCGTCTCAGAGATGTTCTTGCAGGTGTCATCACCGATATCGAGAAACTTGCGAATGCGGGTATTGACGGTAAACTCGAATACCGTATCGATGCCGATGTCTATCAGGGTCTCTTCAACCTGCTCGGTCAGGACCTGAACAAACTCATGGAGTCTGTTGCCACACCGCTGAACGAAGCAATGCAGATCTCGGAGTTCTACGCGGCAGGCGACTTCTCTGCCAGATTCTCCGAGGATATCGCCGTAAAGGGCGACTTCGACAAGTTCAAGCAGTCGCTTAACAATATCGGCGAGAAGGTCTCAGAGAATGTCCGCGAGTCCAACAAGGTCACAATGCAGGTCTCCCAGACCTCCGGCGAGATCATTAAGGGAACCGATGAGATTGCAAAGGCTGCAGAGAGCGTTGCCGGCGCAAGTCAGAGAGCTGCCGACCTGACAACCGCACTCTTCCAGAGCATTGAGGAGATCAGCAACCAGATATCCGATCTCTCGGCATCCAACGAGGAGATTGCAAGTACGTCACAGGAAGTCTTCAACGCGGCGAATCAGGTTGTCGACATCGGTAAGGAGGCACAGTCCCTCGGTAACGATGCAAACATAAAGATGAACAATGTCGAGAAGATTGCAAGCGGCAGTGTCCAGAGTATCTCCGAGCTCTCCGAGAAGATCAAGGAAGTCAGCAATGTCGTAAGGATGATCAATGCAATCGCGGGTCAGATCAACCTGCTGGCACTCAATGCGGCTATTGAAGCGGCACGTGCCGGTGAACACGGTCGCGGATTCGCCGTAGTTGCCGGCGAGGTCAAGAACCTTGCGGCAGAGGCCCGTGCGGCAACCGAGACCATCGAGAGCGTTGTCTCCGTGGTTCAGGCGAGCAGCGAGAAGACCGCCGAGGCAATCATCGCGGCAAACAAGGAGATTGTCGAGGGTGTCGACAGCGTCAACAAGACAATCGTCGCACTCAATACAATCATTGCGAAGTCCGGTCAGGTCACCAACGATATCGGCGAGATTACCCGTGCTATCGAGGATCAGGCAAATATCTCCAATAACATCGTAAAGGCTGCCGACAGCGGTACACAGAAGACCCGTGAGGTTCAGAAGGAGACCGAGGAGCTTGCCGCACTTGCCGAGGAGGAGAGTGCTTCAATTGAGGAGATCTCCAGTGCAATCCACGAAGTCGGTAACCTTGTCAAGAACCTTGAGAATGCGAATGCGAAGTTCAAGTGCTGAAACAATCACCTGAACTTTAATTTTAATTCGTAGAAAAACAGGAGGAGGTACAGTGATAGATATTGTGCAATTTGAGATATCGGGAGTAAACTATGCTCTGGATATCCAAATGACAAGAGAGATCGTGGAGATGATGCCGATTACTCCCGTGCCGCGTGCACCCGAGTATATTGCCGGAATTATCAATCTTCGCGGTGAGATAACAAATATTCTCAGTCTGAATTATCTCATGGGTCTTCCCGTGGAAGAGCGTGACGACAAGAAGATCATCGTTCTTGCGCCGGATGCGACCGAGGGCTCTAACGTGGGACTTATAGTCGACGACGTCCACAGTGTCAGAAGGATCTCAGAGGATTCCGTCGATCAGATCGATAATTCACTCTCGCGTGAGGCATACGTTAAGGGCGTCATCAAAATAGGGAAGGAAGACGGCGGCAAAGACGAGAACAGCGGCGATTATCTGATTATCTGGGTCGATATCGCAAAGATACTTTATGATATTCTGGTTCGCGGCAACAACAGCAACGGTGCCGCTAAACCGGCATAATCTCCCTATCTGCTTTTTGAATATATTCACGATATTTTTTGACCGTTAACCGTCAACGGTCTGAGTGCTTTTTTGCCGGCTTCGAGTTCAGCCTATTTATTGTATCCGTTTCATGTTGTTTCCTTACGGTTTCATATTCTTTTATATCTTGACGGCGAATAGTTTAGTAACGGATGAATTAAGGAACCGATAGTATGGACAGCGAGACTGCGGATATAATAAAAAAAGGCTTTGATGCCATAGTCAGCGAGATTGACGCGGGCAAAGCGAAAGCCGATGAGCTTTCTGAAGAAGTGAAGAAGAACCGTGCCGAACTTCTCTCGGCAATGGGCAGGACCGCGGCTCCGCTTGCCGAAAAGATGGGTGTGAATCTTCTCATACGCGGCAAGGCGGGTGCGAACGGCGAGATGTACGATCAGGTTTATTCCGATGAGAAGATGTTCATTCTCGGAAAGACAGATCCGATGCCGTATCGTCCCGACGATATGACGAAGAAGGTCGATACCCAGTTCTGTGCCTTATCCGAGAAAGGTGTCTTCTCCGAGATTATGTATACGAATTCCGAGTTCATGACGGATTCGTATATCCGCGAGATAAGCGCGGAAGAGGCATTCGATCTTTACGGCTTTGATATCATGTTCATGCTCTATAAGGCGTTCGAGCAGTATCTCAGGAGAAGCGACGATCTGGTATCGTCTCTCGAGAAGACCCTTGCTTATGTTTTCAAGAGCGAAGATGAACAGAATACACAATAAACAATAATTCTATTTTACATTGATGTTTTTGTATTGACGTTTTTCTGTTGACGTAAATTCATTGAAGTAAATCCGATGACTTTAATCCTTTCCGAATCTGCGGACGTAAATCTGCGTACAGTTAAAATCTTTCAAAACAGCGTAAAAAGAGTGGGCCCGGTGCGACTCGAACGCACGACCTCCCGGTTATCAGCCGGGTGCACCACCGACTATGCTACGGGCCCTGTTATGTTGCCTAATAAACTTAGTGTTAGTCATTATTATATGTTTTGTATTGATTCCATGAGTGTAAACTCATCCCGAAGTATCCGCTAATCGGAAAAATCACTGCAATTGGAGGATCATCTCGGGATGGCGGGGCACTTTCGGAACGAAATTGAGTTTCTGATAGAGCGGTCGCCCCTCATCCGTTGCCGTCAGTTCCAGATAGGAGAGATCAAGCTCTTTGCTCTTCTCGATTACCCGATTTAAGAGCGTGGTTGCAAAACCGTGATGGCGGTATCTCTCGTCCGTGAACACATTGAGGATAAGTCCCGTCTTTCCCGTTGCGAAGAGCTGATTTGCGGGTTTTTCCTGAACAAGCAGAAAGACCGAGGAGTAGATATGACCGTTTTCTTCGGCGATATACGCAAAGAAATCCTCGTTTAAGTGCTTTTCATAAAACACGGGCAGCTGCGACTTTATCTTATCGAGCAGGTCATCGGACATTGTGCCGTATTCGAGATGAAGATAATCGAGCCTCTGCCTGACAAGTTCATCGATATCCGATTTATCCGCCGTTCTCAAATTCATATGGATCAACGACCGCCGTGATAATGTGCAGTATCTATAGATAGCAGTGTGAAATAAAAATAGCTTTGCATGTTATCTTATCGGCATAAAAGAGATCGAAGAAACGAATATGAAGAAGATTGCCCGAAATTCTTTGGAACGTTATGGGTAATTTGTTCCCGTATTCAGGCAATTGTCAGCCGTTTTATGCACATTTAGGAATTCAGGAGATTTACTCCCGTTTTACGGCTGTTCCGTATCCTCTATTATGGTTTTATGTTTGTAATCGCCGTTGGGTTTTGTATGGTTGCTTACTGTTGTGTATGGTTTTTAATGGATATGTCCGGATTTAATTCCGATCTTGTGTGAATTTTGGATGATTGGATGTTTTTGATGATTTGGATGACTTGTGAATTCAATTGACTGAGATTTCGGTTTAAATTTTCGCAATATTTGGAATCCTTTTTGTGAGCAGTTGCACCTTTGGGTCTGAGTGCACTCTCTGAATAATAATGTGGGGAGCGGAGTATATAAATGAATGAAATCCCCCTGCACAGGTCATATAACGTTTCGGTTAAATGAATGATTTTCGCATTATGCAACATCGGGGAGAAAAAGTGCGGTGTGGGGAAATTGGCATGGGAATATGTCGGAGATAACCGCGCCGTAGCGCCGCCGGCGTTGGTTCCTTTTTTTTCGTTTTTGCCGTCGGGTTTCAGCCGTCGTACTGGAATATGTCCTCTATCTTCGCATCAAAACGTCGGGCAATCCTGAATGCAAGTTCAAGCGAGGGGGCATACTTATTCTTCTCTATTGCTATAATGGTCTGACGGGTTACTCCCACGTCATCGGCCAGATCCCACTGCGTCAGATCGAATTTCGCACGAAATACCTTAATCTGATTCTTCATCGTCCTCAGACCCTGTATACATTTTGGTATAGTATATCCTGAAGATGGCATAGATCAGGAGCATAATTGCAAGATTGATCACAAACGGCATTGCCAGATAAAGCATCCTGGTTCTTAATAAATCATTATCCGCTATCAGAATCAGGGAAAGGTTGGCGATTACGGATGCAAACAGCAATAACCATGTTATCTGAAGGGAGCGTGTTGCCGCCATCTCGTTTATCCTTGAGATGAGCTCGTCCGTTACCAGAGCATCGTCTATCCTGTTCCTCAGAACGTAGATGGTTATTGCCGAAATTATGACCAGTGCCGCCACTAGTGGCATTGCGGAAGGTCCCCAGACGGATACCGCACCATAGATGATTATGGCGGCGATGAGGATTATAAGCGAGGCAATAATGTAATAGTTATTTTTTTTCATGTTATCTCCGCCTTGTAATTCCGAATGAATAATTATTCGGATACCGCATCCGTTAAACGTATTGGTATTGTCAAAAAGCATCTGCGTCTGCTCATCCGCCGATTTGCCCGTCTGAATTGAAGAATAATTATCGTTCATCAACAGCATAGCAATCGCAGATGTGTCGAATTTATCCGTTTTCGTCTTTCTAATGCTTTGACCTTTTTTGTAAAGATTTGTGTGTGCAGGAAAAATAAGCCAATCCGCAGCATCTTTACGGCATACCCGAACCTATTTATAAGATTATGTAAAGAACGGGTATAATAATATAATACGGGGCATTTAAGATGATCGGAAAAGAAGAGCTGAAACTGGTGCAGGAATGGGACAAGACATTTCCCAAGAGCGAGAAAGTTGCTCACAGCAAGGTGACATTTGTTAACCGTTACGGCATCACGCTCGCAGCGGATATGTATGTGCCAAAGGATGCGGAAGGAAAGCTTTCCGCCATTGCGGTATGCGGTCCTTTTGGCGCAGTCAAGGAACAGTGTAGCGGTTTCTATGCGCAGACTATGGCGGAGAGGGGATTCGTCACGATAGCTTTTGACCCTTCCTTTACAGGAGAAAGCGGCGGAAACGTGAGATATATGGCTTCTCCCGATATCAATACTGAGGACTTCATGGCGGCAGTAGATTTCCTTTCGCTGAACGATAAGGTTGATCCTGACCGTATCGGCATCATCGGAATCTGCGGCTGGGGCGGTATGGCAATCAATACGGCTGCACTTGATACAAGAATCAAAGCTACGGTAGCGTCTACCATGTATGACATGACAAGAGTAAGTGCAAATGGGTATTTCGATGCGGAAGACAGCGAGGAAGCCAGATACGAAAAAAGAAAAGCAATGTGTGCACAGCGGCTTGAGGATCTGAAAAACGGAGAATACAAGTCGGGCGGAGGTGTGCCGGAGATCGTTCCTGACGATGCACCGCAATTTTTGAAGGACTATCACGATTATTACAAAACCGGGCGCGGCTATCATGCAAGGTCATTAAATTCCAACGAAGGCTGGAATGTGATAGGAACAGAATCATTTATGAATCAGCCTATTCTTAAGTACAGCAATGAGATTCGGAGTGCCGTGCTGGTTGTTCACGGAGATGCGGCACATTCCTGCTATTTCGGCAAGGATGCCTATGCAAATATGACGAAGGACAGCAGATATACGGACAACAAGGAACTTCTGCTCATTCCCGGTGCAAACCATACAGACCTTTATGATGGCGGAGATAAGGGCTATATTCCGTTTGATAAGCTGGAGAGCTTCTTTACAGAGTATTTGAAGTGATTATAGAGACGTGGTTGCGGGATAAGCCCCTACCCGGTTTTGGAAATGGGGATGTAATGATATGGGGTTATATGATGGTATGGTTCTATTTGGTGATATATGGAAATATTTGGTTGGATATGAATGTCTGTGGGGGCATAAGGTCTTTATGCGGGCTTTAATTGTCCGCATTGCTCCCTTATCGCCGTTTATCCTTCATACTGGAAGACATCTTCTATTTTTGCATTAAAACGTCGGGCAATCCTGAACGCAAGATCAAGCGATGGCGAATACTTATTCTTCTCGATTGCGATAATGGTCTGACGGGTTACCCCTACGTCATCCGCCAGATCCCACTGAGTCAGATCGTATTTTGCGCGATATACCTTAATCTGATTCTTCATCGTCACCAAGCCCCAGATACTTATGCGTGTAATAAATCCTGAATATGGTATATATCATTATCATAATCGCGAGATTGATGAGAAACGGCATACCCAGATGAAGCAGAGCGGATCTTAATACGGGATCATCCATATACCAGACAATGTTCAGGTTGGCAACCACGGCTGCAAAAATTAAAATCCAGGTAATCTGAAGGGAACGTGTTGCCGACATCTCGTTTATCTTTGAGATGAGTTCATCGGTTACAGGCGCGTCATCGATTCTTCTCCTCAAAATATAGACTATTGTTGCCGCAATCAGGACAGAAGCCGTCACAATAAGCATGGCGGGATATCGGTTTAAGCATACCGCGCCATAGTTGATTAAAGCGACTATGAACACTATAAACGAAGTAATAATGTAATATGTATTCTTTTTCATGCTGTCTCTGCCCGAAAAATCAGAATGCACTATTATTTCGGATACCGTTTTTGTTAAATCTTTGGTTATTGTTCGAAAGAAGTCCAAAGATGTTAAATTAGGTTAATCAAAAAAGATAAAAAAATTGCGGATTCCGTTATCCGCATAATCGTTAATCCCCGTCAATACGCTATCGTCGCGTAGTTCCGTTCCCCGTCAGTCCGCTCTGAGCGCTTCTATCGGGTCCATGTTTGAAGCCTTCCATGCGGGATACACTCCCGAGATCACACAGATTACGATACCGATGAGAATACCGTAAGGGATCTGTATCAGACTCTGCATCGTAAAGAAATACTCGGTTGTATTAAGCATAAGGTATGTCAGTAAAAAGCTTCCGATGAGGCTGAATACCGCACCCAGTGTCGAACCTATGATACCGAGTATCGCCGACTCGTACAGGAACATCCTTCGAATCTCGGAGCGGCGTGTTCCTATGCTTCGAAGAATGCCTATCTCCTTGATTCTCTCGGTAACCGACATCAGCATCACATTGAATATCGAGACTGCCGCGACCAGAAGCGAGATGGCGCCTATTGCCGACATGAAAGCGATAATAATGCCGATTGTAGCGGAAATACTCTCAATCAGGGATCCCGAATCCATGATTCTTACCTCATCCTTGCGGTAGTTGAGTGCATGATCCAGTTTATCCACCAGATCGTCGATGGCATTGATATCGGCAACGACAATGTTTACCTGATCGTATTTACCTTCGTCGCCGTAGCGGTTGGTAAACCATTTCTCCATCGTAATTATCGCGTTATCGGAGCTTAAATCCATGGACATGCCCCTCTCCTTGAGTATGCCCGATACGCGCACCGTTGTCTGCTTAGGGTCTTCCTTGTCCTTATCGCCTATCTTTATTCTGCTGCCGACCTTCAGTTTATAGCGTTCGGCAAGAGACGGTCCTACAACGACACTGGTCAGAGAAGTCGGATAATCGCCGGTCTCGACCTCGACGAGATTCTTGAGGACATCCATATCCAGAGCGTAAATCGACGCCCTCCCTTCCTCGGAACCGACAGTTATCTTGTCGGAATCGGAATAAATCGCGATTACAAGATTCTCGGTACC
Organism: Methanomicrobium mobile BP; assembly: GCF_000711215.1. Taxonomy (GTDB): domain Archaea; phylum Halobacteriota; class Methanomicrobia; order Methanomicrobiales; family Methanomicrobiaceae; genus Methanomicrobium; species Methanomicrobium mobile. The sequence continues at coordinate 174,426 of NZ_JOMF01000006.1, read as the reverse complement.
TACCGTCTTCTCAATCTTGGCAAGCTGTTTCTGGGAGATGTAGTCGTCGTCATCGCTGAAGAAACCGCCGCCCTGAGGCGAGAGCATGATAACGTTGCCGTTTGCCGATAAGTCCGCGGTAACCGACTGCGTCATGTTTGCTCCGAGGATACCTATGGAGGTAATCGCAACCACGCCTATGACAATACCGATGGCGGCAAGCAGGCTCCTTAAGAAATGGAGTCTTACGTTCCTTACCGAGAGTTCAAAGAAGATATCGTCAAGAATTATCATTGAACCTCTCCTCTATAATCTCTCCGTCCGAGAAGAGAATCTGGCGTTTGGCATACGCCGCCGTCTCTTCGTCGTGCGTTACCATGACTATGGTTCTTCCCTGATTGTTCAGGTCTTTTAGCATTTCCATGACCTGAATACTTGTCTTCGAGTCGAGATTACCCGTAGGCTCGTCACAGAGAATGATTGTCGGGTCGTTTACGAGCGCCCTTGCTATTGCAACCCTCTGCTGCTGACCGCCGGAGATCTCTTTCGGCTTATGCATTATCCTTGACGTACCCAAGCCCACCATCTCCAGCAGTTTTTCCGGGTACCCCGTCGTGTCGCGTTTTTTGGTCTTGAGTATCAGCGGATACTCCACATTCTCGCGGAGGTTAAGCAGCGGAATCAGGTTGAACTGCTGAAAGATATATCCTATCTTGTCGCGCCTTAAGTCCGTGAGCTGATCGTCGTTGAGAAGGCTTACGTCGTTTCCGTCTATGTAGAGTTTGCCGGATGTGGGCACGTCAAGGCACCCTATCTGGTTGAGGAGCGTGGATTTGCCCGAACCCGACTGCCCCATGATGGCGACAAACTCCCCTTTATATATCTCAAGGGATACATTGTTCAGCGCAGTCACCTGATCGGTCGGAAGAACGTAGATTTTAGTCACATTTTCCAGTTTTATGACCGGTTCTTCTGTCATGTTGTTTCCCCGCGACTCAGTTCTTCTTTTCCGTCTGTTTATTTATCGCATCCGTTGCCTTTGTGAGATAGCCCTTCTTCCATGCCACGGCAACACCGCCGGCTATGATTATGAGTATGATTATCCAGGTAATCGGGAGACCTCCGCCGCCCATGCCTCTCATCATTCCGCTCATGCCTCTGCCGCCGTTCTGCGGGAACTGTCCCTTACCTTCGCCTGTAGCGCTTTCCGAAGTGAGTTCACCATCTGAATTGCTCTTTATCTTATCGGTCTTTGTATAGGTGTTTCCGGCGGCATCCTTGAAGGTGATGAGCACGGGTATCTCTTCACTGTCGCATCTGAATGTAATCTCGAAGCTTGAGAAGTCATCCGAGTCAAGCGATCCGATGACCGAGGATTTGTACGGGTCTACCGGGACCGCAGGTGAGGCTGCCGTGACAACCATCGATTTTGCGTCTTCGATTCCGGCATTGTTGACATCGCCGGAGAGTGTTTTGTATCCGCCGTTGTCGGTTAACTTGACATTTGTGATAATGGGATTGGGCGAGACCTTGCTCGTGCCGTAGACTATGGGCAGGGTCAGTTCGGACGTATGCGTGGTCATGCCGTTCTTATAGGATACCTCAAAGGTCATTGTGCCCTCCGAAGTCGGTGTAACCTCGAATTCCGCCGTTGCCGAGGCATCCGCGGCAAGTGCGCCTATGAACCGGCTTGTCTGTGTCGTGGTAACGTCACCCTTAACGTTTACGGTAACGCCCGAAACCGCGTTCTCTCTCGGGTTTCCGACAAGGACATTTATCTTCTTGCTTATGCCTTCCTGATAGTAATCGGGAGCGTTCAGCGCCGAAATCACAAGCCCCGAATTCTCTATCTTGACGGGCACGTTGTGGCTTACACTGCCCGAGCCTTTCATATCAAGATAGAAACGCGGATAGTATATTCCGTCATTAGATGTTGCTTTGACATAGAATACGAATTCAATCTCGTTGCCTCCGCCGATGAATCCCGCTGTGTCGTATGCATCGTCATTTAAGACTTTTATGTCCTTCGAGAACAGGTCGGCACGCTGATAGTTGACGCTTGTAGTACCAGTATTCTTGATTTTTACCGTGACCGTTCCGGTATCGCCGTACATGAAGACGGCGGGATCGGAGGATACACCCGTGATTGTAAGGTATGCCGAGCCCGAATTTTCGTCTGCCGCCGATACCGTGCCTGCGAATGCCGCAAGCATTATCAAAAATATTGTTGCGAGAAATTTATTCTGAAGTTTCATGTTTTGCCCTCAAATGGCGGGAATATTTTGACGTACAGTATTTTTTGGATTTGAATTTATATGTTACCTATGTATCCGGTGCAACACATCAAAAAACAGGGTTTGAGACAGGATATCTCAAACGTTTCGATATATTTTCAAATTTATTTTCAAATTCATTTTCAAAAGTATTTTTGAATGGATTATTCAATCTTATTCAATCTTTTCCGGATAGAGCACTCTTAAGTCAAACTCGAAAGCGCTTACCGGCTGATCCATGTCGAATGCGGTTATGACCTCGGGGTGAATCTCTCCGAAGACGCCGACTTTTTTGCCGTTCACGATTATATCCGCACGCCTTCCCTTGAGGAACGCTTCATCATCCGAGACTTCGGCGGTATATTCCAGACCGAGTTCATGCATGAATGCGTCGACAATCGCATAAATCTCGGAGAAATCCGCGGCACTGTGCATGGATACGGCGGATACGGTCTGATAGGTCTCGCGTCCGTGAACGACGTCGCCGGCGGAGAAGAGCCTCTGCGGAAGTTCGCGGTGCTGGTTCGTCTGCAGGGTCTCCATCATGAGCGGCAGGATATCGGTTCTGAACATGGTCTGCTCCTCGGAGATTGGGTGCAGGACATAGAGCGCATCCGCACACTTCGGTCTGCGCATGTTCTGATACATAACCCTGTCATTCGAGAGGGTAAAGGGCATCATCTCCATGAACCCTAGTCCGGTCATTATTTTGCGCACAAGCCCGAGATTCTTCTGATACGGATGTTCCTTGCCGATTGTGAAGGTATTTGGCAGTTCCGCGACGAGATTGTCAAAGCCGTAGGCAATGGCAACGTCCTCGAAGATATCCCAGTCGTGCATGATGTCGTTTCTGTAGCAGGGCGCCAGAACACGGACTTTATCCGTGGTCTTAGGATCGCCGACAGGCTCGGCATCGAATCTCATTCTTCTGAGATTCTCGCACATCTCTTCGGCATTAAGGCTGAATCCGAGAAGTTTGTTGCACTCCGAGACGCTGACCGTTCTCTCCACAGGTTCCATGTTTGGCATGGTAACGCCGTCGACCTCCACACTCTCAATCTGTCCGCCGGCTTCCGCAAGAGCGGCGCAGATGATGTTTGCCGCAATTCTGACGGCTTTCTCGTCGGTTCCCGTGCAGTCGAGGAGAATGTTCTTTGTCTCGGTCGTGACCTTGGTGAGTTCGCCGTTTATGATCGGCGGGAACGAGAGCACATTGTCTTCGCTGTCGACGATGAGCGGATATCTCTCGAATTTCTCGACGAGTTTTGCGTAGCTGACTCCTTTCGGGTGCTCCTTTAATATCTCGTCCATGCTCATCTCGCGGTCGAAGTCGAGCGGAACGAACTTGCGGCTCTTCTCCGAGGCAATGTATCTGAACGGCGCTTTGACTTTGTCGAGGTCGTGAATGCCTATGGCTACCTTTGAGCGTCCGCGTCCGATTGCCCAGTGAAGAGCCTCCTGAAGTCCCATGATGCTCTGAATGCTCTCGGAGGTAAAGTTAAGCCCGCGGATAACCGCGGATGCAAGGAATGGTCTGATATCCTTTAATTTCGGGTCGGTCGTGAACCTGATTCCGGAGGGCTTTACGTCATATCTCTTAAGACCCGTCTCTATATTGAGGAAACCTCTCATTGCGCGTGCCACGCCTTCGGGTGAGTACATGTCGGGTCTGTCTGGGAAGAACTCGACATCGAAGTGATCGTCCTCGTATCTCTCGATATCCGCGGCGATCATCGGAAGTCTCTCGATTATTGTATCTTTGTCGACGCCGGTAAGTTCCTCCAGATACTTATACGGAAGTGTTATGACTGCCATTTTTACTCCTCCCCGTTCTTCTGATTTGCGACTCTTTCATCGGTATCACCGCATGCCGTCGCCTTTATCTCGTTTCTGTTCATGGGCACGCTCCTTATCCAGTCGACATCGCTCCTGTAGAGCTGACGCAGATCCTTAAGTCCCATCTTCAGCATGGCAACCCTTGAGATTCCCAGTCCCCATGCCAGAACGGGGTATTTTACGCCCCAAGGCGCCGTAACTTCCTCGCGGAATATGCCTGCGCCGCCGAGCTCGACCCATCCCAGACCGTCGACGTAGACCTCGGGCTCGACCGAAGGCTCGGTGTAGGGGAAGTATGCCGGTCTGAACCTGACATTTGTGAAGCCCATCCTCTGATAGAACTCCTTTAAGAAGCCCATGAGGTGTCTGAACGAGACATCCGAGTCCATGACTATGCCTTCGAGCTGCTCGAACTCGGGAGTATGGGTCGGGTCTATGGCTTCGCGGCGATATACGCGTCCTATGCAGAAGACCTTTAAGGGATCGTGCGGGTGATCCTTCAGATACTGAATCGAAAGACCCGTGGTATGCGTCCTTAAGACACACTGTTTTGCCTTCTCCTCGCTCCATTTGCCGCCCCAGCCCGTCGATGACGTATCTCCGCCGTGCTCGTGTATGTCGCGGATTGCCTTGTAATACGGCGGCAGCTCCGCTTTCATGTCGAGGAAGAAGGTATCCTGCATCTCTCTTGCAGGGTGATCCTGCGGCTGGAAGAGTGCGTCGAAGTTCCAGAACGAGCTTTGAATTACATTGCCGTACATCTCGGTGAAGCCCATACTTATGAGAATGCCTCTCATCTCGTCGATAAGCTGCTGATACGGGTGTTTTTTGCCGGCGAAGATTCTCTTGGGCGGAGTCTGAACGTTATAGTTGCGGAGTTTGAGTTTTGTCCATTCGCCCGTGCGTATCTGCTCGGCGGTAAGGGTGCTGGTCTCGATTCTCAGGTCCAGACCTTTCTCGACGAGATCTTCGCCCTCCTTTGTTATCTCGATGAAGTATTCGGTTATCTCGTCTTCGGTGATGAGTTTTCTCTTAAGGAGTTCTTCCGTGCCTGCCGACTTGACCGAGAGGTCTTTGAGTGCGATTTCGTCGGGACCCAAAGGAACGTCGCCGACCTTTGTGGCAATGCCGTCTTTAATCGTTACCCAGCCCTTCTTTCTGAGCCAGCCGATTCCGAGTTTTGCGCTCGGGTTTGCCTGTAAGTCCTTTAAGGCAATGGAGTTCTCAAACGAGTCGTAAAGACGACGTTCGGGCAGTCCCTCCTTAGCATACTTTGCACCCTCTTCGGTGCAGGCATAGGCGACGGTCTTTTCGGCGATCAGCTTACAGTAACCGCGTGAGTCGAGGAGTTTTGCATACTGCACCACAGCCTCCTCGGATGTGTCCATTATTATTGCGAGATACTTTACCGAAGGTCTGGCGAGGCTCAGTCTCTTTAACGAAAATCCCGATTTCTCGTCCGAACCCGACTCGAGCATGTTTACGGCATTGCGTATCGGATTGAGCGCAATGTTCTTCTTCTCTTCGAGGACGCTGAGAATGTCTTTTAACGAGTTTAATGCCGAGATTATCGGAAGGTTATTGCCGGAGAGGGATGTCGCTATCGTCTGCTGATAGTACTGTTTCTTCATCTCCGCATCTTTGAGCGGCTTTAAAACCGCAAGCAGTCTTTTCTCGTTGTATGTCAGTTCGTTTGTCTTTTCCATCTTTTACTCCGCCATATGTGATACTTCATCGAGTTTTTCGTTGAAATCTTTTGTAAATTCTTTTATTCTCTCAAATGTCTCTTTCTTGCAGGTGCCGCAGAGGAGTTCGCCCGCCTTGCAGGCTCTGCACATCTCTTTGAGTTCTTCGTCGTCCTCCTGCATGTGGAAGACGTTTAAGAGATATATTGAGCATTTTTCGGGCTCGCCGCCGAGTTTCTTCTGCTCTTCGAGCGTCATTCTGCCGCCGGTGAGGGCGCCCATGATCTTCTTTTTGATGTCTTTTTCGGGCTCGTCGAATCTGAAGAGACTCTCGGGAACGCTCGAGGACATCTTGCCGCCGGTAAGCCCCTGAAGGAATGTATGATAGGTTGACGAGGGCAGGTAGAATCCGTATCCGCCGCATTCGACCTCAATCTTTCTGACGATTTCGTCGGCATAGGCAATGTCGACGCCCCTGACATCGATATGTCCTTCAAAGCGTTTGCAGCCGTTTTTGCCGAACTCTTTCTCTACCATGTCCATGGCTTGAGCGGGTGCGTTCTTTGACCTTATGCTCACGCCGTCGTCGGTCTTGAGGATTGTGAACATCCTCAGACTGTTTGCGACGTCGCGTGTCAGTCTGATATGCGGGTCCTGGTCGATTCCGACGGGCACGACGGTCGGCGCCGGTCCGTATTTCAGCTGCGGATAGAGGATATCGGCGACCTGGGTTGCCACGCTCATAGCATGGGCAAGCGAGGTTTCGGGTGTAAATCCGTAGATTGCCGTAAGCTGCGAGAAGTTGATTCTGATTGCGCTCTCAAAGGCGAGATCCTTGAGTCTGTCGTTCTCGCTCTGATAGTATCTCTCGCCTTTGTATCCGAGAGCGTAGAGCCATGAAAGATACTTCTCGCCGAAGAATTTGCATTTCTCCCGCGAGAGACCTCGGACTGCGTGGGCTTCGCGGTCGGCGATGGATATGAAACCAGTGCCGCCGCGTTTCGTGTGCCAGACGACCTCTTTCATGACCATGAGATGTCCGAGGTGCGGATATCCCGAGGGCATGAAACCTGTCATGACATAGAATTTCTTCTTTGCGGCGATTGCGTCGGCAATAAGAGAATAGTCGCGGTTGCCGCTGACGATATTTCTTCTCAGGAATGTCGGGGCATCTTCGATACCTTTTACGATATCTTCGATAGGCTCTATTCCGAACTCCCTGTATAATTTCTCCATGTCCAAATTTGGAGTGCTTGACCACGGATTTATCTCGGACTGCATGTTATCTTAAGGGTCTTCTCTATTATTTTGTATCTTCAGTCTATTATTCTTGCACTTTCTTTATGGCTTTCCTGACTTTCTTTATCACGGTCGACGCCTGCGTCCTTTCGCATTACGTCTTTTGAAACTCACATCTTGACGCGGGCAAACTCGATGTATTCTATATTGTCTGTATTTACACAGGCAAAAAGCATCTTCTTGCGAACGCTGTGGGCAAGCCTTACCGAGCGCGATACCACGCTCATGGGCATTGACTCGGTCACGGGGATTGCGTGCACGAGAAGCTCGGAATGCTGGGTGCCTCCCGAATACACTCTGAAGTGGTGTCCGAATTTGTAGGCTGTCCTCGGTATGTTCTTCAGGTCGCGAAGATGCGAGTATGCTTTGATCTTGTAGGCAAGTTCGTGGTCGGCGGCGGTGACGCGCCCGAAGTATTCTTCGCGTGTCACGGGTATGACTCCTTTGCAGCCCGTTTCCGCGGCACGTGATATTTCTTCGGGTTCGGCGTCGAATCTGTCCTCTTCAAGTTCCAGAATGCCCCTGTCCATGAGGTAGAGCGCTTCCGCGGGTGATAGCGAGAGTCTTTCGCCGTCGAGGCGGGTGCCGAAGAGTACCTTCTCGTATTCCGATTCGGGGCTTACGTGCAGGATTACGGTATTTCCCATGACCTTGCCCTTTACCTTTCCGAACTCGAATCCCGATACGCCTTCGGGGGGGTTTACGGACTTTACCTCGTAGTAGGTTATCTCGTTTTCGTCGTCGCCGACCGCGAGAATCAGCTGTTTTCGCATGTTTCTTGCGGTGCGTGTCTCCTCGATTACCTTTTGGAACACGACGAGGTCGCGCTCGGAGAGCACCCGCATCGTGTAGAAGGACGTGCCTGTGCCCGGCTTCTGTCCGCGTTTAAAAACCCTGAAATCATGCGGTCCCGACTGAATGACAAAGCCGCGTTCGCGGATGTCGCGATAGACCAGAAACTTTCGCAGAAATTCGGATTTTTCGGTGCATACGGTCAGAAGTTCGTCGTATGTGTAGTTCTTTACGGTTATCTTCTCTCTTCCGATAAGGTATAGCGCTTCTTCGGGAGAGAGTCTGAGGGCGGTTTTTGTAACTGCGGTTTTGCTGTCGCTTTTACTCTCGCCTTTACAGGCGGTTTTGCCGGCTTTATCGTCGGCGTCACGATTTGCGGTCGTTCTGCCGTCCGGCTGCACGGGTCTGCCGTAACCTCCCTGATCATAGAGAATAAGACCATCTTCACCCAGATTTATCCATTCTCCGTCGTATTCTCCTATCAATTCCTGAATTCTCCCGCCGCTTTGAAAGTAGCGGCATGTCCATATAATATTGGCTTATAATGTTGTCTTATATTGTTGGTCTTAATCCATAATTGATATGTCGACTGAGAGCATACTTTACAGATTGACCGAATAAAGAATACTCAAACTAAGTAATTCACGTAAGTAATTCACATAACCATTGCGGACGACCATGAAAGCCCTTATCCTTGCCAGCCGACAGCGTTACGAGAGATACATGCCGGATAACGAATTTGTAAAGAGTGCGGAGAAGATCTATATTCCGTTCAATCAGCCCGAAGACGAGATAATAAAAGCCGCGGAAGCTGCGGGTGCCCTCGACGCCGAGGTCATATTTGCCGACGCCATAGGTCGCGTTGGCAGGGCGCTCATATCCCGTATGCCGAATCTGAAGCTTATTCAGTCCGAAGGCGTGGGCTATAACGGAATTGATGTTGCCGCCGCAAAAGAGCGCGGGATATTCGTCTGCAACAATAAAGGAGTGAATGCCGACAGCGTTGCGGAACAGACGATTCTTCTGATGCTCGGACTTCTGAGAAGGGTGGTGGTCTTCGACGGTCGCGTCCGCGAGGGTCTTCAGATACAGACGAAAGAGGAGATGATGCTCGGCGGCATTCGGGACCTGTCGGAATGCACGGTGGGTTTAATCGGTTTCGGCGATATCGCAAAGGCGGTTGCGCTGAAGTTGAAGCCTTTCGGCTGCCGCGTCGTCTACTTCACACGTCATCCGCTCTCCGCCGCGGATGAGGCATACTACGGCGCAGGCTACGTCCCGCTCGACGAACTCCTGCACATTGCCGATATCGTAAGCCTTCATCTGCCGGTTACGGAATCAACCGTAAACACAGTCAATGCCGATTTTATCGGCAAAATGAAGAATACGGCGTATCTCATCAACACCGCACGCGGGGAACTGGTCGATAACCTTGCGGTCTGCTCCGCGCTCACGGAAGGCAGGATTGCGGGCGCGGGTTTTGACTGCGTTGCCCCCGAGCCGACACTCCGAGACAATCCGCTCCTGAATCTTCCCAAGAGCGCCGCGGAGAAGGTCATCTTCTCACCGCACGTGGGCGGCATCTCCGAGAGATCGTTTGTCGTGGCGCATAAAAGAATCTGGGAGAATGCGCAGGCGGTAATAAACGGCAAAAATCCGCAGAATATCGTTTCTTAAGGCGGTTTAAACGCGTGCGGCTTCACTCCGAGCCCGCATCTCCCGCCATATCTTTTACGACTGCGATATTCTCTTTGTCGCCGCGTGTCTCGTCGATTGGGGTTTCGAGTATGAAGATGCGCTTTGAGAGCGTCGGGTGGGTGACGATGCGTTTTAGTCCCTCCTTGCCGATTCTGCCGAGTCCTATGTGCTCGTGCCTGTCGAGATGGGATGCGCAGTCGCCTTTTGTGTCGTTTAAGTGAATCACCTTCAGTCTCTTCAGTCCGACGGCGTCTTCGAAATCGGCGATTGTTCTCTCAAAGCCTTCGGCGGACGTGAGATCGTATCCGGCGGCAAAGGCATGACAGGTGTCCGTGCAGACACCGATGGCATTGGGGAAGGTTTCGTCGGTAATCTTCAGGATATCCCCGATATCCGCGAACTGACCGCCGATTGAGTTCTTTGTCCCCGCCGTGTTCTCGAGAAGGATGGCAAACGGCGTTTTTGAGGATGAACTCACTGTCGCCTCTTCCGCCGCGGTAAGTGCGCCGGTGAGTGCGTCGGCAACCCGATTGATTCCGAATTCGCGGCCGCTCCCGCCGTGACTGCCGAGATGAGTCACAAGATATGCTATACCGAGTCTGCGGCATCTCAGGATTTCGCGGAGAAGGACATCGCAGGACTTTCCGTAGATCTCGTCCTTCGGCGATGCCGGATTGGGCAGGTAGGGCATATGGGCGACGACCTCTCCGAAATTGTATTTTTTATACGCGGCATTGAAGGCGACCGCGGTCTCTTCGTCAATATCCTTTGTGCTCCAGCCCCGCGGATTTCCCGTGAATATCTGAAACGTGTTTGCGCCCGACTCTTTTGCGCGTTCGAATGCCTTTACGTGCGAACCCGCAATCGATACGTGAGTGCCTATCTTAAGTGTCATATCCGTGCCTCCTGTGCTGCTGTTCTGCCGAATCACGTCGTTACGGCGAGATAATCACGGTCTTCTCTCTGGTATAATGTTTCAGTGCGTCAAGACCGTTCTCGCGTCCGTATCCGCTTGCTTTCTCGCCGCCGAAGGGGACTTCGGGAGGTATCTTGAGATGCCGGTTCACCCAGACAATCCCTGCGTCTATGTTTTCGGCGAAGGTGTAACTGTTCCTGAGGCTCTTTGTCCATACCGATGCCCCCAGACCGAACGGCGTTCTGTTGGCATATTCAATGGCGCTCTCGAGCGAGTCGACGCTGACGACGGGGAGTATCGGTCCGAATATCTCTTCGTTTAAGAGCGGGCTTTTTTCGTCGGGATTGAGAACAATTGTCGGCTTAAAGAAGTTGCCCGCGCCGAAAGCCCCTTCGGTAAGGCGTTCTCCGCCGCTGACGACCTCTCCCGTGCCTCTGCGCTCAAGCGCCGATTCGATACCCGCAAGTCCCTCCCTGCTGTTCAGGGGTCCCATGCGTATTCCTTTGAGAATGCCGTTGCCGACCGTAATCTTCTCCGTCTCGGCTTTCAGTCTGGCGGTGAACTCATCCGCGATATCATCGGCAACAAAGAGGCGTTTTATTGCCGTGCAGGTCTGACCGCAGTTATAGAAGCGCCCCGATACAGCCCCCGCGACCGCTTTGTCTAAATCGGCATCGGCGCAGACTACCATGGGGTCGCTGCCGCCGAGTTCCATGATGAGCCGCTTTCCCGTGCCGCAGGAGAGCTTTTCGACCTCTTTACCCGTGGCAACCGATCCCGTAAATGAGAGCGAGGCAAGTTCGCGGCTTTCCGCAAGCGCTCTTCCGACGGTTTCGCCCCTTCCCGTGACAATCTCCAGAACGCCGTCCGGCATCCCCGCCTCTTTTGCAAGCGCCGCTATCGCAAGAGCGGTCAGCGGAGTTTTTGCTGAGGGCTTAAGGACAATCGGGTTTCCGGCGGCGATTGCGGGCGCGGTCTTCCATGCCATTATCAGAACGGGCATGTTCCACGGGATGATTGCGCCGCAGACGCCTATCGGCTCGCGCCTCGTGAACGCATATCCGTAATCCGATTTGGGAAGGGCATCGCCGGTGAGGGCAGTGCCCGTGATGGAGGCATAGAACTCGTATACGGCAGCAAATCCCTGCACTTCGTTCTTTGCCTCGGGAAGAATCTTGCCCTGCTCCGTTGTCAGAAGCCGTGCGAGTTCGTCCTGATTTCTGCGCACGAGTTCCGCCGTTTTGAAAAGAATCGCGGCACGCCGATTCGAGCTTACCGCCGACCATTTTTGGTATGCCGCATATGCTTTCTCAATCGCGGCTTTCGTGTCATCGGCATCGCAGAGCTTTGCCGTGCCCGCAATCTCGCCCGTTGCGGGGTTGGTTACCGTTATCAGTTTCTCGGATTCGTTATTCGTCATTGTTGCCGGCATTTTTCTTTCTCTCTTCCTTCTCTCTGTAGACGCGGCATACCTCGAAGACGGCGTCGATGATGGTCTTCGGCGATGCCCCCCATCCGAGTATGTATCCCGTGACATTGTCCGTGGATTTCAGTCCGAATCTGTATTCCTGACAGCATTTCGCTATGAAAACCCCTCTGTTCTCGGAGAGCGCCCTCTCCGCGGGGCAGATATTCCTGTATTTGAACCCGGCGGCATCCCCGTACATCTCGGATAGGAGAAGTCTGGAGGTCTCGCAGCCGGCGACGGTCTCCGTGCCGGTAAGATGCGTCTTGTCCACCGTCTTTTTGAACCCCGACGCTCTGCACGGATATACGTCGGTCCTGAGTTTGCTTATGTCGAGGACGCAGTTGACGAACTCCACGCCCAGTTCCCCGAAGACGCCGTCTTTCTCGAGGAGTCTGATATTCTCGTAGATATTGGCATACGGCGGCGTAACGTCGTAGACATAGATCTTTAAGAGCGAGTCTTCGGAAGGGTCCATTATGAAGGTGACGTGATTGTCGGCGCCGCGGAAAATTGTGCAGCGCTTGCCGGATTTAAGCGCAATTTTGATGAGATTCGTGCTGTCGTAGAGGTTTACGGTCTCTTCGTGTACGGTGCAGTCTTCGGTATCGGCGATAAGCGTCATCGATTCCTTTTCGTGCATGACGCTGTTATTATGATCAAGTTCCACGGAGTATATCTGATATCCTTTTTCCGTGTGCCTAATCAGGTAGCGTGTACGGAAGTAGACCTTCTCGCCGTAGGGCATCTCGTCGGCAATGCCGATCTCTTTGGAAAATTTCGGGAATATCATCGTCATGGCGCCGTATTTACGAAACTGTGTGCGATACTTTATGCGCTAATGTATGCTGTACTGTTGCGATACTGTATGTGCGATATTGAATGTTGATTATTAATGTTGTAATTAAGATCTTCAGATATATCTATTGATCCGATAGATTGATCCTGTTATTTTGAACGGCTCTTTTCAGAGTTTTTCGCCGTAGAGACCTGCGGCTTCGACACCGCGGTTTGCCCAGAGAATTGCGCCGAGCGCCCCGATTCTGCCCTTGCTCTTTGCCGAATCGATATATTCGATGCCGAGCCTCTCCGCCTCCGTCTCGCATTCGTCGCGGTTTAAGACCTCGGTCTTGACCTTCTTCAGATACGGTGACTCGGGGAGTTTAAGACCGCGGTAGACCGCAATGCCGGTATCGCCGCTCACGGCATTGGATTCAATGTATTCTTTGACGAATGCCAGAAGTTCCGCCTCTTTGTCGGGGAGAACGGCGAAGTTAAGAGCGGTTCCTACACAGTTCGTAGTCTTGTTCGGGACCTTGGGGTTGAGCTGAATGAGGCGCATGTTGAGGAACTCCGCGCCTTCGATATTGCATGCCTCGGCGCATTTCGATGCCAGAACCCATGTGGCACCAGACTCTTTGGTATCGGTATCGTCGATTCCGATGGTAATCCTGTGATATTTCGCGGTGACGATCTGCGTTCTGCAGGTTCTGGCGCCGCCTGCCTTAAGGTCGTCTTCGGTGGGGAAGATCGTCTCGATGACACCCGGCGCCTGCGGAAGGCATACGGCGACACCCACGCCCGCGCCGGCGATTCCCGCCCAGTGCGTTGTGACGCGGTTGCCGTCGACGACAACACCCTCGAGAGCCTGACCGCCGATATCGTCACCCGCCGCTCCGAAATTCGCCTTATACATGCCGAGTTTTGCGTTTATGGTCATGGATGCACCTTCGACCGTAATCGATTCGACGGCGCCGCCGGCACGCCTGCGGTTCATGACATCCCATTCGATAGTGCCGCGGTTACGACATTGTTCTATAATCTGAGCTTTGTTTTCCTTTTCGTCGACGATAACGAGGAATCTCTTACAGAACATCTGCCCGTACTTCTCTTTAATCTCCCGAGGTGTCATGCGAATCATATTTTGTCACCGATTTTTTCGTTAACAAATCTCTGTCGGCATCGGATATATACTAATTGGAAATATGTCGGAAATTTTGAAAGCCAAAAAATAAAAAATTAAAAAAGTGGAATATCGGATTCTTCGTATTTACTGAAGAATCTCGTGAAGGTGGAACTTGAAAGGTCCGAGGTTTCCGCCGAAGTTACCTGCGGAGATGAGTTTTACACCTGGGATCTTTGATGCTGCCGTGACACCGACCTTGGTTGCCTTCCTGATTGATGCCTCGTCAACGCCGTCGATGACAATCTCGTAGACTGCCTTGACGCCTTCGGGGATCTTTGTGTCGGCGACTTTGTCGCGGATTGACGGGCAGTACTTCTCGTTCGTGCTTGCCGCCATGAACTTGTATTTGTTCGAGCCGACCTTTGAACCCGATGCAACAACCGGGAACGAGCATATTGTGCCTTCTTCGTTCTGGATTGCCTCTACGGCAGCCTCTGCCGCCATGAGTGCCGAGGGCTGTGTCTCGCCCATGATGAAGAAGTTGCCGCCGGCGATACCCTTTACGATACCGAATGACTCCTCACCGACGTATTCGCCGTTCATGATGGGGATTGCCCAGCACTGGCGTCCGCCGACTTCCTTCTTGTATTCGTATCCGTCGCCGAAGAAGTGGAGCTTTACGTCAATCTTCTCTTCGGCATCCGGCATTCCGTCGAATGCGGCTGTTGTCGGCTGTGTAAGGACACACTCGGCAATGCGCTCAAGGACCTGCTCCTTTAACTTCTTCTTTCCGCCGGCAAAGAACATGACCGCAACGCCGGGTCTGTTGTCCGGAGTCTCGCAGGGGCAGAGAATTCTCTCGATACCCGCTTCGCAGGGACATCCGATTGCCGATGTAGCAAATCCTGTTGCTTCAGTTGCCGCTTTGATTGCCCATTTCTCACTGATTGCAGTGATGATAACTCTGCATGCCCAGTTAGGGAATGCCTCCGCGTACTCATTATCGATTGTAACGCCGTTTAATTCCATAATAAACCTCGTTATTTATCAACCGGCAGGCACTTACCGTGACGCCGCCGTATTGTAACATTTCTATTTCATCCTTAATAGTAAAAGAGCATTTCTTTTATGTCGGCTAAGACAGGGCGGCGGTGTGCGGGTTGACGGTGCGGCAGACAACTCCGTTTATGCGTCAATAGGCGTGGATTATTTATGTCGGAGAAGGCGTCCGCATATTATGCACAAATTATGCACTATACTATAATGCAGTATTATACGGCAATATGGCATTGCGATAGAATAAAGCTGGATGAATAAAATGTAGAAAATAAAATGCGGGGAATAAAGTGGAGTGAATAATGTATGGTCTGGAAGAAAGTCTGACTGAGCATGAATGATCATGAAAGTATATCCCGTGTGGCTGTGCGGATACCTTCGGACAAAAACCGTAATCAGACTCACGCCGATTGAATACAGCCCGAATCATGCACGGATCCCCGTGAACCCGGATCGATTATCACGGCATCCGCCGCACTTTTGTCACGGTGTATTAACCGTGCAGAAATTTTCCGTACAATGGTATGAAATGTTAATTTAATTTGCTTCTGCCTAACAAATTATGACTGCCTTTAACCGTCGCCCCGACCTAAAAATCGGATTGCGCATCCCTTTACGCAAACAGGCAGAGTATACTTTTTGAATTCCGCAGGCACCGTCCGACGTCTGACAAAATATCTTATTAAACATTTCCATTTGCATCTCTAAACGCGGTCGCCGTAGGATACAGAATTAAGTTTAACAGATCTACTTTTAATGTAAATTAACTACAGATGATCTACTCTGTGAGGTTTCGGCATGGAAAACAGTCCGATCGATTCATAACATTTATCTGTTTTTTTTGCGAAGTTTTTATGATCTATTAACGATCGATATAGCGGTGCGTGAAAAAATGGCATTTGCAGTTCATGTAAACATGAATAATTGTACAGGATGTAACAATTGTGTGGTTGCATGCCCCGTCAATGCATTGGAACTCAACACGGTTGATCCTGCCACTACTGACAAGATCTACTGTGTCATCAACGGAAGAGCAAGATCTCTTGACGTTGACGAAGAGCTCTGTGCAGGATGCGGTATTTGCATCGAAGCATGTCCATACGATGTAATCACCCTGGAGGGTAAATGGGTCCAGCTTCGCAACGAAGAAAGGTTTACTCATCCCACTATGGAAGGACTTGAAGACATCAGAGACTACGAGGAAGAGTGCGAAGCTCTCGAAGAGAGACAGGCAAGCCTTAAGAAATTCCCCGAGTTCTGGGAGCTCAGAAAAGAGTTTACCAAGTCCGGAGCACAGGAATAAACGAATTGTATTTTTTAGGAGTGTTGTAATTCATGAATACGCTTTTTCCAAAGTACTCCAAGAGGCAGGACGGCTGTTTCACCATAATGGAGCAGAAGCTCTTAAAACAGGTAAACAACCTCGTACAGGATAACTCCAAGTGTACGGGATGCGGCATCTGTTCCGAAGCCTGCCCCGAAGAAGCGATTAGCATCGGACCTGTCGGCGCATACCGCAGGGGTGCAATCGAATACGGCTCACCGATTCAGGTTGACGAGACAAAATGCTCATACTGTGGTGTATGTGTGGTAATGTGCCCGTTCAATGCAATGAGCCTTGAGATCGACGGCGAAGCAAAACTCCCGATCCTCGAGAAGGAAGGATTCCCCGTCTACGACATGGTTACCGAGATTGACCATGAGAAATGCTCACAGTGTACAACCTGTGAGGATGTTTGCCCGCGTGAAGCAATCATCCGCGACGTACCGCTCTTTGAAGGTACGGACATTTTTGGCCTCAAGAAAGCCGAGGCAGTCAACGCAAATACGGAATTCACCTGCAACGACGAGAAGTGTACATACTGCGGTCTCTGCGGCGAAATCTGTCAGGCAATCGACGTTGTCAGAAAGCCGTTCACACCCGAGACGGGTGTCCTCGACGGCGAAGTCATCTGGAACAAGGACTTCTGCGACGGTTGTCAGATCTGTCAGTCAATCTGTCCGAACGAGGCAATCGAGGTCAAGCGCGGCAAGATTGAGAAGAAGCTCAACAACAGCGGTTTAGTCGAGATCGAATCCGAAGAATGCTGTACGTGCCGCTGGTGCGCAATCAGCTGCCCGACCGAAGCAATCACGGTAAACAAGATCTTCGAGGGAGAGATTACATTCAACCCGTCGAAATGCCCGGGCGGATGTTCAACCTGTTACGAGGTCTGTCCTGCAAATGCAATCTACATGCCGACACCCAAAGCGCCTGCCGACATGCACAACGAAGTTGAAGCAAAGATTGCCGTCAACAAAGACTTCTGTGTCCTCTGCGGCGCTTGTGTCAACTCATGTCCGAGTGAAGACGCAATCGTCCTCAAGCGCACGGCAGTCCACATGAAGGGCAAGAAGACCGATCTTTTCAAGAAGATTGAAGCAAAACTGCTTGTACCGAGAACTTCCAAAGTCCGCGAAGACAAAGACGTATTCGGTAAAGCTCAGGTAAAAGCTCTGTAACCGTGGTGAAATCATATGGTAGAGAAAAATTACGGAAACCCTGAACTTGAGAACAAACTCAGGGACAGGAATTACTACGTCACTGATTCAAACAAAGACTTCAGCGCCGAAGTCAAGAAGCTCAGTGGCACAATATCACACATGTGCTACCAGTGTGGTACCTGTACAGGTTCATGCCCGTCAGCGCCACGCAGTTCATACCGCATTCGTGTGTTTATGAGAAGAGCAATACTCGGTCTTGAGGAAGAGGCATTATCGGATCCGGATCTCTGGCTCTGTACAACCTGTTACTCATGTTCCGACCGCTGTCCGCGTGACATCCTTCCGACCGATGTCATCATGGCAATGAGAAACCTTGCATTCAAGACGGGACACGCGGTTCCGAAGAACTTCCTGCAGACCGTTCAGCTGATCTACAAGACGGGACACGGCGTACCCAACAACGATGCAAACCGTGCCGTACGCGAGAGACTCGGTCTTCCGAGAGATCCTCCGACAACCCACACATATCCGGAATATATCCCCGGAATTCAGAAGATTATCGATCACTACAACTTGAAAGCGGAAGCAGACCGCATCCTTTCGGAGGAGTAAGTTAATATGGCTACACACATGGAACACTCATATGCATTCTTCCTTGGTTGTATTGCACCGAACCGTTACCCGGGATGTGAAGCATCCGCAATCAAGACAAGTGCAAAATTAGGAATAGAGCTTCTTCCGCTCAAGGGAGCAAGCTGCTGTCCGGCACCTGGTGCATTCGGTTCAATAGATTTAAACGTCTGGTATGCAATGGCGGCAAGAAACCTCTGTCTTGCAGAAGAGATGGGTAAAGACATTGCTCTCATCTGTAACGGTTGTTACAAGTCAATCTGGGAAGTCAACCACAAATTAAAGCACAACGATGAACTTCGCGACGGCGTAAACGAGGTCCTTGCCGAGATTGACATGCAGTACAAAGGAACAATCAACGTCTGGCACCTTGCCGAACTTTACTACGACGACAAGATCTGCGGTGTAAAGAAGGTCGCAGACAGCGTCACAAGACCTCTTACGGGCACAAAGGTTGCCGTCCACTACGGATGCCACCTGATGAAGCCGCAGAAAGACCGTCACTTCGGCGACACCGAAAACCCGATGTGGCTTGAAGAGCTCGTAGGCGCACTCGGTGCGGAGCCCGTTCAGTACCGCAACAAGATGCAGTGCTGCGGTGCGGGCGGCGGTGTCCGCGGATACGATCTCCTTCACGCACTCGATATCACAAACGAGAAGTTAATCAACATTAAGGAAGCGGGAGCAGACGCATTAACGGAAGTCTGTCCGTTCTGTCAGCTTCAGTTCGACCGCGGTCAGGTTGAGATCGCACAGAACTTCGGTAAGAAATACAACCTGCCGATCCTTCACTTCAACGAACTGTTAGGACTTGCACAGGGAATGACACCCGCGGAACTTGCAATCGACCTTCATGCAGTCGACTGTACATCGTTCCTGGAGAAGATTCAGTAAGGAGGATGAAAAAAATGGTAGAAGATCAGACCCCAAGAATTGGAGTGTTTATTTGCCACTGCGGTACCAACATTGCAGGTTCACTCTCTGTTGCCGATGTCGTAAAGTATGCTCAGACCCTCCCCAATGTAATCGTTGCAAAAGATTACCAGTACATGTGTTCGACCCCTGGTCAGACCATGATCAAAGAGGCAATCGCCGAGCACAAACTCACAGGCGTTGTAGTTGCGGCATGTACGCCCCGTCTGCACGAGCCGACATTCAGGATTGCAACCAGAGAAGGAGGACTCAACGAGTTCCGCTTCGAGATGGCAAACATCCGTGACCAGAACTCATGGGTTCACATGCACGACTGGGACGGTGCAACGGCAAAGGCAAAAGATCAGGTCAGAATCGCGGTTGCGAAAGCAAGACTCCTCGAAGACCTTACACCCAAGAGCGTACCCGTAGAGCACGCGGCAATGGTCGTCGGAGGCGGTGTCGGAGGTATTCAGGCATCACTCGATCTTGCAAGCGCAGGTATCAAGACATACCTCATCGAGCAGACCCCCAGTATCGGCGGCAGAATGTCACAGCTCGATAAGACCTTCCCGACACTCGACTGTTCGCAGTGTATCTTATCACCGAAGATGGTGGATGCCGGACGTCACCCCAACATCATCCTCAAGAGCTACACCGAAGTCGAGTCCGTTGAAGGTTACATCGGAAACTTCGAGATTACGCTCAGAAGAAAAGCACGCGGAACCAGAAACGCTGCCGAGATGGAAGCTGCAGGCCTCAAAGGCTCCGGCTGTAACGGTTGCGGTGACTGTACATCGGTCTGTCCCGTAATCAAGCCCAACCCGTTCGAGTTCGGAATGGCTCCGAGAAAGGCAATCTACATTTACCACCCGCAGGTTGTACCTCTCCAGTACACAATCGACTTCGATGCATGTGTAAAGTGCGGACTCTGTAAAGAGATCTGCGGACCCGAGAAGGCTGCAATCGACCTCGACATGGTTGACACGTTCGAGAAGGTTAAAGTCGGTTGTGTAATCCTCGCAACAGGTTACGATTTAATCCCGATCGAAGACAAGACCGAATGGGGTTACAAGAGATACGAGAACGTCATCACCGGTCTC
Organism: Methanomicrobium mobile BP; assembly: GCF_000711215.1. Taxonomy (GTDB): domain Archaea; phylum Halobacteriota; class Methanomicrobia; order Methanomicrobiales; family Methanomicrobiaceae; genus Methanomicrobium; species Methanomicrobium mobile. The sequence goes on along the minus strand of NZ_JOMF01000006.1, from coordinate 154,392 downwards.
GAGTTCGAGCGCTTAATCTGTGCATCAGGACCTACCGGCGGTCACTTAATCCGCCCGTCCGACGGTGTAACACCGATGAAAGTCGGTTTCGTACTCTGTGCGGGATCGCGTGACAACACAGGCGGTTCTTCAAAGCCCTACTGTTCGAGATTCTGTTGTATGTACTCGCTCAAGCACGCTCACCAGGTCATGGAAAAGATTCCGGGCTGTGTACCTTACATATTCTACATGGATATCAGGTCATTCGGTAAGATGTACGAGGAGTTCTACTACCGTATCCAGAACGAGGGTGCAAAGTTCATCCGCGGTCGCGTAGCATCACTGCAGGAAGACCCTGTCACAAAGAATATCTATGTAAAGGCAGAGGACACACTCTTAGGCAGACCTGTTACAGTAGAGTGTGACATTGTTGTCCTTGCGGCGGCTATCAAACCCAAGGCAGACGCCGAGCACATTCGTCAGATGTTCGGTATCTCCAAGTCGCAGGACGGATGGTACCTTGAAGCTCACCCGAAGCTGAACCCGTGCGGCACCACAACTGCAGGTATCTTCCTTGCCGGTGTCTGTCAGGGACCGAAAGATATCCCCGACACGGTCGGTCAGGCCGAAGGAGCGGCATCCGCTGCAAGTATCCCGATCCACAAGGGTGAAGTAGAGCTTGAGCCTTACTTCGCACAGTGTGTCGAGTCGCTCTGTGCAGGATGCGGAATGTGTATTCCCCAGTGTCCGTACAAGGCGCTTTCACTGAAGTCACTTGACGATGGCAGACAGGTTATGACAGTAACCGAAGCAAAATGTAAAGGCTGCGGTACCTGCGGCGGATATTGTCCGGGTGGCGCAATCAAGATGCAGCACTTCACCAGTCCCCAGATCTGCGCTCAGATTGATGCATTTCTTCTTGGCGGACTCGGAGGTGAACAGTAATGGCAGATGAAGGATGGAACCCTAAAATTGTAGCAATCATCTGTAACTGGTGTTCATATGCCGGTGCCGATCTTGCTGGCGGTGCCCGTATTCAGTATCCCCCCGACATTCGTGCAATACGTGTAATGTGTACGGGTCGTGTCGATCCCCTCTTCATAATGAAGGCATTCAACGACGGAGCAGACGGTGTACTGGTATCGGGCTGTCACTTTGGTGACTGCCACTATCTTGAGGGCAACTACAAATGCGCAAAACGCATGTTCCTCATGAAGAATGTCCTGAAGAACATAGGTGTTAACGATAAGAGACTCAGAATGACATTCGTCTCGGCATCCGAGGGTGCAAAGTGGGGAGTTGTCATGAACGACGTCATTAACACAATAAAAGAACTTGGTCCAAGCCCATTTAACAGGTGAATTGAGAATATGGCAAAGATATTATTGAACATGATAACCCAGCGTTCCATTGAGGAAGGTATTGCAATGGAGATTGGAAAACCTTCCAAGGAATACTTTGAAGCATGTTCTCTCGTTGAGATGAATGAGGACGATATCAAGGCACTTGGTATCACCCCTAACACCAATGTAAAAGTAACAAGCGAGAGCGGCGAAGTAATCGTAAAAGCCGTTGTCGCACGTCAGACATGTTACAGAGGACTTTGCCACATCCGTCAGGGTGTCTGGGCAAATCAGGTTGTTCCGCCGAGAACACAGTCAACGGGCGAACCGCAGTACAGCGGTTTCCCCGTATATATTGAACCCGCACCGTTTGAGCGCATCAAGTCAGCTCTTGAGTGTGTTCAGGGTGCTGTAGGTCTTTGGAAAGAAGGTAACGAGTGATTTAAATGCCGAAAGTAATCAAAAACGTAGGATGTCCATACTGTGGTGCCTGCTGTGACGATGTAGAGGTAACTGTTTCCGATGACGGAAAGAGAGTCCTGGAGGTCAAGAACGTATGTGCAATCGGAACACAGATCTTTATGCACGGCGGAGACCACGACGGACGTATCAAACTTCCACGCATGCGCCAGCCCGATGGCACAATGAAGGATGTCAGCTTTAAAGAGGCAATCGACTTTACAGCAAAGACACTCCTCAAAGCAAAGAAACCGTTGATGTACGGATTCGGTTCAACAAACTGCGAAGGTCACGCTGCAGCGGCACGTGTCATGGAGAGAGCCGGCGGCTGTCTCGACAACTGTGCTTCAATCTGTCACGGAAGTTCATTCCTTGCAATCTTCGATAACGGATACCCGTCCTGTACGCTCGGTGAAGTCAAGAACCGTGCAGACGTAATCGTCTACTGGGGATCAAACCCGGCACACGCACACCCGCGTCACATGTCGAGATATGCAATCTTCCCCCGCGGTTTCTTCACCGGTAAGGGACACAAGTCCAGGACAGTCATTGTAATCGACCCGAGATTCACTGATACCGGACGTGTTGCCGACTACTACCTGCAGGTCAGGCAGGGACACGACTACGAGCTGTTCGATGCATTCCGTATGGTCTGCCACGGACACGCCGACGATATCCCCGACGTAGTCGCAAACATCCCGAAAGAGACCATCCTCGAAGTAGCCGAAGTAATGAAGAACGCACGTTTCTGCAACTTCTTCTACGGTATGGGTCTCTGCCACTCCGACGGACGCAACCACAACATCGATATTGCCATCTCGCTTACACGCGACCTCAACGAGTTCACAAAGTGTACAATCATGGCAATGCGCGGACACTACAACATCACAGGTCCCGGAGCGGTCTGGTCATGGCAGTTCGGATTCCCGTACTGTCTCGACCTGACAAAGAAGACAATGGTTCACATGAACCCGGGAGAGACCAGTTCGGTCGATCTTGCAATGCGTGACGAGATTGATGCATTCATCAACATCGGAACCGATGCAGGAGCACACTTCCCGATTCCCGCAGTACAGCACTTAAAGAAGCACCCGTTCATCACAATCGACCCGAGCCGCAACATGGCAAGCGAGATCTCCGACCTTCACGTCCCCGTAAAGATCTGCGGTGTCGATGACGGCGGTATTGTATATCGTATGGATAACGTCCCGATTCAGTACAGAAAAGTCGTTGACGCACCTGCGGGTGTCCCGTCAGATGAAGAGTTCCTTGATGCGGTCTATGAACGCATGGTTGAGCTGGAGGGAGAAGGATTCATATGAGCGATTACATTATCAAAAACGGATTCGTATTTGACCCTCTTACAGGAATCAAAGGCGACAAAAAAGATATCGGTATCAAAGACGGCAAGATCGTCGAAGCTTCCGAAGTTAAAGGCGGAAAGACAATCGATGCATCGGGTAAGACCGTTATGGCCGGCGGTGTCGATATTCACACACACTGTGTCGGACCAAAGGTCAATGTCGGACGCTTAATGCGCCCTGAGGATAAACTCTTCAGAAGCCGCACAAAGGTCGGAAACACAAGAGTCGAGATGGGATTCTCGGTGCCGAGCACATTCGCAACCGGATATGCATACGCACGTATGGGATACAGCTTCCTTAACGAAGCGGCAATGCCTCCTCTTCACGCACCTCACGTTCACGAAGAGATCAGAGATACACCTATCGTCGATATCGCGGCAATGCCCGTTATGGGTAACAACTGGTTCCAGCTCGAGTACTTAAAGAACAGAGAGCTTGAGAACAACGCTGCATACACGGCATGGCTCCTTAACGCCACAAAAGGTTTCGGTATCAAGTGCGTCAACCCAGGCGGAACCGAAGCATGGGGCTGGGGTATGAACTGTACGACAATTCACGACCCCGTACCGTACTTCGATATCACACCCGCGGAGATTGTAAAGGGACAGATGGAGACCAACGAGCTCCTCGGACTGCCGCACTGTCTGCACGTCCACCCCAACAACCTCGGAAACCCGGGCAACTACACCACGACACTTGACACACTCAAGCTTGCCGAGGGTATCAAGCCGAACAACAAATTCGGTCGCGATGTTGTCCTGCACAACACTCACCTCCAGTTCCACTCATACGACGGAACAACATGGGCAGACTTCGAGTCGGGATCAAAGAAGGTCATGGACTACGTCAATGCACACGACAACATCTCATTCGATGTCGGTTTCGTTACGCTTGACGAGACAACGACAATGACCGCAGACGGTCCGTTCGAGTTCCACCTCAACAGACTTAACAACCTGAAGTGGGCAAACACCGATGTCGAGCTTGAGACAGCAGCCGGTATCGTTCCGTATGTCTACGACAAGAACATCAAGGTCTGCGACATTCAGTGGGCAATCGGTCTTGAGCTTGCACTCCTTGCAAAAGACCACATGAGATGCCACCTGACAACCGACCACCCGAACGCCGGTCCGTTCACACGTTACCCGCGTGTAATTAAATGGCTCATGTCAAAGAAGGCACGTGACGACCTCCTCCACTCGTTCAAGTGGTCCGAGAAGGTTATTGCGGCAACCCAGCTCGAGTCCATGGACAGAGAGCTTTCACTCTACGAGATTGCACAGATGACCCGTGCAGGTCCCGCAAAGTGTATGGGTATCTCCAACATGTACGGTTCACTCAAAGAGGGAACGAACGCAAACATTGCAATCTACGACATCAACCCCGAGAAGATGCCCAAAGATCCGGAGCTTATCGAGAAGGCATTCTCGGAGACCGCATACACGTTCAAGGACGGCGTCATGGTTGTCGAGAACGGTGTTGTCATTGCTACGACACCCAAGTACACGGTCTGGACCGATGTCAAGGTTAAGGAGAACGCAATTGTCGAGCGTGATATCCACGAGAAGTTCGCAAAGTACTACTCCGTAGGACTCGAGAACTACAAGGTATTTGACGAGCACATGCACAACCCGCGTGCAATCGAGGTCGATGCAACCAACTGAGGTGAACTATGAGTACAGTTACATTAACAGCAAAAGGAACTCATGAACTCTATCTTGAGGCATACAATGTCACACCTGACGCGTTTGCAGGCAAGACAGCTGATGAGATTGCAGGACTCGAATGCCATGAGGGTAACCGCAAGGGCAAGCTCGGAGAGTACTTTGATATCGACGGTAACGGCGGCGAAACCGCTGCCGATACCCAGATTATCGTAAAGGGCAACTGCAAGAAGATTAAGCGCATCGGTCAGCAGATGACTGCCGGCGAGATCATAGTCGAGAGCGACTGCGATATGTACACGGCAGGCTGGATGAAGGGCGGCAAAGTAACCGTAAAGGGTAATGTCGATTCATTCTGCGGTATCGGTATGGCAGGCGGAGAGTTCATTGTCGAGGGTAATGCTCAGAACTACCTCGGCAGTGCATACCGCGGTGACTGGCGCGGCATGACCGGCGGATTAATCCACGTCAAAGGAAATGCAGGTAACGATGTTGCAACCTTCATGAGAGGCGGCAAGATCATTATCGACGGCGATGCATTCCTCCATGTCTGCACACACGGCGAGGGCGGAACGGTTGTTATTAAAGGCAATGTCGAGTCGCGTGTCGGCGGTCAGATGGTCAAGGGAGATATCTACGTTTACGGTCAGATCAAATACATGATGCCGGGCTTCAAGTATGTCGACGATGTCGAGGCTGAAGCGGTCGAAGGCGAAAAATTAACATTTGCACACTATATCGGTGACCTGGGTGAGCGCCACTCCAAGAGGAAGGGCGAGATCATCTACGGTAACATTTACCTCAAAAAATAACTTTTTTTTCACGGTCGGCTGGATGTCTCACCGGCAGAATTCTTAATTTACGTATCTGTTCTAATGTTTGTCTGTCAATCTGTCTGCTCTTTTGTCAGTCAGTCTGCCTGTTAATCTGTCTGTTAATCTGTCGGTTAGTCTGTCCGTTATTATGCCGATCGGCGTTTTTCCGGATAAGATTTGTTGCGGGACTTTGCCCCTAAAAAAAGGATTAGATTTAGTCTGCTCCGAGAATGACGTTGGATGCTTTGATGATTGCGTATGCATCCGAGCCCTTCTTGAGTCCGAGGTTTGCTACCGATTCTTTTGTAACGGTTGAGACAATCTCCGAGCCGCCCGGGAGTGTGATGATGACTTCCGCCATGACTTCTCCGATCTTGATCTCTTTTACCGTACCTTTGAATACATTTCTTGCACTGTATTTCATAGTATCAATTATCTATTGTCGGCTCTCCAAAAAATGCTTTTGGCAACGTAGTTAAGTTGATTTTGTAAACGGGCTGTGATATGTTGATTTTTTAATTTTACATGCTTTACATGTTAACCTAATAACGGATTATTATGACAGAAAAGAAATCTTTATCCGACTTGGTGTCAGAGTTCAATGTTAACTTGATAAATTATCCGTGCTGAACATTCGGTTGTCGGGAGTTATTATACGGCGGATGCCGGAGTGTTAACGGCGTGAACTTAAAAACTATAAAATACATAGATATTCTTGAAATAACTGCGGCAATTTGAGACGGAGGGAGTGCATTGAAACTGTTATTCACAAGCGGTCGGACAATCAGGCAGGGCGAGCAGCTCTATTATAAGGATAATCCCAAGTATACGGAACAGACATCGCTCTGTTACATAAATCCGCTTGATCTGGTCGAGATCGGGGTTTTCGACGGCGACCTTGTAAGGATTAAGAGCTGCGAGGGAGAGACGGTCTTTAAGGTCGTGGAGACCCGCGACGTTCAGCAGGGCATGGTCTTTATTCCCTGCGGTCCGCACGCAAACTCGATTCTGCACTCGCATACTCACGGGACGGGAGCGCCGGACTACAAATGGCTGGATGTCGATGTCGTTCCCGCAGAGGAGGGCGACCGCATTCTTTCGGCATGGGAAATTCTGGAGTCCGAAGGCGGTCTGAGATATGACAATACGTATCCGGGCGTTCTTACGAAGTCCCCCGACGGCGACTGCGTTGTCGAGGATGTGACCTGTCCGCTCTGCGGGTGTCTCTGCGACGATATAAAACTGACAATAAAGGACAACGACATTGTCGGCGTCGATAACGGCTGTGCGCTTTGCAGCGGCAAATTCCTTGCAAAAGAGAGGCTGAAGGCACCGATAATGCGCACCGAAAACGGCTGGAAGGATATCTCCTACGATGAGGCGATAGAGTATACCGCCGACATTCTCCTCAAAGCCAAGCGCCCGCTCCTCTTCGGCTGGTCGGGTACCTACGGCGAGGCCCAGTGCGTCGGCGTCTCGATTGCCGAGGCGATAGGCGGCGTCATTGATAACTGCTCTTCAATCTGCCACGGACCGTCAATCATGGCGATTCAGGAAGCGGGGCATCCGGGATGCACGCTCGGTCAGATAAAGAACCGTGCCGATCTCATCGTTTACTGGGGCTCTAATCCCATAGAGTCGCATCCGCGGCATATGAGCCGCTATTCGATGTATCCGGACGGTTTCTTCTTAAAAGACGCTTTCCGCGACAGGAAACTGATTGTCGTCGACATAAGGGAGACGGATGTCGCAAAGAATGCCGACGAGTTCGTGAAGATAAAGCCCGGCGGCGATTATGCGGTCTTCTCGGCACTTCGCGCAATTGTCCGCGGCAGAAGCGATGTCGTGCCCGAGACGGTTTCGGGGGTAAAGAAGACGCAGCTCATCCGTGTCGCCGAGATGTGCATGAATGCGAAGTTCGGCGTCTTCTTCACGGGTATCGGTCTTACGGAGTCGCCGGGGAAATACAAGAACGTGCGCAACGGCATCGAGCTTGTCGATGAACTCTCGAGGCATACGAAGTTTACTCTGACGCCGATGAGGGGTCACTGGAACGTATACGGCACGAATCAGACATTCACGTATATGGGAGGATATCCGTATGCGATGGACTTCTCGCGCGGAACGGCGTTCTACAACCCGGGCGAGACCTCGACCGTCGACCTTCTCCTTCGCGGCGAGGTTGACGCCTGTATAATTATCGGCAGCGATCCTGGGGCGCATCTGCCCAGAAAGTGCAATGAGGCGCTCTCGAAGATACCCTGCGTGGTCATCGACCCGTTCCCGAGCATGAGCACGGCGACGGCAAACGTGCAGATACCCGTGGCAATCTGCGGTATCGACGCCGAAGGGACGGCATACCGTCTCGATTCGATTCCGCTATGGGTAAAGAAGGTCCTTGAACCGACCCAGCCCAACGACGAGGAGATTCTTACGAGAATCTATGATATAATCGCCAGGAAGAAAGGCATTGTGAAGTCCGAGGACAAGATTAAGGCACAGTCCGCGGAGTGGGAGGCAAGAAAATGAATGAACTGCTGATCAGAAACGCATACGTTATCGACCCTGTTAACGGCGTTAACGGGGAAATCCGCGATATCACCGTGAAAGACGGCAAAATCGTCGAGTCGGTCGGTTCCCGTGCCGTCGTTGTCGATGCAAAAGGTCATCTCACGCTTCCAGGAGGTATCGATTCGCATACCCATATCTGCGGAACCAAGGTTAATTTCGGGCGCTACATGAGTCCCGAAGATATGCGTGCGGGACGCGGTCGTGCCCAGCCGCATATGCATGCCGTCTCGGGTTACAGTGTGCCGACGGTCTACGCCAATAATTACCGTTACAGTGCTATGGGGTATACGACCATCCTTGAGGGTGCGATGGCGCCTATGGAGGCAAGGCATACCCACGAAGAGTTCAGGCACATGACCCTTCACGACACCATGGCGAATACGCTCTTTGACGGCAACTGGTCGGTGATGGAGGCTATTGCCGAGGGCGACCTGAAGAAAGCCGCCGCCGTTGTTGCGTGGACACTTTCGGCGGTGAAAGGTTTCGGTCTTAAGCTCACAAACCCCGGCGGCTCGGAGATGTGGGGGTTCGGCAAGAACGTTTCCTGCATTCATCAGAAGGTTGACCATTTCGGCGTCACTCCCGCCGAGATCATAGAGTATATGATCCGCGCTAACGAGCTTCTGAAGCTTCCGCACTCGGTGCATCTGCACTGCAATAATCTGGGCAAGCCCGGTAATTACAAGTGCACTCTGGAGACTATGAACAGGACGCCGGATCTCAACGATAAGCGCCAGTCGCTTTATCTGACGCATGTTCAGTTCCATTCATACGGCGGTTCGAAATGGTCGGATCTCTGCTCGAAATCTGATGATATAGCGTGGATGGTCAACCGCAAGCCGCAGGTTGCCATAGACATGGGTCAGGTGATGTTCGGAAAGACGACCACAATGACCGCCGACGGTCCGATGGAGTTCAATCTCTACCGCATGTATCATAATAAGTGGAGCAATCACGATGTCGAGCTTGAGACGGCGTCGGGAATTATCCCGGTGTTTTACTCCCGCAAGAATCTTGTCAACTCGATTATGTGGGCTATCGGTCTTGAACTTGCGCTTCAGGTCAAGAGTCCGTGGCAGTGCATGCTGACGACGGACAGCCCCAACGGAGCGCCGTTTGTCAAATACCCAGAGATAACCGCGCTTTTGATGAGCCGCAAATACAGGGACGAGGAACTTTCGCGCACGCATCCGGATACTGAGAAGAGGACACTTCTTCACTCGCTTGACCGCGAGCTTGACTGGTATGACATTGCGGTCATGACCCGCAGTGCGCAGGCGAAGGCGCTGGGTGTAACAGGTCTCGGTAAAGGACATCTCGGAGTCGGTGCCGATGCCGACATCGCAATCTACCCCGTTAAAGTCGGCGATATCGATCCGACGGTCGAGTATGAGAAGGTTATCAAAGCGCTCTCTCAGACCGAGTATACGATAAAGAAGGGTCTTATCGTCTGCAGGAACGGCAACTGCCTTGTCGAGGGCAGGAATACGGTTTACTGGGTCGATCCGCAGGTACCGGACGAGTACAGACTTGAGAACGATCCCGAGTTCATTAAGAAGTTCGAGAGATATTACTCGGTAAAACTCAGCAACTACCCCGTCCGCGAGAGCTATATGCACGAGAATTACAGGATTGAGACCCATCCCGATTTCGATTAGGTCAAAAAAGAATTATATTTGGGATTATTTTTATTTTTCATTATTTTATATTATTTTCGTTATTTTCCCGATTATGCCGCCGAGAGAGGCGTAAGCGTCATGAAGATGTCGCCGGACGAGTCATAGACGGCATTGTAGGTCTCGGAACTGTCTTTGTAGCCGGAGAGGGAGTATCTTATCCGATGCGTCCCGGGCGCGATGTGATAACTTCTGAACGGCGTCGTTCCGATGTATTTTCCGTCAACGGAGATTGTTGCTCCCGAAGGTTCGGATATGAAGTTGCAGACGGGATCGCGGTTGGCTTTCGGCGTCAGCGTAACCGAGAGCGAGGATACCTTTCCCGTGTCCGCCGCGATTGCGGATGTGACGCTCTCGTATCCGTCGAGCGTGTATTGTATGGAGTGTATGCCGAAGAAGACCGGCAGGTTGTTTATCGGCGTTGTTCCTATGTATCTGCCGTCCATCGTCACGGATGCGCCCGCGGGGTATGAGTAGAGGCAGACAAATGCCATGGGGCTGTTCTTCTCCTCAAGATTCAGTCTGATTGTCGTCCGTTCGCCGGCCGCGACCGTAAAGGTCTTTTCCGCGGTCTTATAGCCGGTCTTTGACATCGCGACCGTGTGCTCGCCGGCGATAAGGTAGTGGTTGAGTATCGGTTCCGTGCCTGCGAGTTTGCCGTCGATGTAGATCTCCGCGCCGTAGGGGTTGGATGAGAACGAGCAGACTGCGTAGCGGTCTAAATACCGGAAAGTTACGCCCGTATCGGTACCGGAGTCCGTAGCTGTTGCCGGCGATGCCGCCGCTGTCGCCGTCGCGGTTGCGGTTGCAGCGCTGAGAAGCAGTAAGAGCAGTAAAACAGTCGGGATATTCCTGAAGAAGTCCATATAGAACACCTCTTTGTTATGCAGATAATGGACGTCCGCATATTTAGCATTTGTCCAATAGGCATTTTTGACCGTGCAATTTTGCGATTTGCCGCGAATAATTGAATAATTATTTCACGGTTGCGGTTAATGATATATTATGGATAATTGCGAAAAGTCAAGTGATAATAAAAACGGAAAGTTTCCCGATGACGGTGCCGAAAAACTTTCGGCATGGAAGGGCAAAGACATAGTCTATCATCCCATAGGCATAGTGCGATCCGAGCATACAATACAGGATAACACGCCCATACAGGGCGTTTTCAACGATTCCGTCGGCGAAATCGTGCTCTATGACGAATACGTCCTGGGTCTGCAAAATATCGAAAACTTCTCGCACCTGATTCTTCTCTATCACTTCGACAGGGCAACGGGCGTTCAGCTCGTCCGCGAGCCCTTCCTTGACGGCGGCAATGCGAAAGGTATCTTTGCCATACGCCACTTTAACCGCCCCAACCCAATAGGTTTCTCTATAGTCACCCTTCTCGGCAGGGATGAAGAGAGGAAGAACGTCCTTAAGATCGGCGGCGTTGACATATTAAACGGCACTCCGATAATCGACATAAAACCATATGTCTACAAGTTCGATCACAGGGATGAAGTCACGGTAAAGAACGGCTGGGTCGAGGACAAGCACCTTGACGATATCTTCAACTGGAACGCGACTCCCAAGGGACTCAGAGATAAGGAAAGGACGCACAAATAAGATATAATAATGCCGTATCCGCGGCATTTCAATCTGTTTTTGAAATTTAAGTTTGTAAAAAATCAGAATACATGAACCGCCGTTGCCTTGAAGGTAAGATAAACGGTATCACCGATGCCGATATTCATGCTCTCTATGCTCTGTTTTGTGAGCGCCGCCGTGAAAACCGTCCCGCTTATCTCTTCGGCAACGGCAATCTTTGAGAATATGCCGTTGTCCGTGATCTTAATGACCTCCCCGCGGACCGAGTTGCGTGCCGAAGATGTCAGTTTTTCCTTTGATATGATCAGTTCTTCGGGTCGGATGCCTACGTTGACGTCGCCGATTCTCTCGGAGACCGCATAGATTTTCAGCCCGTCAATATCTATCTCCGCGGCTTCGTTGCCCGCGGGAGTGCATATGCCGCTGAAGACATTCTCCATGCCCGTAAAATCGGCGATGAATCTCGAATCGGGTTTTCTTACAACCTCATCGACCGAGCCGCACTGTATTATGCTTCCCTCCCGCATTACGACGACGCGGTCGGCAAGTGAGTATATATCCTCAAAATGATGCGTAATGTGGATGATTGTCGTATGCATCTCATTATGCAGTTTTTTCAGTTCGCGGCGCAGACTCTCGCGTGTGGTATTGTCAAGCGCCGAGAGCGGCTCGTCGAGGAGCAGGACTTTAGGGCGCAGGATTACGGCACGTGCTATTGCCGCACGCTGTTTTTCGCCGCCGGAGAGTGTCTGCGGATAACGCCCGAGAAGATGACCTATACCAAGTTTATTCGCTATTTCTGCGGTCTTTCTCACGCGTTCCTCCCTGCTTACGCCACGCTGTTTAAGCCCGAATGCGATGTTATCGCCGATTGTCATATGCGGAAAGAGCATGTAGTCCTGATAGACTATGCCGATGCCGCGAAGTTCGGGAGGCATATCCGTGATATCCCTGCCGTGCAGGTAAATCCTGCCCGTCTTCAGGCGGTGTATACCCGCGATGGTCTCGAGAAGAATCGTCTTTCCCGCTCCCGTCGGACCTATGATTATGCAGTATTCGCCGGCATTCACCTTCAGATTCAGGTTCTCGGCTTTGAAATCGCCGAGAGTAATCGAGAAATTCTCAATTGTCAGGCAGTTTTCGGATACGCCGCGGTCGGCATTCCCTTTCTCAGACATACTAGACATACTCAACACCTTTATCCTTTCCGAAGTGTTCGACGACAACAAGGACAACTGCCGAGATAACCAGAAGTATGATCGCCGCCGCCACCGACTTCTCGATATCGCCCGTGGTCATGTTGATGAAGAGCGCCATAGGAAGCGTCTCGGTCTTCATGGCGATGGCGCCGGCGAACATGAGCACGGCTCCGAACTCGCCCATTGCCTTCGACCACGTAATTACGATGCCCGCGATAAGTCCGCTCTTTGCCATCGGCAGCGTCACCTGAACGAAGGTGTTCCATTCGCTGCATCCGAGAGTGCGTGCGGTATGCTCGTAGCGCGGGTTTACCATGGCAAACGAAGACCTGAGCGACCGTATCATATACGGCGTATTGACAAAGAACTGCGCAATGACGATTGCCGCCGACGTATAGACTATGTTAATCCCGATTGACGCCAGAAAACTCCCGAACGGCGACAATACCGGTGAGAAGAATATGAGAAGCGCAATACCCGCCACGAGAGGCGGAAGGGAGAGCGGCAGGTTAAGCAGAATATTTGCGGCTTCCTTGCCGAAGAAATCGAAACGCGTCATCGAGTATGCGGCGGGGATTGCAATAACTGCGCATAAAAAAGTAGAGATAAGTGCCGTAACCATTGAGAGCGTTATTGCAAACCGTATCTCTTCGGATAAAAGACAGTCAATGAGGTCGTTGAAACTCGGATAGAGAACCATTCCCGAGAATATGACGATAAGCCCGAGTACTGCCGCCAGAGCCGTACCTGTGCAAAACAGTTTGAACAGGGAAAAATGGTGTTTGGTTCGGATAGTCATTGACCGTTGACCGCAATTAATCGGACTTAGAAGTCTTCAGGTTCATTCAAGCCGTGTATTTCGGATCCGGATAGGGCGGGAAGCCGTATTTCTTGAAAATGGCTTTACCCTCGTCCGATGCGGTGAAGTCAGCGAACTTCTGCGCAAGTGTCGGATTCTTCGTGAAGGTCGTGATGCCTATCGGCGTTATTAGGATTGAGTTGTCCGATACGGGTATCTCGATTATGTCAAACTTATCCGCCTTTGCATTGTCCTTCGTAAGGAGTGCGACATCCGCATTGCCCGATGCAAGCGCGGTTACGACCTCGTTGATGGTTGCGCCGCGCATAACGACGTTCTTCTCGACATCGTCAAGGATTCCCGCTTTCGTGAAGATCTTTACGCCCGCCTTTCCGATAGCGGTTGCGTTCGCATCGCCGAGTGCCACACGCATTCCGCTCTTTGCAAGGTCGGTTACGTCCTTAATCTCTTTCGGATTGCCCTTGGGTACCGCGATTACGGGGACGTGGTAGGCTACAAGCTGCGGGTTTGGCTGAACAAGTCCCTGATCGACTGCCGACTGATAATCCGGCTGACCTCCGGGTATGAAGACATCGCCGAGGTTTGTCGTCTTCATCTGCGAGATCAGCACACCCGAACCCGCAAACGTGAATTCGACCTCGTTGCCGTATTTCTCGGTAAAGAGCTTGCCTATCTCGGACATCGGACCTTTTAAGCCGGCGCCGGAGTAGACGAAGATTTTTTCATCGGCGGAATCGGTTGCGGACGGTGCGGAAGGTGTCGTTCCCGTGCATCCGGCAAACATTGTCAGAGCAAGCAAAAGAAGCATTGCCGACATTACAGACAGAATTGATCTTTGCATGATTGAGTTTTGGCGATCCTGTTTAAAAAAGGGACGGTTTTTTAACGAATGTGTTAACTTAATGTAATTAACAATTTCATACTGCCGTTTGCTGCTGCCCGCATATCGTTTTCATCTCTAAATGTGTCCTTTTAGTGATTGCATCACGCTGTGAATTTTGCGGCACTCTCGCGTGTGTATATACGTCACTCTCTGACGCGCGGTATTTTGTAAACTACATATGCTTAACTTATTCAGTCGGTATTATATCGGATAAATGTGATATTTACTGGTGATATTATGAGTCGTAAAAATGTTCTGTTGATTGCGGCACTGGTATTCGGTATTGTTCTGTCTGCATTCGCCGCAGGATACACCGCCACACCGTCAGGAAATACCGGAACCGCAGGTACTGCCGAAAAAACGGTTACGGTCGTTACGGAAGAACCCGTCGAGATAACGGTCTTTGCAGCCGCATCGCTTAAAGGTGCGCTTACCGATATTGTCAATAAATTCATGGAAGAGAATAAGAATATCAAGGTAATTACGAACTTTGCCGGAAGTCAGACCTTAAAGACGCAGATTCAGGAAGGTGCCGACGTTGATATCTTTATCTCGGCAAACGACAAGCAGTTCGATCCCATTAAGGATGCGGGTCTGATTACCGAGAAGAAAGTTCTTTTAACCAACAAACTTGCAATCGCCGTTCCTGCCGAAAACAAAGCAGGCATCAAGGAACTCGGCGATCTCTCCAAAGAGGGAACACTACTTGTAATCGGCAACAAAGACGTGCCGTTCGGTCAGTACACACGTGACATCATCGGTAAATATCAGGATGACGGCAATGAGGGATATGTCGATGCATTCATGAAGAACGTGGTCTCCGAGGTTGACGCCGTCGATAAAATCAAGCCGGTTCTGGTTCTCGGCGAAGCCGACGGTTCCATCGTCTATAAGTCGGATATCAGCAAAGCCGACAGGAAGGATATCACACTGATTGAGATCCCCGACAAATACAATGTGATTGCAAGCTACCCGTATGGAATCCTCAAGGCAAATGCGGACAAAGATGCGGTAAAGCTCTTTGAAGCATACCTCACCGGCGATAAGGGAACCGCGGTTCTCAAAGAGTACGGTTTTGACGTGGCATAATCACAAAACCAAAAAACCAAATCTTATTTTCGGCATAATATAACTGCAAACCGTTTGCATTAAGATTGCATCAGGTTTACATTAGTTGCATTAAGTTTCATTATGCCATGAATCACGGGTCGGCATTTTTGCGGTCCCGATCGGAGTTAAAAATGAATACCTGTTCGATACAGAAGACCGGTGCAGGCAGGACGCTTACCGCGGTTATAGCCGGCATTCTGATATTCGGTTTCCTGTTCTTCATTACGATTCCGCTTGCGGCGTTGTTCACGCGTGTCACGCCTGCGGATTTTGTCACCGCAATAATGAGCCCCGCGGCTCTTGATGCACTCTGGCTGAGTGCCGTGACGGCATCGATAAGCACGGTGATTGTGGTCATTTTGGGAACGCCGCTGGCATACGTCAATGCAAGGGTGGCATACCGCGGACGCAATATCGTCGATACCCTCACCGATCTTCCGATTGTTCTGCCGCCCACGGTCGCGGGTCTTGCGCTCCTGATTGCGTTCGGAAGAAACGGTCTGGTCGGTCAGTCTCTGGGCATATTCGGGATATACCTGCCGTTTACGACGCTGGCGGTAATCATATCGCAGATCTTCGTGTCATCGCCGTTTTACATCCGTCAGGCACGCTCGAGTTTTGAGGCTGTCGACAGGGATTACGAATCGGCATCGAGGACGCTGGGGGAGGGTCCTGCCGGGACATTCTTCAGGATAACGCTCCCGATTGCCGCAAGCGCTCTTCTGTCGGGCATAATCATGACCTTTGCAAGAGCTCTCGGAGAGTTCGGTGCGACTCTCATGTTTGCCGGCAACTTTCAGGGAACGACTCAGACGATGCCGCTCGCGATATACACGACAATGCAGAGCGATATGAATGTCGCCGTCGCACTTGCGATTGTGCTTGTGGTCTTCTCGTTCAGCGTGATTCTGACCGTAAAATACATCTCTGGCAGGGGTGAGAGCTGATGCTGAAATCTTCTTTCAAATCCGTTCTTCGCGATTTCACTCTCGATGTCGGCGAACTCAATGTAGGGGACGGAAAGACTCTGGCGCTCATAGGGGAGAACGGTGCCGGCAAATCAACGGTTCTGAAGATTCTTTCGGGGCTTATCCGACCCGCATCGGGCAGAATCGTCCTGAACGGCAGGGTGCTCTGCGATATCGAACAGGGTGTCTTCGTTGCACCCGAAGACAGAAATATCGGATATATGTTCCAGAATTACGCACTCTTTCCGCATATGACCGTGGCAGAGAATATTGCCTACGGTCTTAAGGCAAGGAAGATGCCGCAGGAGGAGATCGATGAACGCGTTCGTGAACTCTGCGAGAGAATGGGCATAGAGGGCATCATGAACGAACGCGTGACAAGGCTTTCCGGCGGTCAGCGTCAGAGAACGGCTCTTGCACGCGCTATTGCACCCAGACCCGGTCTTCTTCTTCTGGACGAGCCTCTCGCGGCTCTGGATGTCCGCACTCAGGAGCAGATGCGCCGCGAACTTGCGTCCGTGATACGCACCGAAGGTATTCCCTGCATCATAGTGACGCATTCCATAGTGGACGCTCTTGCCGTTGCCGACAGTATGGCGGTCATAGATAACGGTAAGATCGTAGCCGCCGGATCGCCCGAAGAGGTAATTCATAACCCGTCACACGGTTTCGTCTCGTCATTTGCCGAGAATTTGAACCTGTTCCGCGGCGAAGTCCTCGTAGAGAACGGTGGCACGGTCTGCGTCGATATAGCGGGCGTGAGGGTTCGTGCCGTTACCACGCTCTCGGGAACGGTAAGTGTGGGTATAAGACCCGAAGAACTGATCATCTCGCGTGAAAAGTTCCAATCCAGTGCCGCCAACGCGTTCCGCGGCAGAATTACCTCGATAGAGGATAACGGCTCTTACGCCTACGTCTATGCGGATATCGGAATAACGCTGGCGGCGGCGATAACGAGACAGAGTATTTCAAGGCTCGATCTTAAGGTCGGCGACGAAGTTACGATAACGTTTAAGGCAACGGCGGTTCAGGTATTTGTCTGATACTGCCGTATTCCCGTTTTTCCGTTTTCATTTTTAGACCATGTTCTGAAATTTTGTCCGTGTTTTACCGTGTTTTATATTGTACCGTAAGTATGCCGTAAGTTCACGTCATTCGATAAACTCTAATATTTTGTAAATCAATACTGGTTATGAATGCTGAGTATAAAGACAAGATTGCGGATCTTTTAAAGAAAGAGGGTATCGGGGAAGTAATCACATGCGAACAGGCATTGTCGATTGCAAAGAAGAACGATATTCCGGTCGAAGATATCGGAAAATTCTGCAATACACGCGGTATAAAGATAAGACAGTGTCAGCTCGGATGTTTTAAGTAACGCTTTTTACATTTTGAGTATTTCAGGACAGTTTCGGCTAACTTGGGGCAGCTTGAGTAGTCGGAACTGACTGAAAATTCACGAATAGTCCCATTCATCAATAATCTCATTATGGACAATCCATTCATGAACAATCCCATTCATGAATAATTCAATTGAAAATCAATTAATAATCAATTAAAACTCAATTAAGACTCAATTAAAACTCAATTCAAATTCAGTTAACAATCAATATTTTAAGAAACAATATCATTATTAAATCAACAAAAATGCCGTAAAACAACAATAATTACGAAAAACGGAGACAAAAAATTGAGCGGAAATTTTCTGAAAGTTATCGCGGTCAGCGAAGCAGTGAAGATTGCGGAGGGTATTGTGCCCGTTGTCGATTCCGAGACCGTGGGTCTTGAGGATGCATACGGACGAATACTTGCTGAGGATGCCGTATCCGACATAGACATTCCGGGATTTAACAAATCCTGGAAGGACGGATATGCCGTGATTGCCGCCGATACCGTGACGGCAACCGATTCCATGCCCGTCATGCTCAGGCTTGCCGGCAGGATACCCATGGGTGTCGGCGAGGACAGGAGTATAGTAAAAGGGGAATGCCTGAATATCCCCACCGGCGGCAGAATGCCCGCCGGCGCCGATGCGGTCGTCATGCTTGAGTATACCGACGAGGTCGCGGGCGACATCCTCGTAAAGCGCCCCGTTGCCCACGGCGAAAACGTCATCTATGCCGGCGAAGACTTCAGGAAGGACAGCGTCGTCTATAAGGCGGGAAAAGTTCTTACGGCTTCGGATATAGGTGCGCTTGCCGCCATCGGTTATGCGCAGGTGCCGGTAAAGAGAAAGCCCGTAATCGGAATAATCTCCACCGGCATCGAGATCGTCGATGTCGACACCGTCCCCGAGATAGGTCAGATCCGCGATGTCAACAGCTATCTCTGTTCGGCGTTTGCGAAGAAATACGGGTGCATTCCGCGGCGTCTGGGTGTTGTCCGCGACGACTGCGAGGAGATGAAAGCGCTTCTGAGAGAAGCGAAGGACAAATGCGACCTTATCCTTGTCTCCGGCGGCAGTTCCAAGGACTTGAAGGACGTGACCGCACAGGCAATCTACGGCGTCGGCGACGTCCTCGTGCACGGCATTGCGCTTGCACCCGGAAAGCCGACCATCATCGGAAAGATAGGCGAGACTCCGATAGTGGGCATACCCGGTCACCCTGCCGCGACCTACATGGTCCTCTCCGTGCTCGTAAGGCATATGCTGAGAAGATTATGCGGTCTTGAGAAGGATACCGCGACTTTGAAGAGCGCAAAGCTCCTGACCAATATCGCCTCGGAGAAAGGGCGCGAGGAGTATGTCCGCGTCCGCATCACGGAGGACGGACTTGCCGAGCCGCTCTTCGGTAAGTCGGGTCTTTTGAATACCATAGTCGAGAGCGACGGCGTCGTTAAAATTCCCGCAGGTTGCGAAGGGCTTGAAGCGGGAGAGTTTGTCGAGGTGTTCATGTGGTAGACGGTAAGGCGGCAGACGTCAACAGCTCCAAAAAACCCAAGGTTACCCGCTACCTCAATCAGATAAGTCTGGATGAGGCGGTCGCCGCAATGCGTTCTTCTTTCGTGAGACCCGACGGTCCGAATAACCGCGAGACCGTCCCGCTTCTCGACGCCTGCGGCAGAATATCTGCGGAGTCGCTTCGTGCGGGCTATTCGGTGCCGCCCGCAAACGTATCCGCAATGGACGGCATTGCCGTAAAGAGTGCGGACACCGTGGGGGCAACCGAGCAGTCGCCGGTAAAGATAACTAATTATCTCCGCGTCAACACCGGCAACCACGTCCTGCCCGAATACGATGCCGTCATAATGATTGAGGATACATGGGCGGACGGAGACGGTTTTCTCATAAGGAAGGCCGCAAGACCCTGGCAGAATGTAAGAGCCGCGGGTGAGGACATAAAGAAAGGCGACCTTGTCATACCCGCGGGTCACAGGATACGTCCGTTTGACTGCGGCGCCCTCGGAACCTACGGTTTCTCGGAAATTGCCGTGCATAAAGTCACGGCGGGGCTGATTCCCACCGGCAGCGAACTCATTAAGATAGGCGAGACACCGAAACCCGGACAGGTCGTCGAGAGCAATATACCGATGGCGGCAATCTGGCTCAAAGAGCGGCACGTGGTTCCGAAAATCTATCCGATGACGCCGGACGAACCCGATCTGATTCGTGCCGCCATTCAAAAAGCGGTCGAGGAGAACGATGTCGTGATCGTATCCGCGGGCTCGTCCGCCGGAACAAAAGACTTCACCGGCAGCGTCATCGCAGAGCTCGGCGAACTTATCTTCCACGGTATCGGAATAATGCCGGGTAAGCCGATGATTCTGGGCAGAATCAATAATAAACCGATAATCGGACTCCCGGGTTATCCAATCTCGGCGCAGGTTGTTCTTCGCGAGGTAGTGGGCCCGCTTCTGGATTCATGGGGATACACGGGATTTGACTGCGGCAGAACCGACGCCGTTCTCACGGCCGATCTCTCGTCCAATGTCGGATTCGACGAGTTCGTCCTTCTCTCCGTCGCCAAAAAAGGCGATGTCTATTATGCGGCACAGCAGTCGCGGGGTGCGGGCGTGCAGACCGCGACTCTGAAATCCAATGCATATCTGCGCATTCCCGCACCGCTTGAAGGATATTCCGCGGGAGAGAGCGTAAGCGTCTGCCTCACACAGCCGCAGGAGTATGCCGACCGCTCTCTTCTCGTAATCGGAATGACCGACCCGGCGCTCGGCGCTCTCTCCGAACTGCTCAGAGAGAAGGGCGTAATTCTTCATATCTACAATTCCGGCAACATGGGCGGCGTCATCGCTCTGAAGAAGGATATCTGTCACTGTGCGCCGCTTCATGCCCTCGGTCCCGACGGCGACTACAACACGGCGGCGGTAAAACGCTACCTGCCCGAGGCACGTGTTCACCTTATTGCCGCCGCCGGAATAGAATACGGCTTTGCGATGCGGAGATCGATGACCGCGGAAGAGACACTGAAGTCGCTTGCCGCAGGCGGGATCCTCTTCGCCTCACAGCCTAAGGACTCCGAGTCCGAGCTGATATTGAGAAGACTTCTTGCAGAGAAAGGTCTTTGCGGAAAGGATGCCGAATCCGACACGCTTAAGCGCTCGGATATAATATTCGCGGGCGAGATGGCGGCGGCGGTCTCGGTCGTAAACGGCAGAAGCGAATGCTGTTTCGTGCCGTGCAGCATAGCAAAATCCTGCGGGCTTGAGTTTGCCGGCATTGCAAAGGCACGCTACGAGATTGCAATAAGAGATAGCGAGATCTCGGATAAGAGGATACAGACGCTCATCGATGTCATCTCATCCGACGCCTATAAAGAACGCCTTAGCGGCATTGGCGGATATGACGCGGCGATTGCCGGCGAAAAGAGGATTATCGAATAATCCGACCCATTTTATTCAATCGAATTATTACTCATTATTTTTTGCCGATTCGCTTATTTTATCGAGATCTTTCTGAATGAGTTTTCTCTGGAAGGGTTTGAGGTGATCTATGAACATGATGCCGTCATGGTGATCCTTCTCGTGCAGGAATGCCCGTGCCGCAAGCCCTTTGAGTTCGCGTTCCACGGTCTCGCCGCTCTCGTCAAGATAGCGGCAGACAATCTTCTTCGGGCGTCTTATCGGACGATGAATCCCCGGGATGCAGGGGCTTCCTTCGGTATCCTCGGACATTACGCCCTCGCTCAGAACTTCGGGATTTGCACCGCGGATGGATACTCCGCCGGCGTTCACGACGAAAAGCCGCTTTTTCACTCCAATCTGCGGTGCGGAGAGACCAACGCAGTTATTGTGAAGCATGGTATCCCACATATCTTCCAGTATCGCCTTCTCACTGTCGCCGATTGACTCAACCGTATCACAGCTCTCGAAAAGAACGGGATCCCCGTAAAGGCGGATTTTTTGAATCATTCCCGAAAAGTAAGACTTACAGATATTTAGTGATTACTGAGAATTGGTGATTACTGAAAATTTGTGATTCCTGAAAATCAGTGATTGCCGAAAACGAAAATCTGCGGCGAGATGCCGCGGAAAAAATGTGGTTTTGAATAATGTGATTTTGAATAATGTGGTTTTGAATGTCTTGAATGACATTCCCGACGGAATTATGCCGGATGTGTTTATGCCAGATGGGTGCTTACGGGATGAACGGGGAAGGGATTCGTTCCGTCTTCCATAGCATCCATGACCTCGTCTATATGCATGATCTCGTCATACTCGGGACCCACGATACAGTATCCGTTCTTGTCCATCGCCCATGCAGGATACTTGATTGCGACCTCGGGCATCTCAATGCTCGGCAGTCTTCTGAAACTCATGAGATCGTGCGGGTTGCGGTTAAGCTTCACGCAGATCTCCTTGAGATCGTTAATCCAGCGCTTGAGTTCACGCACATCCGCCTTGTTCCAGCGCAGTATCTGGTTAATCTTCATGTATGCATCTCTCTCGAGAAGAACGACGCCGACCGAGTTCTTGTCCTTAAGATAGAAATCAAGGAAAGCCTCGACATCCTTAATGCGCTGAGCAACGCTGCCCGCGGTAGCCTCGAGACCGTCCGCAGCATCATCGAGATCTGTCCCCGAAAGCCCCTTGAGTTTTGAGGCATCTTCCTTTATGCCTTCGACAATCTCCCTTATGTGTTTTAATTCCGTGACATTCTCCTCATATTTCTGGTGAAGTTCGGAGAGGAAGAATGCCGCCATCAGCTCATCTTCAGCCATAATTATATTTTATGGCGAGGTTTGAATATAAGATTTGGTAATGTTGCCGGGGTGTATCGGGTCTGTTCGGGCTTTAAGGTGGGTGCCGGCAAGTTGTGGTAAGGTTTTTTAGGATCGTAATCAAACTGAAAGATAATCGTTATGAGAACCGTCAGACTTACAATAAAGGAACGCGAGACACCGAATATATCCGTGGAAGCCGAGTGTATAGTGCCGAAGAACTTCGTCGACGACAGCTACGGGCAACTCACCGTCTGGGAGGGCAACCGCGAGATTCTTCTGACCGATTTCTTTGATACCGAAGTAACGGGAGATGCGCAGAGTGCCGAAGATGTGGAGATAATCCTGAACGGCGAATCGCTCAAGACGGTGAAACGCGTGGGCGAGTATATGGACGGCGGCAGGATAACGGTCGAGGGCGATATCGGGATGCACTGCGGCAATTTCATGACCGGAGGCTTCATCGAGATAAAGGGATGCGCCGACGGCTGGCTCGGGCGTGAGATGAAGGGCGGCAAAATCCTCTGCCACGGGAATGCCTCGCATTACTGCGGTGCCGGATACCGCGGTGTAAAGACGGGTATGAAAGGCGGCGTCCTCGAGGTAATGGGCAATGCGGGTGACTACTGCGGCGAATGTCTTGCCGGCGGCGAACTCATAATTCACGGCTCATGCGGCGACATGGCGGGCGTCGACATGAAAGGCGGCAGATTCGTGGTCTACGGCGACTGCGTGCGTCCCTGCGGAAACATGAAGGACGGAGTTGCCGAGATACACGGAAAAGCCTATCAGATGCCGCCCGCCTTCTCCTACGAGGGCGAAGAGGTAATAGACGGCAGGACCTTCTCGGTATTCAAAGGCGATGTTGCCAACCGCGGAAAAGGTCTTCTGAAGACCGCCGAGTACGAATATTACTGATTGTTATAACTCCGTCAGTCTTCAACCGTTGAACGCCGGATCGCGACATTGCTCGGATCATTGATCATGACATTGCCCCATATCATGATCATTCATTGATCGAATCGGATCCGTCATCTCATCAATTTCTTATCCTGTTCTTTTTGACGGATCCGATTAACGGATCCATTAACGGATTCATTAACACATTAAAGGATCATATTAACGGATTGCATTAACCGGACCCTGCAATCGATCCCGTTAACTTATCGGCGTATCATGAAAAAATTTTGATTTCAGTAATAATCTCAATGATAAAATCTGTAAAAAAGGAAGATTTTACGAAAGCGCAGTGATTTTTTTCAATGATCCCGTTTTTCAGTCACACGGAGTGTTACGGATGGGGTTTGTCAGTAGCAAAAAAAGTTAAAAATCTCAAAAAATGCTTCGTTTGCCGAAAAAAACTCGGATAAAATAATCCCTTCCGAATGTCCGACAACGGGTACTATTAGGAATGCTTATATTCTGTTTTCAAGATAAAGTACTTATGTCCCATGCGGGGACGTGCATTAGTACTTACCAGTATCACGACAGTCAATACTGTCAGCGTTCAGTAAAAGAAAAGCATTGCACAAATGGGTATAGGAGACATAAATATGGCAAAATATAAAGAGACAATCGATCTTTATTCAGACGACGGAAAAGTTCTGAAAAGCAACGTAACTCTTGACAAGATCAGCCCGCTGGTTAACCCGGCATCAAAGAAGCTCATCGATCTCGCAAAGAGAAGCGTGGCAGTAAACCTCGGCGGCATTGAAGCTGCTCTCAAGACAGGTAAGCTCGGAAAGGGCGGCGTAATCATGGGCCGTGAACTCGACCTTCCAATCCTTGCAAACAAGGACGCAATTGTTGCAAAGATTAAGGACATGGTTGACGTCAACGGCGGCGAGACAGTCGTCCACGAGTACAAAGGCGGAAACCTTCTTCTTGTCGAAGTTCCGGAAGCACGTATTGCATCGGCATCAACCTACGATGCGGCAATCACCGCTGTTGCGGCTGCAACAACATATGCAATCGTTGACCAGTTCAAGGTCAGCATGTTCGATGCACCTGCAGTAAAAGCAACAACATTCGGTGCATACCCGCACACAATGGATATGGAAGGAGCATTCGTCACCTCGATTCTGTCCAACCCGCAGAACAACGAAGGTCTCGGATACGGATTCCGTAACATCGGTGTCAACCACTTCGTAATGATGACCCACAGAAACGCAATGCAGGGCGCAGCACTTGCATCAACACTCGAGACAGCAGGAGAGTTCGAGATGGGCGGAGCAATCGGTCCGTTCGAGCGCCACATGCTTCTCCAGTACGCATTCCAGGGTCTTAACGCAAACAACCTCGTCTATGAGCTCGTAAAAGAGAACGGACAGACAGGTACCGTCGGTACTGTTCTGCAGTCACTTGTCGGCAGAGCAATCGAGGACAAAGTAATCGTACCCGGAAAGAAGGGCGGCTACTTCCAGTTCTACGACACAAAGGACCCGATGATGTGGAACGCATACGCAGCGGCAGGTACCCTTGCGGCAACCATGGTCAACTGCGGTGCAGGACGTTTCGCACAGGCAGTCTCGGCAACAATGCTTTACTTCAACGATCTGCTTGAGCACGAGACCGGTCTTCCGGGTACAGACTTCGGACGCTTAATGGGTACATCCGTCGGATTCTCATTCTTCTCACACTCAATCTACGGTGGCGGCGGTCCGGGTATCTTCAACGGTAACCACGTCGTAACCCGTCACGCAAACGGTTGCGGTATTCCTTGTGTAGTAGCAGCCTGTGCACTTGATGCAGGTACACAGATGTTCACACCCGAGGGCACATCGGCAATCATGGGCGAGACCTACGGTCAGATCCCCGAGTTCAGCAAGCCGATCGACCAGATTGCAAAGAGCATCTGAATAGAGATTTAAATTTAAGTTGAAATGACTGAAAGCCAGTTTCCCCAGTGCAGGGTAGTACCCCTCCGCATGCTCAAACCCGAGACCTCGGAGAGATATCTCAACGAGGTTGTAAAGGTTGAAGGAATACGCAGAATGATGGTCAACGGACCGTCAATTCCTGCGGTCGTTCCTTACGGGCCTGCAAGAGGAAGCCCGAATCCGAACTCGAATCGCAGGACCATCAAAGTCGGCGACGCGACAATGGAATTACGGGTACAGGTAGGGTCAATCACCTTTGAGGTCGAAGACGCGGGCGTAATCGAAGAGATAAGGAAAGTGACGAATGCATTCTTCACTCAATTTCCGGCACAGGTCCTTGAAGGCAAATTCATGAAGACCGAAGCGTCTCTCGTGGATTACTGCCGTTACGGTCCCAACGCCGATCCTTCGGTAATCGGTCTCGTCGACCCCAGAAGAAAAGAAGCTCCGGTAATAATACAGGGTAGAAAATAAGATGCCACTAGGTAGAGTCACCCAGGTAGTCGACTGCCGCGAAAGTATGGGCATGGGTAAAGGCGGAGGTCTCGCACAGCGGGGCACAATATCGGAATGCCGCCGACCCGATGTAGTCATAGTCGGCATGTCGCCCGGAAGACGCCATGTGACAAAACCCGTATGTGATATCACATCCGCACTCAGACGCGAAGGTGTCGAGTTCTCGGTAAGCACCATGGTGCTCAATGCCGGAAGCGGAATACCCGCAGATGCGGAAAGCATTGCCGGATCCGTGCTCGGCGCACATTTCGGTGTGAACGAGAAGGAGACCGCTCAGATTGAGCAGCATAAAGTGGCCGTTCTCCATCACGGAAACGTCCGTTCCCATGTTGTAGAAAAGGTCAGAAAGATCCTTTCGCAATGCAATATAGATGCGGTCGTGGTAACACAGGCACCGATAGACTGTGAAGACCTTGCCAAAGTCGGTGTAAAAACCGCTTTTGTACTTCCGGCGGAGAAGGATATCCGCACAAAAGGACGTGTCGTTGCGATTGTCACGGGCGTGACACGCGGTCAGACACCGCCAAGGGAAAAGATCGCTGAAGTGATTTCAGCTGTAATGAACGTAATCAAACATTAAAATTTGAGGTGAAAAAACAATGGCATACACACCACAGTATGGACCGGGTACATCAATCGTTGCGGAAAACAGACGCAAACAGATGAACCCAAACTACAAACTCGAAAAAGTACGTGATGTAACAGATGAAGATGTCGTACTTATCCTCGGTCACCGTGCACCCGGATCAGCATACCCGACAGCACACCCGCCCCTTGCCGAACAGCAGGAGCCGGACTGCCCGATCAGAAAGATTGTAAAACCGACAGAGGGAGCAAAGGCAGGAGACCGCGTACGCTACATCCAGTTCGCAGACTCAATGTTCAACGCACCGTCACAGCCGTACCAGAGAACATACATGGAAATGTACCGCTTCCGCGGTATCGACCCCGGTACACTTTCAGGACGTCAGATCGTCGAGTGTCGTGAGCGTGACCTTGAACAGTACGCAAAGATGCTCATCGAGACAGAGGTCTTCGACCCGGCACTTGTCAGCTGCCGTGGTGCAACAGTTCACGGACACTCACTCCGCCTTGCAGAAGACGGTATGATGTTCGATATGCTCCAGCGCTGTGTCCTCAAGGACGGCGTTGTAAAATACGTAAAGGACCAGATTGGTGAACCCTTAGACCGTGAAGTTTCAGTCGGAAAGCCGATGGACGACGCATGGGTAAAAGCACACTCCACAATCTTCCACTCACTTGCAGGTGTTGCCTTCCGTGACGACAAAGAGTACGTCGAATACATCCAGCGTATCCACGCACTTAGAACAAAATACGGCTTCATGCCGAAAGAGGAGTGATTTAAATGGGAAAAATTGAGAGATCACAGAAACTTTTCCTCGATGCACTTAAGGAGAAGTTCCATGGACAGGACCCCAAGTCCGTAAACACAACATTCTACAACTTCGACGGTGTAAAACAGTCTCCGCGTAAGCGCGAGTTCATGGCTGCAACAAAAGCAATCGAACAGAAGCGCGGAATCTCGATGTACGATCCTGAGCACTGCCACCTCGGCGGTATCCCGATGGGTCAGAGACAGCTCATGACCTACGAAGTTTCCGGAACCGGAACATTCGTAGAGGGTGATGATCTTCACTTCGTCAACAATGCCGCAATGCAGCAGATGTGGGATGATATCAGAAGAACAATCATCGTAGGTATGGACCTTGCACACACAACACTCCAGAAGCGTCTCGGCAAAGAAGTTACACCTGAGACAATCAGCGAGTACCTCCACATCTTAAACCACGCAATGCCGGGCGGAGCAGTCGTACAGGAACACATGGTTGAGACACACCCCGGACTTGTCGACGACTGTTACGTAAAAGTCTTCACAGGCGACGACGAGATGGCAGACTCAATCGAGAAGCAGTTCGTCCTTGACATCGACAAGCTCTTCACACCCGAGCACGCGGCAGTTCTCAAGAAGAACGTCGGCAAATCAATCTACCAGGCAATTCACATCCCGACAATAGTCTCAAGGACTTGTGACGGTGGAACAACCTCCAGATGGTCTGCAATGCAGATCGGTATGTCATTCATCGCAGCATACAGAATGTGTGCCGGTGAAGCGGCAGTAGCAGATCTTTCCTTCGCTGCAAAGCACGCAGGTGTCATTCAGATGGCAACACACCTTCCGGCACGCCGTGCACGCGGTCCGAACGAACCCGGAGGAATTAAATTCGGTCTCTTCTCGGATATTATTCAGGCAAACAGAAAATACCCGAACGACCCTGCAAAAGCATCCCTTGAGGTTGTAGGCGCAGGTACAATGCTCTTCGACCAGATCTGGCTCGGATCTTACATGTCCGGCGGTGTCGGTTTCACACAGTATGCAACAGCCGCATACACGGATAACATCCTTGATGAGTTCACCTACTACGGTATGGACTACATTAAAGACAAATACGGTGTTGACTACAAGAACCCATCCCCCGCAAAGCTCGTAAAACCAACCCAGGAAGTTGTAAACGACATCGCAACCGAAGTCAACCTTAACGGTATGGAGCAGTACGAACAGTATCCGACAATGATGGAAGACCACTTCGGCGGTTCACAGCGTGCAAGTGTCCTTGCGGCATCCTGTGGTATCACCACATCAATCGCAACAGGTAACTCCAACGCAGGTCTCAACGCATGGTACCTTTCGATGCTCATGCACAAGGGAGGCTGGTCACGTCTCGGATTCTTCGGATACGATCTTCAGGACCAGTGCGGTTCGGCAAACTCACTCTCTATGGAGCCTGATCGCGGTCTGATCGGAGAACTTCGCGGACCGAACTACCCGAACTACGCAATGAACGTAGGTCACCAGGGTGAATACGCCGCAATTTCCGGTGCAGCTCACTTCGGACGCGGCGACGCATTCTGTTTCAACCCGCTCGTCAAGATCACATTCGCAGATCCGTCACTGAAATTCGACTTCTCCGAGCCGAGGAAAGAGTTCGCAAAGGGAGCAATCCGCGAATTCGTACCTGCCGGAGAGCGCTCACTGATCATACCTGCAAAGTAAGATCAACCCAATATTTTTTTTCTTAATTAAAAATAATGTGTTAAGCAATTGCAGAAATTTGCTTATATCGCTGTTTTTTTCTCCGTTTGAATTTTTTCAGGCGGGAATTCTTTCGAAAGGTTTAATTAAATATCAAATCAACTATTTTTTGAATCCAAAAGGGTTTAGTGAAATGTGTATCTCTGGTGCAAAAGCACACAGGAGGATGCCTTAATGGAAGAGTTACTATTTGGCATCGGTATAAGCGCTGTTGCAGGCGCTCTTGCCACCGTGTCCGGTGCAGCGGAAGATACTGAATCAGATATCGGTTCACAGGGTGACCCGAACTCACAGGTTCAGTTGGCTCCGCAGATGGGATATATTCACCGTATTTACAGCAAAGCTATTTCCGGTGAACCCCCTGCATACGGTTTATGGTGTACGTTGGGAGCAGGCCTCGCATGGGCGCTGATGGCGATAAACTACAATCCGGTTCTTGCTATAGTCTTAGGTTCGGCTATCGCCGTATTTGTACAGGGTGTATATGCAACTACGGCATACCTGGGCAGGACTGCAAGTCTGGCAAAATTCGAACAGCCGGTTTACATTGATTTAATCAAATCAGTTACAACCGTGACCATGGCACATGCATTTATTGCTATATTTACATGTGTGTCAATGTGTTTCCTTATGGTAAACGCACTCGGACATCCTTTCCCTCTCCCGCTTCTGGGAATTGTATGGGGTATCGCACTCGGTGCGGCAGGTTCCGCAACAGGTAACCCGTTCTACGGAAAGGAACGCCAGTACCAGTCACAGAAGTTTGGTGCGGGTGTCCCGATTTCTGCTTCCGGTAACATCGTACGTTACGCAGAGGCAGGTCAGCGCAGCTCACTCGATAACGGTTGGTTCACCTCAAAGATGGGCGGACCCGCATCCGGTGTCTGTTTCGGTCTCATTGTATTCCTTGAACTGTGGCGTACTATCTTCTTCGAAAGTTTCGCGGCAGGCTGGGGTGCAGTTGTTGCCGGTATCGTATTAATCATCATCTTCATGATAATCGACAGAATGGTCGAGAAGTGGGCACGTAAGACCTACGGTCCCTACACCGAAGAGAAGGAGGCCACAGCATGAGCGCAATTAAAGCGGGCGGCGGCAGCGAAGGAATGAAACCGGTAGCTGTTGTTGTCGGTATCATTCTTTTAATCCTCGCACTCGGAGTTGTATACTATCTCTCGCCCGGAGTCGCATTCATGGGACTTCTCGGAGTCGTCATCGGCGGTCTTCTGATCGGTTTCGGTGTTCACTTCGTTCCTGTCGGCGGTGCTCCCGCAGCTATGGGTCAGTCACCCGGTATTGCAACTGGTGTAACAATGCTTGCAGCCGGTGCGGGTCTTGCAGGTCTCTTCGGAGGCGCATGGGCAGCCGAGTACGGTCTTGCCGTTGCACTCGCAGGCGGAGCAATAGGCGGCGGTCTCATGATGGCAATCACCTGTTTAATGGTCAACATTATCTACGTCTATGCAATGGGTATCCCCGCTGCATCAGGTAAGGTAGCAAAAGACCCGATTACAGGCGACACATTTGAGGCATACAAGTCACAGGGTACCGAGGGTCACGGTCTTCCGTTCATCTCCTACGTAGGCGGTGTTATCGGAGGTATCCTCGGCGGTCTCGGCGGTACGCTCATCTACCTTGAGCTTCTCGAAGTCTATGAGACATTCCTTCCGACTCTGCTCAATGCATCTCCGGATGAGGTTAAGGCGCTTGCAGTCGGACTTGCGGGTATCTTCGCTATCGGTATGTTCCTTGTCAACGCGGTTATTGCCGCATACAACATTACGGGTACTATCGAGGGTCCGCACGATCCGAAGTTCAAGAGATTCCCGCGTGCGGTTATCGGCTGTGCAGTGGCATCCGCAGTCTGCGGTGTTCTTGCAATATTTGTGGTATTGGTGTGAGGTATAAAAGATGACAGTTCAAATTACAGCTTCAGAAGGCGGAATGTCGCACAACAAAGTGCTCGGCATTGGTCTTATCGGTGCAATTATCTGCATGTATCTTACATACCTCAATACACTGCTCGGAGTTCAGTATTTCTCGTTCTTCGGCGGTATTGCAGCAGTATTTGCCCTCTGGTGGGGTACGGATACAATCAAACACCTGTGCAGCTACGGTCTCGGTACCGGTGTGCCGTCGGCAGGTATGATTGCACTCGGCAGCGGTGTTATTGCAATGATTCTTGCAACAAAGGTCAACACATTCGGACCGCTCGTAATTCCGGTCTTATGTGTCGTTATTGCAGCAATCCTCGGCGCAATCATCGGTTACGTCGCGAACAACATTGTTAACATGAACATTCCGGTAATGGTTGTCTCAATCGCGGAACTCTGTATCGTCGGTGCGGTTACCGTCCTCGGTCTTACCGCAATGGCAACGGGTACTTTCGTATTCACTGACCTCATTGCAGGCACGGCAACATTCTTCGGAATTCCTGTAACAAACTACGCCGCGTCGTATCTCGGCGGCGGTGCAATTGCCGTTGTATTCATGCTCGGCGCAATTGCCGTTCAGCATGCGTTCAATGCATGTCTCGGACCGAACGAGTCCCAGGACAGAACACTCATGCTTGCCGCGGAGTGCGGTTTCATCAGCATGTTCTGCGTATCAATCATGTCGGTTGCATTCTTAAGTCTTTCAGCCGTCCTGGTTTCATTCCTTGTCTCGCTTATCGGATGGGTCTACACCTACAAGAAGTACTTCGTACTCTCCAAGCGCGACGCATTCATGTGGCTTGACGCAAAGCCGATTCGTGAGAAGGAGGAGGCGTAAAAATGGGAACCAATATATTAGTGCTTCCGGAATACGGACTCGTTGCCGATCCGAAAGTCGGTATTGTCGGACATGAGGGTGCATCTTACGGACCAATCATCGATAAGGTCGGGGAACTCGAGCTTATTACGGATGATATCGTCGGAATGCTCTCGGGAGAAGGCAGTTTCCTGTCATCGTTCCCGCACAGAGAACAGTCTCTGGTCTATGCGGGTAGCGTGACGGCAATGTGGTACGGTATAGCGGTCGGATTACTTGTGGCAGGTTTACTTGCATTTGCGTTCATCTGAGGTAAAAGAAAATGGCAGATAAAACATCTCCGGCCTCGGGCTGGCCGAAAATACAGGGAGATTTCCACGTAGGCGATGAAAAGAGCGCCGTTGCGGTTATTACCGTCGGTTCTCACCTCGACGAGCAGGCAGTCTGTGATGCGGGCGCCGCAATCTGCGGTTCCTGTAAGACGGAAAACCTCGGTCTCGAGAAGATCGTCGCCAACATTATTGCGAATCCGAACATCCGATTCATCATCACATGCGGAACCGAAGTTAAGGGTCACCTCTCCGGTCAATGTTTACAGGCTCTCCACAAAAACGGTGTTGAGGGCGGAAAGATTGTCGGCGCAGAGGGCGCAATTCCGTTCATCGAGAATCTTACCGAAGATGCCATCAAGCGTTTCCAGGAACAGGTCGAGATAGTCGACATAATGGAGACAGAAGATCTTGAGGTCATCAAAGCAAAGATCAACGAGCTTACCGCAAAGGATCCGGGCAACCTGCCCAAAGAGCCGATTGTCGTCGAGGTAAAGGACGACAGCGCAGGCGGAGCGGATGCGGGCGAGAGCGGCGAAGAAGCCGAGATGACGGCGGAAGTAGCCCTCATTACCGCAAGGATGAAGGTCATTCAGCAGTCGGTTACAAATATCGGTCTTCAGAACCGTTTCTATGCGGGTGTCTACTCTGGTAAGATTGAAGGACTCATGATAGGTCTTATCATGTCATTTGTCATACTTGGTTTCCTGTTAATGGGGTGAGATAAATGTCAGACGAAGAGAAAAAATCGACACTTATTAGAATGGCGGCAATCGATGACATGATTGAGGACATGCGCTACAAGGGTCAGATAATGGCAAGAACAAACAAGCTCGAGTCCGGTGTTATGAGCGGAGGTCTTTTAGGTCTCGCTATCGGTCTTGGTCTCTCGTTTGTATTCGTCTTTGTCCCCTGGTTTGTCTTATCGGGAGGCGTCTGAGATGGCAGACAAGAAATCACCGGCGGCAGGCTGGCCGAAGATTCAGGGTGATTACCACAAGGGCGACGAGAACAGTCCTGTTGTAGTCGTAACCGTAGGTTCTCACCTTGACGAGCAGGCAGTCTGTGATGCCGGTGCCGCAATGTGCGGTTCCTGTAAGACAGAGAACCTCGGTCTCGAAAAAATTGTTGCTAACGTTATAGCAAACCCGAATATCAGATTCCTCATTACATGCGGAACCGAAGTTAAGGGTCACCTCTCCGGTCAGTGTCTGCAGGCACTCCATGCAAACGGTGTTGACGGCGGAAAGATTGTCGGAGCACAGGGTGCAATTCCATTCATTGAGAATCTCTCAGCAGAGGCTATCAAGCGTTTCCAGGAACAGGTTGAGATAGTCAACATTATGGAAACGGAAGATCTCGGTGAGATCAAAGCGAAGATCGCTGAGCTTACGGCACGCGATCCGGGAGCCTTCGGAGCCGATCCGATTGTTGTTGAGGTTAAGGAGGACGACGGCGGTGCCGGCGGCGATGCGGCTGTTGCAACGGCAAATCCGCAGTTCCTTGAGATTGAAGCTCGCCTCAACGAGATTGAGAAGAAGCTGGAGTTCGCAGACGGAGAAATCATGCAGCGCAACGGTCGTAAGATCGGTAGGGATATCGGTATCCTTTACGGTCTTACAACAGGTCTGATTGTGTTCATGATGTTATTGGTATTACTCCCGAAACTTTTACAGTTGATATAAGGAGGAGTGACAAAAATGTTCAAATTTGAGAAAGAGCAGACAGTACTTGATTTCAACGGTACTAAGATTGGCGGGCAGCCCGGAGAATATCCGCGTGTGCTCGGCGCTTCAATCTTCTATAACAAGCACGAGACTGTTATCGATGATGTGAAGGGCATTATTGACAAGGACAGGGCAGAGGCACTCTGGAACAGATGTCTTGAACTCTCCGACATTACGGGAGTTCCGCATTTTTGCCAGATTATCTCTGAGACAGGAGAGGCATTCGAGAACTACTTCCAGTGGTTTGACTCGGTCGACAGCAAGACATGTTTCCTTATGGATTCGTCGGCACCTGCCGCACTGGTTCACGCCTGTGAGTATGTTACCGAGGTCGGTCTTGCGGACCGCGCCATCTACAACTCAATCAACGGTTCAATCGTTCCCGAGAACATTGAGGCATTAAAGAACAGTGACGTTAACGCGGCTATTGTTCTTGCATTCAACCCGGGAGACCCGACAGTTGTAGGTCGTGAGAAAGTATTGAACGACGGCGGTGTCGCAGGTCAGGCAAAGTCCATGCTTGCAATCGCGGAAGAGTGCGGTATCACACGCCCGATCCTCGATACGGCTGCAACCCCGCTCGGACTCGGTTCCGGCGGTGCGTTCAGAGAGATTCTTGCATGTAAGGCAATCCACGGTCTGCCGACCGGCGGTGCATACCACAACATGACGGTTTCATGGCCGTGGTTAAAGCGCTGGAGAAAGACCACGCTTTTCGAGCAGTACGAAGGTAAGGATCTCCTCCTCGAGCAGATGGCACACCACCACTTCGGCGGATTCGACGGTATCAGACAGGCTGCATGGTCTTCACCGGATATCGGCTGTAACATCATGGCAGCCACACTCGGTGCGGATCTTATCATGTACGGACCTATCGAGAACTGTGAGGCGGCATCAACCGCTATTGCATTCAGTGATATCGTCCTTGCAGAGGCTGCAAAAGAGTTCGGTCTCGAGCCTCAGGTGGACACTCACCCACTCCTCCATCTTGTATAAGAAAAACCCTAACAATATTTTTTTATTGTTTGCAGAGTCGCGAGATTTATTCTCACATAACTCTGATTTTGCCGCAGTATAATCATTAAGTTTAAGTATTTTTTATGCGAATAAGAAAAAGCATCTTGTGCGAATTGTTTTGCGCGGGTGTCACCGTATCGTGCTGATATAGTGTAGAGGCCAATCATGCAGGACTCTCACTCCTGCGACTCGGGTTCAAATCCCGATATCAGCACTTTTCTGACAGTTTCATAGATTGTTCAGATTGTTTCATTTTCGGTTGCTTTTTTGTGCAGGATACTCGAATATATATAGTATTGACGATTATCATAATTTAGAAAAATATGCGGACTGTTTGTAAAGCCCCTCCGATGCCCGTTATGAGACGCGGCGTCACAATACAGCGGGTTTTACGGATTGTCCGCAAAATGGAGATAACGGTATGGCTAGGAGATGCAGGTATCAGTCGGATGATTATGATGAGGATTCATTGGATCACGAGGATGCGTACGGCGATGACTCGGATTATGAAGGCGATTCTTATTATGATAACGATGACGGCGAGGATTCGTATTATGACGATGAAGACCGCGATCTTTATTCGGACTATGATTCGGATGAAGACGGGCTCGACAGCGATATCTGCGACAAAGAGGTTCGCAGGTATTTGAAGAAGAACCGCAGATAATTTATTTTTTTGTCCTTTTGCCGAATTAATGAACTTTTAATGAAAATTAAATCCAATACCGTACAAAAAAAGAATATTTTTATAGGTCAAGAACATATTTATTAAAGCACACAGTGCGATGGACCTGTGGTCTAGTTGGTTAGGACGTTGCCTTGACATGGCAGAGATCTTGGGTTCGAATCCCAATGGGTCCACTATTTTTGCGGTTTTTGATAAATATTTTTCGTCAGTTTCGGCTTTCATTTTCCTGTATGTCCTGCCGTTATACCTGACTTTCCGTTCATTTTTTCTTTACCGTTCATCTATTCATGTCACATTTTCCTGTCACATTTTCCAGTCACATTTTCCAATCACCTGTTCCTGTCATTTCCCTCGCCACTTTAATCAGTTACGGCGTCGAATACTATGCAATGAAGATAAGAATATTCGGCGATAAGGTTCTGGCGGAGACCGCAAAGCCGGTTGAGATTACGCCGGAGCTTGTGAAACTGCTCGATGAGATGGTGCCTTTCATGCGTAGCGCAAGGGGGGTCGGGCTTGCCGCACCGCAGATTGGTATCTCCGGAAGGTTTTTTGTTATGGATGCCGGCGATAAGGTCCGCAAGGTTATCAATCCCGAGATCGTTTCCTTCGGCAGTAATCAGATTGAGATGGATGAGGGCTGTCTCAGTCTCCCTGGGGTTCACAGAAAGGTGAGAAGACCCAAGAAGATTAACGTCAGGTATACGTCCGAGACGGGTGAGGTTATTGAGGAAGAGCTGAAGAACCTTCCGGCAAGAGTCTTTCAGCATGAGTTCGATCACTTGAACGGCACCGTGTTTACCGACCGCCTCGGTCCCATTCAGAAAAAGATGGTCTCGGGAGAGCTTGAAAGGCTGCGCAAACGTTCGGAGGCTGGCGAGACTTTATCCGCGGATGACAGTTACGCTATCCGCTCTTCGGAATCGTTTCCCGATTACATAAAAGTGAGTTCGGCAGCGGATTCGTCTTCGGAATCGGAGAATAAGGAATAAGTGGGGAAGTATAGAAGTATGCGCATATTGTTCATGGGAACGCCGGAGTATGCGGTCGCGGCTTTGAAGATGCTCTGCGAGAAGCATGAGGTCATAGGCGTCGTGACACGGGCGGATAAGCCCAATAAGCGCGGCAATAAGATTCAGTTTTCGCCGGTGAAGGAGTTTGCGCTGGCGAAGGGCATTCCCGTGTTTCAACCGGAGAATCTGAACGATGACGGCGTTTTCGAGGCGCTGTCGGATCTGAATCCGGAGTTGTCGGTCGTTGTCGCATACGGCATGATTGTTCCCGACAGACTGATAAATATGCCCCGTCACGGGACAATCAATATTCACGGCTCTCTACTTCCGCGGTATCGCGGGGCTGCTCCGATGCAGTATTCCGTTCTCAACGGCGATTCGGAAGCGGGGGTTTCCATTATGTATATCACGAGGGAGCTTGATGCCGGCGATGTGATTCTGCAAAAGTCAATTCCCGTAGGTGCGGATGAGACCTTCGGCGAACTACATGACCGTCTGTCCGTTCTCGGCGCCGAAGCACTCGAAGAGGCAATAGGACTTATAGAGTCGGGGAACGTGAATGCGGTGCCGCAGGACGGCAGCAGGGCCACGTTTGCACCCGCGATCTCAAAAGAGGAGTGCGTCATAGACTGGTCGTTGCCCGCACAGCAGGTTCACAACCGCATCAGAGGTCTTTCCCCGATTCCGTGTGCGAATACGCATTTCTCCGACGGCAAACTTCTGAAAGTCTACAGGAGCGAGATTGTAAGATGCGCTCCGAACGGGGTTTCCGGTGAATCCGCTGCTGCCGGTTCGGATATCACGGGTTTTGATTTTGCCGGCGCTGATTGCGGCACGGTTATCGGCGTTATCAGGAAGAAAGGGGCTGTAATCAAGTGCGGTACCGATGCCGTCTGTATCACTTCGGCAAAGCCCGAGGGTAAGAAGGAACTTCCTGGATTTGAGCTGATAAACGGACATTACCTTAAGGTCGGCGACAGGTTGATCTGAAGGGATTATGTACATTTATATAATAGGAGTTACAAGTCTAAGAGTACCCCATAAACCGAACGAATATACAGATTCTATTTAGTGCGTCGATTTTCATATCCGCATCCTGTGCTGTATGCTGTATACCCCGCAGTTTTAAGCTGTTATGATATGATAACATTCCGGCGTTGCCGAATAGAATAAAGGGTCATTTTTCTGATTTGTGTTGTTTTTTTTAAATTTATGTCAGTTTATCAGTTATTTTTTTCTCTTTTTTATTTTGTGAGCTATGTGATTTTGTTTATTTCCGGTTGTTTTGCATTCTTTCTTTGTTTATCCGATATTTAACCCCAATTTCGTCAAGGACTTCAAGGACTGCTTTTTTGATATTGTCGGGGTCCTGTGCGTTCTTGGAATCGCGGTCAAGTTTTTCGCGGCAGGCGCGTCTGATGTATTCCATCGAAGATATTCCGAGGATTTCCGCGGCCGAGTCTATCTCTTTCTTCATGGATTCGGACATCCTGACCGTGGTTTGCGCCTGTTTAAGTTCCCTGACCATTTGTTGAATATGATAAAATCGTGATTTGGAATGTTAATGGGAATTAAAGAACATCAAAGAACATCTTTTATGTGTCTGAGCGTCCAAGTATTCTACACAAGCATGAAGAAAGGAAATACCAAGTTATTCATATCAATGTACCATTACACTAGGGACTTAAGACATAGTCGATATCCTGAAATTAAAGGATTGGATGTTGACCTGTTTCGAAAACAGTTGGAGTTTTTTGAGGAAAACTTCAATGTTTTAAGGATGGAAGAAGTTATCGATGCCGTAAAGGGTAATGATACATTGCCGGACAACGCCGTTCTTCTTACCTTTGATGACGGATACATTGATAATTATACGACTGCATTTCCTATATTGGAGGAATTTGGATTCCAGGGTTCCTTTTTTATTCCCGGAAAGACATTTACGACGCATCAGCTTTTGGACGTAAACAAAATTCATTATATCCTTGCAAGTGCGAACATTAAAAAACTGGTAGCGGACGTAAAGGAAAAGATGGATTTTTACAGAGGAAAGGAGTTTAACTATCCTTCAACAGAAGAGTTATGGAATAAGTATGCAATTGATGATAGGTTTGACAATAAATATACTGTATTTGTTAAGAGGATATTGCAAACCGTACTTCCCGAGAGATTGAGAAATCAGATATCAAGTGATCTCTTTGAAAAATATGTCGGTGTTACGGAGGAACAGTTGGCATATGAGCTCTATATGACACCTGAACAGATTCGCACAATGAAAAAACACGGTATGTTTATTGGAATTCATGGCTATGATCACTATTGGCTTGGGAATCTGTTGCCAGAACAGATGCGTGAAGATATCTCCAAAGCTTTGGAAACAATGTCGGAGTTTATTGATCGCAAAGAGTGGGTCATGAATTATCCGTACGGCAATTTCAACGACGATGTTCTTGCTTACATTAAAGAAAAAGGCGCCTGCTTGGGATTGACAACGGAAGTTAGGACCGCGGATATAGGTAAGGATTCAGCGTTTAAGTTACCGCGGTTGGATTGCAATGATTTTCCGCCGAAGAGTGATAACTATAAGAAGTGGATGTAAAACCCTTATTGGAGTTAATATGAATAATTATGATGAGCAGTATGAATTTCGTGTAGCTAATAGAAATGATATCTCTGACATTATGTGTTTTATAGAGAAATACTGGAAGACTGATCATGTCATGGCTCAAAATCGAGATTTCTTTGAATATGAGTTTTTAGAAGAAGATGGTACGGTAAATTTTATTTTGGCAATTGATAAGAAAAAAGGGACTATAGAATGTCTTAACGGATTCTTAAAAGCTTCACATGATGCTGAACACCTCGATGTTTGGGGTAGTTTTTGGAAAGTCTTGGAAGGGAATATGGGTATGCTTGGCGCAGAGTTGATAAGGAGGAGAAAAGAATTAACAAAATGTAGGTGTGATTTAGATGTTGGTGACAACCCTAAAACTGCAATTCCTGTATTAAAGGTTCTATTAAAACGATACACCACAAAAATGGTACACTATTATATTCTTTCGGAACAAAAAACCTATAAAATTGCAAAAGTATCCTATTTGCCTGAGAAAAAAAAGGGATCATGTTGTTACAATGTTGTAAGGTTTTTTTGTATTGAAGAACTTATGGAACGGTTTGATACGTCCCAGTACATTCATTCTACGCCATATAAGGATCATTGGTACATAAATCATAGATTTTTCGAACATCCTGTATATGATTATGAAGTATATGGTATCGAAAAGGATGGTCGGATAGGTGCATTATTTGTTTTGAGAAATCAGCCGTATGATGATCGGGTTGCTATACGACTAGTTGATTATATTGGCGACAAATCGTTGATCGAAGGAATTGGATCGTTTTTGGAGAATTATCTAGCTCAGAGCGATAAAAATGAGTATATTGATTTTTATTGTGCAGGTATTGATGAAGAATTAATCCTTTCCGCAGGTTTCGTCTCTCTAAAAGATGGTGATGAGAATATCATACCTAATTATTTTGGTCCTTTTGTGCAAGATAACATAGATATTTGGGTAGATTCAAGAGATAATAATTCGCTGTTTATGAAGGCAGATGGTGATCAAGATAGACCAAATGTCATATAAGGGTGAGTTCTATGAATAATTCCGTATTAAATTGGTTAATATATACGTCAAACCGATTCCCTAATAAAGATGCTATTGTTGACGAGAATGGGGGTATTACTTATTTGGAATATCGATGCAAGTCGCAGGCGATAGCAAGACATATTATTGACATCACTGGTGGGATAACCAAGAAACCAATTGTTGTATATATGGACAAGAGCAAAGAAGTTTTAGTCTCTTTTATGGGTATAGCATATAGCGGTTGTTTTTACTCGCCCATAGATATTGATATGCCAAAGTCAAGAGTAGATAAGATACTTGAAGTGCTTGCTCCTCAAATTGTAATTACGACGAAGGAATTAAAGCCTTCTTTTGAAGAGTTCGATTATGACGGAGACTATCTTATTTATGAAGAGATACTTCCTAAAGATGATGATGAAAGAATTGTGAATGGATATACGGCACGTATTATTGATACTGATTTACTGTATGTCCTTTTCACATCTGGTTCTACAGGTATACCCAAAGGTGTTTCAATATGTCACAGATCAGTTATTGATTATACTGATTGGGTATCCGAAACGTTTAAAATTACCGAGCAAGACTCTTTTGGAAATCAAGCCCCTTTTTATTTTGATAATTCGATATTAGACATTTATACCTGCATGAAGACAGGCGCGACTCTATATATAATTCCTAAAAAATTGTTTTACCAGCCTGTTCCATTGCTCGAATATTTAAGAAACAATAAAATAAATACAATATTTTGGGTGCCGTCTGCATTAATTGTTGTTTCAAAGCTGAAAGCATTTCGAAATGTTGATCTGAAAGATACACTAAAAAGAGTTTTATTCTGTGGCGAGGTCATGCCGAATAAACAACTCAATGTCTGGAGAAAGTATCTCCCAAATGTTGTTTATGCCAATCTTTACGGACCAACAGAAATAACTGATGCGTGTACATATTACATTATTGACAGGGATTTTTCGGATGATGAACCGTTGCCTATAGGTATTCCTATGAGTAACACAGATATTCTAGTCCTAAATGATCAAAACCGGATTGTTGAAGGAGATGAGGTGGGAGAACTTTGTGTTAGAGGCACATCTCTCGCAATGGGGTATTATAACAATCTTGAGAAAACACAAGCAGCATTTGTTCAGAATCCTTTGAATAGTGCGGTTCCCGAGATCATTTACAGAACCGGTGATTTGGTTAAGTATAATGAATATGGTGAAATTATTTATTTGTCCCGAAAAGATTTTCAGATAAAGCATATGGGTCATAGGATCGAACTTGGAGAAATTGAAACAGCTGTTTCTTCCTTAGATGAAGTAACTCTCTGTTGTTGCTTGTATGATGAGAATAAACAAAAAATTGTGCTCTTTATTGATTCTGATGTAGATAAGGATTATATTAAAGAAAAACTTGAAAAAATGATTCCTGAATACATGATGCCCGGAAAAGTCGTATATATGGCTGATATGCCGATAAATGCTAACGGAAAAATAGATCGGGTTAAGTTGAAGGAGTTGATGTAACTTGACTAAGTACAATCAAGTGATGGTTATAGGGTATGGTCTGGTAACCAGAAATGTGTTATCTTTTATAGATTCGGTCTCGGATAGACACGGTTATTCGATCACATATGTTGAACATGAAAAGTATCCTTTCAACGGAGCCAAAAAATATGCCGAAAGCAACAAATTAGAATCCTTTCTCATAGATGATAAATATGAATTAACTTCTTTCATATTGAAAAGGGCTGAACTAGGACATCTTCTTATTATTAGCGCGAGTAATAATTTCTTGTTCCCAAAGAAAGTTGTTGAGAATAAAAATATAAGAATAGTGAATTTTCATAATGCATTGTTACCTAATCTTCCGGGAAGGAATGCGCCCAGTTGGGCTATTTATAACGGATATGAAAAGACGGGTATAACATGGCATTATGTTGATGCAGAGATTGATACCGGAGATATTATTATTCAGAAAGAATGTTCAATATATTCTGATACAAAAGCATATGAGTTAGTAACTGTACAGATGAAGTTGGCGGGTGATGCTTTTATGGAGTGCTTTGAAAAAATACTTGCTGATTCAGTAGTCACAAAGAAGCAAGACCTTGATCCCAATCGTAAGGTGTACAAATCTTCTGAAATTCCCGGCGACGGTATGTTTGATATAAATGATTCAGCTGAAAATATCTATAGACTTCTTAGGGCTATGGATTATGGTAAAAATGATCTT
Source organism: Methanomicrobium mobile BP (assembly GCF_000711215.1). Taxonomy (GTDB): domain Archaea; phylum Halobacteriota; class Methanomicrobia; order Methanomicrobiales; family Methanomicrobiaceae; genus Methanomicrobium; species Methanomicrobium mobile. The sequence continues at coordinate 111,864 of NZ_JOMF01000006.1, read as the reverse complement.
TTTCCACACCCCACTACGATTTATAATGGGCATATGATCACAGTTAAACGCTATAAAAAGGTGAGTTCGGAAGAAAAAATGGACAGTGCAAACAAGTTGTACATACCTTTCGGAGATGGTATGTTTTTGATGCTAAGGTATGATATGAGATGAATTTTTGAAAAGTTAGTGACAATTTAGTATAAATTAAGAGAGGTAACAAAATGGAAGAGAAAATATTAAAAATTTTAGCACAAGTAAATGAGGATATAGTTACGTATGACGGAGACAATCTTTTTGATGCAGGTATTCTTGATTCGCTTCAAGCGGTTGAAGTTATAGCGTCATTGGAGGATAATTTAGATATTGATATTGACGCTGAGTATGTAATTGAAGATAATCTTAAAACAAAGGAAGCAATTATAGAAATGATAAAGAAAATAATAGATTAACTTGTGTATTTATCTTTTGCAGAGATATGCCTTTCAATTGGACATCATCAAAATGATAAAGATAAATTATTTTTAAAAGCCACTGTCTAACATATAGTCAGTAATTCTCTGTATATCTAATTGAAGCATAATTATATTGCTGATGCATATCTGGAGTTTGCTACAAGCCAGTATAATATGACGTTTCGATTATTTATTTATCCGATATTTAACCCCTATTTCGTCAAGGACTTCAAGGACTGCTTTTTTGATATTATCGGGGTCCTGTGCGTTCTTGGAATCGCGGTCAAGTTTTTCGCGGCAGGCTCGTCTGATGTATTCCATCGAAGATATTCCGAGGAGTTCCGCGGCCGAGTCTATCTCTTTCTTCATGGATTCGGACATCCTGACCGTGGTTTGCGCCTGTTTAAGTTCCCTGACCATTTCTATTCCATAATATTATTCAGATTTAATATATTTTAATATGTAATATAACATCTGTCATAAAATGGGGCTGATATTATGCGAAAATCTTTCCTTTCCGCATTGGTCTGATTATCTCAGGGAATAGACGCGCATCATCCTCACATTCCGTAAGTTATGCGGCAAAAAAAGTTTTCACATTTTCATGTGAGGATTATTTGTTGATATGATATTTGATTCCTATTTCGTCAAGGACTTCCAGAACAGTCTTTTTGATATTATCCGGGTCCTGTGCAGTCTTGGAATCGTTATCCAGTTTCTCGCGGCATGCACGTCTGATGTATTCCATTGATGATATTCCGAGATTTTCCGCGGCCGTGTCGATCTCTTTCTTCATGGATTTCGACATCTTGACCGTTGTTTGCGCTTGTTTCAATTCCTTAACCATTTCTATTGTATAAGGTTATCTGAAATTGATATATTATGATGGAAAACAAAGAACATCAAAGAAAATCATTTAAAGATGTAAGTGCGGAATATTCGGACCGTCGGGAATTTTATGCTAGTGGAATTGCTCATCCTGCATTCTCCGTCACCCTTTTCACCCACCTCTCCGCCGGCTTCTTGAACTGTTTCACGAAAAGCCCGATCAAAACAGCGGAGGCAACCGTTCCCTCGCGTATGCCCAGAAGCGTCGAGAACGCCGCAAAGGAATAAATCGGTTTCATATTTTGATTGGAAGTAATGGACATCTTTTATGTATGTTTACACCAAAGTATTCTGACAGTTGATTTATGCCGAAGATAGAGGATCTGCTTAATAAGACCGTTAGGGAAGAAACTGATGTAACAAAAGGCTCTATCTCTCTGTCTATCACAGTGTATATAGTAATCATATGCAGCGTCATAATCAGTGTTATATTGTGTCCCAGTTTATTGCTGGGATTTTATTGCGTGACGAATGTTGATGGATATCTGCAGGATACTAAGCAGATAATTAATTTATATGATTTCTATGATCAAAAGGTAGGGGAGAATGAAACAGCCGTATTTTTTTTAGGCTCAAGCATTGTGGGTTGGTCCATGTATCCGACTGAGATAAATCGTATCGTCAAAATGGATTACCCAAATATTACAACATATAATCTGGCTGAAAGTGGCGACCTTCCTATTGAAAGAGCTTTGGAGATTCAAAAGATAATCGATGCAAAACCGTCATTGGTCATATATGGGATAACATATCGATCTGTCATGGATAAAATAGATTATGGACGCTTTTTTGATAGAACAAAACTTGTTTATCCCCGATTGGATATACGAAATGACAGTTTACCTCTTTACAATGCGGAAGAAAAGATGTATTTTACACCATTTAATGAGTTCGAAAAGAAGAGATATTTAAAATCAGCAATAGATTATAAATTTGCAGGATCATCTGGATCAGTGAATTATAGTTTCGATTACTTAGGTGGTGAACAAAGCAGGAAATTAGCAGTTAAAAACGACCAGAAAATAATAACACAGGTAAATGATCCTAATTTTATTTTCCGTCCCGTTGTAACAAATGAAAGTACGCGTTATAAAGATGCTTTAATATATAATGTTAAGACTCTTCAAGATGCTGGAGTACCAGTAATTATCATCAATATGCCGTTACATCCGTTGCTTTCTGAGAGAATAACCGATGAATCGAGAGCTAATTATTATGATCTGCTCAATGAAACCGGTGCAGTATGGTATGATTTTGAACACTGTTTGGATGAAGATAGCTTTAGTGACTCTCATCATGTCATACATATCGGTGCCCTAAAACTTGCACCTCGTATAGCAGATCTCATAATAGAGCAGGTGGAGAAAGATGTTATTCACTACACCTGATTTTTTCATATTTCTGACTGTAGTTCTGATCTCGGCAGAACTGCTCAGAAGAGAACTCCTTCAGCATGCTCTTTTGCTTGCGGCAAGCTACTTCTTCTACTGGTATTCGGGATCGATACATGTCCTGCTCCTTGCGTTTGTCACACTGACGTCATACTACTGCGGATACAGGGTATTCAATTCCGATACAGTTAAGGAGAAAAAAATATGGCTGATCATCGGAACCCTAATTCCTCTTGCGGTCTTGGGATACTTCAAGTATATTGACTTTGGAATCGAGTCGATAAATTCAATCCTTGCGGCAATAGGCATAACCGCGCAGATATCGCTCTTAAACATAGCACTGCCGGTTGGCATATCGTTCTTTACATTCCAGGCACTGAGTTATGTCTTTGATATTTATCTGGGTCGCCTTGAACCCGAGCCGAAATTCCATAAGTATGCTCTGTTTATAGCTTTCTTCCCCCAACTTGTCGCAGGACCCATTGTCAGGGCAAGTGAGTTCCTGCCGCAGCTGAAGAGTAAAATCACCATTACCGTAGATAATCTTCAGGCAGGTGTCACGCTTATAGTCTGGGGACTATTCAAGAAGATGGTCATTGCCGACAATCTCGCCCCCTTTGTAGATTCCGCATTTGCAAATCCGATGTCATATTCATCATTCGGTCTGATACTGGCTGTATTCGCATTCGGCATTCAAATTTACTGTGATTTCTCAGGATATGCGCATATTGCGATAGGCTGCGCCCGAATACTCGGATTCAAACTTCCGGAAAACTTTGACATGCCGTATCTGGCAAGTAATATTCAACTCTTCTGGCGCAAGTGGCATATGACACTGTCGCGATTCATAAAAGACTATGTCTACATCCCTCTCGGCGGAAACCGTTGCGGTCATACAAGAACCTATCTCAACCTCTTTGCCTCAATGCTTCTCTGCGGATTATGGCACGGCGCCGCATGGACTTTTGTTCTCTGGGGTGCTTACCACGGATTACTGCTGGCTCTTCACAGGTATTTTATCGGAGAGAATAAGTTATTCTGCGAAAGCAGATTTTTGAACTCCGGTGCCGGACTCCTCTTCAGCATACTTGTTACCCAGATTCTTGTATTCTTTGGCTGGCTTATCTTCAGGGCAGAGAGTTTTGACAATCTGGTATATTATCTGCAGGCAATATTCGCGTCAAAAATACCTGTCTCATCATTGACCGAGCTTGCAATTATCGCAGGTGTCATAGGTCTGATTGCGTTGTTTATCTTGATGCTGAACAAAAAATTTGCGGACTTTGTCCATGAGATCCTTTATTTTGACTATCTTGACATCGTATCAAGGCAGAAGATGAGATACTGGATAATCTATCTTGTAATTTTTATTACAATGATACTGGCTCTTTCACCACCCGAAACACCCGAGTTCATATACTTTGCATTTTGAATAATCCAAAAACTTCTCTTTTTCAGACATTCCCAGTCACTCGTTTCACAAACCTCTCCGCCGGCTTCTTGAACTGTTTCACGAAAAGTCCAATCAAAACAGCGGAGGCAACCGTTCCCTCGCGTATGCCAAGAAGCGTCGAGAATGCCGCAAATGAATAGATGATGCCGAGCGTAACGAGCGTAACATCGATGGCTATCTTAGTCCTCTCCAGAGGTATGTTGTATTTCTGAAATGCCGCAAGCATAAGACCCTCGGATGCCATCACGAAGACACGCGGCGTTATCTGAAGGCATATGCCGATGGCGAGAATAATGCAGCTTGCGATAAGAACGACCCACTGCATAAGGTAGCCCTGCGGCACTATCCATGAGCAGAGGAGGCAGGCAACGTCAATGAACATGCCGAAGACTATCGTTACGGGAATCTGGAGGAGGGAGAGCAGATAGAACTCTCTTTTGAGGATGATAATCTCGCATGCCAAAAATCCCGTATGCAGAATAATGGTAAGCAGGCCCAGCGATATAGGCATGCCGAGACTCAGGACATACGGCAGCGAAGATATGGGGGATATACCCATATCCGCCCGCACCGAGAGTGCAATGCCGATTGCCATAAGGAATAAGCCCGCGACAAAAATGCAGTAGCGTATGAGAAGTTTCTTTGACGGCAGTCTCATCTGTATATCTTACCCGATTACTTTCTCTTCCAGAACGGCTTTTTAAGCTCTTCAATATCGGCTGCGGCATCGGCGACCGACTTCTTAAGACTGTTGCATACGGCATCCTGAGAGGCTTTATACTCGTCAAGCGACTTCTCAAAGTAATTCACCCAGTCGTTTGCGATATCGGTGCGCTTCTCCAGAGAACTCAGCATCTCCTTAATGTCGTTCATGTTGCGCTCCGAAGTCTTCTGCATCGCGGCAATCTCCGACTCAATCTTTTCAATGCGGAGTGTAAGCTTTGATATCCTCAGTTCCGCGGACCCTATCTTATCGGCAACCTCACTGTCGGGAGCGCTGTCGGCAAGCGAGATAAGTCGGTTAACACGTTTTTCGGCGGTAGAGACGGCATCGGTGACCATACTTATCATGGACGGAGGTTCCGCCGTTTCCGCGGACTTTGCCGTGCCGGACGACTTTGTCGAAGTCTTCGTTTTTGTGCCGGGCGGGATTGAGTTGCCGTAATCTTTTGTGATGTGTGCCGCCCTTGCACCCAGCGACGCCTGATTCTTTCGCAGGCTCTCGGTCATTCTCTCCTTTGTGCTCTTCTTTGCCGGCGCAGCCTTGCCGAACTGCGTGAAGATATCCTCGCTTGCCGTTCCGCTCTTTTTAAGCGAGTTTATCTTTGATATGACATCCACGGCTTTCTCTTCGTAGATCTTAATTCTGCCGAGAGTGTGGCTCGGAATGATGCTTGCGAACTCATCCGAGATACTCTTGACCTCTCTCTCGCTTATGCCGCTTATCTCGGCGATATCCGCCGCTTTCAGTTTCTTATCGGTATCTGCCATCCTCTTTACCTGTCTGTTAACTTTATCTGTCCGTTAACCTTACATGTCCGTTAATCTGCCGTCAACCTGTATCTGTGAATTGTTTACCTATCTGTGAATATATCTATAATAGATTGTCGTCCGAAGTTTTTCGGTTTAATGCCGTGAAAGAAAGTACATGAAATATGAGATGCCTAAATAACGACTTTAAAAGTTTGAAATGCTAAAAAAAGATTGTTGATTTTATGACTTAATTATCTGATTATATGATTGTCTGATTTATGCCTTTGTTGACGCAAGAATATCTATAAGGACCTGACCCACGTCTAACCATACGATAAGGCGCTTCTTCTCTCCCGTCTCGGTTTCGCTGGCTTCCTTATCGTCAATCTTGATAACGCCCTTGACATAGGCTTCGTTGGACAGAGGACCTTTCATAGAATCGATCTCATCGTCGGTAATCTGAAGAACGGCGTGAACATCGTCGACTATGATACCCGTATTCGAGCCTTCCGCTGCCTCGGGAACGAGGACAATAATCTTCTGATCCTCTCTGTTCTTGTTTGACGTCTCGGGAAGATCCAGAATCTTGTTGAGATTAATTATGTTTGTAATCTCGCCGCGAAGATTAATTATGCCCGCAATATGCGCCGGAGCTCTGGGAACCGGTGTAATAGGCACCATCTCAACGATCTCACGTGTAAGCGTTATATCCAGTGCGTAACGCTCATTTCCGATCTCAAACTCAACTATATCAATAACTGTCATAAATCAACTCCATTATCAGATTTTAAGTGTATCCAGCGACGCTTTAAGATCATTCGAAAGACCGTTGACTTCCTGAATTGCGCTGTTGATCTCCTGGACGGATGCGCTCGTCTCCTGCGAAAGTCCAGCAAGTCCTTCAATCTCGCCCTGGGTGTTGCGCGTAAGGTCACTGCTCTTCTCGCAGTCTCCCACTATATTATTTGTAATATTCGCCTGATCCTCAATAGCTTTTGCTATCTCGCCCATGTTGCTGGTAAGATACTCGGCACCTTTTACAATCTTATTGAGTGAATCTATTGTCGCATTAACACTCTCTACGCCCGAAACCACATGGGCGTTTGCGGACTTAATCGACGCAACCGTCTTCTCGCTGGTCTTCTGGATACCGTTTACGACCCTGTCAATCTGTGCGGTTGCATTCTTGGCGTCGGTTGCAAGATTCTTGACCTCACCCGCAACGACCGCGAATCCTCTGCCGTGTTCACCTGCGCGTGCCGCTTCGATGGCAGCGTTGAGCGCGAGCATGTTAATCTGATTTGTAATATCGTTTATCAACTTAATTACACTATTGATCTGGACAAGCTGTTTGTTGAGTTCGTCCATCTCGTTGACGCTGTCGTTTGTGATGGTAACGACGGAGTTCATCTTCTCCGTTGCCTCTCTTCCGAGCTGCTCGGCGTTCTTACCCATGGACGAGACATCTCTCGCCTGGTCGAGAACTTCCTGCGATGTGCTTGCTATCTCCTCGTTCGATGCCGAAAGGTCGGAGATTGAACGTGTGATGTTCTCTATCTGCGCAAGGAGATTGCGCGAGAGTTTTGCGGCATTCTGTGTTCTTACAGCCACATTCTCGGCAGCATGTGCGATGCCTTCGGAACCGTTCGAGGCATCGTTCATGTTCTGGTTAATGGTATTCATTGCAGTGAACACGTTCTTTATAATGCCGCTGAAGTCCGCCATGGAACTGTTATAGTTCGCTTTAAGGTCTTTTAACGGATCATCGTCTTTTGCCGCGAGTTTGCATGTAAGGTCGCCGTTGCTTAAGCATTCGATTGCCTTGTTTACGTTTTCGATGCTTGCCTCGAGAATCTCTTCCTTCTCTTTGGCTTCGTTCATCATGTCAACGATCTCTTTTTCCTTGGCGCGTACTTTGGTGACATCGTTGTAGACAATGAGAATGTTGCTTACATTGCCTTTTGCGCTGAGTACGGGAATACCGTACTGTTCGAGGATAAAGACGCCGTTGGGGAATTTAACCGTGACCGTGCCGAAACTTCTTGTTTTTGTCTCAAAGACCTTTCTGAGTCCCTCGCCTTCGGTATTCAGGACATCGAAGTCGTGAAGGGTCATATTGAGAAGTCTGTCTTTGCTTATGCCCGAGAGATCTGCGTATGCCTTGTTGACAACGCGAATATTGAAGGTTTTGTCGCAGAGAAGTATGGGCATAGGGTTATCCTGAACAATTACCTCGGATCTTGCCTGAAGGACCTTGATTTTTTCCAGTTGCTTAGTAATCTCGTCTTTTTCGACGATTTCGGTGGTGACGTCTTTAAAGACGAAGAGACCCATGTCCACGTTTCCGTTCGAGTCCATGAGCGGCACGCCTCTCTGCTCGACGAAGAGTTTTTTGCCGTCTTTAAAGGTTATCTCGACGAGGGATTGCGTATTGTGACCCGCTATGAAAAGAGTTTGTGTGTCGTCGCCCGAGATACGTCTGGATTTGTAGTCCGATGCCTGCATTGAGAGAATCTGATCCTTGTTGTATCCCATCAGTTTCTCGTATGCGATGTTTACATCGATAGGCATGAAGTTCTTGTCCAGAAGCATCATAGGATAGGGGTTTTGCTGAATCATCATCGAAACATTGTCGCAGGTTCGTTTAGAGTCTATAATAAACTCTATTGCCGTGTTTACGGTTTCAGCAAGTTCTTTTAATTCATCTTCAGTATCATCGACATTGACTCTTAATGAGTAGTTGCCCATCAGAGCATTTTCAAGTATTTTCGTGATGTCTTTTAACGTCATCTTTTTCCCCATGTTTGCGAGACCCAGTCTGCAGTTTCCGGTTTTCGGCGTTATCGTATGCGTAGGGTATTGGGTATCTTCGTTTTTGCCTCTTTACCTTTGTTGCTGCCGACGCGTCATGATGAGTTTTATGAAAAGCGATTGTTCAACGGGTCCGACGGATATCAGAGGATCCGGTCGTAAGACCCGAATAATAATTCATGCAAATATCTGCAAGTTGCCGTCTGAATTACCGAATCCGGATAAAAGGTAATCTCTGTATGCCGGCGATATCTGCGTATTTCATCATTCCGTGTCGTATACGGTTGCAGATTACTGTAAACTGTTGTAAACTGTCTGAATTTTATCTGATCAAATCGCGTTGTCAGATATATGAACACAATGTTCAATGAGATACATTTAATCCATATTTCTATAAATAAGTAATCTTTTATTTTGCAACCGCATGAAACAATCTTTCATTTTAGACTCCCGAGGGGAATCATTTATTTCCGAAAATTGCGGTTTATGTGGTTTATTTAATGTTATTATGTTGTAATATTCGTGAAAAAACATTTTGCGTTTAAAAACCTTTTTTAATTGAGGCGTTAATAGTACCTGAAACAGTTTAATATCTGTTTGCCGAACCGTGTTTGTGAATCCGTAGTTACGAATTCATATTTACGAATTCATATTTGTTAAGCCGTGTTTGCGGGACCGTCATGCAGGAATTGGTTTTGATATTTGCATCCCGGATCCGTTGATTTATCGTTGATGTAACATGAGATTGTTATTTGTAGTCTGCGGCGAGGGGCTGGGGCATGCCTCGCGTTCGACGAAACTTGCAAAGTATCTGGAGAAATTCGGGCATAAATGCTATTTTGCCTCATACGGTAAGGCTCTGGATTTTATCTCCAAACAGGGTTTTACTGTTTTCGATACATACCGCGAGGTCATTTTGGAGGGCGAATCCGGATATTTCAGCCTTTCAAAGACGGTCTGGTCGTCGAAGGGTGTGCTTCTGTCGCTTGCGCGTTCCCTTCGCGATATACGCAGAATCATAATCGAGAAGAAGATCGACGTTCTCATAGCGGATACCATGTATGCGGCGGTTTTCGCGGCGAAGATACAGGATATTCCTTCGCTTTTCATCACGAATCAGAATAAATTCGCGTCGGCAAACGATGAGCATTCAAAGCACTGGGAGATTTTGAGCAGCGTCGTCGAGAAATACCTGACACTTCCCGACAATATCATAATTCCCGATTTTTCGTATCCCAATACGGTAAGCGCCTACAATCTGGAGATAAAGCGCGAGGACGCCTCCAGATACAAGTTTGTAGGCCCCATAATGGATGCTAAACTCTCGGACTATAAAATCGAGAAAAAGATCATCTTTGCAAGTTTCGGCGGCGAACCGTTCAAAATCCCCATGTACGGCATGCTGAAAGAGATCGCAAACGAGCGCCCCTTCCATCAGTTCGAGGTCTTCTCCACATCCCCGGGACTGCCCGCCGAAAGCCGCAACTTTAAAACTCACGGCTATACGGAAGATATTCTCACCTATATGGCGCAATCGCGGGTTAACATCCTCCACGGCGGTCTTACCTCGATTCACGAATCACTCTTCCTCGGAAAGCCGATTGTGATGATTATCGACCCGTATCATCCCGAGCAGTGGAATAACGGCAGGAAGATCGAAGAGATAGGCGCAGGCATCATGCTCCCCGGCGATAAGGTCACGAAAGAGACCCTTAGCGATGCCATAGACGAGGCGCTGAATATGAAAGTCCCCGACATGTCCTATCTCTTCGTTCAGGAAGACGGACGCGTAAAGACGATGGCGGCAATCGAGGATGCGGTAAGAAAACACAATTCCCGCTGATTCATTGCATCCGGTCGATTATGGTCCCTCCGATTGACGAAAAACACCCAAATATTCTGCGTGAATGCCCCGATAAACTTTGAAAGTTTAATGCCCGATAACTGCCTTTTTTCATACCTTTTTTTGGAAAAGATTTTAGACTATTGTTCATGAATAATTAATTAGGCTAATTCATAAGGAAGAGAAGATATGGATCTCGAAAAAATGGAGACCGGCAAATTTCTTGCACTGTTAATAGTAATACTCGTGATATTTGCGGGTCTGTTGATGTTTGTGGCAGGTTTTTTCTATCCGCTCGGTTTTGATGCACTCGGCATCGATCCCGTGAGCACATATACTTATACCGCCACGGTTGACGCAACCGGAGAACTGACGGGCGTGACCATGTTCCTGCCGGTTCCGTCGAATAAAGGAAACTCGCCGCTCGGCGTCGAGTTCGCGGACGGCAGAGGTACCGGTCTCGGAAGCGGCATCACGGCAGACTATTTCGCAGCCAAGGATGCCGCGTTCATAAAGGTGGTCGGCGACAGACTCAAGAGCGAGAAACTCGGTGCCGAAGTTGAGATAGATCCGATGATTATCGATACAAAGAATCCCGTTGCGAACGCCTATCTCTTTGCGCCCGCCGAAGCGGACTCCGATCCGGCGAACTACAAGGTAAACGTATATCTGAAATATAACTGCGCCGAGGACACGGTCGTGAAGATCTCGCTCAAGTGTGTCGGCAAAAACCAATGGTCGTATTATAACGGCGATAAAGACAACTCCTACGTCAACACGATGGAGTTATCCGTCAAAGGACCTCAGAGCGGCTGGGTAACCGCGGATGCCTCCTGCGTAAGCGGTATGGGCGACTACAGAATCTCATTATAATCTTTTTTTCGCGGATAAGCGCAAAGGAAAACATATGTCCCGTTCGCAACAGTGCGTTCAGTGTAAAGGCAGGGGGTTCTGCGGACTCCCCAAATGCCCGATAACGAGCCGTTTTTATGCGAAGCTGAAAGAAAAGCCGCGACCGTTCGAGAGTTACATGGGCGAGAGCCCTTCGGTCTTCATAGGCAGTTACAGTTATCCCAGGGTGGCGGGCGGACCCATGATGACGGCTCAGGCGGACGATCCCGAGGAATGGGTAAGGAAAGGGTGCAGTATCGACGATATCGTGGCAATGCGCTCATCGACCGTCCGCGGCTCAAAGACTCTCAATGCCGCGGCAGGCAAGGCATTCCTAGCGAGAACCGCCGATTCGATACAGGAGGTGGCAATCTCGCAGAAGCCTATTGATATCGAGGTCGCGTTCGAGAAACCCGTATCTTTCGATCTCAAGTTTGACGGCACTCTTGCGCCCGTGGGTCTGTCGGGGGAGATAAAGAAGATGGATGTCCTCGATAATGCCTTTGTTCCGCGAATTGTCGACAAGATCACGTCCGACGGCGATCTGAGGGCGGTCGACGGAATGTACGAACTCTTCAAAGGCGGCATCGACGTCCATCACATTCAGAACGTTTTGGGCGCGGGACTCCTCGGTATCGAGAAGAATCGCCGTTTTGTGCCGACAAGGTGGGGAATAACCGCGATTGACGATTCAATATCCCGCCGTCTGAAATCCGAGATCATGAAGTATCCGCCGATATCCGACGTGACCGTATTTTCCGGCGCAATTCATGCGAATCATATCGTCTGTATGCTTGTCCCGGGCGACTGGAAGTTCGAGATGATAGAGATCTGGGAGAAGAACAGCATGTGGGCGGGAGACAGCGATGTCATTGTCGTCGATTCCGAGACGAAGAAGAGCAAGAACGATTATTCCCCCATTGGCGGCGCCTATTACTCGGCAAGACTCGCGGTTCTCGAATATCTCTCGGATATACGCAGGAATGCGGAGGTAATCCTCGTCCGCCGCGCCACAAAGGATTATTGGGCGCCGCTGGGCACATGGGTAATACGGGAGGCGACACGCAACGCCATGAACTCACAGCCCGTCAAATGCGAAGATACCAAAGAGGGTGCCGATACCGTGACTAAGTTCTGCGGAGGCGACACATGGCTTAAGCACAGCCGGCTCTATACCGAACTCCGCACGCAAAAAAGTCTCTTTGATTTCTGATTGGCAGGGATGAGTAAGGATGCTTCCGCTTCATCCCTGAAGTCTTTTTGTCTGCTCGGCGAATCTGGCCTCGATTGATTGCAGGGTCTCGATTTCTTCAACGCTCTTATCGTCGCGGAGGCGGATGAATCTCGGGAAACGCAGGGCATAACCCGCCTCATAGGTCGGACTCTTCTGAATTTCGGCATAACCGACCTCAAAGACAGTATCCGGCTCAAAGGTTACGGTATTCTTCGACTCCGAGATTACGATGTCTTTGAGCATGTCGTAGAGTATGTCGAGCATATCGTCCGAGATTCCGGTAGCCACCTTTGATACGGGGATAAGTTCGCCGAGTTCGTCGCGGCATGCGAGGAGGAACGAGCCGAAGTGCTTTGCGCGTTTGCCCTCGCCCCATTCGGCGCCTATGACCGCGAGATCCATGGTGTCGACCGCTGGCTTGATCTTGACCCATTCTTTTCCGCGAACGCCGGGCGTATAGTGTGCTGAGCGCGATTTAATCATGATTCCTTCGTGTCCGTCCGCGAGTGCCGAGCGATAAAACGCCTCTATTGTTCCGATATCGTCCGAGACTATCTGCGGCGCAACGAATTTCGAGACGGATTCGGTCAGAATCTTTCTTCTTTCCGAGAAGGGCTCGTCAATGAGAGTTCTGCCGTCAATGCAGATTATGTCGAAGATATTGGGGACAAGCCTGATCTTCTGCATATGCCCCTCGACATCGTGTTTTCTTCTGAACCGGCGAAGCACATACTGAAACGGCAGGGGGCGTCCCGTATCCTCGTCGATTGCGATAACTTCGCCGTCGAGAATCGCGTCATGCGTCGTCGCTTCGAGGAGCATATTTGCGACATCGGGTATGGCTTTTGTGACCTCCTCGAGTTTTCGTGAGTAAATTCTGCACTCGCTGCCTTTCTTGTGGAACTGGAACCTTGTCCCGTCGTATTTGTATTCGGCGGCAAGCACCCCTTCTTCTTCGAGCATTGCGGCAATGGTTCCCTGACGGGCAAGCATCATCTTGACAGGTCTGAAGAGTTCAACCCTGACGGTTTCGAGATCGCCGACGCCGCTCTTTGCAAGCACTGCCACCTCGCCGAGATCGTTCGAGGCCTGGAATGCGTGCTCAACGGCGGCGGCAGGCACATCGAATGCTTTTGCAACGGCATCGCGGATATTTCCCTCGCCGATACCTATTCTGAGTTCGCCGAGAATGAGTCTTGTAATATAGCGCGCCTCTATCGGCTTTGCATTCGCAAAGATCTTCTTGAGAACCTTGAGTTTCTCCTTCTGCGAGCTGCCGCCCCCTACGCCCGAGATATAGATGAAGTCATTGTAGACCTCCAGAAGATCGAGTGTCTCGGAGAAGAAGGATGTCTGCTCTTTCTTCAGCAGCAGCCCCTCGATTGCCCTTCCCGCGTCGCCGCCGGCGTTTATCTTTCTTATGACCGTGTTCCTGCTGTCGCCGACAACGTAGGCAACCGCGTCATAGACGAGATTGGGTCCGATTCCTATCTTTTCGGGGCTCCAGTCGGGAAAGATCCTTCCCATGAGGAATCTGACAAATACGGGCAGCTCTTCATCGGTCAGTGTTTTGAGGACGCCCGACACTATATCTATCGAATCGAGTCTGCCGCGGGTCGACTCGATTCTGTCGCATATCTCTGAAAATTCCGAAAACTGCATCCTCCGACTTCCCGTTATCTCTTATTTTCCGTATTGATTTATTTTCCTTAATGATTACGGTTTAATTTTGCTTTTGTGTTCCGTATCATATTTTGATTGTCCCGCAGACCTTATCCTGAAGCGAGACCTCAAAGAGCATGTCATCGACCGAGAGTCCCGCCGAGTTCTTTGCGCTTGTGAGCGCTTTCTCGGGAGTATTGTTCTCCTGACTCAGGTGTGCCAGAATTATCTCGCCGATATCGCCGTGACTTCGTTTTATAAACTCCCCCGCCGCGGTATTGGAGAGGTGACCGCGTTTTTTGTCGCGGATTCTCTCCTTGAGAAACTTAGGATAAGGTCCGTTTTCGAGCATGACCGGGCAGTGGTTGCTCTCAAGCACGACGGCATCGCAGCCGAAGAGTTCCTCTTCCATCTTCTCCGTTATCTGTCCCGTATCCGTGCAGAATCCGAATTTTGAATCGCCCTCCAGAATCCTGAAACCGCAGGGATCGATTGCGTCATGATACGTTGAGAACGGCTTTATTCTGAATCCCGCGAACTCAAAGATGTCGCCGGTTTTAAGAGGTATCATCGATATCTCCTTCGATCTGCTCTTGGGATTTCTCTTGCTCTCGAATTCCCAGAGCGTCCCCTGCGTTGCCAGGACGGGCACGTCGAGTTTTCTCGCGAGGGTGTCAAGCCCGCTTATGTGGTCACTGTGCTCGTGCGTGACCAGAATTCCCTCGATAAGTTCGGGGTTTCCGCCGGCGCACTCGAGCCTCAGCAGGGTTTCGCGTGCGCTCAGACCCGCATCTATGATAAGAGCTCCGCTCCCGCCTTCAAGATAGGTGCAGTTACCTTTACTTCCGCTGGCAAGGACAGTTGCTTTCATCCGATATAGATATGGATTGTATCCCAAAAAAGTGTATCATTTCGGATTGCGGCAGATGAGATATTGCCATACCAAATTATATTCCGATTAAGATTCAAAACTAATAGGGAAGAGCGATGTTAAAAGAACTTGATGTTGAGGCATGGATTAACGGACGGCGTCAGGGGCTGACCGGAGTTTACGGAACGGTCTCCGAGATTATCGATAATGTCCGGAATAACGGCGATTCCGCACTTTATGAGTATGCAAAGAAGTTTGACAAAATCGAGCTTGAACATCTCAGAGTCACGGAGGATGAGATTGACGAGGCATATAATTCGGTCGAAGACCGCCTGATTGAGTGTTTGACGCAGGCGGAGGCACGGATTGCCGAGTTCCACGAGTTCCAGAAGCACAACGATCTCTGGCTGAGAGAGGTATCGCCGGGAGTCACCTTAGGTGTCAAGACCACCCCGCTCAGCCGTGTGGGCTGTTATATCCCCGGAGGGCGTGCGTCCTATCCGTCGACGGCGCTCATGACAGCGGTTCCCGCACGTGTTGCAGGTGTTAAGGAGATCTGCGCCTGTTCGCCGCCGCCGATAAACCCGCTTACCATAGTGGCATTCGATATCGCGGGCGTCTCCGAGATATACCGTGTCGGCGGTGCGCAGGCAATCGCAGCCATGGCACTGGGCACGGAGTCGATAAAGAAGGTCGACAAGATTGTGGGTCCTGGCAATGTCTTTGTGACTGCCGCAAAGATGCTCCTTCGCGACAATGCCGAGATTGACTTCCCCGCGGGTCCCTCGGAGATAGGAATAATTGCGGATTCAAGCGCAAATCCGAGCTTTGTCGCGGCGGATATCCTTGCACAGGCAGAACACGATCCCAACTCCGCCTGCGTCCTCGTGACCGCGGATAAGTCCCTCATAGATGCCGTCTCGAAAGAGGTCGAACGTCAGTTTTCGACCGCCGCAAGACGCGAGATTATAGAGAAATCGCTTAAGAATTCGGGATATGTGCTTGCGGACTCGCTCGAAGACGCCGTCGAAAAGATGGACAGGATCGCACCCGAGCATCTCTCCATTCAGGTTGCCGACACGTTGAGCGTCTTAAACAAAGTTCACAATGCGGGTTCGATATTTGCCGGTCCGTATACGCCAGTTGCCTGCGGCGATTATGCCTCGGGAACAAACCACGTTCTGCCGACCGCAGGTTACTCGAAGATATATTCGGGACTTAATGTCAATCATTTCTGCAAGACCTCGACCGTTCAGATAGTCGACCGCGAAGGTCTCGAAGAGATAGGGGATATCGCCGAGACTCTGGCAACGGCTGAAGGTCTCATCGCTCATGCGGAATCCGTAAAAATAAGAAGAAAATAATTTGAAAAAATCTTTTTTTATTTTTTATATTTCAGCAGTTAAAAAATTTCAGAAGAGATAGTCGTCGCGCTTTGGCGCGTCCTCTTCCGATTTTTCTTTTTCGTATCCGTAATATTCTTCGTAGGTTGACATGGATTCGTCGCCGCTTTCCGTGTCGTCCTTGGGCGGAAGATGGACATCGGCATCCTGCATGAGGCCTAAGTCAACGCCGTTGAAAGGCGAGTTTCTCGGCTTGTCAAGACCGCCCGCCTCGGCGAACTCTTCCGCAAGTGTCTTCCTTACCGGTTTTTCCGGCGGCGTCACGGGCTCTTCATACTCCCGTTCTTCCCTGCCGTCTCCGCTCCGTGCAGGTTCTTCCGAATAATCACGTGACGGAGCGCTTTCGGTCATGTAGTCGGATTCGTCTGGTTCGGCATTCTCCGCGCGATAATTCGGGATACGCGGCGGCGTTACAAAGTCATCGGGCTCAATCCCTCCGGCATTGGCGCCGGTGTATCCGCCGCTGTCGTGATCGGAATAACCGCCGGAGTAACCGTCGTTTTGGTAGGCGGCGTTTGCGTAATTCTCGGGATAACCGCCGTAGTCGGAGCTTTGAGCCGCGGCGGCGTTGGGGATACTGCGGTATCCGTCTTCGGTGACGTATCCCGCCGCAGCCTTCGCCTGCGTTACCGCCGATGACGTAATGAACTGCTCCTGAACGTCGATAATAAGCGAGCCGAGTTCGCAGAGGACTCTCTGAGACTCTCCGCTCCACTTGATCACGGTATTGTTCATCAGCATGCCGTTTGACCTGCACTCCTTATTGCACTGGAAATTGAGCTTTAGCCTCTTGGAGCCTACAATTACGGCGATGATGCCGAAGAGAAGACCTATGGCCGCAACCGCGGGACCCGCATAATTATGACCTATATGCATGTTGATGTCATAGAATATCCCCGACATCGGCTTGTAAGTTCCGAATGCGCCTGCAAGAAGGATAATTAGACCGATTATTAAAAGAGGGCGATTGACTGCTTTGTTCTCATAGACCTCGACGCCGCGGATATCCTCGATTCTGAGATCCTGCGAGAGTGAAGGACGGTTCATCTTCATGGCTTTGCGCGTCATTGCGTAGAGAATCAGCCTCTTTGACGTCACCGCAATTGTCAGGTCCGCGGATTGCGGTTTGAGCATCTTGAACCCTTTGTATTCACGTATTACTTCTTCATCGGCGGAGAGCTTGATGAAGTCCGAAACTGCTGACATTATAAAAATTCTTGATTTACGGAAGTATAAATTATTGCATAACGTTTGAGGCTTATTGTTGCCTCATCGTTGACTTGTCGTAAGGCTTATCGGAATGAATCCGTTATGCTCCGCTGGCTCTTTTTTCCGTCCCTGTCGTTTCCGCTTTCTTTGTTTCCTTTTGCAGGCGGCGTTGTGCCCTTTGCGCCCGTATTGCCCGTGCCGTATGCCGCATCCGATTGTGTCAGAGGCGACCTGTATACGAAGGAATCCGATCTCCAGCCCCTGACCGATTCGCCGGGCTTCACGGATTTCAGGTCTTCGTCAACCTCATGTAGTTTGGCGCTGATATTGTCGGCAAAGTGAACCGCCCATGCTTCCGGTGTCTGCGGGAGTGTCTCGCCGTGCTCGCCGTGATGCGACTGGACTATGTGCAGAAGTTCGCGGAACGTCTCCGCATCCGTGAATGTCCGGTAACGGGAGAGATACATCATCCCGGTTGCCGTATGCCCGAGAAGGGAGTATTCCGGCAGAGCCGCGTATGAGAGCCCTTTCTTCTCGAAGGATTGACATTTGCCGATATCGTGAAGGAGTGCGCCCGCGATAAGCAGGTCGCGATTGAGTCTGACATCGCTGAGGCTTTCTTCAATCGAGAGCGCCGTCTTTGCGACCTCCAGGGAATGCTCGCAGAGTCCCCCGAAGTAACCGTGATGCCGTCCCTTTGCCGCGGGCTTCTCGAAGAATCCGTCCGCCTTCGTGACGGCGCTTGACACCAGTGTCCTAAGATCTTCGTCGCCGATGCTCTCTATCAGAGCAAGAATCTGTTTTTTGCATGCGGCAATATCCACGGGCGAGTTGATGAAATCCGAATCGGAGAGTTTCGAGGAATCCGCGGGCTTACCGAGGTATACGATGCCGTCGTTGACATTTATTCCCAGTTCGCCCTTGTAGAGCGCGGCTCTGCCCGCAATCCTGAATATGTCCCCCTGCGATTGCGAGAGAGTATTGTAGTATCCTTCGATATCGGACTCGTTCATCCCCGCATCTCCCCAGATCTTACAGGGAAGCCTGCCGGTGCGGTCCGATACCGTGCACGAGATATAGGATTTTTTGTTGCTGCTGTTTCGAAGCGTTACTTCGTCCACAACGAAAAGCGAATCAACGGCCGCGTTTGGTAAAATTGATGATATGAATTCCGTTTTCATTTATGATCCGCTCCTTTGACATGCTCCGCCCGCCGTTCAGCCGAGTCTTATTTTTATGAGATTTATGAGCATCTTTATTGCATCCGCGATGCCGACATGCGACCCGCCCATCTCGGACCAGAGAATGGGAACCTCTTTAATCATGAATCCGCCGCGATAGAGGATATAGAGAATCTCGGCGTCGAAAGCGAACCCCGACGATCTCACCCGCGGAAGCAGGGCGTCGACCGCCGTTCTCTTAAAGACCTTCGCTCCGCACTGTGTGTCTTTGAACGGAATGCCGAGGATCAGTTTGACGCAGAGGTTGAAGATGCGGCTCTGCAGTTTTCTGCTGAAAGACTGTGATTTTTCTATCTTCGATGCCGAAAGCCACCTTGAGCCGAATGCGCAGTCGCAGGTCTCAATTTCCGAGAACAGCCTGCGCATCTCCGATATCGGCGTGGCGCCGTCGGCATCGCAGTATCCGATATATTCCGTGGCTGCGGCTTTCATCCCCGCGGTTATGCCGCCGCCCTTTCCCAGACGTTCGTTGAACGAGAGAACCGTGATGTCGGGATATTTTTTGCCGCTCTCATCCGTGACCGGCGAGTCGGTGTAACTTCGGATTATCTCCGGCGTTCTGTCGTCGCCGTCGCAGACAAAGATGACTGGACCGCGGTATGACGAGATATCGGCAAGACATCTTTCTATTCTCTTTTCCTCGTTGTATGCGGGAATTATGAGGGTGCACTCTTCTTCTGTTATCATTGGTATTGCTGATTTGCCTGCCGATCTGCGATTGTTTCGGGTTTTACCGCGGTCTTATTATGTTTCGGTTCGATTCCAGAAAATCTGTTGAGATCAGTTGAGTTTTGCGAGAATTTCCTGTGCAAACTTAACCGATGCCACGGGATGATCTCCCGTTACGATGTTCTTGTCCGAGACCACGGCTTCTTTGACGTATTTTGCGCCGCTCTGTCTTAAGAGCTCGACGCTTGCGGGAGTGTCGAAGACCGTCGCCTTTATGCCGTTAAGGACTCTTGCATAGGCAAGAATTACCGGAGCGAGACAGATTGCGCCGATGACTTTTCCTTTTGCGTTAAACTGCTTTACAAGCTCGATTAACGGCTCGTGCGTCCAGAGAAAATCGCGTGCGCCGATACCGCCGCAGATGACAAGTGCATCGTAATCCGCTTCTTTTGCATCGGCAACAGCCAGCGATGCATTCTGCACCGACCCCATCATGCCTTCGCAGTCGCCCGCCGCGGTTGACGCGACATCGTATGCAACGCCGGATTTCTCGAAAACTTCGGCAGATTTACTGAATTCTTCATCCCTGTATCCTTTCGGAGCTATAACCATCAGAACTTTCATACCTGATACCTGACTTTTTGTTCTTTTACTTTATGTGCTGTATATTCTTTAATTCTGTCATATGGATTATTGGTGCTTTAAGAGATGCTCTTTCAGCCCCGTGTTCGGCTTGTATCTCTCCGCGATATCGAGTGCCGCGGCTCTCAGTTTGCCGTGCTCGATTCTGCATGACTCGGGAATATCCGCTTTACGCAGAATCTGCGAGGAGTTCTCGGTAATCTGAATAAGTTCGGTCGCGATAACCGAGTTCAGCCATAAAAGTTCGCCGAGCATCTCCTTTATCTCTTTCAAATCTTCAGCATTGTTTTCTGTCATGTTTTTACCTCGAAGATTATCTTATATTCTGGAATATCTGCGGGCTTATAATATATATCTGATGAACAATAACCTAAATCGCATGAGTTATCCGGAAGAGATGAGGAAGAAAGGAAAGGATGCAAACCCCTTCTTCTGCCTGATGGGAATAGAGCCCGTATACTTCGGCGACGGAAAAGCCGCACTCTCCATGACGACACGCCCCGATATGCTCAACGGCGTCGGCTGGCTTCAGGGCGGTGTCTATTTTGCATTGATCGACGAATCGATGGCACTCGCAATCTGCACGATCATCGACGACGATCAGGGTATCGCGACAATCTCGGCTACGACCGACTACTACAAGGGCGTCGGCGCCGGTGCCGAACTTGTTGCGGAAGCGCATGTCGTAAAGCGCGGTCACAAGATTATATTTGCCGAAGGTGTGGCACACCTTAAGGATTCGCCCGAGACAATCCTTGCGAAAACTTCGGCATCGTTCCTGATAACGGGTTGCGGAAAGAAATAATTTCAAAAAATCTCAAAAGGTCTCAAAAAATATCAAATAACCGTCAAAACAGTAAAACTGTAAAATCCGCGTCGGTAGTTCATAATTCGCGAATGTCCGTGCAATGCGTGACGTGTGCCTTATGAATACCCGATGAATGTAAATCTATCATTTTATTTTATTGAAAGTTCAATCACTCTCTATATTTATTTTTGGAGAGGGTCAAGTGAAGTATATTTTTGTAACTGGGGGTGTGATGAGTGGGCTCGGCAAAGGCATCACTACTGCATCCATCGGCAGAATTTTGAAGAACCGCGGTTTTCTCGTGACTGCGGTCAAGATTGATCCGTATCTCAACATTGATGCGGGCACCATGAATCCGGCGCAGCACGGCGAGGTCTTTGTCCTTAAGGACGGCGGCGAGGTCGACCTTGATCTCGGAAACTACGAGCGTTTCCTTGACATAAATCTGACGTCAAAGCACAGCATAACGACGGGTAAGATCTACCGTGCCGTCATCGAGAAGGAGAGGCACGGCGATTATCTCGGCGGCACCGTGCAGATAATTCCGCATATCACCGATGAGATAAAGCGCCGCATAAAAGACGCCGCCGAGTCCTACACCGAGAACGGCCGTAAGGCGGATGTATGTCTTGTCGAGGTCGGCGGCACGGTCGGCGATATCGAGAGCATGCCCTTCCTCGAGGCCGTAAGGCAGCTTGTCGGCGAACTGCCCAAGAGCGATATTGCTCTCGTGCATGTGACCCTTGTCCCCGAGGACAATATGGGCGACCACAAGACAAAGCCGACACAGCATTCCGTGAAGGCTCTGCGCGAATCGGGTCTTCACCCCGATGTTATCGTGGGACGCTGTATTACGGTGATGAGTCCGTCGACGAAGAGAAAGATCTCGGACTTCTGTGACGTTCCCTCACGTGCCGTGATTACGGCGGCGACGGCAAAGGATACCTACGAAGTCCCGATTGAGATGGAGAAGGAGGGAATGGCATCCGTTATCATGGACCTGCTCGGTCTTGGAGAGAGGTCTGCCAACAACGACTGGTATCGGATGGTCACGGTCGAGTACACGAACCGCATCACGGTCGCCGTCGTCACGAAATACGGCGTTGAGGATGTCTACATATCGATAAAAGAGGCTCTGAAGCACGCGGGTCGAAAGCTCTCGACCGAGGTCATAATTAAATGGATTGATGCCGAGAACTTCACCGATGCCGATTTCGCCGACGTCGACGGCATTATCATCCCGGGCGGTTTCGGTCCGCGCGGTATCGAGGGCAAGATCAATGCCATCAGATATGCCCGCGAGAACAATGTTCCTCTTCTCGGTCTGTGCCTCGGTTTCCAGCTGGTCGTCATCGAATACTGCCGCAATGTTCTCGGCTGGAAGGATTCGACCTCCGAGGAGATGGGTCCCGGAAAGCATGTCATTGCAATCCTTCCCGAGCAGGAGAATGTCACCAACCTCGGCGGCACCATGAGACTCGGCGACTGCGAGATCGATCTCAAGAAGGGCACGCGTATCGAGAAACTCTACGGTGCCACAAAGATTGTCGAGCGTCACCGCCACAGGTATGAGGTAAATCCCGCATATATCGCGGAGATTGAGAAGGCGGGACTTGTCTTTTCGGGTTCGTCGGGCACAAGGATGGAGGTCGGCGAGCTGAACCGCGATTCGTTCTTCCTTGCGACCCAGTTCCACCCCGAATATAAATCCACACCGAGCCATCCGTCCCCGCCGTATCTCGGATTTGTCGAGGCGTGCGCAAAGAGCAAGAGAGTGTAGATATGCAGGTATTTTACACTGAATATCAGATCGAATAAACACCAAAAACCCCTCCCGAATAATTCAAAGACACAAAACCGCCGATAAAGAGTCGGTGCAAATACAGGTACGAAAATGGTAAACACAGAGAAGTTCATTGCAAAGGCAATTGATGAGATAAAAAAGAAGTCCGACGGCAAAAAAGTCGTCATGGCACTTTCCGGCGGCGTTGATTCCTCGGTCTGTGCCGAACTCGCACGCCGTGCCATCGGAGACAATCTGATCCCGATATATGTCGATACGGGACTTATGAGAAAGGGCGAGACGAAGAAGATTCAGGAGGTATTTGCGGGACTCAACCTGATTACGGTCGATGCCGGTGCGGAATACCTCGAAGCCCTTAAGGGTGTCGTAGATCCCGAACAGAAGAGGAAAATTATCGGCGAGAAGTTCATCCGCATCTTCGAGCGCGAGGCAAAGAAGACGGGCGCGGAGTATCTCCTTCAGGGTACTATTTATCCCGATATCATAGAGAGCGAAGGCGGAATCAAGAGCCATCACAATGTCGGCGGTCTGCCGTATAATATCGAATTTAAAGGTTTAATCGAGCCTCTTGTCGATCTCTACAAGGATGAGGTAAGGGAGGTTGCCGCCGCTCTCAACATGCCGCAGGAGATTGTGCAGAGAATGCCTTTCCCGGGTCCGGGGCTTGCCGTCCGCGTTATCGGAGAGCTTACCGAGGAGAAGGTCAGGGTCTGCCGTGAGGCAAATGCTATCGCCGAGGAGGAGATAGTGCCGAAGTTCAACCCGTGGCAGTGTTTTGCCGCGGTTATCGGCCGCGGTACGGGCGTTAAGGGAGATAACCGCCTTCACGGGTATATTGTCGCGGTAAGAGCGGTTTCCTCGAGGGATGCGATGACTGCCGAAGTTGTCGAGGTTCCGTGGGATGTCCTGCACACGATTGCCACGAGGATTACGGCGGAGATACCCGAGGTCTCAAGGGTTGTCTACGATATCACACCCAAGCCGCCGGCGACGATTGAGTATGAGTGAATGTTGACGGTTTTGAGACCGATCAACATTTTTTGTTCTGTTTTGCTTAATTCTTGTTTAATTCTTGTTTAATTCTTGTTTAATTTTTGTTAATTTTGGATTATTTTTGGCTCATTTAGGTTTTATTAGGTTATATTTTGCAGGATATTGCTTTTTATCGATAAATCCTGCGGAAACCGAATTTCAACTAAGATATTTTTATAATGATCATAAAGAAATAATCTCTTACAGGTGATTATGTTCCTGCTTTACTCATTCCGAAGACGACATGGGCGAAGCCGGACTCAAAAATCACTTATTCCTCTAAATCGGTTTTCAAACAGGAATATTGACTCCAAGGTGATTGGCGATGAATAAAAAAATTCTGTATTCAATCTTGATGATCTGTATCGCGGTTTCGCTGGCTTTTGCGGGCTGCGTAAATCAGACACAGGATTCGGCAACGGCGGATAACACTCACGGAAAGGTCTCTGAAAAGAGCATGCCCTTCGATCCGAAAACGGTTTCGATAACCGAAAAGGCGTCCCCGATGTATACCAACTCCGTTGATCATACGGAAGAAGTTACGCTCTATTTCATGAACGGCGGCGATGTCCCGTATGTTTCCCTTGAGGAATTCATGGGTATTTTTGAGGAATGGGGCTTTGATATGACCTTTGATGCTGACGGCAGCATAGCATACTATATCAATCCCAACGGTTATTCCGCGGATTTCGACTTTGAAAAGAACACCATACACTTTACCGATTACAATATGTTCTATAATAAGCCGGGAAATGCACTGATTGATGCCGCAGATCTGAGCAAAGGTGTCGAACCGCTCTTCCAAAAGGATGATGAAAAGAGCTATGAGAGATACGGTCGCGAGATCACCTTCAGACTCGGCGATTACGGCATTCCGATGGTGCATAAGAACGGCAGATACTATATCCCCCTCCAGACCTTCAGCGATGTCTTCCTCTCGGTTAAGGAATATTTCAGCCTGTATAACGGTCAGGATTTAATACTCACAAATGAGTTGACCGATGACCTCAGGGCTCTATATTACAGCGCCCCCAAACTTGAAAGATCAAAAGAACTTGCGGAATTTGACTATAACGAACTCTGCTTTGCGCTGGATCATCATTACGGACTGAAGGATACTCACAGAATCACGAGCTTTGATGCTTTCTTCCACGAGTGCGGATATGACGATGAGCTAAAAAGCACCAATCAGACCCTTGCCGACGAGGCTCTTTATCAGTTCATAGACCTGCATCTTGATGACAAGCACAGCGGATTAACAGCCGTTTCCTTCAGAACCGACAAAAAGGCTTTTCTTGAAGAAATGCCAAATCTGGGAGAAGGTCTGTCCTCAACCGCTTTCATAAATCAGAAGGAAGAGTTTGAAAGAGTCCGTGCGAAGTATTTCCCAAGCGGCGTCCCGCATTATGAGGAGATAGGAAATACGGCTTACATCACCTTCGATCACTTTGAGGATAATGGCTGCGATGACTACTATTCGGCACCCCGCGAAGATGAACTTGACAATACCATACGTCTTATGCAGTATGCCTATGACAGGATAACGAGGAAGGACAGCCCCGTGGAGAATGTCGTCATGGATCTCTCGCTCAACACCGGCGGTCTCGTATATACGGCAGTCTATGTAACCGGTCTCTTCCTCGGAGAAGGACAGCTAAGTCTTGACTATGAACTCACCGGAGCTTTGGTCTCGACTTACTATCATATCGATACAAACAGGGATCATGTCTTTGATGAGAAAGACACGCTTGCCGGAAAGGGCTATAAGTTCTACTGTCTTGAGACCGACACAAGTTTCTCCTGCGGCAATCTGGTTCCAAATTTCTTCAAAAATTCCAACAGAGTAACGCTTATCGGACAGACCTCCGGCGGCGGATCCTGTGCCGTGCAGCCGTTAAGTACTGCGGCGGGCACACAGTTTCAGGTATCAGGAAACATGCGTTCGTCATTCATAAAGAACGGTGCTTTCTACGATATAGACAGAGGTGCGGATCCCGACGTCTACATAAAGGATCCCAACTTCCTGTATGACAGAAAAGCGCTTACGGACTACATCAACAATAATATAAAATGAGACAATCCGGTGATTGATAATCGGATGATCATGAAAGTTGATCCGAGTATGATCTAAACCCTAATATCCTTTTTTAGCATATATTCCGGTATGGAGTGATTTTTGTGAACAGGAATATTCTATGTTTACTCCTGATGGTCTGCGTTGCGGCAGCAGTGGCTTTGGCAGGTTGCACCGCTCAGACACAGGATACGGCAACGGCGGATAACACTCACGGAAAGGTCTCTGAAAAGAGCATGCCCTTCGATCCGAATACGGCTTCGGTCAGTTCAAAGACGGTTGCGCTCTATTTCGTGACTGCGCATGAGCCCGGAAATACAACCCTGTATTTCGTGAACGGCGGCGAGATACCTTACATTTCCATTGAAGAATACCTGGGCTATCTGGAAAAAATCGGCAGTGCAGTTACGCAGGGCTATAATCTGACCTTCAAAGCCGACGGCGACAAAGCATCGTTTGTCAGGGAAAACGGATATTCTGCGGATTTCGATTTCCAAAAGAACACCGTTCACTTTACGGACTATAACATGTTCACCAAGACGCCCAACGGACCTCTGCTTGATGTTACATTTATTCACGATAATGTCGCGCAGCTTTTCCAAAAGGATGAAGACCGGAGCTATGAGAGATACGGTGAGGAGATAACGATACCTCTGAGTGATTACGGTATAGGAATGCTGCATAAGGACGGCGGTTATTATATTCCGTTGCAGACCTTCAGCGATCTCTTTATGGCAACCAAGTCCACGTCTCTCATGTATAACGGAGAAGTTGTAATTATTGAGGTTTCTTTGACGGATGAACTGTCGGAAATATATTACAGCGTCCCGAAATCGGATAGATCAAAGGAAGCTGCGGAGTTTGACTACAATGAACTCTGTCTTGCACTTGATCATTATTACGGACTGAAGGAAGTCCACAGGATTAAGAACTTTGATGCGATATTCCATGACTGCGGATATGATTATTTCCTCAAAGGCACTAATCAGACCCTTGCGGATATTGCACTTTACCAGTTCCTGAATACGCAGCTTGATGATCTGCACAGCGGATTTAAGAGTGTTTCCTTCAGAACCGACAAAGAAGCGTATGATAAGGAAGTATCCGGTATTCTTCGCGGCTATTCGGGAAGATCTTTAATAGACGAAAGAAGTATGCTGCAGAAAGCCCGTGCGAAATATTATCCGAACGGAGTTCCGCATTATGAAGAGGTAGGCAATACTGCATACATTACCTTCGACAGTTTTGATGATTCCCACCTCAAGGATTACTACTCGGTACCCAAAGAAAATGAGCTTGACGATAACATACGTCTGATGCAGTATGCATACGACAGGATTACAAGAAAGGGAAGCCCCATAAAGAATGTGGTCATGGACTTATCCATCAATACGGGCGGCGCTATCTATGATGCGCTCTATGTGACGGGTCTGTTCCTTGAGGAAGCACAGATCAGTGCTGCCGATGAGCTTACCGGTGCACTTACCTCGGCACATTACAGAGTGGACATCAACAGGGATCATGTCTTTGACGAAAAAGATACTCTTGCCGGAAAAGGCTATAATTTATACTGTCTCGAATCGAGAGTCAGTTTCTCATGCGGTAATCTGGTTCCGAATATCTTTAAGGATACCACTCATGTGACACTTATCGGACAGACTTCCGGCGGCGGATCCTGTGCCGTGCAGCCCTTAAGTACGTCTTCGGGTTCACTGTTCCAGGTTTCGGGAAACAAGCGCATGTCATTCATCAAGAACGGCGCCTTCTATGATATAGACAGGGGCGCGGATCCTGATATATACATACATGATCTCTCCGTCCTCTATGACAGAAAGAAGCTGACGGACTACATAAACAATAATATAATCTGACGGAATATCGGGTGATCACAGATCTGATCTAAACCATAATATCCTATTTTAACATATATTCCGGTATGGAGTGATTTTTGTGAACAGGAAAATTCTATGTTTACTCCTGATGTTCTGCATTGCGGCGGCAACGGCGTTTGCGGGCTGCACCGATCAGACAACAGCGCAGGATACCGGAAAGGCTGCGGCAAAGAGCCCGACCTTCAATCCGGCGACCGTATCGATTACCGAAAAGACCGTTCCGATTTATTTCGGCGTCGTCGAGGAAGTGCAGAACGTATCCGTGTATTTCATGAACGACGGGGAAATCCCTTATGTTTCCCTTGAGGAATTCATGAACGTTTTGATGAAAATTGTCCGGGAGGATGCGGAAAACTACACCCTGACCTTTAAGGCAGACGGCGACAAGGCATGGTTTGTAAGGGAAAACGGTTATTCGGCTGATTTTGACTTTGCAGACAACACCATCCATTTCATGGATTTGGATATGTTCCAGAAGAATCCGAACGGAGCGCTGGTTGACGGTATGGGAATGTCCGATACCGTTGCACCTCTTTATCAGAAGGACGATATGTTAAGCTATGAGAGGTACGGTCGCGAGATTACAAAGAACCTGAATGACTACGGCATCCGGATGGTTCATAAGGGTGACGGCTACTACATGCCCTTACAGACATTCAGCGATCTTTTCCTTGCGGGCAAATGCTGTTGCTGCGTCTACAACGGGGAAGCGGTATTTCTCACGGGCACTAATCTGAGTGACGATCTCTCGAAGATCTATTACAGCGCACCTAAAACGGAGAGAACTCCGGAAATAGCAGAGTTTGATTATAATGAACTGTGCATGGCGCTGGATCATCATTACGGACTTAAAGAGATCCATCAGATAAAGGACTTTGACACGCTCTTTACCGAATCGGGATATGACGTGTACCTTAAAGGAACGAATCAGACCATTGCTGATGCGGCACTTTTCCGCGTCGTTAATGCACATCTGGGGGATCTGCACAGCGGTTTTAACGGTGTATCTTTCAGAACGGACCCTGACGCGTTTAACGACGAAGTATCCGGAATGTCCGTAAGTCTTGCCGCTTTAGGTCATCTGGAAAAAGCAAATGAACTCGAAAAAGCCCGCAACAAATACTATCCGAACGGCATTCCTCATTATGAAGAGGTAGGAAACACGGCGTATATTACATTCGACCATTTTGTCGATGAGGGTTGCGATGATTTTTATTCGGCACCAAAAGCCGATGAACTTGACAATACCATCCGTCTTATGCAGTATGCCTATGACCAAATCACAAGAAAGGGAAGTCCGATTGAGAATGTTGTCATGGACCTTTCGCTCAACGAAGGCGGCACCGTATATACGTCGGTTTATGTGACAGGTCTTTTCCTCGGCGAAGGACAGATCAGTCTTTTCGATGAACTTACGGGCGCGCTTGCATCGGCTCATTATAAGCTGGACACGAATCGCGATCATGTCTTTGACAAGAAAGATACGCTTGCCGGAAAAGGCTATAATTTCTACTGCATAGAATCCGGAGTAAGTTTTTCATGCGGCAATCT
This sequence comes from Methanomicrobium mobile BP, assembly GCF_000711215.1. GTDB lineage: Archaea > Halobacteriota > Methanomicrobia > Methanomicrobiales > Methanomicrobiaceae > Methanomicrobium > Methanomicrobium mobile. The sequence goes on along the minus strand of NZ_JOMF01000006.1, from coordinate 82,588 downwards.
GGTTCCGAACGTCTTCAAGAACTCCGAAAGAGTTACGCTTATCGGTCAGACCTCCGGCGGCGGTTCCTGTGTGGTCCAGCCGTTAAGTACGTCTGCGGGTACACTGTTCCAGGTATCCGGCAACACGCGCATGTCTTTCATTAAGAACGGCGCTTTCTATGACATAGACCGCGGCGCCGAAACCGATATCTACATCAGGGATTTCTCGGTCGTGTATGACAGACAGAGACTGACGGACTACATAAACAATAAGATAATCTGATGAGATAAAACAAATAACATATCTCATTCACGAATACTTTTTTAGACTGTTTTCAGAAATTTTTCAGAAATTTTTCATACTTTTTCGGATTGAGCGCCGTTACGAATATTTAGTATTGCTTGGAATTATTCCGAACATTTTCCGAAGAATTGATGAATTAATCCCGACTATTCAAAGATACTATAATGTTAACGGAAAACCGATTTAATAGGTACATTATACAATACGGATGATATCATGGCATCGGATATGACCTCGAAAGAACTTGAAGACAAATACTTCATGAAGGCATTCGGACGCGACTTAAAGATAGTAAAAGGCAGCGGAAGCTATGTCTGGGACGAGAACGGGAAGAAATATCTGGACATGCTCGCGGGAATTGCGGTCTGCTCGACGGGTCACTGCCACCCCAAGGTAGTCGACGCAATATGCAGACAGGCACACGAACTTATACACATATCCAACCTCTTCCTCGTGCCGGGTCAGGGCGAACTCGCAAAAGAGCTCGTCGAAATCTCGGGGCTTAAGAACGGACGTGCGTTCTTCTCGAATTCGGGAGCGGAGGCTAACGAAGGCGCACTCAAGCTCGCCCGCATCCGCACGGGACGCAAGAACTTCGTCGCTTTCGTTGACGGTTTCCACGGCCGCACCATGGGTTCGCTTGCCGTGACCTATAAGCCCGCAATACGCGAGCCTTTCATGCCGCTGGAGCCGAAATGCACCTTTGTCGAATACGGAAACCTCGAGGCGCTCGAAAAGGCGGTTGACGGGGATACCGCCGCGGTCATAGTCGAGGGTGTGCAGGGCGAAGCGGGAGTAGTCCCCGCACCGAAGGGATTCTATGAGGGCATACGCAGAATCTGCGACGAGAAAGGCGCACTCATGATCTGCGACGAGGTGCAGACCGGCATCGGACGCACGGGAAAGTGGTTCTGTTTCCAGCACACCGGTATCACCCCCGATATCATCACGATTGCAAAAGGAATAGGAAGCGGTTTCCCGATGGGCGCTCTTGTGGCACGCGAAGGACTGACCTTCAATGCCGGCGAACACGGAAGCACGTTTGCGGGCGGACCTCTGGCATGTGCCGCGGCACTCGCAACCCTCGATGTCCTCAAAGGCGTCCTCCCCGATGTCTCGAAGAAGGGAGAGATTCTCATGAAAGAGCTTGCCGAATTCTCGCCGCGCGGAATCGGTCTCATCATCGGCATCCCCGCAGGCGAGGAACGTGCAAAGAAGATCTATGACATCTGCCTGAAAAACGGCGTCATAGTAAACTGTGCATCGCACGGAGCAATCCGTCTGGTCCCGCCCCTCACAATCTCCGAAGAGGAGATAAAGGCCGCAGCCGCGGTGATAAAGGACGCGTTTAAACAAACGGCATAAATCATCAGAAAGCAGATTGAAGGTAAAAATGGGCGGAGATACCGAGTCACTCAAGTCACAGGTAAGGAAGGTCTTTGAAGGCGGCGGCTACGTATTCGCGACAAAAGCCGCGAACATTGCGCGCGACGCGGGTTTTACAAATCCCGCAAGACTCGCAAGCAATGAAAACCCGTTCGGAACGTCGGATGCTGCGATCAATGCCGCAAAGGAGGCACTGTGCAGCGGCAACCGCTATCCGGACGAGACCGCCGACTCCCTTGTAAGAGCGCTTGCCGAATATCACGGCGACTGCGGCTTAAAGCTCAATGTTGTCACCGGCGTCGGAATGGACGGCGTTATCGAGAACGTCATCAGGACCTTCATCGGCGCCGGCGACAAGGTCGTGGTAAGCACGCCGACATTCTCGTTCTATAACCTTGCCGTGACGGCGCAGGGCGGCGTTGTGGAAAACGTGCGCAGGAGAGAGGATTTCACGGTCGACGTCCCCGAGTTCGTCGGGGCATGCCGCGGCGCAAAGATTGCCTTCCTCTGCTCTCCCAACAATCCGACGGGAACAATAACGCCCGCAGAGGATATCGAGGAGATTCTTAAAGGACTTCTGAAAGAGAACTGCATGCTCTTCCTCGACAATGCCTACGTCGATTTCTGCGATACCGATTACCGCAGGCTCATGAAGGATTACGATAACCTGATAATCGGCAGAACCATGTCGAAGGCATTCGGTCTTGCTGGAATGCGTGTCGGCTATGCATTCGTTCCCGACTGGTATCTGCCGTATTACAAAAGAGCGCAGACGCCGTTTGCATTGAACAACATCTCCATTGCCGCGGCTGTCGGCGCAATCGGCGACCGCGAATTTGTGAAACGCTATGTAAATCACGTCAAAGAGTGGAGAGATGCCTTTGAAGCGGGATTAAAAAAATACAGGATGTATCCCGCGGGCGCCAACTTCGTGATGATAGACGTGGCGCCGCAGAAGAGCGATGATGTTGTCGTAAAACTTGCAAAGAAAGGCGTCATTGTCCGTTCCTGCGCGAGTTTTCCCACCCTCGGCGATACCTTCATACGTGTGAGCATCGGCGATTCTTGGGAGAATGAGATGTTTTTAAAGGCGATTAATGAGATATAACTCATATAACAGCGACATCTAATAGGACTCATATAGCGGCAAAAGTATGATGGTAAGCATTACGGGAACACCCGGCACGGGAAAAACTGCGGTATCCTCGGTTCTGAGAGCGAAAGGCTATAATGTGTTGGCTCAGAATGATACGATAGAGAAGTATATTCTTGAGAAGGACGAGGAGCGTGACGCAATCGTCATCGACGAAGATCTCTGGGCAGACGAGTTTCCCGCCGTTGACGGAATCATAGAGGGTCATATAACCCACATCCTCCCGTCAGAGCGCGTTATCGTTCTCCGCTGCCGTCCCGATGTTCTTGAGGACCGCCTGCGAAAGCGCGGTTATTCGGCTGTGAAAGTAAAGGAGAATGTTCTTGCCGAAGCGCTTGACACCATACTTATCGAGACCGTGGAATGTCACGGCGATGAAGAGATACTGGAGCTTGACACTACGTCTGCCGCGGTTGAGGATACCGCCGCAATGATTGATGAATTTATTAAAGGACTCAGACCCGCGCATTTCGGAGATACCGACTGGTCCGAGTTTCTTGGGTATGATCTATGACACTTGACAATTACCGACCGCATGTAGCGGGAATTGTGACTCCCGTTGCCCGTTTCTGCATAAAACTGCATCTGACGCCGAATGCCTGCACGATACTGGCGTTTATTGCCGCCATCGCCGCGGGTGTCGTATTTTACAAGTCATGGGTATTGTTTGGTGTCGTTTTCGTGATGCTGAACGGCTTTTTCGACGCCATAGACGGCGCCATTGCCCGCGAGATGAATATCGCAAGCCCGCGCGGTGATTTCCTCGATCATGTCCTCGACAGATACGCGGATATCTTCATAGTCTGCGGCATATTCTGGGGAGATTTATGCCCGTGGTATATCGGTGTCTTTGCGCTTACGGGCGTTCTCATGTCCTCATATCTCGGAACGCAGGCGCAGGCTGTAGGTGCCGGCAGGTTCTACGGCGGCGTTCTCGGACGCGCCGACAGGCTGGTTCTTCTGATGGCGGGCGGCATTATCGCATACTTCGTCCCCGCAGGCATATACGGAATGAGTATCCTAGGATGGGCGCTCCTGCTCTTCGGTATTCTGGGACACTTTACCGCAGTTCAGCGCTTTGTTCATGTCTGGAAGGAATTGAAGCACTGAAATATTGAAAAAGGAATGGGCGGGGCTGAAAAGCCCAATACTCATTCATGAATTAATTGCTCTTTTTGTTGCCGTTCTCAAGCGTTTCCGAGATCTCGTCCATCAGGTAGAGCGCGCCCTGGATTCCAGCTACGGGTCGGTCATAAAGCATCTTTCTGTGTCTTATCGGGAATGTAAGTCCAACAAATGCGGAGTCCGGAAAAGCGGCATGCTCGAAGGATGATCCTATTATCAGGTCGAAATCCTTCTTAGAAAGAATCTCCTTTATCTGATGGAGAGTGCATATTCCGCCGATATTGTAAGGGTTTTCGCCGCCGTTTAAGTCGGAGTCGGGAGGGTTGTTTCTCGCGGCGGCATGAACTATCTCGCCGTCCATGTAGTTTGCAATCATATCGCATGCAAATTCCGTGTAGGCATATGTTGAGTAGACGGCAACGCGCGGCGGGTCATGTCTTCTCAGATATCTGTCCCCCTCTGTTGTGAGAATCTCATCCGTCTCCTCGCATTCCGACTCGATCTTTGAGATGTCAATGTCAATCCCGGCATCGGCAGTTTCAGTGAGCCTGTCGGATAGTTCTTCAAAGGTTCTCAAGACGTTCTCAAGACCCAAAAGCGAGCCCGTAGAATTCCGCGCGTCTGCGTTCAGGCGACGATTCATTACATCCGCGCAGTTGTAATCGGGGTTGACCGATACGGAATACGGTGACGGGTGCGTTATGCTCTCATAGGTGTCATGACAGAACACAGCCGCGGTCTTAAGCCCGCATAGGTTTAAGAGGCGGGTTGCCTCAATGAGACTTCCCTTATGGAACGGATCCATTGAGCAGACTCCGTCGATATTGACGCGGATATTGCCCTTTGAATCCTTTGATAGGTCGGTTAGTGGTGCATCTGTATTTGTGTTTGTATTTGGGTTTGAGTTGTTTATCGGAATCGAGTCGGCAAGTTCTCTGACGGCAAGTTTCCAGCCCTCATCGAAGTAACCGATGAAGCCCGGCGCATCTATGCAGATTGTGTCATAATCCGCAAGAATCTCCTTTATGTCTTCGCCCATCACCGAAGGAACGCAGGTGTTTATGACCGCGATCTTATTGTAGAGTTTTGAGACGCTCTCGACTATCTCGGTAAGCCTCTCCGCGGAACCGAAGATGACCTCGTCCTGAACAATGAAGGTGCTGTGAAGCGTGTCGGGGACTGCCATATCCGCGTAGTAGTAGCAGCCCGACGAGCCGTGTATGATGACTCCCATATCGGATATGCCCGCAAGCGCGGATGCCGCGCCCGTCATGGCGCATGGGTACAGGGGGTTTGCGCACACCGCCGATTGCCTGCCTTTCTTCTTCGGGACGGCACTATTTCCCGTATCCCGTGAATTATCTTTTGCCATTGATAAAGCGCCTCCACTGCACAAGCATCTGTTTTACCCCCGCGGTTCCGACGGGTGTGTAAAACGGAATCATAATCGCAGGTCCGTCAATGTCGATCTTGAGCCCCGCGCGCTCCGCAATCTCGTCGAGAAACGCGCTGTCCAACTTCTGAAATCCGAAGAGGTCGAACGAGACCTTCTTCCCCTTTAAGTCGGCAAATCTCTTAAGCATCTCTTCCTGATTTTTCAGCTCGGAGCTGACTGCCGCATCTATTACTGCTTCATCCAGATTCATGAGTCTTCCGGCATCTTTCAAGAACTCTATCGTCCCGCTCAACCCCGTGGGAAAGGCTCCGATAACGGGTATGTCCGAGACTGATTTGATATGTGCGGATATCTCGCCTGTCGGGTCGTCGCGGACTATGTTGAGCGCGGCATTGTTGAAGCGGGCAATGTCCGCGACCGTTGTCCTGCGCGCTATCCTTGTGTTTACGTCCGCGCCGAGAAGCGAGAGCAGGCGCTTTATCTCCGCGAAGTTCTCGTCGACCTCATACTCTAGGTTCTTCTCCGCGATTATGTTCACGGTCTTGTGTTCGGGTTCGGAGGGAGCCTCCTTTGTCTCTGCCTCTGTCCTGCGCGGCGGTATCAGTTCGGTAACGCCCCTGATTGCGGAGATAAACCCTTTCTCGAATGAGCCGCCGAGAAAACCCGAGGCATCTATGGGGATTATCGGAATGTTGTATTCCGCGGAGGCATTCTTGCAGACCGTCTCAATGTCATCCCCGATTGTATCGCTTATGCAGGTTCCGATTACGAAGATTGCTTTGTATCTGCCGTCGGCGACCGTTTCACGTATTGTCTCTTTGAGCCGCTCTTCGCCGCCGAAGATAATCTCCTCTTCGTTCATGTCGCTCGTGAAGATCTCGGGGATGCCGTAGCATTCGTTATAGATATAGATCATTGCCGACTGTATCATCGACGCCGACTGGTGCGCGCAGCCTGCCGGACCGTGAACTATCGTAGCCGCGTCAGTGACAAAAGAGGTTACGGTGAGTGCCCCGATTACCGTGCAACCTTCAAGCCTTGATATGTTTTTGTGCGAGTTCTTCGAGTTCATCCATCGTGAGCGGCGTCGGTTTCTTCGTGACATCGGGGCTGTTCTGCATTATCCTGTCGGCGATTGTTCGGTAGATTCCCGCCTGTTCGGATTCGGGAGCATATTCGAGGACGGTCTTCTTGTTTACCTCGGCGACGCGGACGATCTGACTTCGCGGTATGAATCCTATCAGTTGCGAGTTTATCATCTGCGCGAATTCGCTGACGAGTTCGAGTTCGCCTTCGATGTTCTGAGAGTTGCAGATAACTCCTCCGAGCGAGCAGAAGTTTCTTGAGCGGTTTGACAGCCGCGCTATTGCTTTGCTGATGTTGTTTGCGGCATAAAGCGCCATGAAGTCCCCCGATGTTACCAGATAGACCTCGCGTGCGTATCCTTCGCGCATGGGCATTGCAAAGCCGCCGCAGACCACGTCCCCCAATACGTCGTAGACGATGACGTCGCCGTAGAGTGCGTCGAGTTTTTCAAGGAGCTGGAATGTTGCTATGATTCCCCTGCCGGCGCATCCCACACCGGGTTCGGGTCCCCCCGCTTCAACGCAGCGGATGTTGTTGTATCCGGCGAAGACTATCTCATCGGCGTTTATTTCTTCCCCTTTATCGCGTATTGTGTCAAGGACGGTGGGTATCCATCTGCCGCCCATGAGCATGCGTGTGCTGTCATGTTTCGGGTCGCAGCCTATCTGCATTATGCTGAGGTTCTTCTCGGATAATGCCGCGGAGAGGTTGGCGGAGGTTGTCGATTTACCTATGCCGCCTTTTCCGTAGAGTGCTATCTGCTTCATCTGTTTTATATTTGGTTTTGAGGGGTGATAAGGAGTGCGGGGTGGGGGATGGAGTTTTTGATTGGAAATGGGTGGATAATGTTATATGTTATGATAATCCGCAAATTAACCAATGTTTATGTGAGATTATTCTTGCGTTCTCACTCCTAGACTCACTCATCTCTTCGATTCATTTTTAGTGAGTTGAGATAATATATTTTTAATGAAAAAAAATATCGCATTAATTGGTGTAGGCGGTATAGGTTCAAGACATCTTCAGGCGCTGACTAAATTAAAAGATGATGTGAATATCTGGGTTGTTGATCCCTCATCAGAATCTATTGATAAAGCAAAAAAGCTGTTAGATACAGAAAATTCCAATCAAAATAAGGCTAATATTCCATATTGTCATAGTGTCAATGAGATACCATCAAATATCGACGTGGCAATTATTGCAACTACTTCAGGAATACGCAGGGCTGTTACTGAAGAGCTAATCGCCAAATGCAATGTTAAAAATATAATCTTTGAAAAAGTACTGTTCACAAAAGTAGAAGACTATTATGCGGTCCAAAAAATACTTGAACAATATGGTATTTCTGCATGGGTAAATTGCGGCAGGAGACTCTTTGATTTTTATGTCTATCTGAAGTCTGTATTGATTGATGCAAACAGCATTGATATGTACGTTTCTGGGAAAAATTTTGGATTGGGTTGTAATGCAATTCATTACTTAGATTTGTTGGCATATTTGGGTAGATACATTGGAGACATAGATGTTGATATAAGTGATCTTGATAGAGAGATAATTCCTTCAAAAAGAAAAGGATATGTTGAATTTACCGGTAAATTGTGTGGTAAAATAGGTACTTATTCATTTACATTAGTTTCGTCTTTAAATGATTGTCCAAATCAAATAATTCTAAAAAGCAATGTCTGCGACATATTCATTGAAGAAAAATCTGATGTCATTGCTGCAAAAATAATAAGGCACGATAACACTCGATCTGAAGAAAATATCAAATATCCTATGCAATTTGTAAGTGGCTTAACCAATCATGCAGTTCATGATATATTAGTAACAGGTGATTGCAATCTGACATCCTATGAAGACTCTATGAAATTACATATTCCGATGATTAAAGCATTTCTGGAGAAAATCAATGCCGATATTGGTGTGACCGATATTTGCAATATTACATAGTCAACAGGAAGAGAGTATGTTTTGTGAGAAAGAAGTACTGTTAATAGGTACCGGGATGATGGCTGTAGAATATGCCAAAGTACTCAATGCTTTAAACATTAATTTTACAGTTATCGGTCGAAGTGCTACAGGATGTGAAAGATTCAAAGAAATAACCGGTATAACAGCATTATCTGGAGGGATTGAAAAATATTTAAAAAAACATCCGTCATTAGATGAGCACTCATCAGTAATTGTTGCCGTATCTGCAAATCAATTGTTCAATGTAAATATGCAATTATTGGATTCCGGATTTAAACACATTTTGTCGGAAAAACCCGCAGGTCTCAGCAAAAAAGATATTGCCGCATTATTTAAAGCATGTCGCGATAATGATGCAGAGATATACGTAGCATATAACAGGCGAAACTATGCCTCAACAATAAAAGCTTTGGAAATAATTGAAGAAGATGGGGGCGTTTTGTCCTGTAATTTTGAATTTACAGAATGGAGCCATGTCATAAAAGAATTGGATCAGCCCCCTGAAGTCAAAAACAACTGGTTGCTTTGTAATTCTACCCATGTAATTGATCTGGCATTTTTTGTTATTGGTATGCCTGATGTATTCAATTCATATAGTCTGGGAAAAGTGAATTGGTCTGATTGTAAAGCTGTATATGCCGGATCCGGAATATCCAAAAATGGTGTATTATTTACGTATAATGCAAATTGGGTATCTCCAGGTCGTTGGGGAGTAGAATGGCTGACTTCAAAGCACAAGATTATTTTGCGTCCTTTGGAAAAAATTCAAGTTCAGGAACTTGGAAGCATTGAGGCAAAATATCTCGATATTGATGATTCGTTGGATGTTATGTATAAACCTGGGATATATAAAGAAGTTTCGGGTTTTTTGGGTCTGGATTCAGAAGCACTATCTAGATTAAAGACTATTGAAGAGCAATATCTATCTATGGATATTTACCAAAAAATTGCGGGGAAATCTATTTAGAACATTTTTATTGACATAAACTGGGTGTTTCAAAAGCATTTTCTTGAATATCATTTACATTAATCGAAACCACAGCCCATGCCCGTCACACAATTCCCACGATATACTGTTTAAACAGGACACATTTTTCACGGATACGAGGAGCATTTCCCCGAAAATTATCCGCGAGAATAATCAATCCATCACATACTTTTTTAACCCCACACCTAACAAACTATATAACAGAGATGTCTGAGACAATACTTGTAACAGGTGCGGACGGATTCATAGGCAGCCACCTGACCGAACTGCTTGCACAAAATCCCGACAACAAAATCCGTGCCTTCGTATATTATAACTCTTTTAACTCATGGGGCTGGATAGATACGCTCCCCAAAGAAATCAAAGACAGACTGGAGATTTTTGCCGGAGATATCCGCGACCCTAACGGAGTTCGCGAAGCGATGAAAGGAGTCGACACCGTATACCACCTCGCGGCGCTAATCGCAATTCCTTTCAGCTATCATTCTCCAGATTCCTATGTGGATACCAATATCAAAGGAACCCTAAACGTCCTTCAGGCGGCTCGCAATCTGCACACAAGCCGCGTCCTCGTCACATCCACATCGGAAGTCTACGGAACCGCGCAATATGTCCCCATCGATGAAAAACACCCATATCAGGGTCAATCTCCGTATTCGGCAACGAAGATCGGTGCGGACAGGCTTGCCGAGAGTTTTTACCGCTCCTTCGATCTTCCCGTTTCGATTGTGCGTCCTTTCAACACCTTCGGACCGCGTCAATCCGCACGTGCCGTGATTCCGACAATAATCACGCAACTTCTTTCGGGGTATAAGGAAATCAAACTCGGATCGCTGACTCCGACGAGAGATTACACCTTCGTAAAAGATACGGTTCGGGGATTCGAGAGTATTGCAAAATGCGACGCGGCAATAGGTCAGGAGATAAATATCGCATCGCAGTTTGAGGTCTCCATCGGCGATCTGGCAAATGAACTGATAAATCAGATCAATCCCGAGGCAAAGATTGTCTGCGACGAAGACCGTATAAGACCCGAGAAGAGCGAGGTCAACAGACTCTTCGGTTGCAACGAGAAGATTAGAAGGCTTACCGGATGGAAACCCGAATATACTCTTGAAAAAGGTCTTTCCGAGACAGTTGACTGGATAAAAGACAACTTAAGCGCTTACAAAGCCGATATTTACAATCTCTGAGGCAGTTATGGAAAAATTCATACCCCTATCCGTCCCGAATCTAAAAGGGAACGAGAAAAAATATGTCGATGATGCCATAACTCAGGAATGGGTATCAACCGGCGGCGCCTACATCACACAGATGGAAAAAGCAGTCGCAGAGTATGTCCATACGCCGGATGCGGTGGCCTGTCAGTCTGGAACCGCGGCACTTCACCTTTCATTGATCTGCTGCGGAGTGAATGCGGGCGACGAAGTGATTGTCCCCACCCTTACCTTTGTTGCGGCAGTCAACCCAGTCAAATATGTGAATGCCGAACCCGTATTCATGGACTGCGACGATACGCTCTGCATGGACATGGATAAACTCGAGCGTTTCTGCCTCGAAGAATGCGAAATGCGCGCGGGAAAACTTGTCGACAAAGCTAACGGCAGGCACGTATCTGCCGTCATCGTCGTCCATGTCTTCGGAAACATCGCGAACATGGAAAAACTCATGGATCTTAAGAAGCGCTTCGGATTCAAGGTAATAGAGGATGCAACGGAAGCGTTCGGAAGTTACTTCAAGACAGGCGCTTATGCGGGGAAGTTTGCAGGAACAATCGGCGATATCGGCGCGCTGTCTTTTAACGGCAACAAGATTGTGACCACCGGCGGCGGCGGTATGCTGATATCGCAGGACGCAAAAATTCTTGATAAAGCACGTTACCTATCGACACAGGCGAAAGACGATGCCGTATACTTCCTGCACAACGAAATAGGATACAACTATCGCATGACAAATCTTCAGGCGGCGGTGGGCGTTGCCCAAATAGAACGCATTGAGGAGTTTGTCGCAATCAAGAACACAAATTATGATAATTACGTAAAAAACGGAGTTAAACTGTACCCCTTCCGCGACGATATCAGATCGAACCGCTGGTTCTACAGTTATCTTACGGACAGGCGCGACGATCTGATAAAATATCTGGGAGATAACAATATACAGTCCAGACCGATATGGCATCTGATTCACGATCTGCCGCCTTACAAAAATTCGCGGGCATATCGTATAGAAAAAGCCCAATACTTTTGGGAGCGCGTCGTAAATATTCCGTGCAGCACGAATCTGACGGCGGATGACGTGAACACGGTCTCGGAAACAATCATGAGATTCAATGAAACTGCAAAGGTATGACAATGACGGATATAGGTAAATATTTGATCACGCCGAAGGCGACGGTGCTGGATGCAATGTCCGCAATAGATACGAATGCCAAAGGTATTGCCTTTGTCTGCAGTGACAAAAAGATTACGGCAGTGATTACTGACGGAGATATCCGTAGATACATCATCGGCGGCGGTGATCTCTCGCGTAATGTGACGGAGATCGCGAATAAAAATTTCAAATATCTGACCGAGACCGACACTGTTGATTCCGATCTTATTGCCGCTATAAAAATAAATTATAAAGCAATCCCCGTTCTGGATGCCGAAGGAAAAATCCTGTCAATCGTATTCGCAGACGAAACCGCTTCCCTCCCTCACCGAAAGCTGAATATTCCCGTAGTCATAATGGCGGGGGGCAAAGGAACCCGCCTGTATCCGTATACGAAAGTCCTCCCTAAACCTCTGATTCCGATAGGGGATGTGCCGATTACGATGCACATAATGCAACATTTCGAGAGATTCGGCTGCACGCATTTTACTCTTGTCGTCAATCACCAAAAGGAACTGATTAAGGCATATTTTTCGGATCCGGAGATACCGTATAACATTGATTTTGCCGAGGAAAACACGCCTCTCGGAACCGCCGGCGGTCTGAAACTCCTCGACGGCAAGATTAACGGTACTTTCTTTATGACCAATTGCGATATCCTCGTCGATGCGGATTACGATAAGATCTATGAATATCACAGGAAATCCGGCAACCTGATAACCATGGTCTGCGCGGTCAAGAAGATAACCATACCTTACGGAACCGTATCCATGAACGAATCGGGGCATATCGGGAGTATGGTCGAGAAGCCAGAGGTATCTTATCTGGTGAATACCGGATACTATGTGGTCGAATCCGAGGTACTTTCAGAGATTCCTAAAGGCACTTTTATTCATATGACCGATGTCGTGCAGAAATGCATGGATGAAGGAAAGCCCGTGGGAGTCTTCCCGATAAGCGAAAATCAGTGGTCGGATATGGGACAGATTGATGAGATGGAGAAGATGAAAGAGAAAATGGTCGGCGGCAATGGCGGATATTGAACATAATGAACGGAAGTATCCCAAACTTGTTCTCGTAGGCGGCGGGGGACACTGCAGATCGGTATTATCTTCGATTGACCGCAGTAAATACGCCGATATTGTTATTGTCGACTATCCGGAAAATGTAGGAAAGAGAGTGGACGGTATTTTGATCGCCGGAACCGATGATGATCTTGTAAAACTTCATGATGGGGGCTATTCCGAGGCATTCATTACGGTAGGATCCGTATCAAGCAATCCGAAGAGGCACGGTATCTACGAATCCTTGAAGAAGATCGGGTTTTCGTTTCCGTCCGTTATTGATGATTCCGCCGTAATCGCGGATTCCGCAGAGATCGATGAGGGTGTTTTTGTCGGGAAAAATGCGGTAATCAATGCGGGATCACGGATTGGTAAATTCTCGATAATCAATACGGGTGCAATAGCCGATCATGACTGCATAATCGGATCTTTTGTCCATTTGTCTCCCGGTGTTGTCCTATCGGGTGCTGTTACCGTGGGTGAGAACACCCATATAGGAACGGGATCATGTGTTAAGCAATGCGTCAAAATCGGTGAGAAAAGTACTGTCGGCATGGGCAGTGTTGTCATAACGGATATTCCGTCAAATTGCGTTGCGTATGGCGTTCCGTGTCGGGTAAAGGAGGTATTATGAGTCATACTTTCATCATTGCAGAGGTCGGCGTCAATCATAACGGATCTGTCGATATCGCAAAGAAAATGATTGATACGGCAAAAGCATGCGGCGTTGACGCCGTTAAATTCCAGACCTTCGTATCCGAAAATTTAGTCTCGCGGTTTGCAGATAAAGCCGAATATCAGAAAGAAACTACGGGAAATGACGAGAGTCAGCTTGCCATGATCAAAAAGCTTGAGTTATCTTACGATGATTTCAGTGATTTGAAGAGATATGCGGAATCCGGGGGTCTCGAGTTCATGTCAACACCTTTTGATCATGGCAGTATTGATTTTCTCGCCGAACTCGGTATGGATATCTTCAAGATCCCGTCCGGCGAGATCACGAATCTGCCGTATCTGATGAAAATTGCCAAATTAAAGCGCAGGGTTATTCTTTCCACCGGCATGAGTACTTTGCCGGAGATTAAAGAAGCAATCGACATCCTAAGAAAATATGGAACTACAGATATCACTCTGCTTCACTGTAATACGGCATACCCGACACCATACGTGGATGTAAACCTCAACGCAATGAAAACGCTCCGCGATTCTTTCGGATTGCCCGTCGGGTACTCCGATCACACAAAAGGTATAGAGGTGCCGATAGCGGCGGCGGCATTGGGTGCGGTCGTCATAGAGAAGCATTTCACTCTAGACAGAAACATGGAAGGTCCCGATCACAAGGCAAGTCTCGAACCCGATGAGCTTAAACAGATGGTGACTTCGATAAGAAACATAGAGGACGCGCTCGGCAGCTACGAGAAGAGGCTCACGGAATCGGAAGCGGTTAACCGGGATGTTGTCCGAAAGAGCATTGTTGCCAAGTGTAATATAAAGAAAGGCGAGATTTTTTCAGAGGAAAATATCACGGTCAAACGCCCCGGTACAGGTATTTCTCCTATGGCATGGTTCACCGTATTGGGACAGACAGCATCAAAGGATTTTCAGGAAGATGAGTTGATCAAATTATGAGAATACTATTTATCGGGTGCGTAAAATCTTCGGCAGTACTGTTGGAAGAATTATTGAACCGTGGTTTTGACGTAGTTGGGGTTATCACAAAAAGCGAATCATCATTCAATTCAGACTATGTCAATCTATCAGATATTTGCCGCAGGAAAAATCTGGAATATATTTACGTGAATAATGTGAATGACCAAAACAGTCTGGATTTTGCGAGAAAATTGCATCCTGATTATATCTATTGCTTTGGGTGGTCAGAGTTAATCAAAAGAGAACTGTTGTCTATACCAAAAAAAGGTATTATCGGGTTTCATCCGGCAGAATTGCCTAATAATAGGGGAAGACATCCGACAATCTGGGCACTGGTATTGGGTCTTAAACAAACTGCATCGTCTTTTTTTATAATGGATGAATATGCAGACAGAGGAGCAATCATTTCCCAGGAATTGATAGAAATATCCTATGATGATGATGCCAATTCATTGTATGATAAGATACTGTCAGTAGCAAAGAAACAGGTTGTTGATTTTAGTACCAAATTGGAAAACGGCACATGTCCGCAATTACCTCAGGATGTGAACGCTGGCAACAGTTGGAGAAAGAGAGGGATGAAAGACGGAGAAATTGACTGGCGTATGTCGAGTTATGCAATATACAATCTCGTTAGAGCATTGACGAAGCCTTATGTGGGCGCACATTTCTCCTATGGCGATAAGCATTACAAAGTTTGGAAAGTTGAGGAAGTAGCCGCAGATAATTTAAGCAACATTGAACCTGGAAAAGTACTGGATGTTATTTCCGATACGGAGTATTATGTCAAAGCGTATGATAATATTGTACACGTAATGAGTTCCGATCCTATAAAATTGCAAAGCGGTGATTATTTATGAATATACTTGTTATATCCCCTCATCCAGATGATGAAACATTGGGTGCAGGCGGCACGATCCTTAGGTACGTTGATGAAGGGAACAATGTCTTTTGGCTGAATGTCACGAACATGATGCCTGAGTATGGATTTGATGACGAAATTGTTGAGAGACGGCTTGGTGAAATTGCAAAGGTCAAATCTGCGCTCGGAATAAAGAAATTATTTGATTTAAAATTAAAACCCGCATCTTTAGATAACTATCCAAAATCAGAGATAATTCAAAAGATGAAAGAGGTTTTTGAAGAGGTCAGACCGGAAATAGTGATTCTTCCGTATATGCATGATGCGCACTCGGATCATAAGGTTGTGTTTGATGCCGCATATGCATGCACCAAATCATTCCGCGCACCTTATATTCAAAAAATACTCTGTATGGAAATAATTTCGGAAACAAATTATTCTAATCCCGAATTTGAATTCAAACCAAATTATTATGTGGATATCAGCAATTATATTGATAAAAAGATAGAGATTGCTTCAATATATTCAAGTGAAATATCCCTGCCGCCGTTTCCGAGAAGCATTGAAGCAATCAGAAGTTTGTCGGTGTATAGAGGATCTTCATGCTCAAAATGTGCTGCCGAATCGTTTATGTTGATAAAAGAAATTCTGTGATTGTTGATATACAATGAAAAAAACTATTTGTATTGTTACAGCAACCCGTGCGGAATGGGGTCTTTTAAAGCCTCTGGCACGGCAAATTAAAACGGACAGGAAATATGAACTGATCATTGCCGCAACAGGCACCCATTTTTGTCCGGAATTCGGAGATACTTACCGAGATATCCTTAACGACGGCTTCGAAATAGACGAACGTGTGGACATACAGCTTTACGGAAACAGCCCCTCTGCTATAAGCAAAACAATGGCACTTGCAACAATAGGATTTGCTGATTTATTTTCAAGACGACATATTGATCTTTTGATTGTACTTGGAGATCGCTATGAAACACTGGCAGTTTGCCTTTCGGCAATGAATCAAAAGATACCAATTGCACATTTGCATGGCGGCGAACTTACGGAAGGACTGATTGACGAAGCGATAAGACATTCTATCACGAAACTCTCCTACCTTCATTTCACGAGCTGCGAGGCATACCGCCGGCGTGTTATACAACTGGGTGAGCAGCCGCAACGTGTATACAATGTCGGCGCTATCGGAATCGACAATATTCGGCAGATGAAACTGCTATCGAGAGAAGAACTTTCATCCGCGATTGGTTTCGATGTTTCCGATTCAAAGTATGCTGTGGTAACGTATCATCCCGAAACCCTGAACGGCAACGTAAAATATCAATGCGAGCAGCTTTTAGAGGCATTATCCGCATTTCCGGAGATGAAATTCATAATCACCAAATCCAATGCTGACGAAGGGGGCCTTATCATCAACGAGATGGTTGACGATTATGCAAAATATCATCCAAACGTCCTTGCAGTATCATCTCTCGGAAATCTGAAGTATCTGAGCGCACTTAAGCACGCATCCGCGGTTATCGGGAATTCATCCAGCGGCATTGCGGAAGCGCCGTATTTTAAGATCCCGACCGTGAACATCGGCGTTCGTCAGAGGGGCAGGATACAGGCGGAGTCAATTATCAATTGCAATGCGGTTGCATCCGAAATTGCCGGCGCCATTAAGAAGGCTATGTCGGATGAATTTGCGATGATTGCTGCGAAGTCGGAGTATCCTTACGGCGACGGGCATGCATCTGAGAAGATTGTTGCGATATTGCACGAGTGGCTGGATAACGAGAGGATTGATTTGAAGAAAGAGTTTTATGATCTGGAGGTTAGTACGTGAATGTCTTAATTGTCGGTTTGGGATCCATGGGTAAAAGAAGACTCAGACTTATACAAAATAACTATTCCGAATATTCTCTCTCCGGCGTGGAATTTTCTGCGGAACGCCGAGAAGACGTATCAAAGAACAGTCAAATAAAGTGCTATGACTCCATATCAAATGCATTGAATGCATCCGAATTTGATGTGGCATTTGTATGCACCCCTCCGGCAACACATCACGGAGTAATTAAAGAGTTGCTCGAGAACAAAATCAATGTGTTTACCGAGCTTAACCTCATCAATAACGGATATGATGAACTCTCGGATATTGCAGGTCAGAACAATGTTCGGATATTCATGTCGTCAACGCTGTTGTATAGAAAAGAAATTCAAAAGATTACCGAATTGGTGAGTTCACAAAAACAGCCTCTGCAATACATCTATCATGTCGGTCAGTATCTGCCGGATTGGCACCCCTGGGAAAGTTACAAAAATTTCTTTGTCGGGAACAATGAAACAAACGGATGCCGTGAGATCTTTGCAATTCAGTTGCCTTGGATACTGAACTGTTTCGGTAAATCGGTATCAATAGGATATACGTCCCGAAAGAAAATAAGCAATTTAGATCTTGATTATCCGGATTCATTTATAGTGACATTGGACCATGAATCAGGTAACAGAGGCGTAATGGTTGTTGATGTTGTATCAAGAAAAGCCACAACAGCATTGGAGATAGTAGGGGAGAATCTGCATCTGTTCTGGGACGGGACACCTGTCGGCTTGAAAAGATATGATTTTGATGCAAAGTCACTTGAAAGTATTACGTTATATGATTCGTTTGAGCATAATCAAAAATATGCGTCAAATATAATCGAAGACGCTTATCTTGCTGAAATAGATTGTTTCTTCAATATGCTATCGGGTAAAGGTGCGCCTTTGTATTCATTATATGAGGATAAATTGACACTTGATTTGATCGATAAAATTGAAGGGAGAACTTAAGGTATGAAGATCTGTTTCATCGGACTTGGTTCAATAGGCACAAGACATCAGAGAAATCTTGTAAAGATACTCTCGGAAAGAGGCATTGCATATGAGATTCATGCTCTCCGCACGAGCAATAGAGAACTCCCCGACGATGTGGAAAAACTAATCGGTAAGCAATTTACATCCTATGAAACAATGGATAATGATTATGATATTGTGTTCATAACAAATCCTACGAATAAACACTATGAGACATTAATGAATGTCATTCCAAAAACAAGACACATTTTCATGGAAAAACCATTGTTTATGGATTTAAAAAATGGCATTGAATCAATTTCTGTAAAACCGGATTCTGTATATTATGTTGCGGCACCTTTGCGATACAATGCGGTTTTTCCTGTTATCGAAGAATTTGTAAAAAAGAACAGAGTATATTCCGCAAGGGCAATTTGCTCCTCATATCTTCCGAAATGGCGCAAAAATATTGATTATCGCGATAATTACAGTGCTAAAAAAGATATGGGTGGGGGTGTCAGTTTAGATCTGATTCATGAATGGGATTATCTGAAATTATTGTTCGGTAAACCGCGTAAGCTGTTCTATCTGTGTGGTACAAAATCCGAATTAGAGATCAACAGTGATGATATTGCAGTGTATATTGCAGAATATACTGACAAAATCGTTGAATTGCATCTTGATTATTTTGGAAGACGGTCGGTGCGTCAGTTGGAATTATTTACCGAAAGCGGAACAATGAAAGCTGATTTTATCAGTCAAACAGTTTCATTCGATAATGGAACCGAAATAAAAGATATTCCTGTAAACAGAGTCAATGATCCGTATGTTTTGGAGATGAATTATTTCATTGATCTCTGCACCGGTGTGAAAAAAGATAATTTGAATGATATTAAAACGGCGTATGATACATTAAAAATTGCATTGGGAGAATCTGGTGACTTAGAATGAACATATTATTCACGGTATGCGGCAGAGCCGGCTCAAAAGGTGTCAAGAACAAGAACCTTAAAAACATGCTCGGAAAGCCGTTAGTATACTACACATTATCGGCAATTGATTTATTCATTAAACACAACAAAGGATTGGATACAATTCATGTGTGTGCAAGTTCGGACAGTAAAGAATTACTGAGTTTGATAACATCCCAGAAGGCTTTTGATGTATTTTGTGTCGACAGGTCAGAAGAACTCAGCGGAGACATGGTTGGTAAAATCGCGGTTATAAGGGATGCCCTTATTCGTTCCAATAAGTATTATGGAATATATCACGACATTGTGATTGATTTGGATATCACGTCTCCGATAAGAAGACTTCAGGATATTGTTAATGTTTATGAGAAAAAACGAAATAATCCCCAATTTGACATAGTTTTCTCGGTTACAAATTCACGGCGCAGTCCTTTCTTTAATCAGGTCAAGGAGATTTCCGAAACCGGCGAGTATGAGTTGGTGATGAATTACGGGTATACATCGAGGCAACAGGCGCCTGTTGTTTATGACATGAATGCATCAATATATGCTTATGATGGTCGATTCCTTGAAGAGTCTTCTTCAGATAAACTGTTTGAGGGAAGATGTTCAGCGGTAATGATGAGGGATACGGCGGTGTTGGATATCGACAGTGAGGAGGATTTTGAATTGATGGAGTATTTGTGTAGTTATTTTGCTACATGGGATGATGATTTTAGGAAAATTGTTGAGAATATTTTTTGATTGATAATAACATTAGATAATCTATGTGTTGGAGACAATTTGATTTGTGGATATTATTCACTATTTATTGTCTATGGATATTGTCTTCAATTATTTTAGCTATTCTTTTTGCTGCAAGTCCATCTATTCTATTCATGTGATTGGTAATATAAGTATCTTGATTGTCTCTTGTTATGGGGTTGTTTTGAAGACAGGTAATTAATGCATTGCGTAATGACCCTTCGCAGTAAGCAGGAACAGCAACATTTTCTTTAACATATTCGAGAAGATCTTTTTTCTCAGAGAAGTCTAAAATGATTATTGGTTTATGAAATGCAACTGCCTCTTGACCAACTGTAGATGCTCTTATGATGAGGATGTCTGATGAGAATACCATTTCAGTAGTATCCTCCATTTTATCCGGCAGAATAATTTGGAATCTGTCCTTATTTTTTTCCATTGCGTCCCTATATATTTTGGTATGTTCTGGTTGCTCGTTAGGATGCTGCTTAATGATTAAAGTGACATTTGGGATGACATTGCATGCAGATATTACTTCGTTAATATATGCTATATTATCCTCATAATTTTCACCGTGTGTACCTGTTGTCCAAAGAATGATCCTATTACTTGGATTAATATTGTATTTTGTACAAAAAGCAGATCTGGAATATTTCTCGTGGGCCTGGCTCAAGTAATCATATCGTGGATTTCCTGTAATAATTACTTGATCTTTGGGGTATCCAGCATACTTTACCAGTACATCATAATCTGATTTACCCCATACGCATGTTATATCGGGAATGGGATATGATGTACCAATTTTTTTACCTGCGACCGATACATCTTGTGGATTATGATTAAGGCAATATTTTTGGTGATTTTTTGAAATAGTCCCGTGTTGTATCGCTATAGACTTTACACTGTGCTTTTTGGCAGCATATATCCACCCACGACTATGCATAGAGTACTCATTAGTTAGTATAATTGCGCTTGGTTTTTCAATCATAATTGCCCTTTCGGCCATTGCAAAAAAGGAAATTGCTTTTGGAATTAGATGAATCACCAATGTTTTGAAATATTCTTTGAAATCAATTGTATTAATTCCAAAAGCAAGATTCCATTTTGAAAACCAATTATCTGCTACTGATATTTGATCCCATATCTCTTGAAAATGTGTAATCGATTTTTTTTCTGAAATCCAGGTTGACCAAGACCAATATTCCCAATAAATACATGATACATATCTATAATTTGAAGAAATAATCTTTGGATATACTGAATGATGTGATTTAAATGAAAAAATATCCGCATCGTAGGGTGTAATTACTTTAACATCGTTAGGAAGTTGTGATATTATCTCCTTGTTATAGATGTTTTCAAGATTTCGTGAATTACTTTTTTTATCCAGTCTCCAATCATAATGATCAAATGGAAAAATTATTGAGGATGTAGTTTTTTCAGCTTTGTTTGACTGAGTCCTATATAATTTGTTCTCTATCTGGAATATGATGTAATTAATCAAATCATATGCCATACATAAATAGATATCTATAATTTTTATGCTACGTATTTTGGTGAATATTCTGGTTATTATTGACTGAGAGTATGTATTGGAGGGTATTGAATGGTTCAATACACTTGTATGAATGTTGTATTCCAATGACCACCAGTGAGAGTAATTATCATATTCCAATAATTCAATAATAGTCTTATCATTTATAATTGGTATATCTAGAATCTCTTGAAAAGGGCTACCGGAATCTGTCATTTTATTACTCTCTTATAGATATTGATTAGATCTATATCTAATTTAGTTTTAGTTAATCTGAGTGGGCTGAGAGAGCGCCTATGAATATATGAATAATATATTTTCGAATGGTCTTATAATGACATACATTTTATGCATTAATGCACTAATTAATTATTATGAAAACGGACTATCTCTCAAAATTAACTCCGGAACTTTGGGATATTGCAACCTCTAAAGAAGAATATCATTTCAAATATCCCGACAATTTTGGCAGATTTCCACATTATGAAAGCAGTAATCGAGATGTTTTTGTACCGAAAGTATCTGCTATGCTCACAAAAGAGGAAGAAAATATACCAATATATCCCTCTGGAAAATCATTTGCAGTCTGTTTGACTCATGATATTGATGTTTTGTTTGTATCATTAAGAGCAAACGGACTTACGTGCATGAGATCAGCTTGTAATCTGAAAATATTGGAGACCCTTAAGAATATCAGATCGCTTGCCGACAAAAAGCGACCATATTTTAATCTTACCGACATACTTGACATTGAAGAAAAATTCGATGCCAAATCATCATTTTATTTTCTGGCATTGGCCCCTAACGAGATGAGTTATAACTATGATCTTAATGAAATTTCAGAGTTATTATTTGAGATTGATGAAAGAGGTTGTGAAGTGGGGCTTCATGGAGGACATAATGCGTGGAACACATATGATAATCTAATATCCGAAAAAGAACGATTAGAGAATGTATTAGGTAAAAAAGTTGCTGGTTATCGAAATCATTGTCTCAAATTCAAGGTTCCCGATACCTGGGAGATTCTTGCTAAAGCTGGATTTAAATATGATACTACGTTTGGATATGCTGATTGTGTAGGTTTTAGAAGCGGTATGTGTTTTCCGTATTATCCATATAATTTGAATACAAAGAATTACGTAAATATTTTGGAAATTCCATTAATTGTAATGGATGTCACTCTGTTTAATTCATATATGAGACTTACACCTAAATGTGCATTGAAGTTAATTAAAGAATTAATTGATACAGTTGCGGATCTTCATGGCGTATTTACATTACTTTGGCACAATTCCTCAATAATTAAAGGAACAATGGAGTGTGAAATGTACGAGAAAATCTTGTCATATTGTTTGGAAAAAAATGCATGGATGACAAGTGGAATAGAAATATGTGAGTGGTTTAAGAAAAACGATCTATAGTTGTAAAAGTAATCCATATTGAATAAACTAGAAAACTAACATGGTTTATAGGGTATTGATTATTTTACATATTATTTAAAAAAGATACTATGATTGTTTGCAGGGTATATCCCCATACAAAAATGGGAAAGAGACACTTTTTGTAGATTACAGTAATTACAGAATAATCTAAAAAAAGTTATTTGCTCCTAAAAAAAATGATTGTCGGTAATATTGTCAATAATTTGCTTAATCAGATTTTTTCCTGTAATTTACCAGGCGATTGAAATATTTCCTCAGAGCATATATTGGATATGCTTTCAATCCATAATATTCAGCACTGTAATATATTTCGAGATCAAAATTATATCGTGACTTAAAATAACTTATTGATTGCGTGTTTGCTCCAAGAATCTCACAATATTTGTATCCATGATCAGATGCCCATTTTATGATTTCCCATTGCAATAAATCAACAGGGTATAAGCCAGGCATATTTACTTGTGTTGCACCTACCCATATTGAAATTTTCTCATGATACCCAAAGACAATTATCCCTGTGACAACCTCTCCGTCTAATTTTGCGACAAAATTTTTTAAGGTGTCTTTGGAGATTGTTTGGTATAATGATCTGAAATATTCACAAGGTGTCGTAGCATCACGCCCCTGATCACTTAGCCTTTTTACAACAAACTCATATATTTTGATATATTCATAGATATCCCCTTCTTCAATTGAAAATTTCAGTTTTGATGCTTTTTCAATATTCTTACGCAATGTCTTTTTGAAGTTTTTCCAGACTATTTCAAGGTCCGATATATCACAGACGTAGTTATATTTCGGGGTAACAATGTAATTGTTCCAGTTGTATGGACGTGCATCTACCAATCCCGGTGGAGTAACAATACTCACGACATCAGGTTTGATTGTTTTAGCGAGATATTTGTTAAACTCTGTCATGAATTCACGAAAGTAATACTCTCTTTTGTCTTGCTTTAATGAATTATATTCCGGGATAATCAGTCCTAAATTCTGAATGACAACATTTGCCGGGGGTGATGATAAAATTTTAAAAAAGTGCTTCTTTGAATAAAACAATGGTATTGCCGCAACAATCTCGTCACCGATGTAGCCCACAAACAGATATAATTTAGTATTCGTATATGTTTCAATTATTTTTAGCCAGTCATATAGGTGGACAGGTGTTGAATGTGGGGAGCGTTTGACAATGTCATCCCATCGTTCTTTCTCATTTTCGTTCAATATTTTAATAGTGACAGTAGACATTTATAGATATCTCCTTACATACATTTTGCATCATTTATTTCAACATTTATTGCATAATCTGTTATTGTCTGTATTGCTGTAATTGTTGATCAAACCCCTTATTTATCATGTATTCCGTTGAAATCGAATGATAAGGTGGCTTCTGTAACTACAATTTGAATCAATTATCTCTGATGACAATCCGAATGAGAGTACAATATGTTCCATCATTTTAAGATCTTGCCAATAGCTTCCATCAGTATAAATTGCATTGAATTTATCTAACAGAGAATCACAGTTTTCAAGGGTCAACGAAGACAATTTGTAGTGATATTTATAGTATTCAAAAGCTTTTGATTTATCGGGGATATCTAGTATTGCAATTAGATAATCTTGCATATCATCTTCTCTCTTTATCTGTGTTTTATTATCGAATATGCATTCCACTTGTTGTTGTATAAATGTTTTAAGATCTGCTGGATTACAATATTGCGCAACACCATATGAGAATAACTTATTTGCTTTATATTTTGGATATTTGTCCAGAAAAGAATGTATTTCATATCTGCATTCCGGATTCTTTTTACGTGCCGCGTCGATTTTTGATTCAGAAAAATCAAATCCTGATAATGTATGGCAGTTTTGTTTAAGGTAATAATCGATTGATCCTTCTCCGCATCCAATATCCAAAATGTCATCAGAGGGCTGTATGTCTATGGCATCACTGATAATTATAGACATATTTTTGAATGTACTCTCATCAGTTCTTGTATGTACTGTGCTACTCTCAAGTTCCCAGTGATTTTTAGCGCTAGAATAACTCATTTGTGCAAAATTGGTGTAATGTATTAATCCAATTAAAAAGCATTTTTGGAATAGTGGTCTACAGAAAAATTTATGCTTAAACATATGTAGTGCAGCACCAATTGTGAGATTAACCGCCCGTTCAATGAATTTAGTCATAATTGTACTTCGATATTAGGAATAATAAATTGATAGCATATGAAAATATGATTTATCCAAAATTCAAAAGACGTTGTCTATCGGTACTGATAATTATATTTAATTCTTTCTGGGAAGCCATACTTGTTAGATAGATTATGTTCTGGTCTCCACTCACTCTTATATTCTAGGTGTCATTTTGTTATTCTCTGGAATTGCAATTAACAATAGTATTTATAGATTCTCTAAATTTATACTACGTTATTGTCGTCATTTTTTCTCATTGCTTTTGGTAGATCTTTGATCTTTGCCGGATTACCTATTGCCATCATGTCTTGAGGCACATCTTTTGTCACTACAGATCCTGCCGCAACAAAAGAACCTCTGCCTATAACCACTCCAGGAATTAGAGTTGCATTTGCACCGATTGCTGCAAAATTTTCAATTGTCGCACCCTGGAGACCTCCGATACCTGTCGGAGGGTACATATCATTTGTTATGACAACATTAGGGCCTATAAAAACATTGTTCCCAATTTTTGTTCCCGGAGGTATGTATGCCTGACTTTGAATGCTTACATTTGTGCCGATTGTAACGTTACCGTCTATCACAGTTGCTGTGCCGACTGCAGTGTAATCACCGATAACTGTTTTTTCACGTATCAATACGTTATGCCCTGTTTGGCATCCTTTACCCATAATTACGTCGGAATATATTATAGATCCCGAACGTATAATACAACCATCACCGATGACGACACCGTTCCATTCATTCTTTCCAATATGCTCTCTTGAAGGAAATCCCAATTGAACAGGCTCAAATATTGTGACATTTTTACCAATTGCATTTTTTGCTGACATAGTTATTAACTCAGATTGTTTTTGTCTCCGCGACCTATTCCACGGTAAATCCAACCGTTATTGATGAATGAATCCGGATCAAATATGTTTCTTCCGTCTATTACTGCGGGATGCTCGTTAGCTGTCATTTTTTTAAGCAATTTGGGGTCCAGCTCTTTGTATTCATTGTGGGCAGTAAGGAGTATAACCGCGTCGGCACCTTTGACCGTTTCGGAAATGTCCTTGTCTATCACAAGATCGGGTTTTTCCTGATCTGATTTCACCCAAACATCATGTATTTTTATACATGCTCCTTCCGCTTGTGCCAGTGAACGGTATGTTTCGGATGGTGTGTTTCTTGCATCGTCTGTGTTTGCCAGGAACGCCCAACCAAGCAAAGCAATTTTCTTGTTTCTTAATGAATCACAGCGCAGAGCATTTTTTGTCAGATTTATCATGTGCTTCGGCATGAAATCATTAATGTGACGTGCCAGAACATATATTGACTCTTCACCTTTGGGATAGTCATATTTCTCACCCGAAAGTGTGTGCATTCCGCGCTCAAGATGATATGTATCCTTTGTAAGGCAGTGTCCTCCGACACCGGCACCCGGCAATAGCAGTGCACGTGTCAGACCTTCACCTTTCAGAGAGTCAATTCCTGCTTTTACGTTATAAAAATTGATTCCCATAGCTTCACAATAAAGAGCAAGTTGGTTTGCAGCGGCAATCTGAAGATCTCGGAGAGTATTTTCGGTTGTCTTGGTTACTTCAGCCTCTGTTGCACTCATTGGTATTACCTTTCCTTTTGTGAGAATCGGGGCATATAGTTCTATGGCACGTGCTGTACTGACATCGTCTATTCCGCCTACGCAACGATCATATTCACGTATATTTTGTAAAAGTCGTCCGACCATAACACGTTCCGGCGCGTGGGCAAGAGCAAAATCCACTCCTGCTTTAAGGTCCGATTCTTTTTCAAGAATATCTTTGGCCAGAATCGTGGTAGTTCCGGGTGTGATTGTCGATTCTAAAACTACTAATGTTCCCGGAACAAGATATTTTCCAACATTTTTTAGGCCTTCGATTAAAGCATCAAAATTAGGTATTAAATCCTTGGGATCTTTAAATGGCGTTTGAATGGAGAGTGTAACCGCATCCAGTTCGGAAATTTTTGAAAAATCTGAAGTGCATGTGAATTTTCCTTCGTTGACAACTTTCTTTACAAGTTCTTCAAGACCGGGCTCTATACCTTTTAATGGACACTCCCCATTATTTAGCATATCAATCTTGTAACCCGACGTTTTTGATTCTCGTTGGAATCCGTAGACTTTGCGGTTGGGTACATCTGCCTGAAGCATTGCGGCAGGTATCCCTACATATCCCATTCCAATAACCCCTACTTTGTTTATCGGTCCACGTGCTTTTATGATATCTTCCAGTTTATTCATGTTTATGCCCCTGCTGCTTTGTGGATCTTTTCGCATAGCTTGAGGTTTTCTGTTGCCTGTTCAAGTGTGATCGGGAATTGGATCTTGTTTTTGACGCAGTCCAGAAATGTTTGCAGTTCAAGTTTGAGTGGCTCTACTTTAGTAACCATTACTTTTTCTACAACATTTTCTTGCACATAGCGCATGTTCTCAGCATGGTATACTCCTGCTTTGCGATAAATGTATACTTCCTGAGTCATGAAATCTCCTTCAATAGTAAAATTTTCTGTTTCGACAGATATTGATCGAATTTTTTTGGATGCTTTTCGGCTTGCAGAGAGATAAATAGGAGTATTGTTATTGTTTATCAGAACTCCCATTACATCATCTGTTCCGCATGCGCTTAGAGAATAATCTCCTTTGATAAACTTGTTGAGAACAATATCGATGTCATGAATCATGAGATCTTCGACAACAGGTGTTCCTGTAATTCTTGCCGAAACAGGATTATGTCGATGTATCGCTACATAATGTGGTTTTTCGGCAATTCGTGAAATCTCATTGATAATTGGGTTGAATCTCTCAATATGTCCAACACCTGTAATGATGCCTTTCGGAATATTCTCAATTAAGTATTCTGCATCGGAAACTGTAGAACATATTGGTTTTTCAATGAGTGCCGCTACACCTGTATTCAATACTTGAAATGCCGTGTCTTTGTGAAACTGTGTTGGTACACATATGCTTACGGCATCAACTTTGTCAAGCAGTTTATCTACTGATGGTACAGTTTTCGCATTCAAACGTTCGGCTGTTTTTTGGGCAGTTTCGGTAAAAACGTCAAAAAGATAAATCTCGTCTATGCCTTTCATATCTGCGTAGTTACGGGCATGGTTTTGTCCCATAACTCCGGTACCTATTACACCAATATTCATTTTAAAATACTGCCTTAACTCTCTATTTACTGATAATTTTTAGCAGTAATTTATAATATGTTTTGTGTGAGTGTTTTTTATTCAGTATGGGGAGATATCCTAAATTGCACAGACCTTATCGAGCATAAAAATAAATATTATAACATGCAGCATTTTTGAAAATGATGTGTCATTTTTTCACCAAATCAAATACTGTTTAATGTATCAGCTATGTATAAACATTCATCTTCTGTAACTGCCGGATGTACGGGTATGCTGAGTACGCGTTTTGCGCAGTCTTCGGATACCGGTAATTGTGTGTTAGCATTATTCTCAGCAAAGTATGGCTGTTTGTGAAGTGGTATTGGGTAATGAACTGCTGAACCAATACCCTTTGATGCTAAATAGGACATGAGTTCATCACGTGTCATAGGAAAGTCATCTTCAACACGAATGACATATTGGTGATACACATGTTTTGCCTTGGGTGAAACAAAAGGGACTGTAATGCCTTTGGTCTGTATTGTTTCCGAAAGAATCTTTGCGTTCCTAATGCGCATTTCCGTAAATTTTTCAATACGTTTTAACTGTTCCAGACCGATTGCAGCATTGATATTTGTCATGCGATAATTGTAGCCAAGCATAGTATGACGATATTTTTCTGTTTGACCGTGGTTACATATTACACGCGCAAGTTCTGATTTGCTATAATCATTTGTCACAATCATCCCTCCCTCACCTGTTGTCATGTTTTTAGTGGGGTAAAAAGAGAATGTTGCCATGTCACCGAGGCACCCGGAACGTACACCTTTCCATTCGGCACCGTGAGCCTGTGCCGCGTCTTCTATAAATGTTATGTCGTTATTTTTGGCAATACGCGAGAGTTCTGTAACGTTGCAACATTGTCCAAATAAGTGCACTCCAATAATTGCTTTAGTTTTATCTGTTATTTTATTTTCAACCGATTTAGGATCTAGATTGTATGTATCTGGTAAAATATCTGCAAAGACGGGTGTTGCGCCACACATTGAAACACAACTGGCGGATGCATAAAATGTGAATGCGGGAACGATTACTTCATCGCCCTTCGATATTCCGGAAGCAAGAACCGCCGCATGTAAAGCTGAAGTTCCGTTGGTTGTTGCCACTCCGTATTTAGCGCCACAAAAATCCACAAATTTTTGCTCAAACTCGTGAACGATATCTCCTGCTGCCATCATTCCTGAAAGAATAACTTCACGTACATGTGTTGCTTCCTCTTCTGATGCATAAGGTTTTGCTATAGGTATCATTAGATATTATCTTATTTTTAATCATGAATGAGTGTTGTGATTCTGATTCACATGTGTTCTATATCTATTGGAATGTATACAATTTTTATCTATCAATTCATGTGCTAGTTTTGTTATAGGGTGAATAT
Organism: Methanomicrobium mobile BP; assembly: GCF_000711215.1. Classification (GTDB taxonomy): domain Archaea; phylum Halobacteriota; class Methanomicrobia; order Methanomicrobiales; family Methanomicrobiaceae; genus Methanomicrobium; species Methanomicrobium mobile. The sequence continues at coordinate 52,968 of NZ_JOMF01000006.1, read as the reverse complement.
TCTAAACATATATACAAAAAAAAAGACTCAAAAATGAAATAATCAACGTGTGTTATTTTTTTAGTTTTCAGATTTCTTCAATAGTGGATATCATCCAGCGAAATTCTTGTTCAATGAATGTTGTATCCTATCTATACAATTAATACTTTGAAATTATTGCCCTAAAAAAAGATCATGTATATTATATTTAGTAACTTGATTCAGTAATTAACTCTCACATTAGTTCTGTTGCTGCTTTAAATTTATCCACATATTCCTCAAGATTTGATGCATATTCTCTTGAATTAGGATTTAATTTTTTACATTTATTTAAGATGCTTACTAACGAATTGATATCTCTGGCAACATATAATTGGATATTATCATGATATTTTTTGTCAATGATGTCTAAATTGACTTCACTATTGGGAGAATATGGTATAATTACGTGGCATCCTGCGTATAGCCCTTCATTTACCGTTCTCCCCAGACAAAATTTGTCTTCTCCTCGAATAATATAATCGCTAATCTTGAATATTTCACTCGGGTTCTCGAGATCTCCTGTAAATATGATATTTGAGTTATTTTTTGCAATATTTATACACTCCTTATAGTAACTTTTGTGTTCGAATCTGCCAACAATGAACAATATTATCTCATCATTATTTGCTTGATTATACGCATTAATAACAAAATCAACACCTTTTATTGAATCAATTACACCCAGAATAGATATTATGATTTTATTGTGATCTATATTATACTTTGAGAAAACATCTTCTGAATTTATCTCTTCAACATGTCGCATATCAAAAGGATTTTCCAAAATAATTGAATTCAGAGCTATTTCTTTAAACGGTAAATATGTTGAATTATCTATGAATATAACTAATTTTGCTAGTGACAAGTGCTTGGAAACATTTTCAAACTCACTTTCAGAACCTCTGAAGACTTCCCGAACATGTATCACGTAATTTTGTTTTTTGTCAATCAGATCACAGTATCCCAATGAGTTTAGGTGAATAAATTTGTATTTCCCGATTCGTAGGACTATTTTTAAGCATAATTTAGACAGGGCATAAGCACATTCTTTGATGCATTCTTTTAGCAGATTGGTTTGTTTAGACGAGCTATGATATTTCTCCCCATATATAGCACTGTAATTGAATGGTAAAAACAGGTTAAAGTAGATATGATACACAGAATTTCCACAATATTCTTTTAGATTTGATCTCTTTATGAAATTACGATTAAATGGTATAATAGGGAACATAATATCAAAAGGGTATGATATTTCTCTTAGTAGCATTCCCAGACTTCTTGCGGCACCATAATTTAGGTTTGACGATGCATGTGTAATAAATAATATTTTTTGTTTATCTAAGTTATCTTTCTTGTAACTGTGTATTGCCAATTTACTCTATCCCCCACCACTTATTGCTCAATTTACTTGTACCCAGAATCAATTTAACAACTCTCTCCGAAACATTGGCTACCGCATACTCATCCGGAACAGCCCTGCTAACGTCTTCAGAACGTTTATCTATAGCCAAGGCAACCGCCGCCATAATGACATCCTTGTCAAGTCCTGTCATGATTATAGATCCCGCATCAAGAGCTTCCGGTCTTTCAATAGCTTCTCTTATTGTAACTGCCGGGAATTTCATTATGGCTGATTCTTCGGATATGGTTCCTGAATCTGAAAGGGTACAAAGCGCATGCATCTCAAGGTGTACATAATCAAAGAATCCGAAGGGTTTAAGGAATTTGACCCGCGAATCTATTGTAATATCTGAAGCAGACTCCAGACGTTTGCGTGTTCTGGGGTGTGTGGATACAATAACGGGCGCATCATACTTTTCGGCAAGTTCGTTAAGAACACTCAAAATACTTTTCAAATGTTCCGGATTATCTACATTTTCTTCGCGATGTGCACTTACAACAAAATATTCCCGATCTTTAAGGTGCAATTCTTTTAAGATTTTGGAAGATGTAATTTTATCTTCATATTTGTGCAGAACCTCGTACATAGGAGAACCTGTAAGGTATATTCTTCTGTGAGGCAGTCCTTCAGACAAAAGATGTCTTCGTGCATGTTCCGTGTATACCAGATTGAAATCGGCAATATGGTCTATTATTCTGCGGTTGATTTCTTCGGGAACATTCAGATCAAAGCATCTGTTTCCTGCTTCCATATGGAAGATTGGTACTTTCAGCCGTTTTGCAATAATTCCGGCTATGCTGCTGTTGGTATCACCAAGAATTAATACCGCATCCGGACACTCGGCACGAATGATCTCCTCAGCTTTGATGAGAACACCGCCTAGGACATTTCCAAGACTTGAAGTGTCCACATTCATAAAATAATCCGGCTTTCGAAGTCCAAGTTCCTTAAAGAATATTTCATTCAGTTCATAATCATAGTTCTGACCCGTGTGAACAATGACTTGAGTTACGTATTTGTCTAATTCCTGCATTACACATGCAAGGCGTATAATCTCAGGACGGGTGCCCACAATTGTCATTACTTTCAGTTCAGTCATTACACTTCCTCATAAAATGTGTCCGGATCATTGGGGTCAAATATTTCATTAGTCCAAAATATTGTAAGCAGTTCTTCTTCTCCAATATTTTTAATGTTATGCGCATAAAAAATTGGCATGTCAATAAACGCCGGTTTATTGCCACTTACCATGTATTCATTAACATGATCTGTTCCAATTTTTCGTGTTTGAATAAGTGCTTTTCCTTTAACAACGCAAAACCTTTCTATTTTGCGCATGTGAAAGTGATTTCCGCGGGTTATTGACGGTAACGTTGTTGAAAATGAAGTCTGACCACCGGTCCTCTCTTTTATGACCTCGACAAATGTTCCTCTTGGGTCTGAATGAAGATCGGGATAAATGGGCATAATATCATTTGCAAAAGATCTGAATGTGTTAAAGAGATTAACCTCAAAAGAATTCTGAAGATTAGGAATCATGCCTTTGTCAAAATACCATTCTTTGAATAGTTCTAATTTATACAGAAGACCACTGACATTAATTGATGTAACCGGTTTTGGTGAAACAACCGATGATTTTGTATCGTTAATGTGTGCAAAAAAATCACTGACTAAATCTCCGACATATATGAGATTCATTTCAGTATTTGTTATAATAACGGGTTTTTCACCATGCGTTAACTGATAACAGAATGTTGCAACAACTGTATTGTAATATGGTCTGCTGAACGGACCGAATACATTGGGAATTACGTAGTGAGTAAATACGGAATTATTGCTTTGCGACCATTGTGAAAACAGTTCAGCACCTATTTTTTTGGAGTTTCCGTATGGGTTGCCTTTATTTTCTTGAGTAGATGAAGAAAATAAGATGTGCGGAGTTACACCCGCATCATCCATTGCGGAAATCAGTTTTTTGACCAGCGAGATATTTGTATCATAGATCTCTTGTTCATCCCCTCTATTCATTGCAGCCAGATGGATAATTACATCACATTTACTTACAAAGTCTGTAAGTTTTTGAGGTGTGTTGAAAAATTCCTTTTCAAAAGGAATAATCTCGTATAACTCCGGTTGAAGCCTCAAATGTTGAAGAACATGATATCCTATGAATCCGTTCTGTCCCGTGATACCTATGCGCAGTTTCATACAATTGGATGTTTAAGTGCTTCCTTTATTTCACGAAGTGATAACAGGAGTTCTTTAGTCTCATCTAAGCTTAATCTGCGAGTGTTGAATGAATTGTAATCTTCTTTAGGCACTGGAACGGCCTGACCTGCAGAGAAATATTTGTCATAATCGATTCTCTCTAAACTTCTGATCCTAAAATAATCATCGTATTCAACAGCTTTCATCAGTTCTTCACGGGTGACTAGTGTCTCATGCATCTTCTCCCCCTCACGAATACCGATTGATTTAATCTCGGCATTCGGCTTAAATAAGTCACGCATTGCTTCAGCCATATGCTGAACGGTTGCTGCGGGTGATTTTCTTACGTGAATATCTCCGTTTTCACCGTTAGCCATGGCAAAAAGGACCAGGTCTATTGCAACCGGAAGAGGGAGCAGGAAACGCGTCATATTGGGTTCGGTAACGGTAATCGGCAAGCCTCTTTGCATCTGTTCCAGAAAGAGCGGGAAAACAGATCCGCGGGAATACATGACATTGCCGTAACGGACTCCGCAGAATATTGTGTCTGATGTGTGAGATCTTGCTTTGGCTAGCATGAGTTTTTCCATCATTGCTTTGGAAATTCCCATTGCATTTATGGGATATACCGCTTTGTCGGTACTTAGAATAACCATCTTTTCAACGTTTGCTTCTTCTGCCGCATCAAGCACGTTGGACGATCCGATGATATTTGTTTTTGCCGCTTCAAGTGGGAAAAATTCACATGAAGGGACCTGTTTAAGTGCCGCCGCATGAAATACGTAATCAATGTCACGTCTCATGACTTTTGAAACCGAGTCTTTGTCACGGACATCACCTATGAGGAAAGTGAGTTTATCGTTTTGAAACTCATTCCTCATATCAAATTGCTTTTTTTCATCCCGACTGAATATGATTATTTCTTTTGGATTTGCGGTTTGCAGTATCTTTTCAACGACATTATGACCAAAAGAACCCGTTCCTCCGGTTACAAGTATTGTTTTATTTGCAAGTGCTTCTTTGTAACTTCTGTTTCCGTTATTATTGCTCATACAGGCTCCCATTATAATATTGAATTTTAAGTTATAATATCTTCATCGATATTTTTCGTAAGTATATATTCCTATTATACATTTTCATCATATGATTAGGTTTGCTTTATAGCTACATATCACATAGATCTGTTGTCATTACCAATTATTACGGATATATGCTTTTATTTTTTTTGGGAGAATTGCTCTGGCTATTTCTTTAGGCATTTCACTTAATTCTGGAATATTGTGTTGTATACAAAGTTTTAGGTATTTCAAATAGATCCCTGATGAAAATTGTAAAACAATTAGCTTAATTTTAGACATATTTGGATTTAATAATTCGGGATAAAACTCTTCTGTTCTGGTTTTCCTGTATAAATAAAGTCTGGTTTTTCTAAATTCATCATGGCATGATATGTTATGTATATATCCTGTTTGCTCTGGATGGACTCTTGATTGTGAGTATTTACCTTTGCAAAAGCCCAGATCATATACTTGTGCAAGTCTATACCAAAATTCATAATCTTGACAGTACCTCAGATTCTCGTTAAAGACTCCTATTTTCTCAAAACATTCTTTGTTGATTATTGTGGTTAACCCATCTACAATATATCCACTTCTGAGCATTTGTCGTAGCATTTTTCCTTTTGGATACCATCTACCTGTGGTATTGTATATCTTCAAAATTTTATGTTCTGAGTTAATATGATCTATTTCGCCATAGCACATCCTATAATTGGGGTGCGCGTTGAGAAATTCGATCTTTTTTTCGATGTTTTCCGGAAGCCACAGATCATCATGACTGAGCCATGCAAACCATTCACCTCGCATATTTTTTATTCCCATATTCAGTGCGGTAGATACCCCGCCGTTTTGTTTATGGTATTTTCTAATTTTATCTCCGTAAGACTGAAGGATATCCCATGTATTATCCGTGGATCCATCATCTATCACTAATATTTCAATATTTTTGTATGTCTGCGCAAGAGCACTGTCAATAGCCTCTCTGACGTAGTTACTTCCGTTATATACAGGAATTACTACACTAACTAACGGACATTTGTTCATTAATACTAATGTTTCTTTTATGCGATAAATATCATCTGTTTCTCTCTATAAAGGTATAAGACTATGATTTCAACTCTCAGCCATATGAATATGTGCTCTTAAGGATATTGTCATGATTAGATCAAACTATAATTAATGCACTTTGTCTTGACCTAAAAACATTATGTATTGACTGAACTATAAGGTTCTCTTTACACCGATCTAATTTTATAAACCGCCGTCTACAGTGAGTATTCACTCCACTAAAATTTACGATTTCTGAAGTTTTTACTCATCTTAGAAATCTGCCCCAGAATAATTCATATAAAAGATGCATAAACAATTGTTATTTTGGTTTTTAAAAACACCGAAAAATCGTTCCGTCTCGGCAGATTTTGCAGTTTAGCCTTCTCATCATTGCGAACTAATACAGGTTAATTTAGGATCATAGTTAATAAAATATGGATGTATACATTGATGATATTTTGTGTTGCAATATTATATCACATTTAGGATGGGGTATATAAAAATTTGTTAACAAATGAAATGGGGATATCTTATTGACTGTATTATACAAATCCGAGATCTGGATCCAATGCAGAGGCATAAAATTCATCAAGCGAGAAATCTCTGTCATTTGGCAGTTTTACAAGATAATTATTTTTGCCTTCTTTTTTCAGACGAATAACTTTTCGAAGCATAAGATCCAAATTTACATCAGGCATTATTAATCTGATTTGTATCATGAAACAACCGTTTCGTTTAGCTACAACTTTTAAATATTTCTTTAGGGCTTTTAGTATATTTACATCAGAGACTATCAAATCAATTTGTCTCACCAACAGATATCTTTGAGAACGACTCTCTTCTTTAATGTCGAATACACAATACCCGATATAATTCTCTGCCTGATCCCATATCGAAATTACAGACCTGTGCAACAAGCTTTGAACTTCTTGTGAAAATAAAATCCAGTTTAATGATTCAATTTTTCGGGATAATAATATACGTTTGTCAACGGTGTGACTATTAATACAGTTCATGAATTCGGAAACTGACGAGATACGTTTCAAGCTGTATCCATGACTTGTGAAAAAGTCTAAATTTTGTATATCAAACCTACTTTGAGAGACCGGTTGCCCATTATTTTCAAAGTATTTTAATTTTTTTGAATGAAACAGATTTGATTCATGGACATTGTTCGAATGATACTTATTATATAGATACTTTAATAATGAAAATGGGGCTATAACAATGATATAACTTGTAATGTACTCAACACGAATTTTGTTAAATTTTAGTTTCTCAAATATCTTTTCCGCAGTCTCATTGGGAGTGCTATCAATGAGGATGTCAGTTTTTTGTTTTATGAATGATATGCACAATCGTGCACCCTCAATACCTGCATATTTTTTGGATACATACAACGAATCTGCTCCGGATGCATTTAAAACAATATTTTCATATTGGAATTCTACAGGGACGTTACCCAGAAATCCACATATTTCATCGTCATCGTTTTTTAGGATCCAGCCTGCTGGGACATCATCTGTAAGATATGGATTAGAATGCCAGATTAGATTGAATCTTAACTTCCATATTTCATTTATTTCAGAATGGAAATATTCAGATAGAAAAGAAGCAATCTTATTCTCCAATTCAGATGACAAATCCTGTTTATATATTGTTATAATATTCATAATATCAGTAAAAACAAATATATAGCGATTCAATCAGACATATTTTTCCGATTCAATAAGCAACAGCATGTTTTATACATATGTAACCCCAGTACATACATATTATATGCCATTCTACTAAAGAGGGTCATCATAATTTCAACTACGTTTACGCTATTATGATATTAGGGATGTTCAATAATAATATTTTTATCCGATATACTATTCTGATCCCTATCATACATATGTATTTCAATTGGGAAATGTATAATACTTGATTCTCAGTGCTGCTTATTCTCCACAAAACTCTTTATTTTATTCATTGACTCAAAGTTATTCGGAATTATTTCAATTGGATCAATGTCAATGTTAAAATTATCTTCCAATTCGGTCACCAAAGCAATGATGTCAAACGAATCCAATAACCCATCATCCAGATAATTTGTACTTTTTTCGTAATCATATTCGGGGTGCAATGTTTTTAATATTTCTAAGATTTTCTCCATATTATTCTCCGTGTAAGCACAATTCTTTAAGATACAATCGATCTATCTTTCCATTAGTATTGCGCGGCATTGCATTTAACTTAATGTACTTTGATGGGATCATATACTGTGGAAGTTCGTTGCTTAGTCTTACGCGAATATCTTGCGGAGTAATATTTGACATTGTTTCATAATACAGTACTATTTCCTTTGCTACCGAATTATACACAATGCAACCGTTTTCGATCAGCTTCAATTTGTTTATGATTGTATGTTCTATCTCACCAAGTTCGATTCTGTAACCCGCATGCTTTATAAGTGTGTCTTTACGACCCCTAAAGATCATCTCTCCTGCTTCGTTAATTACCCCTATATCTCCGGTTTTATAGATTATCTCTGGATATTGCTTATTTAACGGATTTTGCACAAATACTTTGGCCGTCTTCTCCGGATCGTTGTAATAGCCCATGGCAAGCGATGTTCCCCGGATACAAATCTCTCCTTCTTCACCCGTTTTGCAAGCGGTATTTTCCTCAGATAACAGGAATACATCAGTGTTCTCACAGGCATACCCTATAGGTATTGGATCTTCATCCGCGATTTCTTTCTCGACAACGTAATAAGTTACATCAACCGTTGCCTCTACCGGTCCGTACAAATTAACGAACTTTGCCTGCGGCAGATGTTTTTTCCAAACATTATACTGTTTTGTGGGGAAAACTTCTCCCGAAAACCATATTGTCTTCAAATCAGGTAACGAAATTTTGTCCAACAAGCTCATATTTGCGATATTTACCATTATGGTCGGAACCCAAAAAATGTAACTTACTCTGTTATCACGTATCGTCTCCAACAAATATGTCGGAAATGCGGCATGTTTCTCCGAAAGTAAGACAATGCTTGTTCCATATCTCATCATCATACAGAGATCGGAGCAATATAGATCAAATACAATCGGGGACAGATTTCCAATTATATCAGTATCATGGATTAATCCTGCGTCATGTGCCCATTTTGTAAAGTCCATGAAACTTCTGTGATTCAACACTACTCCTTTAGGAGTACCTGTAGATCCTGAAGTTGTAATAATGCACATCGGATCAGCATCAATTATTCTTGATAATTGGTGATGCTTAAGAGTTTGATCTATATTTACTGCACTGAATTCAATGTCATCATAGATAAGAATGTTACATATTGGATAAATCGATTCCAGATTTTTGGCAGATTCCTTTGTTGCTATAATTAATCCCGGTTTAATTGCCGAAAGAATTGCACTTATTCGATTCGCTGGTGATTTTACATCAAGATTTAAGAATGCATTTCCGGAATATAGTATTCCTATATCTGAAGCTACATTTGCAATTGATTTTTTTGTATATACGGCAATAGGTTGTTTGACCTCATTTTGCATCTTTGAATTGATAATGATGCTTAATTTCAAGCTGATCTCTTGCAGCTTTGTAAAAGTAACCTTTTCATTACCATCTATTATTGCAGTCTTATCTGCATTCTTTCGAACCGTTTCATCGAAACAATTTATCAGTAAATTTACCATGTATACCTAAATTCTTTTTCAAGCATTCTATTTATATCAGTAATATGTATCCGTTACATAACTTATGGAATGAAGTCTGTATATTTGCTGGATTGTCATTATCATTTTCGCAGTAAATTTTTTGCATTTTGAATTGCAGTCCGGATACTGTATTTATAACGATTACCATCAATAACCGAGATATTTTTGCAACTGTTGAATGTATGAAATGCCTCATCATATGGTTTATAACCACCTAACTTTGAAACAACTTCTTCTTTAAACTCAGTTGGCGTTAGTTTTATGATCTTATTGATTACAAGTTTCTCTCCATAACGATTTGTACAATCCTGACTTAAACGGTATAGAGTATCGCCCATAAGAATCGGTCTTCCTCCATTCCTTGCAATCGGTTCGGAATATATTATGGGATTCAATGGGTGTTCTTTCCATTTACCAAGAGGAGTTTCAGAGTACCAAATATGCAAATTCGTTCGGGAAATATTATTGTCTTCATCATAAGGTGTTGCAAATAACCACCATATTCCATCATACTCAAAAATAATAGGATCTATTCCTGGAAAGTTCTCTATACAACATGCACATTCTCTCCATTTTGCAGGGGAATTTTCCGATACATAGAAGCGAATTTTGTTAGATTGATAATTTTCAGGAACCATATACAAATTTTCTTGATATTCAAATAGATATGGAAACGAGAGATGTGTCGCTTCTTCCAAAGCTTTATGAATCATTTTAGAGGACATTAAATTAATTGATCCTTTATCGTCATTTAATTCAAAGTATGATATATTTCCAAGTCCTCTATTCATATCATAGTTTTCAAAGAAAACTGTTGTATTTCCAAAATAGTCTGTAATAAATGGATCTGCACGGAAATAACCTCCCTTCAAAGGAGGAAGCCAAGCAATATCCGTACAGTTTTTCGATAATAAATCCGATTGTGAATAATTGTATATCACACCGATATTCCAACTTTCATATCTGAATGGCAATAATGGGTTATGAAGTACTTTAATGAGTAATTTTCCGTGAAACATATTATCAAGCATATATTCTCGCTATACATGTAGTATTGAGAACACTCTAGTTTATAGCAGTTGTCATTGCATCATTTGAAAGTCATTGTTACTTTGAATTATATGTGAGATTATAGCATGATTTTGAAAAATGATTTAGTATCTTAATGTCTGAGACGCAGTAATACAATTTGTGATTTCATTCTTATGTTGTATATGAAGACATATTTAGTTATGTAGGTTTTCTGTTTTGTATTCTTGAATTCATTAAAGAGTGATAAGATTTCTTGATCAGGTTCTTTTTTAGTCATATAGGCAGTATGGGGTTATATTTCATTTATAGATTATTTTGCAGAATTTATAATTTGCTTAAAATATAACAATATATACATATATATATATGTTTTTTTGTGAAAAATGTTGACCTACATATTTCTCATTATCTGAAAATCTTTTCAATATATTCTCCAATCTCACTCAATGACAACTGCACAGCATTCTTGGATGAATAATCCGAGATCTTACATTTGGTAAATCCCGCCGGAAGTTTCTGCTTAATTAAGGCATCATCCGCGACAACATCCGGCGGATAGACTATAAACATATCATCGTCTTCAAATGAATACGCGGACTCCTGCAGCGTCAGTAACTCTTCGTACAATTTTTCTCCGATGCGTATGCCTATATTTTGAATAGGATTCTTTTCGCGATTGTATGAGTATTTTGCCGCCAACTTATCCAGCATAACTTCAGCCAGATCAATTATCTTCAGGGCAGGCATCTTAAGAATGTAGATCTCTTTTCCCGTTGCAATTGCGCATGCATGCATGACAAGCTCTGCCGCCTCGGGTATTGTCATAACAAAACGGGTCATCTTTTCATCCGTAATTGTCAGCGGCAGATTATTTTGTAACTGATTCATAAATATCGGTATAATCGACCCGCGCGAATTTAGTACGTTTCCGAAGCGGACTACGGAAAAGACCGTTCCGTTATTTTGCGGATTATTATTTGCCGCGATAGTCAGCCTCTCCGCAAGATATTTGCTGGCACCCATTGTATTTATCGGATTTACTGCTTTATCGGTTGAAATAATTATTACTTTGGAGACTTTATCCAATATAGCCGCATCAAGCACGTTCTGTGTTCCGACAATGTTTGTCTTTACCGCCTCATACGGGTTATATTCGCAGAGAGGCACATGTTTTAAAGCTGCGGCATGAAATACTATATCCACTCCAGTGAAAGCGGTAACCAGACGATCCCTGTCACGGATATCCCCTACAATAAGTTTTACACGATCTGATTTTAATTCCTGTTGCAGATCAAAGAGACCCGTCTCATTGTTGTCATATACAATTACCGCTTTAGGAGATAATTTCACTAATTTTTTGACAATTTCGCTGCCGATGGATCCTACTCCGCCGGTGACTAAGACAACTTTGTTCTCAAAAAAATCCGCATATTTCATGTATACTATGATATGGATCGTTATTTAATATGAATTTCACCAAAAAAATACGGAATTGTTTACGTCCGAAAGAATGAATGTCACACAGTGCGGTCTGTTACTCAAATTGTCCTCAATATTCAGTATATTTCTCATTTGCTTGAGTTATGCAGTTCATTCCCGTAAAGCGCATTTATCATCTCATTCAATCCTTTATGCAATGAATATTCAGGGGAATATCCGAAACCTCTTTTTGCTTTTGATATATCGGCGGAAGAATGCAGAATATCACCTATACGTGCATCCTGATAGTCGATACTTACATTAATGCCTGTTATTTCCATTATCATAGCAGCAAGCTCTCGAAGTGGTGTTGCTACACCTGTACCTACGTTGTAAATCCCAAATTCTCCGTAATTCATTGCTTTAATGCTCGCCTGAGTGATGTCGTTAATATATACAAAATCGCGCGTTTGTGTGCCGTCTCCGAATATCACCGGCGATTTTTTCGATATTATGCTGTTTATGAATTTGAGCACGACAGATGCAGGAGAATCGGGGCGCATACCTGGGCCGTACGGATTAAAATACCTTAATGATTTGATGTTCATTCCGTACTGTGATGAATAGATATTACAGTATTCTTCAGCCATTAGTTTTGAAGCGGCATATGGCGATAAGGGGATTGTTTCTCCGGATTCTTTCTTCACAGGTTCGGCAGAATTGCCGTATACTGCCGCGGTTGAAGCAAATACCATTCTTTTTACGTCATGTCTTCGCATTGCTTCCAACAGGTTTACCGTCCCGATTACATTCAGATTAAATGTTTCATAAGGATCCGCGATTGATCTTCTTATATCCGATATTGCAGAGAGATGGTATATTCCCGTTATTTCATTCTCCGAAAAAATGCGATTTAAAAACTCGGTGTCCAGTATTGTACCTGTTACGGATATTTGCGGACTGATGTCCGTATCATTGCAGGGCGTACTGCTTAATAACAGCACTTCTTCGTTATCTGAGAGAAGTCTCCTTATCAGATCTTTACCTATGAATCCGCGTCCGCCGGTGACAAGGTACATAATTAGGTTATATTAGTGATGAGTATTTCAGAATATCGCTGATATGAATGACAATCTGAACTGTACTTATAGGAAATGCTTATTTAGTCGATTATTATGTTGAATGTTTCTAAGTAATAAGATTCGTATGGACATTGACCAGTCTGTCAATCATCTTTTCATGTTCGTATCGGTTAATCATATCAGTTCTTCCGTACTCTCCCATCTTCTCCCATAATGAACTGTTTTCATTCATCCAGTCAATTGCTTCAATTATTGCATTGACATCTTTTGGTGCTATCAGTATTCCCGATTTGTAATTTTCAACAACCTCGGGACATCCCCCTACAGATGTTGCGATAACGGGGGTCTTACAGGAGAGTGATTCCATTAGGACATTTGGAAGCCCTTCCGAATAACTTGGGAGAATAAAACAGTCTGCGGCGCAGATATACTCAATGATCTTCTCATGAAGTATTTCTCCCGTAAAAAGGCAGTTATCGGTATGTTGAGGGATTTCCCCGGGTCCGCATATTAGAAAAAAAATATCCTGTCTCTTCTCTGCCGCTTTAAGTAATTCCCCTATGCCTTTTTGCGTATGAAGTCTGCCCACGTAGAGACAGATCATCTTATCAGAAGGAAGCCCTAACTTGTTGCGGCAAGTATCTTTGCCTGGATTACGAAACTTTTGGGTGTCAACTCCGGTGGAGATTACCGTTATCTTTTCAGAATCTCCGCCTAACTTAAGAATATTCTGTTTAAGCTCTTCGCTGACAGCAATGATATGATCGGCACGGCGATTCATATACTCGATAATTTTGTGGTTAATTTTATTCTTGTAGGGGTATATTCGTCCGTCCGTACCCAAGTATTTAATAATCAGCGGCGTATCTCCCTTAAAAAACGCCGGAACAAAACTGCTGTGCGGGATATACTCCGCTTGAAAAATATCGCATTCTTTGCTCTTTGCAAGTTTGAAGCTGTCCATGAAAAATTTCGGATACGCCGATACCGACTTGGATGTTTTTACTGCCTTTTTTACGATAACTCCTCTCTTTTCAAGTGAGTCGACATCGCGTTTGATAAAATTGCCGAACGAACTCTTATCATCGGCAGGATACATATTCGCAAACAACCCCAGCGTATACTCAAAATCCACCATCACAGCACCCCAAGTTCACTCAGTCTCGCCGGAAGATACTCCTTCGTGACATAATCAAGTCCTCTTGCCGCAAAAGCCTGCTGTTCCGACTTCAGACCAAGCTTTAACTGCAGATTAATCTCGCGTCTCCAGTAATCCGTATCAAATCTCGGATCGGTCAGTTCTGCCTTAAGCGCCTCGATATCCTTCTCGGATAAGGTATCCGACGGCAGATTGTAATGACTGATATCCGAGGGCTGAACGCCGATAAACTGCGCGCTCGGCGTTGCCAGAGTCTCGGACATATGCGCCGCCTTAATCGAGCCGTAGGCAACACTAGCATAGATACGGTAAGACCACGGATCGCCGTCGGTGAAGACAACGACCGGCAACTTCAGTTCGTCATTGATGCGGTGCAGAAACCTCCTCGTTGCGCGCGCAGGCTGACCTTTCAGGTGGACGAGGATTGCGTTATACTCCTCATCGAAACCGTTCTCCATCAGACGCGCATACATACCGCCGGTCTCCATCGCAATCACAAACTTGGCGTCGTGCTCCACGAAATCGACGTTCTCGATATTATTCGGAATCGAATACCCCGACTCTCCGACATCCTCCTGACAGTGCAGAACCTTCTCGCCGCGGCGGGTGTTCTCTTTAATCCTGAGCGGACCGTATACGGACGCGCCGTCCTCCTCGGGTCTTAAATGGAATGCCTCTCTGGAAAGTTCGGTAATAATCTCCAGATCCTCTATAAGATGGTTGCTCTCGTCCTGCGCGCCGAACTTCGCGCGTTTCCAGCCCTCCGAGATATAATACATCTCTCTCAGCGTCGAAGAGCGGTTCTCGCGAAGCTGCTGCCTGATAAACCAGACGACGTAAGCCATCTTCAGCAGATGCGTCGCCCCCTTGGCATTGTTTGCATTGCGCAGAGTCTCGCGGTCGCCGTACTTCCAGACCTCGGACCTCTCGTCATACTCGATATTGTGCTTTGTCCTCGTCGGCAGCGAGATGAACGGAATCAAAGCATTCTGCATCTGATTATACCATTTATCGGCGATATCGTAGAGCTTTGTATCCGCAAGTCTGTCCAGTTCTTCTTTTCTCATATTATCCCCTTAATCCGTTAATCATGACAATTCCGTTTTTCCGCTTCAGATACGATTTCGTTTCGTATACCATATCGTAGGTTACCATCCCTTTACCTTTCATATACCCGCAAGGTCGACAACGACCAGAAGTTTCTCTTCAACGCCTCTCACGCTGACCGTGCTGTGCGCAGTTCCGGAAAACTCCGTTTTCCACGAGGACTCCGGCTCCACGTTTATCTTCCAGACGATATTGAATTCGTCCCCGATAGTGTCGGTAAAGTCGGGTTTCACAAGCGAATCCGCCGCATTATCCGGCGACATGCAGTATAATGTAAGCGTAACCGCGTTGCGCGTGAAGTTATTGATGACAATCTCGGTCTTGCCCGTTTCATTGTTGACGCGCTTTTTGACGACAACCTTGCGCATTATCTGCGCCTCCAGAGGAGTCACGTCGGGCACGGGCTTCTCGACAATCTCCGAGACCTTTGCGGCAATATCCGGCAAGATTGCACAGACGGCGCGGGCTCTCTCCTCGACCTGTCTGTTCTTGTCGCGGCGCGATATGAAATTCTTGAGCTCGCGGCCGAGTTCCTGGAGCGCAAGCGTAATCTCCTTCTGTATCTCGGGAATGGCGGCAATGGCATCCTTGCTTTCGCTGGTAAAGGGAACGTTGGTTGACGCCACATGAACCAGAATGAGCACGGGACCCATCGGAAGCCCCTGCTGCGAGAGATTGTAAAGTTTCCAGTTTATACCCGAAACCGCCTCGGTGATGACGCAGGCGCCCTGCTGGTAAAGGAGGGGGACGCGGTTTGCAAACCTCAGAAGTTGCCCGGGACCGTCGCCGTCCAGCTTGCCGCCGTATCCGATTGCCGCCTCGACTATGAACGGATGACCCGAGAAGACCTGACTCTTGCGCGTCTTTGACCGCACGAAATCCAGTTCGTATTCTTTGTCGATACCCTGAACAATGCTCTCTTCGCCGATTGGTGAGAGACAGACCGATGCCGGCGGCGGGGGAATCTGGACGGTCTGCATGGCATCCAGCAGAACCTTGAGTTCATCGGATGTAAGACCCGATGCCTTTCTGTCGGGTTTTATCTTAGCGATGCCCAGAATTTCATCCGCGCTTTTCTCGCCGACCCTTGAGAAGCCGTTTATGAGGAAGTCCTTCACCTTGTCTTTGCTGGTGTCGGCCATTCGTTTCAGCTGTCCGAACTCAATGCCGTGCGGGTGCGGTGCTATGGCTTTGGGGGGAACTATTGCCTGCTCGACCGCGCGTTCGTAGGTGTATTTTTCGCCGTCGATATCCGCCTGAATTCTTGCGTGCGGGTTTACGACTGCCGTGTATCTCAGATAATCGATGAGCTTCTTCTTTGCCGCAAGCGTGCTCTTGAACTCAATCTCCACGCGCGTGCCGTGCATGCGATCCCAGTCTATTTCTTCGTCCTTTAAGACCTGCGGCTCGTTCTGCTCGGTCTTTATGAGTATCTCGAACCTGTGCGCCTTTGACTTGTGACCCGTTCTCGAGATGACCACGGTCGGCACTCCCGTTGTCAGCTGGGCATACATGACGGCGGCACTGATACCGATACCCTGCTGACCGCGGCTCTGCTTTATCTGGTGAAATCTTGAGCCGTAGAGGAGTTTTCCGAAGACATATGGCACCTGTTTCGGAATAATTCCGGGGCCGTTGTCCTCGACGATTATTCTGTAGACATCTTTGTCGACCCTTTTGATGCCGACATAGATATCGGGAAGCACCTCGGCCTCTTCGCAGGCGTCGAGAGAGTTATCGATTGCCTCTTTGATTGTAGTAATTATCCCGCGTGTCGGTGAATCAAAGCCCAAGAGATGCTTGTTCTTCTCAAAGAATTCGGCTACGCTGATACTTCTCTGCTGTGCCGCAAGTTCTTCCGCTAAATCCATGATTTGTGTATATCCATCCCATTTTGATAATATTTATCGTATTGCTGTTATGTTTGTTATGTTTTGTTATGCTTGTTTTGTTCTTTTTTTCATAATTAGTTCTATTTTAAAAATTGTATCGGTTATATCTATGCGAATATTTCGTTAATATGTTTTTAAAGTCTGTAGAATATATATAATGCTATGCATAGGATATGTTCGGTTCATTTGTTTACCAGTTTCGATTATTTAATTTGAATCAATCTTTTTTGCTCTGTGCGTATTGATTACTATTTCAAAAAAATAGGTTCACAGTCTGATGTTCATGTATAATTTGCTGATTGTTTTTTGATACATTATTTACAATCATTTTTCAATATGTATTTATCATTTATCTGCTTTTGAAATTATGCAATAATGATGAATTAATTTCATACACTCTCTTTCGATCAATGGTAGTTGTTACATTATCGACTATCTTTAAATAGCATAACTCTTTATCCGTTAGGTATAATAGTTTATATCCTGTAAATGGAACACCATTATACGATGAGTATAGCACTACATTGCTACTAAATGATGCATTTTGTAGCATTTTAGATAATGACCAGTGTCTAAGACCCTGTGAATTATATATGCCTATTCCGTTCTTTTTATCTTGAACAAAAGTATCATGAATTTCATCCTTAAAAGATGAGGAATTGAAATATATTAAATCAGATTGACTGATTATTTCAGAATCTAGTTGAATTAGATTATTTACATCTTCTTGAAAATCTCCGCAAGACACCCAATTAGCATAGAAACCTTGATTGACAACTAAAAGTAAAAATAAAAATATTACAAATACATTTTTCTTTAAATGATCTATTTTCTCAAATAGTGGTAAATAAATTACAAATCCTAAGATTATCAACGCAACAGCAGTTTCTATCAAATATGCATGCCTAGTTTCACCTATGAATGCAGTTAAACCATCTCTGATCATGAACGGCATTGCCAAAACAATGAACAAACTTACAGCTACTGCCATAGATTTTATCAGTTCTTTAGAATCATTGATTGATTCAGTTGGTATGTTATCAAATGAGCGATATACAAAAAACACAATGACGATATCCAAAAGCACCAGCAATAAGATTGACAATGTGCCTAAATTTAAAAGTCCGGCTGGAGAGTAAGTTAGGTATGTTATTCCGCCATTTATGTAGTAATCAATCCCTCTTATCGCAACATTTGATGCTGCATCATAGTTGGTTATATGCCCTAATACATCGCCAGTAGTTATATTTTGATGGATCCTAAATATAGCATATATACCGCATACACAGCAGTAACATATAAACTCTTTTAGCCATTTTTGTTTAGTTATTATGCAGTATAACGCAATAAATATTGGGAGACATAAACCGACTTCATACGTAAAAGCTGCAAATGCATAGCATATCAGCGAATAAATTAGATAATGATTATTCTCATCTCTGTATAAGAAGAAATAGAGCATTAGGATATACATTATCATCGCAAAATTGTTTCCTGATGCCATAGTGGGCCAGGCATACATTTCATCTTTAAATGGCAATACACAGAATATTAATGCTGCAGTATATGCCAAAAGCATCGATTTATCAAAATTTAATTGTTTCAGGATCTGCTTTATGCAAAAATAAAAAATAATTAGAAATAATGATGTTTCTGCGATTAAAGTAATTTGATAGAGTAATGCCGTTTGACCAAATAGTGCTTGTTGGATATTTGGAAGCATGAAAAGTAATGGACGTTCGCTTGTGAAATACGGTGACAGATCAAAAGTTGCATAATATAACAATGTCCAATCATCAGAATAAAATTTGAGGCTAAAAAAAAATATGTGATTACAAATTATGTTGATTAAGACCAATATTGCAAGATATTTTTGTTCAGTCGACAGACGAATATTTGAGATATGTTTCAGATTGCCAATCGGTATGTATTCTCTCATAATTTAACTCCCAGCAATAAGTGTCCTATTTATGACATATTATTTAGTACCTCTAAATATATGCCTGCCGATAACTCTTGAACAAATCAATTTGATGTTATTTTTTGTGATCATCAATTATTATAAGACAATCATTAATTTGCAAACGAAATATATTTGTGACCGAGATAACTGGTAAACACCGGAATACCGACGCCAATCATATGTGCAATTGTATCCGGATAGAATGTCCAGTTTATTGCTGGGAAAATTATTTCATAGAACAGCAAACTGAATACTACTGTTTGTAGAACCCCAATAATATTTATTGCAATAAATGCGCATATCTGCCATTCTGTTGAAGTTTTACTTTTCTTGAAAATTAAATATTTGTCCAGTATGAAGCCGGTAAGTAAACCTGCAACAAATGCTAATAATATAGATATAACATATGATGGTAAAATAGCATTGAAAATTATTCGTGATGTAATATTTACGGCTGCGGCAATAGCTCCGCATACAAAGAAGCCAATAAATTCGATACTCTTAAAATCACTAATATACTTCATGACTATTAAATTGTCTTTTCAATAACGTCTGCAATGTTTACTGCTGCCTTTATGCTCTCTGTAATTGATCTGTCTTCCGGATAACAATATGCAGTATCTGACATGTAAAATCCTTTACGGCCATCTGAGTAAATCGGCGGCAATTTCTCCAAGAAATGAGTTGTAGATACCGGCTGAGCATATTCATATCTAAAAACACGAATGTCCTTTACTTTATCCGGTGTTATTGAGGGATTCACTCTTATAAGGTATCCTTTCACTTTATCAATGAAATAGTCATCAGGCAGACTATACTTTGGATTATCCTTGTGTAAATAAAAAGGTACATACTGAACATGTTCCTTTAATTCTGTGTTTAAATTGGATATTTCAATAATTCCCGGAATATCCATTTCATTATCTGAAATATTCAGCCAAAAATTTTCTGTAAGGGCTTGACTAAGTTTGACGATAACACAGACCACCCCTACATTATCAAGCAATTTAAGCTTATCTTTGTCAATTTTTGGCAAAGATGGAGCTATTTTTGTAAGATACTGAATAGGGATTGTAGATGCAACTATGTCATAATTTATGAACTGACCATTGATTTTTATTCCCGATACTGCATTGTTCTCAAAAACAATTTCATCTACCGGTGATGATGTATGTATACGACCACCATATTCTTTAATTTTATCTGCCAAAGCATTTATGACAACTATTGAACCTCCGGAAATGTAACCCATTCTCTCCTGGAAAATACTTTTACGGGATTTTGCCACTCGTGCAAGTCTGGACCACAGCCAGGGTGCAGAAATTTTAGATTTTAGGTCATAGAACTTTAATTGGAACAAACTGTCCCAAAACATATCATAGCCTTTCTTACCTTCCCATTTTTTTATCCAATCAAGAGATGTTGTATCATCCAATTTATGCCAATTTTTAATTTTGCTGGCATAAAATACATGGAAACCATATCTTAACTTTAAAAATAGTCCTGCTTTTGGAAATGATAGCAGTTCAAAAGGTCCCCCCCATTTATATAATGTACCGTCATAAAATAGACCCATCTTTGTATCCGTCCAACGGAGTCTGTCAAATATTTGCAGTTCTTTCATCAGGTTAAACAGAGGGTAATCGGGTCCGCATACAAAATGATAATATTTCTCTATATCAAGACCTGAAAAATCAAAATGGGCTGACATTCCGCCAAGAATACTGTCTGCTTCATATACATCTACAGAGTGTCCTTTCTTTGCCAAGCAATAGGCACATGTCAGCCCCATAGGTCCACCGCCGATTACTGCAATTTTTTTGGATATGCTTTCTTTTGCTGTCATGGCTTTAATACAATGTCTGAATACTTACTGTGACCAAATGTTTCTTCTATTGCTTTATCGAACGGTGTTGATTCGACATTAAAGATATCCCACCAGGGATCCCCCTTAAAGTAATCTCCTGCTACAAGAGCATCCAACTGTTGAGCAGTAAACGGCGGATGACTGGAGAATAATGCATAAAACTTCATGAGAGATTTAAACATCCAAAATGGTATGCAAAGAATAACGGTCCTATATCCTTTGACTTTCTTTATGCATTTAATTATATCGATATAATCAATTTCCTCTTTTCCAATAATATTGTATGTTTCACATTTTGGTTGCATTTCCATTGCAGAAATGATAACTCTTGCCATATCTCGTGCATAGAGTGGTTGACGAAGATATTTGCCGTTTCCGGGTATGGGAAAGACAGGGGTTTTTTTCATAAATCTTGACAGCCATCCTAAATGCTTTTTATCAAACCAGCCAAACATGAGTGTAGGGCGAAGTGAACAATATGGGATTCCCGAATCTTCGACTAATTTTTCCTGAGTCTTTTTTGTATTGGTATAATAATCATTTGCAACAGAGATGACTACTGATGAGCTTATGTGAACAATATATGGAACATGGTATTTTTTTGCTGAATCAAGAACGTTCTCAGTAGCAGTAATATTATTTCGTTCAAATTCATTCAAGTACAGACTGGTAATCTGAGCATGAAGTTGCAACAAGACATCAGCCCCCTCAAATTCATTCATCCAAGATCCTTTTTCAGCTAGATCACATTCTATTATCTTTACATCAGGATTTAGATCTTTGAGTATGGCTAAATTGCTGTGGTGCTTATCTATTGCAACTATATGGTTATATCCCATCTCTCTCAAGAGCAGTATCGTGTTTTGTCCTAACAGTCCGGAAGCTCCTGTTATAATGATCTTCGAATCTTTGTTCATTCTTAATCCGCTTTATGTGCTAAAAATATTAAAAAAATCTCTTCGCGATACTTAGAATGCCCTGTTTCCAAGGAACCCTGTGCGACACTCCCGATTTATTTTTAAACTCATCTTTGTGCTGCAGGTACCATTCAAAATTTCTAAGAAGTGCATCTTTATTGGAATATATTGGTTTCCAACCCAGCTGCTTCTTCGCTTTTTCAATAGATACAAATGATTCTTCACCGGCAGTTTCGTAAACCCACTTGTATAACGGCGACAGATGCAAAAATTCAAGGAAGCGAAGAGACCAGATTATAGGTTTTTTCGGGAAACCAATAACTTTTTTTCCAAAACCTGCTTTATCTAATACAGCTTGATAATCTTCACGCATAGTGGTAAAGACTTCTGCACCTATATTGAAAGTATCATTTACAATTTCGTTGTCTAATGTGGCGCACAGATATATGGCAGAGCATAAGTCATATACATCTAAAAGCTGATATCGATTGTTTCCGCTGCCAATCATAGGAAATCCTCTTCCGTCCTGTGCCCAGTCATACAGCAGAACAAAAACACCCAATCTTTCAGGACCCACAAAAGATTTGGGTCGGATAATCGGAACAATCATACCCTCTTTTCTGAATTCCGCACACGTTTTTTCGGCTTCTATTTTTGCAACACCATATGGCCCCACTCCGTCAAGTTTATCGGTTTCAAGCAACGGATGGTGATCCGGTATGCCATATACTGCAGTAGATGATATTTGAATGACACGAGAGATACCATTAGCTTTTGCAGCGAGTAAGACATTTCGGCTACCATCAATATCTGTGCTGAATATATCTTCCTTTTTATATAACGGTAAAGCAGCTGCCGTATGAACAACAATTTCACAATTGTTCATTGCATTTTTCATGGGTTCATAGTCTCTTATATCTCCGGATATTACAGTGACACGAGGATCCTCTTTTTCAGGATAATCATATTCTTTGCTTATATCGTATGAAACAACAGTGTTTCCTTTTTCCAACAAATAACGTGTTAGATTGATGCCTAAAAATCCGGCACCGCCTGTGATGAAATATTTTGCCATTATTTCCACCATTACTTTTTTAAGATTATTAGTGATTGCGCACCTAAGAAAATACTACTTATAGGCATTAATTTGCAATAACATATTATTAAAAAGCTATGCATGGGTATTTTGCTTTTTTGCGTATATGGGAGTGTTCTTTTATAACATTTAACGACTTTAAGATTTAGAATGTTGGCACATTCTATTAGTGATTTTTCTGTTAAAGGAGTTTTGTGATCAAAAAAATCCCAATAGCGTCCTTTAACATATCGAATGTTTGGCTGTAAAATAATTATTTTTCCATTTTCATTCAGATATTGTTTTGATTTATTAATTACACGTTTTACATCTTCTTTAGAATCAAGATGTTCTAAAAAATTACTTATGAAAACTATGTCAAAATAATTAATTGGCAAATTGGTTTTGTCATCCAAAATGTCTTCATGGATAACTTTTATAGATTTGTCTGCAAAATTGGTGATGTCTGGATTTAGGTCGATTGCATATTTTTCAGATCCTTCAATATTATTAATGAATTCACAATACCCGCTTGCAATATCTAATATTTTTGCATCTTTTGGAATATATTTCTGCAAGAAATATTTACAAATACATTTCCACATTACATCTCTTTTTTTTAATGTTTGATCTCCATCAAATCTATTTGAGTAAAGTTTTTCCAAATCTTGAGAAGTATCAATCTGTTTGTCTGTCATTGCCATATCAATCACTTATTTTCTATATCATTTATGAATATAGTATTTCTTTATCAGAGTTAAAATCCTGCATACTATTATTTCCATAGCTTAATTTTGCTTCCACACACTAAATATGCTTCATTTGATAGTTCTGCAAAAGGCATGTCACTAACAGAATCTGAATAAAATTTGTTCACTAATATACCTGAATACTCATTTTTAAATCGTCTCACTTTTTCTTCTCCTCGACAATTTTCACCCTCAAAAATACCTGTTCTTTTATCGATTTTGGATGCGATTAAACGAACACCTAATTCATTGCAAATTGGTCGCAATAAAAAATCAGGTGACGCGGAAATAACTAAGTCATCATTTGATTTTAAATCAAGGTACCATTTTTTTATCTTGCATGAGTTTTCTTTCCAAAAAAGATAAATTTCCAAATCAGGATCGGGTATTTTATCCATAAATGAAAAAAAAACCTCTTTAAACTCCGTTTTACTCTGGAGACCAATTATTGATATGAAATATGCGAATATGATTTTTGGAACATACAGTAAAATCGACTTGTTTCTTTTCATGCAGAATATCCAAAAATCTATTGTTGAATCCCCGTCATAGATTGTCTTGTCGAAGTCATAGACATTTATGGAATTGAGAGGGACTGTAATCATTTCTTCACCTAATAATGTAAATTATCACTATACAGAATAAAATCCAAAGACCCAGATCAATTATCATTGGTTTATCATGAATTGCGATCTCTTCAGGGGTTTCACCTTTATTTCCGGAATCCGTCAGCATCTGATAACGCAATAGTCCGAAAATAACAAAAGGTATTGTCAGAATCATATATGGTGATGTTTCAGACTGAAATGTATACAGGCAGTAAGCAGTAATAGTTACTGCACCGAGTGTAACTGACATATCGCGGAGCATTGGCTCGGTATAGTTTTTAAGAACGCTACGACCTTCAACATTTCCGTTACCCATTGATGCAATTTCTCCTTTTCTTTTCTGGACCGCAATTAAAACGGAGATAAAAAATGTACACACGATTATCCATGGTGATATTGTCGAACAGTGTATTATTACAGCACCGGCAACGACACGGAAGACATACATGGTCGCAACGCTGATCACATCGACGATTGCAATGTGTTTCAGTACATATGAATAGAGTATATTAAAGCAGAAATATGCTGCTAAAACTGCAGTAAATGAGATGTCCAAATAGATACTTGCAGCAAATACAGATATAACAAGTGCCAAAAGAAGAATTAGTGCGGTATGTATCGATACTGCGCCGCTTGCTATCGGACGTTTACACTTAATTGGATGCTTACTATCTTTCTCTCGGTCAACAATATCATTTAAAATGTAAACCGCACTTGCCGCAAGACTGAAAAGAACCGCTCCGCAAAATGCAAGAGTAAATAGTTTAATGTCGAACAATCCGCCTACGAAAAGAAGCGGAGCAAAAACGAATCCGTTCTTTATCCATTGTTTGGGACGCATTAATTTAAACAATGATTTTGGCAGTGATTGTTTTTCAACCGAAACTGAATTACTCATCTTAGTTTTAGTCTTATTTTGATCAGTAATAAAAGATGTTCTTTGTTTACTTTGGTTATATTGGTCTGTTCCACCTATGATTTTTTTTATAGATTAATGTGCTGAAAAAAGTAAATAAACTCTGTTTGGGCGATATTGGGAAAATATATGATGTGATGTATGTAAAAGAAATGTTTGCATATTTATTATTCGCACTTTGCATCATAATGTCCATTAGTAAATGGTCTTGGATTTTCTGATCTTGTTTACATATTTTGATATACTTTTGATATTTGTAATCTATAAAATACTTTGTACCGCATCCGCGACCGTGCATTCCTTCTGTTCGCCGGACTTCAGATCTTTAAGCGTGATCGTTCCCGCTTCAGCCTCGCGTGCGCCGATTACGACCGCATAATCCGCAGTCTTTGCGGCATACTTCATCTGTGCGCCTATACCGCGGTCAAGAAGGTTGAGTTCGGTATTTATCCCCGCACTTCTGAGTTCTTTTGCGGCGGTGAAGGCATATCCCGCGACATCCGAAGTATACACGACCGCGACCGTCGGTGACGATGCGGGTTTTACTTCTCCGAGTGAGACCATGACTCTGTCAAAGCCGATTCCGAAGCCGCATGTTGCCGTATCGTCGCCGCCGAAGAGGTGCGCCAGACGATAGCTGCCGCCGCCGAGGATCTGGTTTTCGGCGCCGAGGTTGTCGGCGAATCCCTCAAAGACCATGCCAGTATAGTAGTCGAGTCCCCTTACAATGCCCAGATTCAGTTTATAGTCTATCTTCTGACTGTCGATGATTGCGATAAGCTCTTTCATCCTGTCTTTGTCGGGCATATCGCTCGAAACTCCGCAGTTATTGCAGAGCTCGATTGCTTCGTCTATGTTTTTGCATTCAATGAGTTTTATGAGTGAATCGTAGAGACCCGCGGCATTGATGCCTTCGAGATATTTCTTCAGATCCTCGAAGTTCTTCTTGTCGAGCAGTGCCATGACGGCTTTTCTGTCGGCATCCGACAACTCCGAGAGGATATGCTTCATGGGCGCGAGGTGACCTATATGCAGTTCGAAGCGGACGCCGGTCGACTTCAGCATTTCATATGCAAGGAGAATAATCTCCGCTTCGCCGGCGGGGGTGTCAGCGCCTATCTGTTCGACGCCGAACTGCCAGAACTGACGGTATCTGCCTTTCTGCGGGCGCTCGTAGCGGTAGCAGTCCGATAGATAGCACCATCTGAGCGGCTTTGAAAGCACCTTAGCCTCGTTGACATACATCCTGATCACGGCAGCGGTTCCTTCGGGACGCAGGGCAAGTTTGCGTCCGCCCTTGTCCTCGAAGGTATACATCTCGTTGATGATGCCTTCGCCGGAGCGCAGGACATACAGTTCCTGTGTCTCGAATGTCGGGGTGCAGATCTCCCTGTATCCCCAGTTTCGCGCGACTTTGCGCAGGCGCATCTCTATCTCGCGCCTCTGTTCCATCTCGTCGGGCAGGAAATCTCTTGTTCCTCGTGGTTTCTGAAGCATTGATTCACCTTAAACTTAAATCTGTTTAAAATCTGTAGATATTTTATCCGAAATTATCCGAAATTATCAGATTGTGTATATGATTCGGTATATGATTTTGTATCTGTTCCGCATTTAGTCTTGTTATCTTTGATCGTGATTTTGCCGTTATTCTGCGGATATTTTATTTTGAGGATGTTTCGTTCGTTGAATCTCCGTTTGTCGAATCTCCCGTCTCCGTATCAGTTTCCGTATCTTTATCATCGGCATCCTTCTTTTCCTTATCCTTACCCGCCCTTTCCTTCATCTTTCTCTCGTGTCTTGAGAGTCTGACATCGGATTCGTCTGCCAAACCGGCTGTTTCGGATTTCCGGTCGGCTTTCTGTAAGACTGCTTTTCCGAGTGCCCTGTCGAGTGTGCCGGAATTCGCACTCCATATGCGGTCGCGTTCCCTTACGATTGCGCTCTGAAGGTATAATGCCAGAAGAATCATGCCGAGTCCCAACAGTTCCATGAAACTCATCATGAAGAGGACGCCCGTAATTGAAAGCGCCGTATATGCGACCCCGTAGTATGCCGCCTTGCGGTATCCGGGCAGTGCCGTTCTGTAGAATATTCTTGCATCCCTCATCCAGAGATATGCGGCAACCGCGCAACCGAAGATGCCGACATATATGAGATACGTGTGCTCCATGACAATAGTTATTATTCAACGCCCGAGAATATCTTAGTTATCGAAAAGTTGCGGCATAAGCAACTGTGAATAATGCGTGCGGTCTTATATGCCCGAATCGGAGAAGAACTATGGTTATTAACAACAGTCTGAAGGGAGTCCTTGAAGGTTATGCCTCGGGAGAGATTTCTCTCGAAGAGGCGGAACTTCTGATAGGCGGTCTGCGTCTGGATATGATAGGCAGTTGCGCAAAGATAGATACGGGGCGAAATATCCGGTGCGGCATTCCCGAGGTCGTTCTTTCCGAGAACAAGGACCTGCCGCATCTTATCTCGATTGTCGATAAGATAACGCAGGCAAACGGCAGATGCCTTGCCTCCCGCGTCACTCCCGCTCAGGTCGAAGAACTTACAAAATTTGCGGTTGAAAAAGGCTATATTCACGAATACAACCCCGAAGGGCGCATGTTCATCATGACCCGCGATGAAAAAGTCAAGGCACGCTGCGAGAAGAGAACGGGCGGCATAGTAGGAATCATCACCGCGGGCACCTCGGATATCCGCGTCGCCGAAGAAGCCAAGGTGATTGCGCAGGAGATGGGCTGCGTTGTAAAGACGGCATACGATGCGGGTGCGGCGGGTATACACAGGCTCTTTCCCGCCGTCAAAGACCTCCTCGATGCGCATGCCTTTGTGGTCTGCGCCGGCAGAGAAGGAACGCTTCCGACCGTCATCGCGGGACTTGTCGACCGCCCCGTTATAGGCGTTCCCGTGAGCGTGGGATACGGGTATATGGGCGGCGGCGAGGCGGCTCTGGCGAGTATGCTTCAGTCCTGCGCCGTGCTGACCGTCGTCAATATCGATGCGGGATTTACCGCCGGCGCATATGCGGCGCTGATTGCCAATATGGCGGCGGGCGCTTCCGGGTCTGGGAATGCCAAAAACGCCGAAAACGCCGATGAACAAAGATAAATTATCATAGCGACAAGAGTAGTTTAACGAGTAACAGGAACGGAGTAACAGCAGAGGGTAAGACAGAGGGTAAATATGACCGAGATTGTAGTAAGAGGTCTTTATATCGGGCGTTTCCAGCCGTATCATTACGGTCATCAGTCGGTTCTTGAGCGCATATCAAAACAGGTCGACGAGATAATCATCGGTGTCGGCAGTGCACAGATGAGTCACGACATAAATAACCCGTTTACCGCCGGCGAACGCATCATGATGATCACAAGGAGTCTTGAGGATCTGGACTGCCGCTATTATGTCATTCCCATCGAGGATCTTCAGAGAAATGCGCTCTGGGTCGCGCATGTTACCTCCATATCGCCGCCGTTTCAGAGAGTCTTCTCAAGTAATCCGCTGGTTGTTCAGCTCTTCTCCGAGCGCAACATTCCTGTGGAATCTCCCGAGATGTATGAGCGCAAGAGTCACAGCGGCACCGAGATACGCCAGAGGATGCTCTCGGGCGGCGACTGGCAGAAACTCGTTCCGCCCGCGGTTGTCGACGTTATCGAGGAGATAAAAGGCATAGAGAGACTTCAAAGGATAGCGGGTACGGACGACGAGTGAGTTTTTTTTAAAGAGGTAAATATGGCAGGTTTTCTGAAAAAACTTTTTTCAAAGGATGACAATTCGCCTTTGATATGCGATTACAATACCATTCCTTCGGATCTTGAGTCGGAGGAGAATAGTGTGTCAGCCTCGCTCAATGATGTAGCGAAGAGATCGCGCGGGATTATCTCGCAGGCGCTAAAGGATGTAGCGGCGGTCGCCGATAATTTCATGAATTTAAAGGTGGACTCCGATGCCGAGCTCAACGCGCGCGTGAAATCCGTTGTCGAGAGGTCTCTGCCCCAGTTTGCGGCGGCGCTCAGGAAGACCGTTCCCGACGAGGACAGTTTTCCCGAGGATCCGCAGGAGTATTACAATGCGGTTGCGGAGACTTTGAAGTCCGTCACGAAGTGCATCCGCGGTCAAGGCAGATATGTCATTGCGGCGTTTCCCGAGGAGATGAAAGAGCTTAAAGGTCATATTGACGTAATCGGTCGCGAGATCAACTCAATGAACGGGACTTTCAGACCCGCGCTCGAGAAGACCGCGCGCATTGATGCGGTCTCGAAATCCTATGAGAGATGCAGGGATATCGCGGAGAGACACGGAGCCCTTCTCGAAGAGAACATGCGGCTTGAGAAGGAGATCGGGGACTCGGAACCGGAACTCTCCGAGATTGAGAGGAGTATCTCGGAACTGAAAGATTCGTCGGAATACGGAGATTACGAAGCGGCGATTGCGGGCAAGACCGCCGCCGGAGAGGAGCTTGTCCGCATTGCCGACAGCCTCCATCTGATAACCGCCAATCTCGGCAATGTCCTCCGCAAAGTGTCGTATGCGGCGGAAAAGGACGGTGCAAAAGAACTCGTGAAGGATATCGCGCGGTTCGAGGCGGCGTTGAATGCATACGATTTAAGCGCCGAAGAAAAGGAGGATGCCTCGGAGATTGAAACTCTCTGGTCGCCGCTATATTCCGCGGTCGCGGGTTATGTCCGAGACAATCCCTCGTTTATCAAGACAAAATCGGAAGAGCGCCTCTTAACCGATGACGGCGCGCTGATCTCGGAGATATCCGGACTCCGCAAGAGTTATGCCGCGCAGAAGCAGTCCCTTTCCGAATATGTTCTGAAGATTGAAAGTTCGGATGCGGCAAAACGGCTTGCTGAGTTATCCTCACGCAGGACAGAATTGAAAGAGAATTTGCAAAGGTCAAAGAATACGATTGCGTCCAACAAAGATGCGGTTGCCGGTTTGGAAGCCGAATATCCGTCCGCATGCGAAAAACTTACGGAGGCATTGTCAAATCTGAAAGGAAAACCCGTTCAGCTTGAAAATCTGCCGCAATTACCTCAATAACTCCTGTTTTAACGGATCAATCCTTAAATCAATCCTTAAATTAATCCATTCCTCTTAATTTCATGCCGCTCTTCACGAGTATTATCCACAGAACTGCCGATGCAATCGACGCGCAGATACTGCATGTTCCGAGACCCGTGATATAGTCGGGCCACGGCAGGGTGCCGATTATCATGCCCGTGCAGCCGATAAACATGACCGTGAAGTTGAAGAGCGATGAAACCGAGCCCGTATCGCCGTCATACTGCTTAAGGAGATTGCTGATTGTGTAGGGTCTTACTCCGATTGCGGAGATTCCGCAGGGGATGAAGCATAAGAGGCAGATGTATGCGCCGGCATGTCCGAAGGTCAGCATGAGAATGCCGCTTAAGAACCCGAGCGCGATAAATATCGGTCCCGTTCTTCTGCCGCCGATGCGGTAGCCTATCTGCTGAATGACAAGCATGCCCGCGGTTCCGACCACGATGTCTATTGCCAGAAAGATACTGTAGAGCGAGCCGCTGATTCCGTATCCGGCGATAAAGATGTAGGACGATACCGCAAGGAATGCCATGAACGGCAATTTCAGCATGCTTGTCGAGAGCAGGAAGAGCGTGAACGCCTTATTCCTGCAAAGCGTTATCTGATGAAGGATTACGCCGAGAACGCTGCCCGTAAATTTCTCGTTTTCGGGCAGGGATTCCGTGAAGAACAGACTCACAATGACCGATGCGGCGGTCAGAAACGCCGGCGCGATAAGCGTCGACTGCCAACTGATTGCTTCAATAAGGTATGCGCCGACGATCGGGGAGAGCAGGGGTCCCACGACGCCCATCACGACAGTCAGCGTGAGGATTCTGTCGCGTATCGATGCCTCGAAGCAGTCTTTTATGAGCGCGGTTGAGATAACCAGCATGCCGCCTGCGGCAATACCCTGTATGATTCGGAGAAGAATGAATACCCGGATGTCGGGCGAAAACGCGCAGAGGGTGCTGATTATCGTGTATGCTATGAGCGATACGAGCAGTATGGGTTTTCGTCCGTATTTGTCGCTTATGGGTCCGAGGATGAGTATGCCCACAGCCATGAACATCATGAAGCCGTAGAGCGTCATGTTGAGGATGGCATCCGTGGTCCCGAAGTATTCCACGATTATCGGCAGACCCGGGAGATACATGTCGGTTGAAAACGGTGCGACTATCGAGAGAATGACGATGAGAACAATCAAAATATGCGGCGTCAGATATTTTTGAGGATTCATGCGGGTCGTCCGTTTCGCTTTATTTGTAGATTTCAGGTTTATTTCTGGTGTAACTGCGAGATTACTCGATTAATGTCCGAGTAATTTTGGCGGTAATCGGTATTGAAATTATTTAGGGGTATTGCCTGCCTATGTTTGTTGTAACCATAATGGTTATATCAAAAGAGGTCATACAATAATTTGGTGAAAACCATCATGACAAACAAGGAAAAAGCATTGGCACTCATTAATACATTTGCTACCGGAGATACAGGAAAAGCTGAGTCCCTTCTTGCTGAAGGTTACATTCAGCACAACCTTGCATACGGCACAGGTCGTGTTGCCTTTGTAAACAGCGTGGCATGGCTTGCTTCCGCGCCGGTCAAGACAACAGTAAAGAACATTCGCGCGTTTGAGGACGGCGATAAGGTATTTCTTCAGACCGTATACAATTTTGCGGGAGCGGGAGATCAGGTTGCTTTCGACATATTCCGTATCGATGAGAACGGTCTGATTGCCGAGCACTGGGATAACCTTGCCGCTAAAGCAGAGCTCAATCCTTCGGGTCATACGCAGATAGACGGTGCAAACATGCTTAAAGATCTTGACAAGACCGAGGAGAACCGCCGGCTGGTGAAGAATTTCCTTCACGATGTTCTGCAGGGCAAGGCACCCGAGAAGACACCTTCGTATTTTAACGGCGATGTCTACATCCAGCACAATACGGGTATTGCCGACGGACTCTCAGGTCTAGGTAACGCGCTGGCCGCTCTTGCGGAGAAGGATATCCGTATGGTCTATGATACGGTTCATCAGGTCCTTGCACAGGGCAATTTTGTTCTTGCGGTCTCGGAAGGCACTTTCGGCGGCGTACCCACTTCATACTACGATCTCTGGCGCATTGAGAACGGAAAGATTGTCGAGCACTGGGATGTCATGGAGACCATTGCCTCAGAGGATACGTGGGCAAACAGGAACGGAAAATTCTGATGTAATCATCTGAATTACAGCAAAACAGTTCTATACTGGCGGCGTCTATCTTGATGTAATGCAGATATCAAGCAGATTTACCGTGGCCCTACACATCTTCACCTGCGTGGATACCTTTAAAGAGAACTATAAGGTGACCAGCGACTTCCTTGCCGCCAGTATCAATACCAATCCGGTAATCATACGTAAGATTTTGGCGAAACTGAAGAAAGCGGGACTCATTAAGGTTGCCAGGGGCACAGGCGGTATCACACTGACAAGGGATTTATCCGAGATCAGTTTTTTCGACGTTTATCAGGCTATAGAGCCGTTGGAAGGCGGAGACCTTTTCCGTTTTCATGAAGCGCCTAATCCCGATTGTCCGGTCGGACGGAATATTCATGCCCTGCTTGATGACAAACTGAAAGCCATACAGACCGCAATGGAGGATGAACTGAAGAAGTACACACTTGCGGATCTGAGAACCGGAATGCGTGAGATTCTGGAAACAGAAAAATAAAAATCAACTCTTTTTGAATTTTATCTATAATTTCATTTTTGAATGACAATATTTCGCAGAATTGCGAAGTCAAAAAAGACCGAAAAAAAAGTTATTTATGACCGACGCCCCGTATTTCAGAACGAGTCAAGGCTTATTGAGTTAAACGTATCCGCCATATCCGAGATCTCGCGGACGCCGAAAGCGGTCTGCACGTGAGTAATGTCAATCTCGGCGGCGCAGGTGCACATATAGTCTATGATATCTATGGAAAGCTCCTTCTTAACCTTGCTCTTCTTCATCTGATCGATGAGGTGAGCGAGCTTTTCCGGCTCTTCCGAGCGCAGTTTAGCAAGACTTATAACGCACATGTAGATGCGGGTAAGATTCCTATCGGTACCTGTTATAGTGTCAAAGAAGTTTCGTATAACCTGTGCCTGATAGATCTCAGTACTCATAATTGACACAGTATTGGACTTTATCTATAAAAATGCTTTCTGCCGAAAAGAGTCGTCCGACAATTGTCAGACGTTATTTTTTGATTTCGGCTCGTCATGTCGGCTTTCGTGACGGGCACGGCAACGGGGGCGATCGCAACCTTCGTCAGGATGTACAAAAAAGAAAAAGCAAAAAAAACAGAAAAAACCAAAAAAAGCAGAAAAACCAAAAAAAGCAGAAAATACCAAAAAGCAGAAAATGCCAAAAAGGCAAAAAAGATTATTTCTTTGTGGAAACTATCTTGATTACGTCGCCGTTTTTGAGTTCGTGACTCTCTTTGATGCGCATCTTTGTCTTTGCATCGACTGCGTAGAGGAAACCCTTTCCGATATCGGTGTGGACCTGATATGCGAGATCGTGCGGGGTTGAGCCGCGTTTCATGAGGTATGCATCGGGGAGAATCCTGTCTTTGCCGTCGCAGTATTTGTTCTCATCCTCGACCGGATATACGACAATCATGTCGAGAAGGTCGAATACCGCGCTGTTTATCGCCTGCTGAACGCCGGTGCCGCCGAACTGTTTCATCATGGCGCGGATTGCCTCAAGACCCGCCTTCTGCGGCGCGGTAAGTTTTTCCGGCGCATTTATCGTGAAATCGCCGTCGCCAGCGATATAGTTGATGAGTCCCGCTTCCGCGGCTTTCTTCAGGGCAAGTTCGCCAGCGGCGCATGTGAACTTTATGTCCTCCTTCTTCAGTTCATCCAGAAGTTCCGCCGGTGCGAAATCCGCCTTGTTTCCGATGACTATGAAGGGCTTTGCGTGCTGAACAAGGACGCCGCAGAAGTTGATGAGTTCCTCCTCATTGCAGGTCTTGAGGTTTATGCCCGTGATTCTGACCGCTTCCTCGACATGATTGACCGTGATCTGAAGTCCCGCGAGCTGATCGGCAACCGCGTCCTCAATAGAGTAGTTCTTCTGCTGGGACGAGCGCTGAATCTTGTTCCAATTCTTCTCGATAAGACCGTAGACCCACATCTTCATCTCTGACTCGATGAATCCGATATCCTGTTTGGGATTATGCGAGCCGCGGTCAACGGGGTTGCCCTCCGCATCCGTAGAGCCGCTTGCGTCCAGAATGTGAATTATTGCATCGGCTTCGCGAAGGTTGTCAAGGAACTTGTTTCCCAGACCGCGCCCTTCATGCGCTCCCTCGACAAGTCCCGCGACATCTATGAGCCCAATCGGGATGAAGCGCACGCCGTTCTGACATGCGGGGCAGTTTTCGATCCCGAGACTTTTGCATGCGCACTCCACACGCACGTATGCAACGCCGTTATTGGCGTCTATTGTCGTGAAAGGATAGTTTGCTATCTCAGCGGGTGCCATTGTTGCCGCGGCGAAAAATGTCGATTTTCCGCAGTTCGGTTTGCCCGCGATTGCTAAGTTTATCATTTTTTCATCTCGCCGTCCGTGATATCCTGATAATCTCAGTTGGCTTTGTTTTGATATAATTCTGACTTTTTTCTCTGCATTTTCCGACGAAATATTACGATAAAAAATAAATCGGTTCCTGCCGACAATATAGTTATCATGACATATACGCAGAAGATTGTCTGTTACTTCGACAGACCCGGAGCCGAGAATACACGCGACTGCGCAAAGATTGCCGTTGAACGCGCAAAAGAACTCGGGATATCAAAGATTGTCGTTGCCAGTTGCAGCGGTGCGACCGCGGTCGAGTTCCATAAGGAGATCTCAAAGGTAAGCGGGCTTAAAGAGATAGTCGTGACGCATGTCGTCGGTTTCTCAAAGCCCGGCGAATGGGAGTTCTCGACCGGGATTGCCGAGGATCTGCGCTCCAAGGGTGTGACGATTGTCACGGGAACACATGCCCTCTCGGGTCTTGAACGTGCAATCTCCAGAAATCCCGCACTCGGCGGAGTCTCGAGGACCGAAGTTATAGCCGAGACTCTTAGGCGCACCATTGCCGTAGGACTCAAGGTCGCCGTCGAATGCACGCTCATTGCCGCGGATCAGGGCTATGTCAGTCCCGATGAGGAAGTTATCGCCGTCGGCGGCACAATGGAGGGCGCCGATACCGTATGCGTCATCAAGCCTTCTCACACGGCATCTTACTTCAACCTTCAGGTAAGAGAGATTGCGGCAATGCCGAGAAACCGCTGATATCATAATTTTTGGGAAAAACGGACTTGAATATTTATGGGAATGCAGGCACTTAATCAGGGAATTTTGACGCTGAAGAATCCGGTAATGTGGATATATCCGATAATTGCCG
Source organism: Methanomicrobium mobile BP (assembly GCF_000711215.1). GTDB lineage: Archaea > Halobacteriota > Methanomicrobia > Methanomicrobiales > Methanomicrobiaceae > Methanomicrobium > Methanomicrobium mobile. Next base: position 17,248 of record NZ_JOMF01000006.1, on the reverse strand, counting down.
GATTGTTCGTATTTGCGGCGGTAATGTTTGGTCTTGCGGATATCACGGATTATTTCGGACTGAAGCTTGCGATTCTCTTCTTCATCTTCGTAAGCCCCTTCTTCATCGCCGGAACTTATGCCGCGGTGAAAAGCGGCGATTTCTCGGTCAATGCTTACATTAAGTCCGCCGCCGGGGGCTACTTCAGGGTAATGCTCCCCTGCTTCTTACTGCTCTTTGCAATTATTCTGCTAACGTTCATTGCGACCGTACCTGCGTTTTTCACCGGTGCCGCAGGGCTCTTCGTATTTGCGTATATCATCGGCATCGCGCTGATTCTGCTGACATTCTTCTTTGATACGGCGGCAATATTCGAGGATAAGAAGATCTTCGAGAGCCTTAAGAGAAGCATTGAGCTTGTAATGGCAAAGCCGCTCGAGGTTATTCTGTTCTATATTGTCGCGGCTCTGCTCGTCTTCGTCTTATTCATGGGCTATACGATGATCTGGTCTTCTCTGCTTGCGGAGGAGTTCGAACCTCTGCTTACCATGTCGCAGTCCGAGCTTGCGGCGTTCTCGCAGGATCCCGCAAACCTCGTCAGCCTTCTCGGAGAACACGGCGTCTTTGTAACCGCCGTTCTTGCGGGAATTGCAGTTCTCCTCTTTACACTTCTCTTTATGCCGTATAAGGCGATATTCTACCGCGATGAACTTACGGTGTCTTTGATCTCCATGCTCGGAAAGATACCTGAAAAATCTGACGACAGCAACTTAAGCGTCGACGATTTTTATAAAAAGTGACTTGGCGCTCAAATAAGCAGAATATAGAGGAGCACGGCGAAGAGACCGCCCGAGAGCGTGCAGATAAAATTGGTTCCCGTATTGTGGATATAGCCGCCGCGTTCGAGAGTTGCGCCGACAAGGCTGTCGATATTCGTGCCGACGAAACCTGCCGCAACGCATATGGCGGCAATCTCCGGCGTTGCCATACCCATGAAATATGCCGCGGCGCATAGAATAATCGCGGCAATCACCGCCGCCACCTCGCCGAAGAGCGTGACGCCGCCGTCCGTACCTTTCGGCACGCGCTTGAATGTCGTAATAAGATACGGGCGCTTGCCGAGCATACCCAGTTCGCTTGCCGTCGTATCCGCCATTGCCGCGGATACGCTGCCCAGGAAGAGTGCCGCGAATATGAGATTCTGATCGTAGATGCCGTAGAGGATGGCTGCGGCAAGCGACACCATGCCGTTTGCGTAGACATTCAGGAATCCGCGCATACCTCCGCGCGACTCGGCAACGCCCTGTTTTCTCTTGACATCATACTTGAATTTCGTAAATCCCGAGCCGAGTATGAAGAAAGTCAGCATTACAAAGAACCACGTGATATCCGAGAAGACAATGATGAGGATACCCATGAGTGCGGCGCTGAATAGACCCGACAGATCGGCGGCACGCATCTCGTATGCCGCGATTCCGAATGCAAAAGAGATAATTATCGCAAAGATGAGCAGATCCATCCTCGGAACGTAACTGATATCCTCAAAGAGAAGCATGGTCATTGCCGTTCCGAAACATTCCAGAAGCAGTGCATCCTCACGCCTCTTAAGAATGGTCTTTAACATCGCGGCAACGATGATACCCGTAAGCGGGACGAGATAGAGCGTATATCCGAGATAAAATGTCGTGGCAAACGAGGCTACGACCGCGACCGCAAGGAATGCCAGCGGTTTACGTTTTTCATCCCGACATATTCTGTAAGCCGACTCTCCCATAATGACGATGGCAATCGTCGATAGGAAGATCATCAGTGAGATCATATCCGCGGCGTAGAGAACCGCGATTATTCCTATACCTATTGCGGGATAACGCGAATTGGCAATCAGATAGTAAAGTGCGCAGATAATTATTGCGGCAACGGCAACAATCCACTGCGGTCTGATATGCGGCGCTATCGCGACGGCGACAACTGATGCGATAAGCGCCAGCCACAGTTCCGCATTTTTACCGACTGCCATGATAAATAAAGTTTGTTACTGACCGATTTAATATTAATCATGGTCCGTGCGAATCACAATCCTTAGTATAACTCTTACCATAGCTCTGACCATAGTCATTACCACATCCTTACGAATAAAGTTCCGAGGCAGGGTGTTTCCGCGATCCTCTCTCAACAAATATATCTCATAACAGGAACAAAATATAAGGGAATATGTCTCAGCCAAAGGAAATACCTAAAAACTATGATCCAATAGAGGTAGAAGAGCGTTGGATGAACACGTGGAAGAAAGAGGACTATTATTTTGATCGTCACTCCAAAAAGCCGCAGTTTGTAATCGACACTCCGCCGCCGTATCCTACCGGAAACTTCCATATCGGAAACGCGTTTAACTGGTGCTATATTGATTTCATTGCCAGATACAAGAGAATGTGCGGATATAACGTCATGTTTCCGCAGGGCTGGGACTGCCACGGACTTCCTACCGAAGTTAAGGTAGAGGAACTCAACGGAATCACAAAGAACGACGTTCCGCGTGAAGAGTTCAGAAAGATGTGCCGCGAGCTTACACTCTCCAACATCGAGAAGATGCGCAAGACAATGTGGCGTTGCGGTTTCTCAAACGACTGGTCCAACGAATACATCACGATGATGCCCGAGTATTACAAAAAGACTCAGTTATCATTCCTCAGAATGTATAAGATGGGCGACATCTATCAGAGCGAGCACCCCGTAAACTTCTGTACACGTTGCGGAACGGCAATCGCTTTCGCCGAGGTCTCATACGAGGACAGGACAACAAAACTCAATTACTTCGACTTTGACGGTCTGGAGATAGCAACCACAAGACCCGAACTTCTTGCGGCATGTGTCGCGGTTGCCGTCCACCCCGACGACGAGCGCTACACGTCGCTTAAGGGCAAGACACTCAAGGTTCCTCTTTTCGGTCACAGTGTTAAGATTATCACGGACGAAGCCGTCGATCCCTCGTTCGGAAGCGGCGCCGTAATGATCTGTACCTTCGGTGACAAGCAGGATGTTCACTGGTGGAAACAGCATAAACTCGACCTGAGAAAAGCAATCGACATGACAGGCAGAATGACCTCGATTGCCGGCAAGTATCAGGGAATGACCTCGACCGAATGCCGTGAGGCAATCCTCGCCGACATGAAGAGTCAGGGTATCCTTAAGAGACAGGTGCCTCTTGACCAGCACGTTGGTACATGCTGGAGATGCAAGACGCCGATTGAGATTCTCTCGGAACGCCAGTGGTTCGTCAAGGTTCACAACGACGAGATTCTGGAGAAGGCAAGGCAGATCAGCTGGACGCCGGAGCACATGAGATCGCGCCTCGAGAACTGGGCACAGCAGATGGAATGGGACTGGTGTATCTCAAGGCAGAGAATCTTTGCCACCCCGATTCCGGTATGGTTCTGTAAGAAGTGCGGCGAGGTCATCCTCCCCGACGAAGCCGATTTACCTGTCGATCCTACCGTGGATAAACCCAAGCATGCCTGTCCGAAGTGCGGCGGCAACGAGTTTGTCGGCGAGACCGATGTTCTGGATACATGGATGGATTCATCGATCTCCGTTCTCAACGTAACCGGCTGGGACGGCTCGAAAGTGCCCGACCTTTTCCCCGCGCAGATTCGTCCGCAGGGTCACGATATCATAAGAACATGGGCATTCTACACAATTCTGCGCGCGAATGCGCTCACGGGCGGAAAGCCGTGGGAGCAGATCCTCGTCAACGGTATGGTGCTCGGCGACGACGGTTTCAAGATGTCGAAGAGCCGCGGAAACGTCATTGTACCCGAGGAAGTCCTCTCAAAGCACGGCGCGGATGCATTCAGGCAGTGGAGTGCGAGCGGTGCGGCAACGGGACAGGATATTGTCTTCAGCTGGAACGACATAACCGCGGGTGCGCGTTTCCAGACGAAGATGTGGAATATCTGCCGCTTTGCAATGATGCAGCTCGAGAAGGGAGGTCCCGAATCCGACAAGGCGGAGGTTCTTGCGGACAGATGGCTCATGCACAGACTTTCGCAGGTCGAGAAGGATGTCACGGGATTCATGAACGTCTACAACTTCGACGGCGCCATCCGCGTCATCCGTGAGTTTGCAAGGGATATCTTTGCCGACAACTACATAGAGCTCGTAAAGGGACGTCTCTACAGTGACGGCGCTGGAAGGGCAAGCGCTCTCTATGCGCTGCGCACGACAATCGATGCCCTGTGCAGGATGCTTGCGCCGTTTACTCCTTTCTTCGCGGAGGAGTGTTATACGATTCTTACCGGCGGCAAGAGCGTTCACAAACAGTCCTGGGTTGACTTCGACTATGTCGACAAACTTGCTCTCGATGAGGGCGATCTGGTTGTAAAGGTCGTATCCGAGATTCGCCGCTACAAGCACGATGCGGGAATGGCACTCAATGCCCCGCTCGGACATGTGGTTGTCTACACGCCTTTCGAGATCAACGACGGCGGCGACTGCGCATCTGCAATCAATGCGAATGTCGAGTTTAAGTGCGAGAAGCCCAAGCTTACCCGCGCGGTCTCGGATGTGAAGTTTAACTTCGGTGTCATCGGTCCCAAACTAAGAAAGCAGGCGAGCGGTTACATGAATGCAATCAAGGCACTCCCGGAGGATCAGATTCTGAACCCGCCCAAGACGGTCAAGGTTGACGGTGCCGAGATTGAGGTTATTGCGGATTCGTTTGAGCCGGTATACTCATTCAGCGTTGAGGGCGAGAAAGTGGAAGTTCTCACACTCTCCGAGGATGTAATCGTAACGGTTCACAAGAACTGAATTGTAACGGTTCACAATAACCGAATTACCAATTTTTCAATTTACCAATTTTTCAATTTTTCAATTTTTCAGCAGGAATTTTCTTGACGAGATCAAAAAACCTGTCGGTATATCGGGCAAAACCCGCGAAAAGTGCCGGACAGACAATCATAACGCAGAAAAGAAAAAAAGAATCGTATTAGGGATATTTTAGGGGATAGCTTCAATCAGTATCAGTATTTTGATTATTTCTTGTCAAATTTGTATTTGGCATTCATCTGCACCATATTGAGCTGAGTCTCGTATTTTGACCAGAGAATATCGAATGCCAGAAGTTTATGCTCCACTTTCTTTGTCAGTTTGGCAATCTGAAGCACCGTGGGGTTTCTGGCTGTGGCAGGACACTTCTCGACGAATTTTACGACTTCATACATCGACGATCTGAGATCGGATATATTTGTCTGGATCTTCTTGAGAAGCGCCCTGTTCTGCATGAACTCCTCCGAGATATCCCTGCTCTTCTGGCGTAAATCTTCCGTCTCGGTTATGTCGCGCATTATTGTAACAATCTGAGTTGTAATGCCGTTTGTGACGAGCGGAATAAAGTGGAAATACATATAGAGCGATTCTTTATCGGAACCGTATCTGCGCATCTGAGTCGTCTCCGCGTTTGTCCTGAAAAGTTCCTCATACATGTTTACGGCACCGATCTTCGAGAACTTCGAGATCTCGTATATCGGGTGAGTGAGTTGATACTCGGTAATTCCCAGACGTTTGGCGAATACGAAGAACTTGGAATTATAGTGTGTAATCTCAAGATCTCTGTTCAGAACAAATATCATGTCGTCAAGGGAGTTCAGGACTTTGGAAAAGATTATGTCCATTCCTCTGGTTGCGAACTCGACCTCGCCCGTCATTTTCTTGAAGATCAGCAGTTGTTCGTCCAGATTGTCCCCGTAGGTCTTGATGAAACCCGATATAATAAGGACATTTGCGGTACTTCCGTCGGCAATCTTAAGACCGACTTTGTCGGGCCATATCTCCACGTTGTCTTCCTCATCAATCTCGTGACCTTTTATGTATTCTATGCGGTCCGTTGTATCGATAAGTGAGAGGAATTTCCTGCCGATGAGCTCGGTCTTTGTATATTTTGTAAGTAATTCCATCTCCTTGTTCATTCGTGTGATTGCGCCGCGTTTGTTGATTGTAATCGCCGGAGCCTGTATGGAGGCAAGTTTCGTCTGAATGGGGTCGATGTTTGCCATCGCCTTCTCCTCAAGGAGTTTCGTCTCGGCAATATGACGGGTTATGGCGGAATTAATACTTTTAATGAGATCGGCTTCCTTGAACGGTTGGAACAGGATAACGGGATTGTTTATCTTTTTTATAAGATTCACAAGCTCAACGTCGTTATCTCCGACTATGAACATAACCGGCAGATTGTAGGTTGATATGATCTTTGAGGCGGCATCAATGACACCCATACTTCCCGAGATACCTATCTTCATCAGGACAAGATCGGGCTTATCCGCACCCGCCTCCTGAATGGCATCAACGATATCGATAACCAGACCCGCAATATTGAACTTATTCTTCCTCAGAATTTGTCTTATTGCGATAGCCTCCGAGACCACATCGTTGACAATAAGTATCTTCTCACCTGTCATTTGTCTTCCCTTTGCCGTTTCTCAAGTTATTTGGTTGGACATCCGGTTTGGATATGGTTGGGGTATTTTGCAGCGCTATTCGTTATCGGGTCATGATAATACCAAAAATTCAATCTATATACCGGTGATTGGCGGTATTGTTTAAGAGCAACCGAAGTCGGTATATATACTTATACTTTCTTATATGCCTATTAGATAATAAAGTTTATTTTCATTTGACACCCTCTTTCCGATTCATTGTAATGTGCGCAATTCCTTCGCAAAGAGCGTTTATCCCGTGAATGCCGGTCTGTAATAAGCAATTTTATTTGAAAAATGGTTTTAAGGGTTAATGTTTTTATTGACTTTTTGTCTGATGCTTTTTATGCATTCGTTATTTTTTGTCGAACTTATATTTCGCATTCATCTGCAGCATATTGAGTTGTGTCTCGTATTTTGACCAGACGACATCGAAAGCGAGAAGTTTCTGCTCCGCATTCTTTGTCAGTTTTGCCATCTGCTTGAGTGAAGGATTTGTGGTTCTCTCCGGATTTTTCTCCACGAACTTGATAATCTGGTACATTGAGGCTCTGATATCGGACATTCCCCTCTGAATCTTGCTGATAAGTGTCCTGTTCTTCATGAATTCTTCATAGATGCTCTTGCTGTTCTGGCGCGCCTCCTCAATCTCGGTGATATCGCGCATGACCGTGATCATATGCGTTGTTTCACCCTCGGAGATTAACGGAATAAAGCGGAAATACATATATAGCGGCTCTTTTTCCGAACCGTATCTGCGCAGCTGTTTTGTCTCCGCACCTGTCCTGAAGAGTTCCTCATACATGTTTACCGAGGCAATCTTTGAGAACTGAGATATCTCATAGAGCGGACGTTCGAGCTGGAACTCGGTAATACCCAGACGTTTTGCGAATTTAAAGAATCTTGAGTTATAGTGGGTGATCTCCATGTCTTTGTTCAGGACAAATACCATATCTTCAAGGGAGTTTAAGACCTTGGCAAAGATTACGTCTATGTCCTTTGTCGAGAACTCGACCTCGCCCGTGACCTTCTTGAAGATAAGCACCATCTCGTCGAGATTGTCGCCGTAGTCCTTGAGGAATCCGGACATTACCACGACTTTTTTCGTGCCGCCGTCCGCCGTCCTGATAAGCACTTTATCCGGCCAGATTCCCGTAATGCTCTCTTCGTCAGCGTCATCTACCTTTTCTTCTGAGACGGCGCCGTCGGAAGCGGCGATAAGGGACATTACTTTCCTGCCGATAAGCTCGTTCTTTGAGAATTTCGTCAGGAACTCCATATCCTTGTTTATCCTTGTAATGGCGCCGCGTTTGTTGATTGTGATTGCCGGCGCGGGTATTGCCGCAAGTTCCGTCTGGACGGGATCGACATTTGCCGATTCCTTCTCGTGCATGGCTTTCATCTCGGCGGCATGACGGGTGAGGGCTATTTTTATGCTTTTTACAAGCTCGATTTCGGTGTAGGGATGAATTACGATTACGGGATTATTCAGTTTCTTGATCTTACTCAGAAGTTCTATGTCGTTGTCTTTGACAATGAAGAGAACCGGCAGATTATAGTTTGCAATAATCTTGGATGCGGCGTCAATGACATCCATGCCTCCCGAGATGCCCACCTTCATCAGAACGAGATCCGGTTTATCCGCACCCGCCTGCTGGATGGCATCGACAATGTTTATGACAAGACCCGCAATGTCGAATTTATTGCTTCTCAACAGTTTACGTGTGTCGATAGCCTCCGAAACTTCATCGTCGACAATAAGTATCCTTTCTCCGCTCATCTCTATTCCCCGCTGCCTCTTTCTGTCTCTTTCAGTATCAATAATTTTCCCGTAATTTTTTAATATACTATCGGCTGTACGGGTTAAAAAAATGGCTGTAATTGCATGGAGTGAGTCGGAATAAAGTGAATAAAAATGAATGCGACCGGATAAAAATGCATGATTTTGATTGAAGATTATGTCTGACGGTACTTTGTTAAACTATCTTAGATCTTATTACCGACGCCACAAATTTCAATATCTCTTCTTTATCCTTTTTGGCATCGACTATCACAAAACGTTTCGGCTCCTCTTCGGTGAGTTTCATGTAATTTTCCTGAACTTCGCGGAGGACACCGTCGGATTCGAAGTGCTCGGTGCTCTCTCTTTCGGCATTGATTCTGCGCAGGGACTCTTCCACAGGAAGAACAAGCAGGAATGTGATATCGGGGACGACCGTCCATTCACTCTGCATGTCTTTCAGCCATTTCACGGGATCGGCAATATATCCCTTGAGGGTCTTTGACTGATACACATATCTTGAATCCGAGTAGCGGTCGGAGATAACGAGTTTTTTCTCCCGCAATGCCGGTCTGATTACGGTATTTACATGCACAGCATGATCGGCTACGAAGAGCAGTGCCTCGGCTATCGGATTGATCTCTTCCTTTATGCCGCGCCTTACCGCCCCGCCGATCCACGAACTTCCGGGTTCGCGGGTGAATACGGGGTTCAAATCGGCAAGTTCGGTTTTAAGCCCCTCAATCAATGTGCTCTTTCCCGTACCGTCAATACCTTCGATTGTAACCAGCATCTCAGATCTCCCCCGCACGCAGTAACTCCAAAGGCACGCGCCCTTTATGAACCGAGGTCGCAATTATCGCGCCGTCGTAACCTGCGTCTTTGAGTCGCATAAGGTCATCCGTGCTGTTGACGCCGCCGCCGTAGAGAAGTGTCTTCGGATGCGGGTATGCTTTTCTGATGGCTTCTATATCGAGTCCCCCCATACTGTCCTCCGCGCCGACACTTGAGAGATTCATCACGACGCCGCCTTTAAAATTCCAGTTTACGCACTCTTTGAAGACTTTCTCCGGTACCTCCCCCGACGGAGAGGCGAGTCCGTCCTTTATCACTATGCTGAAGAACTCGAAATCGAAATCGCTCTGTATGCCGCGGCATGTCTCCGTACTTATGACATATTCCAGTTTATCCGCCCAGTCCGCGTATCTCCCCGAAGGGTCACCCATACGCGCTTCAGGCATTTTCGAGCCGCGGTTGATGACGGCGGAATCTATCCCGTCCTTCAGGATGCCGCAGGCAAGAATAGCCTCATTGTTGTCGCCCTTGCCAAGGATTCGGTTGAGGTCGGCGATATAGACATTCTTAGGCCGCATCTCCGCCAGATATTCGTGAGGTATGACCGACTTCGCCAGACCCCAGTCCAGAGGTTTGTAGATATCTCTCTGACCCTTATATCCCTGAACGACCCTGCCGTCGAGGATATCCACAGCTAAATATATCTTCATTGTGATGCCGTCTCTCTCGGAATTGTTTGCAATTAGATTTTTGTAATTTAATTATTGTAATTCAATGTTTGCAATTCAATGCTTTATTCTGAGTAATAGTAATGTTTCTCTTTTATTTTGCGACCGCGTCATTGTGCGCACCGTGAGTCACCGTGTGTCAACGCGGGTCGCGTCCTGTTTACTGACCGTCGCAGGAATCTGGCATAGGGTATCGGAGATTGATTCGGCACGGGCATTCGTATGCGTCGTATGCGCGATACCCTTATGCGCGGTCCTGTTAGTGACGGTTTTTGCCTCCAGACGCGAATGGATAATAATCACTAATTATATTGAATACCATAATCTTAATATGGATTTGTTAGTTAGTCCGGCAAGTGCGGAAGAAGCAAAATACGCACTTTCCGCTGACATAATTGATGTGAAAAAACCCTCGGAAGGGTCGCTCGGCGCAAACTTTCCGTGGGTAATTGCGGCTATAAAAGATATGACCGATAAACCGGTCAGCGCCGCAATCGGAGATTATGCTTTTTTGCCCGGCGGCGCATCGCAGGGAGCATTCGGCGCGGCATGTGCCGGCGCGGATTATGTCAAAGTCGGTCTGATGTTTGACGGTGATGAAAAGGCTCTTGAGTTTATTCAGGCGGTTACACGCGCAGTAAAGTGGAAGTTCCCCGAAAAAACCGTCGTAATCGCGACCTATGCGGATTACGGCAGGGTGGACTCGATCTCTCCATTTGACATGGCGCCCATCGCGGCAAAGGCGGGCGCGGATGTCGCAATGATCGATACCGCAATCAAGGACGGAAAGAGCCTCTTCGATCACTTAAACGAGGCTGAACTGACCGAATTCACCTCAAAGAACCGCGCACTCGGTCTCAGGACCGCACTTGCGGGTTCGCTGAAGTTCGACGATCTGCCTGTTTTAAAGCGCATCAACCCCGAGATCATCGGCGTCCGCGGTATGGTCTGCGGCGGTGACCGCAGTAATGCCATACGTGAAGAACTTGTGCAAAAAGCTATTGCAATGGTAAGGTGAATATATTATATGTATACCGAAAAACTGGATATGCAAACCGGTTTCACATTTGATGACGTTCTTTTAATACCTGCGGCATCGTCTGTTGAGCCGAATCAGGTAAATGTAAAATCACGTTTTTCAAAGAATGTAAATCTGTCAATACCTCTTGTTTCTGCCGCAATGGACACCGTTACCACCTCGACAATGGCCATTGCCCTTGCACGCGCCGGCAGTATCGGCGTAATTCACAGAAACATGACGCCCGAGCGCGAGGTCGAAGAGGTGAAACTCGTCAAGCGTGCCGGCGAATTTATCGAGAGGGATGTTCTCACGGTATCCTCGGATGCAACCGTTGCCGATGTCCATTACCTCATGCGCGAGAGAAATATCGGCGGTCTGCCTGTTCTTGAGGATAACAAGATTGTGGGCATTGTCTCGCGCCGCGACTTAAGGGGCATAATGCCTTCACGCGCATCCGAGAATATCTGCACGGTCATGACGAGAAACCCGATAACCGTGGATGCTTCCGTCAAGCTCGAGAGTGCGCTTGAGCTTATGTATACAAAGAAGGTCGAGAGGCTGCCGGTCGTTTCCGAAGATAACAGCCTTTTGGGTATCATCACAATGCAGGACCTTCTCGAGAGTCAGCAGTATCCCAACGCCAACCACGATAAGGACGGAAAACTTCGCGTTGCCGCGGCAGTCGGACCTTTCGATATTCCGAGAGCCAAACTTCTCGATGAGGCCGGCGTCGATGTAATCATATCGGACTGTGCGCACGGTCATAACCTGAATGTAGTCGAGTCCGTAAAGAAGATCAAGGAAGCCGTATCCTGTGACGTCGTTGCCGGAAACATCGCGACCGCCGCAGCCGCGGAAGCGCTTGCCCCGTATGTCGACGGTCTTAAGGTGGGTATCGGACCCGGGTCAATCTGTACGACAAGAGTTGTCGCGGGTGTCGGCGTCCCGCAGATTACGGCAATTTCATCGGTTGCCGAGGTTGCGTCGCGCTACAATGTGCCGGTTATCGCGGACGGAGGTATCAGATACAGCGGAGATGTCGCAAAGGCAATCGCCGCGGGTGCCGACTGCGTAATGCTCGGCAGTCTCTTTGCTGGAACTGACGAGGCTCCGGGACGCGTCATCTCGATTCAGGGCAGGAAATACAAGCAATATCGCGGCATGGGATCTCTGGGCGCGATGACGGGCGGTCATTCCAGCGACAGATACTTCCAGAAGAATATCGGTCAGAACAAGTATGTTCCCGAAGGTATCGAGGGTGCAACACCTTATGTGGGCACGGTCTCCGAGGTCATTTATCAGCTTATCGGCGGTCTTAAATCCGCGATGGGATATACGGGTTCGGCAACAATCCGCGACCTTAAAGAGAACGCGAAATTCATCAGAATTACCGCAGCCGGTCAGATTGAGAGCCACCCGCACGATATTCTGATCACGGACGAGGCACCCAATTACAGAATTTCAAAATAAATTTCGAATACAAATCCGTTCTCATCGATACAATATTCCTTTTTTTTCAGATTTTTTCGTAAGTATCCGTCACGGTTTAACCGCCTCATGCCTCGGGGTATTGACTACATTAATATATTACTTACACTTACTTTTGGTATATATGCTTGAAGATGAGAATGTCTCGCGCATGCTCGATATTCTCGGCAACAAAAACCGCCGCAGAATTATCATGCTCCTGCGTGAGCGGCCGTGTTTTGTTACGGAGATATCCGATCTGCTTATGATAAGCCCCAAAGCAGTGATAGATCATCTTCAGCTTATGGAGCGCGAACAGATATTATCGGTCAGATACGACTTAAACCGCAGGAAATACTACTATCTCTCGAATAATTTCCAGATAGTCATAAGTCCCGAGGCTATAAGCAATGCCGAATATGAAGGTCTGCCTGCCGATTCCGCTCTTCTGAAAGAAGCAAAGTCCCGGGTGCCGCATAATGAGGCTGCCGGCGCTGACGGTTACTGCGCCGCATCGGATTCATCATCGGATACGCGCGGCACATCCGTCGCAGACAAAGATAACGCCGCCGTTTCCGGACGCATTTCCGACGCGGATGTCGGGCGCACTTTGGGCTGTATATCTGATATCCGTTATCTTATGGAATCGCGCTCTGAAATTCTCTCGGATCTGAGAGCTTTGGAGTCCGAGGTAAACGATAAAATACTGGAACTGAAAACAGCCTGCAAAGAAATAATAGGTAGCGAGACAGAGTTGAACTTAGTACTTGCACTTGCGGGATATGAGATAAGTGCTGAGGATCTGAGTCAGTTACTGAAAACTCCGGTCCCGGAGGTTGCCGAAGGTCTGCGGGGACTCGAGGCAAAAGGAATAGTGGAGAGAACAGGCAGTCTATACAGGATATGTGATAATTATGTCAGATGATACGGGCGACGATGTCTTTAAGAATATTGCAAAAGTAGTGGAGGGTATTATCGAAAACCTGCAAAAGGATGGCAATACCCGCTTTATCGGATGCACGGTAATCTCCGGACCCGACAGTGAGCCGCGTATCATCACGCACGATATCCCCGGCGGCAGAATCAAGGCGGATGCACGCGAACTGGAATACGAGATCGTGGAAGGGGATGATCTTCTTTACCTTACGGTCGAAGTTCCTTTCGATATCGCGGTCTTGCCGGAGATTGACGTATCCGAGAGATCCGTGCATATCGGTTTCGGCTTAATCGATTATCATATCGACCTTCCCTGCGCGGTTACAGCCCGCGGATTTACTCATTGCATTAAAAACGGCATTCTCGACATTGTATGCAGGAAAAAGCGGGTTATGTATGAAGACTGCATTGAGCCTATCGACTGATCAATTGACCCCCAATCATTTTATCATTTTTTTGCATGTGTCTGTGCAAGTAATTTAATGAAGCAGGTTCTATCTATTATAGTATTTTATGCGGTCTGATATCGGGTTTAAAGAGCGGCGGTATATTGAGGAGCTTAAGAATGCTTCCAAGTCGACGGCGATTGACTGCATAATCGACGACGGTTTCGATCGTATCATCTATGTCATAAAGAAAGGCGATATGGGTCTTGCCATCGGAAAGGACGGCGCAAACATAAAGCGTCTTACGAAGACACTCGGTAAGCGCATAGAGATGGTGGAGGAAGGCGAAGACCTTCAGACATTCGTCGAAAATATCTTTAAACCCGCGCAGATTCACAGTGCGAAAGCGGACGAAGAGTCCGGAAAAGTGAATGTTTATCTCTCGCAGCGGAGTTCTCTCGGGATTGCAATCGGCAAAAACGGCTGCAATGTCGCGAAAGCGGGTCTGCTTCTGCAGAGATATTTCGGAATGGATATGGGGGAAGTCCTCCTTTTAAATGAGAGTGAAAAAACCGAATGAAAAAACCGAGTGAAAAAACAGATTGAAATATAGAATGAAAATATTGAGTAAAAAATAGAGTAATAATAGAGTGAAAAAATGACCGATACTGCAATACTGGACGAGATATGGGAGACAATTCTCTCAAGGATTGAGAATCCGCCTGAAAAGAGCTATGTTCTTGATATTCTCAATCACAGAAAAGGAATGGACAAAGCTCTCGAGAAGGTCGGCGAAGAGGCAACCGAGTTCATAATCGCTGCCAAGAACGACAGCTACGAGCGCAAGGTCGAGGAAGCCGCCGATCTCTTATTCCACCTGATACTCGCGCTCAAGGCGACCGATGTCGAGTTTGCGGACGTTCTTGCCGAACTTGAGAAACGGCACCGCTGATCTGCGAACTGCGGGTATTTGAAATATTGAAAAATTTGAAAACTCTTTTTATGTCGTTACGGACACTTTTCTGTTTTTTCCTTTATTTATCCGGTTTCGTCTCAGAGGCGGCAGTTTTTGCATTCCTGATTGCCGCAGGGGATATTGTCTATCTTCCATTTCAGTGCCCAGTATTTTATGCCGCGGATAACGTCTATAAGTTCAAGACCGCTCTCGGTAAGTGTATATTTTGAGATTATCGGCACTTTTGAAGCATCAACCGTTTTTTTGACTATTCCTTCCGCTTCCAGTTCGGTGAGACGTTCCGAGAGAATCTTCGGGGTAATTTCGTCAAGTCTATCTTTAAGTTCGGAGAAGCGCCGCGTTGAGTTTTCGCCCTTATAGATCTCCAGAATGATAAGCAGAGTCCATTTCTTTGTCAGATATTTCACGGTCAGATTCACCGTGCAGTTTTCGTCCATGGTATAGTTTTGGAAACTCTTTCGTATATATCTTAGTATACTCAATATACTAAATATCAAAAAGAAAGCAGGTGACACAGATGTATTGTCAACAATGTCAGGAATCAAAAGCACCGGCATGCACTCACGGCGGCGTATGCGGTAAGGATAAAGTAACGGCGGCTTATCAGGATGCGGTACTGTACTGTCTCTCGGGACTCTGTTACAGACTGAATGCGGAGGGAAAACTCCCCGAACCCTGTATTATAGAGCCGCTCTTTGCTACACTTACGAATGTAAGCTTCGATAAGGCGCGCTTTGTCGGGTATCTTAAGTGCATAACCGATCACCGCGACAGTCTTCCGTCCAAAGCGGATGAACCCGAAGCATGCTCGTGGAAACCGGCAAACGAAGAGGAAATTGTCGGTTCGGAGAAGATCGGGCTGGATGCAATCGCGGATGAGAACGAACGTTCGCTCTTCTCGCTGCTGCTCTTCGGCGTGAAAGGGCTTGCGGCATACTACTCCCATGCGGTCGCACTCGGTGAGAAGAATGACGCCTTTTTGGCTTTCATCACCAAAGCGCTCGCGTCAAGATTCATGAAACTCTCAATCGAGGAGAGAACCGCGCTTGTTCTCGAATGCGGAAAGTACGGCGCTGATGTTCTGGCTCTGCTCGACAAGGCAAACCGTCACTACGGCGTTCCCGAGATAACGAAGGTGAACACGACGCCAGGAAGCAACCCGGGAATTGCGGTAAGCGGTCATGATCTCAAAGATCTCGAGATGATTCTGAAGCAGACCGAAGGAACGGGTGTTGACGTATACACTCACGGCGAGATGCTTCCCGCGCATGCTTATCCGGAATTTAAGAAATACAAGCACTTCAAAGGGAACTACGGAACTTCGTGGGCAAATCAGAGAGCCGAGCTCGAGTCCTTCGGCGGTCCGGTGGTATTTACCACGAACTGTATTGTGCCGCCGCTTCAGTCCTACAAGGGCAGAGTCTTTACAACAGGCGCCGTGGGTTTCCCGGGATGCGTTCACATACCCGAGACTCCGTCGGGAAAGGACTTCTCCGAAGTGATTAAGCTTGCAAAGCAGTCTCCGGCACCGAAAGATCTTAAGATTCCGCCCATGCTTACCGGATGCGGTCATGATGCGGTTCTGGCGCTTGCGGGTAAGGTCATCGAGCTTATCAAGGCAGGAAAGATTAGGCGTTTCGTTGTTATGGCGGGATGCGACGGACGCGACAGTGCGCGCGAATATTACACCGAGTTTGCAAAAGCGCTGCCGAAGGATACCGTGATTCTGACGGCGGGCTGTGCGAAGTACAGATACAATACTCTTGATCTGGGGGATATCGACGGCATTCCGCGTGTTCTTGACGCGGGACAGTGTAATGATTCCTACAGTCTTGTCGTTATCGCATCCGCTCTTGCCGAGGCATTCGGTTGCGGAATAAACGATCTTCCCGTATCCTACAATATCGCCTGGTACGAGCAGAAAGCGGTTCTTGTCCTTCTTGTTCTGCTTCATCTGGGTGTAAAGAACATAATGCTCGGACCTTCTCTTCCGAAGTTTGTCTCGCCCGCAGTCCTCGATCTGCTTGTGAAGACATTCGGCATTCAGGCGGCATCGGACGTTCAGACCGATCTAAAAAAGCTGAACTGTATCTGAGAGTGTTGTGATCAAATCAAATTATATTCAATCTTTTTTTGAGCAATGCCTGCCTTGGTTGTTGCGTAAGGGTATTGCATATGGTTTTGCCGTATGGGTCGCGATCATGCGATATTTGACGGTGTGAATCTGCGCGATTGTATTATTGTAGCGGAAAAAATTCCGATATGTCGAGTTTTTCATATGCCGCAATGCCGTTGCATACCCATATTCTCTTTCGCAATTGGCAACTCTTATATACGCCGCACACTAACATTGTAAGGCTGAAAGTATTACGCCCCAAACACGGGAAAACGCCCGTGATAAAAACGGCGTAATAAAGCAGAAATTCAAAAATATCGTGGATTGCTCAAAGAAACGGTGAAAAACCGCGAGCAGAAAAAGTCCGCTGTATAGGTAGGAAACAACGTACTTTATTAGTAATAAAGTCCAATATTGTTTCCTCGAATTTCTTCTGATGGGGAGCCAAAATCGCTCGGATGGGAGTGTTGGTTCCGACGTTGGTACTGATAATGCGGAAATTTATTTATTAACCGCTAATTCCTTTAGATTTAAACAAAGTCGATAGAATCAGTGTGCCGAAGTGAAACGTATCTTCAAAACCGGTGAGACACA
>NZ_JOMF01000005.1 GCF_000711215.1 Methanomicrobium mobile BP | reverse complement strand
CCATAGAAAAACCGGATTTTTGAGAAAATACTGCGGCGGCATTATTTCCGCGTTTAATGCCATAATTACGGACTGGACGAAGAGGGATTTCAGCGTTTTTCAACAGGCGAATACTCCCAGACATTGCCGTTTTTGACCGCCTTTACGACACCGGCTTTTGCAAGCTTATCGAGAACGCCTTTTATCGCCGATCGCGACGGATTGAGCCTGTGTTTATTGAGCTCGACAAGCGAACTAGTTACCGTGACGGGTGCTCCGAATGTCCTTATATGACGGAGGATTACATCCTGTACCTCGGGAGGAAACTCGGGATGCCGATCTGCGGGGATATCGGAGGCTTTCTTGAAGGCGTTCATTGTATTATTGTATTTATTGCATTTAGTTTAAGGTTGCGGGATGATATTGGTTTTTGCTTTGAATTTATTTGGACACTCAAAATCGGATACAACTAATCAGATTGAGATAATAAATAATTAATTAGAGAGATCGTCAATAATAAAAAAATAATACGTTGAGCTCTTCATTAAAAATATCATTTATGCTTAAAAAACGCATTCAATCTTTTTGATCAACATATTTATAGATATTTCATATAGCTTTTTTTGTTATTTCTAATTCATCATACTGTAGCTATTTCGCAGTTTACAGGCAGTTAACATATAAAATTGCAATTTATATGGCGTAAGGAGATTAAATAAAATATCAATCTATTATGTAAAAATATGCTGAATGTTTTATTAAAAACGATTATTTTAAATAACATTATTCATAACAGCATTTGCGCACATTCCTTTGTTTGAATAATCCATTTAATCCTTCAGATAGTTTTGCGAATGTGACCCAACATCTGTCGAATTTTTCTTCTATCTCATCCCATGGTTCAGCATAAGGAGCAAATATTATCAAGCGTTTCCCCCAATCAGGATACATCTTTTCATCCCATTCATTAATTAATTCTGCATAATTTTGAGGAATATCTGTAGGATATAATGTATTTTTAGATGCAATCTCTCTATATTTTACGTCATCTAATGCATATGCAGATGAAGCTGTGAACAAGACAATAATATGCCTTCTTCTTATGTTTATATCACCACCAACTTCTTCCCATTCGGAATTAATAGCTAAATGTAATGCTTCTAATGCAGACTTTGAACTAGAAACATCACTGCATTCTTTAAAATCATTCATTAATTTACCATATATCGTAAAAATACGTGTTATTGGACTAACTACATCATCTATTTTAATATTAGATATATATTTTTGATATTCCATAACTTCATTGTTTAAATCAAAAAATTTTGATTGACTAATTGCTTTATCGTTATCATGAGAAAAATCTCTAAATACAATTATTTTTGACCTAATTTGTTGAACAGTAACATTTCTACTTTTAAGTTCGTTAACAAGATCAATATGGAAAGTATTGGCAGCGCATTTAGCATATTCGATAGAGTTCCGCATACTTTGTGTAGCATCTATGCAGTAAACAAGATCCAAATTTGCTGTCTTTGACAAATCATTATTTTTTCGACTATGCTCTAATTCTTCTAATTTTCTGTAACAACGATTTATACAACCATCACTTATACAAGCATCACTTTCTTTTCGACTATGCTCTGATTCAAATACTACGGGAAGAAGAAATACACGAGCATTATTTTCATGACAGCCATCTATTCTACAACACTCAGATTTATCTAGCTTAATGTTATTCTCTTCTATTGACTTATATGGATTAGGAATCGCATTCTGACATAATTTGATTGAGTGTTTTAAATTATATTTTAGAAAAACGAATATTTCATTTAATCTATCAACGCCATAATCATCTTTTAATTTATAGGTATATGTGTTAGTTTCCCCAAAAATATTACCAAGCCGCAAATTGATTGGTAATTCTATTTTTGCACCGCATCTTCCGCAAAAGTCAATATCAGACCCATTAAGTGGATTTCCACAAAGTGGACAAAACATACTATGGGCACTATCAGCACTATCGACACAGAAAGCAAAAGGAGTCACCTGTTTATGTTTGATTGCATCTTGCAAAAAATGTTCAACTAAACCATCATGATAATCAGATTTCCAATGCATTTTACCAATTATGCATACAAGCCAAGGACTAAAGTATTCAATTTGATTTTCCTTATATGCCTGTTCAATTAGGAAAATTTCTCTCAATCCTCTTTCCACTGCTTTTGCAAGCGGATTAACTCCATATGCAATATGTGGAAGGATATGAGTGTCAAAATTCATTTCATTCGCAGGTACAAAACTTTGTATTATTTGTATATCAGGTTCATTTTCATATAGACCTCCATATAGACCTTTGTCACCAAATGTGATAATACAGATATCTGTAACAGCACCTTCTGCTTCCAGTTCTTTGCATTTCTCTATAAAATGCATAAGTGACTGATTTATTTCTTCGATAGGTTGACCAGCCATTGCTTCTGATTTATCCACTAAAATTAATATTGGTTGATGTAATCTCTGAGGATCTCTTATTCTGGTGGCAAGATTAAACATAATACTACATCCTTTATGCTGCATAACTTTTGGTACAATCGTTACTATGAAATATTTGATATTTAATAATTATCATTATAGACCTTGTTTAAAAATCCTAAAAGACATATATGAATATTATTTGAAATATCCTTTAGAATTAAGACCAAATTAACGATGTTTGAAAACTATCAAAAAGATGTGATTATATAATTATTATTGCTATTTAGAAACAGGATACAAAAATCTATATATATTAAACGACCTGTTTTTTTTGGTATCGTAAGGCATCAAATATTATGCTGAATCTATGAAATGCATAAATTTACAATATACTGTGCATGATCTCACTAAAGAATGCTTACATATTATCCAGTTTCTTATAATAAGGTAATAGTTTATTGCTGAGAAATGCAAATATAAAAAATACGATATGTTCTGATGAAGAATGCTTATATTTGTTTATGATATCACAGGTTTATTTTGATAGAGAGATAAAATGAATTATCATCCAATTAAGCAAAAAGCCACTTTGCTGTTTTTCTTATTTTTAATATCTATTATAGGAATCCTATTGCTTTTTGAGGTTGATCAGAGAATCAATACTTCAGAAACATCGCTAATTATTGCGATATGTACAATTCTTACAGCAGTTGGAGGTTTATCAAGCATATATTTTATATACAAAGAGCTAAAAGTAAGTGCAGACATTGCCAATGCTGATTTTTTATTCAAATTAAATACTGAATTTTTCAAAAATGACGATATTGTATTAATTTATAAAAAACTAGAAGATTCACTCTCTAATCTTAATGCGAATGGAAGTGAATTTCATAATAATTTTTTTGATGAAAGCGACAAAATTGCAATAGCTCATTATTTGGCTTATTTTAAACTCATATATAATTTGATTGAGAGAGATGTTAACATAATTAACATGAGTGAGATAAATGATTTATATGCATATAGATTCTTCCTCGCAGTTAATGATCCTGAAATTCAAGATATAGAATTAATGCCAAACCAACTATATTATAATGATATTTTCAAACTCTATGATCAATGGATGAAATATAGAGAGGCGCATAATCAGCCAACTATAGGTAAGAGACCTCTAAAACGAAATGATTGTGGACCAGTAATTAAGTAGGATTCAATTGAATATATATTTTTGATAATTGTATGAGAAACCACTCCAGTTTATTGTCTTAACTGAAGCAATATGACATTTTTTGAGAATGATGCCTCGATAATATAATACATTTCTATTACACATTTCCAAACATTACTAAAGTAAGCATGCACATACTAAGTGTATGCGACCATTTGTTTTTGTTAACCTTGCCATGAGTGCGGACGGAAAAATATCCACACGCGAGAGAAGGCAGGTAAAAATATCCGGAAAGAATGACTTCGACCGCGTTGACGTCATCAAAGCCGGCGCCGATGCCATCATGGTCGGAGTCGGAACCGTGCTTGCCGATAACCCGTCACTGACCGTAAAATCGCCGGAGAGAAAAGCAAAAAGGAAAGCCAACGGACGCGACGAACACCCGCTGCGCATTGTAATAGACAGCAACGCCAGAACCCCGCTTGATGCCGACATTCTCCACAAAGGCGAAGGTCCCAGAGTCATCGCCGTATCCGAAAAAGCTCCGCAGGAAAAGATAGAAGAACTCAATCAGTATGCGGATATCTTCGTCGGCGGCGAAGACAAAGTCGATATCGCGGGACTCCTCGAAGCCCTATACGAGAACGGCGTCAAACAGGTCATGGTCGAAGGCGGCGGAACGCTCATAGCCGCACTCTTCAAAGAAAACCTCGTCGACGAAATTTACACCTGCATAGGAAACATAATCATCGGCGGCGCCGACGCACCCACACCCGCCGACGGAATCGGATACATAAAAGAAGAAGACTTCCCGCGGCTCAAACTCATTGACATGGACAGAATAGACGACGGCGTTCTCCTCCGCTGGAAAGTCCTCGGCAAATGCGGTGCCGACTGCAAAGAACCGAGCTGCGACGGCTGCAACTGCAGCGGCAACTGCGGATGAACGGCATCATAAACGAACCATAAACCAACCATAAACCAATAACTCTCTTTTTCCGGCATCACCACCGCCGTGACACTATGGCAAAAGATATACTGCACTAATTAAAATTAATTTAATAACTATGTCGCTGATGATTCTGGGAACCTCCTCGCATGCGGGAAAAACAACAACGGTAACGGCAGTCTGCCGCTGTCTCTCAAACCGCGGTCTTAAAGTTGCACCCTTCAAATCCCAGAACATGAGCCTCAACTCATACATCACCCCCGACGGCAAAGAGATAGCCATATCGCAGGCGGTTCAGTCATTTGCCGCAAGAATAAGCCCCTGCGCCGACACAAACCCGATTCTCTTAAAGCCGAAAGGCAACAGCACATCTCAAATAATCCTCTTCGGCGAACCCTACAGGGACGCCAGAATTGCCGACTACTACAAAGAAACCGATTTCCTCCTCGAAAAAGCGGTCGAAGCCTACCGCCGTCTGGAAAAGGTTTACGGCAACATAGTCGTCGAAGGCGCCGGAGGTGCCGCCGAGGTAAACCTCTACAGCCGCGACATCGCCAACATACTCCTTGCGAAAAAACTTCAGATACCGATTGTGATCGTCGGCGATATCGAACGCGGCGGCATATTTGCGCAGCTTATCGGCACATGGGATCTCCTCCCCGACGACGTAAAAAAGAATGTCCGCGGATTCATAGTCAACAAATTCAGGGGCGACAGCGAACTCTTCAAAGAAGGCGTTAAAATCATCGAAGAAAAGACGGGAATAAGCGTCCTCGGCGTAATCCCGTATACCGCGACCGAACTCCCGAGCGAAGACTCGCTCTCGCTCTATGACAAACGTTCCCGCGACTTCCCCGTAAAGATTGCGGTCATGAAGATCTTCGGACTCTCCAACTTCAACGACTTCGAACTCCTTGAGAGATACGCCTGCCTAGACTACGTGACCCCCGGCACATCGCTCAAAGACTACGACTGCATAATAATCCCGGGAACAAAGAACACGGTCGAAGCCCTCCTAGAACTGAAAAAGCACGGATTTGCCGAAGAACTGAGCGCCGCACGCAGCCGGAAGATCCCGATAATAGGTATCTGCGGAGGATACCAGATGCTCTGCAAAACCATACACGACGAAGGCATCGAATCCGGCGTCAACGCCGATTACGAAGGCTTCGGGCTCTTTGATGCCGTAACGACCTTCGCCGAATACAAAAAGACGACAGTTCAGATAACGCGGAAAGTAAACAGGATCGGCGAAATCCTGAGCGGCGCCGACGAGGTCAGCGGATACGAGATTCACATGGGGCAGACCGACACGGGCAAAGAGCAGAAAGCCCTCGAAGGCGAAGGTTGCGTGAGCGCCGACGGGCTCGTCATCGGCACCTACATGCACGGACTCTTCACAAACGCAAACATATCGCAGTCCCTCCTCAAATACCTCTATTCGCGCAAAGGACTCACTTTCTCCGGAATAAAAGAAGAGGATACCGGCTACGACAAAGCCCTCGACGAACTTGCACGGCACTTCGAAGCCAATACCGACTTCGAAAAGATACTGGAATTTTTCGACACGAAAAGACTGCGGACAGACTGAGACATAAATCCTGAGAAAATTCCTGATAGATAAATCCGGAGAGCATATTTTTGACAGATAACTTCTAAGAGATAATATTCATAATACTCCTAAATCCCTCGCCCGCACGGTCGTCGCACAAAACCGCGGTGACCTTATCGAGATTGACGGGATCCGTGCTCCGACACCGCGAACAGTAGGCTCTGGCAGGCGATTTTACCCAGACGCCGTCGCACTCGAACGAGACCGAATGCACGCAGAAACGGCATTTATCAATCTCCTCGCGTTTACCTGCACAGATCACATGCCTTCCCGCAACATCGACAACCCTGTTTTTGCCGTCGCTCTTATCCGCACCGTTACTTTCGGACATATTTCTAATCGTAATCCTCGACCGTATAACCGTTATCCGAAAGCACCTTCTTCAGATTCTCCTTCCACGCCGCATAATCATCGACGGGGAAGGTCATGACGGAATTATCCCACAGACTCTTTAAAGCCCCGTCATCCGAGACCAGGGTTGTCCTGCCGCGAAGACTTCCCGCAATCGTCTCCGACTTATAGAACCTCATCGAGACGCATTTGTATTTCCTGCAAAACTCCGGGATTGTGTCGTGAACGGCACAGTAATACTTACCCTCATCATCGGCATCCATGAGAAACGGACACCAGCCCTGCTCCACCTTCATCTTATCGATATCGAAATCCCCGCGGAACGCCTTTAAAACGACGGGATAAAACGTCTCGTTTGAGATACCGTGAATCGCGGCATACTTGTCGGGACCCATGACCCCCGTCACCTTAACATACCGTCCCATGCCCATACAGCATCTGCCGCAGACCGTGCACTCGAATTCTGCCATGATTAAGTATCAATCCCGTGATATGATAATATTTTTGCGGGAATGACGGAGAACAATCAACTGTATTATTAGGAATAACAGCCAAAAATCAATTACATGAAAGTATGCATAATGTGCGGCGGAGAAGGCACAAGACTTCGTCCCCTGACATTTGAACGACCCAAACCCTGTATTCCGATAGTAAACCTGCCCTCGATACAGCATCTGGTCTCGCACCTCTCAAATCTCGGATTCAACGACATAATAGTCACAATCGGATACAAAGGCGAGGAGATACAGAACGCACTCGGCGACGGCTCGCTCTTCGGAGTTAACATTACCTATGTCCGCGAAGAGGTAAAGTTGGGCACCGCGGGCAGCGTCAAGAACGCCGAGGAATACCTCAAAGACTCTCCCTTCCTCGTAGTCGGCGGCGACCACGTAACCGATATCGATCTGCTCTCATTCTACAGGGAGCACATAAAAGGCGAGAGTATGCTCTCAATCGGTCTCATCAGCATAGACGAGCCCTGCGAATACGGTATCGCCGAGATAGACGTCAACTACCACATAAAGCGTTTCAGAGAGAAGCCCTCGCCCGGCGAAATATTCTCTAATCTGGCAAGCACGGGAATTTATGTCTGTAACCCCGAGATCTTCGACTACATTCCGAAGGACAAAAAGTTCGACTTCGCAAAAGACCTGTTTCCGCTGCTGATGAAGAAGGGCGCAATCATGAAAGGCTGGCTGGCACGCGGCAACTGGTCGGATGTCGGAAGTCCGCAGTCCCTTCGCGAGGCTGAGCACTGGAAACTTCAGGATATGCGTTATACCGACCTTCGCGGCAATGTCACGGTCAAGGGCGCACATGTAATCGGACCCGTGCAGCTCGGCGATGCCGTCACAATCGGCGAAAACTCAAGGATAATAGGACCCGTCTCAATCGGCAAAGGCACAAAGATCGGCGAGAACGTCCTTATCGGTCCGTATACAAGCATAGGCGAGCACTGCCGGATATCGCACGACTGCAAGGTCTTCTCCTCATCCATCTACAACCATGTCGATATCGGCGGTCAGAGCACAATCTCGGGAAGCATCATCGACAACGACGCTAAAATCGGTCTGCTCTGCAGTATAGAGAACGACACCGTAATCGGTCCCAGAAGCGTGCTTAAGAACCGCACCGTTGTCCACTCTGGAACGAGAATCTGGCCCGAAGTGGTAATCGAAGAAGGACAGGTCGTAAAGGAATACGTCCTCAATGACGCCTTCGAGACCTCGCATTCGGGATCTTAACCGTATATACTCATATCTAATCGGATCTTAACCTAAAAATCAATCAATTACAAAAATTACATTTATACTATTTTATTCCGGATTACGGAGAATTTGGCATTTGCCTGAATTGTCTGAATGCTTAAAAAAAGGATAAAATGATTAATCAAAGATTAATCGGGATTATTGTATCTGTGATACTTGAATCTGTGCGTAATCGTATCCGTATTTCATGGTCAGCATATCATCGGTCTTGCCGATAATAACCGCCGGTCTGCGAAGCGAGGCAGTGGAATTGTCGACACCGGTTGTAGTTGTGGTGTTATATGTGATTGTCAGAGGCACAATCTGTCCGACCTGTGCGTTTGAGAAGTTGCCGCCGATCATGCTGTATACTATTGACGACATGTTGTAGAGCATATTATTTGAGAAATCGAAATTGACTCTTGCAACATCGTTTACGTGCATACCGACCGTCTTTGCGCTGATGGCATTAAGTTCCACATCATAAAGTGCAAACTGAACGACGCCGTCTCCTGCGACATACGCACTTACCGGAGTAATCTGATCGGTCTGAATCGAGCCTGCACGCATGACATACCTGTTTGTAAGTCCCGTGTCAGGATATCCCTGCTTATACATATTCTCGACTACGTTTGAAGATGTGGTAAGAATCGGTAACCCTTCCGTATAATATATCGTATAATCGATTGCTACATAGTTTCCTGCTTCTGCGGTCTTGAATATTGAAAAAAACGAGAACGTGAGCGAAAATCCCAATACACAAGAGAGAAGGATGAATATTATGAATACCCGCGCCAGCGTCTTACTCCTGGCATCCTTATCTTTTTTAGTATTACCCTGTTTTGTCATCCGTATATATTTTTGCGTTTTATGAGATAAATAAATGTATATCTCACCCTAATGATATCCGCACAACAACGAAAGACAACATAATTTATATGACGCGGATAATGCCGCAAAATCTTTAAAAAAACTCGTATATCAAGTATTTGCGACGGACACGAACGTTAGCCGAAACGCGGCTTTACACACTTTTTTCACATACGGCGCACCGTCACCGTAGTCACGCAGTAGTCACCGCCGTTTGAGTATCGGTCATCACACAGTCACCACACAGTCATAACGGCATCAGCCGACAGCAGACAGCATCAATCGCCGTTGACGTCAACGTCGGTCCGCCGCATGAAAAATCTCGGATTAATTACGTCAAAAACCGTAGTTCTATATTTAATGAGAGCAACAACTTAGAATAATGGATAAGAAACGAGTCTGCAATTACATGACCCACGATGTAATTACAATTGACGTAAAAGGAACCGCAAAAGATGTAATTGAGGCAATCCGCAACTCAAACCACGACGGTTTTCCCGTAGTCGACGGCACAAGGGTAGTCGGCTATATTGCGGCACGCGACCTTCTCTTTGTATATCCTTCAACGCCGGTTGACAAGGTCATGAACAGGCATCTTATAGTCGCCGCACCCGACATGAGCATAAACGACGCGGCAAGAGTCATATTCCGTTCCGGCATTCAGAAACTTCCCGTCGTCGACAAAGAAGGAAACATCCTCGGCATTATCTCGAACGCGGATGTAATCCGTTCCCAGATTGAG
Organism: Methanomicrobium mobile BP; assembly: GCF_000711215.1. Taxonomy (GTDB): domain Archaea; phylum Halobacteriota; class Methanomicrobia; order Methanomicrobiales; family Methanomicrobiaceae; genus Methanomicrobium; species Methanomicrobium mobile. Next base: position 350,194 of record NZ_JOMF01000005.1, on the reverse strand, counting down.
CATGTTTCGCCAGAAAAGGTCTTCAAATTCATCGATACACTCAAGATGCTCCACGATGTCGACCCGAAGGTAAAGCGTGACATCGTCCCCGTCGACGAGCTTCAGCCGACGCAGTCCAAGATCTACGAGGACGAACTCGAAGGAAGAATCTACGAGATACAGAAAGGGCTTGCCGAACCTATAATAGTAGTCAGAAAACCCGGCAAGTATATCGTGGTCGACGGTCACCACAGGGCGGTTGCGGCGATGCGGCTTGGAATAAAGGAGCTTGACGCCTACGTAATCGATATCGACGAAGACATCGAACTCGGTCTGGAAAAGACGGCTCAGCAGATGAACCTCAGGAAACTCGAGGACATAAAAGTCCTGGATTATGCACGCCATCCGCTTGTAGAGGTAACCCACCGTCTCCTGCGACAGAATCTCGACTCCATGGATAAAAACGAGGATAATGACGACTGAAAAGATATGTCAAAACGGAAAGGTTAAAGTAATTAAAGAAAAAGTTAAAATTACATATAACAAAAAGCCAGATAACAAAATAATGACTCTGCATTAAATAACGGTGATTTGATGGAATTAAAAGAAGAGAAAGTTATGGTGAAGGAAGTAAAGAAGGCACAAAACATCCTTCTTAAAGTAATCGTAAATATTCAACTTGCAGTTTATCTCCTTCTGATGCTGCTGCTTACATGTCTCGTCCTCTTGATGGTATATGAGTATACTTTGTACATTTACCAACTGTTCACCACAACCCCGAAAGAAGGACTTGGGTTCGATCATATACTCGCTGCAATCAGTTCCTTCCTCATAATTCTCATAGGTCTGGAACTTATGGACACAATCAAGTCTTTCATTGTTACACATAAAGTAAATGTAAACATATTCATTACACTTGCATTGATTGCCGTGTGCAGAAAGCTGATCGTTATTGATCTCGTCGAAGCCGATGACATGGACCTGATCGGTCTCGGCGTCATTATAATTGCTCTGGCCGGTGGCTATTACCTGTTCAGAAAAACCGATCTCGCTACGGCGAAAGATAAGAATAAAGATAAAGATAAACTGCCGCCGCAGGAAAGCACCGAATAAATCAATCGAAAATAAATCACTATTGAAAATAAATAAATCGGAAATCAAACCGCAAATCAAAAATCAAACAGAAAATCAAAAATCAAATAAAATTCCGGCATAACCGCCGGCAACACCTTTTTCTACCGATATTTTTAACGACGATATATCACCATGACGACAACCGTAATGACAATCATAACGACAATTATACATACCCCCTTGCAAATCCAAACAAAAAAATATTTTGCCTCACCGATTCAAGTGAAAATAGATACTATGAATATCAAGATATCATTGATTCTGTTAATCGCGGCTGCGCTTTCCGCCGCCCTTGTCTGCGGCTGTACAACCTCGCAGCCCGCGTCACCCGAACAGTCGGGAGATATTGTAAATGTGCTCGAAGTCACGGCATCCGACCCCGTATGGCACACAAACCCCGACGGATCCTGCTATTACGTATCACAGATTGACGTTCTGAATGTCGGAGAGAACGCTGCCAAAAACGTAATGATCAGATGTCATTTAAAGGATGATACTGGCAACATTGTCAACACAAACAGCCAGTATTATGAGGTCATCGATGCCGGCGACCACAAAGGATTCACGGTCACCATCGACGGCGACTGCGGCGGTAAAGGCAAATTCACGATAGTTGCTGTCGCAACCCAGGAAAAACAGTAAATTAAACAGTAAAAAATTAAAATAAATCATTAAAGTAATTATTTAAACAAATCATTCAAACAAACTTTTTTCATCGATTTTCTCAGCGGACTATTGGAATAACCTCTCCGCAATTGACGCATTTATCTACGCTGCCGTCCTTAACAAGCCCGACCCCGCTCTGACGGTAACCGTCGCGTTTTATGAGCAGTGTGCCGCATTCAGGGCAGAAGGTGTCGGAACCGGCATGTCCCGCGACATTGCCGAGATAGGGGTATCTCAGACCCGCATCCTTTGCAATCGAATATGCCTTCTCCAGAGTCCCCGGAGGCGTTGCGGGCAGACTCGTCAGCTCGTAATCGGGATGAAACCTCGTGAAGTGAATCGGCGTATTCTCTCCGATATTGGTGCATACCCATTCGCAAAGCCCCCGAATCTCCGATTCGGAATCGTTGAGCGTCGGAATTATCAGATTCACGACCTCGATATGCATCCCGCAGTCCTTTGCCGCCGCCGTCGAATCCAGAACGGGCCGGAGCCTGCCGCCGCAGATCTTCCTGTAAAACCCGTCGTCGAATGCCTTGATATCGACTCTGAACGCATCGATTATACCTTTAAGGTCGAAGACGGCATCCTCCGTAAGATACCCGTTCGTGACATATATTGTCTTTAAACCCTCCCCGTGCGCCAAAGTTCCGATATCGACCGCAAACTCGTGCCAGAGTGCCGGCTCGTTATAGGTAAAGGCAATACTCCCGCAACGGCGTTCGACCGCGTTAAAGACGGCTTTCTGCGGACTCAGACCGTGGAGCGAATCCGCGGCAGTGCACTGCGATATCTCCCAGTTCTGACAGTGCCGGCACCTGAAATTACACCCGACGCCTCCGAGAGAGTAGACCTTGGTCCCCGGCATAAAATGATACAGCGGCTTTTTCTCTATGGGGTCAACGGCTTCCACCGCAACCCTGCCGTAATTTTCGGCATAGAGGACGCCGTCTTTGTTGTAACGCAGCCCGCATATGCCGTATCCGCCGCTTTTAATCACGCAGCCGTGACTGCATAACCTGCAGACAACGCTGCCGCTGCTTTTGCTGTAGCTGTCACTGCCGCAGGAATCGTCCGCTGACCCTTCGGCACCGGCGCAATCCCCTCGCTTCTCATACTCCTCATGCCTCTCGTAAAGCCTTGCCTCGTGCATACGTCTCTTATCTCTGATCTGTCGTCATACCGAATATAAGTATACTAATAAGGGATAATGATCAAATTTAAATAAGCATGAAAAAGATTGTTCTGTCGCTCGGCGGCTCTATTCTGGTTCCGTCCCTGGAATCCAACAGAATCGCTCAATATAGGGATATACTCAGAGAAATATCCGCAAAATACCGGATATATGTCGTTGTCGGCGGCGGCGGAGAGGCACGAAGATACATAAATGCTGCGCGCTCGATGGATATCGACGAAGCGACCTCCGATGAACTCGGAATCCTGATAACCCGAATCAACGCCTCGCTTCTCATGTGGGCACTGGGCGAAGACGCTTACCCCGATATCGCGGAGAGCTACACGGACGCAATAAAGTTCGGCAACTCGGGAAAGATCGTCGTCATGGGCGGCATCACACCGGGACAGACCACGGACGCCGTCGCCGCCGTTCTCGCGGAGAGGCTGAATGCGGACCTGCTCTTAAACATCACGGCAATCGACGGCATATACTCCGAAGACCCCAAGAAGAATCCCGCAGCGACGAAATTCTCACACCTTACCCCCGACGGACTCATCGACATCGTCTCCGGCGGCAGAATGGGTGCGGGTGCCAACAACATCATAGACCTAGTCGCCGCCAAGATGATCCAGAGAAGTTCGCTTTCCATGATAGTCATCGACGGCACAAAGCCCGAAAATATTCCGGATGCCCTTATTCGCGGTAAATTTGACGGAACGGTCGTCAGCGACGATAAAAAACAGCTTCTGCCGCTCTGAGAATCTCTCGGATCGACATATTTTTTAAGCGCACGGTAGAATACATAATGTCACAAACGGGGTAGTAGGGTAGCCTGGTCCATCCTAGAGCGTTTGGGACGCTTTGACGGCGGTTCAAATCCGCCCTACCCCATTCTTTTATGAAACAGATGAATCGGATCAGCCGCAAAACATTAACCGAAATTCTCACAATTCTCAAAGATTCTTATCTGAAACCCGATACAAAGCTCAATTTTCTCGACTTTGACAACCCTTTCCAGATACTTGTAATGACCGTTTTGTCTGCACAGACAACGGACAACAACGTCAACAAAGTCAAACCGCAACTCTTCTCCAGATATCCCGACTGCAAGGCTCTTGCGACTGCCGATCAGGAGGACGTCGAGGAGATAATCAGGAGCACGGGATTCTATCACGCAAAAGCAAAGAACATAATCGCGGCTTCGAAGATGCTCCGCGACGATTTTAACTCCGAGGTTCCGGGAACCATAGAAGAACTGACAAAACTCCCGGGCGTGGGACGAAAAACGGCAAACATCGTCCTCTCACACGCCTATAACATCAACGAAGGCATTGCGGTCGACACTCACGTAAAACGCCTTGCCGGAAGACTAGGAATGACGAAGAGCAGCGATCCCGTCATAATCGAACGCGATCTCATGGAGCTCGTCCCTAAAGAAGAGTGGGGACTCATAAACTTCCTCTTAATCTCGCACGGCAGAAACGTCTGCGATGCCAGAAAACCCCTCTGCGACGAATGTAAGCTCAAAGGACTCTGCAGAGAATACAAAACCGGGAAATTACAGTAAAATCGACGAATACACGAAATAAACAAGCCCAGCGACAACGGCGGCGCAGGGAATGGTAAGGAACCACGCCGCAACAATCTCGCGCACGTTTGTCCACTGAACCGCGGACGTATAGCCCCTTGTCAGCCCCGCACCCATGATAGCGCCGCTGATTGCATGAGTCGTCGAGACGGGAACACCCAGAGCCGTCATGAACGAGAGCACAATACTTCCGGACGCCGCCGCGGAAACGCCCTGATACGGTCTGATTCTTGTTATTTTATTTGCCATCTTATCGATGACCTTCTGACCGCCGAGGAAAGTTCCGAGCGAAATCGCAAAACAGGACGCGAGAATAACCCACAGCGGCACGTTAAAAGAAGAGATCATGCCCGCCGCAAGGAGCATGGCGGTGATAATACCCATGGCATTCTGCGCATCGTTCGCTCCGTGACCGATCGCCTGAAATGCGCAGGTAAAGACCTGAAGCGTTCTGAACCTTTTATCCAGCATCTGCGGGTTTTTCCTGCGGCAGATCTTCATGATAATGATTCCGAAGAGGAAGGCGGATATCATACCCAGCATCGGAGAAACGACAATGAAGATTATTACCGCAAAAAGACCGGATATCTTGATGGCGCCCGTGATAATCAGAATCGGCACCGTGAACGCAATGCCTGCAAGAAAAGAGATGGGTATGTATTTTGTTCCGTCCTCGTTATGCATTCTCGCAACAAGAATAATTATTCCCGCGGTCACAAAGCCGCCCATGATAACCGAGACAATGAGGACGATAACCGACTGCATATCGGGAAAGATTATCGCACCCAGACCGCCGACGGCAAAACCGGCGCCCACAAGACCGCCGACAAGAGCATGACTGCTGGAGACGGGGATTCCGAAATGCGATGCCAGATAAACCCAGAGAACCGCGCCCACCATCGCGGAGAAAATAAGGTGAATGCTCAGAAACGACGAACTGACAATACTCTCTCCGATAGTCTCGGCAATCGCCGTCGTGAAAAGAAGCGGACCGATAAGACAGCATACCGACGCAAGCGCTATAGCCTTTATCGGCGAGAGTGCTCTCGTTGCAATAACCGCGGCAATGGAATTGGCGGCATCATTGAGACCGTTGACAAAGTTGAACATTAGGGCAAGGAAGATGCCGAGCCCGATTATGACCATATCCATTTTTGAGTCTCTTCCGGTGGTTTATGAGTTTACGGGTTTACGGGTTTATGAGTTATGAATTTACTAGTTTATGATTTACGAGTGCTTTATGGCGATATCTCCGAGAATATTCGCAACATCTTCGCATCTGTCGGTGGTTGCCTCAAGAGTTTCATAGACATCCTTCATCTTGACAATCTTTATGGCATCGGTGGTCTTGAAGAGCTCCTGAAGAGAGACGGCAAGAACGTCGTCGGCAAGATTTTCCAGACGGTTTATCTCTATACAGCATTCGTCTACGATTGCCGGCTGATTCATTGTCCTTGTCGCACTAATGGCCTTCTCTATCTGCTCGGTCTGCTGAATTATGATCTTTGCGGACTCGAGCATGTAAGTATCGGTAACGCCGATATCGTAAAAGAACATCTTTCGGGATGCATCGTCGATTGCGTCCAAAACATCATCCATACTGGCTGCAAGCCGCGATATTTCGTCCGGCTCTATGGGAGTCACAAAACTCTTGTTCAAAAGCTGGTATATCTCGTGAGATACCACATCACCCTCATGCTCATAAGACTTCATGAGATGACACATGTTTTTGACGTCATCAAAGTGCTCAATCATTGAACAGAGATGAAGGGCGGCTTTATGTGTTATTGCCGCGTGTTTTTCGAACAGATCAAAAAAAACATTATCCTGTGGAATTAGCCAGTCGCGGAAACTCAATTCGGATTGCACCTCGATCTATTAAATAAAAATATGTACTGAAACTACAAAAAGTTTCGTTATTTGTTGAAATTTTTAAAAAAATACTTATTTTAGCGTTTTAGTTTTATATACATCAATGTTCACAAATGATATTTGCCGTAATAAAAAGGGCTACAATATTTCGACAGAAACTTCGACAAAAAATAACATATCAATAATAAATAATTGACAAAAAGTAACGAAAAAATATAATTATACCGTTGCCGCATTAATCATCATGAAAGTATTAGGTATTTCATTCAGCCCGAGAAACGGGAACAGTCAGGCTCTTGTGGAGCACGTCCTGAAAGGCGCAAAGGATGCGGGCGCGGAGACCGAACTCGTGAGATTCTGTGACTTACAGGTCAAAAACTGTAAGGGATGCGGATTCTGCAAGGCGCCGGGGAACGACACATGTTCCATAAAAGACGATATGCAGGACCTCTATAAGAAGATCGATTCCGCGGACGCAATCGTCCTCGGCGCACCCGTATACTTCGGGCGCATGAACGCCCCGGCATATACCTTCATCGACAGACTTTATGCCATGCTTAATCCCGACTTCTCGCTGCGTATCTCCGGCGGCAAAAAACTTGCCGTTGCCGTGACCTGCGGAGGCGGACCCGTCGAGGATATGGAAAAGATCAACGGTTATCTGACGACAATTGGCGGATTCTTCGGCTGGACGGGTAAAGGTCTTGTCTGCGAGGGAAATCTCATGGAGAAGGATGCCGTCCTGAAATGCGCCGACAAATTAAAGGAAGCCGAGAAACTCGGCAAGACACTTACAGAATAAATCTTTTTTTTCGTTTTTCGTTTTTTCAGTATTCACAATGCAGGACATGTCCTAAATGTAAGACAATGCCGCAAGTGTAAGACCATGTCTGACAAAAGCAAAGTTTTGATTATAAGACTCATAAATATAAATAACTTTGTATATGATTTGACAAAGATCCGCGGAAATCCGGGAACATCATCATTTTTTCTGTGAATTATCGGAAAAATGCGGCTTTCAAAGAACAAAAATAGGAAAGTATATATGCATTTACGTATTATTAAAGGCAAATCGGAGTGAATATCATGGCAGCAGTTAGGAAGAAAAAGAAGACAAATTCTTCTGATCGCAAGAAGGAACTGTTAAACCTCTTTAGTGATATTTCAGGCAAAACAGAGATTGTGGAACCGATGAAGAAGATTCACGGAACCCTGCGCGATAAGGATGCCATAGAGCGCAAGGTATCCTTAATTATGCGTGAGATTCTTGATCAGGGACACTTCAAGACCAAGTTAAAGCCGCGCGATCTCGCAGCCCTCGTCTGCGGATACTACGACGGCAAGAACGACACCGAGATTGCACGCGAACTCGGCGACGAAAAACTCTCAAAGACCGTGGCAAGAGCAAGAGTGCGCTTAAAGCTCTTCCGCGATCTCGACTTCAAGATGCCTTTCGAGAGGGGAACAATGGAAGGTCTTCTTGAATCCGGAAAGACAATGAAAGAGGTCAGCGAAGAACTCGGAATAAGCCCGTCGACACTTCGCGAATACCGTCACGTAATCGAGCAGGAAGAGGACGAGACACTCAACCCGTATCTCGAGCGCATCAAGGACGTCATGGAAGACCGCGATCTGACCGAGTCCATGACAGGAACTCTTGCAAACGACGGTCTCTCGGAGGCAATCGACACCACCGAAGCCGAACTGGCGGATCTTACATAATTTCCGCTTTTTTCTCTCTTTTTTTGCAGCTTTTTTGTATATATTTTGTATCTTTTTTGTATCTTTTTTGTATCTTTTTTGTATCTTTTTGTATCCGTACTCAAAACATCCGACTGTTCGGACAACCTATCAGCAGATTTAATTTTGCGGCTGTCGATTATCATAAATCATGTCGGACGGCGAGGGTATTGACAGACCTTTTTTCAGGGACAAAACCGCGATTGCGGTCTTAATCCTGGCAATCGTCGCAATTCTTCTCATATGCATGGCGGACGAGGCGATGCGCCCCGCGGTAACCTCAATCTATATGAGCGGAGCCCCAAACGACATCGTATACTTCTCCGACCCGCACTTAAAGGACTATAATCTCGATTATATCAATGACTCCATAGAATACATCAACAGCCTTAACCCCTCGGTAATCCTCATCGGCGGCGACTTCGTATCGACATACTATGAAGACCTCTCGCTTCAGAAGGTCTGGCAAAACCTGAAAGCGCCGCATATATACACAATCTTCGGCAACCACGACTATCAGGCAGGTTCGGGAGGGCTTGCCGGTCCGAATAAGATGTATCGGATTGCCGCGCTTGCGAATACCTCGGTCGACGGCTACGATATAAGCATGATACGGGACGATATCACAAACCACACCCTTGCCGCGGAACTCAAGACCGTCCTCGAGGATGCGGGTATTACCGTTCTGAGGAACGAAAAAGCCGAGATTGACGCTGGCGGCATTCGCATGAGAATCGTAGGTCTGGACGACGGCTGGGCGGGACTCTCCGACCCGCATGCCGTAAACATCACCCCCGACAGCGCCGACTGCTTTACCGTATACATGGTTCACGAATTCGAGTGCGCCGCCGACTGGGACGCAGACATTGTCCTCTCGGGGCACACGCACGGCGGTCAGTTCGCCGTGCCTCTGTTATACATCCTCAATGCCGCCAAAATACTTCAGATAAGCGGCTTTGTAGAAGACGGCAGTGACGGAAAGACGCCGCATTACATCACGCGTGGTCTCGGAGGCGCGGGTGCGGCGGGAATAGAGATGAGATACCATGCCAGACCCGAGATCGTCGTGATAAATCCCTCAAAAGAGATTAAAGGAAGCAGTCTGATCTTCTTCGACGAAAATATAAGCTATCTGCGGCACATATAGCCGCGGCATGCAAAACGTATATCACTTATTCTTTGTAAAGTATTCAACATGAAGATCAAATGGCTCGGACATGCCTGCTTTCTGCTCGACGGCTCGAAGAAGATACTGATAGACCCGTATATGCCCTTCGGCAACTTCGGCTGCGCGGATAAGGCGGATTTGGTCGCGGTGACACATGCGCATTCCGATCACCTCGGCGAGACGATAAAACTGAGGAAGACAACAATCTGTCATAACGAACTCTCAAATTACCTGCGCAGGAAAGGGGTGGATACAATTCCCATGAACCTCGGCGGATCCATCGAGACCGAAGGTGTCAGATTCACCATGGTGCCCGCACTTCACTCCTCGTCCATAGAGGATGACGAAGCAATCGAACTGGAGATGCCGCCGATGTACGGCGGAACCGCGGCGGGATTTGTAATAAAGATGGACGGCGTCAGCGTGTATCATGCAGGCGATACGGGTCTGTTTTCGGATATGAAACTCATACACGACCTGTATCATCCCGACGTCGCAATCCTCCCAATCGGCGACAAATACACCATGGGACCATCGGAAGCCATGGTTGCGGCGGAGTTCGTCGGCGCCCCTCTGGTAATACCCATGCATTACAACACCTTCCCCGTCCTGAATCAGGATGCCGCGGCTTTCAAAGCGGCAATCGAGAGGGTAACCGACATGAAGGTTGCCGTCATGAACCCCGGCGAAGAGATTACGGTAGACTAATCTGCCGAAAAAATAGTATATTTTTTAGATTCCGGTTTTTGTTTCGGATTGTGCTTTTTTATTCAGAAATCGGTCATTACTCTGAACTGATCGATCTCTTCCTTGTTCATCTCGTCAAGGAACTGCTCTGCCGCATTCTGGATGTTCTTGCTTGCGGTGATTGCGCGTCCGACAACAATGATGTCTGCGCCCGACTCGAGAGCGGTCTTGACGACATTCTGCCTGATACCGCCTGCGGTCGCAACAATGAGCTTTCCGCCCGCTGCCTTCTTGATATCCTTAATCTTACCCCAGTTCGGCTTTGAACCCTCGGTATCGATTGCACGGTGCATCTCGACGATTCCGGGTGCCGCACCGCGTTTTGCAAGCTCTGCGACGAGCTTAACGGGGTCGCTGACATTGAGCATATCGATGACCGCATAGATACCCGTCTTTCTGGCTTCAAGGATAAACTTCTCGATGGTCTCAATCGGCGCAAGACCCGATACGACAACCGCGTCCGCAGAGGCGTTTGCCGCCATTCTTGCCTCGAGGTTTCCGGTATCGAGTGTCTTTAAGTCCGCGATAATGAACGAATCGGGTCTGATCTCTCTTATCTTGCTCAGAACGGAAAGTCCGAACTGCTTGATGAGCGGAGTTCCCGCTTCGATGAGGACGTGGTCGCTCTTCGGAACCGCCTTTAAGACTCTCTCGACCGTTCCCATGTCAACGAGATCCAGTGCAACCTGCAGGTACGGGGGATCCCAGAGCTTTGCGACCTTGAATCCCATGACTGCGTGACTTGCGCGGTCTTTCTCCTTTATGAGCGTCGCTTTGTCGGGGAACTTGTCGAACGCACGCTGAATTGCGAGTTTTGTCGAACCGTAATTGTAGCGGTAGATGCGGTTGTAGTCCTTCGCGTCGGGGTGCAGGAATGCGCTGACCAGAAGAACCATATCCTCGGGGTCGCATTCGCGTTTGTCGAAAACGCCTTCTTCGTATGAATCCGCGACTGCCTTTGCAACCGCAGCCTGAACGGCGCCGAACATCGCATTAACCTGAGCCTCATGCTTGAGTGTGACTTTCGGTATAATGAGTGTTGCCGGCTTTGTAAGAAGATTCGGTCTTACAACCGCAAGAAGCGGGGTGTGTCCTGCAGAAAGCTGTGATGCCGCATTTGCAAATGCCATTCCAACGGGACCCATTTTGTCGCCGATAATGAGGTCTATGTGCGCAAGCTCTGCGCCTTCGCCTTCGAGTGCTTCACCAATTAAATACATATCAGGTATCCTACCTGCTTATATATGTGTCGTGGAAGTAAAAAAGCATAATCATAAGTCCATAACAATCGGGATGCCGGAGATGCTTTACGCTCCCCGCGATTACTTTGTGAAAAGTGGGGTTGGTGAGATTTGAACTCACGATCGACGGGTCTCTCCGAACATGCGTTTTATCACGCTTTATCATCAATATGCAGTCATCTGCATCAGCGCTCCAACGGATCATCACAGGATTTCTCCTCAGCAGACCCATTGTTCATCATACGCAAAGACCGTTGGAGCCCGTCGCCATGCCGGACTAGGCCACAACCCCTGACTTAAGAAGTCTTAGTTATATTTGAGAATCATAAATTTAACAATTACTATTTGTCTCATGTCAACTCATGTCAGACCTCTTCCAAACGGCACGGGAAAAGACTCTGAGAAACGGCGCCGATAACCTGCGTTGAAAACAGGCATTGATGACCTGAGTTGAGAAACGGCATTGATAACCGCATTGCGTCACGGCGCTCAACGGATTGAAGCAGGCAACCGCTTCCTTAATCCGCGAAAGTTCTGTGATTCCTGCGGTAAATTCACAGTGTTATCCATTACGTATATTATCCGAAACGACAAAAATGTAGGAATATGGCTATGATGAGCTACGCAAGCGGATTATCGGACGTACCTCTGATAGGAGAGACTATCGGAGAGATGCTTGAAAGAATCGCCCGAGAATATCCCGATAACGAAGCTCTGGTCTCGATAGATCAGGGCATAAGGTGGAAGTACAGTGAATTCCTCGAAAAAGTCGATGAACTCGCACTTGCCCTTATGTCGCTTGACGTCAAAAAGGGAGACCGTGTAGCCATTTGGGCAATGAACTATGCACAATGGGTCCTCGTTCAGTTTGCGACCGCGAAATGCGGCGCAATCATGGTCAATATCAATCCGGCATACCGTTCCTTCGAACTTGAATATGCACTGCGCCAGTCCGAGATTCATACCCTGATTCTTCAGGGACGCTTCAAGGACTCCGACTATGTCGGAATGTTCTATGAGGCATGTCCGGACGCGATAGAGGCACAGCCCGGAAGGATATCCTCCGAGAAGTTCCCGTTCCTGAGAAACGTCGTTTTCATGGGCGATATCTCGTATAACGGCATGTACACGTGGGATGAGTTCATTGCGAAGGGTCATTCCCTCGATAAGGAAGAGTTGAAAGAGCGCGAGAAGATGCTCTCCTTCGACGACCCCGTGAATATTCAGTATACCTCCGGAACCACGGGATATCCGAAGGGCGTTGTGCTGACGCATCACAGCGTGCTTAACAACGGTTACACAATCGGCTCCGGCATGGGCTTTACCTCAAAGGACAGGTTATGTATCCCCGTTCCGTTCTACCACTGCTTCGGAATGGTCTTATCCAATATGGCATGCGTCACGCACGGTTCGACCATGATTATACCGTCGCCGGCGTTCAATGCCGAAGCCGTCTTAAAGACGATAAACGACGAGAAGTGTACGGCAGTTCACGGCGTTCCGACGATGTTCATCGCCGAGCTTAAGCACCCCAACTTCCACAAATACAAGTACGATACGCTCAGAACCGGCATCATGGCAGGTTCTCCGTGCCCCATCGAGTACATGAAGGAGGTAAACGAGAAGATGCACATGAAGGATATCGTCATCGTTTACGGTCAGACCGAGACGTCGCCGGGGGTCACAATGACCACAACGAACGATACCCTTGAGAGAAGGGTGACGACGGTCGGCAGGACATTCCCGCATGTCGAGTTGAAGATTATCGATCCGAACACGCAGAGAATCGTCGAACGCGGCGAAACGGGAGAGATCTGCGCACGCGGTTATGTCGTAATGAAATGTTACTACAATAACCCGAGCGCAACCCGCCAGACCATAGACGCGAACGGCTGGAACCATACCGGCGACCTTGGCATAATGGATGAGGAAGGTTACGTCAAGATCGTCGGCAGACTGAAAGAGATGGTCATCCGCGGCGGAGAAAATATCTACCCGCGTGAGATCGAGGAGTTCTTCCACACCAACAGAAAGATCGAGGATGCTTACGTCATAGGCGTTCCCGACGAGAAATACGGTGAAGAACTCATGGTCTGGGTAAAGCTTCGCGATAAGGAGACCATGACCGAGGAAGAGCTGAGAGAGTTCTGCAGCGGCAAAATCGCACGGTACAAGATTCCGAGATACATCAAGTTCGTCGACTCCTTCCCCATGACGGTCGCGGGTAAGATCAGAAAGGGCGAGATGAGAGAGATCTCTATTGCCGAACTCGGCCTGGAAAAGGCGGCAAAGATTGAGACGGCATAAAACAGCCTTTTTTTATTTTTTCCGTCTTTTTTCAGTATCCTGCAGTTTTGAATTTTGTACATGCCGAAAACTATTCCGCATACAGAAAATTTTCACATACAAATAAATCTATTGAAAAAATAGTGTGATTATGGCATGCCCTTCAGCCTTCAGCTAACTTGTTTATGCTGTTGTCGCCGCTGCCGCCGCACTGCTGTCCAAAAATTTGGTTGAGACCAGTATCTCTATCTTATAGCTCTTCAGCATATTCGGATTGATGATGAAGTAATAGTTACCCTCACCCTCGTAGAATCTGTGCTGCCAGTAGTATTCATTGAGATTCTTACGGGTCGGAGCCGGAATATCCTTATCCTTATCCTTTTCTTCACCTACCAGAACATCCTCGGGTTTATCATTATATTTCTCATCCTTATCCTCATCATCAACAGGCGGATTTACGGGCAGAACACCCTCGGTTCTGGAATTGAGAATATATACGATGCCATCGGGCTTATCGGCATCCATTACCTGAATATTGATAGAAGGGACAATAAACTGCTGATTTTCAACCTCGACACCAAGACCTTCGCCCTTGCTCTTGAAGAATCCTTCGGTCTCGCCTGAATCCGAGTTCTCATTGCCTTTATGTTCCAGATAATACTTATAGCGGTCCTGATACTCTTTTAGGGTTATTTTGCCGCTCTGATACTCTTCCATCAATTGATCGGGACCGGTAACATTGCGGATTACTTTATCGTCATCGGCCTCATTACCCACCTTGCCCATGGACTCGATTGAGACCTTCATGTCCCAATACGGGAACGGAATCCGGATTATCTGAGTCGTTGCATCCCACTGACCGTCTATGGTTGCGTATGTAACAAACTCTTCCTTCTGGTACTGCTCGTCGCCGGGCATCCTGAAACCGAAATCCTTCGATGAGGCAAATTGGATATTGTACGTGGAGGGATCCACAAACTGAACACTCTTTGCGACCCCGTCCCATGAGGAAGACGACGATTCGGAAGATCCGGCCTGTGAACTCGCGATTATCGGAGTGTAAGGCGCAGACGGAGCGCCGGACGGAATGGGTATATTCGACACATCCCTCGTCTCGGAAGATTGCGGGAGAATAGCCACAGGCTCTCCGTTCATTATCGGCTTCACTACAACTGCAAGCAATATCACAATCGCAATCGCCGCAATGAAGAAGACGAGATCCTGCTTTTGCATAATTAAGATTTGTTTATATTAACATATATAACGTTGTCTTTATACAACGGCAACAGGGTCAAAAAAATGGGTCAAAAAAGGGTAATTCGATAATTCGGTTAAAAATATTTTACATTGTGCACATGATTGCGCACAACGATCAGACACGCACTCCTCTGTCCACCATGGACATGCCGACGCCGTGAGCCTTCTTATCATCGTTATATTCCCTGAACTGCCTCAAAGAAACGGTTAAATCGCGTGTAAAGGCAAAATAACCGATCTGTGTGTTCCTGCAGAGGTTCATTGCCATATCCATGAGACCACGCGGGTCGGGGCGCGCTTCTCCTAGCCATATATGGAAGATATTGCCGCCGTCGACAATCGGGAAGAAGACATGCTCTATCTCCATTCTCTTAGTAAGCGAGACGTCGGCGCCGGGTGTCACATGAGTGCCGTTCGTGTAATAGATGGGCAGATCGAAGGTTGTGCCTATCTTCTTCATCGCCGTCTCCATATCGCCTTTTACGACCTTTTTGGCATATTCGGAGAATCTGTCATCGATTAAATCGGCGACACTGAAACGCTGTCCCGTGGTCTCCGCAGGCGTCCTTGCAAGAGCAATCGTGATTCCGTGCTTCTGCGAGAGTGTTCTGGCATACATCTCAAGCTCGGTCATGGTGCGGACGGCAAGCCTGTAGGCATCCTTTCCTTCGTGGAGCTGATGACCGGTGTGGTGCTGCACCATCTCGTTTACGCCGACAACGCCGATTGTGTAGACAAGACCCGAGAAGTCGACAGCCATCGAACCGCGCTTTAAGCGTTCGGGGTCATTGGGGTCCTTCGGGCGCTGCATTGCAAACGGCATCCTGCCCTTTGACTTGATGTTGTCTATCCATCTCTTCTTGATCTTGAAGACCTCGACGGCGGCATCCATCAGTTTCTTAAGTTCGGCAAAGAGCCTCTGATCGTCGCCTTCCGCCTTGTATGCCGCTCTCGGACAGTTGATTGATACGACCTGAAGAGAGCCCATGGAGAAGTGTTTGCCATCGCGGAAGTATAGTTTGTCCTCAAAGAGGGTATCGCTGTCCGCTTTGGCGGAGAACTGGTATGCACAGCACTGGTAGCATGATATGCCTTCGCCTGCGCCGCGATACTCGGGTATCTGATTGTCGTAATAGGGCGTGCCGTATTTCGAGGCAAGCTCAAAGGTCATGAGGTATAAGTCCTGATAAGTGGGCAGATCGGGATTTTCGCGGTTGAACTCCTCATCCTCTTTCATGAAATCGGGCTCTATGCTTATCTCGGGCTTGGGGAAGTTGAACGGCTTGCCCCAGTAATCGCCCTCGAGCATGACTTCCATCAGCGCCTTGAAAAGAAGTCTTACTTCGCGCTCGAATTCGCCGTAAAGTCGTTCGGGCGCCTGTTCTCCGTCCCAGACCTTTCCTTTGTAGACGCAGGGTTTGTCCTTCCAGAGTTTCGGAACGCCTGGGGAGAGCTGAACCGAGGAGAAGACGACCTGACCGCCGCGGGCAACCATCATCTGCGTCATCTCATAGACGAACATCTGCATATGCTGCTTTATGCAGTCGTAATCCGCGCCTTCAAAGTATGGTGCGAGGAAGGTCAGGAAATTGTAGTATCCCTGACCGCCGGCAAAGTTGGTCTGTGCACTGCCGAGTGCCTTGACCGCGTGAAGTATGGCAACTTCGGGGCGCTTTGCCGGTCCCGCCACGGATGCCTTTGTTCCGTTGCCGTCCGGCATCAGACCGTAATAGAAGAAATAGCGCAGATCCCAGTCCTGACAGAACGGTCGCGTTCCGAAATATTCGAGATCGTGGATGTGCATGTCGCCGGATAAGTGGTAATCCGCAAGTTCGGGCGGCATCTGAAGGAGATACTGCTCCTTGCTTATCTTGTCCGCCTTTTTCTTATGCGCAGTCTCGGCGTTTTCCTGAAGGTTCGCATTGTCCTTTGCCCCGAATCCTCTGCCGACATCTATCAGATGCGCATCGTATACCGGCGTTCCGACTCTTGTCGAGACATTCCTGTATTGCGGCATATCGCGCTCAAGGAGCACAATATTGAGAACCTCGCGAATGAGCGGACCCGAGAGAAATTTAAGACCGAGCTTTAATATTCGCTGCTCGACCGTGAGAGCTATCTCTTTGGCGGTCTCCATGTCGATGGCTTCTCCGCCGTAGAACTCTTCGACCAGTTTTGTCTCGCTCAAAAGCTGTTTGACTATCCACTCCCGGTCCCAGTCGAGTATGAGTCCGCGCGACGTTCGGACTTTAGGGAGCGGCGAGACGGAATATCCCGTAAGGGTCTGCTGGCGGGATTGTTTATCTTGCCTGACCATCAATCAGTCCCCTTTGCAATGTGCAAGGATATCATCTTCGCGCAGCTGACCGCCGCTGAAAAGATCACGTGATGTCAGAAATTCGTCCTCCCCTATCTGAAGAACGGGCGCTTCTCTTACGAAGACATTGTTCATTCGCAGTTCAGTCATATTTTCAGGAGATGCCATGTCAAGCTCATCGTATGCCACATCATGACTTTTCAAAAAATTCTTCAGTTTTTCACAGTTTGGACAAACTTCCAAAGAATATACAATTATTTTTGGACTATCAGACACAAGAAATCCCCCAAAGGTGATTGTATGATAATTTAGATTGGATAGTAAAATAAGTTTTTATTCGGAACATATGACCCCATAAACTACCGCATATAAACATACGGACACTATATAAGGCAGGACTTACGGATGACGGATGAATTATGCGGGGGCAATGTGCGGTATGATAGGCGGTATGGAATACGGGATAGATTTTATTCTGTTCCGGCGCCAATTATTAGCGATGACAAGGGTATTTGTTGCGGCGGAACTGCCGGAGAGCGTAAAGCAAAGCCTCTCCGCGTATGAAGAGAGCCTTAAGCGGTCGGATGCGAGGTTAAACCTCGTGGATCCCGATTTGTCGCACATTACCCTGAAGTTTATCGGCGAAGTCGATGCCGTTAAACTCAAAAAGATTGAGGAACGCCTCTCCGCAATCAAATACAGCCCGTATACGATGCGGCTTTCCGGAATATCGTTCAATAATCCGAGATCGCCGCGTGTCGTCTGGGTAAACGGAAGCGACGGCGGCGGATCGGCACGGCTTGCCGCGATGATTGAGGAGTCGCTTGCCGACCTCGGCATTCCGAAGGAAGAGCGGCAGTTTAAGATACATGTTACGCTCGCGCGTATCAAAGAGTATCATCCATCCCTCATGCCGATAGTGAAGGGGCTCGGCGATGAGGATGTTGCCGAGTTCGAGATAACGGGCTTTTCCTTAAAGAAGAGCGTGCTGACCCCGAAAGGTCCGATATACAGCGACATAATGAGAGTTGACTTCTGAGATGACGCAACGGTTCAATGAATACGAGACGGAAGTGCTGGAATCCATACGCCCCGGCGACGGCGAGAGAGCGGAGATACTCGGTCTCGGCGGGGAACTTGCAGACGCGGTTAACAAAAGCGGCATTGCAAAGGGAATGATTACGGGCTCGGTCGCACGCGACACATGGGTATCGGGAGACAGGGATCTCGATGTCTTCATGCTCTTCCCCCCCGAACTTACGCCCGAAGAACTGGAAGAGAAGGGACTTTCGCTTGCAAAAGCCATTGCCAAGGAGTTCGGCGGCGATTACGTCGAAAAGTATGCCCAGCACCCCTATCTAAATGCGGATATCCGCGGCTTCGACGTTGACCTTGTTCCGTGCTATGCGGTCGAAGATGCCTCAAAGATTAAGAGCGCGGTCGACAGAACGCCGTTTCACACCCGCTATATGAAGAGCAGGATAGCGGACAAGACCGATGACGTGAGGCTTCTCAAGATGTTCTCGAAGGCATGCGGCGTTTACGGCTCGGATCAGATGACCGGCGGCTTTGCCGGGTATCTCTGCGAGATCTTCATCTGTTATTACGGCGGTTTCCGCGAGTGCATAAAAGCCGCGGCCGAAGACTGGCATACGGGGTTGGTTATCGATTTGGAAAAACATCAGGCGAAAGAGTTCGATGATCCGCTTATCGTGATTGACCCCACCGACCCGAGAAGGAATGTTGCCGCATCGCTTACTCAGACAAGAATGTCGGAGTTCTGCGAGTTTGCACGCGGTTACCTGAAAAATCCGTCTGAGGAGTTCTTTGTCCGCAGGACGGGAATGCCGATGTCAAAGAAGGAACTCTCGGCACGGCTGAAAGAGCGCGGGACTGCGCTTTACGGCATTGTCTTTAAGACGCCCGGGATTATTCCCGATGTCATAGTGCCGCAGCTGAAGAGAAGCGAGGGGTCAGTCGCCGCACTTCTCGAACGGCACGGTTTCGGAATAAACCGCTGCGGCTCGTTTATGGGGGACGATAACTGCATAATTCTCTTCGAGATGCTTACGGACAGCCTTCCCGCGGTCGAAAAACGTCTCGGACCGCCGGTTCGTGAGAGCGAAAACTCGGAGAGATTCATTGCAAAGCATCTGGGTAAGACGATGTCGGGACCGTATATCAAAGACGACCGATACTATGTCGAGATCCTGCGCAGGTATCCGACCGTCATGTCGCTTCTTAAGTCCCGCGATTTCGTCGAATGCGGACTGGGAAAGCATGTCAAGAACTCGGTTATGAAGAAATACGATATTGTCCGCGGCGCCGAATGCCACAGCGACGAGTTCGCGGTATTCCTCGGCGGGTTCTTCGAGGAGAAATCTCCGCTCGTTAAGATTCTTGAACGGAATTGAAAAGAATTGAACGGAATTGAAAAGAATTAACGGAATTGAAGAAATGATGGAAAGTGATGATTAAAAGAAATGTTGAAAGGACATAAACACTTTTAATCATGGGCGACAACTTAAGAGGGACCAATGAATAAAGAAGGAGAAGCACTTACTGCCGGGAACTTTGATGCCGCTCTCGAATACATGGATGTTCTTGAGAGTAAGAGCATTATCTCGGAAAACGCCGGGGAGATAGCCAAAAGCGGTTCCTGCGAGGCGCTGAACGATTTTTTAAGGGTGCTTTACTACAATAACTGGCTCATAAATACGAGATGGCAGGACTGGACGGGTATCGCCGAGACACATCTCGGTCACCCGGAACTGCTGGAAGAGGCGGATGTCGAGACAATCCGAAAGATTCTGACCGTCCATGTCAGAATCGACAGGCTCTTCCCCGGCGACATCGCCGATATTATCTCGAAGGGCTATATGTTCGCCATATTTAAGCGGATTAAAGAGCTGTATCAGGAACAGTATCCCGCGGACAGCGAATAATACCGCCATTTATATCGTTTTGTATACCTTCATGTATACTGTCATTTATATCGTCATGTATACAGTCATGTATACCTTTATGTCATTTCCGCAATGATTTATCAAAAGAAGTCAATTATATCATAATGACCTCGCTGAAACTTATCTCATGGAATGTCAACGGCATCCGCGCCTGCGCCAAGAAAGGATTTTCGGACTTTATCGGCACCGCCTCCCCCGATATTCTCTCGGTTCAGGAGACGAAAGCCAACGAAGATCAGTTGACCTCGGTCATACGTCACCCGAAAGGGTATTTCTCGTATTTTTCTTCCGCCGAAAGAAAAGGATACAGCGGCGTTGCGACATTCACGAAGACCGAGCCTCTTTCCGTTGAGAGAGGCTTCAATATCGGCGAGTTCGACGGCGAAGGGCGCGTTCTGAGACTTGAGTATCCCGATTTTTATCTCTTCAATATTTACTTCCCAAACGGCGGCGCATCCCCCGAGCGCCTTGATTATAAGATGCGGTTTTATGCCGAATGCCTGAAGCAGTTCAAAGCTCTCACGGATGCGGGGAAAAACGTTGTCGTCTGCGGCGACGTCAACACGGCGCATAAAGAGATTGATCTGGCAAGACCGAAAGAGAACTCTAATGTATCGGGTTTTCTGCCGATGGAACGCCGGTGGATAGACGACCTTATCGGGAGCGGTTTTTACGACACTCTCAGAATGTTTGACGAAAGCCCGGGGAGATACACATGGTGGGACATGAAATCCCGTGCCAGGGACAGAAATGTCGGCTGGCGTCTGGATTATTTCTTCGTGAGCGAAAGCATGAAGGAGAACGTGAAAGCGGCGGCGGTTATGCCCGAGATCTTCGGCTCGGATCACTGTCCGATCTCGATTGAAGTGGAGTTTTAAGACCGGCAGTTGCGATGCGGTCTAAAGGCGATCGGCACCGGTGGTCGGCACTTTCCGGGACATATTCATCGAACAACTTAAACACTCATAAATCTGATAAAACCTAAAAGAGATATAACTAAAAGAGACAGGAATACAATGGCAGGCGGAATGGAGATAAGAAAAGCACTCGATGAGATAGTTGACCGCGATTACACATTTATGCACATCTGCGGCACTCACGAGGCGTCGATTGCACGTTCGGGGCTGAGGAGTGTTCTGCCCGAAGGACTCAAGATTGTCATGGGTCCCGGCTGTCCCGTATGCATAACGCCGCAGGGGGAGATCGATGCGGCGCTCGAACTTGCGGCAAAAGGCTGTATTATAGCGACATACGGCGACCTCATGCGTGTGCCGGGGACAAACGGCAGTCTGGATACCTGCGGCGGCGACGTCCGCGTTGTTCAGGGCGTCCATAAAGCCGTCGAGATAGCCAAAGAGGTTCCCGATAAGGAAGTCGTCTTTATCTCGGTCGGATTCGAGACCACCGCACCCACGGTTGCCGCAACGCTCCTTACGGAGCCGCCGGAAAACTTCAGTATACTGTGCTCGCACAGGTTTGTGCCGCCGGCGATGAAGTTCCTTCTCGAACAGGGCGAGGCTAAGCTCGACGGATTTATGCTCCCGGGACACGTATGCGTCGTTACGGGATACGCGATGTACGAGCAGTTCAAGGTCCCGCAGGTTGTTGCCGGATTTGAGCCCGAAGATATTCTTCTCGGTCTGTATATGCTCGTGAAGCAGGCAAAAGAGGGAAGGGCGGACGTGGAAAACGCCTACCCGCGTGCCGTCGAAAGAATGGGCAATCAGAAAGCCATGAAGATGCTCTACGAGGTCTTTGAGCCCACCGACGTCGAGTGGAGAGGCTTCCCCGTGATCCCCGATTCCGGTCTGAAACTCAAGCCCAAATATGAGAAATACGATGCTTTGAAGAAGTTCGGCGTCGAGATTAAGCACGTCGAGAAGAACTCGGCATGTATCTGCGATAAAGTCCTCAGAGGCATCCGTGACCCGACCGACTGCAAGCTCTTCGGCAAGGCGTGCACACCGAGGAAACCCGTGGGTCCGTGTATGGTCAGCCACGAAGGCGCATGCAGAATCTGGGCGCTTTACAATCAGAAGCGCTGATGTCAGCACCCCGGCATCCAATCGCCGATTGACAAGATTAATC
This sequence comes from Methanomicrobium mobile BP, assembly GCF_000711215.1. GTDB lineage: Archaea > Halobacteriota > Methanomicrobia > Methanomicrobiales > Methanomicrobiaceae > Methanomicrobium > Methanomicrobium mobile. Next base: position 327,968 of record NZ_JOMF01000005.1, on the reverse strand, counting down.
ACGCATTAATAACAGATAATATCGGGTTATATCCGATTATACCGGCGATTGATCGGCATTCCGCCGATGAACAAATCATACAAAAATATACACAAATTCAGAATCTAATTTATATCCAAATTTATATCCAAATTTTTAATTTTGTGCCCTGATAGGGTAGAGGATATCCTGAGAGCCTCCGGAGCTTTCGACCCGGGTTCAAGTCCCGGTCAGGGCGCTCTTTAGTTACGTTTTTATCATACCTGTAATAATACTAATTCATATTTGAACATTGGCGTGAATATGCATTGTCGGTGCATTGAGCTGCAGAGTGCATGAAGTACATGAGTGTATGAACTGCATGAGCAAAATAAGTGCACGGGTGCATAAGAAAGAGTTGAACAAATATGTCTGATTTGGAAAGCCTAGCTAATTTTTCGGTTAACGTAACCGCGATGACCGAGAATATCGGTCCCTTCATTCAGGAGATGCCGGATAAGATAGTCAACGGCGATCTCGTTGCAATACTGATAGCCTTTATTGTCCTTTACTGTGCGATCTTCCTTTTGATCAAATCGGCGAAGTATCTGGTTGCGTTCATAAAGAAATTCATGATCTTTGCAATATTTGTCCTTGCACTCTATATCTTCGTCAAAGAATTCCTCTTCAAAGTGCTGACCGAAGGTTTCACGCCGGATGTGATCGTAGTCGGCGGTTTCGGTCTCTTCTGCGGCATAATCGCGGTCATTGTGGCTCTCTCAAGCGTAATAGGTGCGCACAGAAAGAGGAAAGAGGAACAGGCAAAGAAAGAGGCGGAAACAGCGGCGGCATCGTCTGCGGCAGCGTGCCCGTCGGGTATGCCCGTATATCAACCGCCATATCAGCCGCCCTATCAGACGGCAACGCCGGGCGCGGAGCAGCCGCAGCAGGCATCCGCTCCGCAATATCAGTATCCGCCGAATTACGCCCCGAATTATGCTCCGAATTATCTGCCGCCGCAACTGGCAATGCTGACAAAGGATAACTCCATAGGAATGGTCATTATCTCACTTGCGGTGGCTGAATTCGGTGTTTTCTCATCGAAGACGATAGCGGCGGCAACGGTGGATACGGGAATAGTGTTCTTCATTCTGTTCATGATCGCGGCTTTCGTCTTCATAAAACTGACATACCACAACTACCGCACGGGACTGTGGCATTTCTGTGTCGCATTCATGATAGGGCTTGCCATGACATTCCTTCTGGGTTATTTCTGGGCCGGAATACCACTGGAGACGCTGACGACGGATAAATTCTTCTCATCCGAAGCCCTTGTGGCACTCATAACGGGTCTTTCACTCAGTCTGTTCATGAGCGGCAAGGGATAAAACAAATAATTACTCTTTTTTGGACTTTTTTGCAGAATTTTGTTATTTAATATTTTGTTATTTAATACTATACGGTCAGTACGGATAGAGTATGAAGAATCCCAGACACAGGAAGAAGAATAACCACGTACTCCGGTTCACTTCGTGTATTCTGCCGCAAACCGCCTTCATAATCGGATATACAACGAAAGCACTGCAGATACCGATTCCTATGTTGTAAGTAAAAGACATCATGACTACGGCGAAGATCGCAGGCAGATACTCGGTCATGTCCTTAAAGTCGATATCGATAATCGATCTGAACATGATGAATCCGACGGCAATCAGGACCGCTCCGGACGCCGCCGAAGGAATCGCGGCAAACAGCGGCGCAAAAAAGAGACTTGCCCCGAAGAGCAGCGCGATAAATACGGCAACAAGACCCGTTCGTCCGCCGCATGTGACCCCCGATGCCGATTCGATAAAGACTCCGCATGTTGTCGTTCCGAAGACAGGCGCTGCCATATTTGCAAGCGAATCCACCAGAAACGGCTTTTCTATATTATCGAGGTTGCCTTCCCCGTTCAGCAGACCGCCTTCACGCGAGACGCCGATTATACTTGTCATGGTATCCAGAAACGAGAGTATGAATATGGAAAAGATAACGGAGAGCATGCCGAAGGTAAGGGCTCCGGCAACATCCATCTGCATGAAAGTCGCCGTTATGTCGGGAGGCATGCTTACTACGGCTTCGGGAAGGGGCGAGAGTCCGAGAAGGAATGCCGCAATCGTCGTAACTATCAGACCGATGAAGATTGCCGCACGGACTTTGCGCACCATCAGTACAAGTATGATCAGCAGACCGATGACGGCGAGCAGGACATTCGATTCATAGAAATATCCGATGTGAACCGGCGAAAACGAACCTTCTATGCGTATGATGCCGGTATTCAGCAGACCTATAAGAATTATGAAAAGCCCGATACCTGCAGTGAAACTGCATTTCAGGTTATACGGTATCGATTCGCAGAGGACTTTTCTGCCGCCCATCAAGGTTATCAGCATAAGGAGAATGCCGCTTAAGAATATCGCTCCCAGTGCCGTCTGCCACGAATAACCCATAATGCCGCAGACCGTGAAGGCAATAAAGGCATTCTCACCCATGAAGGGCGCAATCGCAAAGGGACGGTTGGCATAGATACCCATTACAAGAGTGCCCGTGAATGCGGTGAGTATTGTTGCCGCCATTGCGGCTTCGAAGGGCATTCCTGCGGAAACGAGAATTGATGGGTTTACGACGATGATATACGCCATCGCGAAGAATGTGATAAATCCGGCATATGCCTCGGTCTTTACCGTAGTACCGTATTCATCGAGATGAAACAGTTTATTTAAAAATGCCAAAAAAAACACTCCTCCACGTGCCGGATTTATTGCGATTGTATCTGAAAGATTCGGTATTTATTTTTAGTATTTATGGAATAACAAAATTTTGATTGGTGAGCGGATCTAAGCATAATTTTCTCATTCCCCGCCGCCATCATAATGCCAGAGTATCTTTTTGCATGTGCAGTGATTTCCGAGATGGCAGACCGCGATATCCGTGCAGACAAACGATTCGGGCATTGCGGGCAGATTCCGTATCTGATATATGTCCCCGTTTCCGAGGGTGATATGCGGCGAAAACCGCCGGCTGTCAACGTTTTCGAGATAGTCCGATGAGTAATCGAGGGTGAAATCCGTTATCGGAATTTTGTCGGGATATACCATATCGGGAGTGACTCTGCCGAGATTGAACTCTTTCAGGACCGAACTTATCTCGGACTGCATCTCGATTATAATCTCGTCTTTTACTATGTCCATCCCCGAGACGATTACGTTCTCCGAGGTTTTTACGGCCGCAAAGCCCTTATACGCGGCAGTATAGGGGAGGTAGCGGTCGCCGATACGTGCGAGTGATTCGGCGATATCGTCCACGGCGTCCAATTCGATTGCGCCCATGGCAAGCGAGACATGCGGAAGTGTCCTTGTAAGACTGAGAGGGACGCGGTTGTCAGCCGATCTCCTGATAATTTTTTTGTTGAGTTTTACGCAGAGTTCCGCAATATCCTTAGGAGGAAGAAGAACTATGTCAACGGCAACAGTCTTTGAGACCTGCCCGGGATATCTTTCCTCGGTCATGCATAAGTATGGTATCTGAAATTATATCTGATTTTATATCGGGTTTTCATCGGGTATTGCTCATATTTCGGCTGACGTGAAACCGCACAAACCGCCAAAACCGCATTAACCACCCAAACCGCCCGAACCGCGTTAACCACCCAAACTTCCCGTCCGGGAGTCTGGGGTTTACAATGCGGGTTTACGGCGACACTATCATTATCTTTATTAATCTGAGAGATCGACGAATATATATGACCATTGAATCTGATATTGTAATTCCCGCTGACGTCCCTAAAAACGCGGAAGCGAAATATAAAGAGAATTATAAGCTGATTACGGGAGGCAGCGGAAGGCTGATGCTCTTCGCCGGCGACCAGAAGACCGAGCACTTAAACGACGACTTCTACGGTGCCGACATCCACCCAGATGATGCCGATCCCGAACATATGTTCCGCATCGCAAGCGGAAGCAGAGTGGGTGTTTTCGCATCGCAACTCGGTCTTATCGCACGCTACGGCAAGAGTTATCCGAATGTGCCATACCTTGTAAAGATTAACTCGAAGACTCATCTTGTCAAGACCGATCAGAAAGACCCGTTAAGCACACAGCTCTGGACCGTGCAGCAGGTCGTTGATCTCCGCGACAGTTCTAAACTTAAGATAGCGGCGGTCGGATACACTATCTATCTCGGCAGCGAATACGAGGATGTAATGCTTTCTCAGGCGGCGCAGATTATCAACGAGGCACACAAATACGGTCTTGTCGTCGTTCTCTGGATTTATCCGCGTGGCAAGGCGGTCAAAAACGAGAAGGACGCTCACCTCATCGCGGGCGCGGCAGGAACCGCGGCGGCGCTGGGCGCGGATTTCGTCAAGGTCAATCCCCCAAAGGAGGAAGGCAAGGATTCCGCGGAACTCCTGAAAGAAGCTGTAAAAGCGGCGGGAAGGACAAAACTTGTCTGCGCCGGCGGTTCGAGCACATCGGCGGAGAAGTTCCTCTCACAGTTATATGCGCAGATTCACACCGGCGGCGCCAGCGGCAACGCAACCGGCAGAAATATCCACCAGAAATCGCTGGATGAGGCAATCCGCATGTGCAATGCGATATCGGCCATAACAATGGACAATGCGGACGTCGCCGCCGCACTCAAGATATACAACGGCAATAAGGCAACCAAGGCTGCAAAGCCTGCAAAGGCAACCAAAGCGGCTTCCGCAAAGGTAACTGCCGCAAAGGCGACCGCGACAAAAGCAGCAGCCAAAAAGGCAACGAATACGAAGGCTGCCGCTGCAAAAACGACTGCAACAAAGACAAGCGTAGCAAAAGCACCGGCAACCAAAACAACGGCAACAAAAGCAGGCACAACAAAATCAGCCGCTGCAAAAACTACCGCTGCCAAAGCAAAAGCGACCAAGTCAAAGGCAAAAAAATAAATTATAACGGCTGAAAAGCCGACCAATAAACCTACAATCTTTTTTAGGACGCAGTTAACAATCTGTTTTATTATTCCGCATACGTATTATTCCGCAGATCTGTAGAAGACTCCGCGTTCGCCGCGTGCCTCGGTTATTTTCCCTTCGGCGACGAGAACACCCAGATATTTGTTGACTTCGTTCATGTGCAGACCCGTTATTTTTACGATATCGTCAAGGGTGCAGGGTCTTCTTCTGACAGTCCGAAGAATTACGTCGGAGATATCTCCCGAGTAGGCTTTATTCGAAGAGCGCGTCGCGGGTTTTCCGGCTATCTCGATATTGTCATGCCTGAGTTTTCCGGCAATCTCCTGCATCCTTATGTCATCCGCGGGTCTTATCCAGTCAACTGCACCCGGGCGGTCGAGCGTGTTGAGCTGAATCTTGTCGGGGCGTATCTTTGCAATCTCGGCATTTATGCGCCCGATCTCCTCATCGGTGTCGTTGATTCCGGGGACGATGAAGATCTCGAGCCATATCTGACCCGTATACTCCGTGCGGAACTTTGCAATGCCTTCGTTTACGACCGCTGCCGAGAGGGAATGATGCGGTCTGTCAACCTTTTTGAATTCGGTCTCGCCTGCGCAGTCGAGAGAAGGTATGACAACATCTATGTCGAGGCAGTCGCGCCTTACCTTTTCGTCATGGAACAGACTGCCGTTTGTGAGAAGCGCCGTTTTATACTCGGGGTAGTTCTCCTTTACGAACCGCGTTACTTCGCTTATCCGCGAGTACAGGGTCGGCTCTCCGGAGCCGGAGTATGTCACGAAGTCGAGTCGCGGATGAGTCTTCAAAATGCCGTCGAGCTCTTTGAGAACGTCATTCAGCGGGACGTATTCTCTTCGTTCCACGGTCAGATTCGTTGTTTTTCCCGATTCGCAGTATATGCAGTTATATGAGCATGTCTTTGGCGGTATCAGGTCAACGCCGAGAGAGATTCCGAGTCGTCTTGAAGGCACGGGTCCGAAGATGTATCTGTATTCCATCGTGTTATTCCGTTATTTTGTCATGATATTGTAGTCATGCCAAATATATAGAAATATCACGCGAATGATTCAAACCACGATAATTCAATAAATAATCTAATAAACAGGAACCGTCAATTTAGAAGTATGTACGGGGTCTCCACATATTGCCTGATAGATAAGCCGCTTGAGAACGCTCTTACGCTTCTCTCCGATGTTACGAAGGTTGTCGAGATTATGGACGACGGTCTTCACTATATGGATACGCCCGAGATTCTGCATTCTTTCTCGTATACATACTATATTCATGCGCCGGCGCGGACCGTCAACATCGCATCCCACCTCGATGCCATAAGGAAAGCCTCCGTTAAGGTCATCCGTCACGCAATGGATATGGGCGCGGATGCCGGGGCAAAAGGCGTAGTCGTCCACCCGGGTTTCGCCCCGTGGCTTCAGGAGCGGGATGTCAGCGTTTTTCAGCTTCATAAATCCCTTATCGAGCTTAAGAAGCACTCCGAGGAGCTGTCGATTCCGGTATTTGTCGAGAATATGCCGAAGAGCAAATACTTCTTCCTTCAAAAGCCCGACGAACTCTCGCATTTTTCAGAGTTCGAGTTTGCCCTCGATGTCGGGCATGCGCACATCTGCGGCGTTCTCGATGATTTCCTCAAGGTGCCCGTGTCGCACCTGCACATTCACGACAATAAAGGTAATGCGGACTCTCACGCCGCCATCGGTGACGGGACCGTCGATTTTGCGCCGATCTACGATCTCATCAGAAAAGAGAATCTGTGTCCGATAATCGAGACCGAGACATTTGACGGCGTTCTGCGCTCGGTTACGCAGTTGAAGAGAAACGGCATCGTTTAATTCCGTGTTATGCCGTATTCAGAAATCCCCTGTTTTTCGATCAATCCCCATGGTCATTTAGTTAAGGTTTTATATTTTTCATATCCATATTATGATGCACTTTTGTTGCCTCGGTGGCTTAGCCGGTAGAGCGCGTCCTTGGTAAGGACGAGGTCGCGGATTCAAATTCCGCCCGAGGCTTTGTTTTTGTTTGTTTTTATGTCGCACAGTCATATACCGAATTTTTAGGACGGTATCGCGCATTACGAGAATAAAATGCAATAATAGGCATTAAGGCAAATCAATCCGGCGCGCATTAGAACATCAAGACGAAAAGACCGCGGGAAAACATAGGTATCGGCAACTTGTGCAAAAAATGCACAAGTTGAAAAATTAGGAAAGTCGGCACTTGTCAATGATTGCAGGTATCATTCATCTTCTTCATCTACGGCACAAACACCATAGTATTTTTCGAAATATGCAAGCAATTTATCAATGATTCTTTGTTTTTTCTCCGCACGGTCTCCCGATCCGAATCTGCTCATCGGAGGCATCAATTCATCAATACCCGTTCCCGTAGTCTTTATTCCGCCGACCTTGAACGAATAATCAATAAACTTTCTTGTCTCTTCTTCTTTCAGATTTTCTTCCTCTATGATCCTAGTAAGTTCTTTCTCCTTCTCCTGCCCGACAAACTCATACCATGCATCCATGACATCATCAACATAGTTGACTCTTGAAATGAATATCTCGATAAGTTCCTTCTTACTTCTGAGTTCGGGAGAAGCATCAACAGCTTTCTGAATTGTAATGAGTACCTCTTCATCATGGCACTGAGAGTCGTGATACTTCTTGACAAGCACGAGAATATAGTCGATATTAATCTCAATCTGCTTGATAAGCTCAATTTCGAATACAATGTCCTCGGTAATATCCACTTTCTCGCCGGAAAACATTCTGTTTTTCCACTCATCACGAAGATCCTGATATCTTCCGAGATAATCCTGAAGATCACGCTCTGAAAGAAGTTCCATATTCTCAAACTCATCAAAACAGCTTAAGATATTTCTGACTCTCAGGATAACTCCGAACAGCCTGATGAAATCCTTCTGATTCTGTTCTCCGATGATACGAGGCTCTTCAAGCGGGAATTTTGTCTTAAGTTCGTTGATGAGATCCACATATCCGAGATGTACTTTTCCGTCCGCGTCTTTATAGCCGTAATAGTAATCATTGAAAGTACGCATTAGGACAATGCCTGAAGCGTCTTTGTCACCGAAAAGGGATATGGCACGGTCTACACGCTTTTGAAGGTTTCTGAAGCATATGACATTTCCGAAGGTCTTTACGGAATTCAATATGCGGTTTGTTCTTGAAAATGCCTGAATCAGTCCGTGCAACTTCAGATTTTTGTCAACCCATAAGGTATTGAGTGTAGTTGCATCAAATCCCGTAAGGAACATGTTTACGACGATAAGGAGATCAATTTCCCTGTTTTTCATGCGAAGAGATACATCCTTGTAGTAATTCTGGAACTTATCGCCGGATGTGTCATAGTTCGTATGGAACATCTCGTTATAGTCTTTGATAGCGTTTTCAAGGAAATCTCTTGAGTTTGTATCAAGTGCGGATGTATCCTCGGGGTCTTCTTCGTCGAGTATTCCGTCGGATTCCTCTTCGTTTGCTCCGTAACTGTATATTGTCGCAATCTTGAGTGATTTTGACGGATCCGCTTCCATCTGCTTCTTAAACTCGGTGTAATAGAGTTTTGCGAGATCAACTGAAGAAACGGCAAATATGGAATTAAAGCCGCCAATCTTCTGTTTCTGCCGGATTTCCATAACTTTTCCGCGTTTGCTTGCAGCTACATCGGAGACATTGGTCAGTGTGTTAAATGTGTAAAACCTGTTTTTGCGATAGGTTTTCTGGTCAAAATGATTCAGAATATATTCTGTGACGAGAGAGATTCTCTCAGGTGCCATGTAGACTTTTTCGCGGTCGATGTCCCATACCGGTTCATCGATTATGTCATCGTCCATATCCATTGTCTTGATGTAATCAACGCGGAAAGGCAGAACATTCTTGTCATTGATGGCATCTACTATTGTGTATGTGTGAAGCTGATCGCCAAAGGTCTGTGCCGTTGTGAAAAACTGCGCAGTCTTTCCCGATCCCGCATTCACGGCAAATATCGGTGTGCCCGTGAATCCGAAGAGATGATATCTCTTGAAGTTTTTCACGATTGCCGCGTGCATGTTTCCGAACTGACTGCGATGACATTCATCGAATATTATGACGAAATGCTTTCCGAATGCCTCATGATTGGGATTTTTCTTTACAAAGGTCGAGAGTTTCTGAATGGTCGTGATGATAATTTTACAGTTGTCATCTTCAAGCTGTTTCTTCAGAATTGCCGTTGATGTGTTGCTGTTTGCCGCTCCTTTTTCAAAGCGGTCATACTCCTTCATTGTCTGGTAGTCAAGATCTTTTCTGTCAACTACGAAGAGCACTTTGTCTATGTACGGCAATGAAGACGCTATTCTTGCGGTCTTAAAAGAAGTCAGAGTCTTTCCCGATCCCGTAGTATGCCAGATATAGCCGCCGCCCGCTACGGTTCCGTATTTCTTGTAATTGTTCGCTATTTCAATGCGGGTTATGATGCGTTCGGTTGCGACAATCTGATAAGGACGCATGACCAGAAGCGTGTCCTCCGCCGTGAAAACGCAGTACTTTGTAAGGATGTTCAGAAGCGTGTGCTTTGAGAAGAATGTCCGCGTAAAATCTACGATATCGGGGATTATTCTGTTGTTTGCGTCTGCCCAATAAGATGTAAATTCAAAAGAATTGCTTGTCTTTTCCTTTTTTGAGGATTGCGGAAGATTTGCTTCCTTGATATGATTGTTCCTTGTAGTGTTGGAGTAATAAAGTGTGTTGGTGCCGTTTGAGATAACAAATATCTGCACATACTCATAGAGACCTGTACCTGCCCAGAAACTCTCCCTCTTATAGCGGTTGATCTGGTTGAATGCTTCGCGGATTGCCACACCCCTTCTCTTAAGTTCGACATGCACCAGCGGAAGACCGTTTACAAGGATTGTTACATCATAGCGGTTGTCATGCTTTGCGCCTTCTTCCCTGCCGATTACGTACTGATTGATTACCTGTACTGAATTGTTATGCACATTTTTCTTGTCAATCAGTTTGATGTTCTTGCTTTCGCCGTTATCGCGTTTTAATACCTGAACATAATCTTCCTGAATTTTCCTTGTTTTCTCCTTAATGTCCTCATTGGTATTTGCTACGGATTCAGTAAAGAAACGGTTCCATTCATCATCCGTGAAGGTATAGCCGTTCAGCTTTTCAAGCTGTTTTCTGAGATTCAGAATAAGGTCTTCCTCTGAATTAATTTTCAGATATTCGTATCCCTGCTCTCCGAGCATCCTTATGAATTCTTTTTCGAGTGCGGCTTCGCTCTGATATCTCTCTGATCTGACCTTTACAGGAGTGTATTCCGTAACGACAGTATTCTCGTTTGTCTCGGCGATTATGTTAAAATATGGCATAAAGCATCCCCCTCTTCAGTTTTTTTCTTTGAAAGTCAGAAGTTTGTCACGGTAGTACTCATACTGCTTCTGACGGGCTTCAATTTCGGCAGGAAGACCACTGCTCAAATCGTTACAAATTGACTCAAGATTGTCTAAAATCTCAACAATTCGCTTCTGAGTTGAGATTTCTGGGATTGGTATTTTAACCATGCTTAACATTTCTCTACTGACATGTGGAACACCAGCCCCACGCTTCATATCATTAAGTTCTTTTTCTTTATTTTTGAGCACATAATAGAGATATTTTGGTGTAGCAAGTTCTTTTTTAGCCTCAAAACCAAAACCATCCGTCACAAAAATGGGTTGATCCCAATAGGATACAAAACCAGCAGATACCCCACTTCTCGCTACTACAACAATCTCCCCTTCATGATTCGATTCATCAATATAGTAAGCAGGTTCTTGTCCCCCCATAATAACAGGAATATTGCCTGATTTTGATGTTTTCTGTGTTATGTATTTTCCTCGAAAAACATCTGCAACATCCGAAAGATACATTTTCTCAGTATCACCACCATAATAACTCAGCAAGTTATTTCTGTAATACTCATACTGCTTCTTTCTTGCTGTAAGCTCCGCTGTAAGCTCCGCTGTAAGCTCCGTGAAATTGTCAAGCAAGTGGACAATTTCACGTTGTACCTCTAAAGGAGGAACGGGGACTCTTACTCCATTCAGTTTAGAAGGAGTAACTTCAATCACTTTAGTACCATGAGCCAATTTTTTCTTTTGATCATAAAACAAAGCGGAATTAAAGAAATATACCAAATATTTTGGATTTTGATTATGACGGATAATGGCTGTATGTCCACCAACCGCCACATCGCTATCACCAAGCCAGGCAACACATTTACAAACACCCTCTACATCCTCACTGGTCACTGCCATAATGATGTCCCCGGTAACTGCCATTTTTTGTCGAAGTGCTGTCTCCTCGCTGACAAAAGTGAATGTCTTATCCGTAAACAGACCATATTTTGTATGTATCTGACCATAGTGGATGCACGGAACACCAGATTCCGTAAAATCTTTTTTCTGAAGATTCCCGCCACGTGTAACTGTTGCTATTTCAGAAAGAGGCTTATACTCCACTCCGTTAGGGCACAACTCCGCAATAAGTTCATCCAATTTACTCATGCTTCACGCCCTTTTACCTTTGGAATGCTTTGGAACTGATTCGGATTTTTCCGATTTTTCGGGATTGTCGGCAATTGCCATACCGCTTCCCGTTTGTACGGTATTGTCGATAAGTTTATTGACATCCGATATTGCTTTTGGTTCGTGCTTCTCGTATGCAAGACGATTCGATTGCCCAATCGTGTTATCTGCTCCTTCAATCTCGGCAACTATCTTATCTATCGCATCACGAAGAACCTGCTCCCTTGCGACGATCTCTTTTAACTCGGCGTTAAGCTTTACGATATCGATAATTTCTCTTCTATCCTCGGGTGTGACATATGAAGAGACCGAAAGATTGTAGTCATTTTCGGCAACCTCATCATAAGAAGCCCTGTGTGCATAATGTGCCTTCTCTTCACGGGAAACAAACTCATTTACTATATTGTCTATGTTTTCATCCGTCAGTTTGTTGTTATTCGTTACCTTGATGCATTCCTTAGAGGCATCTATAAACAGGATACTGTTATCAGCCTTACCCTTCTTTAAGACCAAAATACACGTTGCAATTGATGTTCCGAAGAAGAGATTATCGGGAAGCTGAATCACGCAGTCCACATAGTTGTTGTCTATGAGATATTTTCTGATCTTCTTCTCCGCTCCGCCCCTATACATAATTCCGGGGAAGCATACGATTGCAGCAGTTCCGTTGTTGGCAAGCCACGAAAGCGAATGCATAATGAAAGCCATATCCGCCGCTTTCTTCGGTGCAAGCACTCCGGCAGGTGAATATCTCGGATCATTGATGAGTAAAGGATTCTCATCGCCAGCCCAATGTATTGAATACGGCGGATTTGAAACGATTGCCTCAAACGGCTCATCATCCCAATGCTGAGGAGATATAAGCGTATCCTCGCAGGCGATATCGAACTTGTCAAAAGGAATATCGTGCAGGAACATATTGATACGGCAGAGGTTGTAAGTGGTAATATTAATTTCCTGCCCGAAAAATCCGAGACGAACGTTTTCCTTACCGAGAATTTTGGCGGCTTTCAAAAGAAGCGAACCCGAGCCGCAGGCGGGATCATAGATCTTATTGATCTGTTTTTTTCCGCCAACGGCAAGCCTTGTCAAAAGTTCGGAGACTTCTTGAGGCGTATAGAATTCTCCGCCGCTCTTACCCGCACTTGAGGCATACATACTCATCAGATACTCGTAGGCATCGCCGAAGGCATCAATGGTATTGTCCTGATAATTGCCGAGTTTCATATCGCCGATTCCGTTAAGAAGTTTGACAAGTTTCTCGTTTCTCTTTATGACCGAAGAACCGAGTTTATTGCTGTTTACGTCGATATCGTCAAACAACCCCGCAAAATCGGACTCACTCTCGGATCCTTTTGCGGATTCTTCAATGTGATTGAATATTCTCTCAAGGGTTTCGTTCAGGTTTTCGTCCTTATCCGCTCTTTTACGCACGTTGCAGAACAACTCGGAAGGCAGAATGAAAAAGCCTTTTTCCTTTACAAGACCGTTGCGTGCACTCTCAGCCTCATCATCGCTGAGTTTAGCATAGTCAAAAGAAGAATGACCTGCGGCATGTTCGCCGGCATTAATGTAATTTGTCAGGTTCTCGGAGATATAGCGATAAAACATGAATCCGAGAACATATTGCTTGAAATCCCAGCCGTCAACCGCACCACGCAGATCATCCGCAATACCCCAAATTGCCTTATGGAGATCGTCTCGTTCCTGCTCCTTCTTGTTGTCTGCCATGAATGACTCCTATTTTTACTGATATTTAGAATAAAATCAATCTTTCTTATTTTAATTACAAGTACCCCCTGACAATACCTGTAAACACGGCTGAAAATTTAATTCCAATCTAAACTGTACCGCCGACAATATTTATCATTGTTCACTAAAATTATGTAAATTATATAAATAGTGTGAAAATCGATATTCAAAAAGCATTGGATTATAACCCTTCGGTATTACCATAAAGCATGGGATTATAATCCAGTGCTTTGCATGTCTATACAACAATAACCGATATACTCATGAAATTCAATCCGTGCGCAATCGCAATAACCGATCAAAGAGTCCCGTAAGAATTCGTCAACACTGTTGACGAAATCTGAAGATGGGTTATCCGGAATTTCCGAGACAGTGTCTCGGATTTCTGACCGATGGATTCTTCAACGCATTACCGCGGCACTATTACCCTGAGAAAACTCTTAACGAAAAAAGAAAATATAAAAAAATCCGTAATTTTTCACTTCTTATGCATGCACGGGGTGCATACATACTTGCCGTCCACTTTACCGCAGAGACCTTCGGCGACCTGCTCGCCGCAGACCGAACATACGACGTTGTCAAAGATTCTCGCCTTGTCTGGCACAAACTCCTGCGTCTCTTTCACGACGAAGAGATCCTTTGCGGGGATAGCAAGAATTGCGTCCGTATACTCATGCATAAGCTCATGCAGGCGCTTTGCATCTTCCGGCGTTCCTTTGCCCGAAAAAACCTTGGGGCGAAGTGCGACAAGCTCGGAGTTATTCGGCACCGCATTCGGATTCGCAACAAGTCTTACGGATTTACCCGTCTTTCGGTTGTAGAACGAAAACGCATTCTTCCCCCACTTGTTCACGAAAAGATTGCCTTTGCCTGCCGTACATCCGAGTGTGACCTGAATCGCATCGACCGTGCAGGAATCGGTCTCCGTTATACAAACTACCTCTTCATCCTCCGAAAATTTAAGGTCGAGGAGTTCCGCCGCAAGTTCCGCGGCTTTATATCCCATGGCAAGACCGCCGCAGGAGTGACCGTGGAATGCTATGGCATCTTCAAATGACTTCATATGAAATTACTATTAATCGTAAAACTATATAATCATGTCCGATTGAAAAAGTAACCCTAATTCACATAGAGAATCAATATCATTAACAATAAGTATGAATAAAATTAAAAACAGTTATACTATGAAAAAAGCTGTAATGATACCGATCATGACACTGAAAGAAAATATGAACAATCTCTCATACACTCAACCGGAGATCTGATGGCTGAAACTAACATAATACCCGTGGGAATGGTATCTTCGCCGTTCAAAGAACGCGGAGACGCGCCCCGTCAGGGCAGACTTACCGATGAATTGAGCAAAATCACCATATGTCCGGAGTTTGCCGACGCACTCCTCGGACTCTCGGAAGGAGATGACATCTTCATCTTCTGCTGGTTCAACAGGTCGGACAGAAGCGTCCTGCAGGCTCATCCCGGCGGCGACGAAACACGTCCGATTAAAGGTGTATTTGCAAGCAGATCACCGAACAGACCCAATCCGGTCTCTCTTACCCTTGTAAAGCTCGTAAAAATAGAGAGAAACATACTCACGGTAAGAGGTCTAGAAGCGTTTGACGGGACACCCGTTGTCGACATCAAACCGTACAGCGAAGAATTCGACATACCGGGAACAGAATGACGACAGAAGATAAAGCCGAAGAGATAAGCAAAACCGAATATACGGTCGATACTGTCGAAGATAAGGCTGAAGACAGGGCAGAAGAAACGACTGAAAATTCGGCGCAATGTACGGCTGAAAATAAGGTCGAAGACAGGACCGAAGGCAATGTCGAAGACTACATGTCTTACGTCGGCAGAAAATACACGGCAATTTTCCTCGGAATAGCGGTCACGGTCGTCATGTTCCTCGTATCCATATCGGTCGGTTCCGTTTCGATTCCGATTCCTGATGTCATCTCAACCATTCTGGGCGGTCCGGGTGGAACAAGCCTTGTTGAAAGGGTTATATGGAACATAAGAATACCGCAGGCACTTACGGCCATCGCAGCCGGCGCAGGACTTGCCGTCGCAGGTGTCGCCATGCAGTCCGTGCTCAGAAACCCGCTGGCATCGCCGTTTACCCTCGGACTTTCAAATGCGGCGGCATTCGGTGCGGCTGTGGGCATTCTCATCTTCGATGCGGGAATGACGGGCAGCAACATGATGGATGCCGTTGTCATCAACAACCCGTATCTGACGACAGGCATGGCATTTATACTGTCCATGCTGACGACGGTCCTAATACTTGCCATTACGAGAATCCGCGGAGCAACCCCCGAGACCATGGTTCTTGCCGGTGTTGCCATAAGTTCGCTCTTTGCCGCGGGACTGATGGCGGTTCAGTATTTCGTCGACGATACACGCCTTGCATCGATAGTATTCTGGCAGTTCGGAGATGTCGCACGTGCCAGCTGGTCGGAACTCGGACTGATAGCATTAATTGTTCTCATCTGCTCAATCTACATCTTCTGCAAGCGCTGGGACTACAACGCGGTCGATGCCGGTGAAGAAACCGCAAAGGGTCTCGGAGTCAATGTCGACATGACAAGAATAACGGGAATGGTAGCCGCGTCCTTAATCAGCGCAATCGTCGTGTCATTCCTCGGGATCATCGGTTTCGTGGGTCTTGTCTGTCCGCATATGATGCGAAGAATCGTGGGGGACGACCACAGGTTCCTGATTCCGGCAAGTCTGGTCTGCGGATCGCTCCTGCTTCTGGTCGCCGATACCGTGGCAAGGACGATTATCGCACCGCATATTCTGCCGGTCGCGGTTCTGACCGCATTCCTCGGAGCGCCCATATTCATCTACATTATAATTAAAGGGAGGAGAATATGACAGGAGATCATACTCACGACGGCGTCATGCACGAACACCCTCATTCACACCGCGACGTCGTGCATACTCATCCTCACTCGCACGGAGGAGGATGCGGAGGATGCTGCGAACATCACAGGGATGATGACGACTGCCTCGCTCTTCTGAGAGCCGATGCCGTTGAATTCGAATACGGCACGACAAAGATCCTTAAAGACATCACGGTAGAAGTCTCACGCGGTGAGATTCTGGCAATCCTCGGACCCAACGGCGTAGGAAAATCCACGCTTCTCAAATGCATGAATATGATTCTCAAACCGAAGGCGGGAACAATTCTTATAGGCGATATGGATCTCTCGAAGATGTCGGGCAGGGACATAGCCAGGAACGTCGGCTACGTGGCGCAGAGAAACGAGTCGGCAAGAATGACGGTCTTTGATACCGTTCTTCTCGGCAGAAAGCCGCATCTCGGCTGGAAGATCACGGAACACGATTATGATCTTGTCTATGACGCTCTTGAAAAGTTCGGACTTTCGAATATGCAGCTGAGGTATATCGACGAGATCTCGGGGGGAGAACTTCAGAGAGTCTGCGTCTGCCGTGCCATTGTTCAGGAACCGTCCGTCCTTCTTCTCGACGAACCTACGAGCGCTCTGGATATGTCGCGTCAGATGGAGATCTTAAAGCTTATCCGACATGTCGTGGACTGCCATAACTGTGCCACGATTATGACCATGCATGACCTGAATCTGGCTCTGAGGTTTGCGGATAAGTTTGTCTTCATGAAAGGCGGCAAGATCCATAAGATCTGCGACAAGTCGGGCGTTACTCCCGAACTTATCGAAGAAGTATACGGTATTGCCGTCGATGTCATTTCGCATAACAATATGCCTATCGTTGTGCCGAAATTCTGAGATCTGATATCGGATTTCATGAATTTCCGGGATACTGCCCCGGATTTATTCTTCTTTTTTCGGTCCGCGGATAACCGGGGATAACCGCGGCAAACCGCGGAAGTCACTTTTCTTTGCAACACCCATAAACTAATCATACCGAATTTCAAAAATAACTATTAATCACATACAAAATCAATATCTATAACAATAAGTATGACAAAAATTAAAAATGGTCACACTATGAAAAAAGCATTAACAATTTTGATCATGATTGCCATGCTTGCGGCGATTGCCTTTGCAGGCTGCACATCCGGCTCCGGCAGCGCAGGAGGATCCGCAACGGCGGCAGCTACCCAAACGGCAACGGCTGCCCCTGTCGCAACGGGTACGGAAACACAGACAGACAGCGCAACAATCACGATAACCGACGTCGCCGGGCGCAGTGTTGTTGTTCCCGACAATCCGTCAAAGATAGCGGTATCGGGCTCGGGTTCATCGCGATACTTCGCATGGCTCGGAGCAACCGACAAGATGGTCGCGGTTGACTTCCAGGACAGCAGTCTCTTAAAGCGCAAAGCCGAAACCAGACCGTATATGCTGGCAAATCCGCAGATTAAAGAATTACAGGTTTTGGGAGCATCAAAAGGAGTCGTTGATCCCGAACTTCTCATGAAAGCAAACCCCGAAGTCGTCTTCATGTCGGGTGTCTCCGATACAATCATTCAGAACGCCAACGAACTCACCGAAAAGACCGGAATACCCGTAGTTCTCTTCTACTCCGGCGACTATGTCACGAGCACGGCTAAAGTCGAGGAATCGCTCAGGACAATCGCAAAAGTTCTCCACAAAGAACAGCGTGCCGAGGATGTAATCAAATACTTCGCCGACACAAGAGCCGATCTTGAATCAAGAGCCGCAAAAGCCGACGGAACCGTTAAGCCCACGGTATACATAGGCGGAGTCTCCTATAACGGTGCACACGGATTCGACGGAAGCGACCCGACATACTATCCGTTCACGGTTCTCTCCGCAAATAACGTTGCGGCAGGACTCGGATCAACGGCAAGCACAGGATATGCTGCCGTATCCAAGGAACAGATCATCGGATGGGATCCCGAGATTATCTTCGTTGACCTCAACACAATGGAAGCCGCGGGCGGCGGAGGTATCTACGAACTCCAGACCGATCCGTCATACAGGGAATTAACCGCGGTAAAGACCGGCAAGATCTATGCACTCAACCCGCATACATCGATGGGTACGAACCATGAGACCAGTATGGCCAACGCATACTATGTCGGAAAGGTCCTCTACCCCGATCTCTTCGCTGACATTGACCCCGAAGCCAAAGCCGATGAAATATACACCTTCGTCGACGGAGCGCCGGTCTTCAAGACACTGAAAGAAAATATGGAAAATCTTTCATACACTCAGCTGAAGATTTAATCCCGAAACTGCCCGATACGGAGTGCCGAAGGAGTTGTATCTTTCCCGTTCCAAGATGCGGGGATACAACCCGATGGACCTTCCGGTATACGGACTGTTGAATTAAAAAAACTTTTTAACCCATTTTTTTCTGAGTTTGGCGGCGCAGACCCCTAACTTTCGGCAGGAGATGACGGATAAGGATGACGGTTCACCTTCCGCACTGAATTTCCGAGACACTGTCTCGGATTTTTGAAAACTGTTTTACAGACTGCTTTGTACTTTATTTAAGCAGATCAGACTCACTTCATTTTCCCTTCAATATAATCCATTCACCCTTCTTATTTGAACCGATACGTTTGATTTTACCTTTTTCAACCATTGACTGCAATGCTCTCTTAATCGTCGAAACGGAGCATCCCATACGTTCCGCCATATCCTTTCGGGTCAAATTTGAATTTTCCCGTATCATATTGATGATCTCCTTTTCTCTGGCATCCGGATTTATAGGTTCATTTATAGGCTCATTTATAGGCTCATTTATAGGCTCATTTATAGGCTCATTTATAGGTTCATTTATAGGTTCATTTATAGGTTCATTTATGGGGTCATTTATGGGGTCATCATGACCCGATAAAAACCTGCCGCTGTATGTAACCATTTTCAAAGCTCATCCGCCACCCCTATTAACTCTCATTAACCTGCCCCGAAAATCAGCCAAATCAATGTAACCCATCTGCCCGCCGCCGCATGTGACTTCCGCACAAAAGCCAAAATTATGCGCGTTTTTTTGAAAATAACATGATAATTACGGATGTGCTATTTTGCGTGACATATCTGACAAAATCGCAACATAAGTGTGATACTTTTTAAAAAAGTTATGAACCGAAATTCAGACGAGAGATACCCTTAAAAGGCAGATGACAGAAAATCTGATTATATGACCGATGTCGGCAGCAAAAATTGTTCAACGGCAATATTTTTTGCAATATTAGCTGCTGCACTCTTCGCCCTCAGTGCACCATTCTCGAAGATGTTCCTTGAGGAAGCGGCACCGATGATGACCGCAGGTATGCTCTACCTCGGCGCAGGCATCGGCATGGTCTTCATCTGGGGCGGCAGAAAAACACTGAAGCGGGAATCTAAAGAGACATCCCTCTCGAAGAAGGACAGACCATACGTCATCGGTATGATCCTTCTGGATATCGCCGCACCGATATCTCTGATGTTCGGACTTACCATGACGACGGCGGCAAACGCCTCTCTCCTCAACAACTTCGAGATAGTCGCAACGTCGGTAATAGCGCTTGTAATCTTTAAAGAGATAATATCCAAGCGCCTGTGGCTTGCAATCCTTCTGGTGACGATCGCAAGCATACTGCTTACGGTCGACGATTTCAGCAATGTCAGTTTCTCGTTAGGCTCTGTCTTCGTCCTTGCCGCCTGCGTATTCTGGGGCTTAGAGAATAACTGCACCAGAATGATCTCGGACAAGGACCCGCTCGAGATAGTCCTCATAAAAGGACTCTTCTCCGGCTTCGGTGCACTCGTTATCGCTCACATTGCCGGCGAGACACTTCCGGCACTTTCGCTCTGTCTTATGATACTCCTGCTCGGCTTCGTATCATACGGCATGAGCATATATTATTATGTCTCGGCTCAGAGAACGCTCGGCGCCGCAAAGACCAGCACATTCTACGCAATAGCGCCGTTCCTCGGCGTAGGTTTCTCGTTCATGCTCTTTCACGAGATGCCGTCGGCAGTCTTCATAACTGCCTTAATAATCATGATAATCGGCGCTTACCTCGCGACCGAAAACGAATGATCAAATCTCACCACCTTTTTTTTTGAAGATTTTCATCGGATCAAAAGCCCCGGACAAACATTTTTCGGATGAACAATCCCTTTTTGGAAAAACGATGATTAGCCTTATTTTTTGAAAATAAAATGAAATATTATAAATATTTTCTTAATACGGTAACACGATTTTCAAATTTTGCATACTGCCGGATACAAAAATTACAATAGGTATTCGCAATTTCAAACAATATCCGGATATGTAAGAAAATACACGATCTTTCATAAAAATTGTCCGAAAAGTTGTGTTCACGAGAACAAAATTAAATATTAGTTAACACAATTACTTCTTATGCACATTATGGAAGGCTATCTGCCAATGGAATGGTGTATCGTATGGTTTGTCTTATCCATACCGTTTATCATCGTGGGTCTTTGGCAGATGAAAAAGCTAATTGACAAAGATCAAAAGGTTCTGCCTCTTATGGCAGTCTGCGGAGCGTTTGTCTTCGTATTGTCGGCACTTAAAATACCCTCGGTAACGGGAAGCTGTTCGCATCCGACAGGTACCGGTCTTTCGGCATCGTTCTTCGGACCGTTCGTTACCGCAGTTCTCGGAACAATCGTACTGATCTTCCAGGCACTGCTTCTCGCACACGGCGGTCTTACGACACTCGGTGCAAATGCATTCTCGATGGCTATCTTCGGTCCTCTCGTTGCATGGGGAGTCTTCGTGGCACTCAGAAAAGCAGGTCTCGGTCTGGGTCTCTGTGTAGGAGTTACCGCGGCTGTAGCAAACCTTGTGACATACACAGTTACATCGTTTCAGCTTGCTCTTGCATTCCCGATTGACGGCAGCATCGTTGCGGCATTCACTGCATTCGGAACAATCTTTGCAGTCACACAGATTCCGCTCGCAATCATTGAAGGTATTATCTGTGCTCTTGTAGCCAAGTTCATCGTCCGCGTTAAGCCTGAGATCTTAAAGAGTCTCGGAATTATCGAGGATGCCGAAATCGCAAAAATTCAGGGTGAGGCAGCATGAAGCGTTCTACAATTGAAATCATAGTAGGCATTCTGATCATTCTCGGTCTTGTCGTCTTTGCATTGGCAACAGGAGGAGACTCCGAATGGGGCGGCGCTGACGGCGGTGCCGAGGACATGATCTCTGAAACAGGTTACGAACCTTGGTTTGAATCACCGTTATGGGCACCTCCCAGCGGTGAAGTCGAGTCACTTCTCTTCGCACTTCAGGCGGCAATCGGTACCGGTGTTGCCTGTCTGATCTTCGGATACTGGCTCGGTCAGTCAAAGAGAAAGGACGAGAAGGAAGCATAAGCTTACCCAAACTCCCTAATTAGAACCTTTTTTTTCAATTATATATCCGGAATTTATCTGAAACGGACGGACAACATATCGGTTCCGCCGGTTTTGCGTAAAGAGATTTTTGCGGACATAAAATTTGCAGATAAAAAACAGCATAAAAAAGCGGCGTAAAAAACGGCGTTATTGTTAATATGCGGCGTTAATGTCAATATCCGCAGACGACGGAAAACAGTCTGTGATTTACTTTCGGAGGAGAACCTGCCGTACCTTCGGAGATCTCCTCGTCCTCATATCCGAGATTGGAGCAGACCGCAATCTTTGTCTCCTTAGGAAGATACTTACTCAGTTCCTCTACCGAAAATTCGGGATCGGCGATGATGAAGACGGAATGACCCGCCGCTATGTCCCTTGCCGCAAGTTCCATGGCATCGCGGTGATTTTTGCCGTGTGCGTTCACAATCGCCGCATTCGTCCACATGGCATGGAGTCTTGCATAGGCACACTGCATGGACGAGATTCCCGAGACTATATCGCCGTCAAGATAACCCAGACCCGCCATCATGGGATCGCCGGTCGAGAGAACGACCGCATCCTTCGGAAGAGTCCTGAGAGCCTTGTAATCCGTAATCTCTTGAGCCTGCGCATCCGATGCGATATACTCCTTTGCAAGCGCAAGCGCACGGTCCGAGCCGTAGATCAGTTTCGCACGGCGTATCGCATCAATAGCCTCCTGCGTAAGCATGTTTTCTCCGCAGCCGACACCCACAATCTTCATTTTGTATCACCTATTACCTTGCCGCTTCTGTCTATGATAACTATCCGTAGCCACGGATATCTCGCCTTTGCCGCGTCAAGCTCGAAGTTCATGGCGGCAATACCGTTTTCGGAGGCAACCAGCTCTTCCACGGTCTTAAATCCCCTTGAGACGGCAACGTCGGGATTAAAGAATCGCAGAATAAGTCCCGGAAGACCGCAGATTACCGCATCCGCACATTTTTCCGCGGATGAGAGAGCCTCGCTTATCTTTGAACCCGCAAGAACGACCTCATAATCGGGAAAGAGAAGCCGCGAATATCTCAGACCTATTCTTCCCGTGGTAACAACAACCTTATCCGTCTTTGCTATTCTCTCGCCTATGGTCTCGCTTAAATGATCGTCCCACGGCTCGACAAAGCCCGTGGTTCCCACAATCGAGATGCCGCCTATGACCCCAACTCTCGGATTCAGGGTAAGCTTACCTATTCTTTCGCCGTCGGGAATCGTCAGAATAACTCTGGCACCCTTAAGCCCGGCATGGCGGCAGGCATCCTCCGCCGCCCTTAAAATCTCTTCAAAGGCACTCTTTCCGATAGCGGGGGAACCTTTAGGGTAACGCGGCGTATCCCTCTCATATCTGCCGATACCTTCTCCTGTATCGACCGAGATCCCGTCGGCAGGCTCAGCCGTGGCACGTATGAGAATCCCCGAAGTAATATCCGAGGGATAATCGCCCGAATACTTTCTCGCCTCGCCGACGCCGTTTATACCGGAAGAAGGGATATCCGCTCTGATTCCGCAGGGCAAAAGAACGGGGGATACCGATACGGGCGACTTAAGGGAAGCAACAGCTGCATATACCGCCGCCGATGCCGTGGAACCCGTGGTAAATCCCCTTTTTAAGACCCTGCCGCTCGCGGTCAGCACCCCGAAACCACTGCGAACTAACTCGAGCGACTCGGCGTCGCAGAGATCAATCCAGGCTTTCGGATACTCAAAACCGCTCACAGGGTCTTTCATAACAAATTCTCAATAATGCGGCGCTCTTCAACGCCGGTTCAATGCCGGTTCAACGCCGAACCACGCCGTTCAATGCTTCTCGGCATACATGGTGATAATCTCGTTGAGCGATGCGACAGCCACCGGAGTTCCGCCGCGTGTGCCCTCATTGGAGACAGCCGATACATTCGTCTTCGTCCTTAAAAGCTCCTTGGATTCGGCAGCGTTCACGAAACCGACCGGCGTTCCTATGACAAGTGCGGGAATAATGCCCTTGTCTATGAACTCGCAGACCGTGATAAGAGCCGACGGCGCATTGCCGATTACGACAATCGAGCCTTCAAGCCTGTCCTTAAGCGCGATAAATCCCGCGGAACTCCTTGTAATACCCTTGGCGCTCGAGATCTCCGCTCCGTAATCCAGTGCGCACTCAACCTTTGACGAATGACCTCTCTTCTGGATACCCATCGAGACCATTCTTATATCGGTAAAGATATCGGCACCGTTCTCCAGGGCTTTAAGTCCCGCCTCCACGGGACTGTTCTGAAACCTCATGAGATCCGCCATCGCCCAGTCGCCGACCGCAATCGAGCATCTCTGACGAATTCTGTCCTCCGGCGTCTCGTTACCAACCATCTTTCTGGCAAGTTCCCGGCTCCTTGAAGAGATGGAGAAACCTTCGGGTGTATCCGCGCCGATATCAGTATACATATTTTCTGTGATATCCTCTGGGTGTAATGATTCCTCTGACATTTTCGTTCTCCTTCCAAATTCTTGTCTCCTCTCCTCCGATTATCAGGATCGAATGCATATCCACGAACCCGTCATCCTCGGCAAGTTCTTTGAGTGTAGTTATACATTTAGTCTCGCCATCGCGAAAAACATTTTTGACTATGCCGACGGGGGTCGAACCGTCACGGTGTTTAAGAGCGATTGCAAGAGCTTTTGAGAGATTTTGCGGTCTTCCGTTACTTTTCGGGTTGTAAAGGGCAACCGGCGTTCCCATTTGGAATGCTAGATCAAGCCTCTTTTCGATAACCTCCCACGGAGTAAGCAGGTCGGAGAGACTTAAGGTAACGTAATCTCCCGAGAGCGGAGAGCCTAAGCGGGATGCCGCCGCCGTTGCCGCCGTAACTCCGGGGAGAACAATGACCTCCTGCTTCGGAAACTCCCTCTCCACGACCTCGAGTACGATGCTTGCCATACCGTATACGCCCGCATCTCCGCCCGAGATCATGACGACGTTGTTGTTTGCGGCAAGCTCCGCCGCCTCTTTTGCACGGTCGACCTCTTTACCCATGGAACTGTAGATTACCTTCTTTCTGGCGATGATGTCGCCCATCAACTCAAGGTAAAATGCGTTTCCTATGATTATATCCGCGGATTTCACCGCTTCCGTTGCCGCCGGAGTCAGCTGTGCAGCAGATCCGGGACCAGAACTGACTATCCAAAGTGTTCCCATTATATCACCAGTTAATCTTTTATTTTGCGATTGCAATCGTTACCCGTCCGTAGACGGTCTTCTCAAGGATCAATACGCCCTCATGCGATACCGACATGGCGCACGGCTCGGAGACACCGCAGAGCCCCAGCCTCTCGGCACACGACTTCGAGGGAGGCATCTGCGAATTTATCGTCTCGTCATCGAGGAATATCAGATTGGCATTGAGTTTTTCGGCGGCAGTCTTCAGACCCTCCTCGTGGAATTTCTTTATCGTCGTTGCAAATATCTTCGCATCGTCCACGGAAATTCCCGCCTTCTTACAGCCTTCACGGACTGCCGAAATTACCTCATCCTCGGTCGTCCCCAGTCTGCATCCTATTCCTATGACATACTTTGAATCGTTTACGAGGACGGAGACCCCGGGATTTGCCACGATTACCTTCGGCGGATTTACTCTGAGAATCGGGACATCGGAATCGAGAATGGCGCCGTTGACCTTCCTTGTCGAGGACCTGTTGACGACGGTAAGGTTCTCCGATTTGGCAATCTCCTCAACCGACTTCCTGCCCATGACCTCGGTTGCCGTCGAGATAACCGGCGTTATCCCAAGACCCGCAAGCCGCTTTGCGCAGTCGTTTGCGCCGTGGTGACCGCCGATAACGGGGATTGCATACGAGAGGTCGGGGGTGACCACGACAACCGCCGCATCGTGCCATTTATCCGTAAGATAAGGCGCACAGCCTCTTACGGCAATACCCGCGGACATTATCGCCACTATACAGTCGGCATCCCCGTAGATATCGCCGAAGATGTTCTCACGATAGAGCATAAGCTCGGCATCGAGAAAATCCGCGACCTTCTTTCCCGCTTCTTCAAACCGCGGCAGAGTAACAACTGTGCACTTCATCGGCAGGTTCAACCGTAAAGGTGTGAGTTCGTATATTTCGCATTTATTCCGTTTACGGCGTTTCCGACGATGATAAGCGCCGAACGCTCGATTCCCGCCGCATGCACCTTCTCGGCTATGGTCTCGATTGTTCCGCGGATGATCTTCTGATCGGGCCACGAGACATGATAGATAACGGCGACCGGCGTATCCCTGCCGTGCTGAAGTTTCTTCATGACATTATCTATCTCCGAGGTCGAGAGGAAGATCACCATGCTGGTCTTATGCGCCGAAAGCTCGGCAATCGCATCCTTTTCCAGGGTATCACCCGCCGAACGCGTAACGATAACCGACTCCGAGACACCGCGGAGGGTATACTCGGTCTGAAGAGCCGCCGCCGCACCGAACATCGACGAGACGCCCGGCACAATCTGCGCATGAATACCTTTCGCCTCGAGAACTGCCATCTGCTCTACGATTGAGCCGTAGATTGACGGATCTCCCGAGTGAAGCCTCACGACTTTTTTGCCGGCAAGAACTCCTTTCTCAATCTCGGCGCAGATCTCTTCAAGCTTCATGCCCCACGAGTTCAGCTTGACCTCCGCGGGCGACTTCTTGACGAGTTCGGGATTTACGAGCGAACCCGCATAGATGAGAACTTCGGCGGATTTCAGGAGTTTCTCTCCCTTTACCGTGATAAACTCGGGATCTCCGCAGCCGGCGCCGACAATATAGTAAATCTTCTCTTTCATGTCCTTCATATCCGTCATATCCGTCACGGCAGTCATAGTTTCCTCGCTGCCATTATGCTGAAATAGTTCGTCTTCTCGGGCATCTCGCCTTTGTAGACCGTCTCGCCGTCCATATACATCCTCTCGACCAGAACGAAGTCATTGAACCCTTCTTTGCGAAGCTCCGCCTCCCTGACTTTGGGTTTCGTGACCTTCATCATGATCTTTACCGAAGGATCCGCGGGACCGTCCGTGACCGTAAAGGCGCCGTTTACGGCTATCTTCGCATGCGAGGCAAACGCCGTTATCGAACTGATTCCGGGGATTGTCTCGACCTCAAGCTCGGGATAATGTTCACGAACCGCGTTTGCAAGCCTTGAGAAAGTCGAATAGAAGTTGGGATCTCCGATAAGACCGAAGACCGCACTGCCCGACTTTGCCGCCGGAAGAATCTTCTCGGCATTCTGCCTCATGCACTCCGAGATCACAGATTCGTCCCTTGTCATGGGGAAATCAAGTGTCACGATATTCTTTGCATACGGTTTTACAAGTTCGAAAGCGATACCGCCGGGGACGAAAACCGTATCCGCCTCTTTTAAAGCTCTTACCGCTCTCAGAGTCAGAAGTTCCGGATCTCCGGGTCCTAAGCCTATTGCTGTCAGCATTTTCTCTCTCCGTGAATTATGTAAATGGGATTATTCGGTTTAAACATGGTTCTTCCCGTAAGCTCGTACGACCTTGAGACCTGAAGGTGAACGGCCTCGCAAAAGATACCCAGCTCCTTCATCTTATTGATTGCGGATACGGCAGTCTCGATAAGGACGGCATTGACCACGATACTGCGGACACCCTGCGATACAAGCATCTCAAGGACTTTTTCGATGTCGCGGCTTCCGCCGAGAAATGCGCAGTCTATCCTCTTGTGCGACGCCGCAAGAAAATCGAGGGCTTCTCCGTGGAATATCTCGATGTTTTCCGCACCGCAGTTCTTTCGGGTCTCTTCCGTGATTCTGCACGCTTCTTCGCGTGCATCAACCGCATAGACAAGACCCGCAGTCTTTGCAATCTCCTTTGTTACCGTACCCGTCCCGCATCCGATATCCGCGGCGATCTCACCCTGCCGGATACCGAGTTTGAAAAGCGATACCGCCATGACTTCCGCGACGGTAGGTCCTCCCGGCAAATTCATTTCCATCTGTCCTGAACAAATATTATTTTACTCAATTTAAATTAAATATCCTTTGTCCTTTGCATTCCGTCCGGAATTCCGTCTTGGATTCCTTCTGTGATTCCGTTTGTCATTCTGTTTGTCATTCAGTTTGTCATTCCGTTTGCGATTCCGCAAACCCGAATCATAATCTGACTACTTTTATTGCCGCTCCTCCCGCATCTTCAAACATCTTTACTCTCAGCTTTACCCGATCCAGCATGCCTCCGCACGTAAATATAAGGGTATCCTCGCCTATGAGAGCGGCAAGCATCGCCTTATCGATAATACCGTAGGTGTAGTCGAGACTGACTCCGGCATTGAAACACTTCTTCTTGGGACGTGTTCCCATTGCACCGACCTTGCAGTTCTTCTCGGCGATAATCGCTTTTACGGCATCTTCATCGATACTGTCGGTATCAACCGTATAAATTGTGCCGGTAACTCCTTCATACGAACCTTCGATGAGATGCATCATCTCGGGCACGCCCTTGGGAGGTTTGGCATCCGCGAGTTTTCCGCGTTTGACAAACTCGGTATACAGATTAAGCAGTGCCGGCGGGGTAAGTCTGGCTTTCAGCATCAGTGAATCGTCGGTAAAGACCTCCTCGGGAGTGCCGTGATGGAGAATTCTGCCTCCCGCAATTAAAAGGACTTCATCCGCCCACGAATAAGCAAGTTCGACATCGTGCGTCGAGAGAATGATTGTCGTTCCGTCTTCCTGAAGCTCATCGAGCAGATCCATGATCTCGGCGGCGGTCGCGGGATCAAGCGAGGCTGTCGGCTCGTCAGCCACAAGAATATCGGGTTTCATGGCGAGAATGCCCGCAATCGCAACCCTCTTCTTCTCGCCGCCGGAGAGGTGGTGGGGCGGGCGTTTCTCGTAGCCCGAAAGACCCACGGCAAAGATGGCGTCATGAACGCGGCTCTCAATCTCGGCGGGATCGAGATGGAGATTTGCCGGACCGAAGGCGACATCGGTATAGACGCTGGGCGCAAATATCTGCGAGTCGGAGTTCTGGAAGACAAGCCCTACCTTTGACCTGATCTCTCTCAGACCCGCCTTGTCATAGTGTATATGTTCGCCGTTGACGCGAACCGTACCCGAATCGGGTTGAAGGGTGCCGTTGCACATCAAGAGAAGTGTCGTCTTTCCGGCACCGTTGGGACCTACAATTGCCAGTTTTTTCCCGCGTTCTATCTTAAAAGAGACCCCGTTCAGTGACGGCGGTCTTCCGGCATACGCATATGTTACATTATCAAACTCAAGTATATCGCTCATAAAATCATCTCCAAAGCAAGAATAACAACAAGTAAACTCAGATATGCAAAGATTATCACCGCATATTTAACGGAAGTCTGCGTATCCTCCTCGGGAAGCAGCATTACTCCGTCATAGCAGCGCGAATTCATCGAGAGGAAGATGTCTTCGCCTTTCTCCCACGTGCGTATGAAAAGCATCGAGGTCAGCATTGAGAATGCCGAGATCCAGTCCTTAAATGTCGAATATCCCCCCCGCATTACCTGTGCATTGTGGATATCTATCGCTTCGCCGATGAAGACGAAGATATAGCGGTAGATAAGCATTGTAAGGTCTATGAACTCCTGCGGCAGATGAACATCCCTTAAGACCTTGAAGAGAGAGGTCACGGGGGTTGTTACCGTGAGGAAATACAGCGAGCACATGCCCGCAAATGTCCTCGCAAGGACCAGCATTGCAAGATTCAGTGACTTATCCGTTATCTGAATGTGAAAACCGGCAAATGTAAAGAAGTCATATATCGTCTCACCGCCTCCTGTCACAAAGAGCAGAACGACGGCTCCGGTAAGTCCGAAAGCAAGCGGTATAGTAAGCAGAGAGAGGTAAATCCTGACCGGGACTTTTGCAAGAACGAGGCTTGCAAATATCATTGATATAAGTACAAATAACGGGAGATAGATTACTGGGGACAATACCGCAATTACAGTCGCCGCGATGCACAGCACCAGTTTTTGTGCCGCAGGCACTTTACGCAGCGGACTTGAAATGGCAAGATCATCGAGGACATCCTCGGAAAATATCGATTGCTTCTCTGATTTTTTCTTATGCAGATGTAAATGAAAACCGCCGCCCATACGCTACACACTCATACAGATATATATCTATACAATCTTCAGTTATATAATACAAATTAAAATGATAAAGAAAAAAGCGCTTACTGCGATGAGACGTGCCCTGACACAAATGAATTAAAGACTCGGAGAACAATGATCAGATAAACAATACCGATACAGTAACAGGACCCGGATGCCCATGACAAGGATACCCAGAATCATAATTGCCGGCACTCACAGCGGATGCGGCAAAACAACTACGGCTTCAGGAATAATGGCGGCTCTGAAAGCCCGCGGTCTTAAGGTTCAGCCCTTCAAGGTGGGACCCGATTTTATAGACCCGAGTCATCATACCGCGGTATGCAAACGGCAGTCGAGAAATCTCGATCCGTTCATGATGGGCGAGGATAACCTCATCCGCACCTTTGAATCGGCATCGGAGGGTGCGGATATCGCGGTAATCGAGGGGGTCATGGGACTCTTCGACGGCATTGACGCAAGCGAGGTGTCAAGCACGGCTCATGTGGCAAAGATCCTTGATGCACCCGTCGTCCTCGTGGTCGACGTCAAAGGCATGTCGCGGAGTGCGGCGGCGCTCGTCAAGGGCTATACGGAGTTTGACCGCGATGTGAAGTTTGCCGGCGTTATCCTCACGAAAGGCGGAAGCGAGAAGCACCGTGCCGGCGCCTGCGGTGCGATAGATATCCCGATCCTAGGCTGGATCCCCAAGAGCGATCTGATGTCGGTGGAGAGCAGGCATCTCGGGCTCTTCATGGCGGGCGAAGATTCGAAACTGAAGGATACGGCATCCTTCATCGAAGAGCACTGCAACCTCGATGCCGTGATAGCGGCGGCAAACGGCGCCGGCGATGTTCCGAAGACCCCGACGGGAGCCGATGCCGGCGCGAAAACCGGTTCGGAATCAGTAAAGGTTGCGATTGCAATGGATGACGCTTTCTGCTTCTATTACCGCGACAATTTCGATTACCTAAAAGCCGCGGGTGCGGAGATACTCTTCTTCTCGCCGCTGACCGACAGACTTCCGAAAGCCGATGCCTATTACTTCGGCGGCGGCTATCCCGAGCTTCACCTTGCAAAGCTTCAGGATTCTCCGTGCAGGAATGACCTGAAGAAAGCGGCGGACGCGGGCATCCCTGTCTTCGGTGAATGCGGCGGTCTGATGTGGCTCGGAAGAAGTATCACGACCGCGGACGGAAAGACATGCAAAACCGCGGGTCTTCTGGATTCGGAATCGGTAATGCATACGAGGTTTCAGGCGCTTGACTACTCAATCGGCACCACCTGCGGCAACTCGTTCCTCGGGAAGGGTCTCGGATTCAGGGGACATGAATTCCATTACTCAAGGACGGTTGCCGACGCCGACGCCCGCTTCGATTATATACTCTCCAGAGGAAAAGGGATAGACGGCGGCATGGACGGTCTGGTCTGCGGCAGTGTGCTTGCGGGATACACACATCTCTACTTCGGACCCGAATTTGCAGTGAAGTTCGTTGACGGCATTAAAAAGTCAAATAAGCAATAAGTGAAACGGGCAATAAATGAATCGGCTGAAAATAGGCTGATAATAAGCTGAAAATAGGCTGAGAATACCCGAATATTTCCCGAATATTCGCCAAATAATCCCCTAATTCAAATCTTTTTTGCCGTGATTATTGTCATGCTGCCGGCGTTGACCGTGATGATGCCGCCGGGGAAACCGACATAGTAGTTCTTTCCCTTTCTTTCGACAGAGGAGTTTTCGTCGAGTATCTTCTTTCTGCACCAAACAACCGCGTCGGTTTCGTCGTTCAGCCCCAGATTTCTTCTGATTCGAAGCGCACCGAGTTCGGTTGTATGCAGTCTGTCAATATCCGACAGCAGTTTCGATCTCGCATCGGCATCGCAAAACATGCTAAATTCTCGCTAAAATCGTAAAATAACAACAAAAAGCGCCCCGACCGGGACTTGAACCCGGGTCGAAAGCTCCGCAGGCTTTCAGGATATCCACTACCCTATCGGGACATATAATACATCAGATTACCGAAACCGTTCTAAAACCTGTGCCTAAATAAATTAGAGTTTCTAACATATATAAGTAATCAATTGAAACAAAAAGTAATCAATTGAAACAAAATGTAATCAATTGAAACAAAAACGATATGCCGAAGATATTCAAAAAGTATTGAAAAAATGGAGATCAGCCGAGATTGCTCTTGGGAACCTCGATTTCGGTGGTAACATTCGCGATTGCCCCCATGATCTCGACATGCAGATTGCCGGGCGAAAGATACTTGAAACTGCCACGGTCTTTCTCCTTGGTGAACGGATCTATGACATATTCGGCAAGAACCTTGCTTGTATCCTTGTCGTAGACAACAATCTTGTAGTATGAGAGAGGGCTCGGATACGAGACTTCCACGGTAAACTCTTCCTTCTCGCCGAACTCGCTCGTACCTGTCTTGGTGCGGTTCACGAGCGGCACGGTCGCGTCATAGTAGAAGACCATCGGCGGCGTCTTCAGGAAATAATCGAAAGCGGTAACGCCGGATAACTGCTTGCTCTCGGTAAATATCGTCACATATCCGTCATCGTCATTTTCCGGAGGCGGAATGTGGTATCTCAGTGTATTTTCATTCTCCGTGGGAATCGGCGTTGCCGGAGTCACATAGCTCTGAGGCAGAGGTGTTTCGGTCGGCTCTGCGTTGACGTCCTCATCGGGTATTGCTTCGGTCGGATCGACAGGCGATACGGTAGGGGTCTGTGAGTTATCCGGCGTTACGGAATTACCTGTATTCGAACTCTGACCCGGCAGCTGCACCCCCGTGCATCCCGAAGACAGCGCCGCGGTTATAAGGATTATTGCCATGAAAATGAGCAGAATTTTTACCCGCATTATGAAAAATACGACGTGTTTATATTTATGAATTAAGATTTTCCCATGATCCGCAGAGTCTGGGGACAGAAAAACGCGGGAAGGAAAGCGGGTTAACTTATCAAAAATAATTTTTGATTGCGCCGACAATACATTAGCATGGACAAGAGTCATATTCAGGAGATACCGATAAATGCCGCCGTCATCACGGTTTCGACTACGAGAACCGAGAAAGAGGACAAGAGCGGCGACGAGATAAAAGCGATCTTCAAAGCCGCGGGAATACCCGTCGACTATTACGCAATCGTTCCCGACAATGAAAGCAGGATTCGGGCTGCCTGCCTCGAAGCACTCGAAAAAGCCAACTGCGTTGTGATAAACGGCGGCACGGGCATTACGCACGACGACTGCACGATAGAGGCAATAACGCCGCTCTTACAGAAGAAGATGGACGGCTTCGGCGAGATCTTCAGGCTTAAGAGCCTTGATGACATAGGAACCGCCGCGCTGCTCTCGAGAGCGGTCGCGGGAATTATCGACAAAAAAGCAGTCTTCTGTATCCCGGGATCGACCGGCGCGGTAAAACTCGCAATGAACGAGATAATCATCAAAGAGCTGCGCCACATCATCACGCACGCAAGTAAATAGAAGAAATAAATGAAATAAAAGAAATAAAATAAATCATAAACGCGCCGGACGCGCGATTATCTCAAAACATCATACTTTTTTGCGGGCATACAATATGCCGCTTTTAACTGAAAAACACTCAAAATACCCATATATGTTGAAATGCCCGTATATAATCGTAAAAGTGACAGTTAACAATCGGAAAAACTCGAAAAAACGATGCAATGCGAGGGAAGGGATTCGAACCCTCGAATACCTACGTAACAAGGCCCTCAACCTTGCGCCTTTGACCTGGCTCGGCAACCCTCGCCCGTTTGACTCTAATAAGAATGATCTATTAATTAAAATAGATTACGATCCGAATATCACATGACGCCGCATAACGGCGTGAAAGAACATATATGTTCACAGATGAAATACTATTCATATGTGGGCATCAATACTGAAAATATTCTCGGATTCTCCGTCGCAGACAAAAGTAGTCAAATTCCTTCTTGAGAACGGATTCGGAATCAACGAAAACGGCAAGATAATCTGTAACGGCATAGAAATTCCCGCGACACATCTGGGGAAAGCGACCGGCACCGACAGGCGCGTCGTTGACGCAACCGCAAAACGCATACTCGAAACCCCGCTCGTGCGCGAGATCTTCTTAAACATGCGTGCAACGCCGGATATCACCGAAATCGCCGACAAACTCAATTTTGCGGTCATCACAATCTACCCGAAGGATGCTGGGGAAAAAGGAATCGTCGGCGCCGCCATAGAAGTTCTTACGCGCCACAACCTCTCGATACGCCAGATCTTCGTGACCGACCCGCAGCTCTCCGAAGACCCGAGACTCGTAATAATCGTGGAAAAGTCCATGCCCGCCGCGGTATACGAAGAACTCAGAGCGCTGCCGCAGGTAAGAAAAATAGTCCTGTAATTTTTGAATTTTTCAACAAATTATCGGATTTTTCAACAGGAAATTTAAATTTATTGCTTTTTTTCGGAACGGAGTGTTCTCAGACCTTCAATTTCATCCGAAAGTCTTGCAATCCGCTCACGTGCCTCGGTTCTCAGACCCGATTTCAGGGCAAGACTCATCCTCTCGCCGATTGTGATTACATCCGCGCCCTTCACGAGATTATCGCAGTGAGCTACAATCTTCTCCTCAAGCGTCAGGGGAATACAGTCATGCGCATCCAGACCGTATTCCGCGCACTCTGCGGCGGGAAGCCCCGCGCCGATATGCCGCTCGACAATCAGGCATATATCCTCGGAAAAACCGAGTTTGCGGCAGATATCCGCGCCGACCTGGGCATGCGAGATATCGTGCGTCACCGAGCGCCCGATATCGTGAAGAACCGCGCCCGCCTCGACAAGATTCGGATCGGCATCGGGTATCTCACAGGCATACCTGACCGAAAGATTGCGCACGGCAAGACAGTGCTCGATAACTCTCTCGCTGCAACCGGCGTCCTTCAAAAAACCCGTAAGCTCATCCAAAGAATATTTTTTGGATATCAGGATAAAACCCCAAAAATGTATTTTAAGATCTGCCGGCAATCAGTCAAACTTGCCCAGATTCTCTTTAATCCTGTCAACGCGGCGCCTTAAGGCCTCGGAGAGAAGATCGTTGTCGAAGTGATCCATCTTCTGATCGCAGTTCTGACAGATGAAATCGCGGTTCAATGCCTCGTCGAACGTGTATCTGAGACCGCACTGCGGGCAGATATAGAAATCGTTCATCGATTCGTATTCTTCACGTGCCTGAAGAATCTCAAGAACCGCTTCGGTATCCTCAGTAAGACAGTTGTCGATGTTGTCCAGCCGCAAAACCCAGAGATATGTAAGCCATCCGGTCTCCGAATTCTTTATTCTGCGGTATTCCGCAAGACGCTTGCCGTACAGGGTATAAAGCGTATGTCTTACCGCGTTGAGGTTGATGGACGTTGATTCTGCGAGATCCTCGTCGCTGAACTCTCCTTCGGGAGGGAATTTCTCAAGAAGTGACATGCCCTCTTCGCCTATCATGCGGAAAAGGTATGCACGCACAGCCTCATTTTTAAGTACTTCTTCGGGCGCTACCATCTGCATATATATCTGTCAACTTTTCTTATAGTTTTATCCAGTGATTCCAGGGCATCGGCCCTTGACGCACCGCAACCGTATACACTCATAACGGCGCCGCCTTCCTCGATTTTTGTGCCCAAAGCGGGAATATCCGCGATATCCGCGCCGCATTTCGAGAGATCGTCCTTCACGGTCATATCGCGGGGTGCAAAGATAACCTTACGCGCCGCATACTGCAGGTATTCTCCCGTGTATGCGTGCGGCAGTATGCCGCGGGATGCGTCCACATGCGCCTGAAAGAGGTTTATGCCCCGCGATCTCTCGACAACATCCATTGTCGCCTGAAAACGCGGATTTATCTCGATTGCCCAAAACCTGTCATCCGCCGCCATGAAATCCACACCGACCGATCCGACGCAGCCGCTCAAAGAGACCGCTCTCTCGGCGCATTTCACAATCTCGGATTCCAGAGGGTGTTTCATCGGTGTGATTGCTCCCGAAAATCCGTAGGCTCTCTCGTCGCTGCCGCCGCGGAGGATCTGCTCGTTAAAAGAGACGGCAACGGCTTTTTTGCCGTCGGAGATGCAGGAAACGCTGCAGGGGATGCCGCCTACAATCTCCTGACGGATATACGGCTCGTTCTCCCACATCGCGCACCACCGCGCCTCGTCTTCGGCGGTCTCCGCCTTCGTGTTTCTCCACCCGCCGGCACCGTTGCATGGTTTAATCATCGCGGGATAGACGCCTTCGGGCAGGATCTTCGGGCACGGAATGCCGTTCTTCTCAAAAAATTCCTGTATATTTTTCTTATCGAGGAAGTATGCCGCAACCTTGGGATCGCTTCCGCAGATCTTCTGACCTACCGAAGATAAATCAAGGCTCTCCGCGCAGGATGTAGCCGCGACAATATCGAAATGCATCCTGCGGCAGACATCCTCCACCGTGCCCTGCAACTCGGAAAGCTCCGAGAATCGCGTGCGGGACGCGGTTACCGCTGCAAGGTCGAGATCGCAGAAACTGTCCACGCAATGAACCTCATACCCCGCATTGTGTGCCGAGGTCGCGACATGCCTTGTCGCAAAACCTGCGACAAGAACCTTTCCTCTGCCGTTTCCCGCCATACTCTCTTCCGTAATGCTCACTCCGATGCCCTCGGCATTGCCGATTCAGTCCGCACCGTCGCCGTCCTGCTTCGCCGTCTCGAACCTCTTGCCGTGCTCGGTCGGCAGGATCTTTATCTCGGAGTTTGGGAAGTCCAGATTCATCGTCTTTCCCTGGAAGAGATGATCCAGACAGAGAGCCAGACTGGATATCTCCGAATGCGGCTGCGTGGTAACCGATACATTGTAGTCCGCAAGCCCGTACATGTCCCCGGGCACCTTCTCGGCGCCGACGACTATCAGAATCTTCTTCTCGTTTCGGATTTTGTCCTCGACATCGGTCAGGCGCAGACCGTACATCGTAAGGTGAACAACGACGCCGCCGCTCTTCTTCCAGTCATTTATGCACTTCTTCCACGAGACATTGTTCTCGACAAAGAAATCGCCGCCCCAGCGTTTGGCAACATCTTCGATTGACTTCTTTACGCCGATATCGTCCGCCGCAAGATACATGCCTTTTGCTCCGAGTGCTCTTCCCGTCAGACCGACATGGGTTGTCACACGCTGATCGCGTTCGGGGCGGTGACCTATTCGCAGTACACAGACCTCTTCCATTATACACATCTCTTATTCATGCAGATCTCTTATAATTCGGATTCTCTTTGATGACGCCGTTTTCGACGATCACGGGGCTGTTAACCGAGTTTGTAACGCATCTGATCTGATTGCGAAAGATTGTCTCCTGCAGAGAGAGAACTCTCGCGCAGACCAGAGGGCTTCCGTCATCCTGAGTTTCCTGATATATCTCAATCAGGCAGTTTTTTTCAAGCCTTGTCAGTGATTTCAGGACATCCTCTTTTTCGACGCCGCAGATATCGATTATCTCGCGGACGGGGTATTTCTCGCCGGCAACAAGGATATGATATATCTTCCAGTCTAAGTCCTCATCCCGCATTCTTAAAGATTTGTGGTGGATGCAGGATATATTTTATTGAATGAATGCAAATTTTATAGGACTAAATCCGACCGATTCGGTAAATTCCGCGCGTGCGCCGCAAAACATAGGGATATGACGGACACGGCGCGTAAGAGATGATTATTCGGTCAGACAAAATGTAAAATTACAAAATTAGATGATTATGAAGATACAAAATTACGAAAAAATACAAAAATACTAAAAAATACAAAATTACGAAATTACAGGATGCAAAACTGAGGGAGTTCCACGGATATGACAGATTACGAGACATTAGCAAAGATTGCCGACGACATCCTCGACGAAGCCGATGAAGATTTGGCCCGCATGACGGAACTGCTTGCGCTTCAGGACAGCGCCGTCCTGAACGAACTTCTTGTTTCGGATTTCCTCAATGCATATCAGGTATTTTACTATTACTTCAGATTCGAACCGCCGGAACTGATTCAGGACATACTCATGCTCGAGCCCGCAACCTCGCTGCGTTACGGGATACATATCGACGACTGCGAGCTTGCCGAGATCTACTTCGGCGTCGTCAACTCCGAACCGGTTATCTTAATCACCGACGGCGACATCGAGATAAAGAGATTTACGGGCGTCAATGCCTATACCGATTCGGAAAAATTCATCAAAGAGAACCTGTTCCAGTGAGTCCGCGGTTCCCTTTTTCAGTTTCCTTTTTCAGTCCCCTTTTTCGCCCTTTTTCAGTCCGGTTCAGACCTTGAGATCAATCATGACCTCTTCGTCATCCTCGCGGTATCTCACAAAGAGTGCAATAATCGGGCAGGCGGCGATGGGGATTATCATCAGGAACATCGCGTCCGTAAGCGAGCCCATCGAATCCGCCATATAGCCCGTGAGCGCCGCGCCTATGCCGCCGACACCCATAGAAAATCCCAGCGTAAGCCCCGATGCGAAACTGACACTGCCGGGGAGAAGCTCCTGGGTCATGGTGACCGAGGTCACGTAGCAGAACGACGCAAAGAACGCATACGAGAAGATGCCGATATACATGAGCGGACCCGTGAAGAGGAATATCGCGCAGAAGAACGGCAATGCCGAGACAAGACCGAATACAAGCATCTTTTTGCGACCGTATCTGTCCGAGAGGACGCCGCCCGCGACCTGAC
Organism: Methanomicrobium mobile BP; assembly: GCF_000711215.1. Lineage (GTDB taxonomy): Archaea > Halobacteriota > Methanomicrobia > Methanomicrobiales > Methanomicrobiaceae > Methanomicrobium > Methanomicrobium mobile. The sequence continues at coordinate 289,493 of NZ_JOMF01000005.1, read as the reverse complement.
CGACGACGCCGCAGAGAAGCATGACGGTGACTATTACCGAGGTTTCAAGGGTTGTAAAGCCGCCGTTTCCGAGAATAAGGAGCGTCGGGAGATATGTCACCATACTCGTATATCCCCATGCGCGAAGCGAGCAGATGGTGACGACAAGACCCGCGGGAAGCCACCAGTATCTGCCCGTCTTTTTGACGCGCTTCACACGCGGCGTTTCCTTAACGGCGGTATCCGGCGTTTGAGTCCTTGCAAGTCTTTCACCGCGATAGAGCCATGCGGAACCGACAATTCCCGGGATAACCAGCCAGATAATGCTCGGAAGACCCCAGAAGGATATCATCGCACCCGCAATCAGCGGGCCCAGCGCATAGCTTATACTGCCGCTCGTGGTAAAAATCGAGTTATACAGACCGAGTTTATGCGGCGGGCAGACGCGGAAGACATGATTCATCGCTGTCGGATGGAAGAGGGCATGACCTATGGCAGCGCCGGTAACAAGGCAGATTATCGCCGCATAATTGCCGGTCAGCGCAACCAGACATATACCCACCGAGCCTATGAAAACGCAGAGCGCCGTGCTCGGTCTCCAGTCGTGTCTGTCGCTGTAAAGACCTACAAAAGGCTGCGTTACCGAGGATACGACATTGAATACGGTTACGATGAGCCCCGCAAGGAAATACGACAGACCCATCGAGGATATGAGCGCGGGAAGCATTATCGGCAGAATAGGAGTATAAAGATCGATTAAGGCGTGACCCGTGATTGCGCCGTAAAGTCTCCTCTTCTGCAATGCGTCCATATAATATCATATGTTATTTGTCAATTTCCCGTAATGAAACGATTGCCCGCGATGAAAAACGAAGCGAGGACAGGTCACGGCTTTCCGACAAAATCGCAAAACAAAAAAAGGCTCGCAGAGCAAAAACTGCAAAAATATGAAATTTATGCGAAGGTGATCAGTTTTTCATCAACGGCGGCGGGGACAATCTCGGGGATCTTTCCCGATCTTATGACCGTGCCGCCGCAGACCGCAAAGATACCTTCGGCACCGCCGCGGGTAAAGCGCTCGAGAAGTTTCGCGTTCTTCTCATCGGCATCGGGATCGGCGACCGGCAGAAACTCGTTGCATGCCGCCGTTGCCCAGGCATCCGCAAGCGAGACATCCGGCGAGAATACGGTCACGGAATCGAAGACGCCGAATGATATGGACGGACCTACCGTTGCCGAAGATGTGCAGACGCCGTAGATCTCGTCGGTCGCCGGCAGAATAAATGCGTATTTGCCGCTGATCTCGGAACTGCCCGCAAAAAGCCCGATTCTTACGGGGCGGTCGGCAATATACGCGATGTCGCCGCCGTTGTCGATAACCGCATACTTTGCGCCCGCATCCCGCATTGCCTCAACCCCCGCCCATGCGATTGTTCCCGCAACCGCGGCCATGGGTCCCGTAAACGAGCGCTCGGATGCCGCAATCATACGTTTCAGCGTCACGGAACTCTCAAAGATATCGGACTTCAGAAGAATATCGTCCATGGGGGTAAGAGTGGCGCCGAACAGCGGCTCTTCGGCAATCGCCTTCTCGACATCCTGTCTTGCGGCAACCATGGCTTCTTTTGCCGCGTCGATATGGGACTGCTCCTCGGCAAGAATGGATGTAATGGTCGTCTTATACTTGAAATATTCACGAATCATATAAGAACACACTATAAAAGTAAAGATTTGAGGATTTATAAATTCCTCAGATCACCGGGTTTTTGTTTTTTGTTTTTTGTTTTTTTGTTTTTTATTTTTGTTAGGCTTTTTTCTGACCAATCGAATACGCTGAATAAGCACTTTTGACCTGCACGTTTTAACATGACGGTTAGACTTTCACGGAAAAGTTTGGTGCTTAAGATGCCTTAAGCACATTAAGCACATTAAGCGCCTTAAGCACCTGAACACAGGCACATCAAAGCACGAAGCACGCTTAAGCACGCACTTTCAATGCTCTCTGCGGACAGGATATTGTACACTTGCCGCAGAGCACACACTTCTCGGTATGAAGGTGTAAGTTCCAGTCGTCATCGAAGTAGAAGACTTCCTGGGGACATATACTTATACATGCACCGCACTCCACACATTCATTCTCGTCACGTATGACCGAATCGACAAGCTTCTTGTAATCCACACCGAGTTCGCGGAATTTGCTACACACTTTCTCCGCGTCGGAGTCCTGAACATCAATCAGAACTTCTCCGCACAATGACTCGATATATGCTTTCTCGACATTGATGAGAGCGCCGGTTGCAAGAATGACCTTTGCAATCACGGGCTCGCGACCCTGTTTTTTGGTAAACGTTAATTGTAATTTCATTTGGTCCACCTCTTACCTACGAGCTTTCCTAAGTCAACCGCGTTCAGGAGTCCGACAAGGTGTCCGTTGGCGTCAACAATCGGAAGTGCGCTGATCTTGTTCCTCTCGAGTTTCATGACCGCGATATCGACTACCTCGTCGGGTGTTGTCGTTACAACGTTCTTTGACATGATCTCCGAGACCTTGCCGTCCTGGTTCTCTTTGACAACCGCCTTTGAGATATCGTAAGTCGTCACGATACCGACAACGCCGCCTGCTGCGTTAACGACCGGCAGATGGTTGGTCTGCGCATTCAGGAGTTTCTTGGCAGCGCTCTTTATGTCCTCGGTCTCGTTGATGCTGACGACATTGGAGGTCATGATCTCGCGGATCGTCGGCGGGCGCTTGGACTCTCTCATCGGTTTTACAACGATTGTCGGGTCGGATTTCCTTGTCGGCAGATTGACCGTGAGCTTTCCGCTCTCAACCCATGACTTGAGTTCGGCTGCAACCTCTCTTGCCTTCTTGAAACTCGAGAGTGCCGAGGTCCTTACCTCTTCGCCGTTTATCTCGACTGCGCCGCTCTTTAAGTCGGCATAGCTGACCTGTGCGAGGACCGGTCTGTTCCTGCTCGGGACACCGTAATCGACGATGTTTGTCTTGATATCCTCATCGCGGACGGCAGTGTTTCTGACGACGTCGATGTCGGTAACCGGAATGGGTACTCCGAGACCGAGATAGAGCGTTACACCGTATCCGGTCATGGCTGCGGCTCTGACGAAATCGGTCGACATCTCCTTCAGGTTTCCTGTCGTCATGATGGTTGCGAACAGTGTTCCCGGGGAGTTCTGCGTACCGGGTCCGACGATCATACCCTGAGCGCCGCCGAGGAATATCGGAACACCGCTTCCCGTGCACTTCAGTTTCGGATCGTTGATTAACGGCGAGAGACAGCCCGCACCCGAGTAACTTACATTGCCGCATCCGGGGAGGAGTGCGCCCATGTATGTGTGGATTGTGCGGTCAGTCGAGTTCGTTGCCGCCGCATACCTCTGATACGAGTTTCTCGGGTTGCACATGATTGCCTGGTTGAAGTCCTCCAGAAGCAACTCGTTCTCAATCGACTTTCTCGGGTAACAGTCCGTTCCTTTTGCCTGTGCCCTGATCTCAACGGTCTTGCCGCTGATTAAATCCTCGATTACGTGTGCACCGCCGTAGTTGATGCCGCGCGTGACGGATTCCTGGGTTGCGCCAAGGTATGCATCGACGGCTGCGAGACCTGCATACATTTCGACGTCGTTAATCCAGGCTCTCTCCATTCGGATCGGCGGATCGGCGTGCCCGAAGTTAAAGAAGGCACCCGATGAACACATTGCTCCGAAAGTACCTGTCGTAACGACATCTACTTCCTTTAACGCACCTTCCTCACCGAGTTCGGCAACAATTGACGGCATTTCTTCTGCCGTGACAACCCTTGCGGAACCATTGAGGATTTTTTCATTAATCTCTTCGATGGTTTTTGTCATACAAAATAATTCAACAATTGTAATATTTATAGCTAACTTTTATGATTGTGAGTAATGCTGTGAATCACAGTGTTATTTGTTTAACGCGCACAAAACGCGTCCCGCGACGGGTACGGGACGGATACCGAATGAATATTGAATGACGTCCGGAGGGGGTGTAGGATGACTGTTGGATGACTATTATATTACAGTCAAACCAATGGATAATCATGGATCTAACGGATTTTATCAGGAGATTGGAGGACATAGCACCGCCGGAGATCGCCGAGGATATGGACGACGGCAAGATAGGGCTCGTGATCGAGGGGAAAAGGGAGATTACACGTGCCGCATGCGCACTTGACGCCACAAAATATACGGTCACGAAAGCGGCGGAGTCAGGCGCCGACATACTGGTCGTCCATCATCCCCCGATATGGCATGCCGTTCACAGGATAACGGGTCTGAAAAAGGATATTTTTCTGCCGGCATTCAAATCGGAGATGAATATCTACTCCATGCACACGAATTTCGACCACGCGCGCGGCGGAATCAACGATGCGCTCGGAGAATTCCTGGAACTGAAAAATATCGAATATATGTCGCTCGGCGTCATCGGAGACTGCACAATGAGTCTTAAGGAGATCTCGCAGAAACTCGGCGGCAGTATGAGAGTCTACGGGGATATCGGCAGACTTGAGAAAAGCAGGTCAGAAGGCGGTAAGTCCGAAGGAAAAACGTTCAGACTCGCCGTCGTGGGAGGAAGCGGATTTGACGCCGAACTTATCGAAGAGGCAAAGGAAGCGGGTGCGGATGTCTTTTTGTCCGCGGAACTGAAGCATGACACCATAATATCGCAGGACATTATCCTTGCGGAGTCGACGCACTATGACCTTGAGTCAATCGGCATGAAGAAACTTGCCGAAAAGATGGGCTGGACATTCATAGAAGACAGACCGCAGAGGCACGACATATAAGGGGAAATAAGGGGCACGACAATAATCCCCCGAGAATCCGACAGAATAATCCGACAAAACAGGAAAAATGACCGACGGCAGTAAAGATTCGGATACCGGAAAGAATACGGATAAGGATACCGTAAAGCATACGGAAAAGGATCACGGGAAAGATTGCGGAAAGGATACGGGAAAAGTAACCTACCGCATAAAACTCGACGCCCAGAGATGCGAGGATATCCGTTCAATCTACGGCAAAAAAGCCGATAACGCACTTACCGCCGTTGAAGAAGGCAGGGTCTATAAGTATCTGGATTTCTTCGTCGTCAAAGGGAATACCGGCGAATACGTGGTGGTTGACGACTTCTGCACCTGCCAGGACTTTGCATTCCGGCAGATCGAGTGCTGGCATATACTTGCCGTAAGGATAGCCAAATATTCGGGCGATTACACCTGCATTGACGAATGGTACCTTGACAGACTGCTGAAAAACAATCCCGAGTCTGAGAGCGGCAAACAGTAAACAATCGTTTGTCAAAACGATCAAAAACGAAACAAATTTGAATAAAATCCTATTTTCTAATGCAAACTATAATACGATTTCAAAGCTAACGTAACTAAGATTACAGCGTGGTTTCCTATGCTTGAAGAAGAATATCAACTTGATTACTTCAAATCACAGGGTCTGGTAAGAAAAATCTGTAAGAAATGCGGAACGGCATTCTGGACAAGGGATCCGAGCCGTGAGGTCTGCGGCGACGCACCCTGCGTACCTTACAGTTTTATCGGTGATCCGGTATTCAAGCCTCATTCACTCAGTGAAATGCGTGAGGCATACCTCTCCTTCTTTGAAAAAGAAGGGCATACCCGAATCAAAAGATACCCTGTAGCGGCAAGATGGAGAGACGACATCTACCTGACAATAGCATCAATAGCAAACTTCCAGCCCTTTGTCACAAGCGGCACCGTTCCGCCGCCGGCAAACCCGCTCACCATATCGCAGCCCTGCATCAGACTGAATGATCTGGATTCGGTCGGACGCTCGGGCAGACATCTCACTACATTCGAGATGATGGCGCACCACGCCTTCAACTCGGACAACGAGCAGATATACTGGAAAGACAGAACCGTGGAGCTCTGCGATAAGTTCATCGAGTCCATCGGCGGCAACCTCAACGACGTCACATACCTCGAACACCCGTGGATAGGCGGCGGAAACGCAGGTCCCAGTGTCGAGGTCATGATAGGCGGTCTCGAAGTCGCAACTCTGGTCTTCATGGCATACGGCAAAACCAAGAACGACAAACCTCCGGTTGATATGGAAGGAGTCCCGTATTATCCGATAGATTTGAACATTGTCGATACGGGATACGGTCTGGAGCGTTTCGTATGGGCATCGAAGGGTTCGCCGACAATCTACGACGCCGTCTTCCCCGAGATGGTCAATCAGCTTATGGCATCGGCAGGCATCGAGCATCTCCTCGATGAGCCGGAGTTTACGAAGATTCTCGGAATGAACGCGAAATATGCGGGTCTGATGGATATCTCGGGTTCAAACCTCATCACGATGAGAAAGGAGGTCGCCAGGAACATCGGCGTCTCCTACGAGAAACTTCAGTCAATCATGGAGCCTGTCGAGCGCGTCTACGCAATCGCGGACCACACAAGATGTCTGGCTTACATGCTCGGCGACTGTATCGTCCCGTCGAATGCGCAGGAAGGTTATCTGGCACGTCTTGTCCTCAGAAGAACTCTGCGCATGATGAACGAAATCGGCATGGACTCACAACTCTACGACCTTATCGAGACTCAGATGAAGACAATCGGCATCGAGTCCTTCGAGCAGGAGCCCTCCGTCATCCGCGAGATCATATCCAACGAGATTGAGAAATACAATCAGACGATGCAGCGCGGAACAAGGATTGTTCAGAAGATTGCGGGCACATACAAGAAGCAGAACTCGGCAATCCCGCTCAAAGAGCTCATGACTCTCTACGATTCCCACGGAATTCCGCCGGAAACCGTCAGAGACATTGCAAAAGAGGAGAACACGGAGATTGATCTGCCCGACAATTTCTACTCCCTCGTCGCCGACCTTCACTCAGAGTCCGAGAGCGAGGAGAAAGCCGACCCGTATGCCGAGATCAGGCAGAGAATCAACTCGCTTCCGGCAACACGCCGCATGTATTACGAGCAGACCTCGGATATGGAATTCGATGCAATGGTCATCGATTCCTTTGACAACTATATCATCCTGGACCAGACCCTCTTCTATCCCGAAGGCGGCGGTCAGCCTGCGGATATCGGTCAGCTGATATCGCCGGATTCCATGGTCAAGATCGTCGACACCATGAAACTCGGCGACGTCATCCTTCACAAAATCAAGGACGGAGCCGCGACAATAAAGCGCGGAACTCATGTCAAGGGTATCCTCGACGAAGATTACCGCAAGACCATGATGAGACACCACACCGCAACCCACGTGCTTCTGCATGCGGCAAAAGAGGTTCTCGGTGCTCACATTCATCAGGCAGGCGCTCAGAAGGGCTACGATTCGTCACGTATCGACCTGCGCCATTTCAGACATATCACGCAGGACGAACTCAACAGAATCGAGCTTTGCGCAAACAATATCATAGTCTCGAACCTCCCCGTCTCCACGGAATGGGAGGACAGGACGAAAGCCGAGCAGAAATACGGCTTTGATCTCTATCAGGGCGGAGTTCCGCCGGGTAAGTCAATCCGCATCGTCAAGGTTGCCGGAGATGTCCAGGCATGCGCAGGTACTCACTGCCGCAGCACGGGCGAGATAGGTTCGCTCAAGATCATCCGCGTAGAGCACGTCCAGGACGGTATCGAAAGGGTCGAGTTTGCCGCAGGTCTCTCTGCAATAAGATACATGCAGAAGACCGAGGATATCCTCGACAAGTCCGCCGATACGCTCAGTGTCCAGCGCGAGAACCTTCCATCATCCGTGGACAGGTTCTTCACCGAGTGGAAAGATCAGAAGAAGAGCATAGAGAACCTCCAGTCGCAGCTTGTCGACCTTAAGATGAAATCGCTTACGGGCGAGAAGATAAACGGCGTTACGGTCGCGGTTCACGAGGTTGACGCCACACCGAAGGAACTTGTGGCGATTGCGACGGGCTTTGCCAAAGACGGCGGCATAGGTCTTGTCGCAGGCGGCAGTGCCGGAAGCGACAGTATTCACGTTGTCTGCGCATCGGGACACAAGGATGTAAACGCGGGCGAGATCGTAAAGACGGTCTGCAACATCCTCGGCGGCAAAGGCGGCGGAAAACCGGGACTTGCACAGGGTGTGGGATCCGACAGGACTCAGATATCCAATGCACTCAATGCGGGAAAGGAATTGATCTCCAAATTCCTCTAATCCCGATTCATAATCATACAATCCCATATCATACAATCATATACATTCTTATAGAATCCAATCCATTTTTTAACCGAAATGAACGAAGATGTTGTGATACTGGAACCCGGCGATGACAGGGCACAGAAAATCGGAAAAGCTCTGGCTAACCGGACGGCAAACGACATCATTTCAATGCTCAAATCTTCGGATATGACCCTTTCCGAGATATCCGAGAAACTTAATCAGCCCATGACCTCGACGAAGTATCATGTCGAGAATCTGCTCGATGCGGGGCTTATCGAGGTTAAAAAGATAAAATACAGCGAGAAGGGGCGCGAGGTCAAGGTCTATGCCGCTTCCGGTCAGGTGGTTATAGTATCGCCGGGCGTCAAGGACATTCGTCAGATTCTCCTTAAGTATGCCTCGGTCTTCGGAATCTTCCTCTTTGCGGCGCTGATTATGGGTGTTGCGGCAAACACGGTCTTTGCGGGAATGCCCATGATGAAAAACGCGGCTCCGGCGGAGAACGCCGAAGGGGTCTATATGAACACGGTCTACTGTACCACGGACAATGCACCCTACCACGTCATGACCGCTCCCGCAACTCCCGTGAGCAACAATACGGCGGACGATGCCGCGGGCAAACAGTCCGACGTCGGGCATCCTCCCGACACCACGGGCGTAACCACGGGCGCGGACGAGAATATCAACGGCTCCGAGAGAATTGTTCAGTCCATGAGTACGGATATGAGATCTCAATATCAGATGACGGTTGCGGCGGGAATGCACCCGGCAGAGCCCGTGAAGGATAACTCGATGAGTTATATAATCATGGGATTCATCATCGGCGGCGCTACCGTCATAGTCTGCCTTGCCCTGTTTGAGATATACTCGGCAGGCAGGACAAGACGCGAGAGAGAAAAGCAATAAAAACTGAAATAAACTGAAAATACCTACTGAAAATATCAGTTGAAAATCTCATCTAAAATTATTCTGTTTTTTTCCGAAGAACTCTTCCGTAGCCTTCAGCTCTTCGGGAGTGTTCACGTTAAAGGTAAGTGCGGGTTCGTTGAGAAGAATCTTCAGTTCGTTCTGCGGCGCCGACGGGCTGCTGCCGTCAAAGATGTTCAATCCGCAGGGGCAGGCTTCAATGCCGTCAACGGACTCGGAATACTGACATTTTATGCTGTTTTCCATGAAAAGCGCCTTCGGCACCCAGACCGAGCAGGCGTTCATACCGGAATCCGCCCATCTCTCACGGACATCTTCGATTATCCGCGAAGTTATCCCGGGAAGGTCGGCAACGCATGTGAACATCGGCATATCTTCGTCTATCTCGAGGGCACATTCGGAGAGATCTTCGACATAACCTATGCCTTTCGCCTGAAAGAACTCTATGCCGTGCGCACGGCACCAGTTCTTCGTCATCGGCACCTTGGGAGTAACGACCGCAAGGACCTCCAGACCCGCGTCGACAAAGGCTTCATGAACATATGAGATCATCGGACGCCCGCAGACCGTGACAAGCGGCTTCTCGCCGAGATTCATGCGGGTTCCAAGCCCGCCCGCCATTATCAGTGCCAGCACTTCTTCAATGCCTCCGCAAGCCTCTCGTTCTCACCGCGGGTTCTCACCGCTACCCTCACGGACCGCGGCAGTCCGAAGGAGGCACAGTCGCGGATGAAGATGCCTTCGGCAAGCATCCTCTTTGTAAACTCCCCCGAATCGATTCCGATTTTGCCGATATTGAGGAGTATGAAGTTCGCGCTTGACGGCAGATACTCAATGCCGATAGCGTCAAACTCCCGATAGAGCCATTCCCTTTCCGCCGCTATGCGTCTTCGCGACTCCCCGAGTTCGTCGAGATGTTTCAGCGCCTCAAAGGCGAAGCTCTCGGCAAAGGTATTCAGAGTCCAGGGCGGACGCATGACCTCCATCCTTTCAATCAGTTCGGGATCGCCGAATCCGAAACCGATTCGGAGTCCCGGGACCGCGAAGGACTTGGTAAAGGAACGGCTGACAAAGACGTTTTCACGACCGCATCCTATGAGCGATTCCGCACCCGTGGCGAGTTCGTTGAATGCCTCGTCGAGAAAGAGCACGGAACCGCGCTGCGATTCGGCAGCCGCGATATCGAGAAGTGCATTCTTCGAGAGAAGTTCACCCGTGGGATTGTTGGGATTGCATATGACGCGGACACGGGTTGCGGCATCAGGTTCGTGAACGACCTCTCCGCCGGCAAGCCGTATCGAGAGATCGTATTCGCCGAAGGTGTGCTTTTCGGTGAGGACGTGACCCCCCGCATTCAGCGCCGCCCTGAAAAACGTGCGAATCACCTCTATCGAGCCGTTGCCGACGGTCACCTCATCGGCGCTGCATCGAAACTTACGCGCCACCGCGCTTTTGAGCTCGCGGTAGGAGTCGTCGGGGTATGAAGAAAGTGCATTAAAATCGGGTTTCCAGTCAATCGGCGGCACAAAAGGATTCAGATTTGCACTGAAGTCAAGGACGGACTTGCAGCCCGACGAATCACCGAGCTGACGCAGACCGCCGTGCTCCACCTTCTCGAACATGCCGGATTTCATGAAAAATACACACTCCTTTTTCAAAATAATTGTCTTTTTGAGATAAAACAATTTTGAAAGCCGCCTGTGAATCAAACCACAATTTTTATATAGTTACGCGTGAAAAGTAATGATTGTCCCTAAAACAAATGTCTGACAAACAGCAAACAAATGTCAGACAAATAGCAGACAATTGTCTGCTTAAAGTCGGACACGTGGTTTCAATGATGGAAAGAGTAACAATCAGATTGCCGACACAGCAGGTAGCAATGCTTGAAAAATTGGTGGAGGCAGGAGAATTTCCAACAGTTTCCGAGGCAGTAAGGTATTCTGTCAGAGAACTCATCGGAAAACACGCTAACAGAGTGATTAGGGACAGCGAACAGATCTCCTTCGAGATGTAAGGGGTAAATTATACATCGCGACGGAGAAATGCGGGAACTAATCACAAATAAGAGGTTTAGGAGGTTATTTGGATGCAATCAATAATCAACGAGGCGTTAAAGCACGCCGAATATGACTTAGGATCGAAGAAGGCAGCAATAGTCGGAGGAGACGACGATTTCCTCGGACAGCCGAGAATTGTAATTGTCGGATGCGGAGGCGCCGGCAACAACACAATCAACAGACTTTACCACATGAAGGTAAAGGGTGCGGAGACAATCGCGGTCAACACCGATAAGCAGCACCTTGAGATGATTCAGGCAGACAAGAGAGTTCTTGTCGGCAAGTCACTCACAAAGGGTCTCGGCGCCGGCGGTTTCCCAGATGTGGGAAAGCGTGCAGCCGAGATGGCAAGAACAACACTTGAAGGACTCCTTCACGACGCAGACCTGGTCTTCATCACGGCAGGTATGGGCGGAGGAACCGGAACAGGTACGGCACCCGTAGTTGCTCAGATTGCAAAAGAGCAGGGCGCAATTGTCGTCGGAATGGTAAGCTACCCGTTCCAGGTCGAGAAAGCACGCCTGATGCGTGCCGAAGAAGGTCTTGAGGCACTTTCAAATGCGGCAGACTCGGTTATCGTTCTTGATAACAACCGCTTAATGAACTTCGTCCCGAACCTTCCGCTCGGACAGGCATTCTCGGTAATGGACCAGCTTATCGCAGAGACCGTAAAAGGTATCTCGGAGACAATCACCGAGCCTTCGCTCATCAACATCGATTATGCGGATGTCCGCGCAATCATGAGCAAGGGCGGAGTTGCCGTCATGCTCGTAGGCGAGAGCAAACAGCAGAACAAGTCCGAGAGCGTCGTTCACGAATGTCTCAACCACCCGCTCCTCGATATCGACTATCGCGGCGCAACAGGCAGCCTGATTCACATCACCGGCGGCAGCGACCTTACTCTTGCCGATGCCGAGGATATCGCAAGCTCGCTCACATACGAACTCGATCCGCACGCGGATGTTATCTGGGGTGCAAGAATCAACAACGAGTTTGAGGGCAAAGTCAGAGTAATGGCAATCATGACCGGCGTCAAGAGCGCTCAGATCATGGGACGCAGCCACTCAATCACATCAACGATGTCCAGATCGGAGATCGCACAGGGACCGTTCGAGAGACAGTCTGCGGGACGTTCAATGGGCTCAATGGGTCATGCTCAGGCATCATCCGGAAGAAGAGCGGCAGTCGAACAGACAAGCGGCGGACTTATCGACTTCATCCGCTGAATACGTCTCACGCTGAGAACTATCCAATATCACAGAGCAATTATTTGCCGAAACATTCCATGACAACCCCCTAAAAAATATTTTTTGGGAGGCACAAGAGATAATCACCGTTCGATTCCGGGCGAGAGAAAAACGCAGCTCCGGAAGAACAGACACAATCAAAACAGACACAATCAGAAACTATCAGACCAAAATTAAACACAATCAGACACAAATACCGCAAAACCACATAAAACCACAACAGACACAACAAACACAACAAACAAAAGCACAACAGACACACAACACAACAGAATAACCGGCATTACCGGAAATACAGATAACCCAATAACTCAATAAAAATACCCCCAATATTCGCACAAATCACTATTAACACAATTATTCACACAGATTAACCTACACACATTTCATAAACCGAATTTCAGACACTAAACACCGAATTTCGGATTCCAAAACATGCACCGCAGCGGACTAAGAATCTCAGTCCGTGCCGACACTTTTCTGAGATTTTTACCGAGTTTTTTTACTGAGTCTTTTGAAAAATGGTTTGTGAGATTATTTAGACATTTTACATTGATTTCAATTTAGCAATTAAACATCATATCAAACCGAACTCATCAAGTGTCCACTGATGCTCACTATCTTTTCCAGTCTCTTCCTCGCTCGGTTCCTCGGGAATATAATTCTCCAAACCTTTGGTTTTTTCAAACTCGCGGAGGTACTTGAACGGATATGGGACGATAGTGAAGCGGTTGAGTCTGACGAACGGCACCAGCATCATATCAAATACGACTTCCGGAATCTTCTCCCTTCCTTCCAGCGTCTTTATCTTTAGAAGACCTGCAGACCAATACAATCCGAACTTAATGTCCTCCGAACGAACACCAACGAAGTAATAGCATTCATTCTTCACATACGCGTAACGCACATCCGTGCATGCTTTCAGATACAGCTCGTAATCCGATTTCGTCTTTATGCCGCCTGTCAATGATACAGATTTGTCATCGGCATGGTTTTTCTCGTTGTCCCTAAGTTTCTGACGAATAGAGTCTAACTCAGGGATCATCTTTACATCAGTAGAAAGGAATGCATACGTGTTCTCGCCATCGCTCATCACACCTTTGATGTTGCTCTGGTTCCTATTGAATTGATTCCAGATTAACTGGAGTCCAAATTCCTCTTTAACCTCGGCTTCCTCTAGGATCCTATAGGACATATCCCCGTTAGGATTCATCTCTAGACAGCCCATCTTGTCACTGTACTTTGCTTCCTTCCTGTTTTCGGGATCGGGGTTCTCTATTCTGACACGATCGTAGAACCTCCATGTACGGTCCAAAGTGCTGACAGGCTCTACATTCATTAGGTGTTCCTTGTACCATCCGAAAAAGGTCTGGGTGTTGTTGATTATGTCACCTTTGATAATGAACTCCGAAAGCCACATCTCCAGACTATTCCTGCGGTTTCCAGGGATCTTTCCGCTCTGAATCTCTTCATGTAGGGCCTTCAAACTTGCAGGATCCTTGCGATGATATTTCTTGGCGAAACTTTCCACCGAAATATGCTGGACCATTGCATCATCGTAAGCCTTGTGATTAGGATCCCTAATTTTCTTTGAAATGACCACTATATTGTATTCGCCCTTCACAACATCCTCGGAAGGAACTGTATCAACATTGAACAGCACCTTGAGTTCCATGCTGACGCCTTTTACTATTGACTCTGACGTGGGACTCTTGACCTTATCGACGACGTTAATCTTTTTGTCGCTCCACAGTTCCGTAAGGTATTTGGTAAAACCAGGGTTCTTCTTGGTGTATTTGTTTCCATCGAACAGAGTAGTGCGGACGAATTCCACTTCCAACCCGATATCGGCATACTCACGGCGCATCTTCCTGAGGGTTAGGCGGGTACGCCCCATCTTACTCTTATCAAACTCATCCACACTGCTAATGCCGAGGAAATCGATGCTAGCCTTATTCATTCCGCGATAGCCATGCTTCACATATTCTACGCCGGAACCAAACTTCACTCCTTTGGAGGAGAGTTTCATATATGTGTTGTCGACCATCTGGAATCTTGGGAGATCTTTGAGGTACTTCCTATCGGCTTCTTTCTCATTCATCTTCGCTATGGTAGCGAATGTCTGCGCAGGGAACATCAACTGTGTCTCTCCGAAGAGCTCCACACAGTCCTTGGCTGGGCGTGCCTTTAGATTGAACGTGACCACACGGTCGCCCTTGTAGATGTCTCCGGGTTCAAACGTGTACACTCCGCCATCCAGATTGGAATAGGACAGATTATCCCCATCATCTTCCTTATCCGAATCGTTGTAACTGAGACCAATGAGTAGCAATTCGAAGACTATATCGGGTGCTACCTGACTGTAATTCTCCTCATTGACAGGATTATTTAGGACGATCTTTTTCAGATCCTGGATAATCTTTTCCTTTTCGGAATTGCCATCCAAAAGGATGTAAAACGATGTTCCCCCATACTCATACCGTATGGCCTTGACGGTATGGAACGTACTCAGATGACGTACGGCTTCTTTCCGGATCTCATATTTGCCGTATTCAGCATGCAGGATCGTGTATCTCTTGTTGAATTCCACCTCGTTGACCTTGAAATTCAGACGATTAACCAGTATACCGTCTGTTTGCTTGTGTTCCTTATTCTTACTCATGACTTTCCTCCATAAGTTTCTTAATGAATTCCCCGTTAGGTAATACCTTTCCGTTCTTTACCATATAGATGTAAGGAATTGTAACAATCTCCTTTCCGTTTGATCTTTTGTACGTGTGATAGGGTTCGTATTTTCTGCTGCCGTCCGTGACTATGTTTATCACATAAACCCTGGAACCTTCGCATTTCTCCAGTTTCTCAAATATGAACTTGATCGTCCTCTCTGTCTTTTTCTCGTCATAGTAGTTGCTCTCGTTCCAGTCCTTGAAATCCACAAAAACCCCGTTTCCAAGGGAGTAATCGAACATCTCGTAGTATTTGTCGGGCATCTCGTTCAGCGTAACCTTTCCATCGGTCAGGTGTTCGATCATTTTCTTACCGACGATCTCACCCAGCCCCCCCATGAAGATGTTGCGGAACAGCGGAGGCGACATCAGTTTGTCGTTGGGTTCAAATATTAAGGGAATGTTCTGCTCTTCCAGGTACTTCTTAACGTAATCGATCTCCGACATCAGATTGAGCTTTGCTGTCTCCGGACTTGCGGAGTACCACTTCTTCTCAAGGTCCCCTTTCTCAAGCTTTGCCGGGGGTCCGTCAAAACTAATCTCCAATCCATCCGTTCCGTTCTGGTCAAAGTCAAATTTCAATGTGAACCAATAGCAATCTGACCTATTTGGAGGTGTGATATATCCATACCTATGGATAGTATTCTGGATCTTGCTAAGTCCGTCCATCCTCATCGGACATGTTGGATTGTGGAGAACAAAGTCCCTAAGTTCCTGCCATTTTGCAATGGCTTCTGTATCGCCGCCGTATACTGCGAAACGGAGATCGTCCAGATATCCGACGAAGTTATGTGATGTACGGAGACAATCGTCAAGGATCATCTCCTCACCGTAATCCAGGTCCTCCTTTTCATTCTTTTTGTGCACTTTATCGTAAAGGGCCTCAAATTCATAACTGAGATAGGAACCGTAGTATTCCTTAGGCAAAGCGAACGTTCCTCCATTGACCAATTCGTTGTCTAGGAACAGATAAACGTTGGGCATCTTCAAGCCTGTACGGGACATGCGCCCTATCGCCTGATTCACCACCTGCGCTTTGGCGAGGATATAGGCGAAGCATTTCTTGAAGTGGTTAGGCTGGCGATCCATGTTGGGGGTGTAACACTGTCTGAATGCGTTCTGTATCTCCAAATGCTTCTCATTAAGTGTGATATGATTAGTTGCATCCAGATATTCGGCGTAAAAGAGATAATTATCCAGCGTTCCCTTCTTCCCGAATTCGATCTGTGGTCCTATGTTGGTGGGGTCATCAAGGTAGATAGCATCGAAGTCCTTTTCCTTGCTGAACAGATCATAATCGGGCATGGCACCCCTAATCCACACCATATCATTGGCAAGGTTATCAGGCACATCATATTGAAGGTTCTGCCCTGCACCGAGCGTCTGATATGCGGTTATCAAGAAAACCTTCTGACCGATGCCGTTGCAATCTTTCGCTTTGCCGGAAAGCCTGCTCAAAATCTCGTCTTTCATCCCGTCGTAGTTTGATCCGTTGATCTGTATGATGTATGCTGACGGATTTCCAGCCTCGGGATTAATAATCTCTTCCTCTTGAGAACTGTACCACTTTACTCCGATTGCTATCTTGTGTTTCTTTGCAATCTTCTCGATGACGTAATTCATCTTTTTAACAGTAAATTTTCCATCGGACGAATCCTTGACGTGAGCAGAGAAGAATCCTATCATCGAATAGATATCATCGTGGGAAATGAAAGCCTCTATCGCCTGAGCAACACGCACATATCTAATCTCTGCAAATGTCTTACCGTCTTCGGTGAATCCAAGTTTCCTGTACAGGTCGTCGGCATCGTCCTCATCATCAAACAGATCCTCCCAGATAGCACGGCTGTAGTTGACGACGGGGGGCAGACACTCGCAGTGGAGTATACTTTTTTTATCCTCGAAACCTGCCCTCAGAGAGTGAATCAGCTCATGGATCTCCTTTTTTTCATCGTCATTGAACTCATGGAAGTACACCCCGCCGTCCCTGAGATACTGAAGATGGAAGTTACACAGCGGGGATTCGACTTCTGCGGTAGCAGACATGGCAATTACTTTCGTTCGCTCCGCCATGTGTCTGAGTACCGTCTCCGGTGTGGTGTCGTAACCGGTATAGTACAGATGGGTCTGGAGTTGTTTGTCAATCGAATCCCTCATGCTGATGTAACCGAATCCCCTGCTGAAGAAAATTGGATCATCCAGAGCCAAACGTTTCTCTGAACCGGATTTCAGACGGTTGTGGATGACTTTCGTCTTGATAAATCGGGCAAGGTCAGGCTCCATATCCAGCGCATCGATTACTGAATCAACGCAGTTGGTGAAAGATCTGTGTTCATCGCTAAGAATATCTGATGAATCTGAAGAATCATCTTTCTGCGCATACATATAGTTGAACGCCAAATCACGTACCAGTTTGGCAATCTGAATGAACAATTCGTTAAGATTCCCAAAAAGGCTACTGAATCGGGACGAAGTGGAATTGATTCCCTTTCCTGTGAGAATCCTGTTATAACTCATCTCCATCTCAGTGCGTACTGTGAATGCGTTGCCGACACTGTATGGTTCATAATCTCTGAACATGAATGAGGTGCTGAGAGAATCAGTCAGATTTCCATTATCATCCTGAGCAGACTGTTTGAACAGGTACTCCATGTGATATTTCTGCTGGATCTTTGTGGAATTCTCGATTAGTTTCCTAAAACGCTCAGAGATCAGGATTTTCTTGACTGATATCCACCAAGAGGATTCTGTAATCATCAATGTGGGGAGGTTTCTCCATTGTTGGAGTCTGGGATAGAGATTACGGAATGCACGAACGGCATCTACCTCGTCCTTTTGCTCCTCAATCAGAGTGTCCTGGATAACTCTCTTGAAAGCATCGAATTCATCTATGATAATTATGTGATCAAGTAGTATGGATTGCTCCGAAGGCTCGCCGTCCCCGTTCCCCTTGTCCTTCTGACTCCTCAGATCTGTCTCGGACCATATTGTGAAAGGTGCGGCAACAATCGGATCAATTGTGTAAAGGAATTTTGCATCGGACATTAGGACTATTCTGTAAGTATCGAAATCCACCGCAGGGTAGAGTTCCCTTATCCATTTGTATGTGTCCTCGGTATTGATCTTATTGACTCTGGCAGACGGCTTCTGAAGTGGTTTCAGGACTTTGTGTACTGCGTTTCTGAAATCCCTCTCGGCACTCTCATATTCCGTCCTTACCTGTGAGATGTATAAAGGATCAGTGTTGCTTTTTTTGACCGTTTTATAATGATTCCTGTAATAGGTAACATTCCTTAGAACTCCATCATCGATACCGCTTTCAGCGAACAAGGTCTTGATGCTCTTCTCCATCGAATCCTTGTAGTTCTCGGTGAAAGAATCGATGTTGGATTTCAACGGAAGGACGAGTTTCTTAAACTTCTCCTCCCCCATTTTGAAGTCTATTTTGGCAATCTTAAAAAGAAGATCATATGGAAGATTTTTCGTTTGGTTACAGATAAAAATGAATTTCACATCGGGATCTTTCTGAATAACATCCAGCATTGCATAGCAGGCTTCATGGCTCTTTCCCAATCCGGTAGGGAAGCCCTCGATCAAAATACCGTTCTTGTGCTCTTTGTCAAGACAGAATCTTTCTGTCGCTCTCGCAATTACATGCTGCTTCATATTCAGACTCCTCCAGATCAGACACAAATCCCTACGGTCTTATCCGTTAGCTGTGACATCACAGATTGTGTAGTTATTGTTCGGTCAGTGTATATATCACCTATTATGTAATTTTTGTGAATTAAGTAAATAAGAATAAATTTTGAAATAGCACCGTGATTTTCCTTTAAGCCGGTCACAAATTCGATACGGGTTCGGCATATGACACACAAACATTCGCACATCAAATCCCCCATACGAAACAATTATTATACATAAGTGTGCTATCTTATTGCAATCATTGTGCAGACCACGGCAGGTTGCGCAAAGAACTTAAACAGGGGTAATCGGGGTTAAAATCCGGTTTCCTGTGATGGATGAAGAGCATAGCAAAATACGAACAGCCAGAAGAATACGGACATTACAAAAGTAATACCCGGAAATCAAAACGCTATTGTTTTCGTAAATTACAAATTGCTTTGTACCAGCAGTTTTTTTGCGGGCACCTGTTTTCGGACGCACCATACATGATTAAGGTATGTGTTGAGCATGTTGAACGAAATAATTGAAAAAAGAAAAGTTGTACTCCAGAACTCCGAGGAGCACAAGAACAAAAGAAACGAGTTAAATGCACTTGCAAGCACGCAGGCAAGAGAGCGCAACGAACTTAATGCCAAGACACGCGAATACGTCGACGAGGCACAGAAGAACAAAGAGCTTCGCGACAAGTCAAACGATGACGTAAAGCGCTTAAAGGCAGAGAGAAACGTCTTAAACGACAAGGCAAACGTACTCTTCGAGCAGATCGACGAGTTCAAGAAGGAGCACGGCAACCTCGGCAACAAGCGCGGCATGGCGGAACTTCAGAAGCAGATCGACGCTCTGGAATACAAGCAGCAGACCGAAGCCATGAGCCACGACAAGGAGAAGGAACTTGTCGACAAGATCAAGCAGCTCAGAAACGACCTGAAGAAGCAGGAAGAAGAGCTTGAGCAGAACAAGGATATCCGCGTAAAGCTCCAGGAGGCACGCGAACTCAGAAAGCAGGCATCGGAACTTCACTCAAAGGTTACCGAAGCCGCGGAGAACGCACAGAAATACCATGACGTCATGGTAGAATGCTACAGAAAGGCGGACAAGTCCCGCGAGGCGGCGGACGACGCTCACAAGAAATTTGTCGAAGCTCAGGAATCCGCGGATGCCGAGCACAACCAGTTCATTGCCTGCCAGAAAGAGATCCGCGACTTCGACAAGGTAATCGGCGGACTTCGCAAGAAGACCAAGAAGACCAAGGTCACAAAAGAGCAGAAAGCCGTACGCAAGGAAGCCGAGCAGGTATTCCAGCAGTTCAGAAGCGGAGAAAAACTCACAACAGATGACATTCTCCTGCTCCAGCGCGCAAAACTTCTCTGAAACCGGAAAGTCAGCAAGTGTGTTCCGCTGGAATCTCAGAGGCGGAATAACGACAAATACTTTTTTTATGCAACTCTTTTAAGCACTATTATCAGGCAATTTATTATATATTCAAAAGAAAAACTTATAACATCATGTCTGAGGTGCGAACTCTGGTATTATGCGTCGACAGGGACGATGATATCGGATATAAGGCAAATGTCCTTGAGCCTGCGGTAGGCAGGGAGGCATGCCTTGATACGGCGACGAGATTGGCTCTTGCCGATCCCGAAGATTCAGACGTAAATGCAATTTTTCAGGGAATTAAAACCTATGACGAGCTTGCGGCAAGGGGAGAAAATGTCTTCATCGCCGTCATCGGCGGCAGCCAGACGAGCGAGATAGACGGCGACCGGAGAATCTCCCAGGAACTTGAGCGCATTGTCCGCGAAAACGGGATTAACGAGTGTATCGTCGTTACGGACGGCGCCGAGGACGAGTTCGTCATGCCCATCATTCAGGCATCCGTGAAGGTAAAGAGCGTCAAGCGCGTCATTGTCAAGCAGATGCCGAATCTCGAGAGCACTTACTATATCATCAAGAAGTTCATGGACGACCCCCAGCTTGCAAGGACCTTCCTTGTGCCGGTCGGCATAGCCATGCTTCTTTATGCCGCGGCATGCCTCATGGGAAGCCCGGACATTGCGATAATAATCGTTCTCGGCGTAATCGGAATATACCTGCTCTTCAAGGGCTTCGGAATCGACGATTACTTCAGCTACGCCGTCGTCGGTCTGCACAGGTCGTTCCTCGGCGGCAGGTTCTCGTTCATTGCCTATATCACGGCATTCCTCATAGCCGTTGTCGGAGTGGTTCTGGGACTTACGAGTCTGCTCGAATGGTATTCCGCGGATCAGGGTCTGATATTCTACTTCTTCTCCTTCGTATACGGAGCAATAGTATACTTTGCGGCGGCGCTGCTCATAGCTTCCCTGGGAAAGATAACGGATTCATACTTAAACGACAGACCGTCTCTTGCGGTATCTCTGCCGCTGCCGTTCTTCGCAATAGCGGTAAGTCTTCTGGCATACGGCGCAAGCGTATACATTATCTCGATAAGCACGCCGCTCGAGTTCCCGATAGTGGGTTATGACGGACTGCGCGCACTGATATATGCCATAACCGGCGCTCTGATACTCGGAATAATCGGTATGTATATTCAGAAGTATGCTCTCAGATGGTTTAAGCCCAAAGACGATGTCGAGAACCACAATACGCATTCAAACGAGATTGCGGACTGAATATAATTCAAATTTATAATATCCTTTTTTCACGCTTTTCCGTATCCGTTTTTCCAGCCATTGTAATTTACAGCCTTTGTAAGTTTTTCGAATTTTTCAAAGCGTCGTCGTGTTAGCGACAAAGCCGCAAAGAATCCCGATAGCCGTAGAATCAAAAGTATTGCCATATTGCCGCTGACAGCCCTGCATGACACGCACGCAAGCGGTATAATGTAAATGCGAACGAAAACGACAAAATAAAACGACAAACCAAAAACGGAAAATAAACAGGAAATACAACATGAAATTAAACCGGAAATGAGACTGAAAAAACAGGAAATATAAACAAACAGGAAATATGATCTGCCGGAAGCGTCAGGTCAGCGTCTTTTTATCGGCAGATTCTGCGGATTATCTGAAGTAATGCACAATCGGTGTAGGTTCGGGCGTCACCAGAGTCACGGGCTCACTCTCGATTCTGAGTTTATTGATATCGGTTGATGGAGTTACGGGAACCGGATCACCGAAGTATCCCATTCCGGGAACCTCATTTACATTGTAGAATGTGCGGTCGGTACGTGCCGTCTTCACATTAAGCACAGGAACCGTTACCTGAAAACTCTTTTTCGGGAACCAGTACGAGCCGTCACCGTAGTCTACCGAGGGGTTATTGAGAGTTATTCGGGCGCTCTCCATCGTAGTCGTAACGAAGTTCCCGTCGCCGAGAGAGAACATCTTCTCAAGCTTATTCTTCAGATCGTTCTTGCCCAGGAAGATGACGAGGAACTCAACGCCGTTGTCGATATGATAATTTACATCAAAGATTGCCTTATCCTTTGTAAGTTCAAGGTCGACGGAATCTATGGTGATATAGCTGTATCTGTTCTCCCCGTCCGCAGCTACGGCAGGAACAATGAATGACAGGACTATCAGAAGAACGACAGCGGACTTGAGTATATTCATGAATAACAATGTTTATACTGAAATTATTATATCCTTTATGGTCAGCAGCCCGTGAAAAATTGACTGAAAGTAAAATGATACGAAGTAAAATGATTCGGATTGAAATGACACTGATTAAAATGAAGGGGCTGAAATGAAACGGTTAAAATTATGGGATTAAAACGATAAGGACTAAAATAATACGATTAAAAATATACGATTAAAAGAATTGGATTATTTTTTTGCAAGCCTTATCTCGATAGCGGAGACATTGGTCTTTCCGCTCTCGGTATCGACAACCTCGGTCGAGGTCTCTATTGCGGATTTGCCGACATCCTCAAGGAATCTGTTAATGACAATCTCTGCCGTATCCACGGCTCGCGATATTGCCTTTCCGCGTGCTTTTATGCGGACCTCGGTTGCCCCCTGATTAAACTGCGTAACCACTGCCAAAACATAGCTCATGACGGGTTTGTTCCCGATAAAGATATCATTCTCGGACATATCGACTGTTCCTGCCGTAATCTGATGCTGTAATATGATAAAATAAGATAGTTTCGGATATATAGATTTTTAAATGTATTTTTGACTCTTAAATGAGTTTTTGACCCATAAATGAGTTATCGGCTCATAAAAGAGTTTGTGACTCTTAAATGAGTTTTCGACTTACAATCAGTTCCGCGTTGAGAACCGATGCGCCCGCCGCACCGCGTATCGTGTTGTGACCCATCGCGATGAAACGTCCGCCTTCGCGAACTCTGCCGACCGAGACCGTCATGCCGTTGCCGCGGTTTCTGTCAAGACGCGGCTGTGGTCTGTCCTCCTGATCGAGGTAGAGAACGGATTTCTCGGGCTGGGTGGGAAGTCCGCCGAACGGCACTTTGTAGTTCCTGAAATCGTTGATTATCTCTTCAACGCTGCCTTTGGCATCCGTCCAGACCGCGAGTGTGTGACCGTCGATGACGGGGACGCGGTTGCAGCTTGCGCTGACCTTCATGGGTGCGTCGACAATCTCTGCGCCGTCAAACTTACCCATTATCTTCAGGGTTTCGGTCTCCATCTTCTTCTCTTCGGAACCGATATAGGGTATGACATTGTCATAGATTGCCATTGCCGCAACGCCGTCGAATCCGGCGCCGGAAATCGCCTGCATGGTTGCGACCTTGATATCCGTGATATTACGGTGCTTTATCGCGTTAAGTGCGCTGACCAGCATTATCGTCGAGCAGTTCGGGTTTGTGACGATACAGCCGTCGCAGCCGGCATCATGCTGGACCTCGATGAGTCCGAGGTGCTCGGGGTTGACCTCGGCAATAACGAGAGGCACGTCTTTATCCATTCTGTGCGACGAGGCATTGCTGCATACACAGACGCCCGCGTTTGCGATATCTCTCTCGACCGTCGTTGCAAGATCGGCGGGGAGCGCCGAGAAAACGATGTCGAGACCTTTCGAACTTTCGACGCCGACGGGCTTTACCTTAAGGCTGCCGATGTTCTCGGGCATGGGGGTGTCAAGTCTCCAATTGACCGCATTGCGATATTCTTTTCCTGCGCTGCGTTCCGATGCCATCACGCATTCGAGATTGAACCACGGGTGATTGGCAAGCAGCTGCACAAACCGCTGACCTACCGCACCGGTTGCGCCAAGTACTCCTACATTGATCATAAATAAGAATAGAATCGGATTGAGGGGGTATAAATGTATTATACCGTTTTTAGCCCATGTGGATTGCTTCCGACGGACATTCGTCGACGCAAGCTTCACATTCTACACATTCGTCCGCGTTTACAACCGCAACGTTGCCGTCCATCTTGATTGCTTCGGACGGACAGGTATCTACACAGGTTTCGCATCCTGTGCACACATCCGGATTTACAATAGCTGCCATAAATTATCGGAGTTATATCTGCACAAATTATAAAATACGTTTCGATTTGTGCGAGGCGAAAATGTGTATCTGACGGGTATTATAAATTACGGGCATTATAAATACATCAGATTAAAAAAAAGGTTTTATTTTATCATTAAACATCATTAACCGATGATTATTCCTTGAAACCGAGCACGTCGTTCATCGAGTAGATGCCGGGTTTCTTGCCCGGAATCCAGCCGACCGCTCTTACGACGCCGTGTGCGAAGACAAGTCTGTCGTAAGCGCGGTGGGTGAACTCGATTACCTCGTCGTTGCCCGCAAACATGACTGTGTGGTCGCCGACGATATCGCCGCCGCGGATTACGTGAACGCCTATCTCGTTGCCGCGCTCTCCAACCATGCCCTCACGTCCGTACATCTCTTTGCGGTCGCCGACCTCCTCCTTGATTATGCCGAGGATTGTCTTTGCCGTGCCGCTGGGGGCATCCTTCTTGAAGTGGTGGTGAGCCTCGATTACCTCGATATCGTAATCCGAGAGCTGTTTTGCCGCCTCGCGAATGAGGTGGAAGAAGATATTGACTCCCAGACTGTAGTTGCTTGAGATTACGGCGGGAATGTGACCTTCGATTGCCACACGGAGTTCTTCTCTCTGCTCGGGCGTGAATCCCGTCGTTCCTACAACGACCGCGACACCGTGGCGGGATGCCGCTTTAACGTTGGCGACCGCCGCTGCCGCAATCGTGAAGTCGATGAGAACATCCGGCTTCTTCTCGTCGATGAATTCGTCAATCCTTGACGATTCATAGACATCCTTACCGTAGAACGAGCCGTTGCGGATGTCAATGCCGCCTACGAGTTCCATTATCGGCGAGTCGTTTACAAGACCGCCTATCTTCGTGCCCATTCTTCCGAGAGCACCGCAAATTGCTACTTTAATCATAGTTCTTCAAGACCTCTTTCAGAGTGTTAAGATTATTCGGAGCCATCTCATCGAGCGGAAGTCTTACCGGACCGCCCGCGTGACCCTTGAGACCTGATGCCGTCTTTACGGGTATCGGGTTGGTCTCGATGAAGAGCGCACGGCTCAGAGGAGCAAGCTTGTAGTGCGTCTTCCTTGCGCCTTCGATGTCGCCGGCTTTAAACTGTTCATAGAGCTGAACCATAAGTTTCGGAGCGATGTTCGCCGTTACGCTGATTACACCCTTTCCTCCGAGTGCAAGTATCGGAAGGGTCAGACCGTCATCGCCGGAGAGCAGCGAAAAGTCAAGGTCCTGCGTGCCTTCGATTATCCTCGACATCTGCTCAATATTGCCGCTCGCCTCTTTTACGGCGACGATGTTGGGGTGCTGTGCAAGCTCGATGATTAAGTCCGCGGCAAGGTTCTGCCCCGTTCTTCCGGGGATGTTGTAGACGACGACGGGTATGTCAAGGTCCGCAAGGATATTGTAATGCTTGACAAGTCCGGAGCGATTGGGTTTGTTGTAATAAGGGCTCAGGACAAGGACGCCGTCGGCGCCGATATCTTTTGCGGCTTTCGTAAATCTGACCGCTTCAACCGTGTTGTTCGACCCCGTTCCCGCAAGTACGGGTACACGACCGTCCGCAACCTCGACAGCCTTCTCTATGACCGTCTCATGCTCTTCAAAAGTGAGTGTTGCAGATTCGCCGGTAGAACCGCAGGGTACTATACCGTGAACTCCGCAGGATATTAGATATTCAATATTGGATTCCAGACCTTCCAAGTCCAGATCCTTCTGCGAATTATCCTTAAAAGGCGTGATTAGCGCCGGATAAACTCCCTCAAACATAAGGAAATTTATATGCGCTTTCTTTTATTAACTTTTCTTGTAATTGCGCCGGCAATGCGGTTGCGGACGCATTTTGATCCGATTAATGCTACTTCGTCGACGACTGCCTTGTTTGAGTCGAAGTCGGATGTGAATCTGTCGGTGTGCTTTTCGAGAAGTTCGGCGCTGATTGCCTTTATGTATGTCGGTTTTATTGCCATTTTCTATACCGTTTCCTTAGTTTCTATTATTTATGCGCTCGCCGAGCATAAGAATATTGTTAACAAGCGCTGACGGGTCCATGCCCAGAAGGATTAACGTCGGCGCACAATCCGCGCCTGTTTTATCCGTATTGACATTTTCCGCGCGTTTTTCCGCGCGTTCTTTGTCGGCAGTGGGGTCTGCGACGAAGATTATGTCGGGGACGTCGTCTTTTTTGCAGCAGAACGCCGTTTTCCAATCCATCAAGGGACCCGTTCCGCCCGCATTTCCGCGGACCGCCTCCCTTACTTCAAAGAGCATTTCGCGGGCTTTATCGACAATCGGCTTTGAATACCGGATTATCGCGGCTGAACGGATATCGGGGTCGAATCTCATTGCCGTGAGCGTTACCGATCTGTCGGGATTGCCGACGCCTGCGGCACCAAACAGCAAATCCGGGGAGATCTCCGCGGATATATCGGCGGATACATCCCACGATGCACCGCCCGCGGACATTTTGCCATCCGGCATCACGGAGACTGCGGCGATATCCGCAAGGCTACGCGCATGTTCCGCGGCATGGATGAGGCATATCCCCGCATCGGGTATGAGTTCCCTGCGCACAGTTCCGTCGGCAACCCTGCCGGCGAGTTTTCCGGCGGCTTTCAGCAGTTCGTCCGTTATTTCTTCGCGTTCTTCGGAGTTCATATGATCTTTACCCGTGATCTTAACCATGTCCGCATCCGCTTTTGATGCGGCAGTAATAAGATAAAGATATAGCCTATTACAGCAAAAAAAGATTGCATGAATCCTGTATTACTTGACTGCTCAACGGCGGTCAGCAGCATAATAATCTTCATTATTGC
Source organism: Methanomicrobium mobile BP (assembly GCF_000711215.1). Classification (GTDB taxonomy): domain Archaea; phylum Halobacteriota; class Methanomicrobia; order Methanomicrobiales; family Methanomicrobiaceae; genus Methanomicrobium; species Methanomicrobium mobile. Next base: position 262,365 of record NZ_JOMF01000005.1, on the reverse strand, counting down.
TTTATTGGTGCTTCCGGCTCTTATGCCGCCGGCATATGCAACGCTTTCGTCGATAGTCCTCTTCATTGTCCTTATGTCCTGCGGCGGATACTATATCAGTAAGGAAACGGCAAAGAAGCAGTAAACAGCGGTATATAGAAAATTAACGAAAATAGACTGAATTAAACTAAAATAAACTAAAACAATCCCATATTTGAATAAAAATAGTTCAATCTATTAAAAACAGTTTAATTTTATTTTATCTTCCCGTATCTGATTTTATCTGATTATCGGCATTTTTAGCCGCCCTTTCGCGCTCTTTTGCGTCAATCCTCGCACCTATTCTGTCGGACTTGGGGTGTGCCGGCGATGCGGGGGATGAATGCGCGGACGCTGGCGTTGCCGCGGTTGACGGCGCGGATGCCGACTTTGAAGATGCGCCGGATGTGTTTCCCGTGACCTTCTTCTTATACTTGTAATAGCTCAGAGGGTGCTGAATCTTCTTTGATTTACAGATTGCGTCCTGACAGCAGAGTCCGTATGTCTTCATGGTGACGCACTGCGGCGGCGTGTATTCCGTTCCCCCGCCTCCCGAGATGTGATCCACCTGATACATCGTCATGTCGGCGTTAAAGTCCGGAGCACGCGTGAATACGCCCACAATGCCGCTGATGTCCATGCCGATGGTATGCATGAATGCCGTCAGGGAAAACCTTGCGGTATGCGGGATATTGGTGCCGTCCGTTACCGACGAAATTATGGCTTTCATGCACGGCGGAAACGCGCCCTCGTCGACCTCGCCGAACTGCTCCATTACCCTCTCTTTGTAGACCGCGGATACCTCTTCCGAGAGCGGCTTGAACTTCTCCTTTATCTCTTCGGGTACGGGGAGCGGGAGCTGGCTGTGGAGCATGCTGCGGATGCGCTCCTTTAAGAGTTCTTCAGCCTCGTCGCGGCTGACGGCGACATTGCCCGCGTTTACGTCGCGGTTGACAAGCTGCCACTTGGAGTCGTGAAGGTCCCTTACGAGTTCCACGTATTCGTTGACCTTCATCTCACCCGATCTCAGGTTAATGCCCAGACTGCGTGCGATATACTCCTTCTTTTCGGGTTCTTCGCGCTGAAGGAAATATGCGGCGCGTTCGGATTCGTAGCGGCAGAGTTTGTCGATGACGGGGCGCTCGTTCATGCAGGAGACTATCATGCGTGAGATGGCGTAGGACAATATCTCATGTTCGGGAATTTCGCCCGATGCACCCGTGACATTGTCAAAGACATAATCCGCGTTGAGAGCGGCTTTGATTCTGTCCCGCGCTTTTTGAGCCAGCCTCTTGCCGGATTCAAGCTCCAGAAGATTCGTGAGCGAATATGCCTTCTGACTTACAAGAGAGTGGGCTTCTTTTAAAAAAGGATATTTTACAAGTTCTTTCTTGTCAAATTCTATCGGCATCTTTGTTTTTAAGGAAATAAAGAGAATGTGACCGTTCAGTCAGATTCGATGCGCGGTGCAAGAAGATACTCTACTTTGCCTTCGCCGCCGGCAATCGTGAATACAAACTTCACGGGGTGGTCTTTTCCGAGGAATATCTCGACTTCTTCCGCTTTGCTCATTACACGTCCCATGTCCTTTAAGTAGTCAAGCGAGAAGAGCGAACGCGCTTCCGCCGGAATAAAGGTCTTGAGGTCGGCTGCCTTGATCTCGAGATTGATGTGGTCGGTGTCGCCGTCCGCCTCCATGTAGAAGGTCTCGTTGTCGGGATTGATGCCGAATGCAATCTTATCCGAGACAAGCGATGCCGCCTTGATGGCGTTGTTGAGCTCGGCGCCGGCGATGACGACTTTTCCCGGGAGCTGTATTGACGGGAGGTTGGGGTCTTTTCTTACCGTGTTTACATCCAGAAGTGAGATTGAGTACTTGAATCCGCCGTATGCGAGTTCCATCTTATAGGCGCCGTCGGGCAGATCGAGCGTGAGGACGTCGGCTTTGTTTATAGAGGCGACAATGTTCTTCAGTTTGCTGATGTCAAGACCAATCTGGCTGTCTCCTGCGGCAAAGGTGTTGAATGCCGGTGCGCCGAGTTCGAGCGAGATCATGGCGACGTTTGCCGTGTCGACGGCACGGACCGCCAGTCCGTTTGCACTGATATTTAAGCGGCATTCGCTTACAATTGCCGCAACTACTTCTACTGCTTCCTTAAAAACTTCCGTGTCAATTGCTGCTTTTAGCATTATTTACCCCTCAATTTCCGATACGCCGCATCGATGCACAGAGAAACGGATGTTTCCCGCAGACCGGCAGATCCGCACCGCAGACTTACGGACTGCGGACCGACTGCCGTATGCTGACGCTGTTATGTATCGGCTTTTTGATCTATATTATAGGTTTATTTTACTATGTTTGTATAAATGATTTACTTTATAAGTTCGTTTCATGTCGCCGAACCGCTGCCGATGAAATATAATACAAATCAATAATACAGATCATTATCTATTCGAAAAGTCAATTTATGATACAGTTTTACTGCCGACCGGCGGTATCGGGGATATCTCTGCCGAATCATTGTTTTACAATTCCGCCGGTTTCGGTCGGTTTTATGACGAATAATCGAAATACAGGTGTCGGCAATGGGATCACAATGGGGAGCGGACCGCTTCTACAGAAAATCAAAGCGTGAGGGCTACCGTTCACGTGCGGCTTACAAAATACTGGATATCCAGAACAGATTCGAGATAATAAGGAGCGACGACAACGTAGTCGATCTGGGTGCGGCTCCGGGGAGCTGGTCGCAGGTTCTGCGCGACATGACGGACGGGCAGGTTATCGCCGTAGACCTCAATCAGATAGCGCCGCTTGAAAACGTCATCACGATACGCGGCGATTTTACGACCGAGAAGGTTCAGGCGGAGATCCTCTCGCATGTCGATGTCGTCAATATCGTGGTCTGCGATGCCTCGCCGAAGCTCTCGGGTCAGAAGTCATACGATCAGGCAAGAGCCATCTCGCTTTCCGAGCAGGCACTGCGCTTTGCATGCCTTATCTTAAAGCCCGGCGGCAACTTTGTCGTGAAGTCTTTCCAGGGCGAGATGTTCAAGGAGCTTCTGGACGAAGCACGCAGGAATTTCTATGCCGTAAAAGTCTACAGGACAAAGGCGACAAGGCGCGGAAGCACGGAGACCTATATAATAGCGAAGAACTTCAAGGGCTTTGCGGACAGTTTCTCCACCCACAACTACGAGAGAGAGCCGAAAGTCGAGATTCCCTACGATCCCGAGTTCTTCGACGAGGAAGAAGAATAAACGGATATGAGAATTGACTGATAATGAGAATAACGAATCGGATAGACAGACAGAACATACAGATAATGCGAATAAACAAAGAATAAGAATTAAAGAAGATAAATTAAGATAGTTAACCGAGAGTTAATAATGCAGATAAAAGAACAGTAAATAAAAAGATACTTCTTATAAGTAAAGTAACTACAATAGTATCTGCATAACAATGTGATTGCATGATAAGTGATTAACACGGCAATGCGATTCGCATTCATCATAAAAACTCATATTTAATCTGCACAGGGGAATCAGGAGCAAAGCCGCAAAAATGTATCTTACAGACAGTTTCGGAAGACCGGTCACCAATCTCAGGATCAGCCTTACGCCGCGGTGCAACTTAAAGTGCACATACTGCCACCGCGAAGGCGAGGTAAAGCCGCGTGCCGAGATGCAGCTTGAAGATATTGCGGCGATTATGCAGACTGCCGCCAAGTTCAACATGAACAGCATAAAGCTGACCGGCGGCGAGCCGACCCTGAGAAGCGACATTACCGATATCATAGCGGCGGCTCCAAAGTCCATGGAGATTTCCATGACGACAAACGGCACTCTGCTGGCGCCGATTGCAAAGGACCTGAAAGATGCTGGGCTCTCGCGTGTGAATATCAGTATCGACAGCCTGAAACGCGATGTCTACAAGAATATCAGCGGCAAAGACCTTCTCCCGCAGGTTCTTGAGGGGATAAGCACGGCAGTCGAGACGGGGCTTACTCCGGTAAAACTCAACGTCGTCATCCTGAAGGGCATAAACGAGGACGAGGTCGAGGACTTTATCAGATTCGGCGCCGAGAACAGGGATGTCATCATCCAGTTCATAGAGCATATGGACCTTTCGAAGTCGGCTGAAGACCGCGATGCCCTGACACTCGAAGAGAGCCTTAAAGCGCGCTCGAAGACTATTATCACCCGAAGGATGCATCACCGCAAGAAGTACTGTATCGACGGTGCCGAGGTGGAATTCGTAAGACCCATGCACAATAACGAGTTCTGCGCTTTCTGCAACCGTCTTCGCGTCACATCCGACGGTCAGTTGAAGCCCTGTCTTCTGCGCCACGACAACCACATCAACGTCGTCGGCAAACGCGGCGAAGAACTCGAGGAACTCTTCAGACTTGCCGTCTCGAGAAGAGTGCCGTTCTTCAGATGACTTTTTTTCACAGGAAACAGCCCTCAAATCAGTTTACATATGTTTTTTTGGTTTACGCTCCAAAGTTAACTGAAGAAATATGCTTTTGGAGAAGAACGAATATCATGCGGTTTTGGATAAACTCTATTCAAAGTCCTTAGTATTGGAATCGGTCGGCGATTTTGACCCCGTATTGTACTTCTATTTTATGGATACGCTTGCGCATATCGACTTTTCAATCTGTATTCTGGCTTTCAACTACCACAATATCAGGAACAAGATGAACAGCGAGTATCTCAGATGGCGTATCGACGAGGAAGAGAAAGGCGACCGTGCGCAGTTTCCGGCGTTCATCAACTGGCTCAAGGAGGAGCACAGAGAGAAGTTCGACTCGCTCCCCGAACTCTGGAGGGTCATCTACGACACCAGGAAGCCGGCATCGTACCGCAGTTTCAGAATCGTTATCGACCCCGATGACAATCAGCCGACACCGGTTCAGTCCTTCTCGAAATGGATTGACGAGTTCTTCGAACTGAAGTTTGTCAGAAGTCTCTATAAGGAGGCGTCGCTGGGTAAACTGTTCAATGAATTTATCACAAACAAGCACTAATTAAGAGATATGGATGCCGCCAAAGTATGCTCCGAACTCGTCCGGATAAGGAGCGAAAATCCGCCGGGGGACACAAGGGATGTCATAGAGTATATTGCCGATATTCTGTCGTCTCTGGGTATCAGATACAATATCGACGACGAGGGGAACGGGCACTGCAATCTCTATACTCAATATGACCGCCCCCTTCTTTTCATGGGTCATGTAGATGTCGTTCCCGCCATGGATAACGAGTGGGAAAGACCGCCTTTCTCGGGGGAGATTGCGGACGGTTTTGTTCACGGCCGCGGTTCCACGGACATGAAGGGCGGCTGTGCGGCGGCATTATGCGCAGTCGCGGATTATATCGACGGCAAAGGCGGTAAAATCGGTAACGGCGCCGGCAATCCTGCATCCGATATCGAAAGTCCGTGCAATCTCTGTTTTGTCTGCGACGAGGAAGGCGGCGGGCATCTGGGGTCAAGAAAGATTCTTGCCGGGAAACTGATCAAGCCCTGCGACTGCCTTATCGCCGAGCCGACGCCGACGCTCAACCCCACAATCGGTCAGAAGGGTCTTATCCGTGCGAACGTGGAGTTTATCGGCAACCCGGGTCACGGGTCGCTGTATCCCTGTGCGGGAACGAGTGCCGTCATGAAAGCGGGGGAGTTTCTCTCAAGGCTTAAGGAACTTCACGCTATCGAGTTCTCGACCGATCCCGAGACCGAGACAATATATAAGAGGTCTTCCGAGATCTTCCGCGAGCTTCTCAACGTCGATTCCGCCGAAGAGATCCTCAAGCATATCACGTTCAACCCGGGGATTATCAGCGGCGGCGAAGGCGTAAATATCGTGGCACAGCGCTGTTCTCTCACGTGGGAGATGAGGATACCCATCGGCTGCGATACCGATGAGCTGATTGCGAGGCTGCGTGCGGAGAACCCCGACGACATCATCAATATTAAAGATGTGTGCAAGCCGAATCTCACGAGCAGCGATTCGAAGATCGTCGGCGCCGTCTGCGGCGAGATTGAGAGGGTATACAGGAAAGAATCTTTCCCGATTATTCAGTGGGCGGCTAGCGATGCCAGACACCTTCGTGCCGCGGGTTTCAATGCCATCGAGTACGGTCCGGGTGAGCTGAATACCCTTCATGCCGTCAACGAGAAGGTCTCGGTCGATAATCTCAAGAAGGCCGTTGATGTCTACACCGGCGTTCTCGGGCACTGCAACTGAGTGACCTTAACTGAGTGACCCGTCGAACTGCCGGCTGACACATGACTGCCGCACGGCAGATCGGGTGCGGCAGGGGTGCGGCACGTCCCCATCAAGATGCGGCACCCCCGACCCCATGTGCGGCGCGTTCGGGGATATGATCCTGAAAAAATGTCATTTTTGAAATATATTTTTTTGATTTTATTTTTTGTCGGACAATACGTTAGATCAATAACTAACAAATTTTCCTTTAAACCGAAATTTATTCCGAAATTAAATTTATCATTTTTGAATGCATATTAATAATAAAATAATTACGCGCGCATAAAATTATTTTTTGATCGGGTTGCAAGAAAAAACGTCAATCAAAAAACCGCAAAAATTACTCCTTTTAAGAAATAAATCCCGTTCATAGTGAAAATATTTTTCGATATTTTGCAAAAGACCACTGATTTTTTCCAAAAAATACATTTTTACAAAGTTTTGTTTCCGAATATTTTTTCCTTTTTTAGTCCATAAGGAAACTAACATTCGTATGCATACGAACGAATTCAAAACCTTTATATCATACCAAGATCCAGTATCTATCATGACAATAGTTCACAGCGTTAACAAACACACACTGCCGCCATCGGCGATTGCAGTATTATCCGTATTGGAAGACGGCTCCCCGAAGACCTTCAAGGACATGACGGAGCAGGTAAGTATAGCCCCCAGAACAGTCAGGTATGCACTCAAGCGCCTGAAAGAGAATGGACTCGTGATTGAGAAGTTCAACTTCCGGGATGCCAGACAGGTACTCTACATGAAGAAGATTCAACCCGAATCCGAGACTCATGCAGAGATGGCTTCCACATGAGTCAGTTCATATGCAACATTACAATCTGCGATGAAATTGCGCGGCTTTATCTGCCGCAGGTGCGGGCCGAACTCGTATACAGGCTCGTTACGGTAAAAGGAATCCCCCAGGCCCGGGCTGCCAAGTTTCTCGGCATGTCAAGGGCTGCGGTGTCCCAATATTTGAGTAAAAAACGCGGTTTGGGAGAATACTTCAAAGGGCAGGAGATGGACGGCATCATAGATATATGGGCCGACGGTCTCATAAACGGCGAAGACAGCTTCACAATCTGCGAGATCTGCAAATGTGTCAATAAAAACGAACGACGGACACATTTGGGAAGCAGAAAGAAACCCGCATTTCATTAAAGCAGGAAAGATGCACGCCATCTGAAGCAAACCTCCAAAATTACGACAAATCTCAAAGGTAAACACATTCACAGAATAAAACCCTTCACAAAACAAACTCATCCATACATCCGAAAACGGTAACAGACGAAAAACATCCACCATACAAACACTCCACAGGAAAAAATCCTCAAAATACCCGTTTCACCAACCCCGCGATATACATCGTAAAACCCCCAACCTCATACACCACACAAACCCAAATACCCCAAAACCCCCACAAACCACAAACCCCCAACCACAAACCACTCAACCACAAAGAACCACAAAACATGCATTAATACCTCAAAACAATGCGAAAACCACACACAAACCCCCCCACCCCCCTTACAAACACAAACTAACCGTTCACCACAAAAAACCACAGAATAACCGCACCGGTAATCAAACCACACCGGTCACCAAACCACTAACCACACAACACCACACCACAACCATACAACCCCAAAACAACTTTTAACGGTAACAAACACTCCATAACCGCAAAGGAACAGCCCCCACAAAGGGCAACTCTTCTTTAACTCTTCCCGATTAAAATTGATACATTTATCGTTCACGATTCAGAATATTTACACACAAATCTATACTGGCATACGATATTTCCGGATGCCTGCGTTCTCTGAAAAACCGACGTTTGAAGGGGAATGCCGCCGGAATTATTCGTATCATACGGAGATTTCATATGAGTGACGAGAAAACGAGTCAGGGATGTAACGGAAACTGCAGCGGGTGTGCATCGGCAGCAGGGTGCAATGATCCGAAGAAGTCAGGTCTTCCGCCGAAAGTTGAGATGAATGTCAAGCATGTAATACTTGTGTTAAGCGGCAAAGGCGGCGTGGGAAAGAGCACGGTTTCGACAAACCTTGCGATGGCGCTTGCCAACCGCGGCTATGCCACGGGTATCGCCGATATGGATATTCACGGTCCGAATATTCCCAAGATGCTGGGTATCGAGGACGAGAAACTTACGTCCATGGACGGCAAGAAGATTGATCCCGTTATGGTCATGGGCAATCTCGGCGTTGTCTCCATGGCTTTCCTGCTCCCGGATAAGACAAGCCCGATTATCTGGAGAGGTTCGATGAAGAATACGGCAATCAAGCAGTTCCTCGAGGATGTCAACTGGGGAGAGCTCGATTACCTCGTGGTTGACCTGCCGCCCGGAACCGGCGACGAGGCACTCTCGGTTGCACAGCTTGCACCGCATATCGCCGGCGCCGTCATCGTGACGACACCGCAGGAGGTTGCAATCCTCGATTCCGCAAAGTCGGTTAAGTTCATCGAGAAACTCGAGATACCCGTTCTCGGTATCATAGAGAATATGAGCGGATATGTCTGCCCGCACTGCGGCGAGGTTCTGGATGTCTTCGGTGTCGGCGGCGGAAAGAAAGCCGCAGAGGATCTCGGAGTTCCCTTCCTCGGCGCAATTCCCCTTGACCCGGGCATGAGAATCGCGGGTGACGAGGGTAAGCCGTTCATCACACGCCGCGATGCTTCCGATCAGAGCTCGGCGACATGGAAGAGTGTCGATGCGGTCATGGAGAACGTTATTCTCGAGATTAAGAATCTCGAAAAGGAATAAGCGGGCTCTCAATACTCAGAGAAAATACTTTTTTCATTTTTTTGTTTTCAGATTATTCAGGTTCACCGCGGTTTTCCCGTGATTGATTTTTTACAGGGCAGTCTGCCGCAATCAGACGCAGAGCTTTGGCAGACCGGAGCCGAAGTATACACGAAAAAGGCAGAATAAGGGACAAAAGAACTGACTCAAGAAGAAAACGGTGCCGAAAAACAAATCTGTCTAAAAAAAGTATTAAAAAATGGGGGATGATTTGGGGATGATTATACCCAGCCGCGAACCTTCATTGCTTCGACGACACGCTTGACAGCAACTACGTATGCCGCCTGACGCATGTTGATCTTGTATTCTTTGGATGCGTCATAGACTGCATGGTATGATTTTGTCATGGCTTCGTCGAGTTTCTTGTAGACTTCGTCGATTGTCCAGTAGTGCATGTACATGTTCTGAACCATCTCGTAGTATGAGACGGTAACTCCGCCGGCATTACAGAGGAAGTCGGGGATTACGTGTACGCCGTTCTTGTAGAGGACTTTATCTCCTTCGGGTGTGGTCGGTCCGTTTGCAAGTTCACAGATTACCTTTGCTTTGATTGTCTTTGCAACCTTCTCGTTGATTGCTCCCTCATCGGGTGCCGCTGCGACAATTACATCGACAGGAAGTGCAAGGACTTCTTCGTTTGTGAGCTTCTTTAATTTGTTGTATCCGACAACGGACTTGGTCTTTGCTTTGTGCTCGGAGACCTTCTTGATGTCGAGACCTTTCTCATCGTAGATACCGCCTTTCGAGTCGGTTACGGCTACGACTTTGCCGCCGAACATTTCTTCCGCAAGCGTTGCGGCGTATGTTCCGGCGTTTCCGAATCCGAGGATTGCGAATTTAGCGCCCTTAAGGTTGAGTTTGAGCTCTTTTGCGGCTTCACGGAGTGTGAACATTCCGCCTCTTGCCGTCGAGTCGTTGCGTCCGAGTGAACCGCCGACTACGAGCGGCTTTCCTGTCAGAAGTCCGAACTGGTTCTTGCCCTGGATGGTTGAGTATTCGTCCATCATCCATGCCATGATCTGACCGTTTGTGTATACATCCGGTGCAGGGACATCGGTGTCGGGTCCGATATTCTTCCAGAGTGCTCTGATGTATCCGCGGCTTAAGCGTTCAAGTTCGCCCTCAGACATTTCTTTAGGATTACAGATGACTCCGCCTTTTCCGCCTCCGAGAGGAAGTCCGAGAACAGAACATTTCCATGTCATCCATGCCGAAAGTGCACGAACGGTATCAATTGTCTCTTCGGGGTGGAAGCGGATACCGCCTTTGTAAGGTCCGAGTGCATTGTTGTACTGTACACGGAAGCCCTGGAAGACTTTTGTTGTTCCGTCGTCCATCTTTACGGGGATTGAAACCTGAATCTGTCTCTGCGGCTGCATGAGTACGTTGACTACGCTCTGATCGAGTTTGAGGATCTTTGCACAGTCCAGTAACTGCTGCTGCGCCATCTCGAATGGGTTTACTTTTGCCATTTATTAACATCCTGTCATATAAGACCGCGGTTTTTCTTTACCTGCCGAGTGATATCTGACAATCAATGTTTTACTTTCTTGTATATAAATGTTATAGGAATTATCTTTCTGACAAGCCGAATGACCGCGGCTGCATCTCCGCGTCATCGTGTTTTCGATGCCGGCAGGATCGCGTGATTTTTCGAATCCGGCGAAAATGCGGGGAGACTGAAAACTATTTTAACATAATTATAAATACGATGGCAATGTCCTTCCATCACCGGCGCCGCATAACGCGCAAGGATTTCCGAAGGGATAATGCGAAAAAAAAGATAGAATGAGGTTTTTTTATGACGCAACGACCCGCAGTGCGGGAGGTGTCAAAAATTATTTGATGTAGACGCCGAGGTCTTTGAGACCGTTTATCTGGGCGATGTTTATCGCAAGCGGCGTTATGCTCTCGACGATTCCCGAGACGGCGAGGGGTCCGGCGTCCAGTCCGTAGAGCTGCGAGGTTTCGCGGACGAGCTTGATGACCGTCTTCTTTGCTTCGGGGTCATCGCCGCAGACGGCGACGGTGTAGTCGAGGACTTCGTCGAGGATGGTCCATTTGCGGGCGGCGATATTGTTGAATGCCGTGACGAGTTTTGCGGATTCGGGGAGCATCTTCTTTATCGCAAGTGCGGCGCTGCCTTCTTCGGGCGGGTTGTTGTAGAAGAATCCGTCCTTTCTGATCATCGGGTTTACCGGCGATATGACTATTTTGCCGGCGATATACTTCGGGTCGATTCCGGCAAGGGTCGAGGCTACGTGCTGGAAGGGGAGCGAGATGATGATTAAATCCGCCGCTTTACAGGCTTCTTCGTTTGATGTGCCGCGGCAGGAGCTTACGGTGCCGCGTTTCTTAAGGGTCGCGATTATGCTCTCGGCAGCTTCGACCGCCTTTGCCGGGTCGCGTGAGCCGAGTATTATCTCATGTTTGTCCGAGATACGGAGGGCAAGTCCCTGACCGATATCTCCGGTTCCGCCAATGATTCCGATTTTCATGTTAACACTCTGTTAATGCTAATTACATTCTGTATTAGCTTAAATAAAGATTGTGGAAATGATCTTCCCATACGGCGGATGACTGAGTTGTCCCGGGTCGTCATGCAGCCCTACCAAGTTAATAAATTCAACAAGAACAAAGACTTCTAAGAGAAAGATATGTTTCTTCCGACGAGTATTGCCGAGATGAAAAAACGCGGGTGGGACGAGTGTGATGTCGTAATCGTAACGCCGGACGCCTACGTGGATCATCCCTCTTTTGCAATGGCAATACTCGGAAGGTTTCTGGAGAAACACGGATATCGGGTTGGTATACTTTCGCAGCCGAGATGGAAGGAGCCCGAGAGTTTTTTGAAACTCGGCGTCCCGAGGATAGCGTTTGCGGTCTCCGGCGGTCAGATGGACTCCATGGTCCTGAACTACACGGCAACGAAGATTCCCCGTAAGGAAGACCTGTTCTGCGAGGACAAAAACCCGTTCTTCTCGAGTATCGGCGAGAAAAAATACCGAATCCGACCCGACAGGTGCGTAAGCGTCTATTGCAGTCAGATAAAAGCGGTCTGCAAGGACAAACCGATAGTCATCGGCGGCATCGAGGCATCCCTGCGCCGGATTGCACACTACGATTACTGGTCGGATAAGGTCAGAAAGAGTGTCCTTGTCGATTCCAAGGCGCAGATCCTCATCTACGGCATGGGGGAGTATCCGCTCCTCAAGGTCGTTGAGGCTCTCGAGAAGGGGATTGCGCCGGAGGATATGCGCATCGAAAATACGGTCGTTCTTAGAAAAGAGGCGGATATCGGGGAGCTGTTATCCGGCGCCGCCGGCGATGACGCGGACGGCAACGATCCTAACGCCGCCGTCCTCCTTCCGTCATTCGGGGAGGTATCCTCGGATAAAAGAGCGTTTGCGAAGGCACAGGTGCTCTTTGAGGAGAACGACGACCGCAAAATTGTCCTTCAGAAGCAGGACACACGCTATATCGTGCAGTATCCGCGGATGCTGATTACTCAGACGCAGCTGGACGAAATATACGACATGGACTTCGAACGGCGTATTCATCCGTCGTTCAGGAACGTGCCCGCATTCGAGATGATTAAGACATCGGTCACGTCGCACCGCGGCTGCCTCGGGGACTGCTCATTCTGTGCGATTGCAAGGCATCAGGGAAAGCGGGTGGTCTCGCGAAGCCGCGAATCCGTCCTTCGCGAAGTCGAAAAGATAGCGGCGACGAAGGGCTTCGGCGGCACGATTACGGATATCGGCGGACCTTCGGCGAACATGTACGGGGTTTCGTGCAAAACGGCGAACGGCTGTGCGAAGATGGACTGCCTCAAGGACGGCCGCGGGTGCAGAAACCTTGTCTCCGGCACCGGGGAATACCTGAAACTTCTCGACAGGGCGTCCAAAATCGCGGGAGTAAAGCGGATACAGATTAATTCCGGCATCAGATTTGATCCCTGCATCATGGACGACAGGTTTCTGCACGCCATAGTAAGCCGCTATATCTCGGGGCAGATGAAGATTGCCCCCGAATCCGGCTCGGATTTCGTGCTGCGGTGCATGAACAAGCCCCCGTCCGCCGTCTTCGAGGAGTTCATAGGCAGGTTCGAGGCGGCAAAAGCGGATGAGAATAAGCGTATCTATCTGATTCCCTACATCATCGCCGGTCACCCCGGCGAGGGCAGGAAAGAGGCGAAGGAGACCGAGAGGCTTCTTGCCCGGCATCGGCTGACGGGTAAGCAGTTCCAGATTTTTACGCCGACGCCGATGACGCGGTCTGCGGCAATGTACTATCTCGGCTGCGATCCCTATACGGGAAAGCGGCTTGAGGTCGAGAAGGACATAAAGACGCTCATGAAGCGCAAAGAGAGCATGGCTTACTGACGCCAAAAAAGCGAATGGATTAGAGGAAAAATGAAACTGTTTCACATATCGGATCTTCACCTCGGAAAGAAGTTGAACGAGTTCTCCATGATCGAGGATCAGGAGTTTATTCTGAGAGAGATCCTCGGAATTATCGATGAGGAAAAACCGAACGGCGTTCTGATTGCCGGGGATGTCTACGACAAATCCATACCCTCGGAGGAGGCTATGAGGCTTTGGGATGACTTTCTGATAAGCCTTGCCGCGATGAAGGTGCCCGTTTTTGCCATCAGCGGCAACCACGATTCGGCGATTCGGTTCTCAAATCACGGCAAGCTTGTGGATTCGACCGGCATCCATCTATCGCCGGTCTATGACGGGGCGGCGAAGTGCTTTACGCTCACGGACGGCGGGATTACGGTGAATATCCACATGCTGCCGTTTGTCAAGCCCGTGACCGTTCGCGGTATCTTCGAGGGCGAAGAGATTGCCGATTACACGGATGCCTGCCGCGTTGCCGTTCGCCACATGGATCTCGACAAATCGGACAAATCGGCGAAGAACATACTCATTGCCCACCAGTTTGTGACCGGCGCCGTCAGGTGCGATTCCGAGGAGGTCAGCGTCGGCGGGCTGGATAACGTGGATGCCTCCGTCTTTGACGATTTCGATTATGTAGCCCTCGGGCATATCCACGGAAAGCAGACGATAGGCAGAGAGACCGTGCGTTATTCGGGAACGCCGCTTAAGTATTCGTTCTCTGAAAAAGACCATAATAAATCGATAACGGTCGTAAACGTGGATGCCGGCGGGGTGTCGGTCTCGGAGATTCCGCTTAAGCCGCTTCGCGATCTCCGCGAGATTCGCGGCACTTATGAAGAGCTTACCGCCCGCGACAATTACGCGGGTACGAATACGGATGACTACATACATGCGGTATTGACCGACGAAAACGACGTCGTGAACGCCTTCGGCAAATTGCAGACCATATATCCCAATCTGATGAAACTAAGCTACGACAATGCACGCACCAGAGAGCAGAGGGATGTTTCCGACGCCGTTGACGTGGAAAACAGGACGCCGCTTGAGCTTTTCGAGGAGTTCTACGAGAAGCAGAACAATGCGCCGATGAACAAAGAGCAGCGTGATTTTGTTATCGGGTGCATCGGCGATATCTGGAGGGCGTAAGATGAGACCGTTATATCTGAGATTATCGGCATTCGGTCCGTATGCGGGCAGGACCGAGATTCCGATGGAGAAACTGGGAACGCAAGGGCTGTATCTGATAACCGGCGATACCGGTGCGGGTAAGACGACCATCTTCGATGCAATATCCTTTGCCCTTTACGGAGAAGCCAGCGGTCAGAACAGGGATGCGGGAATGCTACGATCCAAGTATGCGGCGGATGACGTTCCGACCGAGGTCGAACTTGTTTTTACCCATGCGGGGAAGGAATACACGGTAAAACGAAATCCGAAGTATATGCGTGCCGCAAAACGCGGAAAAGGTCAGACCGCACAGAATGCCGATGCCGAACTTCATATGCCGGACGGAACCGTCATCACGAACGACGGAAAGGTAACCGACGCCGTTGAGGGACTTCTTGGCGTAGATAAGGACAGGTTCTCGCAGATTGCCATGCTTGCGCAGGGTGAATTCTACAACCTGCTCTTTAAGGATACAAAGGATCGGATAAAAATCTTCAGAGAGATCTTTAAGACGCAGAATTTCAGGACTTTGCAGGAAAGGCTTAATTCCGAGCAGGATGAGATCGGCAAGCAGGTCGAATGCGATAAGAAGAGCGTTGCGCAATACATAGCAGGCATTAGGGCGGAAAGCGAGAGTCTTCTCGCGGCTGAGGTCGAAGAGGCAAAAACGGGCAGGATGCTGACGTGCGACGTCATAGAACTTCTGGACAGGCTTACCGAACATGATTCGGCGTTGAAAGTGGCTCTGGACAATGAGTTGGCGGGAATTAACTCCGAACTCGAGAAGGTCAACGCGAATATCGGTGCCGCCGAAGCACTTGCGGCGGCAAAACAGTCACTGGAAGAGGCTGAATACGAACTGCCCGCCGAAGAAGCGAAGATCGCCGGTCTTGAAGCGGCATCGGAAGAGGCAAGGGAGGCTCTGAAGAATAAGGCGGAGATTGAAAGAAATTCCGCGCTCATCGGAGAGGAATTGTCGAAATCGAAATATGACGAAGTTAAGAAACTTCAGACCGATATTGACAATTCGGACAGGCAATGCAGAACCAAATCCGCCAATCTGCTGACGCTTGATGAGGCACTCCGCGGTAAAAAAGATGAATTTGAAAAAATGAAGGCAGAGCAGAGTTCACTCAAGGATTCGGCTGCCGAAATTGCGAGACTCAATGCGGCGCTTAAGGAGATTGACGCGGAAAAAACGTCACTCGATGAGTTTTCGACTGCGCTCGGCAAATATCATACCGGGATTGACGAACTTAAAGCCGCACAGGATGAGTACACAAAAAAGGATGCGGAGTTTAAACGGCTCAATTTGCTCTACGAAATGATGGAACAGGCATTTCGGGACGGTCAGGCGGGCATTCTTGCGGCGAAACTTAAGGAAGGGGACGCCTGCCCCGTCTGCGGCTCAAGGTCACACCCAAGCCCCGCAAGGCTCTTAGACGACGTGCCCACCGAAAAAGAACTCAATGCCGCGAAGAAAAACGCGAATAAGGCAAGGGATGACAGAGAAAAGAGCGCAACGGATGCCGAAGGACGCATGAAAACTCTTGAAGCCTGCGAGGCGCAGCTGAGGGAGAAGAGCAGGAAGTTACTCGGAGAAGAGGATATCGAAAAAGCGGAGGCGGGGCTTGACGCCGCTGTCGGGGACTGCGTGAAACGGCGTGATGCGACGAATGCGGCTTTGAAAACGGCAAAAGAGCAGGATAAGCGCAGGACGGCATTGGAAGAAAGGATTCCAAAGCTGGATGACGAGATCGGCAGGGATGCCGAGAGAATTGCAACGCTTAAAGCGGAGATTGCCGCGGATAAATCGGCTCTGGAAGAGAAGACGAAAAGTCTGATTTCACTTAAAGAGGGCTTGAAATTCGCCGACAAAAACGCTGCCGAGGCGGAGAAGAAAAGACTCGACGTACAGGCTAAAGCTATTCAGACTGCCTGCGATAACGCCGTTAAAGCCTTAAACGATCAGAAAACGAAAGTTTCCAACCTTAAGACCGCGATTGAAACCCATAAAAATACAATCAATTCGAGCAAAGCCGCGGGCTTAAACCTTGAGGAGGAGGAGGCAAAACTGGCTGAACTGACTCTTGCTCAGAGTGAATGCGACAGCAGACGAATTTCGGTTAACTCGCGGCTTGACGCAAATACGAAAATACGCGGCGATATCGTCGCGAAATCGTCAAGCATTGCCGATATCGAGAAGAAACTTCAGTGGATAAAGGCTCTTTCGGATACGGCGAACGGTAAGATCAGCGGCAAGGACAAGGTCGAGCTTGAGACCTATATTCAGATGACTTACTTCGACCGCATCATAGACCGTGCCAATCTGCGGCTTATGACCATGTCGGCGGGGCAATACGAGCTGGTTCGGCTGAAAGAGGGAGAGAACAAGCAGAAGAAGAGCGGGCTTGACCTCGGCGTCATCGACCACTATAACGGCTCGGAGAGGAGCGTAAAGACACTCTCCGGCGGCGAATCCTTCATGGCGTCGCTTTCGCTTGCGCTCGGGTTATCGGACGAGGTTCAGTCGTCCGCGGGCGGAATAAAGATAGACACTCTCTTCGTCGACGAAGGTTTCGGTTCGCTGGATGCCGAGGCGCTCAATCAGGCGTATCGGGCGCTTGCGGGACTTACGGAGGGCAACAGGCTTGTCGGAATCATCTCGCATGTCGACGGGCTGAAAGAGCGTATAGATAAGCAGATTGTCGTCACAAAGAACAGGAGCGGCGGCAGTTCCGCAAGAATCAACGTGTAGGGCAGGATATGAGACGCGGCATCGAATCGGATATGAAACATAAGGGACGTGCGGAATGAGACTGGGCGTGCTGTTCTCCGGCGGCAAGGACTCGGCGTATGCGTGCAATCTTGCCGGGATGCATGATGAGGTAGTCTGCCTTATCACGATAGCGTCGGGGAACAAAGAGAGTTACATGTTCCATACGCCGAATGTCAACCTCGCACGCCTTCAGGCGGATGCCTGCGGAATTCCGCTCATCGAGTATGAGACCGCGGGGGAGAAAGAGTCCGAGCTTGCGGATCTCAAGGCGGCGATTGCGGAGGCAAAACGCACATATGATATCGCCGGCGTCGTAAGCGGCGCAATCATGTCGGTTTATCAGGCGTCGCGGGTTCAGCGGATATGCAACGAGCTGGATCTCTTCTGTTTTAATCCGCTTTGGTATACGGATCAGAGAGAGTATATGAATAAGATAATCGCGGGGGGCTTCGAGATTCTCATCTCCGGCGTCTTCGCGTATCCGCTGGATGAGAAGCTGCTCGGCGCAAGGGTGGATGAGAGGTTTATGGCGGCGCTGGACAGGATCGCCGCGAAATACAAGATCACTCTCACCGGCGAAGGCGGCGAGTTCGAGACCTTTACGGCGGATGCGCCGTTCTACAAAAAACGCATCGTCGTCGACAGGGCTGCGGCATCATGCCGGAACAATAACGGGCTTTATACCATCCTTGAGGCTCATCTCGAGGACAAGCCGCCGATTGCACCGAAGGCGGACGCGGACGCCGAAGACAATGCGGATAATGCGGACGGCGACAGCGCCGGCGACACGCACACCGTGCTTATCTGCAATCTCTGTTCGCCGAAGTATCCGCTCTCGGTCGCCGAATACGTCAAACCCGTTGAGAACATCGTCAAAAAGGCGGGTTTCTGCTTCAAAACGCTTCATTACTCGGAGATTGATGCCGCTATGACAAGAGGCGACCTGCCGGATATCTCCGCGATTATCCTCTGCGGCACCGCACTCAAAGACAACGGGTTCGCCGGGAGCATGGGCGATGCCGGATATGCCGACAAATTCCGCTTCATCCGCGATGCCTCAGGCAAAGACATCCCTATTCTTGGAATCGGCACAGGATTCCGGGTCCTAACCAAAATCTCCGGCGGCGACGTGATAGGCGAACGCGATCTCCGAATCGGCATGACAAAAGCAAAGGTCGTTAAGACGAAGGGAACAGCGGAAACAACCGACTCATCATCGGCATCCGCAACATCCGCAACGATCTTTGAAAACAGGGACAACTTCGAAGTCTACGAACTTCACAAAAATGCCGTCACACTGCCCGATTGCTTTGAGGCGCTTGCGGTCGCGGACGATGACGGCGGAAACGGCGAAAACGGAAGAACACTTGCGGCAAAGCATCGCGATAAGGAGATTTACGGCGTTTTGTTCCACCCCGAAGTCAGGAACGAATACGTTGTGGAGAATTTTTTGAAAAGATGTTAGAGGATGTTTTATATTTTAGCTAAACAGAGTAGGTAAATAAATAGAGGTTTTCTGGAGGAGAAGGAATGCTTGAAAAATTATTAGTCGGAGATGGCAAAAAACATTATAATAAAGGAATAGAGTGGTATATTTCCGGAGAATATGATACCGCGCGTAAAGAACTGGAGAAAGCAATTCATACAGATGATTTGAATGCAGATGAGAAATTTAATGCACTTCTTGTCGGAGGGGATTGCCTTCTCAAATTGGGCAACTATTTACAAGCAATCAAAGCACTTAATGAGGCTTCAAAATTTAAAAGGATAAGTCAGAATAATAAAACTAACTTTCAGCAAAACTGGTTATTAGCAAAAGCATATGAGAAAATATCAGATTATTCTCGAACAATAGAGTGTTGCGAGAGTGCTATTACAGAATATCATACAGATCTCATGAGGGACAAAGTTGCTGATGATAGATTTAATGCGTATGCTAAACTTCGCAAAGGAATAGCAGATGTTTGGCTAAATTATTATGACGATGCTATAAATAACTTATGTGATGCTATTGAACTCGTGCAAAAGTCAGGTGATAATTCTTCAGATATTTCGAATCCTAATATGTTTTTTGCTGTTTCCTTGCTTCACATGGGGATAGTATGCGAAAAGCGACTACATCATGAAGAAGCTATCCAACTCATAAAAGGAGCTATTGAACTAGTTCCAAACTCAGATCCTATACCATATATGCCGCATCCGAATACGTTTCATGCATATGCTCTGTATTACCTTGGATTGGCATATAGACGAGTTAATCGCGAAGAATCAGCATGTTACTTTGAACAAGGACTCCAATACTTAAATAATGCCATTGAATTAGCTTTAGAATCAAATTCCTATCTATTTTATCAGTTATCTAGACAAAAAGGGTGGACACTTATATATTTAAATAGATATGACGATGCAGAAAGAGCTCTAAAAAATGCTTTCGGACATTCAATAAATGCAAAAATAAATGCAAAAATTAGGGCAGAAGCAGAAGAAAAAGACTTAATAAATAAATTTCTTATCAAATTACCTTATCTGAAAGATGATCTTGATGCTGAAGAACTTATTTGTAATAAGAAATATTATGATGCCATAGAGATCCATGACAAGATATTAAAGGAACTTGATTCAAATCCAGATCAAGTGAATCATTTATATAAAGATTTTCGTACAAAAATTCTGTGGGACAAGTCTATATGTCTGATTAGTATTCGAAAATATGATGATGCCATAAAGATCTATGAGAATATATTGGAAGAACTTGATTCAAATCCAGATAAAGTGAATCACAGATATAATGATTTTCGTACAAAAATTCTGTGGGAAAATGGTAATTGCTTGATGAGTCTTCAAAAATACAATGATGCCATAAATGTCTTTGAAAATATATTGACAGAACTTAATTCAAATCCCGATCTATTGAATATTTTAGATAAAGATTTTCTTGTGGGTACACTGTGGAATAAGGGCGCATGCCTAATAAGTATTCATAAATATGACGATGTATTAGAAAACTTTGACAAAATCATAAAAATACTTGATTCTAATCCCGAGATTATGGATGTTTTAGATAAAGACTTTCGTGCGAAAATTCTATGGAGTCAAGCTAATTGTCTGAGAGATCTCAAAAGATATGGTGATGCCGTAAAGATCTATAACGATATATTAGGTGAACTGTATTCAAATCAAGAGATAATGAATTGTTTTGGCAAAGACAAGTGTGCGTGGGTTCTGTGGGATAAGGCGATATGTCTAAATGAACTTCAAGAAAATAATGGTGCCATAGAGATCTGTAACAATATATTGGAAGAACTTGATTCAAATCCTGGGATGTTGAATCGTTTTCGCAAAGAAAAAAATACGCGCATTATGTGGTATCAGGGTGATCGTCTGTATGATCTTCAAAAATTTAATGGTGACATACAGATCTATGACAATTTATTGAAAGATCTCGATTCAAATCCGAATATAATGAATCTTATAGGAAAATATTTTTATGCGATTACTCTGTGGGAAAAGGGTTGTGATTGTCTGATGGGTCTTCGAAAATTTGATGATGCCATATATGTATTTGACAAATTATTGAACGAACTTGATTCAAATCCTAATGTGATGAATGTTTTAGATAAAGATTTTCGTGTTGGTACTCTGTGGGTTAAGGGCGAATGCCTGCTGAGTATTCAAAAATATGACGATGTTTTAGAAAACTTTGACAAAATCTTAGAATTACTGGATTCTAATCCCGAGATTATGGATGTTTTAGACGATAATTATCGTGTTAATATTCTGATGGCTAAGGGTTTGATATTAGTTGTATTTTGTAAAAAATATGATGCCGCGATTAAAGTTTTTAAAGAAGCAATCAAATTAAACCCCAATGACCCAGCACCCTATAGCGAAGTTGCTGACTGTTATTACGAATTAAATAAGCCTAGTCAAGCAGAATTATTTATTGGTGAACATTACATTGCACTTGGCGAGTATGAAAAAGCAATTGAGCCGTTAAGAAAAGCCATCGAAGCATGGAACCCGAACGAAGATTATGATCTCGCTTATCTTGAAAGCCGATTAAAATTCGCAAAAGAAAAACTCGGAGATAACACTGTTGATGAAACAGAAAAACCCGTCTGTCCTGACTGCGGCGCAGAACTAAAATCCGGTGATTCATTCTGCCGGAAATGCGGAAGAAAACTGAAAGACGATTAACTGAAGGGAATTTCCCTTCAGAATCTGTGATTTTTTGAAACAAAATGTTATATGTGGTTTTACTAAGGTTGAATTATTTAGGGGTATGACCATTTTGATTGATATGTAATCTGGTGTTATGTCGATTATGATTGTTATGCCATTTCTGATTGATGAATTCTGATTGATGAATTCTGATTGATGAATTCTGATTGATGACTTGTCCTTTTGATGATTTGTCTTATTATGGTTTAGTTTGTCTTTTATGCTGTTTTATGCTGCTTTTTACGCTGCTTATTATGCTGTTTTTAAGTTGTGTGCTGTGATTTTTTAGTGCGATTTATGTGATTTGTGCGATTTGTGCGATTTGTGCGATTTTTGTGATTTGATGAATTATCATGCCTGATTATATGCCTGATTTAATCATGCCTGAATTTGTGATGCCTGATTGGAATTAGTGTTTTTAATGGTGTATCCCGTCATAATGGTGCATCCTTTCAAAACGGATGATATGCCGGTGAAAAGATGATGAAAGGATTATTCACCCTTTTTATCACCCTCATTCGAATTATCATCCTTTCCCTCGCTCTTTACCCCGTCCTTCGCATCCCTGATGGTAATGCACTTCTCGATATCGTAGACGAAGATCTTGCCGTCGCCGTTCCTGCCCGTCATCGCCTCCGTCTTGACTATCTTAACGATGGCATCGACGCACCTGTCCTCGACGACGATCTCAATCTTCACCTTCGGAATAAGATTCACAAGAATCTCTCTGCCGCGGTACTGAAGAGCAATACCGCGCTGCTCACCGCGTCCGCGGACATCCGTAACCGTCATCGCATGGTACCCGCTTGCAATAAGCGCATCCGAAACCTGCTCAAGCTTCTCGGGTCTTATAACCGCCTCTATCTTCTTCATAATATCACCTGTCGATAATCTCCGAATATTCCCGTATTATGCCTCCGAAGCCTACATCTGAGTAGTCTCTCCGTGCTGTGAGATATCCAGACCGATATACTCCTCGCCCTCCGGCACACGCAGTCCTATCGTCTTGTCGATCACAATCGCAATCACATAGGTCACGACCATCGCGTAGACGACCGCGGCGCAGGCATCCACCAGCTGAATCACGAACTGATTCACATTGCCGTAGATAAGTCCGTCAACGCCGTTGATTGCCGCCGAACAGAAGACACCCGTCGCCAGCGCTCCGAAGAAACCGCCGACACCGTGAACCGCCCATGCATCCAGCGACTCGTCAAGACCCTTCTTAACGCGGAAGAGAAGAGCGCCGTAACAGACGCATCCGGCAATTGCACCGATAACGATTGCCGCCATCGGACCCACGAAACCCGCGCCCGGCGTAATCGCAACAAGACCCGCGACCGCACCCGAGATCATACCCAGGGAACTCGGTCTGCTGTGCCACCACGAAAGCGCCATCCATGCAAGGGAGCCTGCCGCCGCCGCAATCGTCGTCACGACAAAGGCATTCGCCGCGATTCCGTCCGCAGCCAGCTCGCTTCCGGCATTAAAGCCGTACCAGCCGAACCAGAGCAGAGCACCGCCGATAAGAGTCAGCGGAATATTCGCCGGCTTCATAGTCTCCTTACCGAATCCCAGACGCCTGCCGATAACAATCGCAGCCACAAGCGCTCCGAAACCCGAACTTATATGAACCACGGTACCGCCCGCGAAATCCAGCGCACCGAGCTGACTCGCCCAGCCGCCTCCCCATGCCCAGTGGGCAAGCGGATCGTAGACCAGCGTCGTCCACAGGAGCGCAAAGAGAACGAAAGCTCCGAGCTTTATCCTCTCGGCAAATCCCGAAGTCAGGATTGCCACGGTAAGTCCCGCAAACACAAGCTGGAAGACCATGAACAGAATATCCGGTATTCCGTCGCCGTCAAGTCCGACGCCGTTCATAAACAGATAATCCGCTCCGCCTATGAAACCCGCGATATCGGTTCCGAACGCCAGTGAGTAGCCGAACAGCACCCACTGAATAGCCACGACAATAAAGGCGACAAATGATAAAGTAATCATCGAAATGATACTCTTCTTTCTTACCATTCCGCCATAGAACAACCCGACTGCCGGTGTCATCAGCATGACAAGGGCAGTACATACGATAATGAATGCTGTATTTCCGCTGTCTATCATTTTACTCTCCACTCCGAGCTTACAGCCGCCGAAAACAGGAGGTTCATTTTCCTCCCGAGGCATCACATACCGCCTCACACGGCTGTATCTTCGGTGTGATAGAAAGAAGTTGTATTCCACCTTTTATAAAGTTAACGTAAAACCCGCGAAAAACCCACGACCGCGACAGGTGCCGCAGACAAAAAACGCATAATCCGAAGGAATTCACACCGTGAAAAGACAAATCAATGAAAAAAAGCGCGGGAACACCGACGAACCTCCGCAACCGTAAAATCGTCGCCAAACCGCGATAACCGAAAAAAGCACCACGAAAATCCGAAAAACACGTAAGAAAAAGATAGCTGAAAGAGAAGCGATGCCGCAAAAAAATTTTATGTGGATCTGTCGCCGATCTCGGCAACGTAAGCATCGAAGAGGTCGGTAACCTCCTTATCCGGCGTCGTCTTCAGGCTTACGAGATAAATGGCAAGCATACTCGCGATTACACCCGGCACCATCTCATAGAGATAACCGCCGAAGATAATCGGGTGAATAAGATACCAGCCGATAACGACAACGCCGCCGAAGACAATACCCGCAAGAGCACCCTGCCATGTCGCCTTTCTCCAGAACAGACCCAGAAGAAGCACGGAACCGAAAGTCGCACCGAATCCCGCCCATGCAACCGAGACAATACCGAAGACCGAACTGTTCGGGTCGAGCGAGATCGTAACCGCCAGAGCCGCGACGATAATCACGGTAATTCTCGAGATAACCAGCAGAAGTGTCTCGGACGCATTCTTATTGAAGAACGTCTTGTACAAATCCTGCGAGATGGCGGAAGAAGCCACAAGCATCTGCGAAGATGCCGTACTCATAATAGCTCCCAGAATACCGCAGTAGACAATACCCGCAATAAACGAGAACAGCGTGGACGTCGTCATCTGAACGAAGACCGTCTCGGGCACATCCAGAGGCGTCGAGAAGAAGATGTTGCCCAGCAGACCGATGAAGATGGCGGACGCAAGCGTCACGATAACCCAGACCATCGCAATTCTGCGTGCCTGCGGAATCTCCTCTGGATTCTGAATACCCATAAATCTCGGGATGATATGCGGCTGACCGAAATAACCGAATCCCCATGCAAGACCCGAAACCACAAGGAAGACCGAGATAAACTCGCCCGTGCCCGGATCCTTAAAGAGCGAAAGCATATCGGGATTGATGGTCGCAATCGTCGCGGCGCCGTCACTGAAGAGCATTCCCAGCGCAATCAGCGGAACAATGAGCAGTGCAAAGAACATCAGCATGCCCTGAATCGTATCCGTAAGACAGACCGCACGGAAACCGCCGGTAAGAGTATATGCGACGATAATAACCACACATATAATCATACCCGTAAAATAGTCCAGTCCGAAGATGGAATTGAACAGCTTGCCGCCGGCGACGAACTGTGCAGCGGTATAAACAACAAAGAAGATAATAATAAAGACAGACGAAATCGCCGAGGTATAGGCTTTCTTGTCGCCGAACCTGTTCTTAAAGAACTCACAGATGGTAATCGAATCGTTAGCCTTCTCCGTATAGACTCTCAGACGTTTCGCAATGAATCTCCAGTTAAGATAGGTACCTATCGCAAGACCGATGGCAGTCCATCCCGCCTCGGAAAGACCCGAGACATATGCCAGACCCGGCAGACCCAGAAGAAGCCATCCGCTCATATCCGAGGCTTCAGCCGATAATGCGGCAACACGCCGGTCAAGCGACCTGTTTCCCAAAATATAGTCATTTGCGGTCTTAGTACTCTTCATATAGAAGAATCCTATGTAGATCATTACACCGAAGTAGATAATGAAAGCCGCAATTATTCCGATCATATTCCAATCAGTCATAATTCACCAATTCTAAGCATAAAATTTCAATGTTACAATATATATTCATATCATTTTGATTTCGGGGAAGGCAGCGGAAGGCACAATCGCGGCAAATTCGAAACCGCCGCCAAAAATCTAATCACCTGAGAAACCAAACGACGTATACAAACGGTAAAACGGTGTGACAATTGATCCTCACAGGCACGGACATAATCTCGATATCCCGCTTCGACGACAAAAAACTCGCAAACAAAAACTTCCTCGACCGCTGCTTCACCCCCGCCGAACAGGAATACTGCCTCTCCAAAGCCAGGCCCGCACAGCATTTCGCCGCACGCTTCGCCGGAAAAGAGGCTGTCGTAAAGGCACTCTCCGGTCTCGACATAAACATGGACTACCGCGACATCGAGATACTCAACCGCAAAAACGGCAGACCCTATGTCGTCCTGCACACAAAGGACGAAAAGATCCTCAAACTTGCCGAAAGATGCGACATAAGCCTGAGCCACTCCGAAAGCGACGCAACCGCATTCGCCGTCATCGACTTAAGAGATACGGACCGGAAAATCGAAAACGGCAGAATAAACGATTAAATCCGATAAAAGATTAAAAGCGACAAAGGATTAAATCCGATAAAAGATTAAATCCAATAAAAGATTAAATCAGATAAAATATTAAAAACGACCGGATAAGAGATTAAAATAAAAAATATAAAAATTATAAAAAATATTAAAAATTTAAAAATTAAAAAGCGGTCATGCCGCCGCTTTCGCTTTTTTCTCGTCAATTTTACCCACAAGCGAAAGGGTTGCCGGCATAATTGCAATCGCGCCTATAAGCGAGAATATAACGCAGATAACCGTCGAAAGACCGAAATCCGAGATAATCGGGAACGCCGAGAGCATCAGCGCCGAGAAACCGCTTGCCGTAACAACTCCCGACACAGTAACGGCGGCGCCGACCTTCTTGACGGATTGCCTGATGGCCTCGCCCGGATTACTGCAGCGCTTCTTCTCCTCAAGATACCTTTCCATGACAAGAATCGTATATTCCGCCGATACGCCGATTGTCATCGAACCCAGACAGGCGCTGATTACATTATAGTGCATGCCGATGATAACCATCACGACCGCATTCCATCCGACAACGCAGACAATCGGAACAAGCGGCGTAACTGCCTCCTTCTTTCTGTACGCAAGCGCCAGATATACGAAAATGAGCACAAATCCGAGATAGGTCATGGCATCCTTAGTATCCGCGATATTATGCATAAGACTCGTATACATATCGAAATCGCCTGTCGGATAGACCTCTATGCCTGCGGGCATCTCCGACCAGACAAGATCGTCGACAACCGTGCTCTTAAGCTGATCCTGCTCCGGGAAACTCAGGATAACGGTCGAGAACGAGATAATAGCCTCGTTATCGCCGGAAAGAACGCCGTCGAGCGAATCCTTCGGGATACTGCTTAACACGGCATTCAGAGTCGCCTGATCCGCGGGCATCTCGCCGCCGTTCTGCTCCTTCACAAGCGTGGCGGGGCTTGTAACCCCCGTGAACTCGTTATGCGTATCCATCATATGCGTCCCGAAATTATCCATCCACTTCATCGCCTCAAGAGACCGCAGGGAATCTCCGCGTACATATAGAGGAAACGCCGTAAGCGAACCGCAGGCTTCCTGAACCTTATCCAGAGTCGTCTTGGCGGGAAGACCCGTCGGCGCCATAGAAGAATCATCCGTATCAATCGGAATCGACGGATCGATATGAATACCCGAAAGGGCGACGACAAGTCCGACAACAAGTATCAAAAACGCCGCCTTTGTCACCTTCGGCACAAGACCTTCGAGAAGATGAGTATATTTATCCTGAAGAATCACGGTCTTGGGCAGTTCGTGATCAGCCTTCGGAGTATATTTCATAATAGAGACCAGAGCCGGGAAACCGAAGAGCGAGGAGACATAACAGCACGTAACGCCTATAATGGCGACCTGCGCAAAGCAGATGATCATCGGAACCGGCGACAGGAACATCGCAAAGAATCCCATCAGGGTCGCAAGCATCGCATAAAGAACCGCAGGACCCGTATTCGAGAGAGTTACCCTATTCGACTCCTCAATAGAATTCCCTTTGCGCATCTCCTCGTCGAAACGGGCATGGAACTGAACCGCATAATCTATACCCAGACCCAGAAGAATCGGAAACGCCGCAATGGCGCCGTTACCCATCTTGACACCGAGAAGACTCATCACCGCGAATGTATAGATAAGACCGAACAAAAGCAGAACAATCGGCAGGAACCAGTATCTCATGTTCGAGAAGAGAATACACAGAACAATACCCATGAACAGGAATGCCGCCGCGATAAGAATCGCGGCATTCTCGATCATTACATCCATCAGCTGCACGTCATACGGAGTAGTACCGGTAATCTCAACCGAGACGCCGGGCGGAAACTCGGCATTCGCGACAAGGGACTCGACACGGGGCACAAGATCCTGCGTAACATCGGTGGAGATACCGCGTTCTATCTCGATATAGGCGAGAGTTGTCTGAGAATCGGGCATTATGGACTGGTAACTCTCTTTGGGAACCGACCTTACCGCCCTCTCGATATCCGCACGATTCTGCGGCAGAACGCCGCCGTTGGCATCCTTGAGAATATCCGCAACCGAGACTGTTCCCGAGACATAGTCCAGACGCTTTGCCTCTTCCTCAAGCATCAGCAGTGCCTGAAGGAATTTCGTATCGTAGACATCTGAGGTCTGAATCAGGAGCACAAAAGAATCCTTTACGAACACATTATTGTACTGGTCGTAACGCATTCCTTCGGGGGACGACTTATCGATATACTGCTCCGAATTGCCTGCCGTCTGCAGATCTGAGATCAATATTCCGCCGACACACAGAAAAACAACCATGACGGCAAGAACCGCCTTCGGAGATCTGTTGACAATATCCGCAATAGCCCCGTATACATCGCTTATTCCAAAACTAATGAAAAACCCTCCAAAAATCTGTCATAAAACCGGAATCAATCCGTACCAAAACCTGCCTGTATCCGATAAAACTATATCAAATTTACAATATCAATATACCAATATCAATTTTACTGTACAATTAAACGATATCAAATTTAACAATATCCAATATGACATTTTAAAATCAATAAATTTAACAATATCAAATCTCGGGTATCGGATCCGTCGGCATAAACCGTTACCCTATGAGATAGTAATAAACCAACAATTTATATTTCAGAGTAAACAGATTTAAAGATAATTAAGTACTGAAAACAGATACATTATTCAATTATTCAAATAACTGACAGTCTTTTGGAGAATGGAAAAAAATGAAACGTATACTTGTATATTTACTGGCAATGATTCTGTTTACCGCGGTAATACAACCCGTATTCGCCGGTGAAAAAATAGTCACGAACGGACCCGACATCATAGTCACGGTAGACGGAAGCAACGTAATCTCGACGGGTCAGGACAAAACACTCGTTCTGGCAGTCCAGAACCGCGGTCTTATCGACATGAAACTCGTTCAGACACAGTACATGACCACGGACTACCTGCCCAACACGGCAAAGAGCGGATTCGTCACGCTCAACCCGGGCAACTCGCCCATCGTAGTCAAATCGGGATCCCAGACCTTCGGAGATCTGCCGGCAGGAAACATGAAAGACCTGTCCTTCGACGTATATATCCCGCAGACGGCTCATTCCGGAACATACCAGATGACTGCCGTCGTCGAATACGAATACATGTATGATAACGAGCAGTACGGAAGCGACGCCATCTCATACACATTCAAGAAGGTAAAGAAAGAGGTACCCGTAACCGTAGTCATAAGCCCCTCGGTCGTCCTTGAGGTAACCAATGTCACATCCAAAAACCTCAACGCCGGCGGCGAAGGCTACATCAGCATGGATATAACCAATATCGGAACGGACTCGGCAACCACGTTTGCGGCATTCATCGAGCCTGCCGGAAGCAGCCCCATATCCCCCGTCGATAACGGAGTCTATGTAGGAGACCTCGCAAAAGGTCAGACCGTCAACATAGAATACAAGGTCGCGGTCTCAAGCACGGCAAACGAGAAACAAAGTTACCCCGTTATCGTATACGGAACCTACAAAGACTATGAAGGACTCGACGCAAAGACGGCGCCGGTGACGGTCGGAATCTCCTTTGACGGCAAGATAAAGTTCGAAGTCGTAAGCGACACGCCTCAGATAAGCTCCGGAGAGAACGTCATCGCCATAGTCTATAAGAACACCGGTCAGGCAACGGCATATCAGGCACAGGGAAGAATAAGCGTCGTATCTCCGTTCTCGAGCAGCGATACCAACTCGTATATCGGCGACATTGCCCCGGGTGAAGAAAAGACGGCATATTACAAGGTTAAAGTATCGTCTGACGCCACTCCGAAGGAATACTCACTCGACTCCGAGATAAGATATGCAGACAGCGATAACAACAACTATGTCTCGGATACCGTCAAAATAATCGTCAATTACAAAGAGTCGGCACCCGTGGAACTCATCGTCATAATAGTCCTCATAGTCGTAATTGCGGGTGCGGGATACTACCTCTACAGCAGGAAGAAGAATAACTGATTCTCCGGAGATTTGGGAATGTATTCGAAAAAACATGCAGACGGATATAGCGGACATAAATCTCTCACGGTATCGGAGAGAGGGGGAGAGCGGAGCCTGCCGAAATATGCGCGTTATGCACATGCGTCGGCATATGCGGCAATCTTTGCCGTTCTCCTCATGCTTGCCGTGCCCTGCGCCGGTGCCGCCGGAGAACACACGGTCGGAAGCACTCCGGCGCTCTCGGGATACGTGAGCGGCACAAACTACTTTTATCCGCAGTCAAACGTCCAGATAACAATAGTGCTGGAGAACGCGGCTCTCGATAAGTCGGCAATCAGGGGCGTGCAGTATACCACGGATGTCATCGAGTCCACGACCGCACTTAACACAATAGGCAGACTCACACCGGGCGATGCACCGGTAACCGTCAAGACCGAGAGGCAGATGTTCGGCAATATTCCGGCGGGAAGCTCCGCAACTGAGTCGTATCAGATCAACATAAACGAGAATGCGCCTGCGGGGCTGTATAACCTCATTCTCGAGACGGAATACAGCTATGTGAAATACAGCAACATTCTTCCCAACGGCATTTGGGACTATACCTATCAGACCGTTGTCGTTCCGGTAGAGATCCCGATTGAGATTCGCGGAGTCGTCAAACCCGAGATTCTCTCTGTCGATGCCGAAAGCATCTCCCCGGGTCTTAACGGAAAGATTACGCTCGTAATAAAGAACGCGGGTTACGAAACAGGAACCAATGCCGCGGCACTGCTCACGTCGCAGGGCGGCATAATCCGTTACATTGACGGCAGCGTATTCATCGGCGATTTCAAGCCCGGAGATGTTACCGAGGTCGTCTTCAATGCCGAGGTAAAAGACGGAGCGGGCATTGGCGTGCACCCCGAGAAACTCACGATTCAGTATACGGACAAATACGGTCAGACCGTAACGTCGACATCGGAGAGCTTCGGAATCCCCGTCACAAACGGCGTTAAATTCGCCGTAACTTCGGGAAGCATCAAGATAGCGCCCGGAGAATCGGGCAAATACGATATCGTTCTGAAGAATATCGGCGACAATACGGCATACGACACCAAGATAAGACTGATCCCCGAGAGCGAAGTAAAGATTGACGACAACTCGGCATCGGTAGGCAAACTCGCCCCCGGCGAATCCGTAACCCTGCCGTTTAACATCGCAATCGACTCTAGTGCCGATGCAATCCCCTATTCGATAAATACCGAGATAAAATACCGCGACGCCTCGGACAGACTCATACTTGCGAAGCAGATAAAGATTGAGGTGGACACACAGCCGCCCAACGTTCTGCTCAATCTGATCACAAATCCGATTACGATATTTGTTATCATCGGCGCAATCCTTGTCGCGGTATACTATACAAGACAGCGCAAAAACGAGTGATCGGGAATTCCGCCCCGATTACCCGACCTCAATAAAACCCAATAAAACACAATAAAACTCAACAAAACCCAATAATACTCAACAAAAAAAAACGAATTCCACTTTTTTCAGCCGCACGCATATATCGGCAGATAAATTAAACAGATTTAAACAGATAAATTGAGTAAATAAATTGACAGATTATTTGTGCAGATAAATTGGGTAAATAAATTGACATATAAATTGAGCAGACAATAACTAAAAAGATGGAACAGCGAAATATTATATTACATCGAAATATGCGGGAGACAACATGACGACACTGAGAGAATATCTTGACAAAACCGACTGCAAAGACGACTTAAAAGACCTCATCGAACTTATTGCAATCCAGGCAGTCCCGATTCGCGACGCATTCATATACAATCAGTCCTACGCGGGAACCGAGAACTCGTCCGGAGATAAGCAGGCGGCGCTTGATGTCTGGTCTGACGAACATATAGTAAACGTGCTTCTCAAATCCAATCTCGTATCTCAGATTGCATCCGAAGAAAGAGACGATATCGTCAAAAACCCGAACGCCAAAGCCGGCTACGCGGTCGTAATGGACCCGCTGGACGGCTCGTCGCTCATCCAGGTCAACCTCTGCGTAGGCACCATTGTCGGAATCTACGACAACGGCGACGCGCTCTCCTGTGGCAATCAAATGCGTGCCGCGATGTACATGCTCTACGGACCCATGACCGTCCTTACGCTCACGGTCGGCAGCGGAGTATATATCTTCGCGCTCAAAGACGGCGTCTACACCATGCTCGAAGAGAATGTAAAGATGCCGCAGGGCAAACTCTACGGCAGCGGCGGTCTCAAGAAAGACTGGATACCCGAGCATGAGAAGTTCATCGACGAGATCGAAAAAGAAGGCGGCAAACTCAGATATTCAGGCTCTTTCGTCGCCGATTTCCACCAGATTCTGAAGTACGGCGGCATATACTGCTACCCAAAGACCAAAGACAATGCAACCGGAAAACTGCGGCTTGTCTTCGAGGCTAACCCGATAGGATTCATAGCCGCACAGGCGGGCGGAGAGATAACGGACGGCGTAAACAACCTCCTTGACGTAAAACCGCAAAAGCCGCACCACAAGACCCCGATATATGTCGGAAGCAAAAACATGACGGAAAAGATTATCCGCATCTGCAAAGAATAATGCGTGTATTTGTGCGGACATACGCGGACACGGCAGGACATGTCATCTCCGCAGATAAGGATTCGTATGGAATAATTAATTACATAACAAAACCATATAATTGACGATGGTTAATAGCATTGTTCTGCCCATAAAAAAAGTGTCAGCACTTGTTGACTCGAAAATCACAGTCGAGATTAAGGATGAGGGCAAATCCCTTCAGGGCAAGCTTGTCGCCGTGGATGAGCACTTAAACATCCTCATGGAAGAAGCGACCGAGTTCATTAACGGCAAGAGAGGAAGAAATCTCGGCACGATTGTCATCCGCGGAAGCAACATCCTGACGATAGCACCTTTAATCTGATTGGCACGTTAAAGACATGACCGAAATTGAAGATGAAGCAATAAGGCTCATTCAATCGACGCCGGAAGGTATACTTCAGAGCGAGCTCTGGAAACTTCTGAATATCGACAGCCGAAAGTGTTCGAGAGTCGTCAAAAAACTCATTGATACCGACATGGTCGACAGGCTCGAGTATAAGTCGGACGGCATCAAGACGTATCTCCTGAAAGCAAAGAAACGTGCGATTGATCCCGGGCTTTTGATGGCATCCGGCGAACTTCTGCCCTGCATCTGCTGTGAGGAGGAGTGCAGCATTCAGGACTGTCCCTACCTCATGGACTGGATGTATCAGCTCGCAATCGACGAGTTCTCGGAAGAGAACAGCGAAAACTGATCTACGAAAACCAATCATATATCACCAATCAAATATCATTTTCACATTTTCCGGAATCTTACATTTTTAAAATTTTCAAATTTTCAAAATTTAAGATTTGCACCTTCCCCGAATTGCCGTATCGTTTACCCATTTTCGTATCTTTTCCGCATATTTTGACAATTTATTTATCTTCCTGCGCCGATAGTCATATACTTGACCGAAAATTCCGCAATAAAAGACCGATCTTCGAAAGTAAACTCGGGAGCAGACAGGGAAGCAGACTCGGAAGCAAACTCTCAGGTTCTTGCCGTCCTTCTGACAGTCGCCATAGTAATAATACTAGCAATGGTCGTGCTTTTATGGGCAATGAGCCTTGAGATGCCGGATGTGCAGTTTCCGTCGAAAACACCCGCAATATTCGAGATTCGCCAGCTGAAAAGCACGGCACCGAACTACGAAGGCAAGATTACCCTCTACAACGGCGGCAAAATCGACTACCTCAACAGCGACCTTTACGCCGAGATATACCGTAACGACGTCCTTTTGCCATGCCGCATCGAGACCTTCAGAGGTACGGATTTCATACCCACGCACCATTACCACGTAAAGACCATAAGCGGATCGGGTTGCAGAAACGATTACTGGAGAAAGGGCGAGAAGGTCGCAATCGATATAACCGACGGTCTCATCAGACCCGGCGACCGCATCAGAGTCGACGTCTTCAGCAAAACCGACAATTCCAGAATATCGACGGACACGAATATAGTGCCGCAATAGTGCCGGACCGGTGCAACAGTGACGATACAGTAACACAACAGTAACGCAACAGTACGGTTACGTGTCCGGGATCCGTAACCGATCTGAAAAGATTATGAAGTTATATTCAGATATATGATAATAATGGATGTAAATAAGGATGAGGTCTGTATC
This sequence comes from Methanomicrobium mobile BP, assembly GCF_000711215.1. Lineage (GTDB taxonomy): Archaea > Halobacteriota > Methanomicrobia > Methanomicrobiales > Methanomicrobiaceae > Methanomicrobium > Methanomicrobium mobile. Next base: position 227,868 of record NZ_JOMF01000005.1, on the reverse strand, counting down.
TTCATCCCCACACTTAACGAAGCGCCCACAATAGAAAGTCTCATTCTCTCATTCAAAGAGATAGGTTACAGCGACATACTTGTCATGGACGGCAGGAGCACGGATAAGACCGTCGAGATAGCGAAGGCAGCGGGCGCAAAAGTCAAAATACAATCCGGAAAGGGAAAAGGACAGGCAATCATCGAGGCAATAGAAGAGATAGACAAACCATACATACTGATGCTCGACGGCGACGGCACCTATGTCCCCGCCGATGCCGAGAGGATGCTTGCCCCGCTCTTCGCAAACGACGCCGATCAGGTAATCGGAAACCGTCTGGATACCTTTGAACCGGGAGCGCTCAGCAAATTCAACCATTTCGGCAATCAGGTAATCAATTATCTCTTCAAGGTCACGCACGGAGAATACTTAGGCGATATTCTCTCGGGATACAGGGCGTTTAAGACCGAATCGATAAAGGAGATGGATCTCAAAGAGAAGGGCTTTGAGATTGAGACCGAAATCTCGGTGCAGTCGGTGGCAAACCGCCAGAAAACGGTCATCGTCCCCGTTGCCTACAAACCGCGGCCGGGCTCGCCCACGAAACTTCACCCCGTCCGCGACGGCGCCAAGATAATCTTTGCAATCTGGCGGCTTGCAAAAGTCAGCAACCCGATGTTCTACTTCGGACTTATAGGACTCACGCTCGCAGTGCTCGGACTCCTGTCTGGTATTTTCGTGTTGTATGAGTGGTTCAGAAGCGTTGTTCACACCGAACTTGCAATACTCACCGTTCTTCTGATAACGCTCGGTTTTCAGATATTCATGTTCGGAGTCCTCGCCGATATGTTCCTTGCGTCGAACCGCGAACTTAAAAGAGAAATTCAGAGATTAAAACGCAATTAATCGTTATTCGGACAATTGCGAAAATAAAAACGTTAATCCGGCAATCAGGGGTGATCGCCGGTTAAATACACTATTTTCGAGGCATGCTCGGCTATCGAAGTCATAAGGTATGCTTCCTTCAGAGTTTTGCCGACCGTAAACGTCCCGTGCCCTCTTGCAACGGCGGCATTGCCGTCCGAGAGTGCCGCCGCCACATTGCGGGCAAGCTCTTCGGTCCCGGGTTCGCCGACGGCAACCGGAATTTTCGGGCAGAGCATCTTTCCCTCGCTGTCCTTCGTCATGATAATATCGCGGTCGAAGGAGACCGTCACGGCATATGCCGGATGTGCGTGGACTATCGCCATGACATCGGGACGCTGCTTATAGACCGCATAATGCACTCGCCACTCGCTCGATGCGCCCGCCTCGGGCACGCCGTCATCGGATACGAACTTTACCTCCCCGCATTCGTCAAGATACGAACCGCTCTTTGTGATGTAAAAGCCGCCTTCAGTGCGGACACTCATGTTTCCGAAGTTGCCGCCGACGAGACCCTCGTTAAAGAGTCTCTTTCCGATATACTCGAATTCTTCAGTAATTTTCATATTTGCGCCAAAAATTGAGGATTAAAAAAGTTAAAAAATATTCAGATCAGCGGCGTCAGAAGTTTCTCGAGCGTGGCTGCATCCGTGACACCCTCACGCCTGTGAACAATCTCGCCGTCTTTCTCGATGATCAAAGTGGGGACTACCTCAATGCCGTATGTCATCGTAAGTCCGGGTTCTTTGTCAATATCAATCTTCTTTACCTCGATTGAATCGCCCATCTTCTGTCCGAGTGCATCGATAATCGGGGACTGCATCCTGCAGGGTCCGCACCACTCGGCATAAAAGTCCATAAGAACAGGTTTTGCCATGTTTTTAACTCCTATTTTCTTACACAAAAAATGTCTGATAAAAATAAATACTTTATCATATTGCCATCCCATATTGCCATCATATTGCCATTCGGCATAAATCAGCCGAAATGATTACGGATTATAAGAAAAGACAAAAGAAAAACAAAAAAAACATAAGAAAAACAAAAAAAGTCAAAAAAACAAACGAAAGACAAAAAAAGACAGAATAAGACAGAAAAAGACAAAAGAAAAAACAAAAGAATGACAAAAAATTAAATCCGGGATGAGTCTTTACTCATCCTTTGAATCCGACGAAATCTCTTTTGCGGGCTTCTTTGACAGAATCGCCATGATAATCTTACCGTATGCCGGACGGGTAACGATTACGCCCACAAGGACACCGAGGATCGTGATAATCGCAAATCCCTTGAGTGTCGATAAGTCCATCAGAATCAGCGGCACCATCGCGAAGATGACGGTTGCGGCGGCAACGGTGATGATGACCAGTGCACGCTTGAACCTCTTCAGGTAGACGTTCGGCGACGGAACCTTACCCTCGTGAAGGACCTCATCGGTAACCACGATAAGCTGATCGATACCCGTACCGATAACGGCAATAAGACCGGCGATACTTGCCAGATCAAGCTGCTGAACGTATCTCGAAAATCCGAGAAGGATAATCAGTTCGGCGATATTCGTAAGCAGCATCGGAAGAACTATCGAAGGCTCGTGATATCTGAGATATACCGTGACACCGACAGCGCCCAGCGCCAGAAGTGCCGCGATGATACAGACAAACTTGAAGTAATCTCCCATCTGTGCCGAGACCGAACCCAGACCCGCCGTCGTGACATCGACAGGCAGAGCGCCGGCTCTCAGGTGAATCTCGAGAACCTGTGCCTTCTCGAGACCGTCGTCACCCATACCGGTGGATGCCCTCAGATCGTTGACCGTTCCCGTAAGGAGCTTTGTCGCAAGATCGGAAGAGAGCGGTGCATCGTAGACCTGTTCGCCGTCAAGATACATATTGAGGTAATGCTTCTCCGGTTCCTTCGTTGCGCCGTACTGGATACATGCGTCGCGAAGTGCCTTTGCACCGTCTTCACTGAGCGTGAAGGCTACACCCCAGCTGCCGCTTCCGGGCGGGCTCTGACTCGGACGCGATACACTCGTTACGGAATCGCCGTAGAGCACATGAGCAGTCTCGTTGCCTTCGGTGACGATTCTTATCTCGAACTTACCCTGCGAACTCACAAGGTCCTGAGCCGTGCTGATGTCGGTGCCGGCAAGCTCGATACGGATATAGGTAGCGACATTGTTCGAACCGCTGATGGTGTTGATCTTTGCATCCTGAGTTCCGAGGTTGTTGACCTTATCCTCGAGAATTCTCTTGACATCATCGGCTGTCTCCTTTGAAACTCCCTGAGTATATGCGACCAGCTTTACGTCGCCTATCTCATTGAAGAGATTCTCGACCTCTTCCTGTGTCAGAAGTTTTCGTATCTCTATCTTATCGTCGCTTACGGCAACGGCTTCTATTCCCGCCTTATCCCAGATCTTCTGGGCGAGGGCATCGGCGCTCATTGTCGGCGAACTGAATCTGACAACTTCGGACTGGAAAGAGAGCTGAACCCACGAACCGCCCTGCAGATCGAGACCGAGCTGAATGTTTCCTTCGACACCCTTGTCGAATGCCGGAGGGAGAACGTAGATGCTTAAGATTGAAAAGATTACAAGCGCCAGCATCACAATTACGCGAACATCCGTAAAGATCTTCTTTGCCGTGCTTTCATCGTCTGCCATTTTTGCCTCCCTGTTTTCCGCCCTGTCTTGGGTTTTCTTTCTTTGCGAAATACATCTTCAGGATTCCCGCATTGAACATCCATGTCGTCATCAGGTCTATGACAAGACCTATGAGTAAAACGGCGGAGATGTCGCGGATGATCACAATCTGACCGACGAAAGTGACGACGAACATTACCGCAACCGCGACAAGCGTTGTTGTGGTCATGATGAATCCCGTGTGGAACGCATTTGCAAACTTCTCGTCAATCTTACCCTGCCTCTTGAACAGGCGCGTGGTAAGCAGGATGTTACTGTCCACGGAATAACCGATAAGCATAAGGAGTGCCGCGGTCGTTCCGAGAGAGAGCGTAAAACCGATTACATCCATTATCGTCGCGGTTATGCTGATATCGAAGACACCGGCGGCAACAATCGTCAGTGATGCGATGAAGTTTCTGAACGCAACAAAGACAACGACTGCCATGAGGATGAATGCCATGAGCACTGCCCAGAATGCCTGAGTCTGAAGTGTCTTACCGAATGTCTCCCCAATCAGGTCGATACCTGCGTCGGGATACTTGGCATAGACGTGTTTGGTCATTTCCTGGAATCTGTTCTCGTCGGGGATATTGTCGAAGACGAGATAGTATCCGTTGTTAATGCTCTCACCCACGCTCTTTAACGGATAGTCCTTGAAATACTGTTCAAGGTCTGCCGCCGAGTCATCGGTGAAGACGGTTACGGCAATTCCTCCTGAAAAGTCAATACCTGCTTCAACCGGAAGTCCGGTCGTCACGGTATTAAATCCCAAAAAGATCACGGATACAATGAAAAGAGCCAGCGGCAGCGCAACCATATGCCGCGGATCGTATCTGTTGATGTCGTAGGTAAATTTACCCATGAATAGAGGTATGCTTTTAAAGATCATAAATGATATTGGTCTGAAGGACAAGTGCCGCGGCAAAACGCCGCATTTATTCGTATTTCGACGGTCAGACTCACGGATTCCGCGGTAAACGCGGGTAAACGCGGGGATTGAATAGGAAAAATGCACATTATAAATGCATATTATAGTAGAAGCATATGGGAAATACGGGATTATGGTCGCATGCAAAAGTCACACAGACATTTGCATGGAATATCACACAGAATCTCACGACACAAAATACCACAAAATGCCACAAAATGCCGCAAAATAATGCAAAAATGCAATGTCGTTTTAGGTATGCTGCAATGTCATTTGGTGTATGTGCCAATGTCATTATATGTATGCACAAATGTCGGTTTGCGTTATAATGCGATTAAACCCCGAAATGCCGGATAATTGACCGGGTTTGAATACAGGAGATATACACATGACATACGGGAACAACGGCATGAACGACATGAGCAGTATTATTATTCCCGACCGGAAACGCATTTTTCAATCCCTAAAGGGGCATATTTTGACGAAAATATCCCGAAAAAACAGCACAAGTATTAAATAAAATGCAGATCATATTTTCACACATGAGATCAGTAGCCGATCTAAAAAACGAGATAGAAAAGCGCCTTAAGAGCTATCTGTCGAGAGACAAGAACGGCATACGCCGTACGCTGCTGAAAATTTTCGTGCAGGTGAAGACTATTACCATAGCCGGTCTGCACGAGAAGCTGAAAGAAAACTTTGATGTCAGCTACAAATCGGTTGCATCAATGGTAGGTATCATTGCCTCAAAGATTGGTATCCTTCACGTTATCAAAGAAAAGGACAATGATCAGATTCAGTATATGCTGAAAGAGCAATATGCGGATCTGGTAAATCGGGCTATTTCCGTCGTATAAACTGCGGAAAAGCACAATAAACAGGCATATTTTAAACTGCTCCAGCGATAGCTGTTTTCAAAAGTTTAAAGTCAAATATAGTCATATTGTGCATTGCATAATAATGAAATTATAAGATCGGCTTGAATATTGTACACGATATTGCAGTGTCAATTATGCCCTGCGCATTATATCCGCGATTTTATAGCCTCAGATTCATACAATATCCTCTCACACATAGGAGCACATACGTAATGCTGCACATACTTAATGAGTAATCTATTTTAGCCTTACATGCCGAATAATAAGCAATGTATTCTGAACCTACGGAGAAAAATTCTCCATACGATATCACCGTATCCGAAGAAGTTCGCCGGTATATCCTTGATAAAGGCCACGATTTCAGAGTGTGCACATCCTGCGGCGGTCCGATTCTGCTGTCCACGCTTGTAAAACCCGCAAAACCGACGGATATAGAGATTTATATCGGAAAATACATCCTCTATATCTCAATATATCAGGCAAGATTCATCAGTTGCGTAAGCAAGGATATGATTCCGCAGTTCACGGATTATTCATACACCGCATAAGGAAATTCCGGATTTCCAAATCCCGTTTTTAAAATGTCTTTTGAAGAATTGGACCACACCGCAGACTATCTGTTCCGATGCAGAGGCAGGAGCCCCGAAGAACTCTTTTCCGAGTCCGCAAGAGCCATGTTCTCGATAATGTTCGAGAACAATGACGCGACCGGCGACGCCTGCGTGACAAAAGAGATTGAGGTCGAATCGGATTCGCTCTCAAACCTTCTCATAGATTTTCTCTCTGAACTGCTCTTCGTCGCGGAGGTCGACTGCCTCGTGCTTTCGGGCGTAAAACCCAAGATTACCGGAAATACGCTGAAAGCCGAGGTCACGGGCGAGCCGTTTGTACTTGAGAAGCACGGCGGCGGCACCGAGATAAAAGGCATATCGCGCTCCGGCGTCGAGATTGAGGAGATTTCCGAAGATGACGGGATATATTATCAGGCGGAGATAATCTTTGACGTATAACCCCGCGGAAATCGGTCACGCGTAAATGGGTTCCGCGTAAATCGGCGCCGTCTGCGTCGACTGACTGCATTGACTTTGCATCAACTCCGCATCGGCTTTGCGCCGACATTGCGTCAACATTAAACATAATATAAGTACCGATACAATAATTCAGAATATCATCTAAGATACAATAAGACAAAAAAAGACAAAATAACAAGACAAAATAATAAACAAATATAAGACAGAAACCGAATCCGAGGCTGAGTGATGATTGACAAAATAAACAAAATAAGTGATGTGGAATGGGAATTAAAGGAAGGATTCATGCCGAATATGTCGGTGCCGGCAAGAATATATATCTCGGAACTCCTTGCGCAGACCCTTGAGGAGGGTGCGGTAACACAGCTCGCAAATGTGGCAACCCTTCCCGGAATCCTGAAATACTCGCTTGCAATGCCCGATGTTCACTGGGGATACGGCTTTCCCATCGGCGGCGTCGCCGGATTCGACGCGGATACGGGAATCATCTCACCCGGAGGCGTCGGCTTCGATATCAACTGCGGCGTAAGACTCATAACAACGCCGGTAAAAGCCTCGTCGAACGAAATGCCCAAGATAAAACGCCTAATCACCGAACTCTTCCACACCGTGCCCACCGGCGTCGGCACCCATGCCGAGAAAAAACTCAACGAAAAGGAGCTTGACGACATCATGAACGAGGGTGCGGGATGGATGGTAAACAACGGCTACGGCACACCGCGGGACCTCATCAGATGCGAGGACAACGGCTGCATGAAAGGCGCGGATACGGCGTTTGTGAGCAAAAAGGCGATAGCACGCGGCATTCCGCAATGCGGCACCCTCGGCTCCGGAAACCATTTCCTCGAGGTGCAGAAGACCGCCGAGATAATGGACGAAGAAGCGGCGGCAAAGTTCGGCGTCGAAAAGGACAATCTCTGCATAATGATACACTGCGGCTCACGCGGTCTCGGACATCAGGTCTGCACCGACCATCTGAAAGAGATTGAAGCCGCAACAAAGAAATACGGCATAAATATCCCCGACAATCAGCTTGCCTGCGCACCGATAAAGAGCGACGAAGGAAAGGCATACTTCGGCGCAATGGCGGCTTGCGCCAATTATGCGTGGGCAAACCGGCAGATGATAACGCATATGGTCCGCGAGGTCTTCTGTAAGATCTACGGAACCGAATACGACGAACTCAGACTCGTCTACGACGTCTGCCACAACGTTGCCAAGTTCGAGGAATACGAGATAGACGGCAGAAGAAAGACGGTCTGCGTCCACAGAAAAGGCGCAACACGCTCATTCGGTCCGAATTCGCCCGATCTCCCGAGCGATCTCGTATCGGTCGGACAGCCCGTCCTGATTCCGGGAAGCATGGGAACGGCATCATATCTGCTCAAAGGAACGGCGGCGGCGATGGAGAAGACATTCGGAAGCACCTGTCACGGCTCGGGCAGGGTATTCTCGCGCACAAAAGCAAAAGAAGGCATGAGCGGGCAGGAAATCAAGGAAGATCTCGAGAAACGCGGCATCTTCGTAAAGGCGACGAGCAACAAGGTCATAGCCGAAGAAGCCCCCGATGCCTACAAGTCAAGCAGCGAGGTCGTAAGAGTCGTCCATGAAGCGGGAATTTCCCTGAAGGTCGCCAGATTTGAGCCGTTAGGAGTGATAAAGGGATGAAATCAAAAGCGGGAATAGCCTGCGACACTGCGGGCTTTATGAACAAATATATCGAGGACTGCGGCGTCACATGCGAACTTGTAAGCCCGCAGATGCTCGCAACGCCGTTTTACAAGGGAAATATCGTTGCCCTCGTAATTCCGACGGGTTTCGGAAACAGAATGTATTCGGGTATTCTTCCGGCGCTTCGCGCATCGGCGGACAGAATAGAGAAGTTCGTGAAGAAAGGCGGAAGAGTCCTCTGTTTCGGCGCCATGACCGCGGACAGCAACACATACGGCTGGCTGCCGTTTAAGTGCAGTTACGTTCACGATTACTTCAACGCGCCGATAACGGTCGACAAAAACAATGAGTTCTCCGGCATTACAGCCGATTTCGACGAGAACGGCATTGAATTCGACGGGTATTTCGACGACGACACCGCCCCCGAATGCGAGGTCATTGCCTCGACGAAGGACGGCAAAAAGGTCATGATTGCGAAGAAGCACGGCGAAGGATACTATGTCATAACATCAATACACGAACTGCCGTCAAAGGAGTTTATCAGGAATTTCTGTACTGCCAACGTAGAAATATTATTCTAAACGGAGACACTAACTTTTATATATGATTCATTCGCAATTTTGCGAATTGTTCCCGTATATCAGAGGCAATAAAAGGCATTCAATAGGGTAATCGGAATGAATGAAACAGCAGGAAAGATTTTAAAAATCCTTGAAGAGAGAAAAGAGCCCGTATCGGGCGAAGAAATAAGCAGGATCCTCGGCATAACACGTTCTGCCGTCTGGAAGGATATAAAGGAGCTGAAAGCGCTCGGATACTCCATCAATTCTTCAAGAACGGACGGCTACGAGCTTGTAAGCACTACCGCGGGTCTTCTTCCGCACGAGATAAAAAAATACCTTAAGACGCGTTTTATAGGGCAGGATATCCGTTATTTCGAGAAAACGGAGTCGACGACATGGGTAGCAAAGGAACTCTGCGCCAAGAACGACATAAATACTCTTGACGGAACGGTTATCATCGCCGAAGAGCAGACCGGCGGTTACGGCAGACTCGGACGCGCATGGTCGTCGCCGCCTGGCGGAATCTGGACTACAATCATTCTGAAACCGGATATCTCGGTGGATCGCCTGTTTTTCATAACGATGGCGGCATCGATTGCGGTCGCGAGAACCATAAGGAACATGTATGATGTCGGCGCTCTCATAAAATGGCCGAACGACATTTATATCGGCGATAAAAAGGTAAGCGGGCTTTATCTGGAGTTATCCGCCGAAGCCGACGTTATTCACCACTGTCTGCTCGGTATCGGAATCGACGCGAATGTGACTCCGGAAGTCTTCAATAACGACAAGCCGGTCGCGGTTACGTCGCTTAAGGACGAGACGGGCGCGGATATAAACCGCGTCGAGTTCTTTGCGCAGTTCCTGAAGGAGTTCGAGCTCCGCTACGATTTCGTCATGAAAAACGATTTCGAGCCGATTATCAAGGAATGGAAGAGCCTTTCGCTGACGCTTGACAGAAGAGTGAGGGTTACGACGCCGAGAAAGACGATTGAAGGTCTGGCTATGGATATCGACGACCACGGCGCTCTTATTATCAAGAAAGACAACGGAACCATAGAAAAGGCGGTCTCCGGCGACTGCACGCAGATTTAATCAAATAATACTTTTTTTCAACGGGACATGGGGACATCGGCGATGGAAAAGAAAGATATCCGTTATGTTCTGATAATTCAGTGCGAAAACGCCAGAAAACGGTGCAGCGGTTTTGCCTGTTCGCAGACATTTTTCGAGCGAAAAGCCTTTTTCGAAGTATATCCGCGCGATATTCCCTATATTGCGGTTACCTGCGGCGGCTGCGAGAATCCGTGCGCTCTTGCGGCGGTCGACCACTTCGGCAGAAAACTCGAGAAAAAGACCGATATTCCGAAAAATAAAGTCGCAGTTCATCTTTCTTCATGCATTGTGACCGAGAATCATCACCATGACCGCTGTCCCCATGCCGAGAGCATAAAGGAGGCTTTGAGGCGGAAGGGCTATGAGAACATCACCGAAGGTACCTATATCAGCGCTGCCTCAGAGAAAAAGCGTGAAAACGGAATATACAAGCGTTATTCCTGAAAATGAGCTTTTTATAATGTCGGCAAAGTTCGGCAAAGACTGTCGGATCATATAATATCATAAATTTTTGATAGTATCTAAAAATTAAAACATAATAAAAATATACCTATTTCGTTGCCTTTTATCCTGCAATTCTGCCGGGTTATCTCCGTAAAATTCACGCAATACACATCTGTTAAATATCTTGTCAACCAACTTTGTTGACACAGGTTGACAAGATGTACGGAGACATACGGAGAACGGAGATAATTTATCAAACGGCAATATTTATCGCGCTTTTTGCAATCGGCAGTTATATTGTAATCCCGATGGTTCCCGTTCCCGTCACGCTTCAGACCCTTTTCATTCTGCTCTGCGGCTGCGTTATGAAACGCCATGCCGCAATTCCCGCGGTTTTATACATTGTTCTGGGCACCCTCGGTCTTCCCCTGTTCCATCAGATGACATCTGGCCCCGGGATTCTCATGGGTCCGACGGGCGGATACATGTTCGGATTTATAATCGCGGCGCTCATCGTCGGAATCGCCTGCGAACGAAAGTCAAAGACAATAAAAATCGCCGGACTCGTCCTCGGATCGGCCGCAATAACAGCCTGCGGCGTTATCTGGATATCGATATCGACCGGGCTGTCAATCGGCGATGCCCTGCTCATCGGCGCCGCTCCGTTCGTCATCGGCGATATACTGAAGATTGCCGCGGCGTATCTGATCTCGGAGAGAATCAAAAGCGCGGATGAGGAAGACAGCGCGGATGAAAGCACGAATGAAGGCACGGATTAGGTCAGGATCAGGTTAGGATCAGGTTAGGATAAGGTGGATTGGAAAACGCACGCCGATGCCGACAGGTAAGCCGAAATGATTGAGATAAACAGTCTGAAGTTAAGGATTCTGGAGATTGACAGGCTTTGCGTGCCAAACGGCATCACGTGCATCATCGGGGAGAACGGTAGCGGCAAGTCCACTCTGGCAAGGCTCTTATGCGGGTATTACGAGGCGAAAACGGGCAGTGTCCTCGCGGACGGTGTTCCCGTGCGCAGTCTTGATACGGGATATGTCCCCGAATTCTTCGACAACGGCATTATCTTCGAGAATGTCGCCGATGAGATAACATCGCCGCTGAGGTTTGCTTTCGAAACGCCGGAGAAAATCTCCGAGAAACTCGTCGCCGCTGCGGAACTCCTCGGAATTGCCGACCTTACCGACAAGGAAACGCGAAATATCTCCGGCGGCGAAAAAGCCTGCACAGCGCTCGCAACGGCGATAATAAGCTCACCGCGAATACTTGTCCTCGATGAACCCGACTCGCATCTGGACAGGGAGACATCCGGCAGGATAATGGCGGCGCTTAAGGACCTTAATAGCAGCGCTCTTTACGCAAACGCGGACGACAGCGGGGAACACGCAAAGTTGCGGGACAAGGACAGCCCCTATATCATACACTGCACGCAGAACATGGATATCGCCGCGGATGCCGATTTTCTCATTTTCATGGAAAACGGCAGGGTAAAGTATTCAGGAACCCCAAACGCGGTCTTTGAAAGACTGAAACTGCAGGGGTCGCCTTTCCTTCCCACTAAGATGCGGATTGACGCCGCCGTTGAAAAAACCGCAGATGCGACGACTGAGACTTCCGAAACTGCCGAATTTCCCGCATTTGCCGAAACTACCGTTAATGTATCGGATGCCGGTGCGGAAATCTCCCCAAAACTCGAGCTTAAAGGGCTTAAAATCTCACGCGGCGGGTTTACTCTGAATGCCGATGCCGTCTTTGAAAGCGGCGTGCACATCATTACGGGGAAAACGGGGAGCGGAAAATCTACGCTTGCATACGCCTTATCGGAATCGGGGCTTGCGGATGTCACCGAGGGAGTAGTTTCATCCGCGGGAATCGAAAAACGTGTATTTCTGATGCAGTTTGCCTCATATCACATAACGCAGGCAACCGTGGAAAAAGAGATAATTTCGTGGGGAAAGACCGCGGAAGAGACAGAAAAGATACTGAAATATCTCGGTCTGAGCGAAAGGAGGAACTTTGACCCCGCAAAGCTCTCCGCCGGCGAACTCAAAAGACTTCAGCTAGCCTGCATCCTCTCCGGAGATGCCGACCTTATCATACTCGACGAGCCTTTCAGCACGCTGGATACCGTCAGAAAAGAAGAATTTGCCTCATGCCCGCTCTTTTCCGCCGCGGGATCATGCGGCAGACCTAAAGTCATAATCATATTTACGCACGAAAAGACCGTTCTCCCGCATGCCGACCGTATATGGGAGATAAAAGATAAACGGCTCGTATATCTCGGAAAAGCCTCCGACACGCAGACACTTCGAAGATGGGGCGGCGCACCCGAATATATCGGATACGCACTCTCGAAAGGCGCCGAGCTAAGAGGTGCCACATTCGCGGATGCGGTCTGCGGCATCGGCGAAATCGCGGTTGAAGAAGATGCATCGGCGCACGGGATGAACGGCGGTGATAAACAATGAAAGACGCACGCCTTAAACTACTGAGCGTCTTTCTGCTCTCCGTATCGGCATACGCGTCGGTAACGGGGGCGGCTCTAGCTTTTATCTGGTGGCTCGTCTTCTCAAAGCGCTTAAAGTCGCTGCCGTCGCCGAAGATCTTCCTCGGACTCTTCATGATAACGGGCGCAATCTCACTTCTGATGGAGTATCGCGGACTTCCCGGAATTTCGTATTTCATCCGCATGAGCACGATAATTCTCATTGCGGGCTATGCCTACACGGAGTTATCCTCAAGAGACATGCTAAATGTAATGACATGGCTCCTCGGCGAGAGATACGGCTTTGAACTCGGGCTTATCTCCGCAATCGCCGTTCAAAAAATCCGGCAGCTGAGCACAGACTATGCCCGGACTAAGGTTGCCCACAGGATGAAAGCCGTTTATCGGGGAGGAAAGGACAGACTCCGGTGCGCGGATTACCTCTCCGTCGCCGGAATCATCCTCATAAACTCGCTGAAAGACTCAAAAGAACAGTCGAAAGTACTTGCAATCCGCGGCTACAGACACGGCGGAAGGTTGCAGCCGGTCTTTGATAAATCAAAATCCGATTATATACCCATATTTTGTGCAACGGCGTTATTTCTGTGCACATTTCTTACGTTAGTGACTTATTTATAGTGTGGGAAAGATACCTAATAAGGATTAAAGATCCAAGATAATCGCGGTATTGAGGCTGACAATACGGACAATAAATGAATCTGCATTCAGCCTCAAAGTTGGAGATAAATATGAGTGTGAAAAATCCTGTGAAAATTACAGATACTACCCTAAGGGATGCTCATCAGTCCTTAATCGCAACCAGATTAAAGACTGAGGATATGATGCCTGTTGCGAAAGCAATCGACAAGGCAGGGTTCTTTTCAGTAGAGGCATGGGGAGGCGCAACATTCGACAGTTGTATCCGTTACTTAAACGACGACCCGTGGGAGAGGCTTCGCGACCTGAAATCCGTTCTTAAAAAGACGCCGATTCAGATGCTCCTCCGCGGTCAGAACCTTGTCGGATACAAGCACTACCCCGACGACGTCGTCAGGAAATTCATAGAAGCGGCAGGCAAAAACGGCGTTGACGTATTCCGCGTCTTTGATGCACTCAACGACATAAGGAACATGCAGACATCCTTCGATGCCGTAAAAGACATCGGCGGACACCTTCAGGGCACAATAAGTTACACGACAAGCCCCGTCCACTCAAACGCCAAATTCATCGCAATGGCCGAGGAACTCTATGCAAAAGGCTGCGATTCAATCTGTATCAAGGACATGGCGGGACTCATCATGCCCAACGACGCCCGCGAGCTCATCGCCGGCATAAAGAAGAAGATAGATATTCCGGTTGATCTTCATTCACACTCCACAAGCGGAATATCTCCGATGAGCTATCAGGCGGCAATCGAGGCGGGCGTGGATATCCTCGATACCGCCATGTCGCCGTTTGCATTCGGCACATCGCAGCCCGCGACCGAGAGCATTGTCGCAAGCCTCAACGGAACCGACAGGGATACCGGAATCAGTCTGATAACGCTCCGCGATATCAAGAACAGATGCCTTGAGGTCAGGGACAGATACAAGACCCTCATATCGCCGATATCGGAGAGAATCGACAGCGATGTCCTTATCTATCAGCTCCCGGGCGGAATGATCTCCAATCTCATCTCGCAGCTCAAGGAGCAGAACGCCCTCGACAAACTCGACGAGGTCCATAAGGAGATACCCAACGTCAGAAAAGATCTCGGTTATCCGCCGCTCGTGACCCCGACAAGTCAGATTGTCGGAACGCAGGCGGTCTTAAACGTCATAATGGGCGGACGCTACACCAACGTCACTCAGGAAGTCAAGGATTACCTGAGGGGACTTTACGGAGCGGCGCCGGGCGTCGTCTCACCCGAACTCATAAAACAGATCCTCGGCGACGACAAACCCTATACCGGAAGACCGGGCGACCTTCTGGAGCCGCTCTACGAGAAGATGGGTGCCGAGGCACGCGAGAAGGGCATTGTCTCGAAGGAAGAGGATATCCTCACGTATATCCTCTACCCCGCGATTGCACCCTCCTTCCTGAAAGGCGAGAGGAAAGGCGAGCCGCTTCCGGTGCACGCCGAGGTCTCGCACGACACCTATAAAGTGCCGAGCAGCATGGAGGTCGAGGTCGACGGCGAGATATTTGCCGTCAGAATCCTTTCCGTCGACGGCAGCACGGTCGAGTCCGTGAACTCCATCGGCGCCAAGAAGATCCCGCGTGACATCAAGGGCGGCATTGTCAGCAATATGCAGGGAATGGTTCTCAAGGTCGAGACCAATATCGGCGCCCAGGTCAAAGTCGGCGATACCCTCGTTGTCCTCGAGGCAATGAAGATGGAGAACCCGATTAAGTCGACCAAAGAGGGTAAGGTTACACAGATCTTCGTCGATGCCGGCGATACCGTGCAGACCGGCGACGTTCTGCTTGTAATAGAATAAGGGTAGCAGAGGTTTCAGATGAAATATTTCGATAAGGTGCTGATTGCAAACCGCGGCGAGATTGCAATAAGGATAATGCGCGGGTGCCGCGAGCTCGGTATCGAGACCGTGGCGGTCTATTCCGCGCCGGATTCCAATGCACTTCATGTCAAGTATGCCGATGCGGCATATCTCCTGGGCGAAGCCCACCCGTCCAAGAGTTATCTCAATAAGGAGAAGATTATCGAGACGGCACTGAACGCGGATGCGGACGCGATTCATCCGGGTTACGGTTTCCTTGCGGAGAATGCCGAGTTCGCAAAACTCTGCGAGGAAAACGGCATCAATTTCATAGGTCCGTCCTGGAAGACCATCGAGATGATGGGCTCCAAGCTCGGCTCAAAGCATATGATGGAGAACGCCGGCGTCCCCGTCCTTCCCTACACTCCCGACGGCGTGACCACTCTTGCCGAGGCAAAAAGGATCTCGGCGGAGATCGGTTACCCCGTCATCGTCAAGGCTTCGGCGGGCGGCGGCGGTATCGGTATGCAGGTCGTCAACTCCGAGAGCGAACTCGAGGAGGCTATCGAGAAATCGATGCGTATCGCCAAGTCGGCTTTCGGCGATCCGACCGTTTTTATCGAGAAGTATCTTGTCAAGCCGCGACATATCGAGTTTCAGGTTCTCTGCGACAAGTTCGGCAACCGCGTTCACCTCTATGACAGGGAATGCTCGATTCAGAGAAGGCATCAGAAGCTTGTCGAGGAGGCGCCCTGTCCCATCATGACCGACGAACTCCGCGAGAGGATGTCAAAGTCGGCTCTCAAGGTTGCGGAGGTCTCGGGTTACTACAATGCGGGAACGGTGGAGTTCCTTTACTCCAACGGCAACTACTACTTCATGGAGATGAATACCCGTCTTCAGGTCGAGCATACGATCACCGAGATGATTACGGGCATTGACCTTGTCCGTCAGCAGATTCGCATCGCCGCCGGCGAAAAACTCCCCTTTACGCAGGAGGATATCTCGGTTCACGGTCATGCAATCGAGTGCCGTATCAATGCCGAGGATCCGCTCAATAACTTCGTCGCCGACCCAGGAAAAATAGTAAGATACAGAAGCCCCGGAGGTCCCGGTATCCGTGTGGATTCGGGTATTCACATGGGTTATTCGATTCCGCCGATGTACGACTCGATGATCTCGAAGCTCTGCGCATGGGGCATGGATCGCGACGAGGCAATCGACAGGATGAGGAGAGCGATTTATGAGTATGTTATTCTGGGTGTTCAGACCACGCTTCCCCTTCATCACGCGATTATGAGCAGCCCCGAGTTTATCTCCGGCAATACCCATACGGGTTTCCTGCAGGAAGAGAATATTCAGAAGAATCTCTCGCGCTATCTGAGGGACGACGAGGCAAGGATGCAGACGCTTGCGGCATCGCTCAGGCACGGCAAGGAATCTGCGGCGATAACGGCGGCAGTCAACGTCTACATACGCTCGCAGAATCCGGACTCGTAAGGATTCAAATCATATTTAAAACTTTTAGCACATTTACCCGACTATATTTTTCGTTACTTTATTGCCCTTTTCTTGCTATTTTCCTTTAATTGCCGTTATCGTAGCAATATTGTTTCAAAATGTAACATGTGCCGAATACAAGTTATATATTGTAACAAATGATTGTTGCCCATGTTACATATAGTAACATTACAGGAAAAATGACTTTTTTGACGCTTTAAGTCCTGAATGACTCAAGTTCGCGGACAGCATGTATCGAAGTATGCTGTGTTATGATATGCGCCGCGGCAGAGACATGCTTTTTGTTATCCGAGATAAAAGTAATCTCCTCATTCACGGTTAAACATAAGTCGTGTGCATCAAGCCAGATCTCAAGATCGGACTCATCAAGTTCAATATTCTCAAAACGAATATCGGAAACGATCAGCTTTTTTATATCCTGATAGCTTTTTTCGCGGATATGCAAATTGAGGCGCTCATCAATCTCTTTTTTTCTGGAATTGCATACCTGTGTAAAATCTCTTTTAAACTGTTCAATCCAAAGCCGCAATTCATAGGTCGAACAGATTGTCGAAATTAAATGATTCCTGACAGCATTTCCAATCAGAGGATAATTCTCAAATGAAGATTCTGAAAAACTTCCCCTGTCAAACTCCGCAATAAGCCTCCTGAACTCATTCCTTGCATTGTAAGTTTCCCTGCCGCAGACTCCCGAAGTCTCATTTCTTCCAAAACATTCGTCATGAACACGCTGACTCCACCAGCATTTGACGCCGGAATTAAACACATTACGGGAAGGATTGGAAAGTCTGTGAACTTCGGAGAGATAAAAACCCGCAATAACATTGCTGTCCAAAAAATATGACAAAAAAAGGTCACTCCTATATATTCAATTCAGAACATTATTTCTGAGTTTGGTCATCAGGGAATCAACGGCATCCTTTGCGGAGTCATTGAGATCATTGATCTCTCCCATAGCGCCTGCGGCATCACAGGAAGTCTTATCGAAGAAGACCGTATACTCATCCAAAACACCGGTCACCCATTTATCGAGGTTTGGAGCAAACGCCAGAGCAACAGCCATACCTCCGCCGTATTCGCAGACTTTCTTGAGAAGCGGAGATGATTTTTCGCTGCGGCAGACTTCTCTGACCGCATCTGCGCAGGCAAGGAAACAGTCGTCCCATTCTCCCCACATGTCGACAGGAAACATCTTTGTAAGCTGAGTTAATGCATCGTCAATCTCGGCGTATTCTACGGCGTTAATGACTTTGGGCAGGTTATTCGTTACGGAACAGAGTTTTCGCCCGAAATCGCCTATGACAATACCGTTATTCTTCAGATATTCACAGTCGGCGGGACTTAGCCTGAAATTCTCCTTAGAGATCTCGCCAAACATCCTGGTTTCATCCCAGATACTCAGATTATGGGTAATCTCACTGACTTCGGCTGCGGATTTCGGCTCAATCCAGAGCCGGCTGCCCTCGACAGAGTTCTTTACAGGCTCGGAATATCCTTCCAGAGACGGATTGGAAACCACAGGAATGCATTTTTTGCACAGGTAATCTCCCGACTGCTCCGATACGTGAATATAACCGTTACCTGAGTTATCCATGGTCAGTTCACCGGCAACGCGACCCATGGGTCCGTGCTGCTGAACGATATATCTGTCATCGGTGACAAACTCGCCGTATAAGTTATAGTATACAAGATCGGCGAAAAATGACGTTTTAACAAGCTTGGTTCGACCGAAATCCGCAGATGAACCGGCAACATATGCAAGGATATTGCCAATCGTATCTCTTGTATCCGTAATATCGGCTTTATTCGTCATTTTACCACCTGTTTTTTCCACGCAGATCCCGATTTGGATCTGTAAAAAATGATATGTCAGATATGTATGTTATGCAAGTAGTTGAGTTTTTCCCCGATGCAAATAAAACAAATAATACTCAATCAAACCGATGAAAAACGAAAAGAAGTCAAAAAAGTATGGTTTTCGGGATATCTGTTCGTGATTCCCGCATCCGTGCTTACGCTTTCCACTCGTTGAAGATCTTTGCAAGAATCTCGATACCCTTCTGAATGTTCTCCGGCGAGGCATTCGAGAAGTTGATCCTCGCAGTATTGTCTCCGCCGCCGTCGAAGTAGAACGGATTGCCGGGTAAGACCGCAAGATTCTGCTCCATGGCAAGTTCGAAGAGCTTCATCGAGGACATGCCCTTGGTCAGCGTCAGCCAGACGAACATTCCGCCCTTCGGATACGTGTGCTTTATCGTCGGCGGGAAAAGCTCGTCCATCAGCTTTACCATGAGATCGCATCTCTCTTTGTAAACGGCGCAGATATTCGCTATCTTGGCGTCAATGTCGTTGTCGGCAAGATACTGCGAGATGATTCTCTGCGAGAGATAATTCGAGTGAAGATCGGATGCCTGCTTTGCGGTCGCAACCTTGTCGATGATCTCCTCGGGTGCGCAGACCCAGCCCATTCTCATGCCGGGCGCGACTATCTTCGAGAACGAACCCGTCATGACGCCGTAGTCGGGCATGTACTTCTTTACCGGCGCAAGCACCTCGTCCGTGAACTTAAGTTCGCCGTATGCGTCATCCTCGATGAATATTGTATCGGCATCGTCGAGTATCTTTGCAACCGCTTTTCGCTTCTCGGTCGTGTATGTGATACCCGACGGATTCTGCGAGTTCGGGATGCCGTAGAAGAACTTCGGGCATTCCTGTTCGACAATCTGTGCAAGCTGTTCCGTGTCGGGACCGTCGTCTTCGAGGTCGACGGAGACAAACTCCGGTCCGTAAAGTGAAAATGACTGGATTGCACCGAGGTATCCGGGTCTCTCGAGTAAAACGGCATCGTCCTTGTCGATGAGTATCTTACCGAGCAGGTCAAGAGACTGCTGCGACCCGTTGGTAATCAGTATCTCGTTGGGCGTGACACTGAGACCGTAGCGCTTATTGTAGCGGTCGGCGATGAACTCGCGGAGCGGAAGGTAGCCTTCCGTCGTGGAATACTGCAGGACATTGGCACCGTCCTCGCGTATAACTTTTTCAGCCGCTTTTCCGATACCTGTAGTATCGATTAACGCAGGATTGGGAAGACCGCCGGCAAAAGATATGACTTCGGGTCTTTGAGTGACCTTCAGGATTTCTCTTATGAAAGACTTCGGCGTCTTCATTATCCTCTGTGAAAATCCGTATTTCATAAATATTTTTCGACGCTTTGAGAGATATATTTATCCGAAATGAATTCAGAATCGCCGTTACGCGTAAGAATTTATTGACCCGAATCCCGCCACGAATCCCACCCTAAATCCCGTTACCCAATCTCATGATTCATTACCATTAAGGCAACAGAATACAAACCAGATAGACTACATTAAGGCAACGAAATACAAACCAAATAGACACATTCAGGTGACAGTATTGGTATCATCCGCATTAGTACCGAAAAAAGTCTTCTTTACTTCAGGATCGGGGGCACACAAAGACAGACTGACGTCCTTTGAGATGGCGCTGAGAAAAGCATCCATCCATTGCTATAACCTTGTCGAAGTCAGTTCCATACTCCCGCCGAAATGCCGGATTGTTTCCAGACAGGAAGGTTTGAGCGAGCTGATGCCGGGAAGCATTGTCTTTACCGTTATCTCGCGCCTCTCGTCCAACGAACCCGGGGCGAGGATTACATCCGCAGTCGGCATGGCAATACCGCAGGATCCCGAGACGGACTGGGGATATTTCGCCGAATATCACGCATACGAGGAGTCAAAGGAAGAGGCGGGCGCTTATGCCGAGATGATTGCAAAGGATATGTATGCCGGCGTCTCCGACAAGGTTCCCGCCAAGACCATGAATATCGCGGAATCGGCGATTGTCCCCGCGGACGGCGAATGGACAACGACGGTCGCAGCCGCCGTTTTTATAATTTAAACCCTTTTTAGCCGCACTTACAGAATGCCAAAATAGTGCAAAAATTATGCAAAATGCATGGCAATGGCTTAAGTAGCAGTCGATTCATCGCATGAGGCAATATCTCTATGATGTCACTTCAATGTCATTACTGTAATGTCGCCATTTCAATGTCATTACTGTAATGCCGCCGCCGACGAAAACTATATAGAATATATAACAAATATATATCCAATAAGTAAGCGCTATTTTTCTGCGGAAGTGGGAGCAATGGAGATACGAAAAGTTCAGAAGACGGGCGGAGCCTCATATATAATATCGCTGCCAAAGGACTGGGTAAAGGCATCGAAAATAGAAAAGAACGATCCTCTGGGGCTTATCAGCCAGCCCGACGGATCGCTTACGATTACCCCGCATATACACGGAAAGGTTGCCGAACGCGTCAAAATAATCGATTTAAAAGATATCTACGACTGCGAATATCTCTACCGCCTCCTTATTGCCGCCTACGTAACCGGATTTAACACGATAAAGATAACGACGCCGTCGAGGATACCCTCATTCGCTCACAAAGCCGTCAGAATGTTTATTCAGGCATCCATCGGTCAGGAAGTCTCCGAGGAGACCGAGAAGAGCATGACGATAAAGGATCTCTTAAACCCGGGGGAGATGCCGTTTGAGAACGTAATCTCGAGAATGCATGTAATCATTGAGGGAATGCTTAACGACGCCATATACGCGCTCAAAACTAAGGACAGGGAGCTTGCCGAAGATGTGATATTCCGCGACCGCGACGTAAACAAACTCTACTGGCTGATATCGCGGCAATACAACCTTCTCCTCCGAAATGTCTCGCTTTCGCACGAGATGGGCATGAATGTCGAGACCGCTCTTCACTACATGCAGATAGCCCGCGTCATCGAACGAACAGGCGATCAGGTGGTGCAGATAGCGGAGAACGTCCGCAGCATGATTTTTCTCTCGACGGAGAAGAAGACAAGCGAGATCTTCCAGAATCTTGCCGCCGAAGCCATGGAGATCTTCAAAGCGGGTGTGGACTCCTTCTGCAACCGCAACGTGACGCAATCTCAGCGGATCTATGAGAGAATCGGCAAATACTACCGGCACTGTGACGAATCGAGCAAGCAGCTCATCGAGTCCGCCGGCGGTCAGACCGCGGGAATAATCTCAATCGCATACATTATCGACAATCTGAAGAAGATAGGAGAGTATACGGGCGTAATTTGCGAATCGGCGATAAACTACGGCATTATGACGCAGGATCAGGATCCGAATGAGGATCATGCTGCGGATGCGGAGACGGATGAGGGCACGAACGCGGCACCACGTGCCGACCCTGCAAATCGGCGGGATTGACGCGACTTTTCTGACACGCCCGATCCGATGTACTATGCCGCCGGCAAAAACACGCATTTTCCGCGGAGATTATCTATATATTAATCTATAGATTATGTCGTAAGAATATTGAAAATGCGCATATCTATAAATAACACACCCCGCAACCTGTTATTATGAAAGCAGTCTCAAAGACAGGCTACACCGAGAAAGAGATCTCGGACATGCTCAAAAGAATCGAAGCCGACAACGTAAAGTTCATCCGCCTTCAGTTCTCCGATATCCAGGGACAGATCAAAAACGTCGCCATCCCGCAGATTCAGGCGGAGAAAGCGTTGACAGACGGCATCTCCTTCGACGGATCGTCAATCGAGGGCTTTTCGCGTATAGAAGAGTCCGATATGGTCTTAAGACCCGATATCGCGACATACGCACTGCTCCCGTGGAAACAGAACGGCAATGTCAAAGAAGCCCGTTTTATCTGCGACGTCTACAAGCCCAACGGCACCCCCTTCGAGGGCGACCCGCGATATATCCTCAAGAAAGCCATGAAAGAGGCGGAAGAGATGGGATACACATTCAATACGGGTCCGGAACTCGAATTCTTCCTCTTCAGGATGGTCGACGGCGAACCGAGTCTTGAGTTCAAGGATCACGGCGGATACTTCGATCTGGCGCCTACCGACCGTGCCGAGGACGTGCGCCGCGACATCGTCATTGCGCTGACCGATATGGGCTTCGTTGTCGAGGCATCGCACCACGAGGTCGCGAAATCCCAGCACGAGATCGATTTCAAATACGGAAATGCGCTTGAGATGGCGGACAATGTCGTCACGTTCAGGTTCGTCACGAAGACGATTGCGCTTGCAAACGGCATGAACGCGACCTTCATGGCAAAGCCCGTCTACGGCATTAACGGAAGCGGAATGCACACCAACTGCTCGCTCTTCAAGAACGGCGAGAACATATTCTTCGACGAGAATGCGCCGCTCCAGCTCTCGGATACGGCACTTCAGTTCATCGCCGGCGTTCTAAGCCACGTAAAGGGAATCACGCGTGTCGCAAATCCGACGGTAAACTCCTACAAGCGCCTTGTCCCGGGATACGAGGCGCCGGTTTACATCTCATGGAGTGCGTCGAACAGGACGGCGCTTATCCGCGTTCCGGCACCCCGCGGCAAATCGACCCGTGTCGAGCTTCGAAGCCCCGACCCGACCTGTAACCCGTATCTGACATTCGCCGCAATCCTCGTCGCCGGTCTTGAAGGCATAAAGAAGGAGATGCAGCCGCCGGCGGGCGCAAACCAGAACATCTTTGCAATGACCGAGGCGCAGAGGGAGGAGGCACATATCGACACACTCCCGGGCGACCTCATAACCGCAAACAAATACTTCGTTGAGGACAGCCTCATCTGCAATCTCTTCGGGGAGCATGTCGTTAACAGCATAGACAGCATGGCAAAGATTGAGTGGGATGCTTTCAGAACCACGGTCCACCAGTGGGAAATCGATCAATATCTCACAAGATATTGATACTATCCAATTTTTTTGAGTCATTAGATTCTTTTGATACATTTGCAGAATCCAAATCAACGATCTTTTCATATTCTCCATTCGCCGTTGCCGATTTATATTCGGGACGAACAGAAGTTATTATACGGAAACTGATACAATATTTAATAACTGCAATTGTGACATATCCCAAAGGTTGAGTAAAGATGAGCTTTATCAGATCGGAAAGAAAATGCGTTGAAATCCTGAGAATCCTGAAGGAGCATCAGGAACCCATAGGTGCAAAACGTCTCTCCGAGCTTATGTCCGAGCACGGATTCACCCTTACCGACAGGGCAGTCCAGTATTACCTCAGCTACCTCGACGAGATGGGATTCACGAAAAAAATCGGCAATCACGGTCGCGTTCTGACATCTGCGGGAATTGCCGAGACGGAAAGGGCACTCGTCGACGAAAGAATAGGATATGTCATCTCAAAACTCGAACGTCTGGCGTTCAAGAGCAATTTTAACCCCGAAACGGGAAAAGGCAATGTCGCCTACAACCTCTCATGTCTTCCGGAATCGCAGGTCGATGACGCAATCAGGGCTTTTGACGAGGTCATCAACGAAAAAATCAGCTTTTTTTCGTCGTATAAGATAATCGACGACGATCCACGCATTCCCGAAGGGCAGACGGGAATAATCACGGTCTGCAACATCACGATGGACGGCATTCTCCAGAATCACGGCATTCCCATAAAGATGACGTTCGGCGGCACCATGGCGGTCGCCGACCGAAAACCGACGGGATTCGTCAATCTTATAGGATACCGCGGAACCACGGTCGACCCGCTCATTCTGTTCATAAACGCAGGTCACACATCGATAGATAAGGTCATAAAGACAGGAAACGGCGTCGTCCTCGCAATCGTCAGAGAAGTCCCCGACGCCGCGGTGCCGACCGTAAACAACATAGCCGACGCAATGAAGGAATACGGGTTCATGTTCCCGATTGCAACCGGATCGGGAATCTACAATGTCAGAGCCGACCCCTACAGGACCTCAATCATCGCATACAGCGGCATGAATCTCATAGGTCATGCCGTGGAAAAAGGGCTTGATATCCGCACCGAACTCGGAGCGGGAAACATTCCGTTCTCTATTTTTGAATAAACGTATACAAATAATCAATAATCGGATATCAGCGAAAAATTCGAGATATCCATGAGACCTTTCATCGACTGGACCTCCGCCCATCTCCCCGTCTCTTTGAACGCGGCAATCGGATTTGTGCCGCCGATCATCGCTATACCCTGATAATTTGTATTGACGGGCACACCCAGAAGTTCGGTATTTGGGGCGCCGACATCGAGGACGCCCGTAAATCCTGCGGCAATAAGGTCGTCCAATACCTCAAAGACCGCGGATTCAGACTCCATATGGCATTCGCGGATATTGCCGGTGATTGTGCCGCTGCCGCTTTCGATTACGTCTCCGATAGATGTGCTTCCCTGCGAGATCATGACGGTTATGGGATCGACGGTCGTGTATTCATACTGTATAATGGCGGTAAAACGGCGAGGAATCAGTTTTTCCACTTCAACGAGACCGCCGCCGATGGGGTTGACGTTAATTCCCTTCTGATAGAGCAGAGAGTCAAGAATAAGACTGCACAACGTGCAGATTCCGCAGTAACCCTCGGGAATCGTAAAACCCTCAATCTTCGTTCCCGACGGCGCAAAAATAACCCTGTCGCTCACGCAAAGCCCGGTTGCGTATGCGTCCTTGAAGATCTTTATCGCCGATTCCGTGTCTTCCGATTTTATCAGCGAAAGATTGTATATGACCGACCCCGTGTTCTCAACGGGATTGTAGGTCATATCGAGGGCATTTTCTTCGATTTTGTGATTCAGAAATTTCAGGGGTCTCTGCATACTTATTCTATAGTTTTTGGATTTATACGTAAAAAAGTTATAGAATTGAGGGGCGCCGTCCTGGTCTCCGTCCGTGAAAGGTAAGTTCTATATTACGGCAGCACATATTTTAGCGTGATTAACATGAGTGACGAGATGAAAAAAGACCTTACCTATGCCGAACTTTCGGCGACTCTCAAAGAGATTCTCAATCTGGAAGCCTCGCCCGTCGCCGTCAAATTCGCAAAATCGCCGGAGGGCATCCCGCAGGGCATTCCCGAGATTGACGAAGTTACAAGGCATTGCCAGATGGTTGCCAAAGCCGGTCGCGAGGGTAAGATATTCTATGCTACCGCGGATAAACACTCCTGTGCGGGCGGAAGCTGGGCGCTCGGACTGAAAGGCATCACGCCTTCGCTTCAGAGCGGCGAATTCTACTTCAAACTGGGCAAATACAGTTCATGGGCGTCGTGCATGCGGACAATAAAGAGCGTTCCGCACTGCGAACTTATCGGATCGAACGACCCGCCGACCTACGCAACGGTCTATGCTCCGCTGGAAAAAACGCCGTTTTCGCCGAATGTCGTGATTATCACCGCAAAGCCGGTTATGATGCTGAAGCTTGCGCAGGCGATTGTCTATAAGTCCGGCGGCAGAATCAACTCCGAGTTCTCGGGTATTCAGTCGCTTTGCGCGGATGCCTGCGCACAGCCCTATCTCACGGGTAAGCCGAATATCTCGCTCGGATGCGACGGTTCAAGGAAGTTCTCCGGCATTGCCGATGAACTCATGGTCATGGGTATTCCGGGCGAGTGCCTTGAGGATATTGTCGAGGCACTCCCGATTGTCGCCAACGCACCGGGTTCAAAGACGAAGAAATAACCGTTTCTTCGTTTTACTTCATTCTCTTTTTTTTAAAGCCATTTTTAGGCAGGATACCGGCGGCTTGTCGGTATTTACCACGATTATTACTTTCGCACCGCACGCCGTTTGTATAAATACCGTGCAGTGCAATCTGTGATTGTGTAAGGGCATGAAACCGGACGATAGTCCGGAATGACGGCACCTGCACAAAGATCAAGACAGATCAACCATCACCAACAAATTATCGGCGAAAAATAAAAGACTCCTAAAAGTCTCATAAAAGACTCCCAAGAGACTCTCCGGATTAAAGAAAGTTTGAGAGATTTCGTAAATAATCCGGAATTATCGGGAATCAAAAAATTTCAGATAGAGTTCCTCAAAACCCCTTAATTTAATGAAATAATACATTTTTACAACCTTGCGGCGACAGAAACCATACCCTTCTGCCGCTTCCTTTACTCCGTTATTCTGTCGATTGAAACGCTTCCGTTACCGTTTCAAGCCGCTTTGCTTCCGTTGCCATGCTCTTGAGATATTTCTCGATTAATACACGCTCATCCGCGGCTTTAAACCACCCGATAATCCTCAATCCGAGCGCTGATACGAGAGGCTCGGGGGAGTCTATCGGGAATTCATGCATCATGTTCTCAAAGAGCGTCTCGGTAAATACTTCATGGACTTTTTCGGCGACGTCGAGTCTTGAGACTACTTCTCCGGTTACGTCATCGACGATACAGTATTTATTTGAGCGCACGGCAGCGAGATGCTTGTAGAGTGTCTGACCGCAGGTCTTGCTCTGAACGTAGATCAAAGAATTGATGAGCCAGCTTTTGCGGTTTAACTCGGCGTCGGTGAGTTTTTCGCTCAATACCCCGCGAAGAGCGCTGTAGATACATTCCGTGCAGATGTTGAGACTGCGCAGTTCCCTGAGGATTGCGACTTTTTTCGTCAGGGAACCCGTCGCCTCCTCGAACCTGCTCGAATTCAGCACGTATTCGCAGAATCCGAGTTCGGTAAGGACGATATTCTTCTTCTGCACGTTCTTAACGCTGCTGCTTATCTCGTATGTGAGGAGATATTTTTCCTGCATGTTCTTTACGAGGTTAAATACGGTGGACTGCGGTCTGTTCATCGATTTCGCCAGGCTGTAGACCGTATGCCTCTTCGGGGATTCGACTATGCAGTTTAAGATATCAAGTTCGCTTCTTTTCAACATGGCTGCTCGTCTGCTTACACCATAATATTACTTCCAAAATATTTGACAGTATTGGTCGGCAACTATTATATTATAAAATTTAAATAATATCAATAATTAATGATAGTATCTAAAAAATAAAAGATATTTTAAATATCTCTATTGAATAACCCTTAGAAAGAGTAACAAATACAGGTCAGAAAAGTCGCAACCCGAAGCAACAGAATGCCTAAAACAACCGCAAAAGACGCAATACCATCGAAAATACGGCAATAACGCAATATACTGCAAACAAAAACATGCAGATATACGGACTGCAGACCTAAAGATGAAGGATGGCAGAACAGCGGAAACATCAGCGGAAATGCCATGAGGCATTTTGGAACACATGAACGCACACACAGAGCACAATTGTGCGTAAAACAGCGGTGAGTAAATTAATCAAAAGCAATCTAAAGCAATTGAAATCAACCGAGATCAACCGAAGACAATCGAAGACATAGAGAATAATCTGAATGTTCTGCAAATCGGATTAATGACAAAAAAATAACAGAAACAAAAAAAGATATTTTTCGGATATCGGATTACTGTTCTTTATCTCCGGCAACGTCTTCGCCGGCATTTGCGGTCTTTGCACCCGCATCCTTTGCGTCATCTTCGGACTCGTCAAGTTTATAGTCGTCCATTCCGAGAATCGTCGGAATCCAACTGGTATTCTCGTTATACTTCAGCGCTATGAGAATCATTATCGTAATCGGAACCGAGAGCATCATGCCGATAGGACCGAGAATCCAGGTCCACAGGACAAGCGACAGAACCACAAGCAGCGGCGGCATGGAGAAATCGTTCGCCGCAAACTTCGAGAAGACGAGGTTTTCCACAACCGCATTAATTATACAGATGCCGATTATAACAACGACAGCACCCCAGATGCCGAGCTGAAGCCATGCCAGCACAACCGCGGGAACCGCGACTATAAGCAGACCGATATACGGTATATAACTGAGAATAATTGCCAGAACACCCAGGAAAATAGACAGATCGACACCCAGAACAAAGAGCATTCCGCCGAAAGCAGCACCGAGTACTACATTGGTCTTGGTCTTGACAACAAGCCACTTTATCATGCTGTTGCACATTTCCATATACTTCGAGTCGGTATTCTCATCGTTGCCGAAGACCTTCCTGATGCGCTTGGGCATCACGGGTATCTCCAGGAACAGGAAGGTGGTGATGACGAAGATAAAGAACGCGTTCATCATCAGCGAACTCGTGTCGCCGGCAAACTGCAGCACATATTTTGAGATACTGCCCCAATCGGGTTCGAAATCAGCCAGAGAAGGCAAATTAATGCCGAAATCACTTAAAAACAGATACAAATCCGCAATTCTCTCATAAAACAGTTCGCTGTATTTTCCGATATTGCCTATAAATACATTCAGAGAATAGACAATCAGCAGCAGAAAAGCCAATATGGTGGCGCCGTAAATTGCCATCACCGAAGATACGGCGCCGACATCGGAGAATCCGCGTTTCTTCAGGGAGTAATAAATAGGAGCACCGATCATTGTCAGAATCAGCGAGATGAAGATCATATTGAAGAGATATGCCGTCTGGTTCATCCCGATAAGAATAACCAACAACAACGCACCGTAGAGCAGATACCTGAGCAGTGCTTCGTGATTATAGATCATCTTGTCAGCCATAGTATTCCCATCATTATTCTTCCTGTCAGCATATCATTTTTTTCAAGTTCTCAAAATTCAAAGAAAGGAAATATTATTCAATGCGGCGAAATATGATTATTCATATCTGTTTGCGGTACGAATCACCGCAAACGACCCGAACGACCGGTCGTATTTCAGCGTAAACGGTCTTACCGGAAACGATAAAATGAAAAGGAACAATAAAACGGCATCAACCGGTTCGGTGTCGCTGGTCTTAAAGAATGTGAAGATGCCGGACGGCAGCGTCAGAGACATTACGGTCGCAGGCGGCGTCTGCACGGGAAACAAGCCCGTCGGCACGTCTTTGGACGGAGATGCGGAAACGGTCCTCGACTGCTCGAAATATATCTGCATACCCGCGGCTCTGGACATGCATGTGCATATGCGTGGCGGCGCTGTGCAGTCCCACAAGGAAACATGGGAGACGGGGACAAAGGCGGCTGTCGCCGGCGGAGTGGGCACGGTCGTCGACCAGCCGAACACAATCCCCGCAATCACCGACGGAGAAACGTTCGGAAAGCGCATGGACGAAGCCGCTGCGGGCGCATACTGTAATTTCGCGGTTAACGGCGGCGTCACTCCCGAATCAAAGTTTAAAGAGATGTATGATGCGGGGGCACTTGCGTTCGGAGAGACTTTCTACGCGGAATCGAGTTACGGCACGCCCGTGACGACGGATTTCTTAAAAACGGCATTTGCGGAGATAAAAGCCCTCGGTGCGACGGTCACGGTTCATGCCGAGGAAATATCTGCCGGAGATGACGTCGATCTCAAAGCCCATGACCTCCTGCGAAGTGCGGAAGGGGAGAGAAGAGCGGTTGAAAACATCCTCGCAATCGCACCCGAAGACCTCAGACTTCACCTCTGCCATCTTTCCGCGCCCGAATCCGTGAATGCCGTCATTGCCGCCGCAAAACAATACGGCGCCTCAACCCGCGCCCCTACCTTTGAGGTAATGCCGCATCATCTCCTGCTCTCGCGGGAGATGTTCGACCCCAAGGATGCGTTTGCAAAGGTAAATCCGCCGTTGCGCGACGAAAAGACGCGAAAAGCGCTCTTTGCCATGTGGGATTCCATCGATGTGATTGCATCCGATTCGGCGCCGCACACAATCGCGGAGAAGACGGAAAACACGTTCGGCAATGCACCATCGGGCATGCAGGGCGTAGGGACCATGATGCCGCTTCTGATGCGGCAGGTCGCGGAGAAGCGGATTACTCTCGATTCGCTCATAGAAAAGACCGTGCGTAAGCCCGCCGCGATTCTTAACCTCAGACCGTCGGGTTTCGCCGTCGGCGAACTCGCAGACTTTGCGCTCTATCCCAAAGACCTCGAAAGAGCGTCGGTGAAGATCTCCGCCGACAACCTCTGCGTCAAAGCGGGCTGGACACCCTATGAGGGCATGTCCGCCGTCTTCCCCGAGATTGTCATCGTAAACGGGGAGATTGCCTTCGATAACGGCGACTTCTTCAGGACGAATCCGCGCAAAGTTACCGGACGCGGCTACTCCGCCTCCCCCTAATTCCCCGCAAATGATTTTACCGTAGAATGACGAAACTGTATTGCCGATATTATGCGCATCGTTTTTATAGGTCCCGGATGATCTATCGGCATAGTTCTAGGTGTGATTCACGGGACAACGCGGGTGCGTTACAGGCAAATTAAATTATTCAAGCCCGGCTTTTGGGTATAACGGGTGAAGTTCGGCAAAATGCCGCTGATGATCCATGTTTGTTAATTCCGGGCGACATTATCGGAATAGAGACATCCATAGATTTTCGGAAGAATTTTGGGCAATTCATTTCGACAGGATTCTTTTCGACAGGATTTATTTCGGACAGGATTTCAGTATAACGGAGAAAGCATGGACATATCGGACGCGGTCTCGGAATACAAAAACTCGACGGCAATCACCCTTGACGTCACGGCAGGGAGCAAAAAGACCGTATTTCCGTCGGGCTACAACGAGTGGAGAAATGCCGTCCAGTGCAGGATCGGTGCACAGCCCATCGATGGAAAGGCAAACAAGGTCATCCTCTCGGCAGTTTCCGAATTCTTTAAAGTCCCTGTCGGCAATGTCTCGATAATATCGGGGACGACCTCATCCCTTAAACGCATTCAGGTCGACGGCATATCGGTCGCGGATGCAAAAACTCTTTTGAAAGACGCAATCGCAAAAGCGAAGCAGAATTAATCCCTTAACGACGCGGGCTGCGGCGGGCTACGATTATATATAATACAAAATACCATTAGTCAATTGCTGCCGCAGTAAGCAGGCGCACATTACATCATCATTATGACTTATTCCGCGGGATTACGCGGACATCACGGACAAAAATCACGGGAGGTCTTTTCCATTTACTCACAGGAAAGCACGAAATATCAGATAATAATCAGCTTTGAGACCGAAGGCATCGTAGAAAAATCCGATGTCATAGGGGCGATATTCGGACAGACCGAGGGTCTGCTCGGAGAGGAACTCGACCTGCGCGACCTTCAGAGATCGGGCAGGGTCGGGCGAATCGACGTAAAAACGGCAAGTAAGGGAGGAAACACAAAAGGCGAGATAGTAATCCATTCGTCGCTTGACAAGGCGGAGACCGCTCTTCTTGCGGCATCAATCGAGACAATCGAGCGCGTGGGTCCCTGCGCATCGCAGTTTCGTGTCGCAAAGGTAGAGGACAGCCGGATTGAGAAACGAAAAAAGCTCATCGACCGCGCCAAAGAGATTCTCATCATGTCCTTTGACGAGGGGCTCATCGACACAAACGACCTTATCGATGACGTAAGACAGCATTCGCGTATAGAGAAGATGGTCGAACTCGGCGAGGAGAAGGTTCCCGCAGGACCCAATGTCATGGACTCGGATGCAATCATCGTCGTCGAAGGTCGCGCCGATGTGATTAATCTCCTGAAATACGGCATCAAAAACGCCGTTGCCGTCGAAGGCACGAATATTCCGCAGACTATTGTGGACCTCTGCCGGACGAAGACTGCGACCGCTTTCGTCGACGGCGACAGGGGAGGCGACCTTATCTTAAGCGAACTCATCCAGGTCGCCGATATCGACTTTGTCGCCGTAAGCCCACGCGGAAGGAGCGTTGAGGACATGTCGCGCAAGGAGATAGTCAAACCTCTGCGCTACAAGGTGCCTCTGGAGGTAATCCTCGGCGCCAAGTGCCTCTCAAAGGACGGTGCACTCGATATCAGCGCATTTGCGCCGAACGGCAAAAACCGCGCCGCCGACGGGAAAGCCGCGGCTTCGGAGATTGTCATAGAATCCCCGAAAAATCCGATGGAGAACATAATCGGGCAGGCGACGCTGACGCCGTTTGAGAAGGAACTGCAGATGCAGATGAAAGAGATCAGAAAATCCGGCGTCATACGGTTTACGGACGGAAACGGCTCAATCTTAAACGAATTCCCGCAGGAAGAGATTGATGCGGCGTTTAAGAAAGCTTCCGCCGATGCGAAAGGGTTCATCTCGCCCATGCCGATAAATCAGAGTGTTCTGGACAGAATTTCGGCACTCGGGCTTGAATTTGCGGCATCGCCGGAGTTCTGCGGCATCGTCAGGAAACCCGTAGCGGTTCGTCTGATTACCGTTCCTTAAGATAGATTAAATTGGTTTGAAAAATAACACTGTTATCACATTTATAGAGCGATATTAATGCATAAAGAGGAATTAGTAGCACTTCATCAGTTCATGTATACCATCAAAGAGAACTTTGAGAAGGAGAATCCGTCCGCATCGTTCTCGGAGTACGAATCCCTGAAGGTAAAGCCGACTCAGGTTCACAAGAGCAAGATGGAGCATAAACATGCCATATTCGTTTTGGGTCAGGAGATAGCAAATGCAATGAAGGACATCGAGCCTTCCGCTTCCAAGAGAATTGCGGAGAGAATGCATGAACTTGCACTCAAGACCGAGAAAGAAATTGATGAAGAAGAACCCGAGAATGTCAGGTTCAGATAATTTTTCTATTTTTTTCAAAATTTTGATATTGGATTGTTGATTGATTGTTTTTATGGTTTTTAATTGTTTTTTGCAGTCTATAATTGCTTTTTAACGTTCGTTTTCCGTTATTTCGCTGCCCGCATTCCGGCATTCACATGTGCTTTTCGGTCTCGATGAGGTAATCCGCAAGTATCGAGGGTATCGGTGCCGTCATGCAATGCCAGTTCGGAGTGCCGTTTACCTCCAGAACCGTGTAACCGCCGTCCTCGAGCGGCAGCAGGTCGACGCCGCAGTAGTCGATGCCGATTGCCTTTGCCGCACGCGAGGCGATATCGCAGATCTCTTCGGGGATGACCTCAAGTGCCTCGCCGAATCCGCCCTGATGGATATTGTGGGCAAAGGAGTCCGAAGTCCTTCTGATTGCGCCGACCGCAACGCCGCCGACGACAAACACGCGGTAATCGCAGTTGTTTTTGACGTATTCCTGTATGTAATACGGCGAATCCTCTTTCAGCTCGCTCATGGATTTGAACGGATAAATGCCGTTGCCGTCGAAGCCGTAGACGGGTTTATAAACAACGGTGCCGTGCTTCTCGAGGAATTTCTCGACGCACTTCCTTGAACCCGTGAATATCGTATCCGGCGTCTTAACGCCGTTTTTAAGGAGTCTTGCCGTGGTCTGGGCTTTGCTTGCGCAGGCGGCAATCGCATCGGGCGAGTTTACGACGCGGTTGTTGAGATTGAGGGCACTTATGACCTCGAACTGCACGGCATCCTGTTTTATTCCGCAGACCCAGATGAGGTTGCCCTCAATCTCATTTGAGAAGGGATCTATCTCCGCAAGGTCAAGATAGGAGAATTTAACGCCTTTTTTCGTCAGCGCATCCGCAACCATTCCCGTGGAATTGTCATCGGGAGTGTCGGTCGGTTTTTTTACAATCAGAATCATGGTTCTCACAAATCCAAAAATCTCTGGATAATTTCGTAATTAACTAAACATCGTCAGAAAATATCATTATTGCGATTCAATCGCGGTAAACGCATTACGTCAGTCTGCAATCCGAAACGAAACGGATGCGAAAATAAAAAAAAGAAAATTAAGATTACTGTCTGATTTAATCAGTCTTTAATCAGTCTTTAATCAGTCTTTAATCAGTCTTTAATCAGTCTTTAATCAGTCTTTAATCAGTCCAGTTCCGCAAGTTCGTCCTGTTTTTCCATGGGTTTTGCATGTTTCTTCCAGACTTCCTCGCGGAAGACATGTCCCGAATTGTATGTACAGAACGGAATCAGCTTCAAATCGGGTGTTGCATAGTGAATGCAACAGCGTTTGACACGACTCACGTCGTAGTTGTAGTTATCCATGAAATGCATGGTTCCTATGAAAAGTGCATTCCAGTGGAACTCCTTCAGTGCCTGGAAATCCTGCTTGACAAGAGCCTGATAGAGCATCTTCCAGAACTTCGACGAATATGTGTCGTCGCTTGCGCCCTTAAGCGATTTGCGGAAACCCTTCAGACCCTCGACAAGTGCAACATACTTGTTCAGTATTTTCTTATCGGCATTGGTGTCGTCGAGCTTGTTTGCCATATGGTTGACGACCTCGAAGAACTTGTCGACATCTATCATCTTGTTTACGGGCGTCATCGTGCCGTCTTCGTTGATGAAGACATAGGTTGCCGCACCGCAGTGCTGGTGGCTCGTGAACTCAATCTGCGGCTTTCCGGTATATGCCTCGACGAGATGCGATATAGGAAGGACGCAGGGCACGGGGTAGAAATACTTCTGAAGGAGAACGCCGCCGGTCTGCTCCTCAATCCTCTTCGTGAGGTCGGGGATGGTGACACGCTCCTTTGCCACGTCGTCCTCGGATGCCGCACCGGTAAATGCAACGGGCTGGAAATTGATTCCTCTCACGACATCGACGTTTTCCTTTGCGAATCTGATAATGTCGCCGATCTGGTGGTCGTTCTTGCCGTTGATGATTGTCGGAACGAGGACAACACCCTGTTTGACCTCGCGGCAGTTATCGATTACCCTGCGGCTTATGTTTATGAGCGGATTCGTGTCCTTGGTAACGCCGTCGAAGTGCAGGTATATCGTCGAAAGGCGGGCATTCTTCAGGTCAGCCACGAGCTGCTTGTCGCGGGAAAGTTTGATACCGTTCGTTGCCAGCTGAATCTGTTTGAATCCGAGATCGTGAGCCGCCTGAACGATCTTTACAAGGTCGTCCCTCATCGTAGGCTCACCGCCGGAGAACTGAACCGCGGGAACGGCGCAGGGCTTCTGCGACCGCAGCATCTTCAGGATTTCTATGATCTCGTCATATGTGGGCTCATAGATATATCCGCATGCTCGCGCATTTGCGAAGCAGAACTCGCAGTTGAGATTGCAGCGGTTGGTAAGGTCTATATTTGCAAGTAGAGTGCCGGATTGATGGTTATTGCACAGTCCGCAGGCATGCGGGCATTTGTCCTCGGAGACATGAACCTGCGGATTTAACACGCCTTTTCCTACGGTGTCGTAAGCATCGAACTGCTTGTACATCTCCGCGTCAGACCAATAGAGACTCTTTTGAACGCCATGCTCGGGGCATGTTCTGACAATCCATATCTGGTTATCTTCCTCAATGAT
Organism: Methanomicrobium mobile BP; assembly: GCF_000711215.1. GTDB lineage: Archaea > Halobacteriota > Methanomicrobia > Methanomicrobiales > Methanomicrobiaceae > Methanomicrobium > Methanomicrobium mobile. The sequence continues at coordinate 192,114 of NZ_JOMF01000005.1, read as the reverse complement.
CTCGGCTGGGAGTACCGCGCCGCATTTTGGACAAAGACCTTTTGTTGTTTTCAATACCTTTGTTGCACTCATGTCTGAATATCTTATAATTTTATTTTTGATCACTATTAATGTTTTATAGTCTTGTTCGGCTTTTCTTTGAATGCCCCCGCAATTCATCAGACCGTCAGAATGCCGTAAGTCAGGCATTCACGCAATTATTTGTGGTTTTTTCCGCATCATTATCCGACAATCCGTGTCGAATAATTGTGTATATGGTCAAGGTTGAATATATAATTATTCAAAAATAAATATATATTATGTAATATTAAATTCCCGAGAAAAATTCGATATTATACACGACTGTACACGACTATATACGACAATTTCGGTCGCCATCCAATACACAAGCATCATAACTGTTTTGCGGGATACGGGAAAGATATTGCAGGTATTGCCGGTAGTGTCGGTATTTTCGATACTGTCGGAACTGCCGGCTTAATATTTTCGGTTTATGGTTGCAGGCATCATTATATATTCATTAATTTGCAAACATTAGTTATATTGGCGGCTTTTCGATATGGATATTACTGAAATACTGACCTCGCTTTTTGTGGCATTCTGGATAATGATCCCCGCATACGTGCCCAATTCCGCCGCGGCTGTCTTCGGCGGCGGCACGCCCATGGACTTCGGAAAGAACTTCGGAGACGGAAGAAGAATATTCGGCTCCGGCAAGACATGGAGAGGCTTCTTCGGCGGCGTCTTATCCGGAATAATCTTCGGTATTTTACTGATATTCATCGGCGACTACTTCGGATTCGCTATTCATACATATCTTTCGGTAGTCCTGCTGGCATTCGGCGCTTTACTGGGCGACCTCGTAAAGAGTTTCTTCAAGAGAAGACTGAACAAGGAGAGCGGCGAGGAATGGCTTATCGCCGACCAGTACGACCTTGTCGCAGGATCACTGCTCCTTGTCCTCATCTTCGACTATGAATGGACAATAACCAATATAACCTGGCTTGTCTTCATATGGATACTGATTATCACCCCGCTTCTGCACAGGGGCGCAAACATAATAGGCTACATCATCGGAGTTAAAAAGGTACCATGGTAAACGAAATTGCGGAAATACTGATTAAATACAACGCCATCAAGTTCGGCGAGTTCACGCTTGCCTCCGGCGCCAAGAGCACATACTATATAGATATCAAGACGGCATCGACAAACCCGATGCTCCTCAGAGAAATAGGAAAGGCAATCGCGGACAAATACGGCAGCGAATTCGAGGTCGTCGCGGGTGTCGCCGTCGGCGCCGTGCCGATTGCGGTCGCGGTCTCGCTTGCGGCAAACAAGCCCTACTGCATTATCAGAAAGGAGGAGAAGGATCACGGACTTGCCGGGAAGATTGTCGGCGACATTAAGGACAAGAAGGTCCTTCTTGTCGAGGACGTAGTCACCTCGGGCGGCAGTGTCGTTTACGGAATAGAAGCGCTCAAAAACGGCGGCGCAATCATAGGCAAAGTCGTGACCGTTGTCGACAGAGAACAGGGCGGAGCGGAAAAACTCAAAGGAATGGGAGTCGAACTCAATTCGCTTGTCCGTGCGTCCGAGATAATGAACCGAAAGTAAGTGAGTGCAAAGTGAGAGGATACTGACAATACTTTTCGTCTATTGCGGTGAATATATATGTCGATGAAAGTTTTGGTTGTAGGCGGAGGCGGCAGAGAACATGCAATCGCAAAAGCTCTTGCAAGAAATGATGCCTGCGAATTATACGCGGTAATGGCAAAGAAAAATCCGGGCATAGCAGGTCTCTGCAAGGATTTCCTGCTCTGTAAAGAGACCGAAGTCGATAAGGTCGCGGAATATGCCGTTAAGATGAATATCAAATATGCGGTTATCGGTCCCGAAGCACCTCTTGCGGCAGGTCTTGCCGACTGCCTCGAGGAGAAAGGAATCAGCTGCGTCGGTCCGAAACGTCTTGCCGCGCAGATAGAGACCGATAAAGCGTTCTGCCGCAATCTGATGAGGGAATACGATATTGCGGGATGTCCGAAGTACAATATTTTTCACGATCCCGTCAAAGCCGAGGAGTTTATAAGAAACTACGGCGGGGACCTTGCAATTAAGCCGATCGGGCTTACCGGCGGCAAGGGCGTTGCCATCATGGGCGAGCATTTCGATAAGGAAGGCGCAATAAAATACATTCACGAGATCGGCGGCGAGGTCGTTTTGGAAGAGAGACTTCTCGGCGAAGAGTTTACTCTGATGGCTTTCGTCGACGGCGAACACCTCGTGCCCATGCCGCTCGTTCAGGACCACAAGCGTGCCTTCGAAGGCGATGTCGGACCCAACACCGGCGGTATGGGGTCATATACTCTTGCCGACCACAAACTGCCGTTTGTTAAAGCCGACGACTACAAAGATGCGATTGCGATAATGAAAGACGTGGTTGCGTCGATGAAGAAGATGGGCAATGTCTATAAGGGGATGCTCTACGGTCAGTTCATGATTACGAAGGACGGTCCTAAGGTCATCGAGTTCAACGCAAGGTTCGGCGATCCGGAGGCGATGAACCTTCTTACCCTGCTTTCATCCGATTTCTGCAATATTGTCGAGAAGATTGCGTCGGGAACACTCTCGGATGCCGATGTGGAATTCACCCATAAGGCTACGGTCTGCAAGTATATCGTCCCCGAAGGTTACCCCGATTCGCCGCAGCCCAACTGCGATATCGAAATCGGCGATATCGGGGATGCCGTCCTTTACTACGCCAACGTCGTCGAAGAAGGCGGAAAACTCAAGACTCAGACCTCAAGGACGCTGGCTTTTGTCGGCATGGCGGATACTCTCGAGGATGCCGAGAAGATTGCGGAGAAGGCGTGTCAGTCCGTTTCGGGCAAGATTCGGCACAGAAAAGATATCGGAACGGTTGAGGTTCTCAATAAGCGCATTGCACATATGAAGGAGATAAGGCAGTAATGGTCAAAAACGTTTTATCCATCCTCGATCTTACGAAAGAGGAGTTTGACGAGGTCATTTCTCTTGCGGCGGAACTGAAGAGGAAACGCGCCGCAGGTGTCCTCGAGGATATTCTGCCGAAGAAGACACTCGGCATGATCTTCGAGAAGTCTTCGACGAGGACAAGGATCTCGTTCGATGTCGGCATGTACGAGCTCGGCGGTCACGCGATTTTCCTGAATCCGAACGAGATGCAGCTCGGACGCGGCGAGGAGATTCGCGATACGGCACGTGTTCTTTCGCGTTATCTTTCGGCGATAATGATTCGTTCCTATCTTCACTCGACAATCGAGGAGATTGCTAAGTATGCCTCGATTCCGGTTATCAACGGTCTTTCCGATAAGGAACACCCCTGTCAGATTCTTGCCGATGTTCTGGCAATGAAGGAGAGGTTCGGCGATGACCTCTCAAAGCTCCGCGTTGCGTGGGTCGGCGACGGAAACAACGTCTGCAATTCGCTTATTCTTGCCGGCGCACACACGGGATTCGAGATTACGGTCTCGACGCCGAAAGGCTACGAGCCCGATGAGGAGGTCTTAAAGACTGCCGCGAAGCACGGTATTCGGGTGAAATACTTCGAGAATCCGATTGACGCGGTCAAAGGTGCGGATGTAATCTACACGGACACATGGATCTCGATGGGCGAGGAGGACGAGAAGGAGGAGCGCTTAAAGGCGTTCAAGGGATTCTGCGTCGATGACGGACTGATTGCGCATGCAAACAAAGACGTTGTCGTCATGCACTGTCTTCCGGCGCACCGCGGCGAAGAGATCTCCGATGCGGTCATGGAAGGAGAGCACAGCATTATCTGGGATCAGGCGGAAAACCGTCTGCACGCTCAGAAGGCTCTGCTCGTAAAACTGCTGAAATAAATTGCTCAAATAAAATATTGAAATTAATTTTAATCAATATATCAATTTTTTCCGATACTATACTGTAAGTGGTTCCGGCTTTTGCAGGGAGACAATCGCTTGCCGGTACAGGTGCAGGTATCAGTTGTCTATAAGTGCCGTCAGGTCAAGGATCTTGGGACCTTCTCCGGCTTTGGATTTTTCTATTAAGTCGATAATCTCTTCGATTATCTCGAATTCGTTTCGCGGTCTGGCGCCGGCGAGGATGTTGTCGAGGGCGCGGTTCTGGTAGATTTTATGCTGAAGGCGTCCGTCCTTGTATCCCACGACCGCCGCAAAAGAGTTGCATTTGTTGTCAAATACGATTGAAAGGACATTATCGACATTCACATAACTTCCTTCAAGGGATTTTATCCATACCATGCGGTTATTTTTTTAATTGAAGGTTATTAGTTTTTGTTATTCGCAATCGGAGAAAGAGAGACGGGTATAATGATGGATTTCGCAAACGCCGTGATAATCCGAGATATCCGTATCCGCAAAAGCCCTCTGAAGAAAGAATATATTAAAAGACTGCTTAGATTATATGGAAAACAGATAAGCGTGCATTTTGAAGAATACACGTGCAAAAGGGCATATTATGGGACTTCCGAGATACAATAAACTGACAAAAGAAGAATTCGACAGGATAATGAACGACAGAAACTGCACGCTCTCGCATAAGATGATTATCGAAGGCAGAATCAGGCGCGGCGAGTGGGTTATCGTCGACGAGGACGGAAACGTCGACGAAGAAACGCAGGAAAAAATCAAAAACGTCGAGAAGAACATGCGTGAGGCAAGAAAACGCGAGGCGGAGAAGAACGGCACGGATATGAACACGAACCTGAGGGAAGCAAAGGAAACCCTCAAAATCCCCGAGGACGACGACTGCGAAATATTCTGAAACGGCGTTATCTCCGGGTTAAAATAATCCAAGAATTATCGAGAATAATCCGAAAAACGCCTGAAGATACGCATAAGAAATGCGATTAAGGGAACACCATTAAAGAAACGCTATTAAAGAACGCCGACAAAAATTAAGATATGGCATCAAAAGTAAGAGCATCACACATTCTTGTGAAGACGGAAGCGGAAGCAAAAGCGGTTCTCGGAAACCTCAGAGCCGGCGACGACTTCGCGACCGTGGCAAAGAAATTCTCAACATGTCCGTCGGGCAAGAAAGGCGGCGATCTGGGCTGGTTCGGAAAAGGCATGATGGTCAAGGAGTTCGAAGACGCGGCTTTCAAGGCGAAGGTCGGAGAGATTGTCGGACCAGTCAAGACGAAGTTCGGATACCACCTCATCAAAGTAACCGAGACAAAATAAAAAAATAAAACAAAACTACAAAATAAACCCATTAAAAGCAAAATAAAACCAATTAAACAAATAAAAGCAAAAAAATAAATCAAAAAATACGGATTAAAAATTAAGCCGTTAAAAATTATAATAATCTTTTATTTTTACGGCGTTTTTGCGGGATTAATCGCGTTATTCCTCGCCGATGTACTTCTTAAGTTCGTCGAAGATATACTTCTCGACCTTCTGCGCCGTCTCAAGATCGGTGCGGAATGCGAGCAGATTCCTTATATCGCCGTCCATGTTCGCGAATTTCATCTCACGCGGTCTCTCGACAAGTTCCACATCGAACTTCTCCGTGACATCCATAATGATGGAACGGGGGACGCCGGGGGGCAAAAGCACATCGTATTTCTTCGCCGGTTTTTTCTGAGCGGCATTATCGGTCTGATTTTCGGTCATATCTGCCATCCTGTTAAATATTTTATATCGATTATAAAGAGTATTAATGATTCGATCCGATGCCGTCAGGAAAAGAGAACGGGGATTGGATTATTTTCCAATCTTGACACGCCGCGCCATGATGCATTTGCCGCCGCGGACACCGCCTATCGGGTTATTGGGCTTGCCCATGGAGCACATGCACCTGCCCATAAGCGCCGCACCGCGGGCAAGACCGTCGTCGACGAAGACAACATGCTCATAGGGCTTGTCATAGAGACCCATCTCGGAGATGCCGTCCATGATAATCGAAGGCTTCTTGCCGGAGATTGCCGCACGTCCGGTAAAGCCTATCGAGGAGTTGGGCGGCACTATCTTTTCCTTCGCGGCAACCTCGATGAGACGCAGTGCCATCTTGGCGCAGACGTGGTCGATGACGTCGGTAAGGACGTTGATGCCGTTATTCTTGTATATCTCCCCGCCAATCTCCTTGAGCGCTCCCGAGTTGCTGAAATCCGTTCCCGCATCGCAGCCTATCATTGCAATGCCGGATTTAGCCGCCAGATCGGCACAGACGGGCACCATTCCGAATCTGGTGCGGTCGGTCGGCACGATTCTTATGTCTATGAGGTCGTGAATTCTCTCCACGTATTCGTTTACGACCTTGCTCTTCTTGGAGAATCCGCCGAAACTCTTGTCTCCGAAGAGATCCAGTGCCGTTCCGGTCCCGTCCTTTACCTGTCCCGTGCCTCTTACGAGGGCGTCGGGGATTGCGCCGGCAAGACCGCAGAAGTTGCCGATGGTCTTCGCAAACGGCCATTCGGAGTCGGGGTCGACGTCGCTTGTGATCCTGCCGTCAAGCGTCGTTCCGAAATCTATCGAGATACACGGGTTTCTGAAGTCGACCTCGGTCCACTTCGCACCTTCCTTGATTCCCGCCATCGCAAGTTCGCCTTCCATCTCGTTTGCGACCATCTCGACACCCGAGGAGCCTATCGGCGGCGATACGCCGGCAACCGTTCCGCAGAAGGTGAGTTTGTCGGCGAAGCTGAACTGTCTTAATTTCGGCGGCAGATTATCGATACCCATCGGCGGCGTCATCTTCTTGGGGGGCACGCCTGCGGCAAGACAGCCGTTTGCCAGCGAGATTACGAAATCTCCGACCTGATCCGGCGATTCCATCGATGCCACGACACCCGTGCTTCGAACCACGAAGTCAAGGTCGTCCTTGATTGAAAGGTCTGCGTCGCGGTGGCACTTGATGAGCGTATCCCTCACAAGTTCGGTGACGGATTCGCGTGTAATCGGAACGCCGACGAGCGTTTCGCCGAAGATTGTCTCGCCGGGCTTGGGGGGGCGGACGTCGCGGCTCATCGAGACGGTCTTGTTGATTACATAGGTTCTGCCGGTCTCAAGGCTCGTGCCGGTAAGAATGCATTTCGTCGTGGTGTTTCCCATTTCGACGGATGCGACTATGAAATACGGTTTTGATTTATATTCGGGAACCCGCATTCCCGCACCCTGTCCGATAGACGGCGGCGGCGGGCTTTCAACGATATTGGGTGATTTTTTCATAAAACTGAAGAATCCCATAATAATAATCCATACGTTTCCAGATGTTTAATAGTTTCTTTTTATACCACCGCGACACTGCCGCCGCAAACAGCGCGAAAAAGTAAGCGGATGGTGGTTACCGGTACGGAATTACACAAACTCTTTCTGTTTATAAATCAATCTGATAATTTACAGGTGAAAACATGGTTAAACTTACAGCCGACATGAAAGAGACCTACAAAAAGAACATGGAGATTCTCCATGCGGTTCCTCTTGCAACTGCAGACAAAAACGGACTTCCCAACGTTGCCCCGATGGGCGCGGTATGGCTCGAAGACGACGAGACCTTCTGGATCTGCGACAACTTCATGAACAAGACGCTTGCCAACCTCAAGGAAAATCCGCAGGCGGCACTCTATTTCTGGAATCCGGAATCAAAGAGATGCCTTCAGGTAAAGTGCAAAGCCGAGGTTAAGACCAGCGGCGACGACTACAAGACGGCACATGACAGAATGAAAGCCAAAGGTGCCAACTATCCGGCAAAGGGTCTCATTGTTCTTCACATCATTGATATCTATGAGTGCACACCCGGACCCAAAGCAGGACAGAAAGCGGAATAATCCGGCAAATTCAACCCAATTTTTTTTGATTCTGATTTTAAAAAAAAGAGATATTGGGATTATTTTGAGATTTATTTGAGATTTTTTGAATTATTGTGATTGTATTGTGATTTTTCACGGATTTTCCGAAATTCTTCAGTTCTTCTTATTCTTATTCTCAAGCATGCTCTTCATTCTCGCCTGGAAACCGAAGTATGCCGAGAATCCTACGGCATCGTTCTGATCGATTGTGTGGCTCTCGAATGATACAAGATCGTCGGAATAGAGAGCATCGGGCGAACGGCGTCCGGCAACCGTGGCACTGCCCTTGAAGAGAACAAGGTCGACCTCACCGTTGACTCTCTCCTGTGTCTTGTCGATAAATGCACACAATGCCGCGTATAAAGGCTCGTCGATAAGACCCATGTATCCGAGTTCGGACCATTTGTCGTCGACGATGTGCTTGAACGAAAGCTCCTGACGCGAGAGAACAAGTCTTTCGAGGTCGCGGTGTGCCGCAAGAAGAATCGTCGCCGCGGGGTGCTCGTAGTTCTCGCGTGCCTTAAGACCGAGGATTCTGTCCTCAATCATATCATTTCTGCCGACGCCGTTTCTGCCGCCGATCTTGTTCAATTCCATGATGAGGTCGAAGCCCTTCATCCTCTTGCCGTTGATGGAGACGGGAACACCCTTCTCAAAGCCGAGGGTGATCTCCTCGGGCGTGTCGGGTGCATCCTGCTTCGAGACCGTCCAGCCGTAGATATCGTTGTCGGGGTGAACCGACGGGTCTTCCAGAACGCCGCCCTCGATACTTCTGCTCCAGCAGTTTTCGTCGACGGAATACGGCTTTGCCTTGACAACCGGCACAGGAACGTTGTGCTTTGCGGCATAATCCATCTCCCACTCGCGGGTGAGGTTCATCTCACGCATGGGTGCGATAATCTTGAGACCCGCCTTTCTGAAGACGAAATCGAAACGGAGCTGGTCGTTTCCTTTACCCGTGCAGCCGTGTGCGACGGTATCCGCGCCTTCCTTCTTTGCAATCTTTACGATCTCTTCGGCAATAAGCGGGCGGGCAAGCGCTGTTCCCATCGGGTAGCCTTCGTAGGAGCCGTTCGCCTTTATCGACGCAAAAAGCTGTTCCTCGACGAATTTGTCTCTGATATCGATTGTGTAGTGTTTGTCGGCGATCTTGTTTCCTTTGTCCGTCGCCATCTTCATGTCTTCGGGCGGCTGACCGACATCGACTGCGACGGTAATAACCTGATCATAACCGTAATGCTCTTTTAACAGCGGCACACATATGGATGTGTCGAGACCGCCGGAGAATGCAAGAACTACTTTTCCTTTTCCCATTTTATTACTCCGATTATATTTTCGATTAAGCGATTTATTCTATTAAGTTACTTTACGTATAAAGATTTGCAAGATAAATCTGCCTTTACTTATTGCATTTTCAAGAACATAACAGTATGCGGATAAGACAGCGTCACCTGAAAAATACGCGAAAACTGCAGCGGAAACCGTACGCCGAAACTACGCGAAAACGATGCGCAAAAACTATGCGCCAAAAGAGACTTGAACAAAATAATACGTTTGAAAGGATTGGAACGGATTGAAACAAATTAAAAAGGTAAATCGGATGATTTACCTTAATTCAGTCACGTGCTCTCTGTGAGAGCTTCTCGGGGATTACTCTGTCGCAGACGACATAGGTTCCGATGTTTCCGTGGTAGAGAACCGTGACCTTGACTCTGTCCTGATCGAATTTATTGCCGTTAAAGGATACGGAATCTCCGACATTGAACGGAGCCGTAAAGGTCTTGGTCTCGTGTGTGCCGTCGGCAAGGTATGCGTCGACCGTAATCGTGTTGACAAAGTTCTGACCTGCGCCGCCTCTGAAGGTTACGTCGATATTGCCGTAGACATCGTCTTTCGTGACGTCAAAATCAACTTCATACTTCTTTTCGGGTGCCTGGGTCGGTCCAGGGATTAAGTCCGATGAGGTTGTCGGCTCCGCGAAAGGTGTCGCTTGCGCTCCGCCGGCCTGAGTCGGTGCCGCGGTTGCGCTGCCGCCGTTATTCGTCGTACCCGTACATCCCGCAAAGCAGATTACTGCCGCAAAGACTAACAATAGTGAAAAAATAACTGACTTCTTCATGTTAATGAGTTGTTGTTTATCCATATTATCTCTATCTGATTACCGGCATTTCCTGCACGCCTCACGTGAGACCGCATAACAGATCGCATTTACTGACACATATTATAGAACACCTCATGATATTTAAAGATGTTAAAAAAATACATAATATTTGCCGTTAATTTTTAACTTTAAGGCTATATTATTCCAATAATCGTCAAATAACGATTCCGAAACATATATAGACATCTATCTCGCAGTTAAAAGGGATGGATCGAATAAAGCGTATTGGCATAATTTCAGCTGGATTGATGGCTGCGGGAATTACAGGACTTCTTTCAATAATTGGCTTGGTGCCGGTGATCCTAATATTAATATATATAATCAAAGGAATCGCAGGCGCCGGTTTCTTCACCACCCAGAAAGCTCAGCAGGTTGTATATACTTCAGTAGATGCCGCCTCTGTCCCACCTGCTACAACAGATTATACACCTACTTATTATACACCTGCTACAACTTCCCACTCAGGAACAGACCTAATTGGGAACCTAACTGCACATATATTTTCGAACCTCGTCGTCGAGATAATAATAGGCATATTTATCCTAATGATCATTGGATTTATCATAGGTGCATTAATTGCCATAATCTACAATATCGTTGCAAAGTTCACCGGCGGCATAGAGGCTGAACTTGAGCATTATGAACAGGTGAAAACAACCCTCGCAAATCCGACAACGGTAAATGTATATTCAAGACAAAACGAAAGAGATTACAGACGGGATATATATTCAAGACCAAATGAAAGAGTTTACAGAACAAATGACGATTACCAAATGGATGATCAATATTTCTCCAGATAATCTTCAAAATCACTTCTTTTAAAAATTAAATCTAAAATTCAAAATTAAAAATTGAAAAATTAAAATTGTGTTTTCTGTTATCGGAAATCCGTTATCAGAACTTCGGTTTTGTCTTCAGAGCCTCGACGAGGAGTTTAATACCGTCTTCGAGGTCTTTCATATCGATTACTTCGACGGGTGAGTGGATGTATCTGGACGCAATCGAGAAGGGAATGCTCGGAATACCCGCGTTTACGAGGTTGATAATCGATGCGTCCGTGTTGCCGCCGTCGCCGACCTCGAGCTGATACGGAATCTTGTTCTTGTCGCCCGCCTTTCTGAGCCAGTTCGTGAGCTTTGTGTCCGCAATCAGACCGCGACCCGCGGCACTGACAAGCACAAGAACGGGACCCTTGCCCATCTCGACGGAAGCATCCTTCTTCGTGATTCCGGGGTGGTCGCCGGGGATTGTGACATCCGTGGCTATGGCACAGTCGGGGTTGATTGCAAAGGCACTGACCTTTGCGCCCTTAAGTCCCGTCTCTTCCTGAACCGTGAAAACACCGTAGATTGTGTGCGGTGATTTTACCTTCTTTAAGACCTCAATCTGGAGCGCAACGCCGACACGGTTGTCGAGCGCTTTTCCGGTTACCTTGCCGTTTGCGAGGTCTTTGAGTTCGCGGTCGACCGTAATCGGCGTGCCTATCTCGACACCCATTTTCGCGACGTCATCCGCGTCTTTTGCGCCGATATCGATGAAGAACTCCTCGATCTTAAGCTCCTTCTTGCGGTCCTCGGGGGACATCACATGCGGCGGTTTTGCGCCGATAACGCCGACAACGTCGCCCTTGGTGCCGTGCAGAATAACTCTCTGCGTGTATGCCGTCGGAGCATACCAGCCGCCGATGGGCACGAACTTGATGAAGCCTTTCTCATCGATGTACTGCACCATGAAACCGATCTCATCCATGTGAGATGCGAGCATGAATTTGAAATTGTCGCCTTTCTTGACGGTAATCAGGTTGCCGAGCTTATCCTCGTACATCTCGTCGACATAGCCCTTAAGCTCCTTTTTTATAATGTCGCGGATGTTGCCTTCCGCACTTGTAAGACCGTGCGCATTTGAGAGTTTTTCAAGTAATTCTCTTGTCATTGTGTCACTATCCGATTATCTTAGATTCTCTATTTGTCTTATTATTTGTCTAATTATCTGTCTTAGGATTACGCTAATCCGTATCTTAATCCGTATCTTTATTGTTCATCTATCCTTAATGCTCTTTTGTTTGTGACCTGAATCAGGCATAAATCCCGCATTAAGAGAGATTCAAACCGCCGTTGCGATACGCCGGAGCGCTTCCGCAATGTTCTCGCGCGATGCCGCGTAACTGAATCTTGCGTAATTGACCGCATTTTCGCCGAAAGCGTCGCCCGGGATGGCAACGACTCCCGCCTCCAGAATCTTTTCGAACTGCTTACGATCCATCGGCACCAGCATATAGAACGCACCCTCGGGTTTGGGGAAATCAAAGCCGAGTTCCTTAAGTCCGTTATAGAGAAGGTCGCGTCTTACGGCGTATTCGCGCCGCATCTCGTCAACGCAGGCGATACTGCCGTTATACGCCGCAAGCGCCGCATACTGCGAGACCGAGGAGGCACAGGTCTGGCAGTACTGGTGAATCTTTACAGCCTGCTCTATGAAATCCTTCGGCCCCGCAACATAACCGAGCCTCCAGCCCGTCATCGAGAAGGTTTTGCTCGCGGCATTGACCGTAACGACATTGTCGCCGTAGCAGCCCGCGGAATAATGCTTCTTTTCGTAGACAAAATGTTCGTAGACCTCGTCGGAGATTACCGTCGCGCCTTTATCCTCGGCATACTGGACGATTGCCTTTATCGACTCCCCGCTCTCGACGGCGCCGGTCGGGTTCCCCGGGGAGTTCAGTATGAGAACGGCGGCATTGTCCAGCGCCTCCTTGCATCTCTCGACGTCGATATGGAATTTATCGTCAAGCGGGATTCCTTTAGGCGTTCCGCCGGCAATCACCGTGCATTCCCTGTAGGAGACAAAACCCGGGTCCTGATAGAGCACGGTGTCGCCCTTGCCGACAAGGGACTCGACCGCGATATGCAGTGCCTCGCCTGCGCCGGCGGTGACAATAATATTATCCGCCGAATAAGAGAGATTGTTTTCGCGTTTGAACTTCTTCGAGATTGCCTCACGCAGTTCGGGAACGCCGTAATTGTTCGTGTAGCCCGTAAGATTTTTCTCGATTGCCTCTATGCCGGCACGCTTTATGTGCTCCGGAGTCGGAAAATCGGGCTGACCGATACCCAGATTTACCGCGTCGGGACCGGCGTTCTGAAAGAACTTTCTTATGCCCGACATCTCGACGATTCGGGCACGCTCCGAAAATTTCATTGGTTTCATCGCTTTCGTCATGAGGTTTTTGAGTGTTCACTCGATATTTGCATGCCTTCCCTTGAGGTCGCTCTCCTGACACTCGATCTTCTCCATGATTGCGGAGATTATCGAGTCGCTGAAGACCATCGATGCCGTCTCGAAAAGTGTGCCCAGCGGCGCGAAAGACTTGTGCTCGCCCATCATCTGGCGGACTTCGTACTCCTCGGACTCGTCCTTTACCCTGTCGCGGTGGCTCTCGATTACGACCACGCAGTCGGCGATTTTACCGATTCTCGACTCCGCTTTCGAAGTTACAAGGCAGATTCTGCCGCCTATGCTCTTTGCCGTTTCGCAAAGTTCCGCAATCGTCTTTGTCTCTCCCGAACCCGAGAATGCGACGACGATATCGCCGCTGCTCCTCATCGCGGGCGTGATGGTCTCGCCGATTACATATGACTTCAGACCCAGATGCATGAGCCTCATGGCAAAGGCCTTGGCAACAAGCCCCGAGCGACCCGCACCCATGACATATATACGATCCGCACCCAAAATTTCGTTGATAAAACTTGAAACCTGCTGATCCGAGAGGGATTCGCCCATCTCCTTAATCTTCGAGGACATCAGACAGATCATGTCCTGCACGGTTTTACATTCATACATAACTTTATAATTTACATCCGAAACAATAATAGTTTGCCAAAGTCACGGATTGCCGTGATTCGAAAAAATAGAAGATTTTTTAAGAAATTATTCAGGACATTATTCCGGATATTACTTCTTTTTTGCCGATTTCGTCGCCTTCTTGGGCTTCGCGGCCGCCTTGGGTTTCATCTTCTCAATCTCTTCCTCGACTTCCCGATAGCCCTCGTCATAGAATTTCTGCTCGTCGGGGGCAAGGCAGTGAAGAAGTTTCAAAAATTCGCCGGCGTGGACTTTTTCCTCGTCCGCGATATCGTGCAGGACTTCAACGGCAAGTTTGTTATCGGTCGACTCGGCAAGCTGCTCATAGAGTTGAATTGCCTCGTATTCCGCCGCAACCATAAATCGGACGGCTCTGATAAGTTCTTCATCGGTCAGTTTGCGGCCGTTTTTCAGCACCGCAAAAGGAGTTCCAAATTCAGGCATTTTATTATTACCTCAATTTACTAAAAGCAGTGCTGCATATTATGATTTGCGATCCGCGGCATCCCAAACGGCAGTTCTCCCGAATACACTTATCCGATCTCATCCGATCTTATACGATCTTATACGATCTTATTCGATCGTATACGATCTTATCCAATCCTATCCCATATCGGAAAGAAATTATTTGATATCGTAAAGAAATAATAGAAAGGATAGAACAGAAGGGATACCGTGAAACGCAGAAGTCCGGATACGATAAAGGGAGACACTTTCGAAGAGAAGATGAACAATCTTTCGATAGCGGTAGGAAAGCCTATCGACGTCATGGAACTTATCAGGCTCAAAAAACTCTACGGAATAGAGAGTGTCCTGTATTTCGAACCCGAACTGGCGAACAAATCGACATACGAGAAAGACCTTGCCGACTTTGCCGCCGACGACGAATTCGAACGCCCGTTCATTGCCGCCGACAGATTCGTCGATTTCGGAAAGGAGAACGATCCGACCTTTGAAGGCAGACTGAAGGAATTTCCGCTCATGGTAACGGTTCACAGCTTCGGCGAGAGAAAGACGGAGTCGGGAACGCCGATAAAATACATAAAAGCCCTGATGCCGTTCCTTGACGAGTTCGACGTCAACAAAGATATCGGACCCGTAATATCATGACAGCCATGTCATAATATATTCAAAATATTCAAAATATTCAATTTTTTCAATTTTTAAAAAATGCCGTGAAAATCCGTGCAATCACAGATTGTTCACATATCTGGACTTGAGTTTTAACTCGGGCATCTTGCCGCATGCCTTAAGGAATTCCATGACCTTCTGCTTATCTTTAATACCCGGGCGGAGCTCGACGCCGGAGCAGACATCGACCGCATACGGATGAACCTCATCGATTGCGGCGGCGACATTGGACGGATTCAGACCGCCGGCAAGAATCAGCGGCACTTTCGCCGACCTTACGAACTCTTTCGCCGCAGAATCGTTGTAAAGTATTCCGCAGCCGCGGCTCTCGTCGAGAATCACGGCATCGCAGGAATCGGGGACGGTCATGCCCGGTTTCACAACCCGAATCACACTGCCGCGGTAGCCTTCCGGCATGGGAAGATCGGTCGAGATCTGTATCGCCGTTGGGTTCAGAGCCGCTATCCTCTCAAGTTCTTCGGGTGACGTTGTGTGCGTGACGACAACCTTCGCGATGAACGGACCGAGAGCGGAGAATATCTCGCCCGCACGCTCAAAAGTGACGTTTCTGAGCGATTCGTCCGAGATGACGACGCCCAGCGCGTCGGCACCGCAGGACTCTATGAACTTCGCATCCTCAACCGTTGTAACGCCGCATATCTTTACCCGCATAATTTACTCCGATGGTCTTTCTGTATTGCAGTTTGAGTATTTGTTCTGCACTGTAATAAATGCAGAAGAAATGCGGGAGAAAAACATTCGGATGCCGCGGGATGAGACAAATCAATATTGCCATGAAAGACAAACCATATGCATAATATGCAGAGATTGCAGAGATTGCAGATATCCGCATCAATCGTCTTATGAATACCGCAAGAACATATGATTACACAGACAAATGCACCACGAATACGCACACAAATACACTAATGAATAAACAAATGAATACACGGATGAATAACGCTCAAATACGGAAATATCTGATATAATGCCCAACGCCGTTGAAATAACCCTGATTATACTGCTGATTGCGTTTAACGCCCTCTTTGCCATGGCGGAATTTGCCATAATATCCTCGAAGAGCACTCGCTTGAAAAAACTCATAGAAGAAGGCAACAGCGGCGCGGAAGCGGCTTTAAAGCTCTCGGAGGACTCCACGAAGTTCCTCTCGACGATACAGATAGGCATTACCTTAATCGGCATCCTTACCGGTGCTATCGGCGGACTTGCGGCATCGGGACCGCTTGCTCGGTATCTTGCGCAATTCCCGCAGATTGCGCCCTACAGCAGCGGAATCGCCGTGCTCATCTCGGTCGCGATCATCACATACTTCATGCTCATCTTCGGCGAACTCATCCCGAAGAAGATTGCGCTTAACAACACCGAGAAGATTGCCGCAGGCATAGCGCGCCCGATGCAGTTCTTTGCGCTGATTGCAACGCCGTTTACATTCATAATCTCGGCTTCGACCGACATAATCCTCAGGATCTTCGGTCTCGACCGCGAGAAGAACAAAGCCATTACCGAGGAGGAGATTATAGACCTCATCGAAGAAGGCACGGACAACGGTGCCATCGAAAAATCCGAACAGGAGATGGTCGAAAACATCTTCGATCTCGATGACCTGCGGCTCGGATCGCTTATGATACCGCGGCCGGACATCATCGCCATCAACATCGACGATTCGAAAGAGGAGATTCGGAAGGTCATCACCGAAAACCCGCGTTCCATCTTCCCCGTTTATCGCGGCAATCTGGATAACCTCCTCGGCATCATACAGGTCAAAGACCTCTGGACACATTCCTGCGATCTCACCCTCGACAGCATCTCGGGCATACTCAAGAAGCCGATCTTTGTGCCTTCTTCGCTCACGGCATCGGAACTTCTTGAGGAGTTCAAGAGAAATAAGGGACATTTCGCTCTCGTAAGCGACGAATACGGAGGCATTGCGGGACTTGTAACCCTGCACGATATCCTTGAGGCAATAGTCGGCGACATACACTGCGATGACGAGCCCGAGGATGTTCAGGCGGTTCAGCGTGAGGACGGATCGTGGCTCATCGACGGCAATATGCTCATCGGGGACTTTAAGGAGCATTTCGGCATTGACGGAATGCCGCAGGAGAATCAGGGGCAGTATCATACGATTGCGGGCTTCATCATGATGCAGCTTCAGAAGATTCCAAAGGAAGGCGACAGTTTCAACTGGAACGGATACAGGTTTGAAGTTACAAACATGGATGTCCACAGAATAGATAAAGTGCTGGTCGCGGTCGTCAAAAAAGACCGGAATGACGAAAAGCGGGAGTGACCTTCCGCATCCTATTTATTTACCGACCTTTACGGACTTTATTACTGATTTATATTACCGACTTTTTTACCGGCTTTCTTTCTTTTTCGCATCGTTTTTGCCGTCGATAAACCGTATCAGGCGGCAGATGCTCTCGTTGTAAGGCGTTTTTATGCCGTGAATTCCGCCGAGTCTCACAACCGCACCGTTTATGCTGTCAATCTCGGAGTGTCTGCCGTATGCGAGGTCCTGACACATCGAGGTGTATACCGCCGAAAACGAAGGAACCAGATAGGTAAAGAGGTAATCGAGGTATTCGCCGGCGCTCTTCCATCGGATCTCAACGCCTTCGGCGGCGATGACCTCAAAGGTCTCGGCTATTATCCCCGCGATTACCGCTCGCAGATTTTCATCGGATACGGAACCGACGCGGGTCTGAAACAGTGCCGTCAGCGGATTTACCGCGATATTGAGGAGAGATTTCTCCCAGATTGCCGAACGGATACTTTCGGCGGACTCAACCTTTATTCCCGACTGCCTTATCAGAGAGACGATCTCGGACAGTCGCCGCAACGAACCGGCATCTGCCGTTAAGTTGCTCGGATAGACACCAATCTTCAGCGGTTCACTCTCGCTCATGACCATTACGCAGCCGTCGGCGGGCGACCGGAAATTCGTGGTGATTGTGGCGCCGAAGACTGCACACGGGGCATGCAAAGACACGTTTCCGCCGGCATGGAGACGGTCTGCGGGATTTTGCGCCACGGCATTTATCTCCGCGGCATAACTCTGCAGTATCTCCTCGTTTCCAATGCCGTTCTGAAGGCTCACGAGGACGGCGCCGGCGAAGAGCGATGAGTATTCGCGGCAGATGTCCCAGGTATCGGAGGATTTCGAGGTGATGAATATGTAATCGAATCCGAATCTCTCGGCATTACCGCAGGTGCCGCCGGTGTCGCAACTGCCGCATTGCTTATATCCCGCCTCTTTTGCCGCAATCGCGGCTGAAAGCTCCGCAAACGAAGAAAAGACCGCCATGCCCGTGACCCTGCGTTCGCCCCAGACGCCTTCCATGAAGAGACCGCGTTTCTTTATCGCCGCCGAATGCCTTTCGCGGCAGACGACATAAACCTCGCAGACCTCCGAGATCTTACCCGCAAACGAGAGACCCACGGCTCCCGCTCCCAATACGAGCACACGCCCGAGAGCCTTCGGATCTTGAGAATTCGGGCAAAAACCTTCCGAATTCACGGCTGTATCCGTACCTTTGCGAAATTTTGCGGGCGGCATCATTATTAATAATATTCTTTCAGGTTTAAGACGTTATCAGTATCGAAAGAATCGGAAACTATTACTGCAAGCGGATGAGAATTAATCCGATGAGCAAATACGACAAACTGTGGATATGGATCTCCGAGAACGGCGAAGACAGCTTTAAACTGACATATGAGCAGATTCAGGAGATAGCGGGCATTCCCTTAGACCATTCTTTTCTGAGGTATAAGAAGGAGTTGTCGGATTACGGTTATGAGGTTGTAAAGATATCGATGAAGGAAAAGACGGTCGAATTCGGGAAGATAGAGATGACAGAAAAGATATAGAAGATTGAATACGACAGAACAGATTGAGAAAAATAGACCGATCGGGCATATCGGGCACGGGCAGATCTGCGAATGAGCGGATCTTCCCCCGAATATTTCACTGTTCGAATAATTTTAGGTTTTTAATACAATTCCTTATACCTTATGAACTCCGAATATCTATTATAATGAATGCTCCCTCCCGGGTCGTGACCGAATCGGATCCGACCATGCATGCGGACCTGAAGAAAAAGACGGCAAGGCTCTCGATAATATCCAATACCGGACTCTTCATACTGAAGATTGCCGTCGGTCTCTGCATAGGCTCGGTCAGTATCATCTCCGAAGCCATACACTCGGGAATGGACCTCCTCGCCGCCGTCATCGCCTTTGTCTCGGTTAAGATCTCGTCGGAACCCGCCGACACCCGTCACGAGTTCGGGCACGGCAAATTCGAGGACGTATCGGGACTCATCGAGGCATCGCTGATATTCGTTGCCGCACTTCTGATCATCTGGGAAGCGGCATCAAAACTCATCACCGGCAACACCGAAGCAATCCCCGACTACATGCTCTACTCGGGTCTTGCCGTCATGGGAATCTCGGCAATCGTCAACTGGTATGTCTCCGCAAGACTCATGAAGGTCGCAAAACTCACGGAATCGATTGCACTCGAGAGCGACGCAATGCACCTGAAGACCGACATCTACACCTCAATCGGCGTCTTTATCGGTCTTATTCTGCTCATGGTCACCGGCATTAAGGAGATAGACGCAATTGTGGCAATCGGCGTCGCCTTCGTGATAATCCATGCCGCATACGACCTTGCAAAACGCTCGGTTCTCGACTTAATCGACTATTCGCTTCCCGAAGAGGAGAAAGAGAAGATCAAGGCGATAATATGCAGCCACAAGACCGAAGACATAGGCTTTCACGGTCTGAGGACAAGACGCGGCGGTCCGAACATCTTCATCGAGTTCCACCTTGTCGTCGCCGGCAGTGAAACGGTCACGGAATCGCACGAACTGGAGGACAGGATAGAAGCCGATATCAAAAAGGAGTATCCGAGAGCACATATCACAATACATGTGGAGCCGTGCCGCGATCTCTCCGAATGCAAAAAATGCGGTGAATTCTGCAGAAAAAAGAATAAAGCCGACGACGTCTGCGACAATTAAGCGAAAAACACGATACGGAGTAGCGGGGCGGCTTTACCGCATAAAAGGTACTACGGGACATCCGATCCTCACATAATTTGCAACAGATCAAATTTTTTGTATTAAGAAAAAATTTAACATTTTTAATACCCAATCATATCTTATGATTCCCTTAATGCACAATCTCAAAGGGAAGAAGGTCGTCATCTTCGGCGGCGGAGATGTGGGACTCAGAAAAGCGCGTTATTTTATCGGGGAATGCCGCGTAACCGTAATCAGCATGGACTTCTGCGAAGGTTTCTCCGACCTTAAAGGAAGCGGTGCGGCGGAATGCGACGGCGAAAACTGCGGCTTAACCCTCATAAAAGCGGATTTATCCGCCCTTACCGACGAAGAACTTTCGGGCTGCATCGCCGACTGCACGGTCTGTGTCGCCGCAACCTCGGATATAAGTCTTAACAACCGCATTCATGCAATATCCGTGAAGAAGGGTCTGATGTTCGACAATGCCGACGGAGTTGAGGGAAACATAATCGTCCCCTCGGTAATACGGGGCAGAAACTACAGCATTGCAATATCCACGGGCGGCAGGAGTCCCGCAACCGCACGATATATGCGGCGATATTTTGAGAAAAACGCCCCGCAGTTCGATGAGATGATAGAACTCCAGTGCGAACTCAGGGAATTACTCAAATCCGAAACGGAATCTCAGAGCGAGCGAAAGAGAATCATAACCGCAACCCTCGACGACGAAAACGTCTGGAAGGAACTCAAAAACGGCAAAAACACGGCAATGGAATATATAAGGAAGGTATACCTCTGATGTCGACGGAAAAAGAAAAACACGAACTGCTGATACCTGTTGCCTGCGCAGGCATAAACCACCATGACGCAAGCGTCGAAGAACTGGAAGCCTTCCGGTTTGCCGACGAAAAAGCCTTTCTTGCGAATGCAAAAGCGGTCTTCAAGGGCGTCATCCTCCTTCAGACCTGCAACCGCATAGAGATCTTCGTTCAGGGAACGGCGCAGGAACTCGAGAGATATCTGCATTCCATCGGAAAAACGGGTTTCTGGACGCTATCTGGCAGGGAAGCCCTAAACCACCTGCTGCGGCTGGCATCCGGCATGGACTCGATGATAATCGGCGAAGACCAGATTCTGGGACAGCTCCGCAAGGCACTCGCACTCGCTCAGGAGGCGGGCACATCGAGTCAGATAACCGACCTCTGCATAAACAGGGCGGTGCATACCGGCATCGAGGTGCGCATACAGACAAATATCAATAACGGCGCCGTTTCTATAGGCTCGGCAGCGGTTCAGCTGGCAGAAGAACTTATCGGAACGCTCGAAGGAAAGAGGATCACGGTCGTAGGCGTAGGCGAGATGGGAAAACTCGTGGCACAGGCACTCGCCGCCAAAAATCTCATAGGCATCTATGTCACAAACCGCACCTTCGAGACCGCAAAGACGCTTGCCGAGGAAATCGGCGGAAAAGCGGTCTTAATGGACAGACTTTACGACTACATAGCCCTCTCCGACGTCGTCATATCCTGCACGGGAGCGCCGCACTACGTCATACACAAAGATAAACTCGAAGAAGCCTTAAACAAACATATCTGGCCGCTCGAAGAGGGTAGAAAACCCGTCATACTGATAGATATTGCCCAGCCGCGTGATATCGAGGAGAGCATCGCCGGAATAAGCTGTGTAAAACTCTTCACAATCGACGATCTCAAGACCATCAGCGAGAAAAACCTCGACATGCGAAGGCACGAAGCCGAGCTTGCCGAACGCTTTATCCTCGAAGAAGAGAAGAAGTTCATCACCGAACTCAACAGAACGGCATCAAGCGAATACCTCGCACAACTGCACACATGGGCGGATTCGATAAGGATTCGCGAACGCGACAAAGCACTCTCGCGCCTTTCCGACGCCGATGACAAAACAAAAGAAGTATTTAATGATTTTTCAAAAGTATTAGTCAAGAAACTGCTGACAGATCTGACCTTTGCAATACGCGGCTGTGCCGAACAGGCGGATACGGGAACCGCGGAGAGCCTTGTCCTTGCGGTAACCAAAGGTGAGATAAAAGGAGATATAAACGGAAACATAGGAATAAAAGGAAAATAACGAAAAAAAACAGAAGGAAGACAGAATTAAGGAGAGAATAAAGGGAGAAAGAATAAAGGAGAAAAAATAAGGGAGAAAATACCATGTATCCGCAAAGAAGACTCAGAAGATTAAGAACAAGAAATATTCAGCCGCTTTTCAAAGAGACCGTCCTTACAAAAGACGACCTGATTGCGCCGTATTTCTTTGACGAAACGATTACCGAGAAGAAACCGATTGACTCGATGCCCGGGCAGTTCAGGTATCCTATATCAGAAGCCGCGGATCTCGCACGCCGCTTGAAGTCACTCGGACTGCGTGCAATGCTTCTCTTCGGAATTCCGAAAGAGAAAGACGCTTTCGCAACCTCGGCGTGGGTGGAGGACGGCGTCATACAGAAGACCGTCGCCGAGATTAAAGCCGCCGTTCCCGATATGGTGGTCATTACCGATGTCTGCGCCTGCGAATACACATCGCACGGTCACTGCGGAATCGTCGGCGACACTCACTGCGGACCCGACCTCCTAAACGACGAATCGCTCAAAGTAATCGCTCAGATTGCGGTATCGCACGCCAAAGCGGGCGCGGATATGGTAGCGCCGTCCTGCATGCTCGACGGCATGATACTTACGATAAGAGAGGCTCTTGACGAGGCGGGATTTGAAGATATACCGATAATGTCCTATTCCACGAAGTTTGCAAGCGCTCTCTACGGTCCGTTCAGGGATGCGGCGGACTCAAAGATGTCCTTCGGAGACCGCTCGACCTATCAGATGGCGTGCGAGAATCCACGCGAGGCTTTCCTAGAATCGCAGACCGACCTCGAAGAAGGCGCCGATATCCTCATGGTCAAACCCGCGGGCTTCTACCACGATATCATAGCCTCGGTGGCAACTCTCGGTCTTCCGCTTGCGGCATATCAGGTGAGCGGGGAGTATTCGATGATCAAAGCCGCCGCCGAAAGAGGCTGGCTCGACGAGAAACGGGTTGTACTCGAGAGTCTTATCTCAATCAAACGTGCGGGCGCCGACCTTATCATAACCTACTTTGCGGAAGATGTCGCGGGATGGCTGAAATGAGCAGAAAGAGCAACAAAGACACTCAGGTGCAGAAGAAAGGAAAGAGCGAGAATCTCTTTAAACTCGCAAAGACGATGATGCCGGGCGGCGTCAGCAGCCCCGTGCGTGCGATTAAACCCTATCCCTTCTATACGAAGAGCGCAAAGGGGGCATTCGTCGAGACCGAGGACGGCGAGAGGCTCATAGACTGCGTCATGGGTTACGGTCCGCTTTTCTTAGGTCATCAGCCCGAATGCATAAAGACCGCAATCAGGGAACAGCTCGAAAACGGCTGGCTTTACGGAACGCCGTCCGAGCACGAACTCGAACTGGCAAAACTGATCATCAGCGATCATCCCTCAATCGACATGTGCAGATTCGTCTCCAGCGGCTCGGAGGCGACGATGGCGGCAATCCGTCTTGCACGCGGATTTACGGGCAAAAAGAACATCGTCAAGGTCGAAGGCGGATTCCACGGCGCTCATGACGGCGTTCTGATTAAGGCAGGTTCGGGGGCAACAACCATGGGCGTTCCCGACTCCGCGGGTGTTATCCCCGAAATTGCGGAGCACACCCTTCAGATACCCTATAACGACCCGCAGTCCCTTGAGGCACTGCTCTCGAAGAATGACGATATCGCGGCTTTCATAGTCGAACCCGTCATGGGCAATGTGGGTCCGATTCTGCCGAAGAAAGACTATCTGACCGAGGTTCGAAAGATAACAAAGGAGCATGACGTGCTCTTCATCTGCGACGAGGTCATCTGCGGATACAGAGTGGGTATCGGCGGTGCACAGGTAAAATACAATGTCGTCCCGGACCTGACAACTCTCGGAAAAATCGTCGGCGGCGGTCTGCCAATCGGCGTCTTCGGCGGAAGGCGCGAGATTATGGAGATGGTCGCACCCAATGGACCCGTATATCAGGCAGGCACTTTCAGCGGCAACCCGCTCTCAATGACGGCGGGAATCGCGATGATAAAGGAGATTCACAAAGAGAAGCACCTCTACGATGCCCTCGACAAATGCACGGATTTCCTTAAGAATTCGCTTCCCGAGGAATATCAGAACTCCTTCGTGAAACTCGGCTCAATGTTCAAGCTCTTCTTCAGAGAGGCGCCGCCGCAGAACTACATCGAGGCGAAGCAGAGCGATACCGCGAAATTCGGCAAATTCTGGAAGGGCATGATGAAAGAAGGCGTATTCCTTCCGCCGTCCCAGTTCGAGACAAACTTCCTCTCGATCGCACACGGCGTCGATATCGTCGAGAAGATAGCCTCCGCCTACTGCAGTGCGCTTCAGGACTGCTGATCCCGGTGAGACGGTGAGATACACGGTTAAAGGAACGGATTTAACGGATTAACATGACGAAAGAAAACGGATGTACCTGCGGGCAGACACCCTGCACATGCGGGGCTGAGAGCGCAAATAGCGCAAACGGCGGAGAGAACGGGGATATTGTTCTCAGGGCAGGCACACGCGGCTCGCGGCTCGCGATGGCTCAGACAAAGCGTGTCTGCGGAATGCTCGAGAAACTGGGCATTAAGACCGAGATTGTCGTTATCAAGACAATCGGCGACGACAGAACAAATGTGCCCATGCATCAGGTCGGCGGTCAGGGAATCTTCGTTCGGGCGCTCGACGATGCGATAATCAACGGCGAGGTGGATTTCGCCGTCCACAGCATGAAGGATATCCCCGCCAAACGCCCCGAAGGTGTCGTCACATGTGCGGTCTTAAAACGCGACTCGCCCTGCGACTATCTCGTCCACAACTGCCCGCTCGAAGAGGTTAAGGTCATCGGCACTTCAAGCACGCGGCGAAAGGCACAGCTCCTTCGCGGCGGTCTTAACCCCGAAATAAAGGAACTTCGCGGCAACGTGGATACGCGGCTTAAGAAACTGAATTCCGGCGACTACGACGCCATTGTCCTTGCCGAGGCGGGCATGCAGAGGCTTGAGATGGAACTTCCGGGGACGCAGCTTATGCCGCAATGGTATGTCCCTTCGCCGAATCAGGGCATTATCGCGGTCGTCTGCCGCGACGACAAAGAGCTTGCCGCAAAGTTTGCGCCGCTCAACGACGAGACAACGGCTCGCGACTCTCTCTACGAGAGGATAGTCATGGAAGAGATCGGCGGCGGCTGTTTCACGCCGCAGGGCATATTCTGCGAGAACGGATTCATGATCGCCGAAGTTCTCTCTCTGGACGGCAAGGTTCAGCAGAGAATCGAGGATAACGTAAGTTCGGTCGAGGACGCACACGCCATCGGTCAGAAACTGAAGGTAATCGCGGCCGACCTCATCGAAGATGCACGCCGGAAACTCGGAATAAAGGCATTCTGAAAGATTAAGAGGACTGAATAAGGATTCAACAATAAATGCGGAGAGGTAAAATGACAGGCAAAGTATATTTGGTAGGCTCGGGTCCCGGGGGACTGGGGCTCATGACGTTTCGCGCCAGAGAAGTAATCGACAAAGCCGATGTGATCCTTTACGATCAGCTTCCGGGCGACGAAATTCTGGCATCCCTTCCCGATGTCGAGAAGGTCGACGTCGGCAAATACGGCTCCATGCACACGAAGGAGCAGGACGAGATAGAGCGCCTTATGGTAAAATACGCACAGGAGGAGAAGACGGTCGTAAGGCTCAAGGGCGGCGACCCCTTCCTCTTCGGTCGCGGCGGCGAAGAGATGGAGACTCTGCGTAAATTCGGAATTCAGTGCGAGATGGTGCCGGGTGTCACAAGCGGCATCGCCGTTCCCGAATGCGTGGGAATCCCCGTCACGCACCGCAGTTTCGCCTCGCAGGTCACCTTCCTCACGGGGCACGAAGACCCCTCCAAGCCCGAATCCGCCATCAACTGGAAGTGGCTTGCGGAGAGCCCGGGCACCATAGTCGTCTATATGGGCGTAAAGAACCTCGCAAAGATTGCCGATGCGCTCATTGCCAACGGCATGACCGCCGAAAAGCCCGTCGCCATAATCGAGAACGGACTTCGCCCGAATCAGCGTGTGACGGTCGGCACTCTCAAGACCATAGCCGCCATTGCCGCCGAAAGAAAGGTAAAACCACCTTCCATCATAGTCATCGGCGAGGTCGTAAGCCTCTATCGCGAATAATCCGTAAAAACGGGCTGTTCAAGAACAAATCATTTTTTTAGTATTCAACTCTTAAAATACGAAACCAATCAAAAGTGATTAAAAAAATATTTTTGGATTTTTTGGGTTTTTCGGGTTTTTTTGGTATTTTGCGATAATCTACTGCTGCTTCTTGCGGTAAATCTTCTGAAGTGCGTTGTAAGGAGTATAAAGATCTTCAACCTCGCGTCCCATGAACTCGGTCTTTCCCATGATATAATAACCGTCGGGAACCAGTGCCGGGTGGAACATCCTTGCCAGATCGTCCTTCTGCTTCTCCGTAAAGTAGATGGTGACGTTTCTGCACAGAACCATATCCAGGAAGTTCGTAACCGCACGTCCGCCGAGAAGATCGTGCTGTGAGAATCTTATCATCGACTTGAGGTGATCCTTGACCTGATACTTGCCGTTCTCAAGATGATTGAAATGGCGGCTGATCTGGGTCTCAGTGAGATTCTCAAGGGAACGCTTATCGTAGATACCCTCCCTTGCCTTCTTAAGGACTTCCCTGTCGATATCGGATGCGAAGATGGTGACAGGAACATCGGTCCTGAGCCTTAACGCATCACTGATAATCAGAGCAAGAGTATACGGCTCTTCACCCGTGGAACAGCCTGCGCTCCAGATACGCATACGACCTTTTTCCGCGATAATCGAGGGTATAATCTCGTTCTTGACGACATCGAACACTTCCTTGTCGCGATAGAATTTCGTGACGTTCACGGTAAGGGCATTACGCAGATGCTCCTGCTCATCGGTATTCGAGAGAAGATACGCATTATAATCCTTAAAATCGGATTTACCGGTAATCCTCATCCTTGACAGAACACGGCGTTTGATATAATCTTCTTTGTAGGATCCGCACTGAAAACCCAGAATCTTCTGGATGGTTCGTGTCAATGCCTGAAAGTCTGCATCTGATTCAACCATTTTAAAACCTATGTATTGTCAATTTATTTTCAGAGTATTTATGTCTAAGTATATGGATAATCAAAAAAACGGATTTCGGAGAAAAATTAATGATGTTTATTTATCCGACTTAAACCGACCCATGGCGCCGCTAAGCTCGACCGACATATCGTGCATGGTATGCGAAATCTCGCCGAGTTCATGGGTTGTAGCCGAAATCTCCTCGGAAAGACCTGCAATACTGTCAATCTTGGAGATGTTGTCATGCGTCATCTCGCGTGCCTTATCGATAAACTGCATGAAATCGTTGGTATTCATTGCCTGCGTCTCGGTAGCTCTCGAGATCTCGACCATGCTGTCGAACGCAATCTCGATGTCCTCGACGATTCTGTTGAGTGCGTTTATTGCCGCATTCGTGCTCGTGATACCCTGCTGAATCTCGGCATCCAGATGCCGCATCGAATCCGTGGTCTTCTCGCTGTTCTTCGTGATGCTGCTGATGAGATCCTGAATATCCACGGTCGCCTTCTTTGACTCTCCCGCAAGGTTCTTGACCTCGCCCGCGACAACCGAGAATCCTCTGCCGTGCTCTCCCGCACGTGCCGCCTCAATCGCCGCATTGAGCGCAAGAAGGTTTGTCTGCTCGGCAATGCCGCTGATTAACTTCACGATATCGTTGATCTTGAGCATCTCGGCATTGAGAGAGTTAATCTCGTCGACGCTCTTCTTGGATATCTCGCCTGCCGCCTGAAGTTTCTCGTAAGCCTCCTTGCCGATGACCGCCGCCTGTTTACCCTCTTCGGTCGCAAACTGCGTCTTCTTCATGACCTCCTGCGCCGTGCTGGATATCTCCTCGATGGATGCCGAGAGGTCGGATACGCCCATGCTGATATCATTGAACTGGATATCGAGGTTATGCATGTTGTCCGAGGAATCGCAGGCATTCGTGGCAAGCTTCTCGGTCGCGGCTATGATATCGTCGTTGTTCCTGCGCAGACTCTCGGCGGTCTCCTCGATACGCGTGGTCTTGTTGCCGATATCGGTGAGAACCCCTCTGAACGAATCGACCGACTCATTGAACTTCTCCTTGAGCGTCGCCAGCGGATCGTCCTTCTGAATCTCGGCATGGGTGATTAAGTCGCCGTTGGAAAGCCCGACCATGTTTGCGGTTATGAGCTTGGCACTCTCCTCAAGGATTGCGGATTCCTGCTTTGCCGAGGCTATCAGGTTGCGGACGTCGCTCTCGTTCTTGCGCAGCATCGTAATATCGTTGTAGACCACGAGAATATTGGAAACCTCGTGGTTTGCGCCGAGAATCGGGATGGCGTATTCCTGAAGGATATGCTCGGTTCCCGAGAACTTGACCGTAACCTCGGAATAGGTGCGGTGTCTCGATTTGAGAACTTCCGTTATGTCGTCGCCTTTCCTGTCGATGACATTGAAGTTGCCGATTCTGGTATCCAGAATATGATCCTCGGATATGCCGGACATCGTGCAGAACGCCTTGTTAGTCACAAGTATGCGCATACCTGTGTCGAGGAGCAGAATGGGCATCGGGTTTTCCTGGACGATTGTCTCGGAACGCTTCTTGAGAGAGTCTATCTGCTTAATCTTCTTCTGGATATCGGCAGACTCTTCGGTCTCCTTCGTGATATCGTTGTAGACAATGAGAATGTTTCTTACGGTGCCGTATGTGTCGGCAATCGGGATGGCATACTCACGCAGATAGCGCTCTCCGGACGGGAACGAGACTCTGACATATGCCGTTCCCCTTGCCCTTGTCTCGAATGCGGCGGTTATCTTGTCGCCTTTTCTCTCGAGGACATTGAAATCGCTGAAATTCATCTTGACGATATCGGAGAAAGTCATGCCGCTCAGCTTCTCGAAAGCCTTGTTGGTAACCGTTATCATCAGCCCCGAATTAAGCAGAAGCATGGGCATCGGGTTTTCCTGAACGATTGTCTCGGAACGCTTCTTTAAGTTCTCGACCTGCTCTATCTTTGCGTTGAGCTTCTTTAAGTCCTCGGAAGGCTCTGAGAGGCGTGCTTTAAGCGCGGCATTCTCGTCTTTCAGCTTTTTCGTGAGGTCACCGGTGTCGGAGAGCTTCTTCTCGAGCTCGGCGTTCTTCTTCTCCCCGGACTTGAGTTCGGCGGTAAGCTTTGTGTTGCACTCCGTAAGCTCGACAATGCGTCTGTCGGCATCGGAATGTCTTGCCGCAATCTTGGATTTCTCGTCCTGTAACTTTGCGTGCTCGGCACTGAGGCGCTGAATCTCGGATTTAAGCTCTTCTTCGCCGCTCTTATAGTCCGTGTTCTCGGCTTTGAGTGCGGTTATCTCGTTGAGCAGAGCCTCTTTTTCCGCCGCGACATTCTCCATGGATTCCCTTAAGGATTCACGGGATTTCTCCTCGGCATCGCGAAGTGCGGTCTTAAGGTCTTCAATCTCGGAGACACTCTCGTTGTATCTGTCAGCGGTCTCCTCGCATCTGCGCTTGAGTTCTTCGACGACGGCATTCTTATTCGAGATCTCGGTCTCGAGAGACGATACCTTCGAGTTGTTCGATTCTATCTCGGACTCGAGATTCGAGATTTGAGTGTTGAGAGATTCAATCTCGGACTCGTGATGGGATTTCATCGAGTTATTGCTGTCAATCGCGGATTCCAGACGCGATATCTCGGATTTGTGGGAACCCACCTCGTCTTCAAGGCGTGAGATCTCGGATTTCTGCGAGCCGACCTCGGATTCGAGGCGCGATATCTCGGATTTGCGGGACTCAATCTCTGAGTCGCGATCCGATATTGCGGATTTAAGCGACGCGATCTCGGATTCGAGAGATTCCGCTTTGGACTTCTCCGAATCAGCGGCGGCTTTAAGGGACGCTATCTCGGATTCCAGCGATTCCGCTTTGGACTTCTCCGAATCAGCGGCGGCTTTAAGGGACGCTATCTCGGATGCGAGCGAATCGGCTTTGGCTTTCTCGGCAGCCGCAGCGGTTTTAAGGGATTCGCTTTCGGAGACGAGCGAGTCTATCTTTGCCTTATACCCGGTTTCAATCTCGTCAATGCGGCGCCTTAACTCTTCCTCGCCGCTACTGTTTCCGGCGACCGCCGCGGCACCTGCGGCTTTGGCGTCATTGGCGGCTTTCCGGGCTTCTTCGGCTTTTGCGGCATATTCGGCACTTGCGGCTTCCGCCGATTCCTTGGCTGCCTTGAGTTCGCGGATATCCTCGAGGAGTTTCTCTTTCTCGCGGGTAATCTCACCGACAAGCGACTCTTTCTCGGAGACGGCGACGTTTGCGGCACTGAGCTCGGATTTGAGGTTCTCTATGCTCTCGTTGAGCCTGTTTACCTCGCTCTCGTAGTTTCTGAGATCCTCGACGCTCTCGGCACTCTCGTCGCCGGTACCTGCCGAGCCGTCCGCAGCCGCCTCACTCTGTGACTCCAGCGACGACAAAAGCTGATTCAGACGGACGGCACAGGCTTTCGACTTCTCGTCGCTCTGATCTTCGTTGACTCTGACCGACCTGTTGCCGGATATGAACTCCTCGACAACACCCGTACAGTGCAGGACGAAAGCAAACGACGAGTCCTGTACGACGGTAGTACTCGGTTGTTTTGTCTGTGCACCTGTAAACAGGGCTTTTCGCCCGGGTCTCTGCGGACGCATGTCTTCAGTCATTTACTTCCACCTCGCTATTATCTCGGATATTTCGTTGTATTTTACCGCCGCCGGACTCTCGGGAGAGATATATGCAAGCGGCATTCCTTCGGTCTGCGCACGATAAACCTCGGAATCGTAGGGAACGGTACAGACCTCCTTTATCTTGGCTTTTATCTCCTCTTCGATGCTGTTCTGCCGCGCTTTCTCGTCGTCGTCCGTACCCTTTCCCGTGATCATGTGCCAGAATGCGAGCCTCATCTCCTCAAAGGGAGCCTTTCTCTCGCAGAGCGCACCTGCGCGGGTCAGAATCGCCATGTCCGCGGATCTGCTGCGTCCCGTAATCTCTTTAATATCGGAAAAGATGCAGTTTAAGCTCTCGAGACCGTTTCTTGCGAAGATACTCGAGTCCAGTGTAAGGACGATTCTGTCCGCCGCTACTATGCCGTTTATAACAAACTGACCCATGCTTGGCGGGGTGTCGATGAGTATATACTTATACTCGGAAAGAACAGGTTTGATGGCGTTTTTGAGCAGCGAAGCGCGTTCGTTTATGCTGTAAAGGTACGGCTCGACTCCGACCAGATCGAGAGAGGATGGCGCCAAATAGATTCCGGACGGTGTTTCTGTTATTATATCTTTCAGAGAGACGTCGGGGAAGCCTTCGAAGACGTTCATGAAGACGTCGTAGATGTTCTTTTCCTGCGAATCGGGATTGATACCCAGCCCCGATGTTGCGTTTGCCTGCGGATCGCAGTCGATAACCAGAACTTTATCGCCTTTCTTCTGAAGGCAGCCCGCAATACTCAGACAGGAAGTGGTCTTACCCGTACCTCCCTTGTGATGCGCAAATGTAATTACTGTAATAACAACACCATCCTTTTCCTTAATATATACTTTATCTCTATTTTAAAAAAGATGTTGCATTCAAGCAAATATTCTTTCAATTGTTTTTCACAAAAGATCAAAAAATATGGTATAAGGGTATTTGAAAAAGGACATTTTAATGACGGAAATTTAAAGAAGGATTTTTGAAGAAAAAATCCGGAGAAAAAATTTGAAGAAAAAATCCGGAGAAAAATTTAAAGAGATCCGAAAGAGATCTTAAAGAGATCTAACAGACTCTCGGGACGGGGTCGCCGACGGGTGCTTCTATAAATCTCTCGCCGCCGATTGCGGTCTCCATGATTACGGACTTTCCTTCGACGACTCTTCCGACTATTGCCGCATCTTTGCCGTATTTTGTCGCCTTTATCGCCGCAAGAATCTTCTCGGCATCCTCAGCCTTTACGCCCATGATGACCTTTCCCTCGTTTGCGACATCGAGCGGGTTGATTCCCAGAAGTTCGGAGGCGCTCTTTACGCTCTTCCTTATGGGGAGCGCCTCTTCCGAGATTCTCACCTGAACGCCGGCTTTGTCCGCCATCTCGTTGATGGCGTTGGAGAATCCGCCGCGTGTCGGGTCTTTCATGGCGTGGACCTCGCCGGCATCCATCGCAGCCTTTACAAGACCCCATGTCGGCGCCACATCGGACATAATCTGCTCTCCGAGGTCAAAGCCTTCGCGGGTGGTGAGGATGCACAGACCGTGGTCGCCTATCGTTCCGCTGACTATGATTACGTCGCCGACCTGAAGACCGCAGTCGCGGACGGGCTTGTCGACAACGCCGATTCCCGCGGTATTGATAACAATGCCGTCAAGCTCCCCCTTAGCGACGACCTTGGTATCGCCGGTGACGACCGCCGCTCCGCACTCCCCGAGCGCCGCGTCCATCGATGCCACAATCTTCTCGAGAATCTCTATGTCAAAGCCTTCTTCGATGACCATCGCACATGTGAGGGCAATCGGTCTTGCGCCCATCATGGCGAGGTCGTTTGCCGTTCCGCATACGCTGACGCGGCCGATGTCGCCGCCGGGGAAGAACATGGGGCGGACGATGTGCGAGTCCGTGGTAAGAACAATGTTCTGCCCGTTAATCGGGATAACGGCGCCGTCGTCGAGGGATTCAAGCCCGATTCCGCCGGCGTTGTTATGCGTGTATTTCGTAAGCGTCTTTCCGAGAAGTTCCGCAAAAACAGCCCCTCCCGCTCCGTGCATCATATTTACCTGAGTATCTTTCATAAAATCATCCGCGTTTATTCATCGGAAATTTTCATAGTTTTCATAGTATATTATCAAAAATTCATTCTTTATTGTCATCGGAGAATGTCCGATGCCGTTATTCATCGACTTCAATCTCGATATTCGTGACCATGACCTCGCGACCTTCGACAATCTCGGGCATTGCGCCGCACTTGGGGCAGACAAACCGTTCGTTTCCTTCGTAGCCGCACTTGCAGGTCGCTTTTACGGGAACGGTCGATGATTCGAGTTTGCAGCCTTTAAAAATCGGGTCATCCTCGCACATGGTCTCGAACAGAAAGGCGACCTGTTCGGGATTTATGAGAGTCATCTCGCCGAATCCCACACAGACCTTCTTTACCTGAGTGGCAAGGTTATCTTCCGCCGCTTTCTTCGCGGTCATAAAAATATCGTATGCGATTGAATACTCGTGCATCACTCCTCCATAGCCGCGTAAACGTCCTTGAATACCTGACGGGTCTGGAGTCCTTCCTCACGTGATAATTTCTGTATTGCAAAACCCACGTGGACGAGGACATATTCGCCGACTTTAACGTCCACGAGGTCGATTCTTACTTCCTGCTGCAGATCGCCGTAATCGACGAGTGCAATATTGTCATCCTTTATCTCCAGCACTTCCGCCGGAATTGCTATACACATCTTCTTACCTCTCCCATTTCAGATATATTGTATCTTATATTGAAAATATCTACTGTCTACTATTTTAAAAGTTTGAAAAGTGCCATCAGGCATCGTCCCGAATGACGCCCGCCACCCGCGGGGATATCGCCTGCCGCATCGCATTCCCTGCACTGACCGGTTGCGGTATTCCTGCGGCAGATACGGTTCGGCGTGGTAATATTAATCCTCGTAGCTGTTCATTCTTACGTGCCTTATCTTTGTCAGCTGCCACCGAAAACTGCGGCAATCAAGCTTTCTGAGTCCGCTCATTTCTCTGGTAATCCTCCGATACATTTCTTTGGCGTCCCTGAGATCTTCTTTTGTAGGTTTGTAATAGCCGACGACCTCCCCTCCGAATTGAGAACTGTTATACAGAGTGGGTGAAAATCTGCCAATAGTTTTGGACGTGTCGTTTCTTTCGGGATGGGATTTAAATTCCTTATCTTTGATTCCGCGAAGAATCACGCCCGATATTGTTTCACCGCCGCGTCTGTTTGACATCAGCCTGTGATATGCGTCGTCGGTGATCTCAATGGTTTTCATGTTTACTGATTAATGCTGAAAATATAAAATGTAGTTCTTTCACTTCCTGCCGAAATCCGCAGGTTGTCAGCATATACGGTTCAATTCCCCGAATGAAACCCGGTTAAGATTAACACAAAAGTATTCAACTTTGAAATACAACTGAATTTTACGCAATCCTCTTACAGGGAGGGTTGATCAGGGAGAAGACAAAATGACCGAATGCGATTTTTATGCAGAAGGCTTGAAACTTGATGCGGAAGAAAGAGCAAGAAAGGCAAAAGCAAAAAAGAGTAAGTCCGCAACGGTAAGAAAAGCAATTCGGAGAGCCGTGAAGACAAAGGCTGAAGAGAATTAAGATAAAAAAGAAATACTTGGGGAACCGAGACAGGGAGAAGATCATAAATGACAGAAGTTATACCGGATTACGTCTCAAAGGGGCAGTAAACACTCCGTAGCCATTTCAAATACTGACTGGTCTGAGATGATGTCTGATAATCCGTATATCATTACTCATAATCACCCAAATGGATCAAGCTTTTCTGATGCTGATTTAGCAACTTCAGTAGAAGCACATATCCATGAAATGCGCTGTTTCGGTAAAAAATATGAATACAGTATATCGGGATTCGATAATCCGAACCTGAAGATTGATGCCAAGGAGATTAAAGACACATGGAATGGTCTCCAGAAGAAAATAATGGTTCGCGATATAAGTAAGATTCTAAGTCTGACGCCTTCACAAAGCGAGGCATATTTCTATCAATGGACTGATGAGGTTATGAGAGAGTTGACAAAAAAATATCGCGGTCTGAAATACAAAAGAATCTTAAGGTCAGGATTCAGATATTCTAAATCAGGGAGATGTTAAAATATGACTGAAGTAACTTACAACGACATGATGAGAGCGGTAAAGAAGGAGGCAAAAAAGATTAAAGCCATGGAAGCAAAAAAGTGTAAGACTGCTAAGGCAAAAAAGAATTAATACGCCTTTTCATACTCTTTTTTGCGTTCAGGAAGTTTTGATAGTCTTTGTAAAATTCCATGAAGTTTGGATTCTGATTGATATAATTGATAGCATCATCGATTACGGAGTTAATCTCTTTTTCTGCATCCTCGTGAGCGGCGCTCCTCAGTTGGCACATCGTTTCGATTGCGTTTAATCCGCGTATTTTGTCGGATTTCATGAAAGCGGAATGATATTTCGCAGGTTTACATTTTTTCATTGAGCTTAGCAAACGGGCGAGCTATGAGGATACGGAAAGGGCACGTATACGCGAATGTCAACTGACTTAACACCCCCTGATTGACAAGTTGTCAACTGATATGTTAAATTTTGTCAGAATTTGAAAAGGGCTTTAAAACGGAATTATTTTAGTTGACATCTTTTGAAGGTCATATATATTGGTTTTCGTGACCGTGAGATATAGCTGTTAATTTTGCTCGGATTGGTTTTCAGGCATGTAAGCCGTGACAAAGTGAGTGCTAAGAAGAGTCAGAAATATTGAAAAGTTGTGGTAAAAAGAAGAGAGTTATTTTTTGCGGTTATCGACTCTAACCCAGTCGGTGCCTTTTAAGAAATCACGTTCCATTTCATCTACAAGTTTTTTATCTGCTTTTGTGATCTTACGTTTACCTGGTAAAGGATCGCCTAAACCATATTTTGCACCGTTTAACATGCCTACTGATACCATGTCCTACATTATGTCAGTCTGAGGTAATAAACAATTGCTTTGCCCCAGATTTTTGACTTAACATATTGCCGTATATCCATGACAAGATAATGACTGTGTTTTTGTATTAACCACTCATCCTCAATTTCGTCAAGATATATAGCCTTATCTCGTTTTTTTAGCTTTAAAAGGAATATGATGTTTTCACCGTTTGAATTTTTACCGGAATATTCTAAAGCCTTACCTTCTGATGTTGAAAAACTGCTAAATCCTTTATCAATAACAGTTTTACCCACAGCATATTTTTTTAATTTTTTGAAATTTCCCACCCCTTTATAGACTGTGAGTTTTTTAAGATCTACGCCAGATTTGTTAATTGCTCGTGTTATTGCCCTGATTAATGATTTAAGACATTTTAATTCTGCTTTTGGGAAATCTGATTTCACAAAATCCCCTCTGAGATAGCCGTTAATTACATCACAATCTGTATTAGGTCTTTTTTTCTCTAAGTTAATACTCCAATTATATTGCTGGAAGTTTAAGTCCCTATAATGCTTTAACGCTGATATTTCATTTGTAGTTAATTCATCTGTTCTTTTATCAAATTCCTCCATGTCTAAATAACCTCCTGATTCTTTTTCATAACTCCTTTAAATCCTGTAAATATCGTTTCCGTGCGGTCGTTCGGGTAGATGCCGAGCAGCTGACCGTTAACATACATGTCCGGCATAGGCTGTATGTCGGCAGGGTAGACCGTTACTGAACTTGAAGCATAAACGCCCTTGATATCAATTGACACTTTAATTACCGTAGGCTCGTCTACACGTGCTACAATGATGTCGGGCAGCATCTGCCAGAGTTGACCGCCGATTTGTCTGTAGTAGGTTATGTCAATAGCCTTGGCACTGTATGCATTGTATTGTATCTCCTGACCTGTGCCGGTCTGATGGGTTGCATATACCGGTTGTTCCGTCCAAGGTCGCTGTATAATCCGTGCGGAAGTATCGCCGGAGACCACATAGAGAAGAGAAATAACTGCAAGAGCCTGCGACGAGCTAAATTTTATAGTATCGGAACAGATTCTCTGAACATGAAGACCATTGAGATTTCAAATGCCGCATATAACAGAATAATGTCGAAAAGACGCGGGGACGAATCGTTATCCACGGTAATACTGCGTGAAATCAAAAAAGGAAAGAAACAGATGTCACTTCGCGATGAACTCGACATGATTAAAAAAGAAGGAACGTATTACCCTATTGATGAAGTTTATAACAGGCTGTGTGTCAAAAAATAATTGACAAATATCACTTAAAGGATTTATTTTGGCGGACATTTTTTGAAGGTCATGTCTGTCGGTTTTCGCGGCTGCTAAATACGGCTGTTAATTTTGCTCGGATTGCTTTTCGGGCATGTAAGCCGTGACAAAGTGAGTGCTAAAAGAGTAGAAATATTGAAAGGTTGCGGTAAAAAGAAGGGAGTTATTTTTTACGGTTATTTGACTCTGACGTAACCTGTATTTTTCATAAATTGACGTTCCATTCTTTCTACACTTTCCATATCTTCTTTAGTGCGTTTGGATTTGCCGATTACTTTCGTACCGACACCGTATTTTGCAGTCTCGCGCATAATGGCTGATCCCCTGAATGTTTCTTTAGTATCGGATTTTTCTTTAAGGGGAGTTATTTTCTTGTCACATTTAATTTCACGAAGAATTACCGCCGATAATGTCTCATCTCCACGTCGCTTTGACAGTATCCTATTATATGCCGCCTTGGAGATCTCAATTTTTTCCATATTTACTGTTATATACTGAAGATATAAAATTTAGTTCATCGCCGACTATTGAAGAATCCGCCGATCTCAATCGAAAAAAATGTGATAAGACAAACGGAGATATTAACGCATTGTCGTAAATCACGAAACAGAAACAATACAAAATCAGGAAAAATATTGGATAATTGGATTATTCAACAAGTTTCTCTTTTTCCGGGTCCCATGTCGGCACTTTCTTACCGAAGACCATCAGGATGCCGACAAGAATCGCCATCTCGATAAGCAGGGTAATCCAGACATTGAGTCCGAAACCTACAAGGAGATAACCGAAGATAACAACCGCCGCAATCGATACGGCATAGTAAATCTGGGTATCCACGTGGTCGATAAGACTGCATCCCGCACCCATGGATGAGAGAATTGTCGTATCCGATATCGGAGAACAGTGATCACCAAAGATTGCGCCCGTCAGTACACCCGACGAACAGACAACAATGTAGGAATAGATGGAATCAATCTCATTGCCGTTGTGGTGTCCCGAGATTGCCGCCGAAAGCGGAATAACGAGAGGCAGGAGAATAGCCATCGTTCCGTAAGCCGTTCCCGTCGCAAACGAGATGATACCCGCGATTATGAAGATGAGCGCCGGCACAATCCACATCGGCAGATTCTCCGAGAGTGCGCCGATAAGGTAATGGGCTGTTCCGAGGTCGCCGATGATTGAACCTATCGACCATGCGAGTATGAGAATGATACAGACATAAAGCATTGATTTCATACCGTGCGCCCATGTCTCGATACCTTCCCTGAGCGAGAAGATCTTCTGAGCGAAGCCCATCACAACCGCGACTATACAGGCAAGGAGTGCCGCCTGGAACAAAACGATACTTGCATCCGAAGAACTGTATGCCTCACGTATTGCATCCAAAATGCCAAGAGTCATAAACTCTTCTGCCGAGATAAGGCCGTCTCCGGCCATGATGGCGTTGGCGCCGTTGGTGTAGAAGAGGATGATTGCGGAGACAATCAGAACGCCGATAGGGATGATTGCATTCCAGATTTTGTAGGGATTTGCCTTTTCCGAAGTTTCAAGAACCGCACATTCCTCTTTTACCGGCGTCTTTACCGGATCGGCTTCGTTAACCTCGTCGGGAACTTCAGAACCCGCACGAATCGTCTCCCCCGTCTTTCTTGCGCGAATTTCGGCGGCAAGCATGGGTCCGTATTCTCTTAGGAGAAGTGCGGATGCAAAGACAAAGAAGAGTGCAAGAATATTGTAGAAACGATACGGAATCGTGTCGATGAAAAGACTGTAAGCCGAAACGCCCGTTATACCCGCGATTGCGAGACCTTCGTTGAGGTTTACAAGCTCCGTTCCAATCCACGTGGATATGACAAATATTCCGGCAATCGGAGCGGCGGTGGAGTCGACGATATATGCGAGGCGTTCACGCGAGATGCGGAACTTGTCGCAGACAGGTCTCATGATAGGTCCGATGATAAGTGCGTTGGCGTAATCATCGAAGAAGATGATGAAACCCATAATCCAAGTCGTAAGCTGTGCGCTTCTGGGACCTTTTGCCCATTTCTTTACACTCTCGGCAATGGCACGCATTCCGCCCATGCGGGTGATAATCGCGATAAGAGCGCCGATAACAAGAACCTGCATGAGAATTCCGGCATTCCAGCGGTCGGCGAATGTGCCGATGAAATATTCCGTAGACGAGAAGAATGCACCGGCGACGGCGCCGATGATGTCCCCGTGCATGAGTGAAATTATCCACGTGCCCGAAAGCACACCGATAAAGAGTGACAGTATGACGTTTCTTGTAAGGAACGCCAGTACGAGTGCCAATACCGGCGGAATAAGCGTAATTATTCCGAGAATTGCCGCACTTTCTTCGGCATCCGCACCATCCGGAGCAGTGCCCGTTATACCTGCAACAACGGGTATAATAAATGCGGCAATAATTACAATAATGCCGGCAATATCGGCAACTGATGATTTACTGCTAAAACTGACCATAATACCATACCAACCCCGACAAGCAACATAATTCGGGATATAAAAATATCTATAGTGGCAATATATATAATGTCTTAAATGATTCCAATCCGTCTCTAATTCTTAGCCTGCAATTCTTCAGAATCGCAGGTTACGGGTTAAGAATAAACAACCGTAACTAAAAGATAAAAACATTCTAAAATCCGTAAATTCACAAAAAAAACGATAAATTGAGCGCCGAGAAAGAGATTTGAACTCTTGAGGTGAAACACCAGTGGCTTTCAAGGCCACCGCCTTTCCGGACTAGACTACCTCGGCTCACGAATGATCACGAAGAATGCTCACGGCATTTCGTGCATAACATGCGCTTATAATGTTGTCGTATTAGCTTAAAAATATGATGATATTATCTCGGATGATAATACCCTGTTATTTCATTTTTGCTTATCTGCGGCGGATAACCATCGCAACGCCGAGTGCGACAAACGCGGAAAGCATAGCAACCGGCATCATGCTGCCGGACTGAGTCTCCGCAGGCTTTGCGCTGTCGACGAGTTTGCCCGCATTCTCGTTAACCGTGACCATCGAAGCGCCGTCAACGAAGATTGTGGCATATCCGCTGTCTTTTGCATCCGCGGGATAGACCTTCACATAGACGATACCGCCGGAAACGGGAATAGAGAAGGATTCTTCGCCGTCGCCGGTGCGGTCGTTGACCCTGCCGAAATTGCCGGAATCGTCAACATATTCGATGATCCAGTCGCAGTTGTTTGAAGTCGAAACCTTGAGCATTCCCGGGAGTGTCTTTATCTCAAAGGTCGCAGGACTGCCTGCGGACGAAAACGTCTGGGAATTTATTGTCTTCGGCGTCGCCGTTGTCGGCTTTACCGTCGGCGCTGTCGTTGCCGCCGCCGTGGGTGCCGCTTTTACCCGCGATTCGAACTCCTGATATCTGATAAGTCCTTTATTGTCGATGAAAGCGACATAGTAAATGCCGGGTTTGGTAATCGGCACATCCTTATCGAATAATCCCTCTTTATCGGTGGCAATCCACTCCTCCGGTGAAACCGTGCTGCCGTACTCGTCATCTACGCGAATCTGAATACCCGAACTTCCGCGTGTAGTGCTTTTTCCGGCAACGTTGAGAGCGCCGTTATACTCCTGAATTAAGGGAGATGTAACCGTAATCTCATTTTTGCGGTCGACAATGTTAAACAGCTTGAAACTCGTTGAACTCGAACCGAGACCGATATTATTTACATCGTTGACTTCGAGTCTGTATTTGCCGGCATCAAGCTTGGAAGTCGGAATATCAACTCTCCAGACGCCGTCGGTCTGAATCGTGAAGGGGTATATGCCTATCTTATTCTTCTGCATATCCTGTGTATAGAGCACAATCTCCAGAGAATTTCCGGGAGGAATATTACTTGTACCCTCCAAAACCAGCGAATCTCCCAGATTTATCTCGGTCGGCATATCAAAGGTTACAATATAAGCCTGAGCGCCGCAGACGATAAAAGCAAGGAGGATAAACGCATAAGCAATCCTTTTCATAATAAACAGTTTCATCTTTGTACATATATCCTTTCTGACATTTTCAGAGTTGCTCTCTATTCGCAGTTCTTTCCACGATCTTTGCAGGGATACGATACTACGGGATATGCGTTGTCGCAGTCGCCGCCTGCAAATTGTTTTCATATCGCAGATCAAATTATACTGACATAAATGAGATCCGAATACGGCGACCGAGTCGAAAAACCGCTTGCATGCTGGTCGGGAAAAGAGACTCACAACGGAGAAATAATCGACTGCCTGACGATTATCTTCAAATCCGGCGGCTGCTCGTGGAACCGCTGCACAATGTGCGGTTACAAAAGCGAGCGCTACCGCAACGTAACATGCGACGAACTCACGGAGAATATCAAAAGGCAGCTTGCTTATGTGCTCTCGGAATACAAAATCGAGAAATTTCCGCTGATTAAGATATTCACATCCGGCAGTTTCTTCGATTCAAACGAAGTGCCCCCTGCGGCGCGGGATGCAATCGGTGCGGCGTTCCGCGGCAAAACCATTATTGCCGAATCCAGAACCGAGTGTGTGAAATCCGATATTCTTGAAGGATTCAGAGAAATAATCGACGACGGCTCGCAAAAGACGCCGCTTTACGTCGCCATGGGACTTGAGACCTCAAACGACTTCATCCGCGAAAAATGCATAGATAAGGGTCATACCTTCGAGGATTTCAAAACCGCGGTCTCTCAGGCACGCAATGCCGGATGCGGAACCAAGACATACCTCATGATGAAACCGCCGTATCTCACCGAACTTGAGGCAATGAACGACATGCAAAGCTCGATTCGGGACGTAATCCCGTATTCGGACATAATCTCGATGAATCTCTGCAATATCCAGAACATGACCGAGGTCGAGAAACTCTGGAAACAGAACGCATACAGACCGCCATATCTGTGGAGCGTCCTTAAAGTGCTTATTGAAGCGGGCACCCATGTCCTCTGCGACCCTGTTGCCGGCGGCAAAAAACGCGGTCCTCACAACTGCGGAAAATGCGATTACGAGATTGTCGACGCCATAAGGGAGTATTCACTCTCGGGCGATACCGAGATGCTGAAGATGCTTTACGAAAAAGGCTGCGACTGCAAGAACGAATGGGAATTTGTCCTTAAGGAAGAAAAGCCGTTTTGCATGCCGCTGACTCACTGATTGGCGGCATATTTACATTTTTTTCAATTTCGATTTTTTATCCGTTTATTTTATACATTTCATTTATTATTCATTGCATTTTTATCGGAACGGTCGCCGTTTAAGATTTATGGTATTCTGGTATGCCGTATGTTGTAAAGCGGCAAAAGTCTGTTTAAGTGCTCCATTACCTCATCGGCGCTATCCACACCGTAAACGCGGTCATCGGGAATATCGGGATATCTGACCCTCCAGTCGATTCGCGTATCCGCAAGCTTTCCGCTCCAGCCCTCGATGCGGTATCCGATGATGAGCCTGTAAAGCTGCCACGCGAACGCTATCTCCGAAAGCGTCCCCGCACCGCCGCCGATTGCGACAACCGCATCCGAGTTCACTATGATGGTGTTTCGCGCTATGTCAAGTCCGCAGGCAATCGGCGTATCGACATACGGGTTGGCTTTACCCGGGTCAAATCCGGGCAGGATGCCGATTGTCGAACCGCATGTGTAATTCTCCGACTCCTTTGCCCCTTTTGAGACGCCTTCCATTACTCCGGCGATTCCGCCCGTCATCACGCGATATCCCTCGTCTATAAGCCGACACCCCAATTCGCGTGCCAGCTCGTATTTTTCCGAACCGGCGGGCACTTTGGCATCGCCGATTACCGCGATTATTTTTTTGCATGATCTGCCTGACGTGACTGTCATATTTCCCCGGATTTGTTTTACTTAATTATGTATTACTTATTTAATGCATATGAGATTAAAGTAGAAAAATGTGTACACCGTACACATTTTTGGATCCAAAAATGTGTACACTGTACACATTTTGGTAACATAAACTTCGGACAATATATTTTGAAATCTAAAAACGACCAACCCGAAAAAACTCAACCGCATAAAGCACAACACTCAAGACATCTCGGGACATAACTTAAAAATCAGGTAGTAAAATGAAACTTGCAGTAACCTTCAGCGACGGAGAAGTCTTCGGGCACTTCGGAAAGACGGAAGAATTCAAGATCTACGAGATTAGCGACGGCAAAATCATATCTTCAACGGTAAAGGACACGGGAGGAAGAGGTCACGGGGATATCGTCAACTTCCTCAAAGAAGAGAATATCGACGCCCTCATCTGCGGCGGTCTCGGAAACGGAGCCAAAAACCTGATTGAAGCGAACGGAATCAGACTCTACAGCGGAATAACGGGCAGTGCAGACAAAGCCGCCGAAGAATTTGCCGCAGGCAGACTCTCAAGATGCACGGACGCAAACTGCAAAGAGCATGACGACGGTCACGACTGCTCCTGCGGATGCCACTAATCTCTTTTATTCATTAATCTCTTTTATTATTTTCACGCAAATTCTGCAAAAAAAAGGTATCCCGGGTATTCGGGATATTTATTCGGTTCACGGGCTTATTCGCGCAGATACTTCGCAAGAAGCGGCAGGAATGCGCCGGCATCGCTTACAACTCCGATTGCCTGCGAAGAACCGCGGTCATTGAGCTTTGTGACGGAAGCGGGGTTGATATCCACGCAGATGGTCTTGACATA
Source organism: Methanomicrobium mobile BP (assembly GCF_000711215.1). GTDB lineage: Archaea > Halobacteriota > Methanomicrobia > Methanomicrobiales > Methanomicrobiaceae > Methanomicrobium > Methanomicrobium mobile. Next base: position 148,199 of record NZ_JOMF01000005.1, on the reverse strand, counting down.
TGAGGGCAGACAGTTGCCGACCGCAATCGAGTGCAGAAGCGTGCCTATCATAATGACCATATCGACGCCGTGAAGGTGCTTTCTCATGGTGTCCTGCGCAACCATGGTATCGGTGATGACATCGGGAAGCGGTCCGTCATCGCGTATCGAGCCTGCAAGAACGAACGGGACATTGTTCTTTACGCACTCATACATGATACCTTTCTTGATAAGCCCGCATTCGACCGCGTTCTTGATTGAGCCCGCCCTGATTACCTCGCTGATGGTCGAGATGTGGTGTCTGTGACCGCCGACAGCAAGCGTTCCCGTATCGAGGTTCATGCCGAGCGACGTTCCGTAGAGGTTGTATTCGATATCGTGCGTCGCAAGGGCGTTGCCGGCGAAAAGAACGTCGATGTATCCGTTTCTGATAATCTCCGCAAGCGAAGGCGCCGCCCTTGTATGAACAATCGCGGGACCGCCGACAATGGCAATCTTGCCTCCTCTTGCCTTTATCTCTTTCATCTCAACGGCAATCTTCTTGATGATGGTCTCGCTGGGACGCTCCGAAGAGACCGTATTCTGCATGAATTCGAAGACGTTCACCGAACGGGAACGCTCGGGAGGCGTAATCCTTACGCCGCGGTCGCCGATGACTACTCTGTCACCCTTCTTTATCTTCGCAAGCGGAATGCAGAATGCACGCTTTGCTTTCTCGTCGACGACGATATGACAGTCCATCTCGATATTTTCGACCGTAATCCAGTTATCGTCGTATTTTATGAACGTAGGATGATGCGTGGTTGAATAGAAGCCGTGAGGTAAAATTCTGTCGCCTTCCGCCGTTTCGAGAGTGACATTCTCGACTTCCGGAACGGAGGCTCCGAGGCGGTGAAGTTCGCTTAATATATTGTCCAGTTCCGCTTCGCTTTCGGCGCTGATAATCAGCCTCGCGTAGCTCGGATCCGTCTTATGCTTCCCTATGTCGAATTGGGTTACCTCGACATTGCCGCTCATGTCATAGACCTTATCATAAACGCGGGTGATAAGACCCGAATCTATGATATGTCCCTTGAGTTCAATCTCACGTGACGCTTCCATGCCTATTATATTGACTCCGTAAACTATTATCTTTTGCCGTGAATGTTGTAAATAACCTGATTTACGTTGAATTCCGTCGAGATTTTGGGGTCGTCAGATAAGCGGTTCGGGTTCGCTGCCGAGATTCATTGGGAGTTTGTTTCCCTTTATCATGACCTGCATCTTTGTAGTCCGAATCTTTTCAAGGATTATATCCTTACCCTTCTGTGTCATGGCAAAGACGGGCACTCCGGTGCCGCCCTGAACCAGCGCCCTGCTGCCCGCGACATCGCGGATTGTCGCCGATGCGCAGGCAAATATAAGATCGCATGTTTCCGCGAGTTTTTCGGCATTTTCCCTGCCGTGTCCAGTTGTATGAACACAGATTATGACCGCGTCCGGATATGCCGCACGAATCTTTTCGGCATCGTCGACAAGCGCAACCGTCACGGCGACCTTCCCGTAACCGAGTTCATATGCCTTACGGCATCCCCGGAAGGCGTCGAGTCTGCCGTCGGAGAAGACGACATGACCGCCGTTGGCTTCAATCCTCGCAATTACCTCGGGATATGCGGTTGTCTTCACGATTCCCGATATTTTTCCGCCGATGCCCTGAATCAATCTTGGGTTTGCGGCAACTACCGTTCCGGCGCCGTCGCAGGCGAGAACTGCGCAGTCGATGATTCCCGCCGCCAATGCTGAGTTTAGAAGTTCCGAGGCTCCGAAGAGCACAAAGTCGTCATCCGAGAGAACTTTACGCTGCGGCGTGCACATGCCGAAATCGGCGATTCTTCTCTCGATGTTCTTTTTTATCTCATCCGCTGTCATATCCGAGACCGGATACATGAATCGCTTAGCAAGCGGGCATCCTTTTATTGCCGGCGGCTCCACCGAGACCACTTTGCCGTCTCGGATTGTAATTCTCGCTCTTCCGACTGCCTCTATTATGTGTTCGTCCGCAATATCTCCGTCCGCGATCCGTTCATACGCAATCCGTTCCGCACCTTCGCTCATAATAGCAGATTTGAATTAACAATATTATATAGTGTGCTTTCGGATGCAAATGCAATATGCAAATACGGATAAGATCCAAGATAGTGTATGCAAACCAATGCCGCTGAGATATCGCCTGCACCCTCACGATACTTTGAGATAGATCTTCTCCGCGGCATTGCCATTGTCATGATGGTCTGGTTTCATCTTCTCTTTGACCTGAATTACTTTGCGATAGCGCCGGTGAACGTATCCGAGGGCTTCTGGAGGATATTCGGGTATACGACCGCGATCATCTTCGTTGCCGTCGCGGGAATTTCGGCATACATCAGCAACGAGCGGGCAAAAAAGCGCCTTTCGGAAAAAGACTGCCGGATTAAATCGCTCAAACGCGGTATTTTTATCTTTGCCGTCGGCATCGGAATATCGATTGTCACTTTCCTCGTCATCGGCGACGGGTGGATAGTCTTCGGCATCCTTCACCTCATCGGTCTTTCGATAATCCTGTCGCCGCTCTTCATGCGCTTTAGGTGTTATAATCTGATTATCGGCGCTGCCGTCATTGTCGCGGGTTTCCTTATCCGCGATATCCAATTCAATATCCCGCAGACGTTCCCTGCCCCGCTCCTTATTCCTCTCGGGATAACGCCGAGTTACTTCTATTCCGTAGACTATGAACCCCTTCTCCCGTGGTTCGGCGTTTTCCTCATCGGCATCGCAATCGCCGCTTATCTATACCCGCAGGGAATGCGCCGCAACGGCAGATTCACGGAGATTGCCGGGACACTCGCATTGACGCCGTCCGAAAACCCCCCATCCGATCTCCCTTCCGGCGCAGACATTTCCTCCTCCGCTTCGGTACCCCTTGCACCGCGGGTGCCGCGGAAGACTGCCGCCCTGCTCATCCGATTAGGGCAGAACTCACTGATAATCTATCTGATTCACCAGCCCGTTCTGATACTTCTCTTAAGTATCTTCGCAGGACATCTGCTTCTGTGAGTGAGCCTCAGCGGGTCTGAACCATCTATACCCGCATTTCATTCGGCGATTATTCGTCGAATATCCGATTTTTTACGCATTTCCACGCATTTTCGCCAGTTACATTATCCCGCGACATTGAAATTCGATTGAAATGTTCGGGTATTGATTTTGAAACGGCAATGACACGATGTTGAATCGATATTGCATCGGTATTGAAAGAGATTGGAAAAGTGCCGAAAAGGTATCGGAACGATATTGCCAAATACCGAAAAATGGCGTCGTAAAACGATCCCGACTCATCAAGGTTATATAAACCAACATATGGTTTATGACAATTTTTTACATATTTACTGAATCCTTGAAAATAACAGCATATCATGGTCAAAAAGACAAATAAAACGCAGATTATCGACTTAGCAAATGTCAAAATTCAAAGAGTTTTTGAGATTTTTTTGAAAGAAAGCAGATACATGCCGACCCTCAACCGCGACGTGCGACACGTAAGCTTGAGAGATATCGGCTTCGGCGACGGCACCCACACACGACACGACAGAGGAATTCAGCCATTATACAGCGCTGCCGAAAGACAAAACAGGCAAATCAGATAAGAGCCGTGATTCGAAACGGAAATAGAGATGAAGAAGTAATGACGTATGGATGGAAGCAGGAAAATCCAAAAAAAGGAGCAAAAATACGATAAACAGGAGAATAAACGCGATGAGCGACAAGCATACACTTTGAAAGAATATGTATCTGTCAACCATACAAACATAAACTGACATGAGAATATTAGCTGCGACAGGAAAACACAGAACAATCATACATAAACATACATACACAGACATTCCAAAATGAGATTAATCAGAACCGATGCTCCGATGACCCGATAACTGCATCCGAACAATATACTGAGATCAAAACGAGCAGCACCATGTTGCTTCAATGAAGTCCAAAACGCGGATTGCACACCCGACTATCCGGAGTTTGTAAACACGGCAAAATGCCGACCGGCATTACAGAGATCACGAGCTTCCGATCCTCGAAGTGTCACTCTTTAATTAAAGATATATCAGCCATTGATATACTGCCCCGATCTGCTGCCAGCATTGTTGCCCGCTGGCGAAAAAGCCTCATTACATACACTCGCACCCCATCACACACGCCCACTTCACAACCCTGTTCACACCGACCCAATTTTACCGGAATACAAGTTGAAATCGGTATTATCCGACAATAGTTCATCAGGCAGATCACACAGGACCAAAAAAAGCAAAAATAACACAATTTACCGCATATATTGTTAGATAGTATGCGAACAAAATCAAATTTGTCCACATTTTTGACATATACATAAACCGCATGTAGGTTTATAAAAACCGGTTGCATAATCACAAATACAGTCAATAACCGCAATGAAAAGGGTGCACAAGACCGACAGAAAAGTAAACAGGCAACTAACCGACTATAAATCAGGAATAAAATAAAAAACGGGAATCCGAAAATTCACTCAAAGAGATTTATATCGGAAAAAGCTTCGACATCAAAGAGACCGCGTTCGGTAATCTTGAGAGACGGAATCACGGTCAGCGCCAAGAACGAAAGATGAATAATCGGGCTGTCGGTTATATCGGGCACGCAGATCTTTATAAGTGCCTCATATAAGCCGCATAATTGTTCATTCACCTTCTCATAGGGATCATATGACATGAGAGCGCCGCAGGACAGCGGAAGAACACACTCGTCATCGCCGCAGACACAGGATATGCCGCCGCGGTTCTCGCGAATCAGATTCAGAGCGCGGACTATCTCCTCATCGCTGCACCCTGCGGCAATCACATTATGCGAATCGTGCGAAACCGAGACGGCAATGGCGCCTTTTGCCAGACCCAGACCCTTAACGAGCCCTACTCCGATTTTGCCGGTGCCGTACCGCCCGCAGACAACACATTTGATGATACCTTCCCGCATATCGGGAATCTGCGCCGAATCGATATTCATCCGAAGATTTTCGGTGATAATCTGCCCTTTCACGATGCCGATAACGTGCGCAGTGCCGTTTCTCTTCGGAAGCGCAATGTCGGACACGCTGATTTCCGGCATATCGAAGACCGAGTCCAAAACGGCGGGCTTTACCGGTGTATCAGCGAATTTTGCGGTATCGATACCGCGTTTGTAGGTCTTTACAACCCTGAACTTCTCCGGCGAAGACTCATCTATTATACAGAAATCGGCGAGCCTACCGGCGACAAGCGCACCGCGGTCATGGAGACCGAAATACTCCGCCGCCGAAAGCGTCGCAATCCTGTAGGCAAGATCCGGAGCAAGACCGCGTGCAATCGCATTTCGTATGCAGTCGTCTATACTGCCGTCACTGCAGAGAAAATCGACATGGCGGTCATCGGTCGCAAACATGCATCTCGAAGCCGTATAGGGGTTTACAAGCGAGATCAGCCCCGAGCCGTCCTCCGCGGTGCTGTCGCGGATAAGGATGTGCATGCCGCTGTTCAACTTCTCATAACCCTCCTCATACGACGTGGACTCGTGGTCGCTCCCTATACCCTGCATTACATAGGCATTGAGGACTTTCCCCGAAAGATGCGGGCAGTGTCCGTCGCGAATATCGCAGAGAGCCAGCTTTCGGAATACCTCTTCGTCGCCGCCGATAACCCCGGGATAATTCATCATCTCGCCCAGTCCGATGATGCCGCCGCGGGATGAGGATTTCTCACCGCGGTCTGCGACATTATACGAATCATAGAGCTCCTTCAGATCATCGGCGTTCAAGACCGCGCCCGCCTTGTCAAACGCAGTAGCGGGAACGCAGGAAGGGAGCATGAAAAATATATCCGCCGCTGTCTTCTCGGCTTCGGAGATCATATACTCTATGCCTTTCTTGCCGCAGACGTTCGCTATCTCGTGAGGATCGGCAATAACCGTGGTAACGCCGCATTTAAGAATAACACGCCCGTATTCGGCGGGTGTTAGCAGTGAACTTTCGATATGAACATGCGCCTCGATAAGACCAGGAATCACTTTGGCGCCGCCGAGGTCCGTCTCCTCCTCTCCCTTATAATCGCCCTTACCGACAACAATGCCGTCTTTAACGCCGAAATCGCATAGCTCCCACGTGCACGAGAACGGATTGAAGACGTTGGCGTTCCTGAATACGATATCGCACGGCTCATCCCCCAAAGCCGCACCCAGCAGTTCCTTTCTGAGATATCCTACCATAATTCACCGAAAAGAGAGAGTAATTTTATCTTTTTTTATATCCGCTTTGAATATACCTATACCGTGCCCGTATTGTCTGCACCGGTATTGTTTGCGCCGGCATTGTCTGCGGCGAGATTATCTGCACGGCTATTGTCTGCACCGGCTTTTATGCCGTTGTTCACGGAGATATCTCTTATCTGCGCGCTGTGTCTTCTGCCGTTCTCGAGGACATATAAATAAAGCTTGTACCTGCCGTCTTTCAACTTAACGGGCAGAGAAAACTCGTTGATGCCGTTTCTTAACACAACGGTCGAGACAAGAGTGTCATACTCAACCTGCCTGAAATTATCCAGACTGTAGATTGTAATCTGAACGGACGCATTCTTTTCGGCACCGGCATTCTCCAAGATTACAATCAGATTTGAACCGTCATATACGGGATTTCCGAAAGTACAGTCGGTTATGCAGCCGGCGGTACAGACTGCCGCAGCCGCGGCGGCAATCAGCAGAACCGCATATACAGTCTTTAATCCCAAAGAATCCGAAGACATTTGAAAGAATGTCAGTCTTTGAGGATTTATAATATTCGATTAATAAGTCGGCGCAGTCAGTATGTTCTGGCAACGATTGCGGGTTTTGCGGGCTTGCCGCAGATGATACATCTGCCTTCCTTATCCGCGATATGCTCGGATCTGACCTCGCTTCCGAGAACGCTTACGTCAAGACCCTGCTCTATGGCATCGGCACACTCCTTGTAGCCGCACCACTGAACAACAGCGACACCCTTCTCGACGGCAGCCTTTGCCTCCTCGATGGTCGATGCGGTATTGATCTGCGAGACCGCCTTTGTCATCGCTCTTGCCTTCATCTCCGCTTTGAAAGCCTCCAGAAGCGATTTTATTCCGGCAACCGCCTCGGCTCTCTTAACCGCGGTCTTGACGCCGTAGCGGTCAACCGCCATAACCGTGCCGCCGTCGATATCCCTCTGACCGATCTCGATGCGCAGCGGAACGCCCCTCATCTCCCAGTGATAGTATTTGGCGCCCGGGCGCAACTCTCTCGCATCGATCTTTACGCGAAGACCCGCCGCTTTAATCTCCTTTTCAAGCTCTTTTGCCGCCGCAATCACGGTCTCGGCATTCTTCTTCATGATAATCGGGACGATGACGACCTGAACGGGCGCAACTTCGGGAGGCAGGACAAGACCCTTATCGTCGCCGTGGATACTTATCATCGCCGCAATGCACCTCTCCGAGATACCGTAACAGGTCTGATGGGCAAGTTTCCTCTCGCCGTTCTCGTCCTCGTAGCTTAAATCGAAGGTCTTCGAGAAGTTATCTCCGAGATGGTGGCAGGTGCCGACCTGAAGCGTCCTGCCGTCCGGCATTATCGCATCGGCGGCCATGGTGTAGTCGGCGCCGGGGAACTTATCCCAGTCGGGACGCTTCGAGAAGATGATGGGGACGCAGATTCTGTCGTAGAATTCGCTGTAAAGCGAGATTGCGGTCTCGACCTGCTCCTTTGCCTCCTCCCACGTCGCATGAACGGTGTGAGCCTCCTTGAACGAGGTAATCTCGCGCAGACGAATCAGCGGTCTCGTGTGCTTGGTCTCGTAGCGGAATGTATTGACAATCTGATAGAGCTTTAAAGGCAGATCGGCATGCGAACGCACCCAGAGGGCATACATCGGATAGATTGCCGTCTCGCTCGTCGGTCGCAACGCAAGCTTTACGTCCAGCGGCGTCAGACCGCCGTGCGTGACCCAGTAGACCTCCTCTTCGAACCCTTTGATATGCTCCGCCTCTTTCATGAACTGATCTTCGGGAATAAGAAGCGGGAAGAGAGTCTCCTCATGCTCTCTGTCCATCAGTTCGCGAAGAATCGCATATGTCGAGCGGCGCAGTGAAAATCCGTGCGGATACCAGACATAAAGTCCCTTTACCGGGTATCTTACATCCATTATCTCCGCACGCCAAAGAACGTCGTTATACCATTCGCTGAAATTTTCCTTTGCCGGAAGTGCCGTAACCGTGCTCTCGTCTGCCATTAAAAACTCCTGTTATTCCAAAATATCCGTACCGAAATGTCTGTGGATTGGTCTCTCGGATTTCTCTATCTGATTTGGTTTCCACAAAAATATAATTACGTTTTTCATCCCCCGACCGAACACGGTCACAACCGAACACGGTCACGGCGATTAACACAGCGATTATCACATCGCCTACCGCAGAGATTACCGCAGAACTTACCGAAGCGATTACCTAATCGCATACAGGATCGCTTACATGACCATATTCATCAGAACGGGCGTTATGAAAGACTCGACGAATGCGGCTAAAAACAGCAGCGGGATAACAATCGTCACAAACTTCATGCCCAGCCCTTTTGCGGTATCCGCGGCATCCCCGCTGCCGTAATACTCGCGGTAAACCGACTCCGCGAGCATAAAACCCATTGCCGAAGCGATAAAGAACGCCGAAAGCTCAAAGATTCCGTGCGGCACTATCGAGACCAGCGAGAGCGTAATACCCTTGAGGTTTGTCATGTATCCCATGACAAGACCGATAACGAAGCCGTTTGTCAAGAGCACATAACCCGTCACAACGCCCAGGACGGCGCCGCCGAGAAAGAGGAACAGGGCGGCGGTGAGGTTATTCAGAAATATCTGAATCATCAGCAACATGGGGTCATCGCTCATTGAGAGTGCACCCATCTCGTTCTGGATGGCAACAATTAAGGGCTGCGCCATCTCATCGTTCGGCGCCACAACAAACCATCCGATGAGGAAAAACGCGATGAAAATTGCCAGTGACAGGGCAACCGAATTCCCGTAACTCTTCTCAAACATAGAGCACCATCCGCACCATGTCGCGTATTCCGGGAGCCAGACCCACGACTATCATGGCAAAGAGGATCATGTGCCAGAGCGCCTGATTGCCTCCGTCGCGGCGATACATCTCCAGAATATAGATTCCGGGTATCAGGACCAGCAGTTTTAAGAGATACATCGAGAACGCCGTTCCCGTTGCATCGATGAGAGCGCCGCCGACAACATGCTGCTCCACATACTTCATCTCGTGAAGTTCGAGACCGAAGCTGGTCGCGCTTGCATCGAAGAGCTGACCGAAGATAAGCAGTTTATAGAGGATTTCGTCGACAAACTCCCATTTGAAGACATACCGCATCACAGCCCAGAGAGCCGCGGATGTTGCAAGACCCATGGCGCAGATTGCAAAGAAAACGAAGAGATTTATCTGCGTCTGCGTGATTCCTACCCAGATAAGAGGAATTAGCGAGACGGCAACGCCCGCAACTCCGATGCCGCACATGAGCTTATGGTAACTGTCCACATAGCCCGCGTTCTGAAGCTTTCGCGAGATAAGGAGCGCAAATATCGTGTAAAAGAATATTACGAAGTATATGAGCGGCGTTATGAACAGGACATTATAGGGGAAAGGGATGAAACCCGTATCCTCGACCACACGCGATGTGGCACCGAGGACTACAAAGGGCAGCAAAGCAATTATGAAATCCCCGTTAATCTCGATTTTACTGCGGACAAGCCAGCGATAGACGAGATATACGGCAATAATAAGAATCGTCGCATACGTCAGCGTGTCGACGGGGTTGTATGCGCCGCCGTTGAGAATAGGATCAACATAATATTTGTATAGAAAATCCCTTAACATTTATTGATAAAAGAATGAGCGCAGATAGTATAAAAGTACTTAGAAAACCCGAGTTCGATAAATCCAGATGGATGCAGATGCCGCGAGACGTTCTGATAGGGCACGGCGTTCTGGATCAACTGCCAAAAGTCTGCGATGACCTTTATTTAGGGAAATCTGCGTTCATTATCTCGGGCGAACATACCATGAAGACCGCGGGGGAGCACGCATGCGAGATCCTCTCGAAAGAGCGCGATGTCAGTGTCTTCACCGCAAAGAGCATATCCCCCGACGTCATAGAGGAGGCGGAGCGTGCCGCAACCGAGAACAAAGCGGACTTCATCTTAGGAATCGGCGGGGGAAAAGTCATAGATCTCGCAAAGATCGTCTCATATAATCTCGAATGCGAATTCATAAGCGTGCCGACCGCCGCTTCACACGACGGCATTGCCTCGTCACGCGCATCGGTCATGACGGATGAGGGGAGCGTCTCCCTCAATGCGCATCCGCCGCATGCGATAGTCGCCGATACCGGTATAATCGCAAAAGCGCCGCACAGACTCATGGCGTCGGGCTGTGCGGATATAATCTCGAATTACACGGCGATTCTCGACTGGGAACTCTCCCACAGGATTAAGGGCGAGGCAATCAGCGAGTATGCCGCAACGCTCTCGAAGATGGCGGCGGAGATTCTTCTCAAGAGCGCCAACCTCATAAGCCCGGGCTCCGAGGAGGGTGCATGGATTGCGATAAAGGCGCTTGTCTCCTCGGGAGTCGCTATGAGCATAGCGGGATCCTCGCGCCCCGCATCCGGCGCCGAGCACAAATTCAGTCATGCGCTCGATAAGATATGCCCGAATACGGGAATGCACGGGGAGCAGTGCGGCATCGGTTCAATCATGACGATGTATCTGCACGGCGGCGACTGGCGCTGGATAAGAGGGGCACTCAAGAGCATAGGTGCGCCGACGACTCCGAAGCAGATAGGCATTACCGACGAACAGGCGGTGCAGGCGCTTATGATGGCAAAGACCATACGGCCCGAACGTTTCACGGTTCTCGACATGGGGCTTGAAGAGGGCTGCGCCGAGAAACTCGTAAGAATGCTGTATAAGGAGTGAAATAATATAAGGAGTGAAATGATACAAGGGGTGAAATGACGGATAACGCAAAGAATAACCCGAAGATAACTCTCATAGGAAGAGATCTCGCAAAACCCGATACTGAGTTCATCTACAACGGCGATATCGGCGAGTGTGCGGACTGCCGGCTGCATAAGGTCTGCCACAATCTGATTCCGGGGCGTCGTTACAGGGTTTTGGGGCTTAAGAACGGCTCGGTGCATACCTGCCCCGTTCACAACGGCGGTGTCTGTGCCGTGGAAGTCGTGCCTGCGCCCGTGCCCGTTCTGATTGACAGGAAACTTGCCATTCAGAACTCAAAGATAACCTACGAGAACGACTGCACGGAGAGGCATTGCAGAAATCATCATCTCTGCTTCCCCGACGGTCTGACCGTCAACGGAAAGTATCTGATAACCGATGTCGGCGACGATACCGTCACGGACTGCCTCAGGAACAAAATAATGAAAGAGGTCAGGTTAATCGACGAATAACCGCCTCGATACACTCAATAGACTCAATACACACAATAAACTCAATTAACTCAATACACACAATACAAATTCTCTTTTCATACCGCGGTTTTCATTCCGTTGCCGCCTTCGCAAGAGCAAACGCGGCTTTCTCTATCCTCTCGCGCTCGAGAAGTCCCGCAACCAGATCTTTGGGTATGCTCTCAAGACCCCAGTAAGCCCCGCCGAGCGCACCGCAGACTGCTCCCACCGTATCGGCATCGCCGCCCATGTTGACGGCGGTCACTATCATATCCTCAAACGAGGATGCGTCCATAAAGACCGATACCGCCGCATGGGTCGTGAGCAGGGCATCCATATCGGGATTTATCGGATACCTTTCGCGGTTTTCAAGCATCTCCCGAACCTCTTCGTCCCCGCACTGCATGAGGGCGCCATCGAATGCGGCACGCTTTTCTTCGCCGCGAACCATGCGGCTTATCATCTGATTGACAAAAGCCGTGCATTCACAGGCAATCGGATGCCGGTGCGTAATCCTCGAAGATTCCATGCTGACTTCCCTGACAGTCGCCGGCGGATAAAATATCCCCGCAGGTGCGCCCCTCATGACACTTCCGTTGCTTCGACCCCCGTTGCCCGACCTTCCGCCGCGGGATTCGTAAAGTTCTTTTGCAGGGTCTTTTTGCGAAACGGCAGTATTTTTACGGAGTTCGGCTTCAAAAACAAAACGCGATGTCGGTCCGTAAAATTTCGGAGCGCACAGATACTCGTCGATCATCCGTCTCAAAAAATCATCGCGGGAATAGCCGCAATTGTAAATCAGTGACTCGGCAAACGCCAGAGCAAGATACGTGTCGTCCGTAGCACTCCCTGCCGGAAGTCCGTGAACGCCTCCGGAAATAAATCGCTTAACAGGCACGGATTGCGGAGACAAGCATTCCAAGGGCGCGCCCAGAGCATCTCCGACAGCCAGTCCGATCAGGCATCCCGCTGCACGCAAATAATATAATATAAAGATCACCAATAAAATATATGTTCTTAGGATAGTTACTTATTTTTAAGGAATGGTGAAAAATTGCAGAAAGAGGAACTACTACATCTACACATGCTTTTGTTGCAGGTAAAGAAGTACTATGAAACAATAGACAACGAAGAAATTACGACTGCAAAATACGACAAATTAAAAATCTCTCCTGTACACATACACAAAAATAAAATCTGTCACAAGGAAGCCATTTTAGCACTGGGCGAAGAACTTGTGAACTATATACACCAATCACATTCTCAGACCGTGGAATACTCTGCCGGCAGTGCATCCGAAGAGGTTGCCGTTGAAAACTGACGGGACAGACTACAACACTATTTTAAGGGAATTAATAACCCTGCTTTTATCTGCCGCGAATACCCCTGCGGATGTCCAGAAACTGAAGGCGCAGGTCTGCAAAAAATACGCACTCGATACCTTCCCGCGAAATTCCGAGATATTTGCGGCGGCAAAGGATGATGAGAAGGAGAGACTGCGTTCGCTTATTCAGGTGAAACCCTCCAGAACCATATCCGGTGTTGCACCTGTCGCGGTGATGACGTCGCCGCATAAATGCCCGCACGGTATCTGCCTTCCGTGCCCGGGCGGTCCCGAAAATCCTCTCTTCAACTCTCCGCAGAGTTACACTGGTGAAGAGCCTGCGGCACTCAGGGCAAGACAGCTCGAATACAACCCCTACGTTCAGGTGCAGGCGCGACTGAGGCAGTTCGAGGAACTTGGTCACCACATAGACAAAGCCGAACTTATTGTCATGGGCGGCACCATGACGGCAAGGGATCCAGAATACCAGGAATGGTTCATGCGGGAGTGCATCCGCGCCATGAACGAGTACGGCGGCGAGAACAGGGGCGACATCTTTACCTTCGAGGAACTCTGCAAAGAGAACGAGTCCGCACGCGTAAGGTGCATCGCCGTCACGTTCGAGACCAGACCCGACTGGTGTCTGCCCGAGCATATCGACAGGATGCTCTCACTGGGCGTCACAAAGGTTGAACTCGGCGTTCAGCAGCTTGACGACCGAATCCTCGAGTTCAACAGACGCGGACATACCGTCGCCGATTCGGTCTATGCGAACAAGTGCCTCCGCGATGCCGGCATAAAGGTCGGTTTCCATGTCATGCCCAATCTGCCTTCAGCCACGATGGAAGACGACAGAAAGATGTTCGACACGCTCTTTACGGATGAGCGGTTCTGCCCCGATTTCATCAAGATTTACCCGACTCTGGTGACGCCGGGCTCCGAGATCGAGCAGCTGTGGCGCAGAGGGGAATACAGCGTCTATCCCGAGGACGAACTCGTCGACCTTATCGCCTACGGCAAATCCAGACTTGCCGAATACACAAGGCTTCAGCGTGTTCAGAGGGATATCCCCGCAAAACTCATCCTCGCGGGCTCACACTACAGCAATTTCCGGCAGCTTGCCAAGGACAGACTCACGGAGCAGGGCGGCGAATGCCGCTGCATAAGATGCCGCGAGGCGGGCAGGCACATCACGGACGAGGAGCCGCATACGAAGATCATCGAATACAAGTGCTGCGGCGGAACGGAATTTTTTATTCAGTTCACGGCAAACGATGCACTGATAGGCTTTGTAAGGCTCAGACTCCCGGACAGCCCGTGGCGTAGCGAACTTCTCGGAGGAAAGGACGTTAAGCCCGCGGCGCTTGTCCGCGAGCTTCACGTCTACGGTTCCGTCGTTCCGCTCTCGGAAAAAGGTGCGGGGAACAGGTGGCAGCATCGTAATTTCGGGGATCGTCTTTTAAAGACAGCCGAGAATATTTCAAGAGAGAGAGGTTACACGCGGGTGGCGGTCATGAGCGGCATAGGGGTAAGACCCTACTACAATAAACGCGGCTATATAAGATGCGGACCATACATGATTAAAGAACTTGAATAACCGTCCGAACGGAATTATACGAAATTATCCGAGGTTATCGGGAAATAAAAAGGGGGACAAACGGGATGAATGCGGCTACAAACGAATATCTGAGGCAGAAATTCGGCGGCTATTACGGCAGCCCCGCGTTTTTATCCGCACTCGAGATACCGAAGAATCTCGAGCAGCGCGAATGGGGATTCATCTTCTTCGATAACGCCGACAAAAAAGGCATGAAGAGGCATACCTCTTTCTCTTCGAAGGATGAGGTAGCAAACTACATAAAAAGCATGAATCCGCGTCATGTCTACTATTCCACGGCATACTATTCTCTTCCGTCGGCGGGAACCATGCAGGAGAAGGGCTGGCTCGGCGCCGAACTCATCTTCGACCTCGATGCCGACCACATAGTCCGCACCGCCTACGACGAGATGCTTCGGCGCGTCAAGGAAGAGACCTTCAAGATAATCGATATGCTGACCTGCGAACTCGGATTCACGCATGACGACATTCACCTTGTATTCTCGGGCGGCAGAGGATACCACGTCCATATCGAGATGCCCGAAGTCAAGGGCTGGGGAAGCAGCGAGCGCCGCGAACTCGTGGACTACGTCTGCGGCATAGGACTTGACCCCGAGATTATGCTTCGGGGCAGAGGGGGCGCAGAGAAGGGCAAAGGCGCCACTGCAAACCGCGGCGCCGCAAAGAGTCCGAATACGCCGCCGGAGAACATCCACAGCTGGCATTACAGATACAGGCTCGCACTCCTCGAGTATCTCACGGCACTTAAGCAGATGAAACAGGAAGATGCGGTCGCAAAGCTTGCGGCAATAAAGGGAATCAGCAAGGATTCCGCAAAGGAATTCATCGAGAAGTCGCTTTCGCCGACGATAACCCGTCTGAAAAAGCCCGAAAACACGATAATGCTGAGCAAGTCCAACCGCGTCCTAAAGACCATTCTTACGGGCGAGGACTCGGATTTCCCGAACGTGCTGCGCGAAAAGGCGGCCCTTACAGACGAGCCCGTGACGACGGACGTAAAGCGCCTCATAAGAGCGCCCGGGTCGCTTCACGGCGGCAGCGGATTTAAGGTCGTCAGCGTAGACGTAAAGGCGCTTGACAGGTTCGATCCGCTCATAGACCCCGTGTATTTCGGAACCGCGGAGACCAAGATCGATCTCATGTTCCCGCTCAATATGCCGCTCCTCGGAAATAACTATTCACTTGTAAAGGGAATAAATACTGTACCGGAAGCGATGGCGGTATTCCTCTGCGCCCGCGGTATCGCGGAGTATGTCGGAGGAAAATAACGGGAAAACGCAGGCGTATTGAACAGGCGTATTGAACATATTCGGAAAAAACGGAGGGATAAAGGTGGACTTTGACTATTTAAGACTCATCTCGCTCGATGAGCGCGACAACGGCAAACTTACCTCCATCTCGTCCGACACCTTCGATATGGCGCGGGAATATATCGCCGAACTCTGCGAGGAAGCCAAGTCCGGCGACAATTTCATGACGAAACGCGGGACCGAGCTTATTGAGGAGATTGAAAGTGTTCAGTCCGTCCTTCAGAGCATCATAGACCTGCGGGTAAAGAAGATCATCAATCTTGCCGAAGATCTCTCAAAGACGGGCAGAAGCGATAAGGAACAGATTAAACGCATGACACCTGCCGAGAAGCAGATGTATGACGAGATACTTGCGGCAATATCCCGCTGCCGCGATGCCTTAAACGCCGTCATTCCCGCAGGAACGGCATCGCCGCAGACAAAGACCGCGACAACCGCTCCATCCGCGTCATATGCGCCGTCCGCGACGAATGAGCCGGATACGGAGACTTTGTCCGGCGGCAGTGCCGCAGCCGCGGAACAGACGCCGTCGGTCACCGGATATGCGGATTCGGCATATTCCGAAAACGCGGATAATTCGGGCGCCGCAAATCCGGTAAACGCGGCAGGCGGAGAAATCGGCGCGCAGACTTTGCCCCACGGAACTGCCGCCGCAGATGCGGGCACGGGCGGCGTATCCGGTGCCGCGGAATCCCCGGAGAGCGCGGTTTATGTCGATCCGCTCGACAGCGAGGATGCGGATATCTGGGACGATGCCGATTTCCGCGACTTTGCGGCACAGGGAACTCGGGGAGCACAGGGACCGCAAAGCACGCAGAGCACGGCTGAAACGCAGACCGCCGCAACCTCACCCTCAGATGCCGAAAAGACTGCCGGAAATGCCGTTGCGGCAGGCAATGCGGCAACAGGTGCGGACAACACGCCGATTGAGTACGAACTGCTCTGCGTTAAAAGGGATATTGACTCTTTTATGGGAATCGACAACAAAATCTATACCATATCCGCGGGTGACATTCTGACGCTGCCCGTCGATAACGCGAGAGTTCTTCGGGATCGTAACATAGCATTAAATATCAAGGTCAGCAAATAAATATGAGATTTATTGTGAAGACCCGTGCCCGCGACAAAGAAGGGCGGGGGTCTTTATGACACCCGAAAACCGCGGTGTCATATCCAAAATCTGAAAGGGGCTACACGTTTTATGAAGATGCCAACAAAGTTCAAGACATACTGTCCATACTGCAGAAAGCACGAGATACACGAAGTTGAGAAAGTAAAGAAAGGCCGCGACCTTCACCTTCACTGGATCGACCGCCAGAAGGCACGCAGAAGCAAGGTCGGAAACATGGGTAAATTCTCAAAGGTGCCGGGCGGAGACAAGCCGACCAAGAGAATTAACGTCAGATACCGCTGCACCGCATGCGGAAAAGCACACCTCAGAAGCGGCGTCAAAGCAGGTAAATTTGAACTTACGGAGTGATTAAAATGGTTCGCGTAAACAGAGAGAACAGATCGAAATTCTATACGGTAAAATGCCCGGACTGCGAGCATGAGCAGAAGATCTTCCAGAAGGCAAGCACAACGGTAGAGTGCCTTGTCTGCGGCAAAGTTCTTGCAGTTCCCAAAGGCGGAAACGCAGAGATTAAAGCAGAAATCATTGCTCAGAACGAGTAAATAAGATAAACACAACTACAATGCCGGAAAGAGAATGGCCGGAAGTAGGCGAACTGGTAGTATGCACGGTCACCGAAGTCAGGGACTTTACTGCCGTCGTCTCTCTGGACGAATATAACGAACACGAAGGTCTTATTCCCATTGCCGAGATAGCGCGCGGGTGGATAAAGCATATCCGCGACTACGTACGCGAGGGGCAGAAGGTAGTCTGCAAAGTGTTGAGCGTCAACACGAGCCGCGGGCATATAGATCTCTCACTCAAGGATGTCAACGAGCACCAGCACAAAGACAAGATTCACGAGTGGAAGAACGAGCAGAAGGCGCAGAAATGGATCGGCTTCGTTGCCGAACAGTCCGGATGCTCTGCCGAAGACCTGACAAAGAAGTTATATCGGGAATACGGCGACGACCTGTATCCTGTCTTCGAGGACGTTATGGTGGACGAGGAAGCCACCCTCAAGAAACTCGGTCTGGATTCCAAGGTCGCAAAAGCGCTGGTCACGGTTGCATCCGAGAATGTAAAGCTCCCCAAGGTTACAATCTCGGGAACGCTTATTTTAACATCCAACAAGCCAGACGGCGTTAATATCATCAGAAGAGCGCTCAGAAGCGCACAGCCGGCAATCGATGATGTCGAGATTGAACTGGTCTATGTCGGCGCTCCCAAATACCGCATCAAAGTTACCGCCCCCGATTACAAGTCGGCGGAGAAAGCGATAAACAAAGCCGCAAATGCCGCAATCGGCGTGGTCGAGCGTGCCGACGGCAAAGGCAGTTTCATCAGAAAACAGAAAACCGGCGCAAAATAAGCCGATTGACATTCCAACATTCGATGAGCAGAAAAATCCGCTGCTGTCCGAAAGACGGCAGATATACTCTTTCTTACGTCTGTCCCGTATGCGGAGAGAACACGGTCTGCGCACATCCGCCTCGGTATTCGCCGCAGGACAGATACGGCGAACTTCGCCGCAAAGTCAGATTTCAGGCGGAGAACTGAAAGTCCGATAATGGCATTAAACTTCCGGTCATTTTTCAAAGTATTTTCATATAGTTTCAAAGTAAATCACTAAAGGAGTTTTTCAAATGCACGACATCAATGTAGATTTTTTTGAGACGGCGGAGGACTGTCCCTGCGATATTCTGATTGAGGGACTCCCCGGGGTTGGACTGGTCGGAAAGCTTGCGACCGAGCATATGATAGAGGAACTCGGTGCCGAGAAGATTGCGGAGATAACGTCGATTTACTTCCCGCCGCAGGTCATTCTGGAGGATTGCGGAGTGGCGCGCCTTCCCAACAACGAACTCTACAGATACGAGGACAAGAAGAAGAAACTGCGTGTCATGTTCCTCATCGGCGACTTCCAGAGCGCCACACCCGAAGGTCACTACTTCCTTACCGAGACTTATCTCGATATCGCAAAGAAATTCGGCGTCAAAAGAGTCTACACTCTCGGAGGCTACGGGGTCGGTCACCTGACGGATAAGGCAAGGGTGATTGCGGCTGTAAACGACGAGAAACTCAAACCCGAGGTCGAGAAGGCGGGCGCGGAGTTCACGGAGAGCGAGCCGGGCGGCGGCATCATCGGGGCTGCGGGACTGCTTCTCGGAATCGGCAAACGCATGGATATGGAGGGTATCTGTATCATGGGCGAAACCTCGGGATACCTCGTAGACCCGCGCAGTGCGACCTGCGTGCTCTCGGTTCTCTCGAAGCTGACAGGCATAAAGGTCGACACCACAAAACTTCAGGAGCGTGCGGTCGAGATGGAAGCCTTCGTCAACAGGGTCAAAGGCGCCGAAAAAACCGGCTCCGAAGAGGAACTGAACTACATAGGATAGACCGTATAGAACCGAAGAAATACCGACCGCCCGGTGCCCGACCGGGACCCAAAGAAAAATCTATTTTTATAACCCTAATCAAGATTTATTTATGATTCTGACCGCGGATTTTCATATTCATTCGCCCTTTTCGATGGCGGCGTCAAAGAACACCACACCCGCAATGCTTACGGCGGCATGCCGGATTAAAGGTCTGGATATACTGGGCTCGGGGGATGCTTTTCAGCCGCAATGGCGAAAGGCATGGACTGATTTCGGTGAGAATACCGACGGAGTCACCGTTCTGCCGACATCGGAGGTCGACGGCAAAGGAAAGGTGCACCACCTCATCCTCATGACCGATTTTTCGCAGGCGGAGGAGATTGCCGACCGCCTGCGCCCCTACAGCGCGAATATCGACAAAGGGGGGCGCCCCAACGTATCACTCTCGGGCGAGAAGATACTGAAGATTGTCCACGACTGCGGGGCATATTGCGGTCCCGCACACGCTTTTACCCCGTGGACGGGCATGTACGGGCGTGTCGAGTCCCTCCGCGACTGCTACGGAGACGAAAAACCCGATTTTCTTGAGCTGGGTCTCTCCGCGGATACGACCTACGGCGAGAATATACCCGAACTCGGCGGGCTGCCGTTTCTCTCCAACTCCGATGCCCACAGCGCACAGCTCAATAAACTCGGACGCGAGTTCAATAAGATAGACACCTATTCGCGAAAAGCCGAAGATATCATACGTGCCGTCCTCGACAACAGAATCGTTCTTAACGCCGGTTTCTTCCCAGAGGAAGGGAAATACAACCGCACGGCATGCACGAAATGCTACCGGCAGTTCACGCCCGAAGAGGCGGAAAAGTGCGGCGGCAGGTGCGAATGCGGCGGCAAAATCAAGATCGGCGTCCGCGACCGTGCTTTATCAAAGAGCGTCCCCGCGGAATCCTTCGACGGCAAAAGGCTGAGCCGCCCGCCGTATCTGCATATAATCCCGCTTGCCGAGATTATCGCCGGAGTTCTGAATGCGGCATCGCCGAATACGAAGCAGTGCAAAACTCTCTACTCGGCGCTCGTATCGGAGTTCGGAACGGAGATTGACGTGCTTACGTCGGTGCCGACCGAAAATATGGCGCAGGTAAGCGCACCCGTTGCCGATGCCGTTAAAAGGTTCCGCGAAGGCAGGATTACACTGCACCCCGGCGGCGGCGGAATGTACGGCACCTTCGAGATCTGAAGACCTTTCGAAGACCTTTCTCTCCCGCGCAAACGGACGCATGCATAAATATTAAAGTGCGTATCCGCCAAATATATAAAGAATGATCAAAGTTCGCAGAGAGGTATGCGGGTATTGCGGAGCATGTGTTTCGGTATGCCCCGAAGGAGCAATCGAACTCATTGACGCTTACCTGTCAATAGATGATGAAATCTGCAAAAACTGCAAGATTTGCGTGAAAGTATGCCCGTTGGGATCTCTGGAGGCAATTAAAGAATGAAGAGCGAATACGATGTCCTGGTCATCGGCGGCGGACCGGGCGGTGCGCTCGCGGGCAAGACTGCAGCGGAGAAGGGACTCTCGGTCTGTATCGTCGAGAAGCGCCCGCAGATTGGGGCACCCGTCCGCTGTGCCGAGGGTATCGGCGAGGAACTCATCAACGAATTCTTCACCGAACTGAATCCCAATTGGGTGGCATCCAAGATTAAGGGCGCAAAGATAGTTGCGCCCAACGGCAACTCCTTCTATCTCAACCCTGCCATGGCGGGCAACGAGGTAGGTTACGTCCTCAACCGAAAGGTCTTCGACCGCGACCTTATATGGCAGGCACTCGAAGCGGGCGCGGAATGCTACGTCAAGGCACGTGCGGTTGACGCAATCATGGAGAACGGCGTCTGCAAAGGCGCTAAGATCGAATACATGGGCAGCGTTCACGAGGTCCGTGCAAAGGTCGTCATCGCCGCCGACGGCGTTGAATCCAAGTTCGGACGCTACTGCGGAGTCGACACGACGGTGCCGCTGAGCGAGCTTGAGACCTGCGCACAGTATCTGATGGCGGATATCGATATCGAGCCCGAGATTAATGCCTTCTATGTCGGAAGAGAGGCATGCCCCGGCGGTTATATCTGGATATTCCCCAAGGGCGACAGGACCGCAAACGTAGGTATCGGTATCGCCGGAAACGAATCCAAAAACGGCAAGCGTGCAAAGGATTACCTCGACAAATTTGTGAAGAAGAACTTCCCCGACGGCAAGATCACCGAGATTATCGTAGGCGGCGTCTCAATCTGCCCGCCCCTTAAGTCCACGGTCGAGGACGGTCTGATGTTTGTGGGCGATGCGGCACGCCTCAGCGACCCGATCACGGGCGGCGGTATCTACAACGCCATGTATTCCGGAAAGCTTGCGGCGGAAGTCGCGGCGGAATGCATCAGAAACGGCGATGTCTCAAAGGCGGCGCTCATGAAATACGACACGACATGGCGTGCCTCGAAGATGGGTAAGGCTCTCGAGAGAAACTATCAGATAAAAGAGATCTTTGTCAAACTCGATGACGAACAGCTCAATTCAATCTTAAACTCGGTCAGCAACCTCGTCATGAAGGAATTCTCGACACTGACGCTGATGAAAGAGATAATCAAGATGAATCCGAAGATGATTGCCGAACTTGCACCCTTAAGAAAATACCTGAAATAAGCAAAGTTCGGAGATATTATCTTCAAACAAAAATCAGATAAATTTTTTTCAGATTTTTTTTCAGATTTTTCCAGATTTTTCCGGATTTTTCAGACTATTACAGACAATTAGAGATTTTTGCCGTTATCGTTGCCGTAATTACAGCACGTAATTACAGCATATCGATGAAATTTTCGAGGATCTTAAGTCCTACCGCGCCGCTCTTCTCGGGGTGGAACTGGGTTCCGTAGGCATTGCCGTTCTGAATCGCGGATGCGTAACGCAGGATATAGTCCGTTGAGGTCAGGGTATACTCGCGTCCCGTATCCGCATAGTATGAGTGGACGAAGTAGACGTAACTGCCGTCGGGGATTCCCTTGAACAGCGGCGAATCCTTCTTCTCGATTGTGAGGTTGTTCCAGCCCATATGCGGAATCTTGAAGCCGTCGCGGTCGGGAAAGCGCTTTACCGACCCGGGAACCAGCCCCAGACCCTCGTGGATGCCGTATTCCTCGCCGATCTCGAGGAGCATCTGCATCCCGAGACATATTCCGAGAATCGGGCGTTCTTTCACGTAATCGTAAAGAGCGCTCTTCATCGCCGAAAGTTTCTCCATACCCTCGGAGAAGGCACCGACGCCCGGGAGAAGGACGCCGTCGGCGTCCGCCATGACGTCGAGATCCGAGGTAATAACCGTATCCGCGCCCGCTTTCTCAAGTCCTTTCTTCACGCTTCTGAGATTACCCAGACCGTAATCAAGTATAACTACTCGTGTCATCTTCACCGCCTCTCTGTCGCCACAGGGCATTCGTCCGCCATTCTTCCGGCAGATTGTTCTTCTCCATCCAGTGTCCGAGTTTCTCCTGCCACATCGCCCAGAGGTCGGGATAATCCCTCTGTATTATCTCAAAGGTGGCATGATCGCTTGACGGACACATGAAACAGCCTATTCTGTCGATTCTTCTCTCGTAGAGCACGTTGTATGGCGCTTTCTCCCTAAAGAGATAGAGAAATACGTGAAGCGCCGTCCAGTGCTGAATCGGCGCCGCGGAAAGCTGGACCTTAACCTTATAATTGCGCCAGACACGCGGACTCTTGAGCCTCGCAAGGGATTCGTATTTCCTCTGTCCGATAAAGGAGAGGCATTCGCCCCATCTCTCCTCGATGAGCTTCTTTACCGGCATCAGCTTGCAGACGCTGCAGCACCAGCGGCAGTCGACCGCGGGCGGACCTTCGACCTCGAAATTCTCCCAGAAGGTGTCTCCGGCGCCGGTTCGGATTATCTCAAGATCGTATTTCTTTACGACATCGGCAACGTTCTGATATGTCTCGGGGAACTCGAGCGTGGTATCCGAGAAGACAATCGGAGTTTTTCCGAGCGCTTTTTGGACGATGAGCAGGGTTGCCAGACTGTCCTTGCCGCCGGAATACGAGACATTCACCGGCAGATTCGGGTTCTTCGCAACCACGGATTTCACAAAGGCAATAGATTCGGACTCGACATTGTCGAGAATCACGGAGTTGGAACGGATTGCATCGTCCCACGATGCCTCCCCCTTGACAAAGACGGTCGGTTTCGGTTTTCTTGTCTTTATTACGGCGCCGTTTGTCATCTTCCTTGCATCTTCGGCACTGACGCGTGCCCTTCCGACACCTATGCATTCGCCGCTTTTTGAGAGGATGAAGACCTCGTCGTCGGCTCTCACGCTGTCCTCAATCTCGACAAGTCCGGGTGCGAGCAGGCTTGAACCCCCCTTAATCGACTCGACTGCGCCGTCGTCGACGACAACATACTTCCTCCGCGGCTTTGCATACTCGAACGCATGAATACGCGGCAAAAGTTCCCATCTCTTCTCTGCGGGGATATAGCGGTATGCGCATACGACCGAACCACCCATGATGACCTCCTCCATCCTGTCGGCATCGGGGATCTTGTTCAGGATTACTATATGACCATCGGGGATTAGTTTTTCCCCGAACTGCGCTTCATAAAGGCTGTTTATATGATCGATATCCGACTTGAAGGCGGGGCGGATGTCTCCCGGCGGCGTTACCGATACGGGTCTCGTTTCGGCGCCGCACGAGCACTTCTTGCCGAGAACGGGTGTGTGGCAGTTGTCGCACCAGCTGAGAACCAGTTTGCCGAGTAATATTCTTGCCATTTCTGAATATCCGTAAATTGTAGATATCCGTTGGACTGCAATTGATAAATATTTGATTAAGAATATCGGCACTAATCAGCAATCGATTACTTATCGTTTATTCATCATTCAGAGCGGGTCATTACTGCCGCCATCTTTCATATTTATAAAAAGTGACGACAAAAGAATTAGAAAATATACGGATCACAATCAGGGATCCGACCGATACAATATGACCCGCGTTCGCCCCGTTATCATTGCAACCGTCCTGATTGCCGCCATGCTCGCGCTCTCCGCGGGATGTGCCGATCTCTTTGACGATGCGGAAATATATCCCAAAATAGAGACCTACGACACCGGCGAATACGTTCCCGTATCGTATTCGTTCAATTTTCAGGACAGGATTGTAAAATTAACTGTGCCCGTCGACAAAGCGGTCTATACTGCCGCATATGATGCCGACAAACAGGCATACCTCTATCAGGAGACGATATCCGACGATACATGGACCGATCCGTATTATCGCTCCTTCATCGATGACGAGTCCCTTCCGCCGCTCTATGACGCAATCCTTGCGGAGATGCGGAAGATAAAGTCGGAACTCTCTCTCGACGCCGACAGCTATGCGGAACTTATTATTGCCTATGTCCAGTCAATGCCCTACTACACGAACGCGGTGCGCTCGGAACCGAAGTTTCCCATAGAGACCGTATACGAAGGGAAAGGCGACTGCGACGACAAAAGCCTTCTTGCCGCGGCTTTGCTCTCAAGAGAAGGATACGATGTCGCACTCCTGCTCTTTGACGATGAATCGCATATGGCGCTCGGCATCAGACTGCCGCCGGAAAAGTCACATCTCTCATACGCAGATACGGGCTATGCCTATGTGGAAACCACAGTCGGACACTATGTCGGCTGGCCCGATATAACACTCGATGACGATACGGAGATAACATCGGTTCCGCATCTTACAAAGATCGGAAACGGCACCCTTGCCTACGGGAGCATGAACGAGATTGAGAGCATCTATGCCGCGTATAAAAAATGCGATGCCGTTACCGAGAGTCTTCTGCCGCGTATAGAAGCGAAGGAGAAAGAACTTGACGGTCTGGAGAGCCGCCTGAAGTCCATGGAGGCGACGGCAAGGCGGCTTAAGAGTCAGAACGTTGCGGAATACAACCGCCTCGTGCCGGAATACAATGCGCTCGTAAACCGCTACAATGCCGTAAGCACCGAACTCGACGGCTATATTTCACGCTACAATTATGCCGTAGAATTATCGGAATATATCGCGAACCACACCTATGACAGGCACAGGGTATATGAAACCGTGAGAAATTACGGGAAATAAAGACTTTTTTTACAGTATTCGTTATACCTCGTTATGCTCGGCTATACAAGGTTATACCTCATTATACCCATTATACCCAGTTATACCCAAATCATTAAGATACAGTGAGTATAATGAGTATAATTAATAGAGACAATAAAGATTGAAGAAGGTGTTTCCGACGAAAGATGATGACATATATACTCAAATCGCTGAAATCGAGCGTGAAATCGCGATTTTGCCCGCGGGGAGCATTACAAAGAAGAAAATTAAGGATAAAGACTACTATTATCACCGGATAACCCGCGGCGGGAAGAGAATCGAGAATTATGTGGCATTCGAAGAAGTTCCGGCGCTGAAAGCGAAGATTGACAGACGAAAAACTCTGGAAAAGGAGTTAAAAGAGCTTAAACTCACCGTTCCGAAAACAGATCGCGTCTATGACAGCGGAGAACGCGGATACCTTCGATTCAAGACCGCGGTAAGAGTCGGAAAGCAGCTTGAGTCGCAGATAGCGCTTACTAAAAAATATAAAAGAAGAGAGCCGATTCGGGTGCTTCGTGACTACATCTTCGGACCGCCGCAGGATAAGGTTCTGATAATCTACGGTCTGAGAAGAACAGGCAAAACGACCATGATCAGGCAGATTCTTACGGAACTCTCGCCCGAAGAATTTGAGAAGGCGGCATTTATTCAGGTGACTTCCGCCGATACGCTTGCGGATGTGGATGCGGATCTGAAACTGCTGGAGAAAAACGGTTTCAGATATGTGTTTATCGACGAAGTTACCCTTATGGAGGACTTTATCGAGGGGGCGGCATTATTCTCGGATATCTATGCCGGCAGCGGCATGAAGATCGTTTTATCGGGAACCGATTCCCTCGGATTTGCGTTTACGCGGGAAGAACAGCTTTATGACAGGTGCATAATGCTTCACACCACGTTTATACCGTATCGCGAGTTTGAAGAAGTGCTGGGAATCCGCGGTATCGACGAATACATCCGATACGGCGGAACAATGAGTCTTGGCGGAATAAACTACAACTCCGAAACCCACAACTCCGATAACTGCAACCCCCATACCTGCAACTCCGAAGCCACAAAAATTTATAACCCGAATACGCCGTTTGCGGATTCAAAACACGCGGAAGAATACATAGACACGGCGATAGCAAAAAACATTCAGCATTCCCTGAAAGCATATCAATACGGCGGTCATTTCCGTCTGCTGCGGGAGTTATACGAGCACGGAGAACTGACCAACGTCATAAATCGGGTTGTGGAAAACATCAATCACAGTTTCACGAAGCAGGTTATCGAAAGAACGTTCAGGTCGCATGACATAGCGGTGACGGCGGCAAATCTGCTTAGGGACATGGAGAATCCGATTAACATCCTGGATCACATGAATGCCGGGGAAGTAAATTCCGGAATTATGAAGATGCTTGATATTCTGAATAAAGAGGAACAGACCGTCGGGATTGAAGAAGACCACATGATTCAGATTAAGGAATATCTGAAACTGCTTGATCTTATTATGGAGATAGATCTGGAGTCACTGCCGGAGGTAAGCCGAAAAGGAAAGATCACAGTCATAAGCCAGCCGGGACTGCGATACGCGCAGGCGCAGGCCATTGTCGAAAACATGCTCCTTGACGCGGAATTCCGCGAACTTTCGGCAAGAGAGAGGCAGCGGATACTGGAGAGGCTGCTCTCGGAGATACGCGGCAGAATGATGGAGGATATCGTTCTTCTGGAGACGCGGCTGGCATTTCCCGACAAAAAGGTCTTCAAGGTTCAGTTTCCGGTCGGAGAGTTTGACATGGTCGTATGCGATACAAAGGAACTCACATGCAGGATCTACGAGGTTAAATACAGCCGCGAACAGATACCGGAGCAGTACCGTCATCTAAATAATGAGGATAAATGCGGCATGACGAGCCACAGATACGGGGATATCGTCGGAAAATATGTAATTTATCGCGGAGAGAACACAAAATGCGGCGATATTCAATACCTGAATGTCGAAGAGTATCTCAAGTCTCTCGGTACTCAAAATTAAAAAGATAGATTCGGGTGAAAACTTCACCCGTTAAACCCGATGTGCTTATTCGCGCCCGTTCATATAACGGCGCTTCTGATGCACTCACTCGCTGTCGTGGGTGAGATACCAGTCATTGGCATGCATGAGGTCTTTGGGGGTGCCCACGTCTATGTGAATGCCGTCTATCTTATTGTAAAGAACTTTCTTCTTATCCTCAATCTGAAGTTTTATGGCGTCTGTGAGCTGAATCTCGCCTTTATATCCGGGTTTGGTATTCCTTATGGCATCGAAGATGTCGGGCGTAAACACATATGCTCCGAGCGCACCGAGATTGCTCTTTGCCTCGGATACCGGCGGCTTTTCCACCATATCGATTATGCGGTTGCCCGACGGCGTTATTATGCCGTGTCTGGTCACGTCTTCGACTTCGGCAACGCCGATTGTGGAATCAGCCTTCTCTCTGACGTGGAAATCGATTAAATCCTTAAGGAAGGTCTTGGGCGAGAAGAAGTTGTCGCCGAGAACCACGGTGAAGGTCTCGTCGAGGACGTGCTCGCCGGCAAGAACGGCATCCCCGAGTCCCTTTCTCTCATCCTGCACCACATAGGTGGCATCTATGCCGAAACGCTTTCCCGAGCCGAAATAGTCGGAAAGTCCGTGTTTATGCGGACTTACGACGAATACAACCTCTTCTATGCCCGCAAGTTTCATCGCGGCAACCACATGCTCGATTACGGCTTTGTCGCCGACCGGCAGCAGCTCCTTGGGTATGGCGTTTGTGAACGGTCCGAGCCTTGTTCCCGAGCCTGCCGCGGGTATGAGTCCTTTTCTTACCAGCATATTCCCTCTTTATCTTTAACTGACAATATACGTCTTCCTTCTATAATTACCCTCGACCTCATGCCGTCGAACTCGGCGTCAAGCTTCGTAAACTCGGGCCATTCGGTCATAACAAGGCAGGCGTCGGCATCCTTGAGCGCATCCTTCGCGTTTGCGCAGTAGATTACCTTACTTTCGTCAAAGAGCGTTTTCATGGCCGCGGTCGCCATGGGATCGTATGCGGTTATCTTCGCGCCCTTCTTAATCAGTTCGGCAAGAACGGGGATGGAGCGCGAATCGCGGATATCGTCGGTGTCGTTCTTGAAGGCAAGACCGAGGACGGCGATATGCTTCCCCGAGATATCTCCGATACGCTTCTCAAGAAGTTCAATCATTCTTAGCGGCTGAGCATCGTTGACGCCGAGGACGGACTTTAAGAGAACGGGGTCGATGCCGGAGGATTCCGCAAGGGATACGAGCGCGGATACGTCCTTGGGGAAGCAGCTTCCGCCGAATCCTGCGCCGGCATTGAGGAAGAACGGGGAGATTCTGTGATCCATGCCGACGCCCTTCATGACCTCATAGACGTCGATACCGAGTTGCTTGCAGATATTTCCAATCTCATTGGAGAAGGATATCTTCGTCGCCAGAAAAGCATTCGAGGTGTATTTTATCATCTCGGCGGCGGTGATGCCGCAGTAAAGCCGCTCCGTTCCGATTCCCTCATACATGGCGGTGACCGCATCCTTTGCCTTCCCGCCGCCGCTGCCGATGACTATCCTGTCGGGATTGAGGAAGTCTTCGACCGCAAGACCTTCGCGGAGGAACTCGGGGTTCATTGCAAAGCCAATATCTATGCTTAACTCATCCGCGGTTGCACAGCTTCCCACACCTTTCATAACCGCGGGAAATACGATTTTTTCCGTGGTGCCGGGGGGAACCGTGCTCTTTACGACGACGGTGCGGAACCTGTGCACCCCGCGGCTCTCCGCCTTTCCGATCTCCCTGCCGATTGACTCCGCCGCAGATTCGATATACTCCAGATTTGCGGAACCGTCGGGACGCGGCGGTGTTCCCACGCATATGAGCGCGATATCGGATTCGGCAACGCTGTCATAGTTCAGCGAAGCGCAAAGGTTCCTGCCGACACAGGATTTCAGTATCTCTTCAAGTCCCTTCTCGTAAATGGGCGGTCTGCCCGAGTTTATCATATCGACTTTCTGCGGAATCGTATCGATTATCGTGACGTCGTGACCCGTTTTCGCAAGGCATGCGCCGGAAACGAGACCGACGTAGCCTCCGCCGACAACTGTTATCTTCATATCTGTTATCTTTCCCCGATATTCGCGGCAGATGAGCGGTGCCGCATTAACAGAATATATTTGAATCTTTTAGATTGTATAGTTTTTAGTATGGTCTTTCCGCGGATGTCCGCTTCGGGAACGATCGGGCAGGGTTTTGCCGCCGCAGCATTCGATTAACCGAACAAATGCGGAATAATAACCTAAAAAAATAACCGAAAAAAATAACCGAAAAAAATAACCGAAAAAATAACCGAGAAAAACAGGAAAAAATACAATCATTTATTTATATTATCCCTCATAATAACAATTACAAAGACGGTTACTGCGAAAAGTGCTGAAATATATCAGTCTTTCAGGTACTTGCCGCATTAAAAGGTAATATATATGACGCTCGAAGAGATTGTGGAAATATCGTATCCCCAGCAACCTCACTGTCCGACCGTTCTTCTCCTCGACATTTCAGGGTCGATGATCGTCGGCGACAAGATAGGACAGCTGAATGATGGAATCAGGGCATTCAAGGAAGAGATCGAGAAGGACGAGCTCGCACGGAAACGTGTCGATCTCGCCGTAGTGACATTCGGTCAGAAAGTCGATGTGGCACATGATTTCTCGTCGATTGAGGATTTCGAACCGCCGACACTCGAGGCCGACGGTCTGACGCCGCTGGGAGGCGCAATCAAAAAGGCATCCGAGTTAATCGAGAAGAGGAAGGACGAATACAAGAAAGAGGGTATCGATTACTACCGCCCGTGGATCTTCCTCATCACCGACGGCGAGCCGACCGACATGAACGAAGGCGACGAGCTCTGGAACGAGGTCGTTACATTGATTCACGACGGCGAAAAGAGCGGTAAATTCCTGTTCTTTGCAGTCGGCGTCGACGAAGCGGATATGGATACGCTTGCAAAGATATCGCCGCAGCACAGGACGCCCATAAAACTGAAAGAGAATCACTTCAACGAGATGTTCCTCTGGCTTTCGAGAAGTCAGACCAAGGTTTCGGCGTCAAAACCCGGAGAAACCGTGGTATTGGAGGATCCCTTCGGACTCATGGGCTGGGGCGAGATTCCTTCGATATAAACAAAACGTCAATATAAACAAAATACTTCAAAACAGCATATTACTTACCGTAATCTTTTTTTAATCAGTGTGACTTCCGCATATAATTCCGAATATTATGGTTTTTTATTCTTCAAAATAAGAAAAAATGTAAGAGCAATGAAAGGATCACCGATATCTGTTTACTGCGCATCGGTTCGCGGGCAGTCACATATCAAGTCGGGCAAACCCTGTCAGGACAGATGTTACTTTGAGATTTTCGGGTGCGGCAAAGGAAAAGGAGATGCCGCGGTCATCGCCGTCGCCGACGGGCTTGGCAGTGCGTCACACTCGGAGATCGGGGCGGATATCGCGGTTCACGCCGCCGCTGCCGAGATTAAACGTTATCTCACTACGGACTTCGAGGACGGTCTTACACTTGCGGAGATTACATCCGACGAGACCATACTCCTCGACGCTTTCACAGCTGCGGCGGAAGCCATCGAAAAATATGCCGAAGATGCCGCAAACGGCGTCGTAAAAAAGGATCTTGCCTGCACCCTTGCCCTGCTCTTTTACTTCGGCGGAAAGGCTACCGCCGCACAGGTAGGAGACGGCGCCATTGTCGGCGCTTTTTCCGACGGCAGAATGGAGATAATCGTAAAACCCGTCGATTCCGAATACATCAACGAAGTTACGCCGATTACATCCCCCGACTGGAAATCGCGGATGAACATGACCGCAGGTGCCTCCGCACCCGTGGGGCTTGTCAATGCCGCAGTCTTCACTGACGGCTGCATAGGTGCGGTTACGGTCAAGAAAGACGGCAATATAGAGCCGTTTGAAGGATTTTTCAGACCGCTGTTCGATTATTTTAACTCGAAGAACCGTGAGAACGGTGAAACGGGTGAAAGTGACGGCTCCGAAAACGGAGAAAACGGAGAAAACGACGATAACAAAGGTAACAACGGGAACCGCGACATTGCGGGGCTTTTATCGTCGGAGAAGATGTGCAGCGTATCCGACGACGACAAGACACTTGCCGTTGCATGTTTTAAGGAAGAATAACGATATCGGGGGAAGGCTTTCGGAAATATGGCGGAGATAACAGTATATTCACGAACGCCGCGGACTGCGGGCGGTTTCGAATGCGGCGGTCAGCGCATTACCCTCTCGGGTCCGATTAAAAGCGGCGGCGAAGGCATGATTTACGCCGTGAAATACAGTGACGGCATCTGCGCAAAGGTCTACCACAAAAACAAAATCAACGCCGAACTCCGCGAGAAGGTAAAGGCGATGATAAACAACCCGCCTGGCGATAACCTCACCGGCGAAACGGACAGTTCGCATTCAAGCCTGATTTCTTGGGCGATATCGGCGCTGTATGACTCAAACCTGCCGGATGCGCACTTCCTCGGCTTTACGATGCCGCTCATCGACACCTCGATGTTCCGCGAGGCCCACCGCTACTACGACCCCGACGACAGGATAAAATATATGGGCGGCACTTTTACGTGGCTGTATCTGCTGACGGCGGCGTTCAACATAGCCTCGGTCGTAAGCGCAATTCACCTGAAAGGGCACAGAATCGGGGATATGAGCGCATCCAACATCCTTGTCGCGAGGACTGCCGCGGTATCCTTCATTGACTGCGATTCGTTCCAGATTACCGATGCCGCGTCAAAGAAGACCTACTATACCAAGGTGGCGACCGGCGACTTCCTGCCTCCCGAACTTATGGGCGTGAACTTCAGGACGGACAATATCGACCGCTACTATTCCGACCTGTTTGCGCTCGGAGTCATGATCTTCAGATTCCTCATGAACGGCTTTCATCCCTATCAGGCACGCGGTGCGGGAGTGGACGGGCTGCCGACAATAGAGGCGAAGATTAAGCAGGGCAAATTTGCGTATGAGGGGACGTTTCCGGACGTAAGACCGCCGAAGAACGCACCGCCGTATGCGATGATCTCCCCCGAACTCAGAAGTCTGTTTCACCGCTGTTTTGTCACGGGGCATTCCGAGAAGGAGAAGCGGCCCGCGGCTTCGGAGTGGGCGGCGGCGCTGAAGAACGAGATAGCAAATATCCAGAAGTGCGACCGCAACGACAATCATTACTTCTCGGGCGGTCTCAGGAAATGCCCGTGGTGTGCCGTCATGGCGGCAAATCCGGGTCGGAAAGATCCGTTCCCAGCCGGAAAGATGGGCAAAGGGAACGATGCGCAAAAGACCGTGACCGCAAAACCCCCCGCCGGCGAGAGAGAAGAGAGAGTGCGGACAGGGGGCGGGACCGGAGTAGGGACAGGATTCGGATTCGGAGCGGGATTCGGGTTTTCGAAGCCTGCAAAGTCACAGCCCGTAAAGACGCCTCCGACAACGCCGGTAAGCACTCAAACGGCAAAACCTCAAACGACTAAGCCTCAAAATGCAACTCCTCAAGCGGTAAAGCCTCAACCTGCAAAATCTCAACAGGCAGCGCCGACGCAGCAACCCGCAAAGGCTGCGCCGGTAAAGACCAATCCGCCAAATCCGCCGATGCTCTCGGTCACACCCGACAGCGTAGAGATGAAGGTGATGAGGAACGGCGATGCCGAATTCGTCATAAAGGTCGAGAATAAGGGAGAGAGCACGCTCATCGGCACTCTCGAATCGGATTGCGACTGGCTCACTTTCAGAGGCACGGGAAGAAAAGATATCGATTTCTCCGCCGCTAAGGTCTTCGAAACCGCGGCGGTTATCGACGGTTCAAAGCTGCCGGACGGCGCCGGCGCCGATGCTGCGGACGCCCCGTTCACCGGCAGGATAACGGTCGCGTCAAACGGCGGAAGGGCTGAAATACCCGTTAAAGTTGCGCTTGCCAAAGACCCGAAACTTGAGACCGACCGCAGTAAGATAATCATCAAAGACGCGGATATCGCGTCAGATGCGACTGTCATCAGAAGCGAATTTACGGTCACAAACGGCGGTGACGGCATACTCACGGGCACGGTCACCCCGAACAGGGACTGGATACGTGCCGTTCCCGAAACGATAAGCACGGCAGACAGCGTTACCGTCGCCGTTGAGATAGATACCGAAAAAGCGCCGAATATCCCCCTTCTCTTCGGAAAGATAAATGTCGAGACAAACGGCGGCAGTGCGGAGATTACGGTCGGCGTTACGATACAGAAATAATAATGGATAATCATTTTTTTTGCTCATGCGGATATAAATTTTCGGAGTGGGACTAATTTTATATGCTGATGGGATTACTCTCTAAATAACAAATAAAAACGGAGGTATTATGAAAAGCAACACAAAACTCAGACTGCCATTAGCAATATTACTCATCGTATCACTTGCGGCAGCGGCAATGCCTGCGTCGGCACTGACGATTACCTCATACACTGCCGAGATTCAGGATGACGGCAATGCAATACTGACTTTCAACTACGATATGACCTTTGTGGAATACGTGGGATACTACCTCAATATTGCCAACCCGGGCAAACTGATCAAGGAAGAATACGATAAACATGCCAACATGCCGGGCGACGTCCTCTCATCCGACTCAAAGGGGACAAGCTTCAAGGTTTACGGATATGCAGCCGTGTCAGACGATGTTAACGGAAAAACGATAACAACGCCCTCTCAGTCCTTCCAAAAGGCTGAAGCAATATTAATGGAGCACCCGGTAGCAAAACTTACCACCTTTGATCTCTCGCCGGACATTACGAGAGTCACATTCCCTGACGGATACGTCGAGACTTTCTATAATGAATTGTCAATACCGTCAATCACCCATACAGTAAGACGCTGAACTGACCTTAATCCGACCGAAACAAACGGAACCAACCACAAACCAAAACAACCGCTGAACAGACACAACCACAGACACAACCCACACCTACTCACCAAACAAATCAAACAAAGCAAACAAAGCAAGACCACATAAACTCAACAAACAAAACAGGCAAAACAAACAGACCCAAACAGGCAAAAACAAGCACAAACTCAAACACAAACTCAAACACGCAACGAAGAAGGAAAACAGAACAGGCAACAAACATAAAAGAGGACCAAACGAAGAAAAAACAATGCTGAAGATGACTACAATACAAAACCGATACCGCAAACTTCACTGAATCCATAATTAATCACCTCAAATATCCAATATCACCAAATATAACCCAAATTCAACCAATCTTTTCAACCAATCTTTTCAACCAATCTTTTCAACCAATCTTTTCAACCAATCTTTTCAACCAATCTTTTCAACCACTCCTTATCTTTTTCAGGCATACGCAATTCCACGAATTACGGATATATTTACATTATCGGCGTCAAATAATTCTATGAATCATAAAATATCACGGAATATAACGCATGCCATTGCATATCATGACATATAACGGTGGCACCGTAAGAGGCGCGGCACAGCGAACGTCACAGTTAGTGCCACAGGCAGCGACAGAAAAAGAAGGCTGATAACATCTCGGTAAACTCAATTAAAGACATCGAATCCGCGATTAACGCTATTGACGAAGAGATATCCTCGCTTGAGGCATATCCGCGTGCGGAACTTGAAAAGATAATTAAGGAGGTCGGATTCAGATGCACACTCTGCGGCAGGTGCTGCACGAAGGAATACAACGACCACGTCTTTCTTCTCGTAAAAGACTGCCGCCGCGCCAAGGAAAAATATCCCGACATGATTATGCCGGCGCCGTATTTCGAGATCTGCGACAATCTCGGGTGCTTTTACGTCTCGGGATACGCGCTTAAAGTGAAGGAGAACGGCGACTGCGCATTCCTAAACGAAGATCGCCGGTGCGAAATATACGGCGACCGCTTTGAGATCTGCCGCATCTATCCGTATATGCTCCATCGGGAAGCGGACGAATACGGCAATGTCGACTGGAGACAGATCTCGGGTCTGAACGATCACGGGGAATACAATGCCGAAATCTCCGACGAAGAATGCAGAAAGACCGCGGAGATGACGGCGGCGTATGAAAAAGACTTTTTAGTTCAGGAACGCGATTTTTATAAACGAGTCCTGGAGCATCTCGGCGAAAACGGACTGAAGCCCGTGCGAAGGATATACGACGAGAAGATGAGAGCCTTCGGGCGCGGCGAGCCGATAACGGTTTTCGTCTACAACGGCGACGGTTTCGACGAGAGGGTTCTCGTATCCGGCGATTACGTGATTACACGGTGAAATCCGATAAGGATGAACCATAAGACGGAGAGAACCGTAAGACGGATAGACAGGACACGGAGAAGAATACATGGCAAGAAAAGGACGTAAACGAAAGAATGACAATACAAAGCTGCTTTATCTCGCAATTATCATAGTCGTGATTATTGCGGCGGGATACACACAGAAGGATACCATAATGTCGTCCGTATCGAACGCGGACGTAAAAGACAACAATCAGCACAATTCCGATCTGCTGAAGGTCGGCTCATTCAATATTCAGGTATTCGGGCAGTCAAAGAGCGCAAAAGCCGATGTCATGAATGTGCTCTCCGACATTATACGGACATACGACATCATCGCCGTTCAGGAGATACGGGACAGTTCGGGAACGGCGTTGGACAACCTTATAAAGCAGGTAAACTCCGACGGTTCTTCCTACGCGTATCTGGTAAGCGAGAGACTGGGACGCACCTCAAGCAAGGAGCAGTATGCCTATGTCTACAATACAAGAACGGTATCGCCGGTAGGCACGGCGTTTACCTATCCGCAGACGAGCGATATCTTCCACAGGACGCCTTACATCGCGTCTTTCAAGTCCAACGAAGGCATCTTCAACGCCACTTTCGCGGTAATCCATACCGACCCCGATGATGCCGCTAACGAGATCAAATCCCTCTACGAGGTCGCCGAATACGCAAAAGGCGTCCTGCCCGCCGATGAGCCTGTCATAGTGATGGGCGACTACAACGCCGACGGCAGATACTTCGACGAGACCTCCTACGTGCCGCTGAAATCCGAGAACTATATCTGGATCATCGGCAACGAGGTCGATACTACGGTTGCCTCCGGCGACAACACCTATGACAGAATCGTCTCCACGAAACCGAATATCTTCTATACGGGAGATGCGGGCGCATTCAGATTCGACGAAGTGTATAACCTCACTCACGAGTTTGCCGCCGAAGTCTCGGATCACTATCCCGTGTATGTATTCTTCAAAAAGGACGCCTGAAAACCGGATAAATAAATGAATCAATAAATTATTTTTTCCCTTTTTGAGCTTTTGCTTCCGCTTTTTCGGCTTCTATCTTATCGAGATACGGCTGAGTGTGCTCGCGAACGAATTTCTCAACCGCGTCATAGTTGTCCGGGTTGCAGAATATGGCAAGCGGCGCAAAGAGACCCGTCTTTACGTAGATATAACGACGTTTCGGGTTGTAAGTCACCGAGGTCACATCCTTCCACTTCATCTCCTCCTTAAGTCTGGACGCGGCAAGAGCGGACGAACCCGCAAGAGTGTAATTCCCCTGCGACATGCCTCCTAAGAAACCGACGGCGCAGAGCAGTTTCATCAGCCGCGTCCGGCTCCTCTGAGTCTCGCAGACGAAACTCTTCTCCCCGAGCGTGTTGTGAACGAGATAGTAACCGCCCATTATCGCCATCGCCGCGAATGCGAGCAGGCATATGAAGAGAAAGAGCATAAGCATACCGAAGAAAAACGGGATCATCTCGGGGTCAAAGCCCGTTGCGAGCAGGAGAATGAGGTAAACTATAAGAAAACTCGCGCCGAGAGCGCCGAAGAGCTGCTTCAGTATCAGCGGATTCGTATACATCAGGACTTTGCTGTCCCATTCCATTACAGGTTCGGAATCGGTTTTGCTGCCGGATTTCATATAATCACTGTCCCTCTGTCTATCCCTCGATCTATCTCTATCCCTTTATCTATCCCTCGATCTTACCGATAACTTCGGCTGTCTTTGCCGCAAGCTTCTCTTTTCCCTCTATCGTCGAGACATCCTTTACGGCTTCGAGTAGATGAACCGACTCTTCGAGATAGCTTAAGATGTCGGTGGGGAAGAGGTCGATTCCGTATTCGTCCAGAAGGAACTCGGAGATGTCGCGGTGGTTCATGCCGCTCATTCGCAGTTCGAGGATTTCGGCGGCAAACTTCCTCTCGGCGCATCCGCACAGGGGATTTGTCTTGCAGCGGCAGTTAAGGAATGCCTTGAAGAAGTTCGTGAGCTGGGTCTTCAGGCGCTTATCCATGCGGTTATAGTCCACGGTGGCACAGACAGCCTCAAGGAACTGCCCCTTGAACGCGAATTCGGGAACGCGATATCCCACGATATTTTCGAGTTTTTTTGCGCCTTTAAACCTTGCTTTCTGTGCTATCGACATAATACAAAAAAGATGATTGTGTTTTCGGGTTATATTGTCAATCGTTTTATTGTCAATATCGGATTTATCCGATTTCGCTATGGCTTTTCAGACGTGCATTTCAGACGTCGATGCCGAACTCTTCGTCGAACTTCTTGAGCGAAGCAAGCGCCTCGCCGAGGTCGTCTATCTCGCCGAGCCACTCGTCGAACATGATAGGTTCGTCGTCGGAGTCGTCCTTGAGATATTTCGAGCAGCATTTCTCGCCGTTTATGACCTTGGCGCCGATTGTTGCCGCAATGTCGAGCACCTTCTCCATGTCGTCCTCGGGGAGTTTTCTGCCGGCTTTTACGAGATCCTTGATCTCGCCCTCGCCGATATTGCCCTCGATATATCTCTTGCAGGAGATGAAGAGAACAAGGAAGCGCATCTGAAGACCCTGGACGATATCGGCGATATCGCTGTCGGGGACTTCGCCCATGATGATGGCTTCAACCTCGTCGAGTTTTGCCAGCGCCGTCTTGGCATCGTAACTGCCGTTCTGGAAGACCTTGACTATCTTCATCACCGAGACATTGACGTCTTTGGTGAAGTTGTCCAGCGATGAGAGACCCTCGGGCATCTCGTCGGAGTTTTCGTCGCCTTCGAAATCGGCTTCGGAGAGGACTTTGAGCCAGTTATCCCATCGCTCCTGCGTGTAGTAATAATATAAGACCGAGGTCGGCTCCGGTTTGTCGTCTTTTTTCTTTGCCATAATATGAAAGATAATTTCTAATCTCACTTAAAAAGAAGTTTCGATTTTTACGGGAAATCAATATATGAATCTTTTGAAATTTCAGCGGCAGAGAGTAAAAAGAGTATTATCGGAAGATTTCAATAAATCTTCAGGCAATCTTTTGCAATATTTTCAGGGCTTTACGGTCAGTCTTCGTCGCCGTCTTTGAACTCGTGCGCCTTTACATTGCTTAAGGTAAGTTCTCCGTTTACCGCCCTGTATTTTACGGTGCTTTTCAGGCAGAGTTCGCAAAGTCCGTCCAGATCGAGTTCTTTCTCGTCAGCAATCACCTCGGAAAGATCTGCCGAGATTGCCGGGTGTTTGGGAACGACCCTGCATCCCACATCGCCGACATTGTCCCTGAAAGTTCCTATGCGCCTTCCGATGCGGACGGTCTCCTCCTTGTCATAGGTAAGGAGCGGCTGAAGGAGCGGAATTCCGGAGGGGACGGCGGCGCCGATAACACCCATATTGACTATGGTCTGGGATGCCACCTGACCGAGATTGTTTCCCATGAGTATGCCGTCATAGCCGTAGCGGCGGACTATCTCGCAGGAACAGCGCAGCATGAACCTTTTACAGATGATACAGCGGTTTTTGACGTTCCTGAGTTTAATCAGTTCGTCATAGAAGGGTGCGAGATTCACCTCGTACATGTCGTGGTTGTGCCCGCTCGTCCATCTCGAGAGAGCGCACAGGTTGGCAAGCGCTCCTTTACGTGTGTCGGCGCCCATGTGTTCGCCGCCGTTGAAGTGAATATGCGTTACGACGGTGCCGCGTTTCATGATGAGCCATGCCGCAACGGGTGAGTCTATGCCTGCGGAGAGAAGAGATACGACCCTTCCCTGAGTGCCGAGCGGCAGTCCGCCGGGACCCTCGATAACTTCGTCGTAGACAAGTCCGCCCTCACGACGCGCCTCTACAAAGACCTCGTAATCGGGGTTTGTGAGATCGACTCTCAGACCCTCCGCGGTATCGTAGACCCTGTCGCCGACGGCGGCGCCGAGTTCCTGACTCGTGAACTCTTTGATGTTGGAGCGTCTGGCGCGGACGGCAAAGCTCATGCCGCTCTTAAGCTTCCCTTTCGAGAGTTCGGCGGCGGCGTTGCCGAGCGATTCTGGGTCGTTTCCCGTCATCTCGGCGACGGAAAGACCGACTATGCCGTAAACCCTTGAGACTGCCGCGGCTATCGCATTTACATCGTCGCCTTTTGCACTGTCGCCTATGAGGATTCTGCCGCGATGGAGGACTATCCCGGCATCGATTCCTTCCGCGTCAAGTATGCCGCGAATGTTCTTCGTCAGCAGTTTGGTATAAAAGCGCTGTACGGACTCGCTCTTTAAGAAGAGTTCTCCGTATTTTGCCATCACAGTCTTTGACATGATTATATCCCGTATTATGCAGATAAACGACGGGTCTGAATACCCTGACTTTTAATTTATTTTTAATTTCCGAATAAAAGAAGATAATACCAAAGGGGAAGATACCTGTGGAGTCTCCTCCTTTTGGGATCTCCTCCTTTTTTCTTTCCTTATTACTTTATACTGTCCCGGTATAATATCCGGTCCGTTCTTTCGCGCGTCGGGCAGGGGATAAGTCCGGGTCGGTCAGGTACGGTCAGGGACGATCCGTGACGAATCAGTTCGAGACCGGAAGACCGTTCTCCTCGGCAACCGCCTTGAAGGATTCGGCAAGGTAGTTTGTCTGGCGGTCGGTAAGTCCGTAGACGTTATACTTCCAGATACGTGTGGTACCGGGGATAATTCCGCAGATACCGCGCTTTCTGAGTGCCGCGGAGAAGTAGTAGCCCTTCTTCTTGTGGGTCTCGGCAACCTTGTCGAACGAGTCCTTTGTGTTGACTCTCGTCAGGGTGTGCTGACGCGGGTTGTCACTTAATATGACCGTTCCGTCGATATCGGTGAGAGCATCGGTAACAATCTGACTGTGCTTAACCTCGGTGTCCCAGTTCTC
Organism: Methanomicrobium mobile BP; assembly: GCF_000711215.1. Classification (GTDB taxonomy): domain Archaea; phylum Halobacteriota; class Methanomicrobia; order Methanomicrobiales; family Methanomicrobiaceae; genus Methanomicrobium; species Methanomicrobium mobile. The sequence goes on along the minus strand of NZ_JOMF01000005.1, from coordinate 107,485 downwards.
GACACGTTTCTTAACCGCGGGGAACGAGGCGACAAGACCCGCCATGGTTGCACCCATGAGCGAACATCCGATTATCTGAATCTCTTTTATTCCGAACTTTCTTCCGGTGACATCACCCGAGACCTTTGTGGTGTTGAATATCTTATCGGCATACTCGTCCGTGACCGCGACGATTCCCGAAGGTGCGGGTGCCGCCATGCTCTTGTGTCCCGAGCCGACTATGAAGTCGACGCCGAGCTTCTTGCCGTCAATCGGCATCGTGCCGACGGTATATGCGCCGTTTAAGAGAACGGGCACGTCGTATTTGTGAGCCGCCTTTGCAATGCCTTCGATGTCGTGAAGGTTGCCGAACTGATAGTCGACGTGGTCGATATACATCAGGGGCGGGGTCTTCTTGTATTTTGCGATGACCTCTTCGATCTTGGCCGCGGTGTTCTCTGCCGTGATGTGATTCTTTTCGTTTTTGGGGATCTCGCAGGGAATGCCGCCCGCCTGCTCAATCGAGACATACTCGGTGTAGTGCGCAAGCGACGAGAGGATTACGGGGTCGCCCTTCTCGACAAGCGAGTTTGCTATTGCCTGGAAACCGCGTCTGGCTCCGGGGACCACTCTTGCAATACCCATATTGAGCCATTCCGCGACTTCAACGTGGAAATCGGCAAGTGCGGGTTTCTTGATGTAGTCCAGTCTGAAGGGTCTGACACAGTTATCACAGACGGAATAACCGTCGGAATATGACAAAACCGCCTTCTGCGCCTCGGGAGTGAGTCTGCCGCCCGCCTGTGTGGGGCTGACGTTGATAAACAGTTCCTCAATCTCTCGGGCTTCCATCTTTCCTATGTTCGGCATCAGAGCACCTCCTTTTCAAGAATGGCTATCTGCTTTTTAAGACCTTCTATGATCTTTTCCGCCTTCTCTTTGTCTTCTCCCTCGAAATCGTGGAAAGGAGCATTCTGTCTGAACAGCTCCCTCATATCCGTAAGCAAAAACATTGCCTGGAATACTGCGTCTACTCCTATCTGTGACATTGTTTCCTCCAATTTTTAATACATGTTAACCCTTCTACATTATTAAATAATGTATTCACAGGCGGAATTTTTTAATTTAGCTGATTATATTAAATTTTTAGGATAAATTCATCAATCAAAATTCACAATTGTTAATCGGCGTTGCGCGGTCGGATTGATTATGACGATCGAAAGCCTGCAGCACAGCCTGCAAAAAACGCGCCGGAACAATCCATGACACGGCAGGCAAAGTACCGGACAGTAATCGACAATAATCGATAATACACGGTAAAGTACTCGCAAAAAATCCAAAAAAATAAAGCGCCCAGCTCGGAATTCGAATCCGAGTCGCAACCGTGACAGGGTTGCATGATAGGCCTCTACACTAGCTGGGCAATGCAGGACATCAACGATGTCAGCATACTATATTGCACTTAGGGGTTTTTTAATCTATTCAATCTGCTTCGGTCGCAACAGAGCATCAGCTCCGAGGGTTAATTTCAAAGAACAAACGAAAAACAGAACAAAAGCAAAAAAAAACAAAAAACAAACAAAAAAACAAAATTCAAGACGCAAAAGAACGAAAAACAAAAAAACATAGCGCCCAGCTCGGAATTCGAATCCGAGTCGCAACCGTGACAGGGTTGCATGATAGGCCTCTACACTAGCTGGGCAGTTCAACACACCAGACCCACGCGATTTACAGATCCCGCCTCCCGGATTCGAACCGGGGACATCGCGGTAGCCGCGCAGTTGCTCGACATCGTATCGGGCAAACCAAACTACAGCCGCGCACTCTACCAGTCTGAGTTAAGGCGGGGCTGGTGCGCTATATATGTTAAACTGATAAGGCTTTAAACGTTTTCTTTTGTAACTGCGCTGCCGAAGGATTTTCGCGCGAAGTCACAAAAAAGAGCACGGCGCGCAGATAAATGCGGGGATAAACATGCGCAGAAATGTATGAATAATGTGTGAATTCGTGCGTGAATTAATCTGTGAATCAGTGTGCGAATCAATGTGTGAATCAATGTGGGAAAAATGCGTCAAAAAGCGTTGTAAAAAGTATTGAAAAAGGGATCAGTTGGCAGACGGCGGCGTACCTGCGCCTGCGCCGGCAGTGCCCTGTACGGCACTCTGAATCTGCTGCTGAAGCTGCTCGAACTTCGTCTGAAGAGCCTTTTCCTGCTTCTCGAGCGACTTGACGCGAAGCTCAAGAGTCTCGACCTTATCGTTTAAGTCCGCCTCGACCGAAGCCTTGTCCTTCTGCATCATGACCGAACCGATTGTAGTGTATACAACCGCATCTTCCTTTGCCGAGGAAAGCTCCTCGATGGCTTTTCTGGCTTCCTTTGCCGCCATCTCGAAGCTTGCCTTCTGCTGAAGAATTGTCTGAAGCTGCTGCTGTACCTGCTGGAGCATAGCCAGCTGATTCTGAACCTTTGGTGGTATATTATTCATCTCTTATTGCCTCCTGCATCTCTTCGGAGATCTGAATTAATCGTAGCCATGTATTAAGTGCCGCACGAAGTGCCGATATATCGTCAGCCTCGACGGTCAGAACAACCGCCCGCACATCACCCTCCTCGCAGAGCGTGACTTTCGAGGAAGAACGCCCCATATCCTCGTCCTCCGGCAGAACAGCCTGCCAGACGGTCCTTGCATACGGAGTCTCGAAACGAAAGACCGCTTTATTCTTCTTTGGGTTGCCTGAGTCTGAGGACATAACGCCTTCTCTGTGCGCCGTCAAAGATAAGCACATCCTGATTATCTTCTGTTTTACAAACTTTGATATATGAACTCAGTTTATCATAAATAATTTGGTTGCCCGTAACCAGACCTCTTATGAGTTCACCCTCGCGATTCTCCACGGAATACGAGGTGAACATGAAACCGAATACGGGTTCTTCATCGTGAAAAACTTCAATCAAAAAATATCTGCCTGATTTTGAGACAATCAGAAGATCGTCGTCGATGCCTGTAATGTCGCCAAGTCCTGCCTTTCCCCGCGGCGAATAGTGTCCGCCGAGGGAAAATGCAAGATCCTTTGAAAATGTTCTAAGGGGCGGTGCAGGTTTGCGCGAAGTGGTAACTTCCATTTATCGGGCTTTTACAGTCTTGATACCTGCGCCACGCTCTTTGAAAAGAATGCGGTGACCGCAGTAGGGACAGCGGACATTGATATCAATCTCCACTTTTTGTTTGCACCTTGCACACTTATAACCTGACATAAATTAAGACCTCATTTACTCTTTAATTAATGAACGCTCAATTGTACGGAGTGCAACCTTAAGGTTAGGCGTCTGCGGGACATATGCTCCGCCGGCATACTTGTATCCGCACTTCTTGCATTCCCAGATGCCCGTTCCCTTTCTGGTAACGGCTTCGGTTGCGCAGTTCGGACATACGTGTTTTGCCTTTGCAATTTTCTCGACTTCGTTGACGCGTTTTCTCAGGAATCTGCCGTATCTGGGACCGAATCTGCCCGATGTTCCGACAACCCTTCCTTTTGCTCTCTGATTACTTGATTTTGCCATTGTTTCTTAGCCCCGAATTTAGGTCTGTATATATTGGATTTGTAACCTTATTAATTATGACTGGTTTGTTCTTTAATATTTCTTATATGATCCACCGAAAGGCACCTTCGCATGCCGCGGCGGAGGGGGTGCGGAGGGTCTTCTCAGTCCTGACTGAGAAGCTTTACCTCGCCGTCACCCTTGGTGAGACGGTTGACGAGGTCGAAGAATTCGCCCTGAATTCCGGCGGGAATCTTGCATATGCATATCCATGAGCCGTCTTTCTGCCACTCGTCCTTCTCGAGTGTCGTCGCCGCCGCAAGCTCGCCGTATGCCTTGGGCGCGAAGTCCGCGGGTATCTTTACGGCATAGCGCGCTTCCGCAAATTTAATCGGAATCAGCGGTCTGAGGGCTTTCATGACGTCTTTCACCTGTTCGTCGACATGCTTGAACGGGTCGATGCTGACTCTTGCCTCCTCCATTGCCATCTCGATGCGCTTGGGCGGGTGCGGAAGTTTGGTCTGCGGGTTTATCGCGTTGCGCGAGATGAAGGTGATTATCTGGTTGCGCTTCATCTCGACCATCTGTTTTCTCTGTTCCGCGGTCAGGTGAATCTCGCCTTTCGTGATGATACGCTGGGCTATTGTCTCGAAATCGGTCGTTCCGAAGACTTTCTTAAGGGATTCGTCCGAAGCTTTGTCGGTCTTGGATGCGTTCTCGAATACGAACAGTGCCGCAACCGCATCCTCGATATTGATCTTTTCGCCCTGACGTATGCGCGCCGCTTCATCGGGATCCACGAGGATCTCAAACTTCTCCCCGTGGCTCTCGAGCCTTGCCACTACTGCCTGCTCAAGAGATATCAATTTTACACCTCACTCTTTCTTATCGGTCTTTGGTTTCTTTGCCGCCGCGTCGTCTTTCGTCCCGGATTTCTCCGCGGTCTTTGCTTTGGCGGCTTTTTCGGCTTTCTTCTCTTCCTTCTTTACGGCTGCCTCGAATTTGTCGACGCAGACCTTGACCTCTTCCTTGGTCATCTTCTTGAATGACGCGGTCTTCAGGTCGACAATGCCAATCTCGACAGTGTTGACGTCGAATTTGCCTTCGGTCGCGGCATGAAGGGCTTTGAGTCCCATTGGGATTGCGTCCGAAATAGCCATTTTGTCTTTGTAGTCTTCCTCAAAGACCTTCATGACGGCGGCTCTTCCGGTTCCGATTGCGGTTGCCTTGTATTCGAGAAGGGTTCCCGACGGGTCGGTCTCGAAGAGGCGCGGCAGGTCGTCGCTTACGCCCGCAATCAGGAGCGCGGTGCCGTAGGGTCTGCCGCCGCCGAACTGCGTCAGTGTCTGCATGTGGTCGCAGAGTTTCTTCGAGAGTGTCTCGACGTCGATGGCTTCGTTGTATGAGACGTGGTTTATCTGTGCCTCGACTCTGGCGCGGTCGACGAGTGCCCTTGCATCTCCGACAAGTCCCGAGGATGCGACCGCGATGTGCTCGTCGATCTTGAAGATCTTCTCGATTGATGACTGTTCGAGAAGTCTTGAACTTACGCGTTTGTCGACGATTAAGACGACGCCGTCCCTGCATTTGATTCCGAGTGCCGTTGTTCCGCGCTTTACCGCTTCTCTGGCGTATTCAACCTGATATAAGCGTCCGTCAGGGCTGAAAACCGTTATTGCCCTGTCGTATCCTCCCATTTGAGCGTTCATTGGTTGCATTGTAACTCCTCAATATCTTTTATTGTGTAATACAAAGAATCTTGGCTTTTTATTCCCTCTTTATATAAATCAATCTTTTCCCGCGATACTCTCACGGGACGATAGGGAATATCTTTTATGATTATGTCCTTTTTTGCATATAGCAGATTTGTTTCTGCACATTCCGCAGATTCCGCACTGTCCTCACAGCCCTCGCCGTCCGCACGGCTCTCCGCGGCGCGAATCTTCTCTTTAAGCGTGAGTATGGTTCCCGACGTGAGGACGGGTCGGATTGCGCACGGCATATCGCCGATTGAGCAGACGGTCGAGATTGCCGCCTGAAGTTTCTTCCCGGTTCCCCGCGTGCAGCGGATTATTGCCCAGTTTCCTTCGGTGTGGACGACGCTCATGCCGATCTCGGCGGCGACGTTATCGCCGAAGAGGGAGGAGACCGCGTCGTAGACGGCGTAATAGACCGCTTTTCCGTCCGCATCAATGCCGTGCGGGACGATTCTGCACAGCACATAGCGTTTATTGATCCTCAGTGTCGGCGGCAGTGCTTTCATGATATATCCTCCGTGTACCCGTTGTTCTCATCGCATTCACCGGATTCACCGGATTCGCCGGATTCGTCTGATTCGTCTGGTTCGTTGTATTCGGCACATTCGGCGCAGTCGCCGGATTCTTCGCAGGCGGCGCTTTTGTCGAACGGGCTGCCGCTCTCCGACGGCGCACGGAAATTCCGCGGATTTACCGTTACGGCATTCTGCGGATTCAACAGTGCCGATACGGAGTTCAACGCCGCGATGGTCTCTTCGTCGGTCATGCCGAAAAGAGAGCAGAGATTGGAAATCTCGCGAACGCCGCGAAGCCGTGTGTAAGTACGCGCTCCCGAGGATATCGTGAGCATAAATCCGTATTTTCTGTGGAATTTCAGGATATCGGCGTATGCCGCGAGCGCCTTCTGCCTTGCGATACCGCGTTTCCCGATTATCGGCGTGAGATCGATATCGACGGCAACGGACTTTTCAAGGGCGTTTACCGCGCAGACATCGTCGAAGGCGTTTTTGGGAGCATTATCCATGCCTTTCAGGATATTGATTCTGCCCGAAGAGAGCACGCTGCGGTTGAAGGCGTTCTCACCCGCATTGACCGCGACAATAGGCACGGATTCGTATTTTTTGACCTGATTCTGAAAATCCCTGAAGTTTTCGGCTTTTATGACCGCTCCGCGCACAATCTCGACGCCGTATACGCTGAAGACCGTCCTGCCCACGAACTCTTTCGGAATCGCGGCTTTAAAATCCGCGTTCGAGCAGACGAGTCGTGAGAATCCGAGATATTTTGCTTCGAGAGCCATTCGGCGCAGCGACGAACTGCCGAGCGGATACGCAAAGACACAGGCGTCTGATACTGTCATTGTAATATAGTTATTGAAAAAGAGCAATGAATCTTTGTTTCGGGCAGGATTTTCCTGCCCGAATACGGTTAAGAGATGATATGACCGAATTCGCAAAAGGGTATCGGAGATTTTCCGATACCTTCGCGGAATTGGTTTTACTTTCCTCTGTTCTGGTTGGAACGGATGCTCGGGCGGGTGTGCTCGGTTCCCGTGCCTCTCTTGCGCATTCCGCGTCCCTTCATGCCGGCGCTTGTGCGTCCGCGCTCTGCACGTCCGGTGTTCTTGTTGGACGAGAACCATGAGAGGTGAGCGTCCGACTTGATTGCCGGGTGGTTGCCGTCGACGAGGATGACTTCATACCATTTGGATCTTCCGTCTTCTCCGACCCAGTAGGAGTTGAGAACTTCGAGGTTGGTGTATCTGCGTGATGCACGCTCTTCCGCCATTCTCTGAATGCTCTTTCCCATTGTGTTGCGGCGCATTCCCATGCGTGCCGTGCGGCGACCGCGGATGTATCTCGACTTCCTGCGTCCGCCGCGGCGAATCTTTACACGCACTACGATGATTCCCTGCTTTGCGCGGTATCCGAGGCTGCGTGCTCTGTCGATCCTTGTCGGTCTCTCGACACGGATAACGCTGCCTTCTTTACGCCAGTCCTGCATTCTGCTCCAGAGCAGGCCTTTTACTTCGGTTTTGTCCGGGCGCTTCCATGCGTCGCGGACGTAGCCATACATTGATTTTGCCATTGGTATTTCACCTTAAAGGTTCAGCCGATCTTTATTCGGGCCACATTCCTTTGTTAACCGTTCTTCGGGTATTCCGCACGGATGCGGAGGTTACCCTCAAAGGTTCTTTACATATTGGTTATCGTATGCAAAAAAGGTTTGGTATGTTAGGATATTGATTAAGAGAGGTTTTGCGGGGATTATTACCGCCGCTCAGTTTTCAGTTTTCAGTTTTTCTCTTTTCTGACGACGTGGATGTCTTCGATGCCGGTTACTGGATACTGACCGTGTTCGTCCTTTTCGGCGGACTTCACCATGTCCCAGATTGTGAGGAGCGCAATCGAGACTCCGGTGAGCGCCTCCATCTCGACGCCGGTCTTGCCGTAGGTCTTGACCGTGCAGGTTGCTTCGATGCAGTTTTCGTCGGCGATGTCCTCAAAGTCGACGGATACGCCGCCGATGGGCAGCGGGTGACACATGGGGATGAGGTCGGATGTTCTCTTTACGCCCTGTATCGCGGCAACGCGTGCGGTTGCGAGGACGTTTCCTTTTACGACCGTTCCTTCGCGGATTGCCTTCATTGTCTCTTCGCGCAGGTAGATTTTGCCCGCCGCTACCGCAAGTCTGTTTACGTCGGTCTTTTGTGTGACGTCGACCATGTAAGCCTTGTCGTCTTTTATGTGTGTGAATTCTGCCATGATATTGATACTCCGATTTTGTATGTTTCCGATTTTGTCTGTTATTTGTGTTTATGCGGGATATATCTAATAATGTCTCATTTATCCGGCATAATCCTCATGCATCACTCCGATTCTTTCATCACCCGCGCAATCTCGGGAAGGAGGTCGGAGGCGAGGAGACCGTCGCCGTATCTCTCCGCGACAGCCTCGCCGCACTTTCCGAGGACGTATGCCGCCGCGGATGCCGCATCGAAGGCGGGCATTCTGCACAGCAATGCGCCGCAGAGACCCGCAAGAAGGTCGCCGGTGCCGCCTTTTGTCATGGCGGGCGTTCCCGTGCGGTTGAATCGGACGCTTTCTCCGTCGGAGATGACGTCAACGGCGCCTTTCCGGAGAATTACGGCGTTCAGCGTCCCCACATCTGCCGCGGTGCCGGTTTCGGTGTCGGTGTCGGCATCGGCGGCGGCGTTTGCCGCTTTGTTAACCGCGGCGATGAAATCCCTTGCGGCGGTTGCCCGCTCACGGAGAGTGTCCGCGGCGGCGTTAATCTCCGTTCCCGAAATTCTCCGAAATTCTCCGAGATGCGGGGTGAAGATTACCTCCCGCGGTTTTCCTGCGCCGTTTGACTGCGAAAGAAGCGATCCGCAGGGGGTTGGCAGAGGCAGGGGCAGGGGGAGCCTGAGTGCATCGGCGTCGATGACGGCTTTCTTTGCGCATGACGCAAGTCTACGCACGGTCTCATGACTGCGGGTGCCGAGCCCGCATCCGATTACGACCGAATCGGCAAGACCGATGAGCTGTTTCAGCCGCTCTTCGTGAATCGGCGAGAGGTATCCGCCGATATCGGGGTCATAGGGCAGATTTTCGACGATGAGGTCCGGATACCGCATCATAAATTCGGATGCGGGCGGCGTGAAAGTCGCGACCTGAACGATATCGGCGCCGGCTCTCAGCGCCGCAAGCGCGGCGAGATAAGGCGCGCCCTGATACTCCCGGCACCCGCCGATGACGAGGACTCTTCCGCCGGCACCTTTGTGCGCCGCATTTTCTTTCTTGGGAATTGCCGCAATATCCCCTGGTCCCGTGAAGAGTTCCGCCGCGGCAGGTATCCCGATATCGCAGACCTTAATCTCACCCGAAAAAGGCGCATCGGAAGCGGTTGAAGCGGTTGAAGCATATGAAGCGGTTATCTTCTCCCTGTGAAACGCCGCCGTGAAGTCCGACCGCATATAAGGGGTGGGGATATCGGCGCTGACGACAAAAGCGGCGGACGCATTCGCGGACGCAACCATCCGATTCAGCGGCTCGCGAAGTTTTCTTCCCGCGCCTGCGCCGGTTCCGAGGATGCAGTCGGCGATTAATGTCGCCTCATCGAAGAGGCGGGAGAGTTCCCTTACGTCGGCGTCCGTTTCCGCGGCATAAACGCCGATATTCGGGATTTCAAGAATCCTATCCAGATTTTTACGACTTTCGGGGGTGTATCTTTCCGCGGCAGACTTCGGGTAGATTACAGATACTTTTGCGGCGGCATCGCTCCCGGCAAGAGCAAGAATGCGTGCGCAGACAAAACCGTCGCCGCCGTTGTTCCCGCCGCCGCAGAGCACCAGAATCTTCGGCGGGTTTACTGCGGCAGAGGCGGAATCGGCTGCACGTGCGGCGCTGTTCTCACGGATTTCGCGGATTTTATCGCGGATGCACTCCGCAAGTGCCCTGCCCGCATTCTCCATGAGCGTCTCCGCGGATATGCCGAGCGCCATGGCATTTCTGTCAATCGCCCTCATTCGCAGCGGAGACACTCCGCCCTTATGCATGAATCCCGACAATTCGCCGATATCGATATCTTCGGTCGCCATAATTTCAGTCGCTTTTTCGGTAGTCCCAAACGATATACAAAAATTATACCGTGCAGTTTATAGTTATTTCATCTTGTAAAACAGATCAGTAATAATGAGTTTCACACAGGAGATCGCGGATGCCGCCGAAACCATAAAAAATGCCGATTCGGTCACAATAATTTCGCATATAGACGCGGACGGCATCACGAGCGAAGCCGTGCTTCGTCAGGCGATCACGCGACGCAATATCAACCTGGAATCCGTCTTCGTAAGACAGCTCGAACCGATGACGATGAAGCATGTCCCCGACAACGACAGCCTCAAGGTCTTCATCGACCTCGGCGCCGGTCAGCAGAACCTGCTGGAAGAACGCGGTCTGAAAGAGAGCGAGGTCCTCATCATAGATCATCACGTAAGTCAGGATACGGATACGCCGTATCAGCAGGTTAACGGTCTGAAATACGGATACGAGAAGCTTTCGGCGGCGGGAGCGGGCTACTTCGTAGCAAGAGATATCGAGGACTCGAATATCGATCTGGCGAAACTTGCCGTCATCGGCAATGTCGGCGACATGATGGCGCGTGAGAGCCGCGGACTTATCGGACCCGCAAAAGAGATTGCCGACGACGGGGTCAAAGCCGGCAACGTGAAGATTATCGACGGCGATCTGAACAGCTACGGGATATCCACGCGCCCGCTTCACTTCTTCCTCTCGTATTCCAACGACCCCTTCGTGCCCGGCATCACCAACGACGCCGAAGGCGCACAGCGCCTTGTCGAAGAATACGCAAAGATTCCGCTGCGCAAGGATAACGGCAAATTCAGGGTCTGGGAGGACCTTAAATCCGACGAGAAAGACCGCATCATCAAACTGATGAAATACCACCTCATCGACTCGGACGAGCCCGTAGCTCCCGAGAGACTTATCGCACAGCATTATGTCTTCCCCGACGAGCCGCGATATACGCCGCTTAGGAACGCATCGGAGTATGCGACAATGCTCAATGCCTGCGGGCGCTGGGTGAAACCAAAGGTGGGGAGCACGGTCTGTTGCGGCAATAAAAAGAGCACGGAATACACGGAGGCATGCCGCGAAGCCGCGGATATGCTCAGACATCACCGCTCGGTTATCCGCGAGATGATGGAGTATATCCTCGATACGGGCGTAACGGAGTTGTCGCATCTGCAATACCTTCACGTCGGCGACAGATTCCCCGACACCATAGTGGGTATCGGCGCCGGAATGGCGCTTTCGAAGCTGAACTGGCGGCTTCCGATAATGATCCTCTGCTATCTTCCCGACGACCCCGAACTCGTCAAGATTTCGATGAGAACGAACGAGACCATGGTCTCAAAGGGCGTCGATCTTCAGGCGGCGCTTCTGGAAGCGTCGGAGGCGGTCGGAGGCGCAGGCGGAGGTCATAAGATAGCTGCGGGCGCATATATATCCAGAAGCAGGGAAGCAGGCTTTGCCGAGAGAGTAAACGAGATACTGAAGAGGCAGCTGAGTTAAAGGCGGATTAAAGGCAACTGAGTTAAAAAAGAGATTTCGGGAGTAATCAGGAGCAGACAATGTCAGATATGAATAAGGTCAATAAATTCGAAGGAAACAGACGCGACCGTGGCGAAAATCGCGGGAACAGCGGGAATAGGGACAATCGCGAGAGACGTGAAAAACGCGATTTTACAAGGGAAGCGCCGTATGCCAAGGATTCCTACTTAAGCCGCGTCCGCGTCATCGCCGATTACCAGTTCGGAAAGGGTGCGGGTGCGGGGCTTTTCCCCGACGACTGCGAGTTTAAGCTTTCGGCGACAAAGCGCGTGCGCTACATCCTTCTGGGTAAAGAGCGACTGGCAACCCTGCGCGCAAACGACGGCAGGCTCACCCTCAGTCAGACGGGCGCAAAGAGGCTCTGCGAGACCCTGCCCGCACCGGCATACCGCGTTATCGTAAAGGACGAGGTCGGCGAGTTTGTCGCGGCAGGCAAGAACGCGATGGCAAAGCACGTTACTTTTGCCGATCCGCAGATTCGCGGCGATGACGAGGTTTTGGTCTGCAACGAAAAGGGCGAGTTTCTTGCAACCGGAACTGCGGTGCTGAGCGCAAAAGAGATGGCGGAGTTCAACTACGGCGTCGCGGTCATGGTCAGAAAAGGAAACTGATTCAATCGCGGATTGCACAATTTATTACACATTCGCTGCATATTATAAGGAAAGATAAGGAGAGAAAATATGATTCCGGGAGTCAACCCAAAACAGATGAAAGCAATGATGAAAAAGCTCGGCATGAAGATGGAACAGTTCGAGGATGTCGAGCGCGTCATTGTATACACGAAGAAAGGAAATTACATCTTTGAGAATGCCGAGGTTGTCGCAACGACGATGCAGGGCGCAACCACCTACCAGCTCTCGGGCGAGATGAGATTCGAAGAAGCCGAGACGGTCATACCCGAGGAAGACGTTGCCATGGTCGCGGAGCAGGCTTCGGTCTCGAAGGAAGCCGCACTTGCCGCGTTAAAAGAGACAAACGGCGATATCGCCGAGGCAATTCTTAAGCTTTCGGAGTAATCGGGCTGTTCGCACGGGCAGGACAGGCAGGCGATTGTTCTTGCCTGCGAACAATCCGAATTACCGACAACGGACAACAACGACACAACAGACACAGAAGACACAGAAGACATACAACTGAAAACAGACATAATCCATTTTTATGATTCGGGAAAACGACAGAGTGCTTTTGTCGGACGGAAAGCGCGAATTTTATGTGAGAGCGGTTGAAAAGGACTTTTCGACCGACAAGGGCATATTAAAACTCGGAGACCTCATCGGGATGGAGTCGGGGGGGACAATATATTCCCATCTCGATAAGCCGTTCAAAGTTATGGTGCCCAGACCGACCGATTTCTTCAATCATGCCAGAAGGACGGGCGCCCCCATGCTTCCCAAGGATATCGGCATGGTGATTGCCTATACGGGCATGAACCATAACGACAATGTCCTCGACGCGGGCTGCGGAAGCGGAGTTGCGGCAATCTACTTCGGCGGCGTCGCGGGGCATGTGACCTCATACGAGAAGCGCCCCGAGTTTGCCGAGATATGCCGTGCGAATATCCTCGAGGCGGGGCTGGATAACGTCGAAGTCATCGCGGGAGACATGCTCGACGCCGAAGGCGAAGCTGTCTTCGATGTCGTTCATCTGGATATGCAGATTGAGAAGGAGCATATAGAACATGCTTACGCACTTCTGAAAAACGGCGGCTATCTGGCGACTTACACGCCGTTTCTGGAGCATACCTTTACTGTTATGGACGCGGCAATTCCGCTCTTTTCCGAGGTCGTCTGCCATGAGCTTATTGCGCGTGAACTCACAAGGACAGAGCGCGGAACACGCCCGTCCACAAGGGTAGCACATACGGGATACATAACGGTATGCAGGAAATAACCTGTATAACCCGATTATCAAAACACGGCGTGTATCATCACTTTAAATTGCAAAAAACCGCACACTATGCCAAGAACTATATATTCAGAATTGTAAGTAATAAGTAATGACAGGTGGTATTTGTCCCAAATGCGGACTACCAAAAGAATTGTGCATTTGCGAAGAAGTAGCAAAAGAGCAGCAACAGATTAGCGTGAAGATCAACAAGAGACGATATGGCAAGGAAGTAACTGTCATAGAAGGTCTCGATCCGATGGATATTGATCTCGATGAACTTCATAAATTCCTGAAAAGCAAACTCGCCTGCGGCGGCACCATTAAGGATAATATAATAGAGCTTCAGGGCAACCACCGCGAGAGAGTCAAAAAGCTCCTTCAGGACAAAGGGTATAAACTTGACAATATAAACTGATTCGCCGATATCGCAAAAATCCCGCGGGACGGCTGCGACCTGCGAATTAAGCATAATGCCCGTATCCTTTTAAGGATCAAACTTTTTTACGACGCCGAATTACAACGGGAGCGAAGGCTTTCTTTACGCGGTTTTATGCAGTTTTGCGCGGTTTAACACGATTTTACAAAAAAATACAGCGCAGAAAACAGCGCCGTTCAGATAAAGAATCTGAACGCAATCCAGGCGATTGCAAGCATTATCAGCGAATATTTTAGTCCAGCCCTTGCATTGCCTTCGCCCATCTGTCCCGCGACAAGTCCGGAGAAGAACGCCTGAATCATTGCCGCGTGCGAGAAGAGACGGCGGTATAAGTCCATGTCCTGACCGCCGCCGACGGACATGCCGCCGAATGCCGAGGCAGCCGCAGTGCCCGCACCTGCGTCGACCGTGCCCTCCGCCCCTCCCGAATAAAGGGCTGAGCCCGCGTCCGCCATGGTCTGAAGGAAGGTTGCCGACATTATGCCGATGATGAAGAGAAATACCAGAAACGAGATTATGACGATGATAACGTAGATGAGCATGTTGTTGCGGCGTTCGTCGGCGAGATTGACGAACTCGCGGGAGTCGTCGGCAGCGGCTTTGAGGACCTCGCTTACGTTGCCGCCCGCAATGCTTGCTTTGGCTACGAGGTCGACACTGCGTTTTGCAAGCGGCGCTCCCAGAGAGTCGCCGAATCTCACGATTGCGTCGATAAACGGCATGTTCCACGAGATATCGCAGTCCATCTTTTTTATGTAACGCGTCAGTTTTCCGTAGTCGCCGTCCGAGACCGTGTGAACGGCGTTGGGAAGCGTCATTCCGCTCTCGTTCATGCCCGCGAGGTCGCGGAAGAAGTTGGGAAGGGCGACCTCTATGCTTCTTATCCGCATGCTCTCCCGCGTAAAAAGGACGGCATATGGCGTAAGCGCGATAAAAAGCGCGAGCACGACGAGATCGTCGACGCATGACGAGGCAAAGGTCTCCGCGATGCCGCATTCAGCGACCGACCGCACCATGCCCGCGATGAAGACGGTCAACGCGAGCGGAACCGAGATTATGAGGACGTTTTCGGGTTTTTCGGTCAGCATATCGACGGGGTGAGCAAACAGCCTCCCCATGCCTTCCCTGGATTTCTTCTTCAGCGCTATCCTGCGGAGGATCTCTTCCTGCATACCGTCATCCGTGAGTTCGGTATCGGCAGCGGCGGCGGTTATTTTCTGCATCTTTCAGTCCTCCTCATCTCAGATCTCCGGCGTCATCGAGTCTATGAGCAGCACAAAGAGAAGACTGCCGAGCGGGATTATGACGTAGATAACGACGTATAAGAAGACGGGGTCGTCACTGCCGCTTATCGAGGACATAATCGACTGAAGGATTATCAGAAAGAGCGTTCCGGCAACGAGTGCCGTTACATAGGACTCCGAGATAAGTCCGAGCGTCTCGAGGAAGGTCTTCTGCTCCATCCTGTTTTCGCGGGCATACTGCTCCGATTTGTTCCTGAAATAACCCGTGAGGTTGCTTCCCGAGGATATGCTTGCGACCGCGCCCTGAAGGAAGTCCCTCATGCGGGGGCTGGGGGTGTACTGACCGACGGTTACGAGCGCTTCAAGGAGGTCTTTGCCGAAGATATAGACTTCGCGCGTGATATATCGGGCTTCGACGGCGCTCTCGCCGTAGATCTCGCTCTCACCGAGAAGTCTGAAGACTCCCGCGGGCGGGATTCCCGCAGCCGACATCGCGGTTATGTAGTTTATCGCATACGGCAGTGTCGCATCGATATTGCGGCGGCGTTCGCCGGCACGTATGCGGGGATAGAGCATAAATCCGAGCCATGTGACGGCGGAGAAGAGGAGAAAGGCGACGGCTGCCGCGATTACCGCGCCGATGAACAGGCTGTATTCGCTCAGCAGATAGAATATCTCGGGCAGACTGCCGAGGCTGTATACGATGAGCGGCAGCCGCAGGAGATATGTGACCGTGCCTGCGAAGAGCGCCGCAATAAGACCGACCGCGACGGCGCTTATGTATGCCGTTGCCAGATACGCCTCGAAGGAGATTCTCATGCGGGCGCTGAGCATTCCGTTTATCAGCGCGGAATCGGCTTCCCGCTTCGTCTTTATCCTCGCTTTTATCCTCTCGCCGAGAAGGTTGAAGCAGAAGCGTTCATACACGTTCATTCAGATCGCCTCTTACGAGTTCGGTTACGGCGTCGGGGTCGCGGTAATAGGACATGAGGACTTTTCCGACGTCACGGTAGTTTCTGAGTTTTTTGAGCCGCATCCATTCGAGGATCTCCTGACGGCGTTTGAGTTCTTCGAGCATTCGCGCCTCGTCCCAGCCGTGCGTCTCCATGATCTCCTCGAGGATGTAGGATTTGCCCGAGTAGCGTATCTCGTCCGAGGACTGATGCCATCTGAAGACTTCGTTCGTGATAAGCTCGTTTGTTCTCGGGTCTATGTCAAGAATCTCGATTATCTGCCTGTTTCTGCGCACCCGCTGACCGCCCGCCTTTGCCTGCACCTGAATGCACATGAGGTTTAGAGAACTGAGCATGTTTCGCGGGACGTTCATCGGCGGATTCTCGATTCTGTGGACGGCGCCGGCGACGGAATCGGCGTGCATGGTCGAGTACGTGACATGCCCCGTGCTCATTGCCTGAAAGAGCGTCTGCATCTCGGTGCCCCTGACTTCGCCGACGAGGATGTATTCGGGGCGCTGGCGGAGTGAGGCACGCAGGAGTTCGTACATGTCGATGGAGCCTTTTCCTTCCCTGTCGAAGGATTCGCGGGTCACGGCGGGTATCCAGTTCCGATGCGGCAGCCGCAGTTCGCGGGTATCTTCAAGGGTTATTATCTTGGCAAGCGGCGGTATGAAGAGCGAGACGGCGTTGAGCGAGGTGGTCTTTCCCGAGGCGGTGCCGCCCGCGAATATGCAGGATTTTCCGGCTTCGACCGCCATCCAGATATATGCTATCGAGAGCGGTGAGAAGGTTCCCCATTCGATGAGGTCGGTCGGCGTTATCGGTTCGTCCTTGAATTTGCGGATTGTAAACGTGGATCCGTGCGCCGTTACCTCGGTGCCGAGCGTCATCTGTATGCGCGAGCCGTCGGTCATTGTGGCATCCAGCATCGGCTCGGATATGGATACGTATTTTCCCGCTTTCTGCGCCATTTTTATGACGAATGAGTCGAGTGCGGCGGCGCTTTTGTAGACGACGCCGGTCTGCACGGATTCGTATCGGGTGTGGAAGACGAAGATGGGGATATTGAGTCCGTCGCAGGATACGTCCTCGATGTATTTGTCGTGCATTATCGCGTCTATGAGACCTTCGCCCAGGAAATCGCGGACTATGTGATAGATTATTTTTTCGCGGTCGGCGACGGGCATCTTCAGTCCGTAGTCCTCGATGATGTCGCAGATTTCGTCGCGTAGGATCTTCTGCGCCTTCTCTTTGGTGAGGTCTTTCGTGCTTACGTTGAGGGTCTCGAAGAGCCTCTGCACGATTTCCTGCCTGAGTTTTTCCTGCGCCGGGTTGAGAGTCGGCTCGAGGACGTTGTAGGCGTACTCGTTCGTGTTCCTGTCGAAGGTGATTCTTACGTAGGCGTAAGGGGGATTGACGCCGTAGAGCTCGACTTCCTCTATGCCGTCGCCGCCGTCGAAACTCAGATCGACGAGGGCGCCGTGAATCGCGGGGTCGTACTCTTCTCGCTTTCTTTCGACGAGGGCTTTTGCGAATCCGAAGAGCCCTTTCTTCTCCGTCCGCGTCTCTTCTTTTGCGGAGGTGTCGCTGTCGCTCCGGCGTTCGTCCTTCCTTTCTTCATTCGGGTCTTCCTTCGATACGGAATATGCCGAGTATATCTTTTCGATTGCCGAGATTGTCCGTTCATGCTCGGCGGGCCCGGGTTCTTCCGCGGCATCGCCGCCGCGAATCCTGAGTTCTTCGATCTCGAAGGTGGTTGCGCCCTTAAGGGCAAGTTCGGAGATGTCGGCTTCGTCGACCGAGATTATGCCCGCATTCCCCGTGCCGATACCGCCTTTCCTATCCGTGTCGGGTTTCGGATTGCCGTCCGCATCCGTCCGTCCCCGCGTATACGCGTCGATGCAGACTCCGTCCTCCCGCATTGCCGTGTCGTGAATTTTCGTACTGTGCATTGCCGCGTCATGCCTTATCGCGTCATGCTTTGCCGCATCATCCGCGGTACCGCCGTGCATTTTGCCGTCATGTATTCTGCCGTCATGAATTGTGCCGTCATGCATTCTCCCGTCGCGGCTGTCTTCGGTTTCGTCCGCAAAAGATGCGTTCGGTTTCGGCAGCCGCGGGATCGGCTCGGGGTTTGGCAGGGACTTCGTATCGGTCGGGAAGAGCGTATCCCCGTTTAACCCGCCGCCCCTGTTTTTCTTTCCGAACAGTCCGAATCTTTTCCTTATGCCTTCAGTATCCTTCAATGAAAATCCCCCGTTTCCAAGGCGAAAACCGCCCCGCCGCATGAGTGTTAACACCGTTAACGGAATAACCCGTCAGCGAAATCAACAAAATTCTGTTGCCATAAAAATTATACTCTTCTAAACGAACGGGCGATGCGGGAATGCGGGAAAGAAGGAACGAAGGACAAAGATAACTAATATATTGCCGCGGACCGATCTTTATACATTTATGCAAATACTCTCAATACCTTTGGTAATCTCATCAATAGCAATAATAATCACGCTTTTGTATGCTTCATACCGCGATTATATTGAACGCCTTGTGGCGTTTAAGACATGGTATCCCATGCTCGTCATAGGCGTGCCCGTTGCCCTGTATACCTATGCGACGCTGATTCTTTACGAGCCGCGGGCGGCGGTCGGCTACATCTTCCTTGTCGCGATCTTCTGTGCGATGTTCTATTTCTCGTCGGCATACCTGCACATATTCGGCGGGGCGGATGCCTGGGCATTCATCTTCATCACATTCCTTGTGCCCCTCTATCCGATACTGCCGCTCACGGGATTTCCGGCAATCGCTTTCTTCCCGCTGACCGTCCTGATAAATGCCGTGATACTGAATCTTGTCGTGCCGATAGGGCTTCTGATATACAATCTCGCAAAGAGGAACAGGGCGCCGCTCTTCTGCCTCTTCACATGCTACCCCGTCGCGAGCGAAAAACTGACGGAATCGTTCGGATTCATCATGGAGGAGTTCGAGGAGTGCCCAAAGAGCGCCGAGGCGCCCGAAGGCTTCAGGCGGAGATTCCTCACATTCGGCGCCTCGATTAAGAGGATGGTCGGGGGGACGCGCAGGATGTATACCGGCGATCTCAGGAGGAATCCGCAGGAGTATAAGAAAGAGCTTGCCCTCTATAAGAAAGCGGGACATGTCTGGATATCCTACGGCGTTCCGTTCATCATCCCGATTACGGCGGGTTTCATTGCGGCGCTGCTCTTCGGGGACATACTGTTTGCGATAATTCGCTTCATTACGGGGGCAATGTAAATGGAAGGCAGCACGGAAAGCAACGATAAAACTAAAACGGATGATAACGGCAAATGCGACAAAAACGACAAATACGACAAATGCGGCAGCTTTAAGGAACTGCCGCTCCTCTCGGAGATAAAATACGATAAGAACGGGCTTGTGACCGTCGTCGTTCAGGACGCGGGAACAAAAGAGGTTCTCATGACGGCATGGTCGGATGAAGCCGCCGTCCTCGAGACGATTCGGACGGGCTGTGCGCACTTCTACTCGCGGAGCCGCCGGAAGATGTGGAAGAAGGGCGAGGAGAGCGGGCATATTCAGGAGATAGTCCGCATCCTTGTCGACTGCGACTGCGATACGCTCCTCTATCAGGTAAGGCAGAAGGGCGGCGCATGCCACACGGGTCACATGAGCTGTTTTTACAGAACGCTCGAAGGAGAGGATGTCGGAGAGAAGGTTTTCGATCCGGCAAAAGTATACGGAGATTCCAATTAGGGATCGATCTAATTAGGGATTGAATACATTATATAAAAGGGAGGTTTTGTATGAAACTTATACCAGATACCAGCGTCATAATAGACGGACGCATCACCTCGATGATACAGGAGTCGGGTGAATATAAAGGGGCCACAATAATTGTTCCGGAGGCCGTAATAGCAGAACTTGAAGCACAGGCCAACCAGGGACGTGAAATAGGATTCAGCGGCCTTATCGAGCTTCAGGAACTTTCAAAGCTCGCAGAAGAAGGAATAATAGAACTCAAATATCAGGGCGAAAGACCCAGTCTCGACCAGGTCAAACTTGCCAGCGGCGGCGAGATCGACGCACTCATAAGGAAGGTCGCGCTTCAGTGCGATGACGCAAAGTTCATCACCAGCGACTTCGTGCAGTCCGAGGTCGCAAAAGCGAAAGGGCTTGACGTATTATACTTAAAACCGCAGACGGAGAACTTTTCACCGCTTACAATAGAGAAATATTTCGATGAAAACACCCTCTGCGTATGGCTGAAAGAGCGCGCGAAGCCTTACGCAAGGAAAGGCACGCCGAATAACAACAGCCTTGTCAGTCTTTCCGAGAATGTTCTCTCCGAATATGAGTTAAAGCGCATCGCACAGGAGATTCTCGAACGCGCCAGACGCAGTCCCGACGGATTTATCGAGATTGAGAAGCGCGGCGTCACCGTTGTGCAGATCGGCGCCATGAGGGTGTCCATATGCAGAAGACCGTTCTCGGACGGCATGGAGATCATCGCGGCAAGACCGAACCGCGACTGCTCCTTAAGCGACTACAGGAAATGCGCCGCTGTAAAGAAACTTCTCGACGGCGGCAGAAAGGGTATCCTCGTAGTCGGCAAGCCGGGCACGGGAAAGACGAGCGTTGCGCAGAGCATCGCGGTCTACCTTGCCGACAAGGGCTGCTCGGTCAAGACGATGGAGTCCTCGAGAGATCTCTTCGTTCCCGATAAGATAACGCAGTACGGCGAGCTTGACGGCAGTATGGAGAACACATCCGAGATTCTTCTCATGATGCGCCCAGACCATGTCATCTTCGACGAACTGAGAAAATGCTCGGATTTCAATGTTTACTCCGAGCTTCGCCTTGCGGGTGTCGGCGTCGTGGGTGTCGTCCACGCGGGCAGTGCACACGACGCTCTCTTCAGATTCATGTCGAAGACGGAGTTCGGCGTGCTCTCGCAGGTGATTGATACGATTATCGCCGTCAAAGACGGAGATATCGCCAATATCTATGACCTGAAGTTCGAATTCAGGGTGCCCGACAGCCTTCCCGACGACAACGACGAACTGCCGGCAAGACCGGTTATCTCGGTCATCAACACCGAGACGGGTCAGGCGGAGTCCGAGATATTCAGATATGACGGCGAGTCGATTGTCGTCAGGTTCACGGAGGATGAAGAGCCTGCCTCTCAGCCGATGCAGTCACAGTCGATGCAGTCGCAGTCCGTGACCGTGCAGAGCCGGGAGGACAGTTCCCAGCAGTCGCTGCCGATTGAGGAAGACGAAGAGGATATCTCGATGAAACTCGTCGAACGCGACATTCAGAGGGAGATCGGAAGATTCACGAACGGCTCCGTAGACGTGAAGATGCAGAACGAGAACAAGGCGGTTGTCTACATAGACGACAAGGATGTCCCTGCCGCCATCGGAAAGGGCGGAAAGAATGTCGCGGCAATCGTGAACAAACTCAGTATCGGTATCGATATCCGCCCGAGAAGCGAGCTTGCGAGGTCGGCGCCTTCGGTATCGAACGACTACGATCTCTCGCCCTCAATCGATCTTGACGGCACTACGGGCGGCGTCACGGAAAACGGCGTCGAGATAAAGATTGACAAGAAGAATCTCATGATTACCGCAAGAGAATACAGAGGCAAGATTGTGGATGTCTTCGGCGGCAAGGAGTATCTCTTTACCGCGACGGTCAACGACATGGGCGAGATTCACATGTCGAAGAACAACAGTATAGCGATGGAGATGATTCGCCGTTACAATGACGGTGAAGAGATCAGACTCAGACCCGTATGATCAGTCATTCGAGGTCATTGATCCGATTAATCATATATTTTTAAAGATCCAAAATAAATATCCGAGATTTACATCATCACCGGAAGTGAATTATGAGTAAATTTGAGATGAAAGAGTACGAAGAAAAATACTGTCGGGAATGGAAACATGCCTTCGAGGCTGATCCCAAGGACGGCGCCGATAAATTCTATATCAACGTCGCTTACCCTTATCCCAGCGGCGCTATGCACGTCGGTCACGGAAGGACATATATTGCTCCCGACGTAATCGCGAGATACAGGAGAATGCAGGGTCGTCATGTCCTCTTCCCGATGGCTTTCCACGTTACGGGTTCGCCGGTTATCGGTATCTCCAAGAGGATTGCCAGAGGCGACGAGAAGACAATCAAGCTCTACCGCGACTTATATCGCGTTCCGCAGGATGTCCTTAACCGCTTTACCGAGCCGACCGAGATTGTGAAGTATTTCAGCGACGAATACGAGCGCGTGATGAGCAGCTGCGGTCTTTCAATCGACTGGAGACGCAGGTTTACCACGGTTTACCCGCAGTACAGCAAGTTCATCGAGTGGCAGTACAAGCACCTCTACGAGCAGAACCGCGTCAGAAAGGGTGCGCACCCCGTCAAGTTCTGTCCGCAGTGCGACAACCCCGTAGGCGACCACGATCTGCTCGAGGGTGAGAAGGCGGAGATTGTCAAATATACGCTGGTTATGTTCACATGGGGAGAATACAAGGTGCCCTGCGCGACCCTGCGCCCCGAGACGACATACGGTGTGACAAATCTCTGGGTCAACCCGAACGTTACCTACAAGAAGGTGCTTCTCGACGGCGAGAAGTGGATTTTATCACCCGAAGCGGCACACAAGCTCTCGCTTCAGGAGCACGAGGTTAAGGAAGAGGGCGAGATCAAGGGCAGCGAACTCATCGACCAGAAGATGAACCACCACATGTGCGGCAGCGTGCCCGTTCTTCCGGCGGAGTTCGTCGATCCCGACATGGCGACGGGTATCGTGATGAGCGTCCCCGCCCATGCGCCGTTTGACTACATCGCACTCCGCGACCTTCAGAAGCAGGGCAAATATACGGACATTACCCCGATTGCGCTTATCACGGTCCCGGGATTCGGTCAGTTCCCCGCAAAGGATGCGGTCGAGCGCTCGGGTATCGCCGACCAGAACGACCCGGGTATGGAGACGCTGACACAGGAGGTCTACAGCGCGGAGTTCTCGAGCGGAAAGATGTTCCCGCAGTACGGCGGCAAGCCGGTCAAGATTGCCCGCGAAGAGTATGCGGAGCTTATGCGCGAGAAGTACGGTTCAATCATAATGTATGATTTCGACAACCACAATGTGATGTGCCGCTGCGGAAGCCGCGTCTTCGTCAAGATTCTCAAGGATCAGTGGTTCCTGCAGTACAGCGACGAGGCATGGAAGAAGCAGATTCACGAGCAGCTCAACAGGGTCGAGCTTGTTCCGCCCGAGGTCAGGACGGAGTTCGAGAGGACTATCGACTGGCTTAAGGACTGGGCATGTTCGAGAAGAATCGGTCTGGGAACGAGGATGCCGTTCGACAAGAACTGGCTCGTCGAGCCGCTCTCGGATTCGACCATCTACATGGCGTTCTACACCATCGCACACAAGCTGCTTCAAATTGAGCCGGAGAAGCTCACGCCCGAGGTCTTCGACTATGTCTACCGCGGCGAAGGCAGCCCGGACAATCTGCCGATTCCGAAGGAGACGGCGGAGGATCTGAGGAAGGAGTTCCTGTACTGGTATCCGTACGATTTCAGATTCTCGGCAAAGGATCTTATCTCGAATCACCTGACCTTCCAGCTCTTCCACCACAAGGCTCTCTTCCCCGAGAACCTCCAGCCCAAGGGTATGGTCGTCTTCGGCATGGGTCTGCTCGAGGGCGCAAAGATGTCCTCGTCGAAGGGCAATGTCTTCCTGCTCGAAGATGCGGTCCGCGATCTCGGTGCGGATACGGTGAGGATGTTCCTTGTCGGCAGTGCCGAGCCCTGGCAGGATTTCGACTGGAGAAAGGAGCTTGTTACGGCGACGAAGAAGCAGATCGAGAGATTCCACACCACGGTGACCGAGGGCAACGATGCGAGCGGCAGCTGCGATATCGACAAGTGGCTCATCTCGAGGCTTCAGGAGAGGGTTAAGAAGACGGATGAGGCATTACAGCTCTTCCAGACCCGTCAGGCACTTCAGGAGGCTTATTTCGGCATCGATTCCGATCTCAAGTGGTACCGCCGCCGCCTCCCCGAAGGCGTTACGGGTTCCGCGGTCTTAAAGGAGGTTAACAGCGTCTGGATAAGGCTTCTTGCGCCGTTTATCCCGTTCACGTGTCAAAACCTCTGGGAGTTCACCGGCAACAGCGGAAACATCGCGTTTGCGCAGTGGCCGACGGCGGACGAGTCCAAGGTCGACGAGCCTGTCGAGCTTGCCGAGGAGCTTCTCATAAGGACGACGGAGGATATCGAGTCGATTATCAAGCTCATCGAGATCGAGAAGGCTTCGTCGATTACGCTCTTTGTAGCGCCGGAGTGGAAATACGGTCTCTTCAGGAAGATTGCAAATGCCGAGGACAGAAACAATGTCATCGGTCTTATCATGAAGGACGAAGAGATGAAGAAGCGCGGCAAAGAGGCGACGGATGCGACAAAGCAGATTACGACGCTGATTCACCGCCTGCCGCCCGACCTTGTCGGACTTATCGAGAAGAACGATGTCAGCGAGGCTAAGGTCTTCGAGTCGGCGGTCGGCTTCCTCGAGCGCGAATACGGTCTTAAGGTCAAGATTGTGAAGTCGGACGAGTCCTCTCATCCGAAAGCGCGTCAGGCACTGCCCTTCAAGCCGGCAATACTGATTGAGTGACGGATTTTCCGTCCTAATCTCAAATTTACTCTTTTATATTTTTCAGAAACCGGTTTTAAAAAATTGAAAAAAGAAAATTGAAATTTTTATGTTCAGTCTGCGCCTTTCACGGCGTCGGTTGCCTTCTTCTTTCTCTCTTTGGTGTTGTAGCCCGTGACATATTCGAGATATCCTCTGAATCTCTTGTTCGTGTCGAGGACAATCTTGTCGGCTTCCTCTTCGCTGTGGGTCTCGTAGAGTTTGGCGTCCGAGACGGTGTCGACGACGAACATGTTGCCTTTGTCGTTGATCCATGCTTCAAGGAGGGTGAACGAGCCGAAACTGATTGAGAAGTGACCGCCTTTGACCTCAGGCTCGGTGTCAAAATATTTTACGAGCCCGTCTTTTGCTCTGTCCGCAAGTCCGTCCTTGAATCCTCGTTTGATCGAATATTCCTGCATATGTATTAATTTACGGGCTTTACTTTAATGTTTTTTGTATTGAACGGCGTTTGAGGGGATGGGGGTGCAAAGCCGCGGGCACGTAACGACAGCAATATATAAATTATAATCGAATTGGTAGTTACCTAAAGATTGGAGGCAGAAATATGGATGATGATATACGAATTATCTCGGAAGCGCCGGCTTCGGAGGATATTACCGTCTTCTTCGGTTTTCCCGGGAGCGGACTTGTCGGCAGCATCGCCGTTCAATTCCTCGTCGATTCACTGAAATACAAGTATCTCGGAGGTATTACGGGACGGATGTTTCCGCCGGTTGCGATGATGGTTGACGGCGTTATCGCATCGCCGCTTCGAATCTACGGGAAGGATAACTGCGTTGCGGTAGTCTCGGAGATTCCGATTCCGCCGGAGGACTGCTATGACCTTACTCAGGCGCTCCTTGACTGGTTTTCGCAGTATAAGATAAAGGATGTGACGGTTGTCGCGGGTATGGTGACTAATTCGGGAGAGAAACGTGTCTTCGGCGTCGGCAGCGACGATAAGAGCATAGCGGCGATACGGGATCTCGTGAATGTCCTGCCGATGGGGAGCATCTCGGGAATGGCGGGAAGCATCCTTCTGGAGTGCCGTGCGAGGGGTATTCCGGCGATAGGTCTTCTCGGGGAGACCGTGAATATTCCCGATCCGCGTTCCGCCGTCTCCGTTCTGGAGATCGTTAACGGCACATACGATTTCGATATTCCGGTCGACAGACTTCTTGCCGAGGCGGAGAATATCGAGGAATCGATGCAGAGGATTGCCGAGCAGGTCAGCGGTAAGGAAGAGGAGAACGAAGCGCCGAAGATTGAGCATCTTCCGATGTACGGGTGAGATAGATGAAGATTAATGCATTGACGGGTATCTCGGCGGCGGTTATCGCCGAGCTTAAAAAAGGCAAGCCGCGGACGATTGAGCTTCAGAGCGCACACAATATCATTACGCTTATCGATGTGCTCCCCGGGGATCATATCTTTATGACGGAGATCAACGAGGATGATCTCTCGGTCGGCGACCCGGGTATCGTGGTGAACGTTATCAGCGTTTCAATCGGGATGAAGAGGATGACGGAGTATGCGCCGCTGCACTACTGCGAGGAGAAAGAGCGCATGACAGCCCGCGTCAAGGTGCAGTATGTCGATAAGACTTCGGCTAAGTGCGTGGAAGGCTGCGATTGGGAAAAGCCCACGATTGTGGATGTAATACGTTCCTCGGTATACCACGCGGGATAACCGAAAGGGCAGAAAGGGCGATAAGGGCAGAAAGGGATCTGAAAAGCGTATCGAAAAAAGCGTGTCAAAGGCATGCGGGCGTTCGGATGCCGCGTCGGAGGGGCAAGGTGCGGGATAATCCGATACCGTTATGCCGCATAACGCCGCCTGATGCCTTATAATGCCTCCCGCTTTTTTATCCGAAATTGCGATGTGACAAGTTTAATATGCGATAATCCCCAATATAGTAAGGCAAGACTTGAGGCAGTCTTAATTGAGACTTCGGTCATGCGCTATGGATCTGTGGCTTAGCCTGGATATAGCGCCGGGCTTCTAACCCGGATGCCAGGGGTTCGAATCCCCTCAGATCCGCTGTTTTTTCGTGATTTTACGATTTTTCAAAAGTATTTCAAAAGTTTTTCAAAGTTCGTAACAGTTCTTCAAAATTCAAAAAAAAAAGATTACGCCTTTTCCCTGCATTCCGCAAGCCTTTCACACAGCGGAAGAAGTTCCTCAATCTTGGCAACAATGCGGCGCTGTTCGGCGAGGGGCGGGAGTGGGAACAGCATAGGGTATATTTTTTTACCAGATACTACGGGTTGTGCCGAACCGTTGTTCTTTTGACCAAGATCCATGCTTTTCAAGACATAGACTAAAAAATCACGATCAATATACTCTTTTGGATATTTGGTAATGAATGCATTATCAGTTATCCATGCCTTTGAGGGAGTGACATGAACACTACCACAATAAAATCCTACTCGTCCTATAACTATCGTTTCTTCATTAACTAAAGCTTCATTATGGTATCCAACAACACCATTTCCCCCATACACGGGAATATCACCTTTTTTCATCTTATTTGATGTCAAACCCATTCCCGAATTAATCTTAATGAGTTCCCCTAACCTTACCCATTTCCAACTCTCTGGAATGTCAAATGGAATTTCTTTCTCGGTAATCTCGGCAAGCGGCTTCTCTTTCTTAAACCTGCCTTCTTTGATTAGTTCATTCTTCTCGGACTGAATCTGCCGATAGAGTTCTTCCGCAGTGCCTTCTTCGGCTCTCTGCTCTACAAGTTTGCCCTGTATTGCCGCATCGAGAATTTTGTTTTTCAATACTGCACTGTCTTTGATGTATTTGGACTGAAGATCATCAATTATGTCAATTTGAGAAAAAATTGCATCTATTTTATCAGCAATTCTTTTCTGTTCTGATAAAGGTGGTAAAGGAACTAAAAACTGATTTATTGTATCAGATTTTACCCTTTGCTGTCCTACATCTCCTTTATATGATGAATAACCTGCATCGATAAATCTCTGTGAAATTACAATGTAGTATGTGTACTCGGGAAGGACATGTTTCTGGCGCAGTATGATTAATTCTGTTGTTCCTCCACCTATACCATTGGGAAGATTCTTAGCAATAAACGATTTCCTATTCTCAAAACAAGGAGTTATTTTTGCAAACGCTACATCATCGTTCTGAAACTTCGTATGATTCTTAGAAGCAGTTCCCCAATCCTGTATGTCATAAGAAAAATCTCTAATGAAACCCTGCGAGATTTTTTCCATAGGTATAAACGCCGCTTCTATCGTATTATCAGCCTCAACTTTTGGATTTATTTCATAAATTGAAGCTAATCTTACCCATTTCCAATTCATAGGAATCTCAAACGGTATCTCTTTTTCCGTAATCGCGGGTAAAGGCTTTTCCTTCTTTATTTTTCCTTCTTTTATGAGCCGCGCTTTCTCTTCCTGTATCTTGGCATACAGTTCTTCGGCATTACCGTCCGAAGGAAGTTGTTCGGTCAGTTTTCCCTGTATAGCAAGGTCTAAGACCTTTTTCCTCAATGCCTCGGTATCAATCATAAATCGATATCCCCGAGCAGTTTTTTAAGTTTTAATACAGCCTCTGAAATGCCGTCGGACTCCGCCTGCATATCGTTCAGAACTTCCTGTATTGTGCGCTCATCCTTCACCTCAAGGTCAATCCACTTAAAGTCGAGTGTGTCCGCATTCTTTACTTCATCTTCGGAGAAGTGTCTCCAGCGCCCGTTAGGGTTCTCCTCGCTGTATGTCGGCTTTCTGTCCTGCTGATGTCCCGAACGGTAGCACTCTACAAACTCGTCGAAGTCGGCACGTTTCAGAGGATTTGTCGCCAGAGTATGCTTTATGCCCGTGCGATAGTCGTAAACCCAGATGTCCTTTGTCGGCTTTCCTTTCTCGAAAAATATGACATTGGTTTTAACGCCGTTGGCGTAGAATATCCCTGTCGGCAGTCTGAGAATCGTGTGAAGGTTGTAATTCTTCATCAGAATCTCGCGAACCTGCGCAGTCGAACCCTGATCCGTGAGAACGCTGTCGGGAAGAACCACAGCCGCACGACCGCCGGTCTTCACAATCGACATGATATGCTGAAGGAAGTTCACCTGATTATCCGAGGTCTTTACGAACTCGGGGCGGTTTGCATAGACCTCAACGCTGCCCTGCGGTCTTGTTCCGAACGGCGGATTCGTCATGACCACCTGATAGAGATCATCCGTGGTCTCGATGAGTGAATCGCGGAGAGTAATCGGACTTCGGTTCACGCCGATATCGTGAAGGAAGAGATTCATTGAGCCGAGAGTCACCACAAGCGGCGTTATGTCCGCGCCGAAAAGAGCGCTGTTCTTAAGGAATTTCTGTTTCTCGATATCCCTGCTCTGAACCCGCATATGGTCATATGCCGCGAGAAGAAAACCGCCCGTACCGCAACAGGGATCGGCAACGGTCTCGGTTATCTTTGGATCGACAACGTCCACGATGGCGTTGATGAGAGCGCGGGGAGTGAAGTATTGTCCCGCGCCGCTTTTCTTATCCTGCCCGTTATCTTCCAGAATACGTTCATAGATAGCGCCTTTAAGGTCGCCGTCCATCATGTACCAGTTTTCGTCGCCGACCATCTGAAAGACCTTTTTGAGCATCGCGGGACGGTCAATCTTGTTGATCGCCTTTGTAAATATTGTACCGATAAGACCCTCTTCCTCGGAAAGATCACTCAGAATCTCCTCATACTTCTCGACAAGGTCTTCTCCGCTTAAACCCGCGACATCCTTCCATTTGTAGCCGTCGGGGATGGAACTGCCCAGACCGAGTTCCTCTTTCTCCGCATCCATCTTCAGAAAAAGGATATAGGTAAGCTGAGTTATGTAATCCGTAAAACCTACGCCCGCGGATGCCATCACATTCGCGATATCCTTTACCTTTTTGACAAGCGCCGCCTCGCTCTTTTGATCTGCCATAAATTAAGCCGCCCTTAACATAAATCGTGCAAGTGTCTGCATTTCGCTGTTCAATACCGACGGAGTGAAACTCTGTATGCCCCTGCGCCACAGGTCGGCATCGAACTCATTCAGTTCGTTAGCCGAAATTGCACCGTCATTGATTATATATTCGGCAATCTGCCTCATAATATCGACCTGTTCATCCGTAAGATTACGCTGAATCTGTCCGCAGTACAGATTGAACCTCGGCACATATCCCGCAGTAAGACTGGTCAGTCTTTGATTCTTCCTGTATGCATACCGCACAATCTGAATCAGATTGGTAAGGGCTTTCGCGTTCTGTTTTACATCAAGTTCATCGACGTTTCCGTCCGCATCAAGAACCTTGTAATTCTTCCAAATCTGTTCGGCAACATACTGTCTGTTTTCGGACAGCAGGCTCTCACGGAGTTCAACAAGCATATTATGAGTAATGACTGTATCCTCGGAGTTATAGATAATGCGCAGTGCCTCAATGAAATCACGGTTATCCATAAGATATTTTTCGAAACTCTCAATATATGACCGTGCGGTCTCCTGAGAGAATCCCGAATAAATTACCGTATCATCATCCTGTATGGTTAGCGAATAACCCTTCTGCATCTCAATAAGTTTCTTACGGGCGGAAATATTGTTCAGCAGAACCGCAATAAGATCGATTCTTGCGGCATTATCCCCCGACGGGCTTACATATACGGGAAGAATGCCTCTCTCAAATGCGTCCTGAATCCTGTTTGCGATATTACGCGGTGAATATCCGAATTCGTTTACAAACTCGGTAAGATGATTCCCGAACATCGTATTGTTCTCGTAACGGCGATGCACCGACGAACAGTAATCACGAAGATATGTCAGAAATTCGTCGCTTACTTCCCCGTGTGACAGATGCTCAAGAACATGCTCAAGACTCGGTTTCTGTGACCTGTGACTGCCGATGCCTTGGAAAGACTTCTCATTCTCCGTTACACCGACGGCATCCACTATGTAATAGCACTCCTTTGTATCGGCATTCGGAGTAACCTCGCGAAGTTTATCATCGCCGATAGTACGACATCCGCGCCCCCTCATCTGTGTATAGAGAACTTCGGACTTGACATCCCGCATGAAAAGAACGACCTCAAGAGGCTTTACATCCGTTCCCGTTGCCACAAGCGTCACGGTGACCGCAATACGGAAATCCTTCTCAACGCGAAGATCGCGAATAAGCACATTCGAATCCCCTGCCGAATAGGTAATCTTCTGCACGAAATGCTCGGGAACATTGCCGTCAAACTCGGGCGCAAAAACCTCCCTTGCGATCTCGACAATCCGAGTCGCATGGTCATCATCCTTGGCGAAGATAAGAGTCTTAGGAATATACTCCCATTTTTTCTCCCTTTCTGGATATAGTTCGGTATATATGGCATCTTTATACGCCGTAAGGACTTTTCGTATCTGATCGCGGTTTATGACCGAATGATCAACATCTCCCGCGGAATAATCAATATCATTATCAGCCGAATATGTATTTGAATGTCCGGTCTTGCGCGATGTCTCGACAACTTTTGAACCCGCTTCTATGGTACCGCCGTTTTCCGTTATCTCGGTAGCAATACGATATATTCTTGACGGCACATTAACGCCGTCAACCACGGATCTTTCGTATGTATAGTTCTCGATTATGTTATTATTGAAAAATGCTACCGCTTCGGGTGTCGGTGTCGCCGTAAGCCCGAGAATTATTGCATCCCTAAAGTAATCAAGCACGGCTCTCCACTCACCATAAATTGACCTGTGGCATTCATCAACGACTATGAATTGGAAATAATCAGGCGACAGTATCAGATTATTACCGAGCCGAATCGCCTCATTTGCGTTTCTGTCGTTATCCGTATTTGCATTTTCATCCTCGGCATCCTCATCCCCTTCGACAAGTTGTTGACCCGTAAGAACCGCAAAAAGTTTCTGTATCGTTGAGATTACAATATCAGCATCAATATCCGACTCTCTTCTAAGCCGCTTGACAAGATACAGATTGCTCATGGTCTGCTGACGCTCTGTTTTGTCAAAGGTACTGAACTCCGATTCGGTCTGTCTTGCAAGATTATTTCTGTCAACAAGGAAGAGAACCCGCTTTGTCGATGTATAGTTCAAAAGTCTGTATGAGGCAAGGCAGGCAAGATAAGTCTTACCCGCTCCCGTAGCAAGAACAGCCAGATTTCTCTTCAGCCCGCGCTTTAAGGACTGTTCCAGATTTATTTCCGCCTCATACTGACAATCCCTCAGACCGCGTCTGTCAAGATAAGGCAGAGCACCGTATTCCGTCTCCGACAACTTTCCAATCAGTTTGAGCATCTTCTTCGGAGAATGCATCTCGGAGATTTCCTCATAATCGGAATCGGGATTAAGCATATTCTTGAAAAATATCTTGTTGCCGTTTGCAAGGTAGACAAGCGGAATCAGTTTATCAAACCATAATCCGTACCATTTCTGCGGATTATGCGCATACCCTTCCGCCTGATTTTCCACATCATCCCCGAGCGCATTTTCTTCGCGCTTGGCTTCCAAAACGGCGATTGCCTTGTTATCGACAAAAAGAAGATAATCGCTCTCGGTATTTCCCTTCATGAGAGCCTCTTTTACGGCAACGGTATCATAGGGAATATACTCGTCACGCGGGACTATGTTCCATCCCGCATTTTTCAGCTGTTTGTCGATTTTTTCTCTTGCCCGTTCTTCCGGCTGCATCCAAGGCTCTCCTTCTCTGATTCTTCTTACGACCTATTTCCAAAATATTGATTTTAAATTTGATTAGGCATCCGAGGATTATCCTGCCGTGATAATCTCACGCGCACTTATACTATGAAATACACCGCAATAGCAAATAAATGATAGGATTCTTCGAACTGAAAAAGTGTTCTGTCTGTCGCTGTCTGTTGCTGTCGGCAGGCGGCGGTATGTCGACGGCGGCAGGCTGTGACGGGCTTTCGGTCGCTGTCGGTATGCTGTCGGCATGTTGCAGGTAGGGGATGGCAGTGCGGGGCAGGTGCGGGGTAGGGGCGGGGGGATTTTCCCCCTGCGTCATTTTTATATATTAATAGCGCTAAATTTCGTTTATTTGGTGATTTTATGAAAAAATTAGCAGTGATATCCGTTCTTGTCTTCATTGTCCTGTTTGCGGTGATGATTACGGCGGGATGCACATCGAACGCGGAGGCGGGCAATATTCCTCAGCAGACCGAACATGCCCTTCCGGGACAGGTTGACAACTGGAAGACCGATAAGCTGATCGGCGTCTGGGTGCTCTCCTCGATAAACAGTCATACCGACCTCTCGCCCTACAGGGTCGATTCCGCGAAGCTGACCGTCAACGATGACGGCACATACGAGTATGCGGAGATTGAACTCTACAAGACCGAACCTGTCATCACGAAAGGAACATGGTCGAAGATAAACGACGGTTTCTACAAGGTCGGCGACAAAGACTATCAGCTGATAACCAATCAGAAAGTCCTGCAAGCCATCTTCCCGAAGGGAACATATCAGTTCGTGCGTGTCTGACGGCAACGGAAAAACAAAACTTTACTCTTTTTTGCAAGCGGCAATCTCTTTACCCCCGAAAACTTCCGCAACGAAAGCGCCGCCGAGAATCAGAGCCGCACCCAGAATCTGAATCGGAAGAAGAACCTCGGATAATATCAGCGCCGAAAACACGACAGCCGAAAGCGGCTCGATATAGCCCAGAACGGCAACGGACTGCGCCGGAAGGGAGCAAAGCGTAGAAAAATAGAGATAACAGCCAATCCCGGTATTGAATATTCCGAGAACAAGAACGCAGATTAAATCCTCCGGCGGAATGCTCAGGGTAAGTCCGTCGAGAGCAACGCGGATAACCGCGATGGTCAGAAAACCGATGAAAATCTGTAAAAAGGCGTTCTCAAAACCCCTTATCGACGCCGCTTTCTTGTTCGTAATCAGCATAACCGCAAGCAAAACCGCCGACATAAGCCCGCAGAATACGCCCCACGAATTGCCCGAATTATCAAGCAAAGCCGCATTGACGAGGTACATGCCCGCGACAACCGCCATAAATCCGGCAACTCTCGGAACACTCAGCCTTTCGCCGAATAAAAACGGCGACAGAACCAGAACAATCACGGGACCGATATAGTATGCAAGCGTCGACGCACCCACCCCTATCTGCTGATAAGCCTCGAAGAGAAAGAGCCACGAAGCCCCCATCACAATCCCGGACACACAGATATACGCGGCATCACGCGGCTGCCCGAAACAGACGAACGGCTTTCGCAAAATCACAAAAATCG
This sequence comes from Methanomicrobium mobile BP, assembly GCF_000711215.1. Taxonomy (GTDB): domain Archaea; phylum Halobacteriota; class Methanomicrobia; order Methanomicrobiales; family Methanomicrobiaceae; genus Methanomicrobium; species Methanomicrobium mobile. The sequence continues at coordinate 73,577 of NZ_JOMF01000005.1, read as the reverse complement.
CGAGAAGAAACGCGCTTCCCAGCATTAACCTGAGGAAAACAATGTCGGAACTGCTCATTGCGATGAAACTCGCAACTATACCGTTTGTGCCGAAGATAAACAGCGCAAGCAGAAACTTGAAATACGCAAATCTGTCACTCGGCATCATAAAAAAAGCCGTAAGGTGTGCTTAAAGCACCTTTGTGCCCGGCGCAACCTCGAACTTCGTCGTGAGAAGCGAAGCCTCGTCGCCTGCCGCAAGAATCATGCCGTTTGACTCGACGCCGCAGAGCTTCGCGGGCTTTAAGTTCGCGACCACGACAACGCTCAGACCCACAAGCTCCTCGGGCCGGTAGTAGGGAGCAATTCCCGAAACAATCTGCCGCGGACTCTCCTCGCCGAGATCGACCATAATCTTAAGAAGCTTCTTTGACTTCGGCACCGGCTCGACCTCAAGGATCTTGCCTACCTTCAGCTGCGTTCTGAAAAACTCATCAATCGAAATCTGTTCCACGGGTTCGTTATTATCTTCCATCTTTTTATCTCCTTTATTTTCTGTTTTCGGTTTGTCCGACGCCGTCTGCGCCGGTGCGGAACCTGCCGCATTTGCCGCGGCACTGCCCGCCTCCTTCGCCTTTGCCTCCTCAAGACGCATCTTAAGGGTATTTTCATACTCGGCAACCTTCTCGTCCTCAATCTTCGCGAAGAGAATCTTAGGTGTCGGCAGTTCGCTGTGATCAAAGCCCGTAAGCGCCTCGGAAAGCCTGCAATCCGCGACCTTGCCCTTATAACCGAGAAGCTCCCACGCCTCCTGCGCTTTGACCGGCATGATGCCGTCGAGCAGAATCGTGAGCGCCTTCACGAACTGTAGGCAGTTCCTTATCGTCTGTCTCGCGGCATTCTCGTCCGTCTTCATCAGTTTCCACGGCGCATTCGTCTGAATATACGTATTCGCCGTGTTTCCGAGCGCAAGCACCGCCTCGACCGCCGCCTTGAACTCATACTCGCCTACCGCCTTATCCAGCTGGGCAATCGTGCTCTTTATCGCCTCAAGCACCTGCGGCTCGGCATCGAGGTCGGGGATGCCGCCCATCTTGTTCGCCGCAAAGTGAAGCGTGCGGTAGAAGAAATTGCCGATAGTGTCCACGAACTCGTTATTGACGCGTGCCTGATACTCCTTCCACGAGAAATTCAACTCTTTCGTGTGGCTCGTATACGAGAGAAGATAATACCTCAGATAATCGGGGGAAAGACCGATATCAAGATAATCCTCGTTCGTCCAGACCACACAGCCGCGGCTCTTCGAGAACTTTTTGTCGTCAATCTTCACCATGCCGCTCGCCACAACCGCCTTCGGCGGCTTATATCCCGCGCCTTCGAGCAGGGACGGCCAGAAAACGCAGTGATGATAGATGATGTCCTGACCTATGAAATGAATGACCTCGCCTTTACCCTCGGGCTTCCAGAACTGTTCCCAGTCGCCGCCGGTCGCCTTCGCCCACTCCTTCGTAAACGAGATATAGCCGATTGGCGCATCCACCCAGACATAGACAACCAGATCGTCGTGACCCGGGAACTTCACGCCCCAGTTGAACGACCTCGTCACGCACCAGTCATGCAGACCTTCTTTTACCCACATCGACGCGTAGTTCTTCGCATTCGACGTTCCCTGAATCGTCGGCAGATAACCGTTGAGGAAATCCTTGAAATCGCCGAGCTTGAGGAAATAGTGCTCCTGATCGCGAAACTCCGCGGGGCTTCCGCAGATCTTGCAGACGGGATCTTTCAGTTCGCCGGGCTCGAGGTGCTTGCCGCAGCCCTGATCGCACTCGTCGCCGCGTGCCTTCTCGCCGCAGTAGGGGCAGGTACCCTCCACATAGCGGTCGGGAAGGAACATCTCACAGTGCGGGCAGTAACTCTGGCTTATCGTCTTCTTATAGATATGCCCGTTCTCGATGAGCTTCGTAACAATCTCGGTCGTTGTCTCATGATTCATCGGGTCGTCGGTCATACCGAATCTGTCGAAAAATATGCCCATCTTCTTAAACGTCTCGTCAAAGTGCGCATTGTAGCGCTCCGACATCTGACGCGGCGTTACACCCTCGGTTTCGGCGCTGATGACTATCGGCGTTCCGTGATTGTCTGAACCGCACACAAAAACAACTTCTCTGCCGCAATGTCTGAGGTATCTGACATAGAAATCCGCAGGCACATAGGTGCGCAGATGCCCCAGATGGCACGGACCGTTGGTATACGGCAGTCCGCACGTGACAAGTATCGGCGTATCACTCATGCTTATATATGGGACATAGGAAAATAAATAGAATACTGAACGGAAATCTCAAATGAAAAAAAGGCAGAATTTAATCCTTCAGAGTTTCGGCGCAACGGGCAGGACAATGCCGGCACCGAAGGCCGACGAACTCGCGAAGTGGATTCAAACTCCGAGACCGAAGAAGACGGACTGCGACATAACGACCTATTTTCTGGAGCGGCAGCTCAGGGCTCAGGCGGGCTTTGCGGATATCCTCGGATGCGGCGGCGGATTCTACTATTCGCGCCTTCTTGAGTCAATCGGCGGTCATAAAGAGGGCTACGTCAACGGCGAACTCTATGCGATTCCCGATATGCTCAAAGCCGATGCCGAATGCGTAAAGGCGCTTCAAAAGACGCTCGGAAGGAACTGTTCGGCAACGCCGCTGAACTTCGTTCTGCCTTCACCATCCGCACTGAAACTGAACTACATCTTCTACGACGATATCGGCGAGTATTACAGCGCAATCTGCGAGGTTTACGCCAAAATAATGCGCGAACAGCGTGATCTCGGAGTAAAAAGCCATATCCTCTGCGCAGATCTGTTCGCGCACGACGAACTTGAAGAGCTATCGCGGGAGAGAGTCTTCTTCTGTTCGCCTGCGGCAACATCGCGGCAGCTGAGCAATATCCTCGAGTATCAGACCGCGGTTGCGATAATCCCCTCAAAACTCCCCGTGCTCTTCGAGCTCATGAACGAATACGAGGTCAGAGAGGTCTGCCTCATCAATGCGAAGCCCTCCGATTTCGAGCCATGCCTTGAGCACTTCGACCCCGACTGCATAAAGGCGGGCGGCACGGAACTCTGGCAGGACGCAAAAACGCAAAACGAAACAAAAACAAAACGGCAAACCGAACCCGAAACGGAAAAAGAATCTGCGGCAGAAAGCATGACCGCATTCTGGAAAGATCTTAAAGAAAACAGTTATCTGATGAGAGATTAGGGTCGGAATCAGATTATTGAATCGGTATTGAATTGGGAAATCGGATTCGGAGGCGGATTATTCCTCTTTTACCTTCTCCGCGGCTTCAAAGAACTTCTCGTAATGCTTTGTCTTTTTCAGTATCATAAACGAGAGCTTATCGCCCAGCGAGAACTTGAACGTCCCGCCCGCCGCCGGAGGATGACCGCCGCCGTTAAACTTCTTCGCTATGAGGTGGCTCACCTGCGGCACCGAACGCACCGAGAACTTGCCGTTTTCGGCGACGATGACCTCGATATCGGTACCCATCCTGTCGCGAATGGCGTGCGCCGTTTCACTGGGGTATCCGTAAAGCGGCGCAAAAGCAATCTTATAGCGCCCTTCCATTATCCTTGTATGCTTCAGGCTCTTTTTTATCGCCGCGTTCTTCTCTTCCTCGATTCCGCGGTATATCTCCCGAATTTCGTCGTTGATGAGACCGCCTGCGACAAAACAGTCGCGGACGCACTCCAGATTCTCGCGCTTCGTGCAGACTTCGCCGAGCACCTTCGAATCCGGCACCTCATGCTTCCAGAGGTCGTAGTCGCAGACAATCTTTGCAATCGCACCCGAATGAGCGTCTTCGGGAAGGAGGTCGCTTCTGACAATGCAGGTCGCACAGACCGAGGTATCGACGCGGAGGTATTTGACAAGCGGCTTTATCTCGTTTATCTCGTCGTCAGTCCATCTGTGATGGTCGCGCCATTCCACGACCCAGCCGTTCTCCCTCGCTATCTCAAGCGACCGGGCACAGGCACTGTTGTAACCGATATCGGATATGCTCAATATGTCCCCTTTACCCGCCATCCTTGCGATATCGTCCAGATTCTTCGCAAATTTGGATACGGAGGAGAACTTTGTCACGACATCCTCATATCTCAGTCTGTGCAGGGCGTCGCAGCCGACGGCGTCAAGGTCGTTATGCGTCAGATGGACGATATGACCTTTTCTCTCGTTGATCTCCTGCGATAATTTGATTTTTTTGCCTTTTTTGACGCCGTCAGCCTGCATATCCGAATTATTGCTCATCTTTGACTCTCTCGGGACTCTTTGACAATATATTATTGCGTAATTATATTGATTTTCCGTGATAGTCAACTTTTGCGATATGCTATGCGGTCAGGTTCGGCGTGTATAGGGTTCGGCGTGTACAGTGTTCGTGTGTATTAGGTTCGGTGTGTATCGGTTTCCCGTTTCTCACCATCCTTTTTCGCGATCCGCGAACCGATGAGGAGTCCGTACAGCAGACCCGCCATCATCCCGATGCCGAGATTGATGTGCAGAGCGACGCTTAAGGCAACGCCGAAGCACATTCCCAGAGCCATACCCTCGGAGACGCGGTCGGCATCCCCGTCATTCTTCTTCGTAACCGCAATCCTTGCCATCCTTGCAAAAAAGACGGCAAGCATGAGTCCGATTGCAATCCACGGCAATGCCGCGTCTATAAACACGTAAACGTCGTTCATGACCTTTCTACCCGCATAACGCCGTCATATCCAATCCGTCGGGATCACGTCGCCGGAGTGCACGTAAGTCAGCTTATCCCCCATGACGCTCTTCATGATTTCGTATGCCTTCATGCCCGTACAGTGACATGTGAAGTATTTCGTCGGATACTCGTTCAGTTGACGTGCGATCTCCCCGATCTCCCGCTTTTCCTCTTCGGAATAGTCCGTCTTCTTCATGAGATGAAAGCCGCTGATCGCGATATCCGGCGCGGCACCATACCTGTCGAGATAAGCCTCCATGATATTCGGCATGCCTTTATGGGCGCACCCCGAAACGAGAATATGCCGTTTCCCGTCATGAATCACGAGATAATGCTCGTGATCGAATGAATCCCGCGCATATCCGCTTCCGTCGCGGACAAGCAGGCTCTTATTCGTAAACGGAATCGGATGATTCGCGTGCTTTACGGTGAAAAGTTCAAGTTCGTCGTCAATCCGGAGATCGCCGTCAACCGCGACAGTCTGAGGAAGGTCGACTATCGCGGGGTCAATGCCGATATATCTGAAGCGTTCTCCCGCCGATTCGCCGTCGTCGGAGTAAAAGTCCCCGACCGCCGTCCGCTGCATGTATATCTTCGCCTTTGTGTTGCGGCGGACAAAGGGCATGATCCCGCCCGAGTGATCGTAATGACCGTGACTCAGCACGACCGTATCGACATCCCGAAGGTCTGTGCCCGTCTTTTCGGCATTTTTCAGGGTCTCTCCGGAAGGTCCGAGGTCGACCAGAAACCTGTGAGCGCCGGTCTCGACATAAAACGACAGACCGTGCGCCGCCGCACACCCGTTCTTTCCTTCCGACCCTTCCGTGTCTTCGATAAGACAGACAATTCTCATCTTTAGTCCTTCAATCGTTTGCAGCCGTTTTTTCTTTCGTGCTCTCCGAAATTGCTTTCAATTTCCCGAGTGTGCCGAAATAATACTGAATGCACGTCGCCGCCGCAAACAGAGCGATTCCCGCCCAGAAATTGTAATCGACAATAACGAATACCGACGCGACGTACAAAGCCAGCGTTGCCAGATCTACTATTTTTTTCAACATATTTACCTCATTTTTTCATGTAAACGGCGCAAAAGTGCCGTAAATGTCTTTCAATGCTCTCTTCGATTTCTTTAAGGGATTGCGGCTGTCTGTCGGCTTTGGCGATAAGAAGCACCGCGGGAGCGGTAAGCTCCGTCGCAAGCAGTGCGGGATCGTCCTCTCCGACCAGCCCTTTTTTCATCATCTCTTCGAGTAACTTCGCATACATCCGCTGAATGCCGGTGAGCTGATGCATGGTGGTAACCTCGGCGATTCTTTCGCTGCGGAACTGCTCCTGAACAAGAAGCATTCTTGTCTTTCGGATTACGGGATCGCGGATTGTAAACGCAATCCTGCCCATCTCAGCCCGTATGAACTCTTCGCCGCTCTCCGGCACCCTGCCGATATTCATCTCGGAGCCGAACATCTCTTCGTAATGTGCCTGCGCGGAATCAATGAGAGCGTTGAGGATCTCCTCCTTGCCTGCATAGTGCTTGTAGAGCGACGGCGCCCTGATGCCGACTTTGTTTGCTATCTGCTCGACGCTTGTTCCGTCGTAACCGTTCTCGGAGAACAGCGTCAACGCCGCATCCAGTATCTTTTCTTTTGTGGACATCTCACCTTCCATGTTGCTAATACTTATTAGCCGATCATGGCTAATAAACATTAGCTTTGCACGGCAAAAAAATCGACTCGGGGATAAAGGATCCCGTCATACAGCTTCAACATGAATCGTGCCGGAGATATCCTTTATCCTGTCGCCGCCTTCAACAGCCTCCCCGAGAAGATAGAGACCTGGATATGCGGGGGCATCGCCGTAGTACATAACCGCATTGCCCCACGGCGAGAAGAGCGCAAACGTGCCTGCGTGGCAGTCGCCCTCAATGCCGCCGGTCGTATCGATTTCCTGCGGCGGAGTAAAGATCTTCTCATTATTCGAGTAGTTCCGCACCTCCGCATCAATAGGAAGCATCCCGTACAGGCTCTTTGAAGAAGGGCTGTCGTTAAGCCGGAATATGACGGTACTGGTGCCGTCGGAAACTTTTATCATCATCTCTTTTTCCTCCGCGATAATTCCTGTATGCTCCCGAGAGCCGGATACTGCATTTCCCGCAGACATCATTGCAATTGCCGCAAACACGGCAATCAGAAGCAATGCGATTACGGATATAATGAGGACATTCTTTGTCATATGAACAATAAATCAAATAGTTTATATGTGCAGATATCCAATATTAATTTCGCAAATTCGACTGATGTCGTTTTGTTTGCCTCAGTAGCTCAGACTGGGAGAGCGCCAGACTGAAGATCTGGTTGTCCCCGGTTCAAATCCGGGTTGAGGCACTCTTTTAACCGTTTTTACGATTTTTAAAAAAATAACCTATTTTGCTGTTATCCATACAACATACATATGTGCACAGTTAAGAACTGACTCTATTCTCAATCCTTGTTATTGCCTGAATTAAGTTCCTCGAACATGGCACGCACCGACGGTGCTTTCCTTGTCAGTTTCTTAATTGAGAGATCCTGTGCCTTGTCATTTGCCAGACGCAGATTATTCTCCGAACTTGTAAGCTCGGTTTTTATCTTTTCGAGCACCTTGATGGTTTTATCAATATCATTGATTGCATCGACGAATTTTCTCGACGCAATGTCAAATTTCTTACTGAAATATGTCTTAAACTCATCCATCTCATATTCAAAGTTCTGAAGATCCAACTGCTGGCTCTTCACAATCGCAAGTTCCTTACGGTAATTAAGAGAGTTCATCGCAGCATTCTTGAGAAGCGTAATCATCGGAATAAAGAACTGCGGGCGTATGACATACATCTTTGGATACTTATAGGATACATCCACGATGCCCGAATTGTAAAGTTCATTATCGCGTTCGAGAAGAGAGACTAAAACCGCATACTCGCAGTTTTTCTTCGTCCTGTCCTCATCCAGTTTCTTTAAGAAAGACTCGTTAGTATGCTTCTGCCTTGCATCCGTATCCTCCATCTCGTTCTTCATCTCAAACATGATTGATAGATACTCATCGCCGTCCTCAAAGTCGCGGAAGATAAAGTCCCCCTTGGTTCCGTCAATCGCTTCATTGTCCTTCTCAAAGTATGCGTTCGGAAATGCCGACATGCGTATCTTATTGAACTCAATCTGACAGTGCTGTTCAAGGCTTTCACCGACCATCTTAGTCGATTGCCGCGCTTTAAAGTCCTTGTAGTGCGCAATTTCCTCATCCTTATCTTTAAGGCGGATCTCATACAGATTCTTAAGATCATTTATCTTAAGTTCAATCTCGGCATCCTTGGCGTCAAGCTTACCCTGAAGAACGGTAATTATCTGATCTTTATCCGCAAGTGCTTTTGTATTTGCCAGATCCAAATCCGATATCGCCAGCTTCTTATCAGTCTCATAATTGGAGATTTGATTTTTTAATCTCTCTATCTCTGCATCTTTCTGCATCAGCTCAGAATCTTTGGAACTAATTTTATCTTTCTGTTCCTCCTGCATTTTCAGACGCTCGACTTCCTGTTCGCTCTTCATTTTGGATTCTAGTTCAGCCAGACGACGCTTTATCTCTTTGTCAAATTCCTTATCACGCACTTGTTGAACAATCTGCGCATATCCTGATTCATCGACTTGGAAAACTTGATTACACTTCGGACACTTGATTTCCTGCATTATTCCACAATTTACTAATCTGTGGGTATTTTATATAATATTTCGTTAAAAAGAACATCAAAAAATATCAAATCTAAAACATTGAAATATGCAAATCTCTTAAACAAGCGCCGTAAGATATTCTTATAAATCAGAGCACACATTATTTCATGATCTAACTAACGATTGCACACTCAAACAGATTAAAAACACATCCGAAACAAGATAGTATATATCACTGCCGTCAACGAACGGAGCAATTGGGATAATATGGACAGAGCAACAATCGATAAACTCTTCGCACAGTTCGAATCCTGCCGCCACATAGACAGCGGCGTTGAACTCTGGATGGCAAAAGACCTTCAGAACCTCCTCGGATACCTCGACCCGCGTGACTTCTTCGTCGTCGTCGAAAAAGCAAAACTCGCCTGTCAGGACTCACGCGGCGTCGTGAAACACAACTTCGTCCCCGTCCGAAAACTCGTCAGAAAGAACGGGAAAGTTCAGAAGGTCGTCGCCGACCACAAACTCACGCGTCTGGCATGCTACTATGTCGCAAACAACTGCGGATTCAGAAGCGACCCCATAACCTTCGCACAGGTCTACTTTGCAATCCCCATCCGCAGACCCGACATAATCGAAGAACACTTAAACAGCCGTGATGCGGCGCCGGATGCGGCAGCAGGCAGCCCGTCAAGGAACGGGGATGCGGCGGAGCATACCGAAGAGTTCTCGCACGGCATGGACTTCCGCGGCTTCGGAAGCATAAGCTCAAGGTTCGGCGGCAAAAAACCCGGCTCGGCAAGAAGAAGATAATACATAGAGATAAAAACAGCGATATACCCAATCAAATTCCAAAATCAAATCACGATACACTTTTTTAGCGGCAAAACGCAAAAGCACAAAAACACGCTATTGAAAATTTAAAAAATTGAAAAATTGAAAAATAGTTTTATGAATCATGCAGCCTTTTCTTCGGCGGCGGCAGGCTTCTCCTCGACCGGCTTGCCCTGATAGACATCGACATCGGTCTCGCCGGCGACAATCGGCGCATGATATACATTCGTCTGATAAATCGCATCCTTATTGCAGTTCTCCGCGCAGGAATTGCAGCAGATGCACCAGAGCCTGTTAATGCTCCACGTCCTCTCGTTCTTGTTCACCGTAATCGCATCGGCGGGACAGTGCTTCGAGCACAGACCGCAGAAGATGCACTTATCGATATCAATCTCCATCTGACCGCGGGTGCCCTCAAAGCGCTTCGCAGGCTCGGCGGGATAGCGAATCGTCGCCGGCTTCTTAAACAGCGACTTCAGAACCGTCTTCGTCATCGAAAATAATCCCATTCTCTTTCACCTCTCCGCACAACCGATACACGGGTCGATTGAAAGCACAATCACCGGCACATCCGCCATCTGACAGCCCTCGAGCATCTTCACAAGCGGCGGTATGTTCGCCGACGACGGAGTCCTCACGCGTTCTCTCAGGATATTCTTCGAGCCGTTCGCCTTCACGTAGTGTATGCACTCGCCGCGGGGCTGCTCGACACGCGAGAAGTATTCGCCGTCGGGGTTGCCCTTGACCTTGACCTCGATATCGCCCGCGGGGATGTTCGCCGCCGCCTGCTTAATCAGATCCACGGACTGCGCAAGCTCCTTTGCTCTCACGATACATCTCGAATAGCAGTCGCAGCCCGTCTCGACAATCGGCTTGAAATCCAGACTGCCGTAAGCGGAATAACCCGTCTGCCTCAGATCCAGGGCAATGCCGCTTCCCTTCGCGACCGGACCCACCGCGCCCAGCTTATGCGCATCCTCCTTTGAGAGCATACCCACGCCGACCGACCTGTGCTTTACGCTCGCGTCATCGAAGAATACATGGCAGAGATCCTCTATCTCGCCGCCGATGGAATCCAGCTTTGCGGTCATCTCTTTGAGTTTCGCATCCGAGATATCGCGCCTTACGCCGCCGACCTTACAGACGCCCTGAATGACCCTGCCGCCGGTTGTCTCCTCCATGGCGTCGAGAATCGTCTCGCGAATCCTCCATGCGTTCATGAACAGATTCTCAAAGCCCATTGCATCCGCATAAAGACCGAGCCAGAGGAGATGGCTGTGAAGCCTCGAATACTCGCTCCATATCGTTCTCAGATACTGGGCACGCTCGGGAACCTGCAGGTCCATAATCGCCTCGATTGCCTTACAGTATCCGACGCTGTGCGTGAAACTGCATATACCGCAGATACGCTCGGCAATATAGACAAAGTCCTTGAAATCGCGCTTCTCGACAAGCTTTTCGAGACCGCGGTGGACATACCCTATCGAGGGAATTGCCTCAACAACCCTCTCGTCCTCCAGAACCAGATCCAGATGAATCGGCTCGGGAAGAACGGGGTGCTGGGGACCGAACGGAACAACAATTCTTCCTGCCATCTATGCTTCCTCCTTTTTCTTTTCGGCATCGGGCTTGGTATCGGGCTTCGCATCCGACTTGACATCGGGCTTTGCCCCCGCTGCCGCCGCATTCTCCGACTTTGCCGGCTTGGCCGCTTTGACCTTTGTCACCGTCGGCGTATTGAAAGGATTCTTTACGCTTGTCCTGATGAGATTGCCCTTGAAATCGATGGCAATATCCTTTATGCTCACGCCGAAAAGGTCGTGAATCTCGTTCTCGTAGATGAACGCACAGAGATACACTCCCGTAATACTCGGAACGACAACGCCCTCGGTAATCTTCAGGCGCAGATTCACGAACTTGCAGTCCTTGTCGAAGGAGTAATTTATCTCGAAGATATCGTCGTATTTGCCGCAGCCTATCTGAACAAGGCGGTAACCCTCATCATACATCTTCGAGACCTCGGAGACGAGATTATCAACGCCGACCTCCGTAATCGTCTGCTCTTCTTTATGCATCTTCAGTTACCTCCATCCTTTTTTGCGTCCGCATTCGCACCCGTGTCGGTGCCCTTTTTGCTCTCCGCCGCAAACGCCGCTCTCTTCTCCTCGAGAATGCCCAGAGCTTTCACGACGCCGTCGATGATCTGCTCCGGTCTCACCGAACAGCCCGGGACATAGACATCCACGGGGATGACCTGACCGACGCCGCCCGCGACATTGTAGCATTCCTTGAATACACCGCCGGAACAGGCGCAGATACCGACGCCGATAACGACGTTGGGCTTGGGCATCTGGTCGTAGATATTCTTAATAACCTGCCTGTTCTGCTCGTTGACACTGCCCGTGACCACAAAGATATCGGCATGCTTCGGATTGCCCGTATTCAGAATGCCGAAGCGCTCCACATCATACAGAGGCGTAAGACATGCCAGAACCTCAATATCGCAACCGTTGCAGCTTGAAGCATCGTAGTGTATAATCCATGGGGATTTCGTTAAACCTGACATTTTTCACCTCACAAAATACAGTGCAAACAGATTCAAAAATCCGAGCACCAGAGTAATCGCCCAGCATCCTTTGAAGACGAACTGCCACTTCGCCCTCGATGCCGCATTGTCTATGAATATCTCAAGCAGGTATACCGCCGCGATAACGACTATTCCTATAAGCGGAGCCGCAAGTCCGAAGAACAGGAAGAGGAATCCCAGCAGGAATACAAGCTCGTAAAGGTGTGCAATCTCGATCATGCCGAGCGTCGAACCCGAGAACTCGGTCGTAAGACCCTTGACAAGCTCCTGATGCGCATGGTGCGAGGTCGCGATGTCAAACGGCGACTTGCCGAGTTTTACCGTGAGGATATATACCATTCCTATGAAGAGACACGGAATCAGAAGAATCGGGGCAGTGCTCGAAACGATTATGCCGTAGGTCTCGAACGAGCCGGTTACCATGTAAAGACCGACCGCCGCCACTATAATCATCGGCTCCACCGACATGAGAGCAATCAGTTCCCTCTCGGCACCGACATGCGCATAAGGCGAACCCGTCGAGTAGGCGCCGAGTATGAGGAATACGTGCGCAAGCGTCAGCGCAAAGATGACAAGCAGCAGATCGCTGTTTGCAAAGAGCAGCATACCCGAGATTACTATGAAGACGAGGTAGGCGAAGACCCAGAAGTTCTCCGCGGTCGTGACCACCATCTTCTCCTTCTCGAAGAGTTTTTTTATATCGTAGAAGGGCTGTAAGACCGGCGGACCCACGCGTCCCTGCATCCTTGCCGTTATCTTCCTGTCAAGTCCCGTTATGATACCGCCGACGAGCGGTGCAAGCAGAATAAAGAGCAATGCTCCGATTACCTGCGAAATTCCCGATGTGAAGAATGCCGATGCGGTTGCCGTGTCAATCATAAGACCGCCCCCGATGTAAACGTGTAAACCAGTATTGCGGCAAGAACCGCGAGTATAAGCACGGAGATCACTATTCCGTATCTGCAGTTCTTTTCTTCGCCGAAATACTCCTCGATGTAGTAGTTGGATATGTCGGTCTTCATTGTGCGTCCGAGGCTGCCGGAGAAGTTAAGCTCCGCATCCACGGGTCTGCCGCTCATATACTGTCCCTTTATCGTTCTGCCGTTGCTGAAGTATGCCATCGAGAGCGGGAGGAGGACTATTGTTACGGTCATGATAAACATGGTTATGATGTCTCCCGAACTCAGCAGAACGGGCACGGCAGATCCCAGACTCTCGAGATAGGGTATTATGAGATCGTAGGATATCAGCGGGAAGAATATCGTCGCAAGCACGGTCAGTGTCGTCAGGAAATAGAGCGAGAACATCTCCTGCGGTGTTGCTTCGCGGGCAAGAGGAGTCTTCGGATGCCTAACTTCTATGAGTTTGCCCATCCATTTCGTCCAGAAGAATACCGTAAGGGCGCTTCCGAACGCTATTATCATGATATAGACCGCTCCGAAGGGCTTCATTGCGTCGATGAACGCAACGATTGCCGCCCACTTGGAGATAAGCATACCGAACGGCGCCAGGAACATGCCGGCAATGCCGATGAGCATCATCACGGATACCTTCGGCATCTCCGAGATAAGTCCCGTCATGTCCTCGATGTCGCGGGAGTGCTTCTGATGCTCGACCGAGCCGACCGAGAGGAAGAGGAGCGATTTTGCGACCGCGTGGAAGATTATCAGCAGAATTGCCGCCCAGATTGCCGCTTCGGTTCCGATACCCGCACAGGCAACCACGAGACCGAGGTTGGCTATGGTCGAGTATGCAAGGACTTTCTTGGCATTGCTCTGACCGATTGCGACCGCCGATGCTATGAGGAAGGTGATGCCGCCGACAAGCGAGAGCGCCATTCCCGTATAGGTCATCTCGTATATCGGCGCGAATCTGACGATAATGTAGACACCCGCCTTTACCATCGTCGATGAATGGAGGAGTGCCGATACCGGCGTGGGTGCCACCATTGCGCCGACAAGCCATGAGGAGAACGGATACTGTGCGGATTTGGTGAGTCCAGCAAATCCTATGAGTGCCGCGGGTATTATCGCAACGGCACTGCCGGATGCCAGCAGTTTATCCATGAAGAGATAACCGAAGTCTCCGATGACCGCGACAATGTAGAGTATCGCCGCGGAGAAGGCGATTCCGCCGAGCACATTGAACATCAGCGCCCTGAACGCATTGTTCCACGAGAGCTCGTCGCGTGCATATCCTATCAGAAGGAATGAACACAGCGAGGTTATCTCCCAGAACATGAGGAGCCATACAAGGTTGTTTGAGTATACGACACCGTACATTGCCGAGAGGAACAGGAAAATAAGGAAGAAGAAGAGTTTTCTGTGATCCTTTACATCCTTGTGCATCTCGTGATAGCCTCTCATGTAGCCGACCGAATATACACAGATAATGCCGCCTATAAGACCGATGATGAGCGTCATTATCATTGAGAATTCATCGGCAAAGAGCTCGCCTGCGGCGGGAAGGACGCCGCTGTGCATGAGATATTCAAGATAGAGCACGAATGCAAGCTGTATCGCACCGAGTGCGGTTACGATATACTTCCTGAATTTTAAGCTGATTGCGATGATAAACAGGGCAATCACGAGTTCCGCAACGAAAACGATGAGATCCACGGTTCCGTTGCCTATCGACACATACCGTATTCCTTTTCCGAAGGTCTCGATAAAGAGATATACCGAGCCTGCCGCGGTTATGAGTGCCGCAATCTTCACTATTATGTCACGGGCATTGCCGTTAGGAAGAATGAGCATCAGTAATGCGGCTATGAGCGGAAAAAGAATAAGGAAACATAACATATCCAACATCTAATCCTCTATTGTAAATATCGGATTTATCACTATTTATCATTTACAATTCATCACGTATCGGTTATGCCGCGATAATTTTCGGGATAACGGATTTTGCGGGATTTTCGGCACGCTTCCGCGTGAAAAATCAGTCGCGGATACAAAGTTCCTGAAAAAAATTCACAGTGTTACGTGCGCTTTTTTCGGCATAACTCCAAAGAATTTACAACATATCTTTTGCATACTTTTATTATAATAGAAGCATATTTTCGGCATATTTTTTGAAACATACTTCGGATTGTCGGGGCGGGCGGCGGGGGAGGTTGCGGGGGACGGAGGCGGGGTTGGGTGAGGGGGTGAATGGTGGGAACGGGGAACGACGGCAATATCATATGTTCGGATTTTCGGGCAGAAAGATTATGGATATCACAGCCAAGAAAATAGTATGAAAACTTTAGTCCTGTCCGATGCCGCGTATAATGAACTCTGTTCCCGTCGTATAGGGCGTGAATCCTTTTCAAAAACGATATTGAGGGAACTAAGACCGGCAGAGAAATGCGAAATACGCGAAGAACTGGAGCGATTGAGAAGAGAGCCGCGTTATTCCGCAGAAGAAGCCGAAAAAATATTGGGTACTTAAGGATATGCGATCATCCCAAACGCCGTTAAAATAAAGAAAATCAAAATTGATGCTCTTCAAATGCACAAAGCATCTGAAAAGCACAGGATCGTTTTTGCGATCAGTTATATCCGCTCTTAAGCATTATCTCGCCGGTTTCGGCGTCAATGAGGACAATGCCGCCGTATGACGTGTAATTGACAGGTTTTCCTTTCAGCGTCACGGTATAACTCAATGCGGGGCGACCCTTCTCGACATATTCCACTGAGAGCGTGCAGGACTTCTCGGTTATCTCAATGCCGGGGAACGCCTCGATTGCCTTTGCATAAGCCTCGTCTTCGCTCAGCTTCGGCGTCATCGTGCCCGTATAATCGCGGTTAAGCGCCATATACGAGAGAATTTCGCCGTTAACCGCGTCAACCGCGAGTGTGACAAGATTCAGAGTCTGAACGCCGTCAACCGACTCCCTCCAAGTGAAGATGTAATCCTTGCCCCCCGCCATGTGATCGTTATATTCCGAGTCGATTTCGACCGTATTCATCTTCACAAATTCGGGATACTTATCGGCAATATAGCGCCATGCATTCTCTTTTGCCTGATCAAGCGTTATTGCCTTCTCCTTTTCTCCGCCGCTCCTCTTGTCGTAGAATGAGATCATCTCCACATTGCCGTTATCTTTACTGACATATGCGGCGACTTTGCCGATTCCGTTGCCGCCGTCGACGTTATACTGATAATAATCCCCCTGACTGAAGTAGTCGACTTCATTTGCGAATTTTATGTCGGAGAGTTTCAGACTGTCATCGCCGATGAACTTCAATACGCTCTCTTTTCCTTCCTCAACGGTTATCTCCCCGCCGGCGTCACCGGCTCTAACTGTGCTTTCGGTACTCTTTCCTTCGTCGGCGGCGGTTGTTTTTACGCTCTCGCCGCTTACTTTACCCGCATCGGCACCTGCATTTCCGTTGTCGGCACCTGCGGATGCTGAATTTGACATGCTCACTGCCGGAATGCCGCAGACGACTGCAACCGCAGCAACGACAACAACGACAGCAACGACTGCCGCTGCCGCTATAATTACTCCTTTTTGCATTTTTATCCCCCTCTAAGATTCAATAATCTTCGGATAATACAATCTTTCAAACTTTTTAAGATATAAACAATGCTTAATCGTTCGGAAAAATACGGACAATCTCTAAAGTATTATAAATAGGAAAAATAGAGTCTGATAGGAGAAAGAATGAACTCAACTCACCTCAAAATTACGGCGATTATTTTAGCGGCATTTGTGATAATTATAGCCGATTTGGCATTTTTGGGTTTATTCGACAATTCTAAAAATTATGAAGCGTATTACATATTTGACCCATATTATGTTCTTGAAATGAAACCGGGAAATTACTTGCAGGGTGATGAAGTTCCCTTTGTAATCGATTATGACAGTTCCGATGACAAATGGCAGTTTCGCGATGCTGATGAATGGAATGCAGTAAGAAAAAACGTTTTCGCGGGATACCTTCTTTCGGATAAAATGCCATATTGTGTAAAACTCAAGGATCTCGATTGGTCTCAAGTTGACACAGCCAACAAAACCAAGATTCCGGAATTAAACCATACATTTAATTTTAGGGCAGATGACGGAATACTGAGATACAATATGTATTTCCGCAGCGCAATGAATGTCGAGTGTATTGAGACACTATCAAACATAACATACACTTTATCCAGACAGACTGTAACTGATAATTTAACGAGAGAGGAACTGAAGGACATTCCCGAAGAACTGATTTACAGCAAGGATAAATCAATCAGAATTTCAAATTTGCAGGATCATGAATCAACCACTGTTGAAGATGCATACAACCTGCCGACACCGAAAATCAACGAAATATATTACTTGAGAGTATCTTACAAGGGCATAGACTCAGTGGATGTTCCCGGCAGAACAATCCCGAAACCGGATTTTTATGATCCTATACGTACATCGGTATTCGTGATTAAAGACAACAGGACACGGTTTGACTCACCTTACAATGAATTTACTGCAAGCATATTGGAAACTCAAAAGAAAAGGAACACAATAAACGATACCCGCGGACAGGATAATCAGTAAGTATAGAACTGCCTAAAACAATCTGATAGGAGAAAGAATGAACTCAAAGTACCTCAAAATTACGGCGATTATTTTAGCGGCATTTGTGATAATTATAGCCGATTTGGCATTTTTGGGTTTATTCGACAATTCTAAAAATTATGCAACTGTTAACATATATACTCCGTATTATATTATTGAAATAGAACATGGAAATTACTTTAAAGCTGATGAAGTTCCCTTTGTAATAGATTATGATAACTCCACGGGCAAATGGACTTTTCGTGACGCGGACGAATGGAATGTCGTAAGAAAATACTATTTTGGAGGATACACGCTTTCTGAGGACATGCCATATACATACGACACGGAGAATAGTACCCTGAAGGAATTAAAATATACATATAACTACAGTGCAGATGGCGGAGTGTTGCGATATTTTTTGTATTACCACAACGCAATGAATGTCGAGTGTATTGAGGCACTATCAAACATAACATACACTTTATCACGACAGACTGTTACGGATAATTTAACAAGAGAGGAACTGAAGGATATTCCCGAAGAACTGATTTACTGCAAGGATAAATCGACTAGGTTTTCCAATTTAACACCATATGAATCAATCTGCATGGAAGATACGTATAACCTGCCGATACCGAAAATCAACGAAATATATTACTTGAGAGTAGTTTACAAAGGAATAGATTCAGTGTATGTTCCCGGCAGAACAATCCCGAAACCAAATTATCATTATGATACGCAGACATCGGTATTCGTAATTAAAGACAACAGAACACGGTTTGACTCACCTTACAATGAATTTACTGCAACCATATTGGATACTCAAAAGAAAATGTACACGACAACCCCTATAATCAAAAAATAGCCAGTCATACCTGAAAAATCCCGCAGGATGCCGAAAATAAAACCGTTAAACTGTTAAACTGCTCAACAGTTAATCCGTAAACTGTTAAACAGTCAAACTATTTTTCTTCCGTCAACTTTTTGCGCACAAGAGAATCGGCATAACTGCATTTATCGCGGTTATTTATCCGCAATGCAAGATATATCAGACATCCCGCAACAATCAGAAATATCTCGCCGCCGATGAGCAGTTCGGGCAGATGCTTAACGTGACCGCCGCCTTGAAACTCCATCCCCTTAAAGAAAAGCACAAGCATATAAACGCCATACAACCCGAAGAACACGGATGAAGATAACGCCAGAATAAATTTGAAACTCTGCTTGGGATGAAGAATACACTTTCCTTTCCGCGTCAGCGAATACATATGCCATTTGCGGCTCTTATCCGCGCTGACAATCCCCGCGTTTTCAAGAACGGAAAGATGCTGATGAAGCGTAGATTTGCCGATTGACAACTCATCCGCAAGCGTCGCCGCCGAAACAGTTCCCCCCGCGGAACCGTCAATCGCCCGCAGTATACTTATGCGGACATCCGACGACAAAGCACTCATATCGGATTTGTCAAGCGTAATTGCATCGGATGCCTCGGAATCCATAACTCATCTAAATATCTGTTTCATCATAATTAACTTAGTCACAATCGGGTCGGGCATTCACTGCAAGTCACGCCAGACACGACGCAGGATACGGACTGCTGACTGCTTCCAATTGATACAAAGAATGGATGTCCGTAAAAATACGGACAATCTCTAAACTATTATTAATGAGAAAAAGAGAGTTTTATCATAGAGAGTATGAATATAAAGCGCCTTCTGATTGCGGCGGTAATAATAGTCGTCTTAACAGTCATTTTAACGGAATTTGCAATTTTGGTTGCATTCGAGATTTCAAGCTCAAAGTCCACACATGAGTACTTTGAACCGTATTTTGTCATCGAAAAAAATCCCGGAGCACATTACAGTGACGATGACGTTCCGTTTATAATCGAGCATAACGCCTCCTCGGGCGAATGGCTGTTTCGCGACGCCGATGACTGGAATGTCATAAGAAAGGACTATAAATTTAATTATCTTCTTTCGGAGAAGATGCCTGCATTTGTGCCAATCGAAGAAGTGGATTATTCGGAGATTGACATTGCCAATAATACCAAGATACCCGAATTAAACTATACCTTCAATTTTAGGGCGGATGACGCGACATTAAGATATGATCTCTATTTCAGAAACGGAATGAACGTGGAATGCATTGAGGCATTCTCCAACATAAGATATAATTTATCGCGAAAGATTGTATCGGCGAATTTAACAAGGCGGGAAATTGATAAAATCCCCGAAGAACTGATTTACAGCAGGAATAAAACAGTCAGAATTGCCGATTTACCCGATCATACATCGACCTGCATCGAGGACTCATACAGCCTGCCGATACCGAAACTCAACGAAATTTATTATCTGAGAATATATTACAAGGAAATATACTCGGTGGATGTCCCCGGCAGAACAATATTCATACATAATTATGACACGCTGATAAACGAAACTTACACGATGAAGCCGGCAGTCTTTGTAATAAAAGACAGCAGGACGCGGTTTGACTCACCTTACGATGAATACACCGCAAACCTGTTAAAATACATGAAGGAATCCAACACAAAACTCTGCTGTTCATATGAATGATAAGATAATAATATAAACAGAGAATAAACAGAAAGCCAAGCGCTTGACAATAAGAAAGAAATTCAGCGCTGAAGATCAATAAAACCTAAAACAAAATTATTCACTAAGACAATTATTTTTCGATAAAAATGATTATTTACTGATTTTCATCAGTAAGGATCTGAACGCTCACAATGTCATGCTGGCGTTCGGCAAGCTTGTTGGCTTTAAAGATGTTCTTTCCGCCCTTGCCGATTGCGATACCGCGGTCTTCTTCCTCGATATCGACATTGGCGACACTCTCGCCCTCTTCGTTCTCGGTAATCTCGACCGACTTAACGCGTGCCGGAAGGAAACAGTTCTTGATAAACTGCTTTGCATCCTGCGAAAACTCGACTACCTCAATCTTCTTACCGAGATCCTCGGAAGCCTTCTTGATGCTTGCACCCTGCTTTCCGATTGCGCGACCCATGTCGCCGGGGTTGATAACGAAAATTAAGCGATCGTTCCTCTCATCTATGATACAGTCGCGGCTTCCCGCGCCGGTGATGTCCTCGAATTGCTTCATCAGCTGAAGACTCTGCTCGTTCAAGACAATCTCGCCCATTTAAGCCCTCTGGATTGAAAGGATATCCGAGTCGCCTGCATCGACAATAGCAAGAGCACTTACAAAGTGCGGTCTTCCGCATGAGATACCGAGAGCCTTGCTCGTACCCTCATAGGTGTAGACATTCGCATTCTTCTCCTTGAGGAATGCCGCGAAATCATCAGGGCAGTAGTTGCCGGCGACGACCACGAGTTTTGCTTTTCCGCTTGCGATGCATTCTTTTGTTTCATTCTGTCCGATAACGACGTTACCGGTTTTAATTGCCCGTCTTAATGACGTTTCGAAATCCATTGAAATTCTCCTAAATTTGAATCAATTTGGTAATTTTTGGTTGTGTGTTTTTCTTCATCATATCATTAGCGCCGAAAACCAAAAAAGGTTATTAAACCACTCGGTTTAAACCCCTTCAGTTCTTCTTCGCTATTAACTTTACATCACCGGTACCGAGCTGAATCGGCTGACCGACGATAACATTCTCGGTGACACCCTCAAGGATATCCGTCTCGTTGGCGACCGCCGCATCGAGAAGGTGGTTGACAGTGACCTCGAAGGAAGCACGGGAAAGGACACTCTCCTTCTCGCCCGCGATACCGTGACGACCGATCTGTTTAACCTCACCGTCAATGCACATCATATCGGCGACAAGCATGATATGCCTGACATCCACATCGAGACCCTGCTCGCGAAGTGTGTTCAATGCTTCATCTATGATGGCATTTCTGCCTGCCTCGATTCCGAGGACATCGGAGATTTCGGCGATGTTATTTGTTCTGGTTCTGGTGGTATCCACACCTTCAACCTCAAATACGTCCTTAAGATTAGACCCCTCAGTATATAGTATATACTCTTCGTTCTCTTTGCGGACGACAACACGCTCGATATCATCGATACCCTGAACGATGACCTTCCTCACGTTCTCGGCAAGGGCAAAGAGGTTCTGATAACTGTCCTGATCCTTCGGAATGAAGGTAAGACAGGCATCGGCAAGATCCTCCTCGCACTCGAAATCGCGGTAGTGGTTCTTGTCCCTAATCTTGCGGGGCGCACGCTCGAAGATCTCCTCGATGGTAATCTTCCTCTTCTTGCAGACGTCGCGGTTGATCCTGACACGGACCTTCATGTCGAGCATATCGGTGACAATCTCGCCGAACTCGCTGAGATGCGCCGCCTCAATCTGCCAGCTGACCTCACGCGCTTTTTCGCGGTCGCAGCAGTACTCGTCCTGAAGATAGATAGTCATCGAAGGCGTACTCGGTATCTTCCTTGCGTCCAGAATCTCGATGAGACGCGGCAGACCGAGTGTAACGTTAATCTCGGCCACACCCGCAAAGTGGAAAGTACGCATCGTCATCTGGGTACCCGGCTCGCCGATTGACTGCGCCGCTATGATACCCACGGCCTCGCAGGGCTCAATCCTCGAGTTCGCGTACTCGATGTTAATCCTGTCCATAATCGCGTTGAAGGTCTCGTCGGAGAGATCCTTCTCGCCGATATACGCAATAAGATCGTCCTTGGTCTTCTTCGGGAGGTCGGCAGCCTCGATAACATCAATCTGTGACTGTTTCATTTTCTGACCTCCTCTTTAAGAATACTCTCGACAATACCCTTCACGTCCACCGGGTCACCCGCACATCCCTTCGCGGGATCGGTCGAGTCCTCACCGTACTTGAACTGAATGATTCTGCCGCCGGAAGTCCTTACCGTTCCGTCGTAGCCGACCTTTAAGTCCTGAAGAGCATTGATCATACGTCTCTGCAGGTAACCGCTCTGAGACGTACGGACCGCAGTATCTACAAGACCTTCACGGCCTCCGATAGCGTGGAAGAAGAACTCCGTCGGAGTCAGACCGCTCTTGTAACTGTTCCTTACGAAACCGTGAGCCGTTGCTCCCTTGTCGCCCTTCTTGAAATGCGGCAGTGTCCTGCCCTCATAACCGCGGTTGATACGTGCACCGCGCACAGCCTGCTGTCCGACACAACCCGCAACCTGGGTCAGGTTAAGCATCGAACCGCGCGCACCCGAGACCGCCATTACCACGGCGCTGTTGGAAAGACCGAGGTGACCGCCCGCAATCTTACCGGTACTGTCACGTGCCTTACCCAGAACCTGCATGGTGTTCATCTCAAGAGTCTCCTCAAGGGTACGTCCCGGAAGCGGCTCCAGAGTGCCCGCCTCATACGACCTGATAAGGCGCTCGACATCGTCTTCAGCCTTGTCGAGAGCTTCGCTTATCATACCGTATTCGTTCTTTGTAAGGTCCTCGTCGTCGATACCGAAGGAATATCCGTCATACATGATACCGCGGATTGCAAGCTTCGTGACATCGTCGACGAACTGACGGCCTCTCTCGAGACCGTGCGTCCTGATGATTCTCTGAAGGATTACACCCGCCATCGCACCGATTGACTTCTTATCGATTGTACCGCATACGAGGTTGCCGTCGACAATCTTGACGTAGGCATCCTGAATACTGTTGTTGTTGTCCGCATTCGGAATCTCGGCACATTTCTCGTGCTTGCACTTCGCACAGTTCAGACACGAACTCGAACGATAGACCATGTTGAGGTCGTCGGGCAGGATCATCGAGAAGATCTGCTTGTTTGTCCAGTACTCGACGCCGTTCTCAACCTTGTCCGGTTTGGGAAGGTGCTCGGGCAGACTGTTCATCAGCAGATACAGAACCGCCGATTTGTTAAACCAGCGCTTCTCGTGCGTAAGCAGGAAAATACCCGAGATATGGTCGTGGATTGCGCCGATAACCGGACCGCCGAAACGCGGCGATAGAATGTTTTCGGTAACGCTTGCAAGAAGCTCCGCCTCCGCACGTGCCTCCTCGGTCTGAGGAACATGGAGGTTCATCTCATCACCGTCGAAGTCGGCGTTATACGGAGTACAGACCGCGGGGTTAAGGCGGAATGTTCTGCCGTTCATGATGACGATGTGGTGAGCCATGATACTCATCCTGTGCAGCGAAGGCTGACGGTTGAAGAGAACGACATCGTTGTTCCTCAACTGTCTGTCGACCGTCCATCCGGGCTCGAGCATCTCGGCGATATTCTCCTTCGTCTGATCGGTAAGGCGGACACGTCTGCCGTCGGGTCTGATGGCATAGTTCGCACCGCAGGGCGAGTTGAGCGTCGGGCGGTTGGGTCCCGTAAGGACCATTGCGCGGACCTCGTCGATATTGAACGGAGTAACGCGGATGGGGAAACTCATCTCGTTTGCGATGGCGAGCGGAACGCCTACCTGAGCAATCGAGATATTCGGATCCGGCGAGATAACCGTACGCGACGAGAAGTTGACACGCTTACCGGAGAGCGAACCTCTGAAACGTCCGTCCTTACCCTTAAGGCGCTGCGAGATCGTCTTGAGCGGTCTTCCGCTCCTGTGACGCGCCGGAGGACAGCCTGCGACCTCGTTATCCATGTAGGTCGTCACGTGATACTGGAGAAGTTCCCAGAGATCCTCGATGATCAGCTGAGGCGCTCCCGCATCCTGATTCTCCTTGAAACGCTGGTTGATACGGATGATATCGACGAGCTTGTGCGTCAGATCATCCTCGGAACGCTGACCGTTCTCGAGAATAATCGAAGGACGCATCGTGACCGGCGGCACCGGAAGGACGGTGAGGCATGTCCATTCGGGTCTTGCGACCGCCGGGTTGATTCCGAGAAGCCTTAAATCCTCGTCGGGGATCTTCTCGAGACGTGCCCTGATATCCGCCGGCGTGAGCTTCTGCTCGTTCTTCTTGCCGTTCTCGTCGAGCATTACCTCGGAGAACGTCGTCGGCTTCTCGAAGTTTATCTTGAGCTGCTGTTCGCCGCAGAACGGACATACACGCTCCTTCTTGATATCCTTCTCGGAGATTGTGTCGTCGTTCCTCTCATCCTCCGGACCGAGAACCTTGCTGATTTCATCGGTGCTCAGGAGAAGGCGACCGCAGTTTCTGCAGGTTACACGCAGAAGTTTCCTGATAAGCCTCGTGTAACCCACGTGAATAACCGGCTTGGCAAGCTCGATATGTCCGAAATGTCCCGGACACTCGCTCGCCTTGTTGCCGCATGTCTTGCAGCGGAGACCGGGGTCGATTACACCGAGGTGCAGATCCATAAGACCCTGGGGGTAGGGGAAACCGTCGTCATCGTAGGTATCCGCCCAGATGATCTTTCTGACACTCATCTTGCGGATGTCTTTGGGCGAAAGCAGACCGAACTCTATCTTTCCGACTCTCTTTGGACTTGTCATTTCTGTTTTCCTCCTTTCTCCTATACCTGATCCTCAAGCTGCATTCTCGGTGCGATACCCATACTCTTCATCTCGTCGAGAAGGAGCTTGAACGCATAACTCATCTCAACGCTGTAGATATCGGTCTCGTTGCCGCATGAGAGACAGCGTGTCGTATTCTTGTTTCTGTCAAGGAAGGCGATCATACCGCACTTTGCGCAGACATACTGCTCGACCTTATCGGACTCGTCAAGAAGACGTTCCTTAAGTGCCATTGCAGCGCCGTGTCCGATAAGAACATCACGTTCCATCTCTCCGAACCTGAGACCTCCTTCACGGGCACGTCCTTCGGTCGGCTGGCGTGTGAGAACCTGAACGGGACCTCTCGAACGTGCATGCATCTTCGAAGAGACCATGTGGTAGAGTTTCTGGTAATAGATGACGCCGACATAGATATCAGCCTTGAACTGACGTCCCGTAATACCGTCATACATGACTTCTCTGCCGTTGTTCGCGAAACCGAGCTGTTTTAAGGATTCACGGAGATCTTCCTCGCGTTCTCCGCTGAATGCGGTTGCATTGATTCTTCTGCCCTCGAGCGAGCCCACCTTGCCGCCGAGCATCTCGAGCATATGACCCATTGTCATACGCGACGGGATTGCGTGCGGGTTGATAACAAGGTCGGGTGCGATTCCCGACTCCGTAAACGGCATGTTCTCCTGCGGCGTTATGAGTCCGACGACTCCCTTCTGTCCGTGTCTGGACGCAAACTTGTCGCCTACCTCGGGGATACGGAGATCTCTCGTTCTGACCTTGACGAGTCTCGATGAGTTCTCACCCTCGGTAATGATGACGGTATCGACGATACCGTGCTCGTTGCTCCTCATTGTAACCGAGGTATCGCGGCGCTTCTCAACGGCGATAAGCTCTCCCGACGGCTCTTCGAGGAATCTCGGCGGGGATGTCTTACCGATGAGAACGGCTTTCTCGGCGGCGAAGGTCTCGGGGTTGATGATACCGTCGGTATCGAGGTTCTGATACGACTCGACACCGTGTGCACCCGAGACTTCCTCGTCGGGGACCTCGATCTTGTCGACCTGTCCGCCCGGGTAGCGTCTCTCTTCGCCGTCGTAGGTTCTGAAGAAGTGGGAACGTCCGACACCGCGCTCGATTGAGGCTTTGTTGAAGATAAGCGAATCTTCAATGTTGAAACCCTCGTAGGAAAGAATTGCGACCACAAGGTTCTGACCCGCGGCACGGTCGTCCGAGCCGATGATCCTTGATGTCTGGGTGTGAACCAGAGGTTTCTGGACGTAGTGAAGCTGGTGACCGCGTGTATCTGGTCTTAACTTCATGTTCGACGCACCGAATCCGAGTGCCTGCTTAATCATACCCGCACCCATTGTTACACGGGGTGCCGCATTGTGCTCCGGGAACGGAACGTGAGCCGCTCCGATACCGAGGATAAGCGACGGGTCGATCTCGAGGTGGGTGTGCTCGGGAGTGATGTCCTCTTCGTTGACCGCGATATAGAGATCTTCCTCCTCTTCCGCGTCAATGTACTCGATAAAACCTTTGCCGACCAAGTCATTGAAGTCGGAATCTCCGGTCTTTAACTTCTCAATATCCTCGTTCGTGATTGCCGGTCTTCCGTTCTCGACAATGATGAGCGGGCGGCGTGCACGTCCCCTGTCGGTATGGACGATGATGTCGCCGTTGTATTCCTTATACGAGATATTGACCTCGGTCGGAAGTTCGCCGCGTCTTCGCATCCTGCGGACATTGGCGACAAGGGTAACGGGGTCTTCGCAGAGACCGATTAAAGCGCCGTTAACGAATACTCTCGATTTTTTATGACCTGTGCTCATAATACTTCCCTCTTAAGCTCTTCAACGCCGAGGTTGTAGAGCATTCTGTTGATTACCTGCTCGTCCTTGACGCCCTTGGAGATCTCGACCATCTGTGCGAAGTTCTTTACAAGACCACAATTCGGTCCTTCCGGAGTCTCCGACGGACAGATTCTTCCCCACTGTGTCGGGTGAAGATCACGTGCCTCGAAATGCGGCTGTGAACGTGAAAGCGGCGAGATTACGCGGCGAAGGTGAGAGATGACAGCCATGTGGTCGACTCTGTCGAGAAGCTGGGATACACCCGTCCTTCCGCCCACCCAGTTACCGGTCGCAAGCGGGTGAAGAAGTCTCTCGGTAAGGACATCGGCACGCACCGCCGTTCCGATTGAGAGGTCGCGGTGTCTCATGCTGGCGCGTTCGAGCTGGTATTTGACGTCGCGTGTGAGTCTGTTGAGCGAGATACGGAAGAGATCCTCCATAAGGTCGCCGGCGAGCTTTAAGCGCTTGTTCGAGTAGTGATCCTTATCATCGATTCTCCTTCTGTCGAGAACAAGGTCGAAACATGCCTCAGCCATTCTGCCGAGGAAGTGAGCCTTTGCAAGACGCACGCTCTCGCATGCCTCCTCGTAGCCCTCGTCGCCCTCCTTGAGACCGTCGGGCATGAGCTCGTTCAAGTGCGGGAGGAGATAGCTGTCAAGGACAAACTCGGCACGCTTCTTCTGGTAGTCGCGTGTCTGGTTCGGTGCGAGCTTCTTTCCGACATACATTATGCCTTCCTCGGTGTTGTCGCACTCCGCTTCCTCAAGGTTCTGAAGCATGAACGTGAGGATATCTTCGTCGGTCGAGACCGCTTCCACGATCTCCTGATCGCCGTTGAGACCGAGTGCACGCATAAGGTCAACGAACTTAAGGTGACCGGCGACGGACGGGAACGAGACCTCGAGAAGGTTCTTCTTGTTTCTCTCGACGATGACGAGTGCACGGTATCCGCGGAACTGCGAGAATACCTTTGCGACGTAGATACGCTCGTTGTACCTCTCGGTGAACTCGGTCATGATCTTGTTGGACGCAAGATCTTCGAGTGTCATGAGAACGCGCTCGGAGCCGTTGATGATGAAGTATCCTCCCGGGTCGTGCGAGTCTTCGCCGTGACTGATTCTTTCCTCGTCGGAAAGTCCGCAGAGGTTGCATGCCGTGGACCCGACCATGACGGGAAGCTGACCGATTGTGGTCACAATAGGTTCCTGTCTTTCTTCGCCCTGACAAAGAATCATGTCAAGCTGAATAGGTGCGGCGTAGGTCAGGTTTCTTAAGCGTGCTTCACTCGGATACAATCCGGACTGAGAACCGTCGGCTTCACGGACTACGGGTTTTTCGACGCGGATTTCGCCGAGTTCAACCCAGACGTTGTCGTTGTCTTTGCCCCTCTGTGCAATGTCGGTTTCAATAATTCTCTGTTCATCGACGACTTTCTGAAGGTTGTACTCCAGGAAGAAGTTGTATGAATCCAGCTGGTGTCGCGCTACGTGGGCGCGTGAGAAATATGCCTCGGATAAAGTTTTACGATCTAACAATGAAGACCCCCCTTTTTGCTAAAGGAGTTCATTTCTTTGGTCTCTTTACTACTATGCGGTACGCTTCAGCCTTACCTGCGGTCTTACTGTTGCGAACAATCCTGATAACGTCGTTGATCTTTGCGCCAATCTCCTTTACTGCAGGATCATCATGATAGATGTTGGGAAGCTGGTCGCGTGTGATCTTGAATGCCGCGAGTAACTCTTCGATCTCTTCGGCAGTCATAATCTGATGGTCAGGTACCATTACATGTTTAATTACGGAAAAACCGGTGCCCATCGATAGCCCCTTTTATAGTTAAGATTTTGTTCAGATGCATCACCATTGAAAAAATACCAAAACGCCACATTTGAGTCATAATTGACGTGGCAAGCGGGCCCAAGGGGATTTGAACCCCCGACCACCTGATTAAAAGTCAGGCGCTCTGCCTAACTGAGCTATAGGCCCCCTGATTTTACAATCTATTCAGCATTATTACAATGAGAGATAAGTATATAAAACTTGTTTAAATGTCGCAGTCGCTTTATATGCTTGCTGAATAAATCTTCAAAGCGACGCGCAACCACATTTTCGGGTTCATTATGAAACCTGTTTTTACGACTTGCATTATTCTGGAATTTTTCGCCAAACAGACAGCAATTTACCCGCTGATTTACGCGCCTGCCGGCGATATATTTTGTCAGACGCTGTATAAAATTAACCGCATAATTCCCGAAGGTCGACGATCCGCATTGACCGTCACGGATTATTCCCGACATGCCGCACCTGCCGTAACCCCGCACAATCACGCCAGACACAACACACTTACCATACCCGCACAACACCCGCACCGTACCGCAACACACACCCTCATCGACCCCCCGTCCCTGCCGCAGATGCTGCCGACGCTGCCGGTGCCGATGACGATGACGATGCCGCCGCACACAACCCCCGCGTCCGCGGGAGGTGACAGGATACATATCTATAATTATTCCCTATGCAAAAAGATAGAAACTAACCGTAAACACGCGGCATGGCGGGGGTCGGGGTCGCAGCATACGATAGGATACCGCAACCGCATGCCGCGGGAGATATACGGGATAACAGGTGATGGGGATGTTTGAATTTTCTGCCGAATATCTGATTATAATATTGTTCGGAATCGTGATTGTCTTCCTGCTCGGCATAATATATCTGATGCAATGCCGCATCAGAATCTTAAGGAACGATGTCGAGGGAATAAACAGTACAATGCAGTTTACATGCAATAAGCTGGATGCATTATCGAAGGACGTTGAAGAATTCAATAGGCAAAATAGATAAACTATACATTACAATATGTAATAGCACAGCGTAACGGCAGGGGCGGTAAGTGCCCGAACGTGCAGGTATACGCAGCGTGCCATCGGGGGCCATAGGGTAGCCTGGACCATCCTAGGAGACTGGGGGTCTTCTGACCCGCGTTCAAATCGCGGTGGCCCCATACGTTGTTTTTATTGTTTTCAAAGTTTTTTTCTTCATGAGTATCGGAACATGAGAATCAGAGAAGTTTGTTTCGGATGTCTTTTAACCAGAATCGAGTATGAATGCCGCCTTGTTCTGGACTGTTCAAATCCCGAAAACGAAAAGCGCGTCCAAAACGTCGTCGGCATCTGCCGCGACGAGCTTAAACGCGGTCTTTCGGAGAATATTCCCTCACCCGAACTCTCAAGCCGCGTTCACAGGCTTGCCTGCCGGATGATTGAGCATATCGATCCCTATGTGGAGATTAAGGAGCGGACAAATATCGAGGCGGAAAAACTCCTCGCCGAAGTCGGAGGCAGCCTTAAGACCTTCAGGGACTGTGCGCTGGCGGCGGTCATCGGAAACACCCTCGATTTCGGATCGAAGGAGCATGTGGTCACCGATGACTTCACCGGCTTCTTCAAGGACGAATTCAGGAAGGGGTTCAGCGTCGACGACTGCGACAGAATCGAGAGACTTGCCGCAAGAACCGTATTTCTCTGCGACAACTGCGGCGAGATCGTCTTCGACAGAAAACTCGTCGAATATCTGAAGAACAAGGGCTGCCGCGTCACGGTCGTCGTCAAGGGTGCGCCGATTATCAATGACGCGACCATGAGCGACGCCGTAAAACTCGGCATGGACAAGGTCGCCGACGCCGTTTATACGAGTACGGACGGGATTCCCGAGGTCGGCTTCAATATCCGCATGATAAGCGACGAACTTAAGGAGGAGATCTCGAAGGCGACGCTCATTGTCTCCAAGGGCATGGCAAACTACGAATCCTTAAGCGAATACAAAAAAGTCATGAAACTGCCGCCGGTTGCCTACCTGATGATGGTCAAGTGTGCACCGATTGCTGAGGATATCGGCATAGAAAAAGGCTCAAGGATTGCTTATCTGACCGAATGAGCGGCTGCACTTTTCCGCCACTTATCCGAGGGCGGCGGCGGAGGCAATGGCTGCGGTCGTGGCAGTCAACGCGGGCGGACACCCGCACCATGGCGGCGAATATACTCATTTTAACATTTTTATGCATCCTACTAAGATAAATAACAGAAAATCAATTACCATATATGATAGAAGGAATTATCTCGGTAGGCTGGTACCTGATACTGATAGGTGTCCTCTTTCTTGCAATAGAGACCTTTAACCCGGGATTCTTCATGGGGGTGCCGGGGACTACGCTCATCATCATCGGCATTGTATCTCTCATCGTTCCGGATATCTTTTCGTCGCCGCTGCTTATTGTAATCGCGGTCATAACCGCACTCATATCGGCGGGGATCTCGGTCTGGATTTACAGTCTTATAGGGTCGGGGAGCACAAAACCCGAGACCACAAGCAAAGACTCGCTCATCGGCAAGACCGGTCTTGTCATAAAGGAGGTCGACAGCGACGGCATCTCGGGCAAGGTCAGGATCGGGAATACCGACTGGAGCGCCAGATCGAAGAGCGGCACAATAGCGACGGGGAAGAAGATAAAGGTAGTCTTTTCGGAAGGCGTTCACGTAGTGGTGGAGGAATGCTGACCGCGATTGTCGACCGGTTGCCGATTACGGATTGCCGAATTGACGGATTGACGAAGTAACGGTTTTTCGGATTTAAGTATTGACTTTAAAAACAAAATATTGAGTAAATATAAAAAAGTGATAAAATGGACACGGCATTAACAATTGTATTGGTCATTGCAATAGTCTTCATATTTGCAAAAGGTGTGGTAATCGTTCAGCCTTACGAGCAGGCACTTCAGATAAGGCTCGGAAAGTATATCGGAAGGCTCAACCCGGGATTCCGCTGGGTAATTCCGTTCATCACCGAGATTATCAAGGTGGATCTGCGAACGCAGGTCATGGACGTTCCCAAGCAGGAAGTAATCACAAAGGATAACTCGCCGACGAACGTCGACGCAATCGTCTATGTTAAGGTAATCGACCCCGAGAAATCATACTTCGAGGTCTCAAACTACCGCATGGCAACCGTCGCTCTCGCACAGACAAGTCTGAGAGGAATCATCGGCGACCTCGAACTCGATGAGGTGCTCTACAACCGCGAACTGATAAACAACAAACTCCGCGACATCCTCGACCGCGAGACCGACCAGTGGGGTGTCAAGGTGGAGCGTGTCGAGATTAAGGAAGTCGACCCCATCGGCGCCGTAAAACAGGCAATGACCGAGCAGACAGCCGCGGAACGTGAACGCCGTGCCGCTATCCTCCGCGCCGACGGTGAGAAGCGCTCGGCAATCCTTACCGCCGAAGGTAAACGCCAGTCCATGATCCTCGAAGCCGAGGGTGACCGCCAGTCAAAGATCCTCAGAGCCGAAGGTGACAGGAAATCGAAGATTCTTCAGTCGCAGGGTGAAGCACAGGCCTTGAGAATCCTCTCGCTCGGTTCCAGACCGCTGGACAAGAAGGCGATAACGGTCCTCTCCCTTAACGCGCTTCAGCAGATGGCGGACGGTCAGGCAACCAAGATAATCTTCCCGTTCGAAGTTTCAAGCCTCATCAAGCAGGGCGCCAAGTTCCTCGGCGCCGAGGACGAAGACTTCAAGGACGACTCATGGAAGGAGTTCGATCTGGATGAGTCTATCTTAGGCAAATCGCCTGCCGAAGAGGGAATCGACGATGCATCGGAGTATGTGAAGAATATCGAGAAGAACATTCAGAGCCTCGAAGACCCCACGACGCCGGCGGACGAACCCGCACCGGAATCGTGAAACAGCCGATAACAGAGGCATTTCCGGTGTGATTCCCGAAAACATGGCACCAACATAAAACCCTATTTTTTGACTTTTTACGGATTTAAGCGGCAAATTTTGTTTAAAGATAACGCCCGCGAAGACTTCGCACGCGATTTTCCGCCAAAGATAGAAACCTTTATTGCCGTATGAATCAACTGCAAAACTAATCAATATATTCAAAGGTGCAATATGAATATAGTCAAGATACCCAAGATGGAGGTTGCGGAATACAACCGTCTTATCATGGAAGGATATGTCTGCAGGATAGCGTTCCGCGGCGAAAAATATCCATATATGGCGCCATTTTTATATGTTTTCGACGGCAAATTCCTTTACTTCCTCTCAACCAAGTACGGCAGAAAGAACGACCTCTACAGACTCGATCCGCATGTTTCCGTGGAGATTGAACGTATATCCGCGGATCTGTCCGAGTATAATTTCGTCACGCTCCAGGGCTATCTGATTCAGGAGGAGGATTCGATTACGAAGAAGAAGATACGCCGCATGTTCATAGACATGATTCGCGAGAAGAATCTCTCGAAGAATATCCTCTCGGCACTGGGTCACGAGCCGACCGAGTCACTTGAGTCGATTGCGACCGAAGAAAGAGCGAATATCTGGAAGCTCACCGGCGTTGCCGAGATTGTGGCGTTGAAGAATAAATGAGTAAATGAGCAATGAGCAATTATAATGAGCAATGAGCGGACGGCAGGTCCTGCCGGATAAACTGGCAAATCGACCTGCCCGAAAAAGAAAAGTGTCATAGAGTCAGAGAGTCAAACCATGTCTGCGCAAAAATCACAACCGGCGAGAATTTCAAGAGACCGTGCCGTCAAAAAAGAGATTAAATTCGAATTTTCGCGGGAGGCATATCCCGATATTGCACGGGAATCGGATCTGCCGCAGGAATCGCTTACGGAATTCAATCTTACTCTTTTTCAGAAACTTATCGATTATAAATTCAATGACGAAGCTATTCTCCGAAGGTCACTGACGCGGCTTGCATACGCAAAAGAGAACAGTCTGCCCGAAGATGACTATATGGACGCATACGCCACTCTGGGCGATGCCGTCATCGACGTCGTAGTGATAGAAAGGCTCGTTATCGTAAACAAAGACCACGACAAGGGCGTGATTACGACAAAGAAGACCGATCTCGTGAATATGACGCGGCTTCGAAACCTCGCTTCCGGGCTTGGTCTTCAGAATTACGTGCTCTGGGGAAAGGGCGAGAAGCAGCAGCATATCTGGACGTCGGGGCGTGTTCTTGCCGAATCCGTGGAATCCATCTGCGGCGCGATGTATCTCGACGGCGGCATTGCCGCGGTCAGGGAATTCCTTGAGAAGACGGGATTTTTCTGCCCGAAGAATATGCAGTAGTCATAACAGAACATAACAGAATGCAATAGAATAACAGAATGCAATAGAACATAACAGAATAGCAGAATATATTGCGACTGATTGCTGAAAGTGAAAAAATAAAGGCGGTTATCTGTTCTGATCGGAGTTATGCCGCCGCAGAACAGATAAATTATGAGAGTTCATTTAACGGATTTCATCGACACCTTATAGCCTTCAGGCGTGGTCAGAACATTTGAATCCGAAAGATAATAGGTGTCGCCGAGAGATGTCTCAATCTTACGATCCGTTCCCGACACGGTGATGCTTCCGGGTAGCGTCATGGACATTACTCCGACTTGATCTTTCAGGGTTTCCTGATAGAACAGAATCCCATCTGCACCGTTTCCCGCATTGAATTTGATCCTATAGACTAAAGTAACACCGTCGGGTTCATCGTAAGATCCTTCAATATCATATTTTATATCTTCTTCTACCCATTCGTAATCACCTTCAGAATATGACGGATAATCACCGTCAGAATTTGACGGACTTACGTCGGTATTTACGGAAACACATCCCGCGGATAAGAGAAATGCACACATAATGCATAAAACCGTTACCAAAAAATATTTTCCTTTCATGTTTCTCCGTTTACACGGACTTAAATATATTATTTCGCATTCTTGCAAAGAGAATGGCGCAGACATTTATAAAATAAAAAAAGGTCTTTTTTATGAGTAGGTCACGACCGCAATCCATGAGATCAATTGAATCGATGACATCTATTGAATATATGTGCTCAATTGAATCAATGAGATCGGTTGAACCGATTGGATCAGTTGTTTGGTCTCATCTGCACCGTGTAGCCTTCGGGCGTGGTCAGGACATTTGACGCAGACAGAGTGTATACGGCATCGTTAATCAGCGTAATCACGCGATCCGTTCCCGAATTCGTTACCGTTCCCGATAAAGTCACGGTCATTGAGTTGAAGTCTTTCTTTGACCCTCTGGAGAGCAGAACTTCATTTGAATTGTTGATTGTGTCGAATTTTATCTTGTATGTCAGAACGTCATCATCCGGCGTCGTATAAGTGCCTGTAAGATCGTATTCCGTCTTTTTGTCCACCCAAGTGAAGTCGGAGTCGGTATCGTACGGGTCCGAGAAGTTATATTTGAAGGTGTCTGCTCCCGAATTTACATCGGCGCCGTTGCCGACGCTGACCGTGCAGCCCGCTGATAAGAGAAATGCACCCATAATGCAGATAATCATAAGTGATAATATTTTTAACTTCATGATCTTTACTTTACACAACATTAAATAAATAGATATCATAACGATCTAAATTGTTGCGGGATGCTGAAAATAATGCCGCAGACTATCGCATTAAAAAAAAAGATGGATTCTTCGTCAATGACTAATTATATCCTATATTTTATCTACTTAGTTTAGACACGAGTCACTTCCCTAAGTTGGGAGGTATAAATTACACCCCATTAATATAATCCTATTAACTTAGACTAGTAAATTGACCTCTTTGATACCTGCCGGAATCTTACTACTTATATTATAGGCAGGACCCGATTCAGTAACTATTTCAATATCAAACTTATCGTTTGGTAAAAGCCCTTTGCCGGGGGGTCTTACAAAGATTACAAATTGTTCCTGATTCTCAAGAATCAGATCTGTTGTACCTGGCATACTGTTGAATATATTTATAACACCCCATTGTTTTAATCCGATATATTCGCTGTTAACTTCCTGTGTATCTGCAAGAGATAATTCATAAACATCTGTCTTTGTGCGGAGTTTCATTTTTGCCTTAGTGAAATCATAAGAATCTGCGTTGGCTAATAAACCCAACTTAAACTGGATTCCGTCAACACGTGAATCATATGGATTATCTGATACTTTTCCAAATCCATAGACTTGACCGAGAAGCTCAATCTCAGGACCATTGTTAGCGGACGAAACCCTTGGACCTAAACTAAATGTCGTTGGAGTCGGAGTTGCTGTTGGTATTGGTGTAGGAGTTGGAGTAGGAGTCGCAACTTGCGTTGGTACAGGTGTTGGAGTTGCTGTCGGAGTTGCAGTTTCGGTTGGTACCGGCGTCGGGGTTTCTGTCGGACTCTGAGTCGGAATTGGAGTCGATGTCGCAACCGCGGTTGAACTGCCGCTATCCGTGGGACTGCCTGAACCTACATTTACGTTAACACAACCTGCCGTTATGAGAAAAGCACACAGCAGACATAAAACCATTAAAAAAACTTCTTTAGAATTCATTGGTATTATTTTTGCAGCATACACAAATATAATTATTCATATGACTTTTTCAAATATATCGGAGATAATGTCTTAAATTGTCAATCAGAAAGCAAATTTCAATTTACTGCTGATTGTGATGCTAAAATAAGTCAGCAGGAAAAATCAATAATATTCCTGTGATAATCGGGATACTTTAAGAAAAATCCTCAAGATAATCCGCCCTTTCCCATTTTTCGTCGCGGCATCTCCCGATTGCGGTGATAATCGTGTCAATGCTTACGGGGCGGTAACCGATAACTTCGCAGCTGACATTTATCGTCCGCTCCTTCATATTGACAAACGGATACCTGCACATGCGGGTATTGTGCGTATGACCGTGGATTATCCATCCGGCGAAATCTTTCGGCGCAAACTTCGGGTTATGGACGCAGTAAAATCTGTAGCCCCCGTATTCGAAGGTATAGTCTGAAACGGAGCCGACAAGGTCACGGTTTACGTTTTTGTCGTGATTGCCCTCGACAAAGGTAAGATTGCCGCTAAGCATCCCCAGGAAGCGGTCGGCGGTCTCCTCGTCCGCCTTGTATGTCAGATCGCCCAAATATATGACCCTGTCGCCGTCTTTCACCGTCCCGCGCCAGTTTTCGATAAGAACGCGGTTCATCTCTTCGATGTCGCGGTCGGCAAACGGGCGTGCGGTTGTGCGGATAATGTCGGCATGATTCAGGTGCAGATCCGAGATAAGATAGATTGACCCGTCCCCGCCGCAATCATCGCAATCATCGCAATCATCGCAATCACCGCAATCATCCCGCTCGCAAGGCTCACGGTCCCCCGCAATCTCACCGCCGTCAATGACGCTGTCAATACCCTTTGACCTGCGGTATCTTGCGTATTCATCCTTCATCGAATGCCGATTCTCAAGCATCCGCGGATTGGGATCGGTCAGATCAAAAGTCCTGTATCGTTTTTGATTGACGATAACGGTCAGTTCGGTCAGATCGAATCTTCCGCAGAATCTCCGCGGGTTGTAGGCGGGTCTTATGCCCCGTGCAAAGAACGCCGTTTTTACCTTATCGAAAAAAGTCAGTTCCTCGTGTGCCGCTTTTAAAACCGACTCAACCTCGCCGAACTTCTCCGATTCCGCCAATGGGATGCCGTCCGAAACCCTCTCGAGCGAACCGGCATATTTTGAACCGAGAGCAAGAGCAAGTCTCTCGATTTTTTCTTTTGAAACGGCATCGGGATTACAGCGATAGAGCAATTCGGTAATGCCGTCACGCACCCCATTAAAATTCCTCTTAAGCTTCCTCTTGAACAGCCCGTTTACGGAGAAAGTCAGATAGTTCCAGCCGCGGGTCTCCTCGAGAATAATGCGGGTTACGACTTTGAGGTCGTCGCGATTTTCGGTCCGGATCTTAAAGAGCTTTATCGGTTCGGCAACGGCACCGCGGTATTTCAGATACGGCGCGGCATCCGTAATCTCGGAATACCTGTTATTTATGAGATATTCGTTAAAGCCCCATTCGAGAGCGATCTCTATCTCATAGTTCTCTGTTTTCCGCGGCATTTTCGATGTCCGTAGATATTCAGTAACGGTTCATGTTCTCGAGTTCGTCGCGGATGACGTTTCTGATATCCTCGAGGTCGAAATCCTTCTTATTTGCCTTCCTGAGAAGTTTATCCATAGTGCGAATACCTTCGCTCACGCTGGCGCCGTATGACAACGCTATCTCTTCGGCATCTTCCTGAATACGGATAACTTTGGACATATCTGATATCGGTATGAAAAATAAAAGATGAGTTTTGTCTCTCTGCTTATTCACGCATATAGGTTACATTATACTTATCTTCCAGAACCTTGCCGTCCGGCGACAGATAGAACAGCTCCTGAACGGTGTTGGACATGAACTGCGGATAATCAAGGTAATAGATATATCTGCCGTCTTCACCTATGCAGATAAAGTCCCATGTATCGGGATCGGACTGGGTCAGGTTGCCGTCAAGATACCATGCATCCTTGCCGGTGCCGTTCGCATACATCACATAGGTCAGATCATAGGCTTTATCGCCGGAGATATACTTATTTACGGACTTCCACGTACCTACAATGAGGTCTTTTTTCGCTTCGGATTTATCATATTTCAGATTATATCCGTCGACGATGGAGTTTTTGTCCCCGGCAAGAGTGAATGTCTCGCTCGAACTTATCGTCGGGTAGACGACATCAAAGGTATTGAGCTTAGAATTGCCGATTGTCCACGTAAACGGAACCGCGGCTGTCACCGAACTGTTCCAGTTAAGGTAATAGTATGCCTTTCCCGTGCCGTCAGCTTTGAACGAGTATATAATATCGATTGGCTTATCGTATTTGGCAATCTGAGCGTTAGTCTGCCATGTTCCGACCATGCCGGTGTTTGAAAGATCAGGTGTTGTATCCGTTGTGCCCGTGCATCCCGCGGATACCAGCGCTAAAAGCAATACCGCCGCGGAAAGTGCCGAAAATGCTATATGTGAACTTTTCATCTCATATAACTCGATTTATACATTATTTAATCTTGGGATACCTTCGGTTAAACACACGTCAAACACACGCATGTCTGCATTGACAATGCGCAAAAAACAGTAAAATAAGGCAATAAACAGTAAAATAAGGCAATAAACAGTAAAATAAGGCAATAAACAGTAAAATAAGAATATAGGTTTAATCAATCGACCTTCGGTCGATATTGATGTGGAGCACTTTCGCCGGCTCGCAACCGTTGAAGAGGGTCGCGGATGCCGAGGAGTACGCGCCGATATTCTCGGTATAGACAAAGTCGCCTATCCTGAGATCGGGAAGCTCCGCCGAGAGCGTCAGGGTATCGAAAGCATCGCAGGTCGGACCGAAAACCGACGAAAGTTTGGTCTCTTCCGACTCCTTAAACGAAAGAATCGGATAACTGATATGATCGAAGACCAGCCCGGAATAAGTTCCGTATATGCCGTCGTTGATGTAGTAGCAGGTTTTGCCGTCGCGAACAGCCTTTCCGATGACTTTCGAGACGAGAACACAGGCATTTGCCACAATGAAACGTCCGGGTTCGGCAATGACCAGAATGTCGGGCGGGAACAGACGTTTCAATTCCTCGTTGAAGAGGACGGCAAGCGCCCTTATGGACTTCACCGAATTATTGTATTTTACGGGGAATCCGCCGCCGATATCCAGAATTCTCATCTTCTGACCCGTGCGTGCGTAATATTCCTTCAGAATACCCGAACACATCTCAAGGGCAACGATATAATTCTCGAAGTTTACGCACTGGCTGCCGACATGGAAACTCAGACCCTCCACCGTAAGACCCATCACATAGGCTTCGGTAATGAGATTAACGGCATTCGAGGGGTCGGCGCCGAACTTCGACGAAAGTTCCGAGAGCGAGCCCGTGTTGGGGACGCGGATTCTAAGTATTAATCCCGAATGCGGTGCATGCGCCTTTATCTTCTTTAGTTCCTCGGCATTGTCGAAAGTGAGCAGCGGACCGTACTTATCCAGCTCCTCAAGCATCTCAACCGGCTTTATCGTGTTTGCGACGATGATATTGTTCTTTATCCAATCAAGGCGCTCTTTCTCGGGCATATCCTTAATGTTCTCGTATACGAGATTGAACTCCTTCATTGTGGAAACGTCGAAACTTGCGCCGGCATCGAAAAGAGTCTTGATTATCTCGGGATCCGGATTCGCTTTTACCGCGTAGTATGCCTGAACGTTCGGAAGCCGCGTCGTAAATTCGCTGTACTGTTTCTCTATCTGCTGATGATCTACAATGAAAAGCGGAGTGCCGTGCTCTTCCGCAAGCTTATACAGGAGTTCCTTGTGCTCATCGCCGATATGATGAACAGTGATCTTTCGGTTTGGATCAATCATATGCCCGCCCTTTACCCGATTTAATAAATATTACTGGAATTCGAAAGATTACACAGATACTAAACGGATATTACACATATACTGTCACGGATTCCGTAACGGATACTTCACAGAGATTGTCACGGAGACTGTAACGGATAATATCACGGATAATATTACATACTTGTTGCTGTCGGTAAATACAATTGAGTCAAGGGATAATAAAAAACTTTGCAAACTGAGATGAAAAAAAGTTGATTTATTTCTTCACACCGTGATTCGGCACGTGAGTAAGGCAGGGACACCGTTAGGCGGATTTCCCCGTTTTCGGGCAGGAATTTTTTCCGAATTTCAAATTTTGAACTTCGGACTTCAAACTTCGGATTTCGGACTTTGGACCTCAAACATCGAACTTTGCTCTTATGCACTTCATCGGCATCTCAGAGATGCGTGATGTGGGGGATGAAGATTATCATCACGACCACCATTATCATGAACCAGCTGAGGGAAGCCACTACCATATTCGCGTATTTCTCGGGATACTTCCTCTTCTCAAAGATATGCTGAACACCCTCCTTCATGATGTAACCGCCGTCCAGCGGGACGAAAGGAAGCGCATTGAAGGTCGCGACCGCAAAATTCAGCCAGAATAACCAGAAGAACACCTGCACAACCGTCCAGAAACCCGCGAAGGGCACATCCCAGCAGATGTATTCCGGCGAATCAAAGGCGAGGATACCCAGACCCATGCTGTTGCCGTCCATCATGGTGTTTATCGGCACATAGACCAGGAAAATGGGTCCTATCGGCGACAGGCTCATCGCATTGAAGATCTTCTTTACCTGCGCGGCATCATAGAAGGCGACACCCATAAACCCGTATTCGTTGTTCGAGCCTTTGGGCCACTCGGAAAGGGTGAGCTTGTGATACGAGACGACGCCGTTCTTCTCCGTGCCGAGTTCGACGATATCGCCGGGCTTCGTCTTGTCGAGGTATCCGTAGAGGTCGGCTCTTGTCGATATCGGCACCCCATTATAGGAGACAATCAGCGAATTCGGCTCAAGTCCGGCGTTGTATGCGGGATAATCCTTGTATATGGAGTTGACATAGGGAGTATCGGCTGGCACCGCAAGCCCCATGAGCAGAACCACCGCGATAAAACTCACGAGAGCAACGGCGATATTATTGGTGATGCCGGCTCCGAACATCCTGATTCTTGCTTTCCGCGATGCCGACTCGACATCTTTCTCGTCCGGCTCGACGAAAGCGCCGATTGGGATGACAAAGAATAAAAGACCCGTGCTCTTTACCCTCATCCCTTCAATCCTCGAGAGAATGCCGTGACCGCCTTCATGCACGGCGAGAGTGACGACGAATGCGAAGATTACGGCAAACGAGAGCGGCAGGAACTCGTTTACCCCCGGAATCGCGAGAATATTCTGCGGCTCATAGATGCCCGTTGCCGGCGGCGGCGACATTGCCGTCCGATACAGAGTTAGAAGCATAAGGATTGACATGAGAACGGATACGACCACGACCATGAGTGCGCCGAGCGTTCCGTATGCCCTGAAGAATCGCGTGTACGGAATGAACCTGTCGAAGAATTTTACGTTGTCGGTCTTAAGCGCCAGAATCGGACCGTAAAACATGACATAATCAGGAAACAGATTCCTTTGCCGGATATATTCGACAATCAGGAGGTAAACCGCGATTACCAGAAGTACTATTATGAGCCAATCCATCTCTCTATTAATTAAACTCCCTATATGATGAAATTACTCTTGAGGGATATGTGAGCCGAAATTATTTCGGGCTCAATAATCGAAAAGTGTCCTCTGTCTGAGTTTTGCCTCGACATTCGAGACCGTCTTCCAGCTTCGCCGCGCAATCGCCGGTGTTTTCCCCTCGTTTCGCATGTATCTCTCGAGGAAACTCATGGTTACGGGATCGGAAGGGTATCCGCTGCCGATATCGCCGTATTCCCCCGAGAGCTTCTCTATGAGTCTGTCGCGGGTCACCTTCGCGACTATCGACGCCGCGCTTACGACGGGGAATTTCATATCGGCTTTGTGCTCCGAGATTATCTCGGTATTGCCGGATTTAATCCGCGAACCTATTGTCTCGCTGAACTCGCAGAGATATCTGCCGACTTCAAAGCCGTATCTTACCTCATTGACGTCGCAGGCATCGAGATATATGCGCGAATCCTCCGGCGGCTCCAGTTTTTCAACGGTTTTCGCATGGCAGATGGCGACTATCTCGTTCATTGAATGTATTTTGCGGCATTCGTCGATTTTAACGGCATCGAGGACGACGACCGCGGTTTTATAGCGCGAGACGATATCGTCATACAACTCTTCGCGTCTCTTCGGGGTGAGCGTCTTCGAATCGGCAAACTCGTGCCCGCTCATCTCTTCGGCGGAGACGCCCAGAACACCGCCGACTACCATGGGACCCAAGACCGAGCCTTTTCCGGCTTCATCAATTCCGCAGATCACGCTTTAGTATTTGCCGTTCATGAATTATATTTATAAGCATTGCCGCTTGGGAAATTGTCGTCCGTTCTTGAGAAAATAATCGGCGGAGGGAACAATAGAACAGTTTTTAATGGAATGCCGCTTAATAAGAAAATAATATGTATATCATTATTGTCGGTCTCGGG
Organism: Methanomicrobium mobile BP; assembly: GCF_000711215.1. Taxonomy (GTDB): domain Archaea; phylum Halobacteriota; class Methanomicrobia; order Methanomicrobiales; family Methanomicrobiaceae; genus Methanomicrobium; species Methanomicrobium mobile. Next base: position 30,997 of record NZ_JOMF01000005.1, on the reverse strand, counting down.
GGAATAGGAAGAACGCTTGTATCCATCGCGGCGGAACACGGTGACAGTATCGCGGTTGTTGACGTAAAAGAAGAGCGTTGTAATGAGATTCTGGAACATTACGATGTCATGGCAGTCGTCGGAAACGCGACCGACAGATCGATACTTGAGGATGCCGGTATCGACAGGGCGGACGCAATCGTCACCGCAACCGCCGACGATGCCGTAAATCTCATGACATGCTGGCTCGCAAAACGATACAATGTCGCGAATGTGGTCTCTATCGTCAATCAGATGGGACATTCCGACCTGTTCAAAGAGGTCGGCGTAAAGATCACCGAAAATCCCGATGAGCTCGTCGCCAACAGACTCTATTACTGGTCGGGATCTCCCGATATGCAGCAGGTCGCCACGATTCCGGGCGGCACCATCTTTGAGATGACCGTAGAGGAAGGCGCACCCTCCGTCGATAAAGAAATCCGCCAGCTGCGTGTCAAAGACTTTGTCTTTATCGCGATTAACAGGGAAGGAAAGGAACTCATCATCCCCAACGGTCTTATTAAACTCCAGGCAAACGACAAAATTACGGTCTTCACAAAGAAGGAAGCCGAAGAAGCGTCGTTCAAGAGCCTTACCGAGCAGTTGAAAGTACCGAAGACCGAAGAATAACCCGAATATACCTTTTTTGCCGGAGAAACTTTCCCGATGTTCGCTTTTTTCCTGACGATAGCGTATTACTATATATAGTCGCAGAAGAATAGTCTCATAAAATAGCCGCGTTCGGTTTCTTACATGGGGAATAAGATGGACACTACGATCTCAAAAAAGGCAAAAATATTGGTTTTAATTGCGGCAATAATGACATCCGTAATGATTTACGTAATTCTCTTTGTGCCGCCGCCGGTGCAATCGGCATATTACTACTTGGATGAAGAGATGATGAGGCAGTGGATGGGCGGATACTCGCTTCCCGAAGACTTAGTGATTATGTGGTCTGATCCTGAGGATCGCCCGCCGGAGATTGATTATTTCAGCGACAACGACACATTTCAGCTCAGAAAGCCCGAAATGTGGCAAAAACCCGTATATATCGGAGATCACATGAGCAAAAAAGAAACAAGACCGAAAGAGTATGATGATATCTGGTATAATGCAAATGTATCGGTTGACGGAAACAAACTGAGTTATGATTACACCGTATATAACGGAGCAGGTATTGATTGTCGTCATGCCGTCTATAACGTAACGCTGAGCGTCTCAAAAGTCAATACAAGCGTAGAATACATTGATGAAGAATTTATTGCATACCTGCCGGTTGAGGATATAGAAGTAAACAATCTGGCAGCCTCAGAATCAAGAACATACAGGATTAATGCAGATCTGATAAAACCTGAAAAGGACGAAATCTACAAATTAACGTTCACCGTCAATTGGCCCGGTTATTTCACGGATTATAATAATAAAAAGAGATTGAGAGAAGATATCTGTACGAAATGCAACCCCCACAATATGAACCAACCTTCCAGCATCATTGGCTTTTATATTTACGGGGAAGATGCACCTTCATATCCGCAAAGGACATTCACTAAAGAGAGAATACAGGGCGCGGTACCGATATAAAGGATTTTAAATCCATAATAATTCGTTTTTCCGAACAAAAGACCCAATTCCAGCCGCAAACAGACGTGAATAGACGCGAACAGCTGCGAATATGATTCGCCGCCGAAAAAAAGATTAATGGTGTGCGAAGTAGGCAACAACCTTTTCGTTGTCCGCGGAATCTATCCTTGCAAAGCCGACTCTCTCGAACTGAACGACTTTGCCGGATTCCTTTATGACGCTCCTCTCGCAGAAACCTTCCTTATCGCCGTCGGGCGCACGGAGCAGGCACTTCACAATCTGTGAATCGTCCGCCGGCAGCCAGTGAACAATCCTTGCCTTCTCCTTTCTCGCATCCTCAAGGGACTCTCCAGAGTATTCGAGCGAAAAAGTGCCGTCCGCATTCGCGGAAACCTTCGCATTGAAGAGATCCTTGAATCTCACCATGGTTACGTCCTTAAGGTCGGCGGGATCGGCATAGAGAGCGCCGGAAAACTTCAGCTCGCGGTAACCCTTCGATTCGTCGTTGGGGTTTAAGAGCGCTTTTGCGGTCACGGTCGGCGCATTCTTTACAACGCACTTTACGGGATCGGTCACGCAGAAGTAGCGGTTTACTACGGGGTCGATAAGCTCCTTGTTCGCCGCAAAGAGATTCTCCCACGAGAACTGAATATCCGTCTGTCCCACGCCGATATCTATCATCGCGTTCTTAATCGCCTCAGGCAGAATACCGCGTCTTGCAATCGCTTTCATGGTGCCGAGGTGGATATCGTCCCAGCCCGTATAGGTGCCCTCGCGGATACCGTTCTTCATCGCCGTCGTCGACAAAACGACATCGCCGATTGACATCCTGCCGTAATGGTAGTATTCGGGCTGCTTCCAGCCGAAATAATTGTAGATATACTCCTGCCTCTTCGTATTCGCGATATGGTCCTTGCCGCGGATGACATGGGTAATGCCGAGCAGGTGATCGTCGACGACGACCGAGAGATTCATCATCGGATAAACTTTCGCGTCCTTTAACTTAGGATGCGGCGAATCGACGACGCGGAATATCGAAAAGTCGCGCATTGCCGGGTCGGGATGGGCGATATCGGTCTTAAGGCGCACGGTAACGCTGCCTTCCGCGTATTTGCCGGCAAGCATATCCTCCCACATCGCGAGATTATCCTCAACCGACCTGTTCCTGCACGGACATTCCTCCTTGGCGTCCTTGAGCTTCTTGAAACTCTCCGAATCGCAGGTACAGACATATGCCGCGCCCATCTCGATGAGTTTTCTGCCGTGCTCGTAGTAAATCGGGAAACGGTCGCTCTGATAGACGGTCTCGGTGATGTTGAGCCCCATCCACTTTGTATCGTCGATTAAGAGCTGATAGTTCTCCGGCTCGACACGACGCGGGTCGGTATCCTCAATCCTGAGCACGTATCGACCGCCGTATTTCCTCACATAGTAATCGTTCAGATACGCGGCTCTTGCGTGACCGAGATGAAGAGGTCCGCTGGGATTCGGCGCAAAACGCATAACAACGCCGCTTTCGCCGACGTTCTTAAGAGCACGGAGTTCGCGCACCTTCTCCTTCTTCTCTTTCTTTGCGTTCAGAAGTTCGGGTGCAAGCTTCTCAAGTCTTGCAACCCGCTCCTCGGGGCTCAAAGCCTCGACTTCCTTTAAAATTTCGGCAAGAATCGCCGACATCTCCTTTGCCTGCGAGCGAAACTCCGGGTGTTTGCCCATCAGCATTCCGAGAACCGTGCCCGCCTTGGGAACGTTGTTGTGCTGAACGGCGTTGCTCAACGCATGAATCAGAAAAAACTCTCTTGGATCAACCGACATAAAATCCTCTCAGTAATACTAAAAAAATCAGAAGTTTCTGGTGACAAAGTAATCCGTAATGTCAGCCAGAAGCTGTTTCTCGGGACAGTCGCGAAGAGCGGTAAGCTGTTCCTTTGCACGTGCGACATACTCCATCGCCGTATCGGTGACCGCCTTTAAGATACCCTTCGACTCCAGAAGTGCGATGGCCTCGGCGACCTCCTCTTTCGTGAGGTTCGGCTTCTTGAACTTGGAGAGATCGATTCCCGCCTCGCGTGCCTTTATGGCGACAATGGTCTGTTTGCCCTCACTTAAGTCCGAGCCCTGATCCTTGCCGCTCTTCTCCGGCGGCGTTATCAGATCGATTACATCATCCTGAATCTGGAAAGCAATGCCGCTGTAGTAACCCCAGTCGTGCAGAGCCTGAACCTGCTTGACGTTGCCGCCGGCGAGCGTGCCGCCGATTGCCGCAGCAGCCGCATAGAGTTTGCCCGTCTTTTTTCCGACCATATCGATGTATTCGTATTCAAGGACATCGTCGCGGGTCTCGAAAGTCATATCCTCGAACTGACCCTGACAGATCTCCACGCATGTGCGTGCAAGTATCTCGGTGCTCAGGACTTTTGCCGTGTCATCCGCGATACTGCGTGTAATCAGCTCGAATGCCTCGGCATAGAGGACATCGCCGGCAAGAATCGCCGTCGGCATGTTCCAGACACAGTGAACGGTGGGAACACCGCGGCGTGTCGAGTCGTTGTCCATGATATCGTCGTGGACGAGCGTGAAAGTATGGGTAACCTCAAGCGCAAGCGCCGCCGGCAGAATATCGCGTGAACATCCCGCCTTGATTATCTCCGCCGCAAGCAGGGTAACCGCGGGTCTGAGTCTTTTGCCGCCGGCAACAAGAAGATGGGCACTTGCCTTGCTGAGCTGACCCGGTGCGGCTCCAAAGAGTCTGTCAAGTTCCAAATCTATATCTTCAGCGTTTTTTTCCAGAAATTCTTCAAGATTCATTGTATTACCTGTTACTGAATTAAAGCGAATTTTACTGTTTTTTAATTTCGGATTGCATTATTGTTTTAACTGATATCTATTCAGATTGTCCCCGAAAGATATTGAATATATGCAAAAATATTGCGTTTGAGATCCGGCTGAGATTGGGTGAGATCTGCGGATTTCACCTGTTAACCAGAACTCTCATGCCGTTTCTGAGCAGATGAACGTCATTGCCCAGAGTATAACCGCATTCCGCCGCAAGCTTCACGTACTCGCCGGTCATGTCGATATCGCCGTGCGACGGTATGATGTGCTGCGGATTTAAGAGATTTAAGACCTCGTAGTGATCCTCACGCTGTGCATGACCGCTCACGTGAAGACTGTCGAAGATTCTTGCGCCCCTCATGCGCAGAAGGGTTTCCTGATGATATCTCTGACCGAAGTTCATCGGGTTGGGGATGATATTTGCGCTGTAGAGGATTTTGTCGCCCTTATCTATGCGGTAAGGGGTGCCGCCGGCGGCAATCCTCGTCAGAATGGCGCCCGCCTCACCCTGATGACCCGTTACGATGGGCACGAACTTGTCCTTGCCCTCCTTCATCATGCGGCGCATTGTCCTGTCGACGGTCTTGCGGTTTCCGAACATCGATGTGCTCTGCGGGAAACTGACAAGCTTCATCTGCTCGGCAGTGCCCGCATATCTCTCCATGGAGCGTCCCAGAAGAATGGGGACTCTTCCGATCTCGTGAGCACACTCCGCAATCGTCTTGACACGCGCAATGTGGGATGAGAAAGTGCTTACAATCATAGCGCACTTCTCGTCCTCGTAACTCGTCATGACGTCGCGGACAAGCTTCTGAGCGATCCTCTCGCTCGGACAGCGTCCCGGAAGTCTTACGTTGGTACTCTCGATGATGAGAGCCAGAACGCCTTCCTTTCCGAGTTCGCGAAGTCTCGTGAAGTCCGGCGGATTTCCGAGGACGGGTGTCCTGTCAAGCTTGAAATCGTTTGCGTAGATGATGATGCCCGCCGGCGTGTGAAGAACCGCCATCGCCGTGTCTATAATAGAGTGCTGGACGTTAACGAACTCGAGGCTGAGATCCTTTGAGATCTCGTATCTGTATTTCGAGCCCGCATTGAGCGCGAAGACCTTGTTTGAGACACCGAACTTCTTCTCGCCCTCGATCTGCTGCTCGATGAGCTTCGCGGTATAGGGTGTGCCTATAATCGGCGCATTGTAGCGGTGCGCAAGCTTGGGGATGGCGCCGATGTGGTCCAGATGTCCGTGAGTACAGACGATTGCCTTGACACTGCCCTCGACCGTGTTCATTATGGTATCGTCGGGGATTGCCTTCATCTCGATTAAATCGAGAGAATGCATGTTTTCTACCTCGGCATCCTCATGGATCATTATCTGGTCAAGCCTAAGACCCATATCAAAGATAACTATCTCTTTGCCGCAGCGTACCGCGGTCATGTTTCTTCCGACCTCGTTGTATCCGCCGACGGCTATTATTTCAACTTCCATATAATCTCCGTATTTGCAATATTTTTGAATGGTTTCAATAATCCCGAATATTTTCGAATGTTTCCGAATATCTTGGACGATTCCCGATATTTTGGATATTTTCTGATATTTGGATAATTTTGGTAAATTATGATTATTTTTGTTAATTTTGGGTAATTTTTGGTTAATTTTGGGTTAATTTTGGGTTATTTTTGGGTTAATTTTGGGTTATTTTTGGGTTAATTTTGAATGATTTTGGGTTAATTTTGAATGATTTTGGTTAATTTCCGAATATTTCCTTATTTTAAGGATTCAACCCGTTTTCTCAACGACCTTTTTTCTCAAAGATCGGTTATTCTCAAAGACCTGTATTCGATCTGTATTCAACCTGTATTGACCTGTATCTACGGTGTATTCGAGGTCATCTCGCGTGTCAGACCCGTCACGTACTTGCGCGACATCTGTAAACGGCGGCAATCGGTCGCCCCCGTAAGATACATGGCAACCCTGAGCTCCTTCTGAATCTTCTCAATCTCGGCAAGCAGACTGTCGTAACTGACCATTGCTGGCTTAAGCAGGGGAAGTGCCATTCCGCCCAGCGTTGCCCCCAGAGAGAGCGCCTTGGCTATATCCAGACCGCTTCTGAGACCGCCGGTTGCGATAACCGGCTTTTTGCGGTCGCAGATCTCAAGGAGTGATACGGTTGTGGGAATACCCCAGTCGGCAAACCTGTTGCCCAGAGCCGCAAGCGTCTCGTCTTTCGCACGCAGAGCCTCGACCGCCGCCCACGAAGTTCCTCCGAGACCGCCGACATCGATTGCGCTTACGCCGGCACCCCAGAGTCTGTTTGCTGTGCCGCTTGAGATACCGCATCCCGTCTCCTTCACGATAACCGGATACTTCGCACTCGCACAGAGATCGCGGATAGCCTCGAGACATCCGGCGGAATTGTGATCGCCTTCCGGCTGAATAGCCTCCTGAAGAGGATTCAGATGAATACAAAGAGCCTGAGCATCAATCATCTCAACTGCCCTGTCGGCCCACTCCGCGCCCTTCTCGACGAGCTGAACCGCGCCGAGATTGCCGCAGATGAAAGCCTTAGGAGCGGCATCACGGACAATCGTAAAACTGCTCTCAAGTTCGGGATTCTCCAGCGCCGCACGCTGAGAACCCACACCCATACCGATATTGAAGTGCGCCGCCGCATTCGCAAGCGCCATGTTGACCTCGGTGGTATCGGGATGTCCGCCCGTCATTCCCGCAATAAAGAGCGGTGACGAGAGATTATACCCCAGAAAACTGACGGATGTATCTATCGCATCCATGTCGCATTCCGGAAGAGCGTTATGGACGAGCCTTATGTCGTCGAAACCCGAGAAACCTCTCTCGATTGGGTTTGCGCAACAGATCTCCATATGCTCGCGTTTTCTTGAAGATGTGTATGCAGATTTTTCTATAGTATCAACCCCGCATGGTGATATTGAAGGTGATATGAATACGAGGGAGAAGCACAAATATTGGAAAGAACAATGAATCGCGGATTCACACTCGTAAAATCCGCGTTCTTTCGTTCCGCAATGCGGAGATATTTTCTTATCGCTCTCTTATCTTTCGGCGACAACAGTGCCGCCATGGTCGCGCCCGTCTAAAAAGTCTCCCACTCTGGAAACATGGAATATGTTCGATTCTATACCCTTCTCCGAGAGCAGCAGAAGTTCATCGATCTTGCCCTTCATTCCGCCGGTAACATCGACACTTCCGGAACTGCTTATATCCAGATTTTTCACCGATTCGGGTGTGATCCTCCTGACCACGCTGCCGTTCTGGAGCAGCCCCGCAACATCGGTTGCAAGACCTATTCTCTTTGCCCGGATATGGGATGCAAGATAACTAATCAACTGATCTCCTGAAACAATGCAGACTCCCTTATCCTCGTCCATCACGACATCGCCGTGAAGAACGGGCACAATACCGTGCCTGACAAGAAGTTCTATCTGACCGCATTGAAATGAGATTAGACGTCCGTTTTTCGCAGTGCATGCATCAAGCGGATGGATTCCCACGGATTCCACCCCGCTGGCACGAAGCGCGTTTACCACGGCATCGTTCAGTCCACAGACGGCACGATGCGTGATAAATATACCTGCTTTATTGTTTGCATCTAAACCCATATGAATATGATGTTCTTTTGCCTCGGGATGTCCGCAGGAACCGGCGCCGTGAACAATAATCGGGAAGATATTCTTTCTTTCCGCTATCTCGCGTGCAAGTTCGTTTATGCGCGCATAATCCACGCCGCCGTTACCCGCCTTGTCGGTAATTACGCTACCGCCCAGTTTTAATATAATCAGATCTGCCATTGCTGCCATTGTTTCCGTTATCCTCCTCTTTTCTGGCTCCTTCGGTATCCATCGTTGTTATAATCGCTTTGCCTTCCGCCGCCTCGATTGCGCCCGCAACCTTGCTCTTGGAGCGTTTCGGACATAGTGCGATCATGCAGCCGCCGCCGCCCGCGCCCGTAATCTTCGCGCCGTATGCGCCCGCAGCCCTCGATGCCGTAATCAGCCTAGACAATGCCGGATGACCCACGCCCAGAGCCTCGAGCAGGGCATTGTTTATGTCCATATATCTTCCCAGAAGCTTCAGATTCTGGAAATTGTGCATGGAACGCGAGGTTACTGCCTCGATTGCGTCAAGAATAGGGTCGACGACAAGCGGATTGTTCGCACGGAACTCGCCGACCATGGCAACAAGCTCCGAGGTCTTATGCGAGACCATGGTGTTGCCGATTACGATATTGAAGTTCTCCGGCGGCAGCCTGCGGCGCTTTCCGTCCTTAATCAGCACGAGACCGCCGTATGTCGAGACAAAGGTATCCGTGGGGCTTGCCCTGCCCTTCTGCACCTTCTTCTCGATGTTGAAAGCCGTAGACGCAATATCCGAGCGCGTAAGACCCAGACCGAACTCGTCATTGATTGCGCAGAGAGTGGCGACGGTCACCGCCGCCGACGACCCCAGACCCGACGAACTCGGAAGCTGCGAATGAATATAGACGCTGCCCGTAACTCCGAGTTCCTCAAAACAGCCCTCGATATAGGGTGAATTGACCTTCGCCGGATTACGTACCTTCCTTACGGTAACGTAGACACGCGGTTTTATCGCCATCGCAAGTCCCGATTTCCCGAAGACCACCGCATGTTCGCCAAACAAAAACACCTTGCCAGGTGCGCTCCATGTAGCCATTAAATTTTACTCCACAGATATTGCCGCATATCCGACGACTTCCGAATATTCGCCCGTGATATCGCCGCTCGTCGAATATTTCAGGAGTTCCGAGTACTCCGCCCCCATCAGCCGGCAGCATTCCGTCATGGCAATTATCGGACCGTATCCGCAAGCGCTTATCCCCTCGGTGATTATTCTCTTGTAAAATAACCCCGTATCGAGATTGCCCAGCGCATTTATTGCATATATATCGTATTTCTCTGCTTCCGCGGCAGGTATATAGTGCGAGAAGTCGGAGGATGCAACAATTACTGATTCAGTATTTGTAACTGAGATAGCATTATAGATTGCTCTTCCCATCGCAAGTGCATTCCTCTCGGTCTGATTACCCATAAGGATGCAGACGCACTTTGCATTCGGAAAACGATGCTTAATGAAGAGAGTCTGCACCTCAATCGAGTTCTCGCGCCTGCTCATGGCGTAGTCGTCAACCCGCAGATGCTTAGAAAGCTCCCTGATAAGGACGCCGTCCGCGGCGATATCCCCCAGCGGCGTCTCCCAGTCCTGCGACGACATGCAGTCCGAATATCCCGAATGGCTCGGACCGATAATGACGAAAGTCCCCGAAAAGTCCTGCGGAATCGTGCCGTAGGCATATGCGCTCGTAAGCCCCGAATATACAATGCCGGCATGAGGGGAGACTATGCCTTTGGGCATACGCGGCTTATCTTCGGGAATTTCGGATTTCTTTTCGGGAATTCCGGATTGCCCTTCGGACAACCCGGATTTCACTTCGGGCATCATGCCTTCGGAGACGGATTCGGATGAAATGCCGCTCTCCTTCATCTTCGGAGAACAGTTCGCAAAAAAGTCCCGCAACTGCGGATTATCATAGAAAGCATCAAGAGTGCGCTTCAATAAAACAGGATTGTCGGGATAGAACATCCCCGACAACGTTGTCCTGCGTGTCACCATGAAAGTGATACCTCTAACGGTTGCTCTATATTAAAGCAGAGTAACTTATAACTCAATCTCAAAGTCTTCTGGTGTTAATGATGTCGTAACTCCGCGCGACTTGAGGATCTCTCTTGTCAGGAGGAAGTAGATCATGCTTAATGCCTTTCTTCCCTTGTTGTTTGTCGGAATTACAAGATCAATGTATTTTGTAATATTGTTGGTATCACAGAGTGCAACAACCGGAATACCGCACTGAACAGCCTCGTTGATTGCCTGTGAATCGCCGATGGGGTCGGTTACGACAATAACTTCGGGCTCGACGTAGTGTTCCATGTCAGGGTTTGTAAGCATGCCCGGGATGAATCTGCCGACTTTTGCGACTCCGCCGATTGCGTCCGCAAACTTCTTTGCAGGATACTGACCGTACTGGCGGGAGGTGACTACAAGAATCTTTGCAGGTTCAAACTTTGAAAGGAATGCCGCCGCAGTCTTGAGTCTGTCGTCGGTCTGCTGGATATCAAGAATGTATAATCCGTCTGCGCGAACGCGGTAGATGAATTTTTTCATGTCCTGACTTTTCTGCTGTGTTCCTATGTGAACGCCTGCCGCAAGGTAATCCTCAACAGGTACAAGCGATTCGACAAGTTCTATTTCAATATCATTAGTTACGTTCAATACATCAGCTCCATTAATACTTAGCTTCTTTTTACGGTGATAGGTATGACACCCTTCTGATACTCGACAAGAGCAATCTCAAGAGGATCTATCTTATCTGTCTTTACAAGAACCGGCGCGCCCATAGAGATCTGAAGCGAGCGAGCGCCTACAATTCTTGCTCTTTCGTATCGTGTGTATGATTCCATCATGACTCCGCAGATTAATTTTGGGTATGTTTCTCAGATTTAGACAATTATGAAACTTCAAGACATTTACACGAAGTAAACGTCTTAAACGTCTTAAACGTCTTAGTCGTAAGCGTCTCAAAGCTTCATATTCTTACATGAACGTTATCCATGCAGAATGGGGTCGCTGAGATTTGAACTCAGGTTACGGCGTCCCGAACGCCGTAGGATGGCCAGGCTACCCCACGACCCCGCAAATAAAATTTATTGATAAGGATTGAGATCGTCAATGATCTCCTTGTGCGTGAGCAACATACGCCTGCAGCAGTAGCGCTCAAGTCCGAGGTCATCAAGGATCACACGAGGATCTTCACCGGCATCTCTGCGTTTCTTGTATTCCTCCCATTCCGTGGAGATTACTTTTCCACAGGTGAAGCAACGTACGGGTATCATTTGATCTCTCCCTTATATTTTGGACAGTCTTAACGATAAGACTTTTGGAACTTCTTTCTTGCACCGCGACCGTGAGGCTTTTTGGCTTCTTTCTGGCGGGAATCGTTAACAACGAGCGATCTGTCGTATGCAAGGAAGGTATCCTTGATCCTCGGGTCGTTGTGCCATTCGACAATTCCGCGTGCAAGTGCCGTTCTTACAGCCTCTGCCTGTCCCATGTAGCCGCCGCCGGAAACCTCGATACTAACGTCGATTCCGTCAATGACGCCCGGGATTAAGAGAAGAGCTTCCGAAATTTTCATGCGCGAAAGTTCGGTGCCGTAGATCTCAAGAGGGACGGAGTTAACTCTTACACGTCCTTTACCCTCCTTGAGGGTCGCGCGGGCAATCGCAGTCTTTCTCTTACCGCTTGTGTTTATAACTTTTGTAGCCATATCTCAAAACCTCTCTTAGAATTTTGCTCCCAGGCTTCTGCTGACCGCAGCGACCGTCACATACTTGGGTGTCGAAAGACCCTCGATGTGCGCGCACTCGAGTGTCTCGAGTTTTGCGTCCGCGAACTGTGCGGGCACGCCGACATATGCGCGGATGCGCTTGTATGCCGCGGCTCCGCGTTCTCTCTTGTAGGGAAGCATTCCGCGTATTGTGCGTTTTGCGATATCTTCAGGTCTTCTCGGGAAGAACGGTCCGCCCTCGCGTGATCCGCGCTTGCGTTTCTCGTCGTAGTCCGCAAGAATGCGTGCCTTTGCACCGGAGACGACTGCCTGCTCGATGTTGACGATGGCAATCTCTTCGCCGGCAAGTGCGCGCTTTGCGGTGATACTTGCAAGCCTTCCGAGGCGAAGTCCTGTTGCGTCTATTACTGTTGCTGCCATTTGATCTACCTCATAATCCTTACTTTCTTACCCTCGGGATTCGATTTGATGAGGTCTTCAATTGTCATACAGGTTCCTTTTACGGATTGAATCTTTTCAACAGCCGCGTCACTGAAACTCAGTGCAGCAATGCTGATTCCCGACTCTAACATGCCGCTTCCAAGAACTTTACCCGGTACGAGTATTACATCGCCATCCCGGGCATATCTGCTGATCTTGCTTAAGTTGACTTCAGCATAGTTCCTGCTAGGGGCTTCGAGCCTCTTTGCAATCTCGCGCCAGACACCTGATTCATTAGTCCTTGATGCTTCCTTAAGGGCTGCAATAAGGGCTGTGTAACGGGGGTTTGTCTTTCCAGCTTTCATTTTACAATGCTCCAGAGATATTGGTTAATACATCCACCAGACTGTCGGATTTGTCTTTCAGATCTGTCAGTGCGTAGGTCATTATTTCCTTTACCGGCAACGAACCGTCGCTCTCGACAACGAATACGAATTTTGTGTTGTCCGAGGAGATTCTTATTGCGGCATCTTCCCAGCCGCTGCCGACACATGCTTTCTCGCAGAGTTTGCACATCGAACAGTCAATGAGCTTGCCGTCGATTACCTCAACGGATTTCTTTGCGAGTTTAAGGACATGTCTTGCGCATTCGTCCGCGCAGTGTCCGCATGCGTCACAGTTGTCGCCGATTGTGATTACGGGGTATGTCTTGTATCCGCAGGCGAGTGTTGACTGCCATTTTGCATGTTCAAGACCCGTGTTGATCTCGGCATGTGCTTCGAGCACCACTTTCTGACCTTTTTCCAGTTTTACAATCGGAATTTCACCGGTAACCGGTGCGGCATCGGGGTTCTGTGCTATCAGGTCGCTGGACTTGACAAGGCACGGACCTTCGGCACTGAGTGTGTATACAGATTCGCATAAGGAACATCCTTCGCCCCCGCAGGAGCATTCGGACTTTTTCTTATACTCCGAAAGGTTTGTTTTCAGCGGGATAAGCCCCAGACGGTGTGCAAGCATCTCATCGAATAATGCGCTGTTGTTATCGTAGATAATCACATCTTCGATTGCCAGCTTGGGCACATCGCTGATCATTGTTCTGCGAAACGAGTTCGCAAAGGCCGGTATGGACTCCGAGAGAACAAATTTTGCTACCTCGCTCTCAAGTCTGCTGAACGCAATATCCATTGATCAGACTCTCCTGCCCCTTCTTCCACCTTTTACGCGAATGCTGTCGTGTGGAACGGGTGTTACATCCTCTATACGTCCGATTCTCATGCCGGCACGTGCGAATGCACGGATTGCCGCCTGTGCTCCCGGACCGGGGCTGCGCTGCTTTCCTCTGCCGGGTGCACGTACTTTTACGTGTAATCCGACGATGCCTTTGTCCATTGCCGCCTGTGCAAGGTTTGTTGCCATCTGCATTGCGGCGTAGGGGGAACTCTCGTTTCTTGCCTGCTTCACGACCATGCCGCCGCTGGACTTCGTGATTGTCTCAGCGCCGGAGAGATCGGTTACCGTGATTACGGTGTTGTTGAAGGAAGCGAAGATGTGTGCGACACCCCATTTCTCTTTAGACTCTGCGACTGCCATTTTATGCCCTGCCTCTGGATATTATGCGTGCGCGCTCGGGATGAGCGTCGTTTGTCAGCGGGGATGTCGCATCGTATGCAATTGAGGATTCCTCAACTTTTCTGACGCGGTATCCCGGAACCGTGACTCTGCGACCGTTTACGGTGATGTGTCCGTGCGTGATCATCTGACGTGCCTGCTTGGGTGAGCGTGCAAGTCCCCTTCTGTAGACAAGTGTCTGAAGGCGGCGTTCAAGCTCGTTCTCTGCCTTGAGCGAGAGAATTGCACCGATATCGGCGTCTTCGCCGAGCAGTCCGTAGCTTGCAAGGTGACCGAGAAGTTCGTTCTCTTTTCTTGCGATGAGCTCGGCATCGGTCGATGCCGATCTGAGTGCAAGGAGATTTCTTGCCGCGCGGCGGTATCCTCTGAGTGTACTCTGGGCTTTCCAGACCTCGGTCTTGTTACGAAGACCGAACTCAATTACGAGGCGGTTCTCGTCCTCGATACGTGACTTCTCAAAATGCCTTTTGGGCGTTTCGTAAGCTTTGTGGTTCTTTCCCGGATATGCCATGTTTTACACCCGATTATGCCTTCTTCCTGCTGACACCGACCGTTGAGCCGATTCTGCCGGTTGATTTCGTGCGCTGTCCGCGAACCTTCTGTCCGGTCTCGTGGCGAATACCACGGTAGCAACGGATCTTTCTCATGCGGTTGACATCTTCGTCGATTGCCATCCTGAGATCGGTTCCCAGAAGCTGCTTTGCTTCTCCGCCGTAGAAGTCCTTCTGGCGATTTAACATCCAGACAGGTACGCGCTCGATGTAGTTTCTGATAACCTCACGAATGCGCTCTACGGGCTCTTCATCAAGAAGTCCGATTGTGGCTAAGGGATCCACGCCCGCCATCTTTGCAATGCTGACGGAGGTGTGCATTCCGATACCCGGAAGTCCTGTAAGAGCAATCTGTACCGACTTGGTACCGTCAAGATCGTTATCCTCAATCCTGACAAAGTAGTTTATCTCTTTCTCTTCCATTCAACTGCCTCACAGTGAGATTTGCTCGGAAAGCGTTGAGGGAGGGATTTGAACCCCCGAGTCCTTTAAGGGGACACGGGGTTAGCAACCCCGCGCCATACCTAGCTTGGCTACCTCAACAGAGTAATCTCGCATCTTTCGACACTCGCAACACCACAAATATTGTGCTGCTCCATGAATGTTGCCTGTATATATTATCATGAATTGTTATTAATGGTTATGGTTTTTTAAGAGACGGTAAGGGACGGTAAGGGACGGAGATTGAGACGGAGATTATTAAAAGACCGAAACGGAAGAGATGAGTCCCGTGACATCGGGCGGGTTGCGGCGTGCGACTCCCTTTGCGATGAGTCCCGAGACGATCACGGGTAAGGCTATGGTTGCGTCGCAGAAGCACTGGACATTGTGACAGTCGGCGGCTTCCTTGCCCCAGCTTACCGCCTCCTCGAACGTGCATCCCGAAAGACCGCCCCAGTGAGGGGAGTCGACCGTGAACTGAACGGCATAATTGTGACCTTCTTTTCCGGCATCGTGGATTGAGGCGATTACCTGTGTCTGCTGTATGAAGTTCTTCGGGACGCCGCCGCCGACATATATTACACCCGTCCTTTCGGAGTGCTCGACTATGCGGGTGAGCTCATCGGCATCGGCAAGCTGATCGATTGAGATATCGACGCCCCCGCGCCTTGCGCTTACAAGCGCTATTCCTATCGAGGAGTCGCAGAGTGCGGGGACATAAATTCTTACCCCGTTCTTTGCGGCTTCGGACAGGACGGACTCTCCGTTCGGGTTCAGCTTCATGAGATGTCTGCCCAGACCGTAAGCGAACTCCGCCGAGGATTTATTATATGTCATGCCCGCAGGCATTCCGCATGCGAGCTCTCTTCCGAAATCGGCGATAATGCCGTCAATCTTTCTGAATTCATCCTCGTGCGCGAAGACGTCGTATATCCTGTCGATTCCTTTCGAGAAGAGTTCGGCGTCGTCGACATTGTGATGACCCTTGTAGTGATGGACATCGAGGTGCTCGCAGGCGTCATGAAAGATGTTTGCGCCCGTCGATACGATTACGTCGACATATCGCCGTTTTACAAGCTCGATTATTACCTTCTGCATGCCGGCGGGGATCATTGCGCCCGAAAGTCCGAGTATTACCGTGCAGTCTTCGTCCGTTATCATCCGCGTCAGAACTTCCAGTGATTCGCCGAGTTTTCTGCCCTGAAAACCGGCATCCGCCATGTCGCCCAGAAGTTCGTCGATTCGTTCGTTCGGTCTGACTGCTCTTATCCGCTTCATATCGTGCAATTCCCCGTGTATCGTAAGTACTTTAAGTAATTAATATGAGAACGGAAGATGAAAAAATGTAGGTTTCGGGTGCTTTTCTGAAAGCACCGGCATATGAAATCGTTCAATCGCTTTAATTGTCGTTATTGCTTTAATTGTCGTTATTTTTTGTGCTGTCTGTTGTTTTTGTTATCGGTCGGTTCACTTGTATGTTATTTTTTATTTATTTGTTCGTTATCGGTTATTTTGTTGTTCGTTATTTGTTCTATATCAGTTCGTTATCCGTTCATTATTTGTCTGAATATATCCGTATAACCGGCTATAGGCCTGTTAAATCGTCGGCTGAATCAGAGTGCAACGAGCATTGCATCTTTTGAGATTATGCCGACGAGCTTGCCGTCGCGTGTAACCGGTACCGAGCTGATTCTCTTGTTGACTATGAGGTCTTTGACCTTCTCCGTGCTCTCGCCCGCATCGATACAGAGCGCGGGGCTTGTCATGATATCGCTTACGAAGAGGTTTCTGACCTGATTGTCCTGGTATTTCTCGTCGACGGACTCACGGAACTTTCTCATGGAGCGTGCAACGTCGGTCTCGGTCACAACGCCCGCAATCGAGCGGTCTTCGTTGACGACGACGAACTTTGTGACGCCCGCGTCAATCATCTTCCTTCTCAGGTGTATAACGCGGTCGCCGGGGAGCACGGTGTGTGCGTTCTGCATAATCTTGTCAATCGGCGACTGTGGAGTCATGACCGCGAGAAGATCGGTCGCGTCGACCTTGCCGACAAGTTTGTGATCCTCGTTTAAGACCACGACAACCTTGTATTCCTGAAGCAGCGGGACGAGTATCTCGGCATCCTGATCCGGATATGCCGAGGTGAACTCTTCATCCAATTTGTTTGATACGTGGATCTTTGTCGGAGATATGGCGGATGTTTTCTTGCTGCCCAATACATCTGCGATTGCTTTCCTTGAGATGGTGCCGACAACCGCGTCGTTGTTTGTCACGACCAGCGGATCGATACCGAGATCGAGCATCTTATCAAGTGCCTCGGTGATGACCGCTGACTTTGCGATGGTGACAGGCTTTGACATAACATCTTTTATCAATAATTTCTTGCTCATTTTATATACCTCAATTAAATTAGTTTAAATGCATAAACTGCTTTTTATTTGCATCTTTCGCACATTTCGCACTTTTCGCATTATACCGGCAAAAATCATGAGTAAACCCGCCCGCGCAATGCATGCACGGAAAAGGGATTCTCAAACAAACGCAAGCGGTCTCAAAAACGCCGCTTTCAACAATTGATGAAGATAGTTATCATTAAACAAGGTGTGATACTCCCCTCCGATTGTTTATAATTTCCTTAGTATCTTTAATAGTATATCAGTGTATTGATTTGGCTGATTCAATGACTGTCTGCCGAAAAAAGAAAGCATATGCTATTTTTTAGGCTGTCGTGTGTTCAACCGAATCCCCCTTAAAAAGTATGCGGAAAGGGGATTCCGACCGGGACCGCATAATGCCGTATGAGACAGGATATTTTCTCAAATCTTTGTGAGCGCCCTTACCAGATCGAATTCCGTGATTATTCCGGTGAGATGCGAGTTGTCTATGACGGGGAAGGCTCCGATGTTCTTCCTTAGCATGGTATTTGCGATGTCGGTGAGACTTTCATCCGGCACCGTGGTCAGAAGGTTGTCGCTTACGAGATTCCTTACGGGCACGGACATGACATCGGAGGCATTTCCGGTTACCATATCCTTGAAGACCTCGCCGTTGCCGACATGCTTTAAGATATCCATGACGGTAACGATTCCGTAGAGGACGTCGTCGGAGACCACGGGAAGCCTGCGGAACTTCTTTGATATCATCTCTTTGGTGACGCTGCATATGGGTGTGTCAGGCGAGATGACATGAGGTCTTTTTGTCATTACGTCGCCGACGCTCATGTAATTCGGCGTATCGACGAAGGCTTTCAGTATGTCCCTTTCGGTGACTATGCCTATAAGCACGCCGTCTTTGTCGACAATGGGCATTCCGCCGCATTTGCGCTCGACGATTACTTTCGCGACATCCTCAACCATGCCGTCTTCGCCGAATGTGATGAGATTTTTGCTCATAATCTCGTGAACGCTGTCGTTTAAGGCGGAGATAAGATTCCCTTTGTGTTTACCCGAGACAAGGTTGTATTTGTCGCCGCCGCCCATGAGATTGGCAATATCCGTTGCCGTAACGATTCCGATTATCTTGTTTGTACCCGAATCCGTAACGGGAAGACGTCTGAAACCGTTCTTTGTCATCGTTTTTGCCGCATGGATAATGCTCATGGTCTGCGGAACGGAGATTACGTTCGTCGTTGCTATTTCATTTACCGAGATATTTTGTTTCTTCACATCCTTATGCATATTATTCTCCATATCTCAGAGTTTCGACCATGCGGGTCTTTTCTGTTTTTCTTACCCGATTTCGCGGGAGTTTAAGACCGCGACCGCCGACACCCGAAATATTATGGTTGGATTTGATTGGTGCGCACTTCTTTAAGCACGTTTTCGTTTTTTAATTTATTGTAATTGTTGCAGTTTATTATTTAATTCTCTTTGATCTTTAAACCGTTGATCCCTGTCTCAATCCGTGTCATCGCCGTGCGAGCACTTGTGGCAGAGGAAAACTCCGTCGACCGCATAAAGATTGTCCGTCATCTTTCCGCAGGAATCGCAGACGCCCGGATGGTTGTGTGATTCCTCGCCTGACCTGAACTTGAGAAGTTCGGACATTATCTCGTTCAACTCGCTGGTAACGGGGAGAATATCCCTTATGGTCACAAGCCCGATAACCTTCTGCTTGTCGACAACGGGAAGCCTCCTCACCTTGCGCGAGATCATGAGATGAGCCGCTTCATCGACGGTGGTATCCGCATCTATAGTGATGAGCGGAGTGCTCATAATCTCGCCCGCAAAGACTTCGCTCGGCTTCCTGTTGCGTGCCACAATCTTGCAGGTAAGGTCGTCTTCCGTGACTATACCCTTGGGGACGTTATTCTGCAGAACAATGCAGCTGCCCGTTCCTATCCTGCACATCTTCTCCGCTACCTTATCGACACGCGTGTCCGCACTTACGGTAACGGCATTATACTTTATGATCTCCTTGACAGGTACATTTATGTGATACTGACCGGTGCCTATATTATTGTTCATTTCTGATCACCTCCGATTTAATCAGGTTATGCTCTTTGCGCAGCATACCGCTAATTTGAATTGATTTCGGGCAATTTTGCCCGACTTCTGTTGATTTATGTCTGATTTCAGTTGATTTCAGTTGATTTCAGTGAAATATGACTGATTTCGGCGGAATTTTATGGAATTCGATTGAATTCGATTGATTTTGATTGATTTCGATTGATTTTGATTGATTTCGATTGATTTTGATTGATTTCGATGGAATTTGATTATTGTCAACCCCCAAATCCGGCGGAAAACAGCAGACACAGGATGCAAAACATCATTCCGAAATATCCGGAAATATTCAATCTATCTCAAAAATAACCGGATACTGTCTGAATCGTTTACCCTTGCAGCCATCCCGTACCGGAGACGGGTCCTATAACTATTCCTATAACCTGTCAGTATAAAACATTAATGTTAATGACCAAATCATGAGATTTCGAACGTATACGGGATTTATATATTCATAATTTACCGGACGTACCCGCAACCTCCGCGGGCACTGCAACTCCGGGTGAGTTAAAAGGATATAAAAGGTAATATGACGATATTAAACGATATAAAACGAAGATCTGCGTTTTATGCAATCCCGAATCCAATAGAAATCTTATTTATTGAACAAAACATGATATATCTCTATATTGTACATGGTACATAGTAGATATCAGTCAAATTGATCAAATGGGTATATAATCGGAGGATATTTGATGAGCTTTTTATTAAAAACGAAACAACGATTTGCTAAACTTTTCGGCGGTCTCTTCAAGAAAAAACAGATGAGAATCGGAATCTACGGACCGCCGAACGCAGGAAAAACCACTCTTTCCAACAGGATTGTCAGAGACTGGACCGGCGATGCGGTCGGACCCGTAAGCGAGATTCCGCACGAAACACGCCGTGCAAGAAGGAAGGAAGGCGTAAAGATCTCGGATGAGAAAGGCAATTCCATCACAATCGATATTGTCGATACTCCGGGAGTCACCACCAAAATCGACTACAAAGAGTTCCTCGAATACGGCATGCAGCCCGACGAGGCAGTTGTCCGCGCCCGCGAGGCTACCGAGGGTGTTGCCGAGGCAATGCACTGGCTCAGAGAGGACATCGACGGCGTCATCTACATGCTCGACTCGACGCAGGATCCCTTTGTTCAGGTCAACATCATGCTCGTCGGCATCATCGAGAGCCGCGAACTGCCCGTCATCATAGTCGCAAACAAGAACGATCTTCCGGATGCATCGCCGGCAAGAATCAAGAGTGCCTTCCCCCAGCATCCGGTCATCTCCATCTCCGGTCTTGAGGGCAACAACGTCGATGAGCTTTACGAGAAAATGATTGAGTACTTCGGGTGATCAGAATGATTCAGGGAGTGCAAATAGATCTTATCTCATCGGAGCGACTTGAGAACCTGACCACACTCGAAAAGGTGCGACTCATACTGGAAAAAGTCATGGAGGGAAACGTTGTCGTTCTCGAGAAAGGTCTTACACCGGATGAGCAGAGTTTTCTCATCGAGACAACCATGCGCGAGATAACGCCGGACGGCTTTGCCGGTATCGAGATGGAGACCTATTCGGCAGGTTCCGAGAGCAGTCACAAGAGCGGGGGACTTTTCGGAGGACTCTTCGGCAAGAAGGAGAGTTCTACCGCGGGAAGACTCACGGTTATCGGACCCGCAAACCAGATGAAGACCTTAAAGAAGGACAAGGACCTCATCAGCACATGGGTTTCATCCAAATAATGCAATAAAGCAATAAAAACAATAAATAAACAAAAGCGAACAGCGCGACAGAAAAAAGGTGATAGAATATGCCGCATAAGTGCGCACAGTGCGGAAGAGAGTTCAAGGACGGTTCCACGGATATACTGAAAGGCTGTCCCAGCTGCGGCGGCAAAAAATTTCTCTACATAAAGAGGGCTGATTTACACAGGGATGTCCTCGAAGAGAAATCCATAGAGGAGATTGCCGCCGAAACCAAACAGGAAATCATAGAGATTCCACAGAAAGCACCTGAAAGAACCGAAATATACGACAGAATAGAGAGCATAAGGGTCTTAAGCCCGGGTTCGTACGAACTGAATCTCGAGAAACTTGCCTCGGGCGACGACATGATTATGCAGATGGGTTCCGACGACAAGTACATCGTCGATATTCTTTCGATGGCAAAGAAGAAGAAAGAAGGCAAGTCGAAAAAGAACAGATAATTACATTTCATTTTTTACTTTTCATTTTCTTTTTGAATTATTTTTTTAATTCAGTCTTCAATTCGGATTTTTCGGTTTCCGTCAGCGATACTTCCCCGAATTTCAACGTTGCCTCAAAAATAACGGATACGGCACAATCTATTGCATAAATTAATGTAATTGCGACATAATAAAGAAATTATACCGCATAAAACGGCATTACCGCAGTGCGGTAAACGGAGACATCGCATGAAAAAAATACTGTGCATTTTTATCGTTCTGATCTTTCTGCTCGCTTCGGCAGGCTGCGTCGGTGTGAACGGAGGACAGAATACGGGAACCGGAGTCGATAACAATACCGTTCAGAGCAATAACGACGATAAACACCATGTCCTTGTTGCCGTCTTTTCGGCAACAGGAAACACGAAACGGATAGCCGATTCCGCCGCCAGGATACTGAATGCGGATCTCTACGTAATCGTTCCCGAAGTACCCTACAATGAAGAGGATATCTCCTATTCCACGGAGTCCCGCGCAATCAGAGAGCAGTCCGATCCGACTGTCAGACCCGCGATAAACGGTTCGGTCCCCAATCCCGACAAATACGATACGATATTGATCGGTTATCCGATCTGGTACGGGCAGGCACCGCGTATTATCTGCACTTTCCTTGAAAACAACGATCTGAACGGAAAGTCACTTGCGGCATTCTGCACCTCGGATTCAAGCGGCATAGAAGAAAGTCTGGAATATCTGCATACACTTGTACCCAAGAACGTTAAGTGGCTTGACAGCCGTCGTTTCCCCGCCGAAGCCTCCGGGGATGATATTCGCGGATGGCTTGACGGTATGGGACTTACAGCATAAGGCTCAGTACAGGGCACATATAGTGCCTCAGTATGTGGCTTACGGCTGCAAAGGGTGCGGAATAAAAGCCGCATACGGGAGAGCACCCGTTTACATACGCATTTACATACACCTTTACATACACACATACACTTTTTTCGTATCTTCCCCGCCGCACCGGAAGTCTAACCTATAAATTGTTAATATAATAGATCCAATAGATAAGGCACATGGAAATAACAGGCGGAAATTCAAACGAGAAGATTCACTGGGCGGATGTCTGCGCCGCCGATGTCGACAGAGGCGTAAAGCACCTCATCGCCACGGGAATCACACCGTCAGGACCGATACATCTCGGAAATATGCGTGAAGTCGTCACGGGCGACGTCGTCTACAAGGCAATGAGGGCCAAAGGTCTGGATGCGGAACTTATCTACAATGCCGATGACTTCGACCCGCTCAGAAAGGTTTACCCGTTCCTTGACGAGTCCTACGCAAAATATATAGGATACCCGCTCTGCGACATACCCTGCCCCTGCGGCAAACACAAGAGTTATGCGGACCACTTCCTTGAGCCTTTCTTAAAGGCACTCGAAGAACTTGACGTAAAACCCAAAGTTCTCCGTTCGAGCGAGCTTTACAGAAGCGGAAAATACACCGAGCAGATAAAGACGGTTCTCGAGAACACCGCCGAAATAAAAGAGATCCTCGAGAGAGTCTCACAGAGAAAACTGCCCGACAACTGGGTGCCCTTCTACCCCATCTGTAAAGGATGCGGACAGATCAGCAACGCGGAAATTCTGGAGCACGACCCCGAGAGACATATCGTCAAATACAGATGTTCCTGCGGACATGTCGACGAATGCGACTACTCCAAAGGCGAAGGCAAACTCGTCTGGCGTGTCGACTGGCCCATGCGCTGGAATGCGCTAGGCGTTACCGTTGAGCCCTTCGGCAAAGACCATGCCGCAGCCGGCGGTTCCTACGACACCGGCAAAGAGATTGTGGAGAAGATCTTCGGCGGCAAGGCACCTTTCCCCGTCCCGTACGAGTGGATCAGCCTCAAAGGAAAGGGCGCAATGGCATCCTCGACGGGTGTCGCAATCACCATCTCGTCCATGCTCGAGATTGTGCCCCCCGACGTTCTCCGCTACATGATTGTGAGGAGCAAACCCGAGAAGGCAATCAACTTCGACCCGGGAATGGGACTTCTCACCCTCATCGACGAATACTCAAGGGTCGCCGAGAAAGGCGAAAGCCGCGAGTATGAGCTGTCAAAGATATCGGATGTCGCCACCGACATCCCGTTCAGGCACCTGGTCACCGTCGTTCAGATTGCAAAGGACGACGACGCCATCCTCGAGACACTTGCCAGAAGCGGATATAATGTCAGCAACCGCGATGCCGTCATAAAGCGTGCCCGCCGTGCAAAGATCTGGGTCGAGCAGTATGCGCCCGAGAACGTCAGTTTCACGGTGAAGGAAGAACTGCCCGAGTGCGCTAAGTCATTCGGCGACGAAGAAAAACGCGCCATTAAGACTCTCGTCGAAAAACTCTCGAAGGTGCCCGTATGGAACGCCGAGAATATCCACAACGCCGTCTACGATACGGGCACGGAAGCGGGCATAAATCCGAAAGACATCTTTACCTGCATCTATAAGGCGATTCTCGCACAGGAGAGAGGTCCGCGTGCCGGCTGGTTCCTCGAGGCTCTCGGCAGCGACTTTGTAATCAAGAGACTCTCGGAAACGGTGAACTGATGCTGAGTAAGGCGTGCCGGCAGTGCTGCGAGGGGGCAAAGATGGTGCTCTTTGTCACCGGCATCTGCGGCAAAGACTGCTGGTACTGCCCGATATCCTACGAGAGAAAGGATAAAGACCTGACCTTCGCAAACGACCGTCAGGTCTTCGACCCGCAGGACATCATAGACGAGGCAAGGATGATGAGCGCTCTCGGAACTGGTGTCACGGGCGGCGAAGCGCTCCTCAGGGTCGACAGGGTTGTCGAATACTGCCGCCTCTTAAAGAACGAGTTCGGAAAGGAGCACCATATCCACCTGTATACAGGAACGGCGCCGAACGCCGAGATACTTAAAAAACTCTCGGGTCTTGTCGACGAGATAAGGATGCACCCTCCGCAGGAGCTCTGGAAAGATATCCTGAATACGAAGTATATCGAGTCGGCGAAGGCGGCGAAGGAGATGGGCTTTGAGGTCACAATCGAAGTTCCCTCCCTGCCCGGGCTGGAATACCTCATACCAGCGCTTCCGTATCTCGATTACTTAAACATCAACGAACTCGAATGGAGCGAGACGAATGCCGAGGCAATGCGCAGCCGCGGTTACAGCCTAGAGGACGATTACCACAATGCCGTCCCGGGCGCCGAGGTCTGGGCGGAAAAACTCCTCGCGGCAGGCGGCGGCAGGTGCGAGGACGGAACCTGCGGCAAGGTGCACTGGTGCTCCTCCACGTTCAAGGACTCGGTGCAGCTCCGCGAACGTCTCAAGCGCATAGCGGAGAATACGGCAAGACCTTTTGAGGAGATAACCGAGGACGGCACGGTCGTCTACGGATACTGGGTTCCCGAAGGCGGCATGGAAGCGCCGCTTCCAGAAGATCTCGAGGAAGACATGTATGAGACCTTTGAGGATCACATCGAGCTTGCGTGGTGGCTTCTGACCGACTTCCCCGAGGACTTTAAGGGCGAGAAGCAGGTTATAGAGAAGTATCCAAACGACGGCATGATCGTCGAACTTACGCCGCTTTAAACGGAGTAATCGATACGCGGGCACGGCGGAACCGTCCATACCCGCCCCCCTTCGTCAAAGCCCCGGGGTCTCGGGTCAACAAAATGATATTAACGGATACTGTCCTAAAAACTGTATTGAAAGGAATCCGATTATTGAAAAGAATCAGATAACAGATACGCGATTCACGATTCAGCATGATTGGTCTGAAAGATATTGCCGACAGGATATACGAGAAGAAGCTTGCTTCCCAGATAGAGTATGTCCCCGAACATATAGCAATCATCCAGGACGGCAACCGGAGATTTGCAAAAGAGATGGGGATAGACATAGCGACAGGTCACAGACTCGGCGCCGAGAAGACCAGGGATGTTCTGGAGTGGGCAAGGACCATAGGCGTGAAGCAGATCACGCTTTACTGTTTTTCGACCGAGAACTTCAACCGATCCGAGGGCGAGCTGCGCGACCTCTTCAGTCTCTTCATGGACAAGGCGAACGAGGCTCTGGATTCCTTAAACAAAGGTGTCTCGCCCGATAACAGAATTCGTATCCAGATGGTCGGCGACCGCTCTCTTCTGCCGCAGGACTTCCTGAGCAAAATAGAGAAGGTGGAAGAGATGACAAGGGACTACAATACCTATACCATCAATCTTGCCATCGCCTACGGCGGCAGAAACGAGATTCTGTGTGCCGCCAGATCGATTCTGAACAAGGTCTATTCCGGTGAACTCAATGCCGATGATATAGATGTCGATACCGTCGACGAGAACCTCTACAGCGATGTCAGCATCTCCCCCGTAGATCTTATCATCAGGACCGGCAACGAGAAGAGAACATCCAATTTTCTGCCGTGGCTTGCCAACGGCAACAAATCCGCGGTCTATTTCTGCGCACCCTACTGGCCGATGTTCCGCAAGATAGATCTCCTGCGCGGAATACGCCTCTATGACCAGAGAGTCAGGGCTTTAAAACAGAGCAAAACACAGTAAAATGCAGTCAATTTCAATTAATCTGAATAAATCGCAATAAATTGCAACAAATCACAACAGAGCACAATCCTGTTTTATGCACCGTAGCGGCGCTTTCGTATCTGATAATCGCGCAGCGCTCTTAAAAAGTCGATCTCGCGGAATCTGTCCCAGTTGACGTCGAGGAAGAACAGCTCGGAGTATACGGACTGCCATATCAGGAAATCGGTCAGGTGGCTGCCCCCCGTTTTTATCACGAAGTCGGGCTCTACCTTGAACTTGAGATAGGACTCAAGCACTTCTTCGGTGACGTCTTCGGGTGCGATCTTATCCGCCGCCATGCGCTTTACGGCGCTTGCTATCTCCTCGCGTCCGCTCATGCCCACAGCCACGGTAACGGTCATGCCGCAGTCCTCGCCGAGCCTCTCGACCTTGTCGTCGTAGAAGAGATTAAGACGTGCCGCACCGGAAATACCGCGAACCGTATCAAGATGCGGAATGACGGAACTCACGTTATCGGTATCGATATGAAAAATTACCTTAAAAATGCCCAGATTTTTACACCATGAGACAACTTCACTAAATTTCGATGGAGTTCCGGAAATTTCATCCGCCGCAACCATGAAGCAGACCGAATCGGGAAGACTTACGAGTTCCTTTTTCAGCATACGCCCATAATAACGGTGAATTAACATCTCCGGTACCCCAAAGACATTCAGTCGTTCGGTGTATGTCTGTGAAATTCTTCACAAACTAACTATTCTGTTTTATCTCATTACTGATAAATATATAGTATCTGATTCCAAATTTAGGGTGAAAATATGCTTACATTCATCGGTCTCGGACTCTATGACGAGAGAGATATATCGGTAAAAGGGCTCGAAATTATCAAAAGCGCAGATAAGGTATACCTCGAGGGGTATACCTCACGGCTTATGGGCGCTGACGTGCGCAAACTTGAAGAATTCTACGGCAAATCCGTGACCCTGCTCAACCGCGACGATGTCGAGAGATTCCCGGGGAAGATCCTCGATGCCGCCGCAGAAGGGGATGCGGTCTTTCTCACGGGCGGCGACCCCATGGTCTCGACGACGCATGCGGATATCAGAATCCGTGCCGAAGAGAGAGGCATTGCAACCCGCATCATACACGGCGCTTCGATACAGAGTGCCGTATGCGGCCTCTCGGGGCTTCAGAATTACCGTTTCGGCAAGTCATGCTCAGTCCCCTACCCCGAGAGGAACTGGTTCCCCACAACGCCGCTGGATACGATTCTGTCCAACTTCAGGCAGGACCTGCATACCCTAGTCTTCCTCGACATCAAGCCGGACCGCCATATGAGCGTTCCCGAGGGTGTGGAGCTGATATGCCGCATGGCCGAGAAGTGCGGGGAGACTGCGCCGCCTCTCTATGTCGGCATGGCAAGAGCGGGCTCGGAGAGTCCGTCGGTATTTGCCGGCAGTGCTGAGGATGTTATGAATCATGATTACGGGGCGCCGCTTCACATCATAGCCGTCCCCGCATCCCTGCACGAGATGGAGAGGGAGTATCTGGAGATTTTTGCCGGTCTTAAACGGGAATGAGGATATGAGACTTACTTCCGATGAGTACGGCAGAATCTTTAAGGAGCACCTGAATAACTGCTCTATTCTTCCCTGCCCCGACAGCCCCTATTACAGACTTGCCGACGAGATTATGACCATGGCGGTCTCATACGTGAACGACGGCGGGTCGTTCGTCTCGGGCGGCG
This sequence comes from Methanomicrobium mobile BP, assembly GCF_000711215.1. GTDB lineage: Archaea > Halobacteriota > Methanomicrobia > Methanomicrobiales > Methanomicrobiaceae > Methanomicrobium > Methanomicrobium mobile. Next base: position 3,141 of record NZ_JOMF01000005.1, on the reverse strand, counting down.
ACCTCGTGAACGGGCATGCCTCGTATGCATACGGTTTCGGATGGCTCGATCTCGGAATTAAAGCGGGGCTTATCGGGATAGAGTGCGTGCCCTCCGCGCCCGAATCGGCGTTCTCGCCCGACCTCACGGTATTCGAATTCGAGGAGGATATGCCCGCCGAACTCTTCGATAAACTCTTCGAGAAGACGAACAGGTATCAGAGGATGCTTACCGCCGCACTTTCGTCGGTGAAGACCGCGCCCGACATCGAAAGTCCGCTGCATAAGTTTGCTGAGAGTATCGCGGAGATTACGGGAGACTACCTCGATTCGGGACGGGAACATCTTGCCGCCGAGAGATACGTCAATGCCCTTGCGCATTTCAGTTACGGATACGGTCTTCTCGACGGCGCCGTAAGGTGCGGACATTTCATCATAACGGGCAACCGCGATCTCTTCACGGTCTGATCTCCGCGTCACTGTAGTCGATTAAAAGTGTATATATGCACTGCGGACAAAACAGATAGAAGAATATGAATATTGACAGGTCACAATGGAAATGGCTGATACTTTCGATAGTGTTCAGCATAGTTGTCCTTGCACTTGTCCTTTATTTTACCATCGACGAAAATACCGTCAATTACCTCAACTCTTTAAAACCGGAATACCTTGTTGCCGCAATTCTCATGCACCTTGCTTCGATGTGCGCATGGGCACTGAGAATGAAGTTCATGGCGCGTTCTCTGGGCTATAAGGTTCCCTTCTTACACTGCCTCAATGCGGTCTTTGCAAATCTTCTGATTGCCGCCGTGACACCGTCACAGGTGGGCGGGGAGCCGGTAAGAATCCATGAGCTTTACCGCGCCGAAGTGCCGCTGGGGGACGCGACCGCGATTGTCATCATGGAGAGGGTGCTTGACGGCATCCTGCTCGGCATCATCGGCGGCATTGCCATCATTGCTATGTGGCTCGGCTCCGAGGAACTGGGTCTTTCAATCACGATTCCGCTCTTCCTGATGTGGGTTCTGATAACGGCATTTGTCGTGGCATTCGCGTATTCCATAAAGAATCCGGCGTTTCTGAAGAATATCGTCAAGAAAATCTCGGGGCTGTTCACAAAGCGGTGGCAGGCGGATAAGATTGAGGAGTTTGCCGGCAAGATAGATTCCGAGGTCGACAACTTCAATCACGCCATGACGAATTACGTCAGCCACTCCAAGACGGGTCTGGTATGGGGAACGCTGTTTACCGTGTTCTACTGGTTCAGCGAGTTCTTTATCGCGTCGCTGATTCTTATGGGTCTCGGGGAGGCACCGCATATAGGGGAGTCTTTTGTCGCGCAGATCATAATCGCGATTATAATGATGATTCCGCTGACTCCGGGAAGCTCAGGTATTGCCGAAATTTCGGCAACCTCGCTTTACAGCGTCTTTGTCCCGTCCTCGATTGTCGGCGTCTTCGTCGTGCTGTGGCGTCTGATTCTCTATTACATGAATATATTCCTGGGCATCTTCGGCTCGATTGTCATCGTCAAGCGTGAGATTGTGAGACAGAAGATCTCGAAGATTAAGGCGGACATCAAAGAGGATATCCGGCAGAAGAAGAGCAATGTCGAAGAAAAAATAATGCCGAAGAAAGAGTAAATTCCGCGGTCGAAATCCCGCGGATTATATCGACCAGTACTGCAGATCGCCTTCTTCGCGCTCGAACTTCATGCCGCAGTTCTCAAGGACTTTCTGCGATGCCGCATTGTCCTTTGAGGTCAGGGCAATGACTTTCTTTACATGCGGCATTGCCTTTGCCCAGCGAAGCATTATCTTTAAGGCTGCCGTCATGTAGCCTTTGCCGCGGTATTTTTCGTCCAGACCGTAGCCAATCTCGACGACGCCGTTTTCGTCGGGCTCTCCCTTGAAGCAGGCGCTGCCGATGGACACATTCTCCTCTTTCAGTATTATCTGCCAGTTTGTGTACCAGACATACTCGTCCTCGTGCTGCACCGCCTTGTCATAGAGTTCCTGCATTGCCGCCTTCGTCTCATCATCGAGTTTCTGCTTCGAGTGCTTGAGCTTGAAGGCATCCTCCATCTTATCGAATCTCTCAAGCATCAGTCTGAACTGTTCGACGCTCAAAGGGATTATGCGCAGTTCCTTTGTCACAAATTCCATATTTTCACACTCACCTTAATCGGAATTCCGATATTTCTCTAAAAGTATTCTGCCGCATTCTTTAGGTAAGTTGCGGTTTTATCGGGAATACCGACGCTTCCGATACAGAGTCTAAAACTTCAAAATCCATAAAAATGGGAAAACAGGTAAAAATTTCTTCAAAAAACGCAAAGCCAAGGTCCAGATTTGAACTGGAGTAATAGTCGCTCTGCAGGCGACCGCGTAGCCACTCCGCCACCTTGGCTGTAATCTCCGCACTTCGCATCTCAGCGCAGTAGTGCATACAAATATTCACAATTGTGAAATATATAGCTATCGGTTTTTTGTAACGCGGTTGACAGTGTGACGCAATTTTGGCGTGATTTTAAATAACAACGTGAATCTACGCGGGATTTCAAAACAGATGATCTTTTGCAGTTTGTTTTCACAATTGTGAATGAGTTCGCAAAGAGATACCGCGTGTGATGTCATGTGACATTGAACAGAACACGCGCCGCACGAAGAGGGGTCGCGCACAGATTATCGACAGTCACAGGCTAACAAAAAGACAGCGCCCGCAGTCATGGAAAAAATCATCGCAAAAAACAATCGCGAGAGCATCCGCTCTTACATCAAAACAATCACAAAACAATTACAAAACAATTACAAAACAATCACAAAACTTCAATCCAATCTCAGACAATTGCAGCGTTGGATGTTTCCCGAGAACTCGCGTATCTGAGTACCGCATCCGACGTGAGCAGGCTTAACTTCCGGGTTCGGAATGAGTCCGGGTGTGACCCTGCTGCTATGGCCGCAATTGAAGACTTCTTTACAGGAACAGTGAACCTGCACAAAAAGTATCATACCAGATATAACATAACGGATTTCGTCTGGATTTTAACGGACCTAAACCAATTACTGAATTATCGGACGTTAGTATCAGTGGACTGAACACGTCGTTGCCTTCGTGCTTACATCCCTGACCTATCAAGCGGGTCTTTTACCCGTGTCCTGTG
>NZ_JOMF01000004.1 GCF_000711215.1 Methanomicrobium mobile BP | reverse complement strand
GCAGGATCAACCAGAATTGAGTTGTTTTATCTTTTTTAGATCCGATGTGTCTCACCGGTTTTGAAGATACGTTTCACTTCGGCACACTGATTCTATCGACTTTGTTTAAATCTAAAGGAATTAGCGGTTAATAAATAAATTTCCGCATTATCAGTACCAACGTCGGAACCAACACTCCCATCCGAGCGATTTTGGCTCCCCATCAGAAGAAATTCGAGGAAACAATATTGGACTTTATTACTAATAAAGTACGTTGTTTCCTACCTATACAGCGGACTTTTTCTGCTCGCGGTTTTTCACCGTTTCTTTGAGCAATCCACGATATTTTTGAATTTCTGCTCTATTACGCCGCATTTCTCACGGGCGTTTCCCGCGGTTAGGGCGTAATACTTTCAGCCTTACAATGTTAGTGTGCGGCGTATATAAGAGTTGCCACGTAACGGCAGTATTCCCCCATATGCCGAAGTGAAGACCGAAGAAAATAACGCCTCTGCGCCCGTGAAATTTTTCGCGCGTCATGATCGCGCAGAAAGTCGGCGCCGGAAGTCACACGTGACGGCATGGCGGCATGGCGCATCACTCCGCAGGCTCTTCTCTCCTGCTAAGTGCTCCTGCTCTTTTAAGAGCGGTAACATCCTCGAGAATTACGGCGATTCCCGGACTGCCGTCGTCGAAGACCGTCGGAATGAGCTTAATCAGGAAGAAAACGCTGCCCGAATCATCCGCCCATTCGATCTCCTTACCGCCTTTGGGTTCGCGAATAAGTTCGCCGACCTGTCTTAAGACTTCGGCGCTTGATACTATCGGCAGCGCGGATTCCGGCAGAATCCTTCCGATTACGTCATCCCGCTTCCGCCCCGCGAATGCAAGGAAGTTGGCGTTTGCCATAACTATCTCCTGACTGCCGTTTAAAACGAGAATGGCATCCGAAGAAAAGTCCAGAAGGGATGAGACGGGAACGCGGTCGGAGAGCGTATAGACCTTTGAAACCCCGACACTGCGCATATCGACGCGCCCCGAGATTACTAGCATATTGAGGTATTTCGAGACGGAGTTGCGGTTCATATCCAGAGATTTCGAGATATCAGTGATACTCAGTCCGTCCGGCTGACCTTTCAGCAGATCAACCACCCTTGCCAGTTCACGCCTGCATTCCTCTATATGCCGCGACAAAATCAAATCCCCCGATTCCCTTATCGTTCTATGTTTCTCTATACGGTCGCAGTTTCCTTAAAGATTGTGTAAACGGGAGGCAATGAACAAAACGACGATAATTATCCGTGTTTAACCCCCCGCATGTCGCCTGCCGTCTGCCGTCCGTCACGGCCGATGCCACCAAGCACACCCGACCACGCAAACCCCGGCAAACAATAGAATAATCAGAACTTAGCGACAATTAATATAGAGTAACTTAGTGAAACTTCCAGATAAGCGGAGAATAATATGGATTTTCAGCAGATAGTGTCTCTTTCACAGGGTCCGCTAAGCATAATGAACCCGTTGAGCATTGAAAAAGTCTTATACATCGGCGAGATCGCGGGGATGGCGGAGGGAAAGAGCGTCATTGATTTCGGATGCGGCAACGGCACGGTTCTCGGGCTTTGGTCACAGAACTTCGGAATCGGCGGCGTCGGAATCGATATTCGCGAGGATGCCTGCCGGACCGCGTCCATGACACTCGAAGAACTGGGAGTTTCCGATAAGGTTTCCGTATTCTTTGCAAACGCCGCCGAATACGAAAAAGACGAGTCAGAGACCTACGATTTCGCGGTCGCGCTCGGCGCTTCCCAGATCTGGGGCGGCATCGAAGAGACCCTCAAAGCGCTCTCGGAATACCTGAGCGACGGCGGAAGCATCATAATCGGCGACAGATACTGGAAGAAAGATCTGGTTCCGCCGGAATTCTGCCGCCAGTGGTCCGAGATTCTCACGGAATACGAGATCTTGCAGATAATCAAGGACAACGGATACGAACTCCGCTCGCTGATCCGCGCCTCCGACGACGACTGGGACATCTACGAATCGGGAATCTGGAGGAACTGCCAGGACTGGCTCGCGGCTCAGGAAGACAGGGAAAGCGACGATTACCGCGAGGTTCTGGAATATTTCCACAGAATTCAGGATGAATACATCGCTTACGGCAGGGAATATATAGGCTGGGCGATGTACCTTATTACCCCATCATTATAATTAATAGGGTAACAATCGGGTAATCAATAGCAATTAACAAAGTAATCGGGAATTACATAGAAATCGGAAATTACACAGAAATCGGTAATTACAGAGCAATCGGTAATTAACAGAATAATCGCAGGGCATGAAAAAATAAACGGTGCAATAAAATATGACGGACAAATACCCGTTTTCGAACGATTTTATAGAGAAGATAAGATTGTTCCTGACGAAATTCGAGGAGTCGGGCGGCAATCGCGGCGACAATAACGGCAACAATACCGCCAATAACGGCATTGAGGAGAATATCTATTTCAGGGACAAAAAGAGCGTCGACGAAAAACTGACCGACTTCCTTGACGGCATAGCAAAGACCGTGGAGATTCTCACGGAAAAAGGGGAATCAAAAGAGGAGATTCTTAAGAACTACACGGACTGCGGAGAGTTCCTGCTCAATACAAGCGGCAGCGGATTTTACGCCGATGTCCAGATTCAGAAGATTAACGACGGTATAACCCTCTACTGCTTCCAGACGCCGGGCGGCGGCAGCATATTCCTCTTCGATACCGAAGGCGGCATAGTGATGGTCGATACCGGTTACGGAATCTATGCCGATGACGCGAAACGAATGTTCAAATACTACGGTCTGGACATCTCGCGCCTGAAGTTCATCATAGTCACGCACGCCGACTCAGACCACTGCGGCGCGGGCGGCGCATACGATGTCCCCGCCTACATGCACCCGGGAACTCTGGAGATTATCCGCTGCGGAAATCGTGCATGGGGTTCGATTCACGAGTCTTCGACCCTCGAGAAGGTATATACGACCATGATTGCCTACTTCTCGCACTGGAACCCGTCGAAAGAGAAGAATATCCGCCTCTTCCCCGAGGATTCGATCGAAAAAATCGGCAACTTCGCAAAGCTGGGAACGCTGCCCGTCGGCAACATCACGATAAATGTCCTCTTGAGCGACGGCGGTCACCAGTTCGGTCAGCTCATCCTCTATTCCGAGGACGCAAACCTGCTCTTTACCGCCGATACTCTGATGAATTTCACGAGTTTTGATACCTCGAGGCGCAATTACAACTCAATCGCCGATTTCCTCGTCACATCCGTGAATGTCGACAGCGAACTTGCAAGGAAGGAGAGGAAGAGTGCCGTGGCTCTCGCACTTGAGCACGAGGCAAAAACCGGCAGGAAATGCCTCATCTGCGGCGGTCACGGAACAATCTCCGTGCTTAATTCGGAAGGAAAACCCGAGACACTCGGCAGTGTGGAGCACTATACGCCGAAATTATAAACGATATGACCAATATGAACGATATGACGGATATGCCCGATAATACCGCGATGCCGACCGAAAAACAGGAAAAAGCACCTGCCGTAGAGATACGCGACATACTCTTCAGGGACATGACGATCTCGGAGACGGAGGTAACCGTGAATGTCGCCGTCAAAAACCCCATGCCCGTCGCCGTTTCGCTAAAAAAGATTGAATTTACTCTCAACAGGGTTGCTGAGGATGATGACGGAGTCATCAGAGACAAATATCTCGGCAAGGGTATGCGCGAGAATGTGAGGCTTGCGCCGTCATCGGAGACCGTTATCGGCATCGATGTCCTCCTCAAGAATTCCTCGCTTTTATCCGCCGCTGCCGATTTCCTCACGGGCAGCGTTACCGTCAAGGTCGCGGGAACGGTCTCGTTTGATCTGAAAATATTCGCACCCGCGATTCGTTTCGAAGAGACAAAAATAGTAAACGGTCTGCCCTCAATACTGTCTAAAAAACTTGAGGAATTTTGATATTTCAGAAAATTGAAATTTCAGAAGATTGAGATTACAGAAAAATGAGGGAGATTGAGGCTTTTTGCCTGCTCAATCCTGCTTAATCATGCTTAATTTTGCTTAATCGTGCTCAACCCTGCTCAATAGTACTCAATCGTCGTAGTATCTCTTCTTTTTATTCGGATACAGCAACCTTACGAGGGTTACAATGGCGAAGGTGAACGCTCCGAAATATGCCAGAACCATGAGAATGATAACATTCGCCGTATAGGGAATATCAATCGAATACATCACAATCGAGGTTCCGATAACCAGAGAAGCGGCAAGAAGACCCATGATAATTCTGTCCGTCGCCTTCTCGACGGTCGTCGAGAGCCTGTCGACATCTTTTGCGACAATCTCGAGCTGGAATTTGCCGTTTGCCCACTTATTGAGGGTATTGTTGAAGATCTTGGGCAGCTTCATTATGCTGTCAAGGCTCTCCATCATGACATGGGTCGTTCTCTTAAGGTTCTTCGGCGAGAAATACTGCTGTTTTACGATCTGCGTCAGATAAGGTCTTGCATTATCGTAGAAGTTGAAATTCGGATCGAGTTTCTGACCGACCCCGAGGATCATCACGATAACCTTGAGGAGCGCCATCAGAGTACGCGGTATCTGGATGCCGTACTGGTTTAAGAGGTCGGGCACGGCGGCAAGGGAAGCACCGCTGTCAACCGCCGCTACATTTGCGCTCTCGGCACCGAAGAGTGCATAGTAGAGACCGTCCTTGATCTCATCCATGTCGTCCGGGTCGATTCTGACGCCGAGTTTCTGGAAGTTCTCGATTATAGCGTCAACATCGGAGTTGACGATTGCAAGGAGCAGTTTTATGAAGGTGTGACGCCGCTCGGGTCGTATCACCGCAATCGCGCCGGGGTCGATGAAGGTCATCTTGCCGTCGGTGTTGACGAAGATATTGCCCGGATGCGGGTCGATATGGAAGAATCCGTCCTCGAAGATCATCTTCAGGTAAGCGCGGAATCCGAGCGCCGCATACCTCTTGGGTTCATATCCGAGTATCTTGATGCTCTCGACGTCGTCGACGCGGACACCTTCGACATACTCCATCACGAGCATCTTCGAACCGGAATATTCCCAGTAGATCTTGGGGAAACAGATATCGGGGTCGCCGGCAAAGTTCTTGCGGAATATGTCGGCATTCTTTCCTTCGGCAACGTAGTCGAGTTCCCTCTTCATCATTTCCGTGAAGTCGGCAATTAGTCCCGTCAGGTTATATGCACGGAGTGCGGGGTTTATCTTCTCGAACCTCGACGCCATGTTTTCTATGATCAGGGTGTCGGTCTCTATCTTTTCGGTGATATTGGGGCGCTGTATCTTGATTGCGACTATGGTGCCGTCTTTGAGGATACCGCGGTGAACCTGACCGATGGATGCGGCGGCTATCGGTGTTTCCTCGAAGTATTCGAAGACGTCGTCGATGTTGCCGCAGTATTCTTCGATTGTGGGGCGCAGGTCTTCGAAGGGCACAGGCATTACGTTGTCGTGGAGCTTGCGGAGTTCCACGGCGAGTTCGGGGGGTATCCTCTCGTTGTCGGATGCCGCCATCTGACCGAATTTGACGGCGGTTGGTCCGAGTTCTTCAAGAGCAAGTCTCATCCGCTCATAGACCGAACGATTGTCGGTCATTGTGTCGTTTTTGAAGAGTTTTTTCCTTCTTCTGCCGTCGGGATCAAGTTCATCGGCAATGATGCCGAATCCGTACTTCACCATGACGTCGGCTATCTGACTGTATCGTTTGAGCCTTGCACCCATAATAGAAAAAAGTTGGTTATGATTTGTAATAAATATTAGCGAATAGCTAAAAAAGTGGGGTATTTTTGAGATGAAATCCCGATTATTCCCTTTCAGTCATCAAGTCATCACTCTTTCCGCGGGAGGCAAAAGCGGCAGCGGAAATGCCGACCGCGGCAATGGCGGCGGCGATTGCAAGCAGGGCGGAAAATGCCGATAAGGGTGACTGCGTGGGCATCGGTGTCGGTGCCGTCGCCGGTTGGGAAGGTGCGGGGTTTTCGGTCGGCACCGCCGTTACCGCCGGTGTTGCGGGTGTCGTCGCCGAGGGTGCGACAAGCGTGAACTTGCCGGTGAACGAGACTGTGCCGTCGTTCTTCTCGACGTTGACCGTGTATTCGTCGGGTTTCAGATTGGTCGTGTCAAGGTAGAATCCCCAGATATTGTCGGGGCTTCCGTAGCCGACCGTTATCGTTCCGCTCTCTCCCGAGAACTCCGAGGACTGTGTCTTCTGTGTCGGCACGAACGAGGATGACAGGACGTTATAGATCAGTTTGTCGCCGGGGGCGAGGTTGGTCGTTCCCGATATGTAGATTCTGTTGCCTGCGGTGTATTCGGCGCGGTTGCTGAACGCAATCCACGGTTCGGCGATGATGAACGTGTTCGTCGTGTACGTGTCGTCGATATTCGGGGAGTCGAGGAGTCTCATGAGGGCGTATGCCGCGGCGCTGCCCTGAAGTTTGCTACTTCCCGAGATTACGAAGGATTCGCCGTCCGAGGAGACGACTTTGTCGCCGCTGACGTAGACGTCAAAGACGCCGTTGTACATCGGGTGCTGGACTATGCAGTAGTACTGACCGGGCGAGAGGTCCGAGGTCTTGGATGAGGTCAGTTCATACGTGTAGCTTGTTCCCTGTACCTGTTTTGTCTCGCGTGTCCAGTAGTTCGGACCGAAGACCCAGAAAGCAAGCCCCTGCTGCGGGTTGCCCGTCGCCGTTCCCGTTATCTTGACGCTGTCGCCCTTTGCGTAGGTGTCGGTCGCCCCCGCAGGCTGGATTGCGCAGAGAATGAGTAATATGAGCAGTATTCCGGATATTTTGAGTATTGTTTTCATTTTGTTCTCCTGTTGATTTTTGTATGATTTACCTGTCTTATTTTTTCTGTTGGATTTTTCTGTTGATTTTTTATCCGCTGTGATTTCCTATCCGTTATTAATGATTCATTAATGATTCAAATTTCGAGGTGATTCTAAAAATAACTTTGTATACCTGCCTAAGTTTATGCCGGTTCGAAACGGGAGGCGTGATGTGAAGGAGTATCGCTTGCTATGGGGCGTGGGTGGCGGCGGGGACGCGGCGGTATCGGTGAAGTTGTTCAGATATATAGTGCGGTATTTATAAACGATCAGTCTGCTTTATTGACTGTCAGTTACAGATATTTTTTACCGAATGTCCGAAGTTTTCCTCCTGCTCATCGCATCATTACTCTGTTTTATCCTTTTTCTGGCGCCTACGGGGTTTAAAAAGTATTTTTCGGCGGGCGGCTGGACATTTCTGATTATTCTCTTCCTGTATGTTTCGTTCTCGTATCTCCCCGAGAATGAGTTTGTTTACCCGATATGTGCGCTTATTGCCCTTCCGCTCGCGGCGCTTACCGTAAAGGGTGCGCTTGAGTCCGACCCGATTGTCTTTCAGCTCTCGTCGGTTGCGGCGATTGCGTTTACAATTTATGCGCTCCTCGTCTTCGTCGAGCCGATAGCGAACTTCATGATCGCGGCTCAGGTAAATTCCACTGCCGCGGCTCTCAACGCAATCGGGCACGCCACATCGATTTATTCGTGGGATACGATGATGAGCGGCGGCTACTTCGTCCAGATTACGGTTTCCTGTACGCCCGTGGTGGGCGCCGCGATTATGCTCGGGCTTGCAGTCGGTCCTGCGGGGACGTACCTTCAGAAGTTCGCCGGCGCAGTTTACGCGATAGCTACTCTCATTATCATCAATCTCATCAGACTGGTCTTTGTCGTGATTGCCTACTCCGACCAGTGGTTCCCATTCTTCGCGGACGCCGTTTCCGGCGGTTTTGCCGGGTTTGAGAGCTTTTACTGGGCGCACAACGTTATGGCAAGGATTTTGTTCACCGTAATCGCCATCACGATAACGGGCGGCGGTCTGATGGTTATCATACCCGACCTTAAGAAGTTCTACCTCGATTCCCTGAAGTATTACTACTACGGATTGAAAGAGATGAAAACGACGATTGTCTCGGCTCTGGACTCCGCTCTCAAATCGGCGAAAAACTGAATCGGATGAATACTCCGGCTAAATACTCTATATACTCAAAATGCTCAAAATATTTCGGTTAAATACCGAGCAGCCCTACGATAACTCCGCCCGCAGCCGTCATCGCCGCACAAAAGATTACGGCAGATATCGCGGATGCCCACCTTACTGCCGAAAATATATCCTTTTTTGCCTCGCTCAGACTGCGCTTTTTGCATTCGCCGCCGATGACGTAGACGCCGGGCTTGACAAACGCGGTTTCGCAGCCGCCGGCGATGAGCGACATCGGAATGCCGCCGTTGAACCCTTCGCGCTTTTTTCTGTCCGCAATGAAGGTCTTCCAAGCGGGTCCGAACTTACCCCTTGCCGCGAAGTAAAGAATCAGGACAAGACCGCTGAAACGTGCGGGGATGTAATTTAAGACGTCGTCCATCCTCGCCGCAAACCAGCCGAGCCGAATCCTCTCGTCCTTATATCCGAGCATGGCATCCATGGTGTTTGCCGCACGGTAAAACGCCGCACCCGCAAGCCCGAATATCGTGAAGAAGAAGAGCGGCGATATTATGGAATCAACGAGGTTTTCCGCCATCGATTCAAAGGCGCCCGAGAGAATCTCCTCGTCTTTGAGCACGGCGGCATCGCGGGATACGAGGCGCTGAACGGCTTCCCGCCCGCTGCCTTCGCCGCCGCTCTTAAGTGCGCTCTCGACATTCTCGACATGCTCCTCAAGGCAGCGCCACGCAAAACAGATCTTGAGAAGAAACGCCGAAACAATGACGAGAATTGCGGCTGAGAGAATCGGAGAAAGGTGTGCGCCCGCTAAAGGCAGACAGCGCTCGACAATGAGAAACGGAAGCGTAAATACGACTGCGGTTAGGAAAGCAAAAACAACGCCGGCAATCCTCTGAATGCGGACGGGGTAGAGCCCGGGTCTTCCCCAGACCGCTATCAGACTGCCGAGCATGGCTACGGGATGAAACCTTGACTGGGGATCCCCCATGAGCCTGTCGATGACAAGGGAGAGTAATAGGGTCAGGACCGCCAGCGCCATGCAATTAAAACTGCGATTGTGAGCAGAATCACCGATGAGAAACCGGCGACCATTCCGTAGTAACCGATTGCGAGTATGTACGCCGCCCAGCCTGCGACTACGAGGAGAGCCAGTGTCAGCCCGTAACCGTAATTATTCTTCTCCGGCTCTTCGGTTGTGGGAGGTATATCCTCCAGAACTTCGGGAAGTTCCAGCGATCTGTCGGTGACGTTGACTTTGAATGTCTCCTTTACGATGCCGTAACCCGTGATTATGTCTATCTGGAATGTTCCAGTCGGCGCCGTTGAAAGAATCGGCACCTTGAACTCCATTTCCTCCTTGAGATAGATGTTTTCGTGCAGATAAATGGTATATCTGCGTGCGTTTACCGCGGAGACCGAGACATGAAGCGGCGCTCCGTGATTGACGAGCCTGAGAACAAGGACATCTCCGACCTCAACCTCGGCTGATTTCGGGACTTCGACTGAGTTTATCTTCCTTTTGTTGATATTGATTATGTATTCCGGCATTTTATCCCCCGTTTCCGCATCACCGTGAGTGACGCGGCGTTCATATTTATTATCTTCTTATCTGTCGTTATTGCCTATATCGTTATTGCATCTCTTTCAGTTTGGATCTCTCCGTTTCGGATAACTTCGGTCGGGATATCCCGATGTGTAGCAATTATTCCAGATTTTTGGGCAGAAGGTCGGGGATTCCTTCTGAGATTTTGTAATCGGCATTGCATTTTTCGCAGAAGAGCGAGCCTTCCAATACATCGTCTTCGCCGTTTTCAAGCTGTCTTTTCTCGGTTACCGTGAGTTTTAAGTCGCCCTTGCATACGGGACAGCAGAGCAGTTCATAGGTTGACATCTTCATATTGTTTACCCCATGGAATTTGTATATTCATGTTTGCTTCAGATATGACATATAAGTAATTGATGAAAAATGAGGGTTATTGGTTGATTGTTATTGGTTTGTGGTTGATTGTTATTGGTTTGTGGTTGATTGTTATTGGTTTGTGGTTGATTGTTATTGGTTTGTCGCTTTATTGTTGATTTTATCCGATATCCCGGATTATCTGATATCGATTATCTGTGTGACGTCGGGTCCCGTGGAGATGAGTTTGATGGGAGCGCCGATATCTTCTTCGGCTTTTTTGAGGAACTCCAGAGCTTTTGGTGTAAGCTGGCTGTATTCGGTTGCGCCGTAACATGCCGGGTCGATATGGTCGATGCCGGTGATTGCTCCTATCGTGCAGCCGTTTATCATGGCGGAGTATCTTGCAAGTTCGCCGTCCCAGACGCCGATTCTTCTCTCGCGGTGGGTTACAGTTCCGAATTCCTGAATACCGAGTTCGTGAGACTGCTCGCGGGTCATCTCGGTCTCGAAGGGACCGCCGCCGACGCGTGTCGGGAATGCCTTGAAGACCACGATTACGTCGTCGACCTTGGTGGGTCCGATTCCGTTGTCAGCCGCAATCTGCGATGCGGATGTGTCCTTGCTCGTTACATAGGGGTATGTTCCGAAGTAAAGCGAAATTCCGAATCCCTGCGTGCCTTCGAGGAGGACGGTCTCGCCCCGGTCGATGGCGTCGTTGAGCATCTGAGCGGCATCGACGATATACTCCTTGAGTTCGGGGACGTCCTTCGCCTGTCTTGCCGTTCTGTTGACACGGGCGACGTTTGCGGGTCCGCATCCGGTTCCCGTCGTTCCTATCTTCTTTGATAGGTGCTCGCTTGCCTTGTCCTGCGCAATGTGCTCGGGCTCGATGATGCCGCATCTCTTGTCTATGAATACGCGGCCTTCGACGCCGACGTTCTTAATCTCGTTTTTAAGGACGGTCGGGTCGACAAGGACGCCGCTGCCGATAAGGAGTTTTGCGCCCGGGTAGACGAATCCCGACGGAATCATCCTGACGCCGTAGGATTTGTCCCCGACCTGAACCGTGTGTCCGGCGTTTGTGCCGACACCCCCGCGTGAAATTATTGAGGGTTTGTCTTTGTGCGCAACGTGAGCGACGATCTTTCCTTTACCTTCGTCGCCAAAAAAGCCACCTACGATTATGGTACAACTCATTGGATTTCATTAAAGTTGGTGAGTTTATATTAAATAAATGTATCATGTGTTACACAAAATTAAGCCCGATGAATCGAGTTTGAAATCGCTCTGTTTGAGGGTTTTATTCTTTTAAGCCCGATTTGGACGCTTTTGAGATCATAGACGCGCATTTCCCCAAAAATATATATAGTGCTTTTTCTGGTCAGGGCATGGGTTGAGAGAGGCATGGGGAACGGACATTGCGCGGGAAAAGGGCAGGGAGCGGGGTATGTCTGCGGCTGTTTACCGGCAAAACGAACGGTAAACCAACGTTAATCCGAATTGTAAAATAATTTTTACTTATGTGCGGACAAGATGCCGGGGTCGAGACGGGTTAATAAGGTTAATGCGACTTATTTTTAGTTCCGATTTGTGAATATTTTAATGTTTAAACCGAAATTATTTTGATTTCCAATGGAAATGATGGGGTTCTGCCGCCTTTTCGGATCCTGTTTTTCCATTCTCATTATACGGTCGGGAAATCGGGTTATTTCTTCACACTGTTATTTATTCCGGTATCACGATTTGATGTGAAAATGCATTTGAGACTTACTTAAAATTTTATGATTAACATTTTGGTCATGACAATTCGGACAGACTTATGTAAAAATACGATTTTCCAGTGGAAATGATGGGGTTTGGGATTTCGTGAAAAACAATTGCAAAATTATTTAAATGCCTTAAAAATGGATTTGGTTGTTTTTTTGGGTCATTAATTAATACTTCGGTTTGTCGTCGATGCCCCGTGCCGCAGGTCCCGGCAGGGCAGGTACAAGGTGACCGGTTCACCCGGAAAATTCCGACAGCTCCCACCTCTCCGGGATATCCGACATCTCTGAGATATTCGACAACTTCAACAAATCCGACAGCTCAGTTCTTCGAGATATCGGCTATGAACTCCTCGATTCTCTCGACCGCTTTCATCAGGTCGTCGCGTGAGGTCGCATAACTGCAGCGGAGATGGTCTTTACCGGCGTCTCCGAAGACGGATCCCGGAACCACGGCGACATGGTGCTCCTTTAAGAGTCTCTCGGCAAAGACCTCGTCCGAGAGTCCGAATTCGCTGACATTGGGGAAAGCATAGAAAGCGCCGCTGGGCATATGCGTCTTTAATCCCGCCCTGTTAAGTCCGTTTACGAAGAGATTTCTCCTTACCCTGAACTCCTGAACCATCTCCTTACAGGCGTCCATGCCGTTCTTAAGTGCCTCGATACCCGCATACTGAGCCCCCGTTGGCGCGGAAAGCATGACATACTGGTGAATCTTGAGGATTTCGGCGGCAATCTCCCTGGGTGCGCAGAGGTAACCCAGACGCCAGCCGGTCATGGAGAACGCTTTCGAGAATCCGTTGATTGTGATTGTCCTCTCCCAGAGCTCGTCGACGGATGCCGCCGCCGTCTTCTGACCGTCATACGTGAGTTCGGTGTAAATCTCATCGCTGACGAGGAGAAGATCGTTATCGACGACGACATCGGCGATTGCCTTATAGTCATCCTTCGACATGACCGCTCCCGAAGGATTGTTCGGGAAGTTGCAGAGGAGCACCTTGGTCTTGGGCGTTATCTTCTCCTGAATTGCCTCCGGCGTCAGCCTGAACTTGTCTTTCTCAAGGCATGGGACCTGAACCGGTCTGCCGCCGGCGAGCATGACATTGGAGCAGTATGCGATATACGAGGGATCGGCGACAAGGACATCGTCGCCCGGGTCGACAACGCCGCGGATTACGATATCCAGCGCTTCCGAGGCGCCGCTCGTGACTATCATCTCGCTACGGTAATCGTAGGAGACGCCGAAGGACTCTTCGAGGTATCTCTGTATCTCCTGACGAAGTTCCAGAAGACCGGTGTTCGAGGTGTATGCCGTCTGTCCCTGCTCGATTGAGCGAATCGCCGCTTCCCTTATGTTCCACGGCGTATCGAAATCCGGTTCGCCGACGCCGAGCGAGATGACGTCGTCCATCTCCTGAGCGATGTCAAAGAACTTGCGTATGCCCGACGGAGGTATGGAGCGGACTCTTTCCGAACAAAAATTCCTCATTTTTACCTCCTTAGAGCGAATACGGCAGCCTCTCGCCGCTCTTGCGTTCGAAGTATTCTATGCCGTTGTCCTTGTAGGTCTTCATTATGAGTATTGTTCCCGTCTCGCGCACATGTTCGAGCGGGGCTACCTGCTCGGCAACAAAGCGGGTTATCTCATGGATGTTTTTGCCGACGACGAGGAGTTCAAGGTCGTATGCTCCGCTGATCAGACGGAGCGACTTAACCTGCCTGTGCCTTGCGAGTCTCTCGGCTATCTTGTCGTATCCGAAATCCCTCTCGGGAGAGACTTTGAGCTCGACGATTGCGGCGACCACGCCTTCGCCTGCCTTCTCCCAGTCGACACATGCCGTGTATTTTTGAATTATTCTGTCTTTTTCAAGAACTTCAATGCGACTCAGAAGCTCTTCTTTGGTTAAATCGACCATATCCGCAAGTGATTCCACAGGTACTTTGCAGTCTTCCTCGAGAAGAGTCAGAATTAGTCTGTCCTTGTCGTCCATATTGTAACTATATTACTATCTCATATGCCTTAAATTTCGCCGATTATCCAAACCGCAAACGGATAGGTATGATGGAAAAAATGAACGAAATAAAGGAATAAAAAATGAATGGAATAAACAGGGAAATCGGATAACGGGGGCTGAATAACAGGGGAAATGGAATAACAAAATGGTGGGGTTATGGAATCACATGGGAATGGAATAACGGAATAAAAAAAGGAGCGGAGTAATGGAACAACATGGAAAATAATGAAAATGTAATAAAAATGGAGGCTTTATCTGTACATGTTTTTGAAACGTGTGACATCTATGAGGCTTAAACGCTCATCGTAGAATTTTTTATCGTCATGAAGTGTCTTCTCGATTCTGTCGGTTCCGGGACCGAATGACATCTCTTTTGTTCGCCCGTATCTTCCTCTGGAAATTACACGGGAGTTTATGATACCGAGCATCTGAAGTTCGTTGATGAGGTCGGTGATTCTTCTGTGCGTGAGAACGTCAAGGTCAAGGACGTTTGCAACCTCCCTGTAGGTCTGCGCAACTTCGCCCGTCGTGAAGGCCTGTTTGTTACTGTTAAGAAGCAGCATTGAGAAGAGAACTGCCTTGCTCTGCGTCGGAAGCGACGATACGCAGTCGCTTAAGGTATCCGTTTCAATCTTCTGCTGCGCATTCTTTACGTGACGCTCCGTGACCTTATCGGCTTTTTCGCGGTTGGCGAGATCTCCCGATTCCCTGAGCAGGTCGAGGGCGCGTCTTGCATCTCCGTGCTCCTGAGCCGCAAGTGCCGCACAAAGCGGAATTACCTCATCTTCGAGGGCGCCGTCCACAAACGCAATATCGGCTCTCTGCTTCAGAATGTCGCGAAGCTGAAGGGCATTATACGGATTGAAGACTTTTTCTTCCTCGGATAATGACGACAGAACTCTCGGATCGAGGAATTCTGTGAAACGCAGGTCGTTTGAGATTCCGATTATGCTTATCTTTGCGTTTTTAAGGTCGCTGTTGAATCTGGTGAGGCTGTAGAGTGTCTCGTCTCCGCTCTTCTTGACCAGTTTGTCTATTTCGTCGAGGACGATTACGTTGACGCCGCCGATTGTGTCTATCATGTTCTTAAGTTCGGTATAGAGTTGGTCGGTTGCCCATCCGGTCTTCGGGATGCCGGAACGGAACTTATCGCTCGCTTTGCTGCCCAGTTTTTCGAGTTCGCCGGCGATAAAACCGAGAACCCGATACTGAGTGTCTATAATCTGACAGTTGATGTATATGACATTGCAGGTCTTTCCCATCTTCTGACACGTGCTTACGAGAGCGGTGCCGACATACGCCACTGAAGTAGTCTTTCCTGTCCCCGTTTTTCCGTAAATCAGGATATTTGAAGGAGTTTCGTTATGAATCGCCGGCGCAAGTATGGCGGCAATAGATTCTATCTCGTCGCGTCTGTGCAGGAGATCGTTCGGTTTATATGTGTGAAGCAGAACTTCCCTGTTCTTGTAAATGTTGCCTTTATCCAGATATTTCCCGAAGAGATCATCGGGATTTGGAAAATTGCCGGATTTGAATTTGCCGGCGTTCTCATTCACGCCTTCGTTTCCGTTTCCGTACTCTTTTTCTTTGTTGTTTCCAATGCTGTTTCCGATATCGTTTAGGGTATTGTTTATTTTATCGCCCCCGATATCCCCTTTGTTTCCGCTCCAGTAATCCTCATAATTGTCAGGCACAGATACGACCTCTTTTTAATTTATTTGACGGCTTTTATGATTTCTGCATGACTGTCGGATGCGGGACGAATCCCGATGGCGAATTGATGAAATGCCGCATACCGAATTGCATGTCAAGTTACATGCAAGTTACATGTCAAGTTACATACCCGGTTGCATGCCAACCGTGGTTACATGCCAAGTCACATACCAAATTACATATCAAATTACAGAATTCGAATTTTAAAGGAGATGGTGGGATTTCAAATGGAAATTGCACGAAAAACATGCAGAGTTACCTATATTTCAGAGATAATTCTTCGGATGAGATTTCACCCGATTTTAACTCCGTTTTAAAAATCATTGAGAAATTGAGAGATTTTTCGAATGATTCCCAGACTCCCCATACCCCTTGTCGAGTCCGCAACTTTGTGTAAACATACTATTCAGATTGAAAGATTATTAATCATTATGTTTTGAGTGAGGCAGTGAGAAACCGGTCGGAACCTTTAGGGGATAATCGAGGGTTGTTTCGGGAAATATTCCGCGAATATGAGATATTTCTGCAATCCATATCGCCTGCGAAGCGCTATTGCGGAATCGGGATAGGAATTGGAACAGGTAAGGTTGAACAGGATCAAATGAGGGAGAAATATGAGGGGTGACGCGGGAATTGGAACGGGTTTTGGTATAGGTATTAGTAGTGGTATTGATATTGGAACTGAGAAAAGTTGAGGAGGCGAGGCAGGCAATGGAAGGGGGGGCAGAACTCGAGATGTGGGAACATGTAGGATGGAAGATTCAAGAGGGGGCTGAATAAGGAAGAGCAAACGGGGAGGGGGTCTGGGTTCGGGAGGAGAGAGGAAGGAGATGGTAAGGACAGGAGAGAGTTAATGAGAGTTAACGAGGGGGGGAAGGGGAAGGGAAGAGAGAAAAGAGGAATCAGGATCAAGGATGTTGACACTGACCCCATCATTTCGACTGGAGATGTTTTTATGTGTGGGGGGGTGAAAGAAATTGATAAGAGATGGATAGGAAAAAGAAGAAGAAAAATATAAAAAATAAGTGAATAATGAAGAGATTTCTAATTTTATGATGAAAGAATTGCATTTTTCTTTTATGAAAAATTGTATGAGAGGGTTGTGCATGATAGGGTTCTCGTAAAGTTTGATTTATTTTCTTATTTTTTATTGTCGTTGTGAGAAACTTTTCACACCTTGTGTTACATTTAACAATTAATATATACTATTATTCTCATAGGTACCAATGACTATTCTCCGCTTTCAAAAAGTACTTGCACTATTCTTTACGGCACTTACTTCTCAACACCCCTATCCATAAAAACATCTCCAGTCGAAATGATGGGGTCGGGGTAACCACCACTCCTTCCTCACAAAATCCCTACAATCTTCTCACAATTATCTAACAATAACTATCAGCAATTCCACCACAATCTCTATCCAATTCCTCTCTAAAATCTCTCTCAATAACTGTCAACAATTTCACAGCAATCTCACAGCAATTCTTCCGAATTCCTATCAATGGTTCCCCGGAATATCCCTCAGAAACCGTCAAAGACTCCTTAACCTACTATGAGTCAAAATCACAGAAAATTAAATAAAAATAAAAAGAAGAGTAAAAAACCAATCCTATAAAGTCAGTCCAATTTACTTCTGAATGTCAAGCAGAGCAACCTTCTCGACAATCAGTTCCTCGATTCTTCCGATGCCGACTTCGGATAACTCTTCGTCCGGAATGTCGAAGAGCTTCATGAGTTTCTTCAGTTTCCTATCGGAGATCCTGTCATTGCCGTCACCGATGTTACCGCTGTCATCGCCGTTCTTCAACTTAAGACCAATCTCTCTCTCGAGTTCGGAGAAAACCTTCTCGTTCTTCTCACAATATTCGGCATATTTTTCATTCTTATTCTCATCCTTGCCGTGTTTATTGCCGTCTCTTTCATTTCCGACCTTATTTTTCATCTCTTCGCATACGCAGACAAACAGGTCGTTATTGCCTTTGTGAAGTCCGAATTCTCCGATCTCGTTGCACTGCCGTCTTGCTCCCGTGTAGAGAAGAACTTCCATCTCGAACGAGTTCGCTATCGGCTTATCCTCATACCATGAGCGTTTCGCGTGGAAAACGGCACTTTCGATATGCCCGTATCCCGCTATGCAATCGGCGTTCAGGCAGATTATGTACACATTTTCCGCGTCCGCGACCTTCTTTACGGCTTTCAGGCATTCCGGAATATCCTTTACGGACAACTCCGCTCTTCCGACACTGCAGAACATCCCGATTCCCTCTCCATCGGACCCCTCTCCCGGCGATACCGGCACAGGCGCCGGACTCAGCGCAAAACAATGCCTCGAGCCGCCTGCACCGTTACCGTTATCTTTCAAATTTGTTCCGTTTGCATATGTTTCAGTCTTCATTATCTCTTCTCCCCTTGCATATCACATTTGATTCATGGCAATTCATATTCACGGATTCCAACCGCATTTCCAGATTCAGTTGATTCAGTCATTTTTGCCGCCTAATCTTTGTCGCCTAAAATTCAAAAAGCGATTTCTGGTTATTCCGACCCTGACTTTTATCTTTCGAACCCTTTTCTTTCGGACTCTTACCTTTAGCCTTATTCAGCTCTTTTTCAGCACCGTGACCCTTCTTCCGATTCGGCACCGGCGACACGTCACCGGCATTACCGTCATTATCGGCATCATCAAGATCATCAGCTTCGCCGGCATCCCCGACTTCGGCATCTTTGGCACCTTTGACTTCGTTAACGCCGTTAACATCCGCATCGCCGTTACCCCCCTCATCGCCGGTGCGATCAGAACTGGCGGGGCGGTCGGAGCGGGCAGGGAACGCAGAATAATCGGGTGACGACAGACTGTCAAGACCCGAATAATCGCGCTCCATCTTCGAGACCTGATCGACAAGCTGCTTTGCAATCTTCTGACCGAGAATCGATGCGAGTGCCTCAAATTTTGCCGACCGAATCGCCGCAGGACCCGTTATATTATTGTTGAAGAGCCTTCTTGCACGGACGCGCCCGATATTCCGAAGCTTTACAAGCGGAAGCAGCTCGCGCTTGACGCCGTGTTTCATCCTCAGTTCGACCTCGGTGACGGCCTCTCTCAGATCCTCGGCAAACATCGAAGAGATTCGCGACGCCGAATAACAGAGCCAGTTCATGCTCTCTACGACATTGTAGATATCGCCGGGACCGACATTAAACCGCTGACAGATAAGATTCTCGCCGACCTCGGAGATCCAGTTATCGAGGAGCATTGCGGTTTTAAGAGCGCGATAATCCTCCTCCATGCTGTCAAACGAGATGCCGAGCCACAGCTCATCCTCATGCTCCATCGAGAATTGGTTGATAACCGCAATCTCGTCCTTTTTCACGTAAAGAGTGTGCATATCCGGCGTCTTGCAGAGAAGCTGCAGAAGACCGATATCCGAAAATATCGGGCTGCCGCCGGCGTTTTTCGAACCGGCATCCGCAAGATCCTTCGAGCGGCGGAGTTTTTCCTTTCCCGAGACACCGCTTAGACCTTCGTTAATCACCGCCTGCTTCTCGCGCAGTTTTCCGGCGATAATCTCGGCGCTGACGGGGTTTATGTAAAGGCGCGAGACAAGACTGCCGTATGCCGTCGCCGAAAGAAACCCGTCGATCTTCGTGATCATTCCCGCGTCCTCGAGGAAATCTATGGAATCGCCGACTATCTCCGTGAGATACGAACTCTTCTTGTTCGTATACATGTAGAAGGTCTGCTTAAGAAACGCAATCAGATCGTCGTCCTTTCGCACAAATCCCGTCGCAATCAGGGAGAGAATCTGGGCGCAGAGTGCCGACTCGTCGTCCAGCCGCGATTTCACGTCCTCGGAAGGAGCGTCGATAAACTCCTCGAAAAGCCCGTTTGCCATATCGCGGCTCTTTGCAATCAGCACCGACTCTCCGTAGGGGTCGAGATGCGGTCTGCCCGCACGCCCCGCCATCTGCCGATACTCGCGGACCGGAATCGGGCGCATACCATCCTCGGCAAAGCGCATATAATCGCGGATGATGACACGTCTTGCCGGAAGGTTAAGTCCCGCGGCAAGTGTCGGCGTCGAAGAAATAACCTTGATGTGACCGTCGCGGAATCCCTGCTCGATAATCTGACGCTGTTCGCGTTTCATGCCGGCATGATGAAAAGATGCACCCTTACCCGTGCAGAGCGCCAGCGTCTGACCCATATCGGTCTCGGCTACAGCCTCAAGCTCTTTTTCGATTCTTTCAAGAACGGCGGAATCCGTCAGGTGCTTATACGGCTTATACGGCTCATGCAGCGCATCCGACTCATCGGATTCGTCCGTTTTATCCGACTTATCCGTGCCTCCGGCTCTTTTACGGACATTTTCATGTGCATTATCGTGAACCCTTTTTAGTTCCTCGTCGTATTTTTCCAGAGCCTTTGCCATGCGTTTTGCGAATCCTTCGGCATTGCGTCTCGAATTGACAAAAACAAGGCACTGACCGCCTTCTTTGATGCAGTCCAGACAGAGATTGGTATCCTCGTCCTTCGTCGGCATATCAATCTCCCGATCATCCTCCTCGAAATAGATGGTATTTGCGTAAAATACGCCCTCCTTGAGGATAACGGGTCGCCATTCCGATGAGACGTGCTCGGCATCGAGCCAGCCCGCGAAAGTTCTCGGGTTGCCGATAGTGGCGGTAAGCGCGATAATCTGCATGTTTTTGTTGAGATACCGCAGTTTTGTAATCACCATCTCGAGAGTTGCGCCGCGGTCCTCGGAATCGATGAGATGCGCCTCGTCAATGACAAGGCAGGTGACAAGCTCCATCCATCGCGCATTGTTCCTCAGGAGCGAATCCGCCTTCTCGCTCGTGGTGATGATGATATCGTTCTTTCCCAGATACTCGTCGCGTTTATCGAGGTCGCCCGTGGCAATGCCGACTTTGACGCCCTTATTCTGGAATTCTTCAAATTTTTCGGAGGCAAGTGCTTTAAGAGGGACGATATAGAGGCATTTTCCCTGCGCACTAATCTGCCTGTGCATTGCCATCTCGGCGACGAGGGTCTTTCCGCTTGCCGTCGGAATCGAGATAAGGAGATTTTTGCCGTCAAGGAGACCTTTCTTTACGCATTCTGCCTGCGGCGGATAAAGCTCGGTTATGCCGCGTTTCGCATATGCGTCGATGAGCGCCTGCGGAAGAGGCAGGTCGGCAAGTCTGTATCCCGAGGCGTTCTTCTTTTGGGAAGCGCCCGTCTTTTTCGGGGCTGTCATGGCAGAAGAGGACACCCCACTGTTTCCTGTCTAAAAGTGATGCATGGTCTGTTTTCGGAAAACGAAGCGTAATTTGAGCAACGGGTTTTCAGTGGAAATATATCTGTCGGCGCCTTGAAAATGATTGAAAAACCATGGTGCCGGGATACGGATTTGTTCATTTTCGGGACCGAAATGTGAACATTCGGGAAGGCACCGTATATGGATGAGAATAATTTGTGAAATTGTGAGGAAACGATGACACCTTCGGCGGCAACCTCTCCGGTATTGACCGCTTCCGCGACAATCGCTTCGCCGTTACTCACTTTTGCAGCATCAATCACTTTGGCAGTACCTTTCACAGTAAACTTTCAACGGTAAACTTCCGGCAGTAAACCTTCAGTAGTAATACTCTATCATATTGGCTTTTGCTTCCTTCTTCTTCTTATCGAGGAAAGCAAAGACGTTTTCGTGCGGCAGACCCTCGATTATCATGTCGATTGCGGCAATGGCATTCTTTGTCTGCTCAATGCCGCCTATGACCGCGACGGTCTTGCCGTAGACCGAGATCTCGGCGCCGGTCAGGTTCTCGATCTGCTCGCGCGCCTTTCCCGCCTTTCCTATGATTCTTCCGCGGAGTCTTTCCATCTGCTTGGGCGTGTTGCAGACCGCACTTAAATCCACGACCTCGAGGATGACATCCTCGTCCTCCAGAAGAACGAAGGCACGTTCGGGCGAGAAACCGCGGTTGATTGCACGGATTATTTCCGCGGTTTTTATGACCGCGAATGCGTCTTCGGCTTCTATCGTGACGATTCCTTCCTCGCTGTCGACCTCAAGCGCCGTATTGGTCTTCTTCTCGATGAGGCGCTTGGTTCTGCCGCCTTTTCCTATTATTACCGCAATTCGGTCCTGGGTTATTTTTACTTCCTGCTGTGTCATTTATTCATCTCTTTAGTAAGGAATTCATTCAATCGGCATTAAATCGGGGATTAAATCGGGATTTTTTGATTTCGGGCAATCCCCGCGGGTTTTGTATATTCGCGGATTTGGGTATATCTGAGATTTCTGAAATTTTATCTGTAAAACGAATTAATCGGCGCTGTCTGCGCCATATTTTGGTATGCATTATTATTGTCTCTATAAGTGTAAAATCTTTGGCGGAATTCCCGGGAACCCCACGGCAGACGATCCGAGAAATCCGTGAAATCAGCGTAACGCGGGATTGTGAAAAGTGTTATATACTTCTAACATGTTATATTGATCTAACAAAGTGTTGTTTATTTCTAACACAAATGCGTTTGAAACACTCAACTTTTGGAGATAAGGATATGACAAACGAAGAAAAAAGCAAAGAAAATAGCGAAGAAAAAATAGACAAAACGGGCAAAACGGATAAATCGGAGAAAACTTCGGGCATATTCGCACCGAAGCGTTTCTCGGAGCTTGGCGCAAATGAGCGAAGGTATGTGATCTCGGCGGCATTATCCGCGGCAGCTATGGTAATCGTCATAATCGCGGCTTACGTCACCGGAGCCGGCGCGGGTTTTAACTTAATCGGTCTCGCTTCGGTGATTTTGGTACTGATTTTGGCTCTGATTGCGGCGAAGATGACTGGAAAGAAGGCGGTTTTGCTTGCGGGAAGCCTCCTCGGTCTGCTGATGATCATAGCGGGTCTTGCACTTACGGTGACAGCCGGCGACAACTTCCAGATGATGATAACGGGCGGATTCATCATGTTCATAATCTGCTTTGCGGGATACAGAAAACCGGCGGATCGCGAGATTCAGGACGAACGCTCCCTCAAGATAGGCACATGGGGCATGGCATACTCGTGGTATCTGACTTATCTCGTAATCATACTCGCCTTCTGGCTTTCGTATCTCAAGGCGGTCACGTTCACGGTCGAGATGATAACAGGCATACTTATCATACTGATGCCTGTAAGCACAATCATCTTCCAGAAGTATTTCGCATCGAGAGGGGATGTTTACTGACCGCAATCTCTCTTTATGGGGAATGCGGGAAAAAGGACGGGCGGTGAAATATGGAGACGAAGATTCGCGAGTATCGCGTTATGAAAAATCTCACGCAGGCGGAGCTTGCCGAGGCTGTCGGAGTGCGGCGCGAGACGGTCGTATTCCTTGAGAAAGGAAAGTATAACCCCTCGCTCAAACTCGCTCACGACGTCGCAAAGGTGCTTGGCGCCACCATAGACGAACTGTTCATCTTCGATGACGATGAATGACGCAATTTAAGCAATAATGAGCACGAAAAATTCTGAAAAATTCTGAAAAATTTAAAAATAAAAAATAAAAAATAAAAAAAAAAAATTAATTTTTTAACTCAATTATGCGCTCGCAGGCGCGATATTTAACTCCCACATGCCGTTGCACGCGACATTTACGAGGTAATTGCCGCTCTCATCGATTTTCAACGGTATTTTTACGCTGCCGGGGGTGCCTTCCTTTGAATCCGAAAATACCTTCGGTATATCAAGCGCGTAGATTTTTCCGTCGAAACTCATAAGGCTTATCGAGAGTTTGTCGGCATCCTCAACCGATACATCGACCGTATAATCGCCTTTGTTGATCTGGAAGAAGGAGGATGAACCGTCTCCGGCACCCCTAAAGCCGATCGGGGGAACCGCGTTGATTGCAAGCGGCACGTCTATGTCAATCTTCCAGTCGCCGGTAGTCTCTATCTTTAAATTCGTCTTCATGTCCTGGGGAACGTAGAATGCCTGCGTCCAGATGTATTTTGCGTCGGCAACGGATTCATCCGCGTTTTTGGCATCGGCGATTGACTTTTCCGCCTCTTTGGTCAGTTCGTTTTCGAACGGATAGATTGCATCGCCGGTTGTGATAACAACGGAAGCCTTCTCGTATTTCGGCTGGGTTACCTTAAGCATGCGGACAATACCGCCCTTAAGATCTGTGGAGATACCTCCGTTACCGCTGCCTTCAAACGAGGCATCGACCGTGTATTCAGGCGAATCGGAATCCCCTGTCGGGGTTGCGGCGGTTGCCTGCCCTGTCGGAGCGGTCGTTGAGGGCGTTGTTGCAGACGTTTGCGTGCCGGTCTGTGTAGCGGCATTCTGCGTGCATCCCGCGACAAGAAGGAATGCAATCAGAAGAACCGCAAGTATTACCGTTATACCTGAGAATTTGATTTTTCGTATTTTCATATCAATTAATTTGACTTAATTGATTATATACGTTTTACGCGGCAATTACGGCTGCATTCTCTCGGCACCGACTATTTCCTTAAAGACCGCCTCATCGTCGAGCGGCTCGCAGAATCGGCTGAAAAAACGGTTTATGTTCTTTATGTCCCGAATCAGATAGCGGACGGCACCCGGGTGCTCGGGAAGGACTGCCTGTCCCATATCGATTATTATGTGTTTTTCACCGTCGAAGAGGATGTTGAACTCCGAGAGATCGGCGTGAACGAGGCTCGCCCCGTTGAAGAGCGTCTTCATATCGGCGATAATCGCATGATATATCTCCTCGCCCTGCGACTTTGTAAAGCCTGCCGCCGCCTGACGAAGCTGCGGGTATGCCGTCCCCGTCTCTCTGTCGCCGCAGAACTCCATGAGCAGAATGTTGCGGTCGAAAAGATAAGCCTGCGGGCAGTTGATCCCGGAATCGCGGGCGCGGATGAGGTTTGCGTACTCCTTCTTCGTCCACGCAAATATGAACTCCTTCTTCGACTTGCGTATCGACGAAAAACGCGGGTCGCCTGCCATGTATTCGCCCATCGTATTGAAATTTGCCGACTGAATGCGGTATATCTTGAGCGCCGCCGGATGACCGTCGCCGTCTTCGGCGTAGAAGACGTTCGCCTCCTTTCCCGTCGAAATCGAGCCGCCGATTGCGGAGATCTTTCCTTTGTTCACGAGTTTATAGAGGGCAAGAAGGGTCTGGTCGTCGAAGACATTCTCCATCACCTTGAAGTTGTCGGCATCGCGGAGAGTAATCCCTTTTTTCTCGACAAGCCTGTCGAACTTCTCGATGAGTTTATCGGTGCCGCCGTTACCGCCGTTATTTTCAATATCTCTGTTTTTGCCCATATCGGTCTCCGTAATCATATCCGCATTCGTGTCTGTATCGTATACGTAATCGTGAATGTATCTTATACGTAATCGTGAATGTATCTTATACGTAATCGTGAATGTATCTTATACGTAATCGTGAATGTATCTTATACGTAATCGTGTATGTTTCTTATACGTATTCGTCTCCGATTTCGATCCGCTTCCAATAATGTTGTGTTTTATTCCCCGACTTCGTCGAAGAGTTTCCTTATCTCGTCAATCTGACCGATTTCGCCGACGATAATCGCGGTATCCCCTTCGTAGAGGACGGTATCGTCATCGGGCGTAAGTTCGGCATCCGCGTCCTCCGCTCTCCTGACGGCGACGACCGAGACGCCGTATTTACCGCGTATCGAGACCTCCGAGAGTCTTTTGCCGCAGATATACGAGTTTTTGCCGACGATAATCTTTTTGATGCTGTTCTTGGATTTCGGCATGTTCCTGTCCGCCGTATGAATCATATGCATCATGGGGCGGAGGAGAAAGTTATTCCCGTCGGTCGTATTGTTCATATCGCTACTTTCTGCCATCGATTTTTCGAGATAGCGGTCGTAGAGTTCCCGCCTGATCTGTTTTACGCAGGCATCAATTTCGTTTTGCAACTCCGGAGTAATCGTCTTGCCTTTCAGGATTATGCACTTGAAGATCTCAAGAGCGGTTTCTCTTTCATCGACAATTACCTTATCGGCACCGAGACGGTAGAGTTCGGCAATATCGGAGACGAATCTGGCGCGGGCGATGATGTATATCGTCGGATTGAGCCTTCTTACTGTTGTTATGATTGCCTTTGTCGCTTCCGTGTTCGGTATGGTAACAACAATTGAGCCTGCTTTGCTGATTTTTACATGATTAAGGATAATGTCGCGGCTTGCGTCACCGTAGATTATCTCTTCGCCTTTTTTCTTCTCTTCCGTTACCGTTCCCGGGTTCAGTTCGATTATGACATATTTAAGACCCGTGTTTTTAAGCGCTTTTACGACATATTGACCGCAGATTCCGTAACCTACAACAACCACGTGCCGACCGTCTTTTTTTGCGGGAATGCCCCGGGTATCCGCTGCCGAACTCTCACCCGCAGGCACCGCGTCGCCTTTTTCCGTCGGGACGGATGCCGCCGTGTCGGTGTCGGACGGCACACCGTTTGCCGACGGGATGCCTGTCGCCGTTTCCGCGGACTGCGGGAATTCATGCGTTTTTATGTATTTATCGGCAATAACGGGTGCGGCTTTGACAAGATACGGGGTTGCTGCCATGGTGACTATCGATATTGCAAGGAAGATCTGATAGACTTCTTCGGTAAGTATGCCCGACTGAAGACCCGAGACACCGAGTATGAATGAGAATTCACCGATCTGCGAGAGTCCTACCGCCGAAAGGAAAGCCACCGTCGACGCAACGCCGATTGCCTTCAGACTGACGAAATTGATAATTGTCTTTCCGAAGAGGAGTGCCGCGGCGATTGCGACGATTACAAGTAAATGGGATGTGAGGTCGGAGAGATTAAGCATCATGCCTATTGATACGAAGAAAAAGCTTGTGAGAATGTCGCGAATCGGCATTACCTGCCCGATTATCTCATAGCTGTATTCGGATTCCGAGATGGCAACGCCGGCAAGGAAGGCGCCGAGTGCGAGCGAGACGCCGTTGAGCGACATGAGCCACGCGATTCCGAAACAGATGACTACAATCGTTATTACGAAGAGTTCCTGATTTCTCATCGAGACGATTTTTGTAAGTATACGCGGCACGAAGATGATTGCGGCAACGAGGATTAATCCCAGAAGTATCATTCCGAATCCGAAATTTAGGAGATCCCAGCCTAAACTTTCGGAGGATGAGCCTGCCAGTATCGGTACCATAAGTATCATCGGAACGACGTTGAGGTCCTGGAATATGAGCAGACCGAGAGCCATTTTTCCCTGATGAGTGTCTATCTCTCCGCTCTGCTGATACAGGTTCATTATTACCGCGGTTGATGAGTGAGCTACAAGGAAACCTATGAATATTGCCGTGTTTGACGAAAATCCCATCATCACCATGATTGCCCACACTGCCGCGGTCGTAAGACAAAGCTGGAGACCGCCGCCTATGAGGACGACTTTTTTCATGCTGAGAAGGTTTTTAAGCGAAATTTCAAGTCCGATTGTGAACATCAGGAGGATTACGCCGAGTTCGGCAAGAAGAGACACCTCGGATTCGCCTATCAGTCCGAGACCGTAAGGACCGACGATGATTCCCGTAAGGAAATAGCCGATTATAATCGGCATTTTTACGCGTCTTCCAAGTACCAGTATTGCAAGAGCGCAGGCCAGTACGATAAATACTGCGGTAATCAGTTCGGCATCCGTATTCATGAAGTTTCAGACCGTCCCGTCGGTGAATATTCAAAGAGGTTAATTGATTTTTGTATATTTATATCTGTAAGATATATCTGTCGGATATATACGTAAGATTCGTCGTAGAGTCGGTGATAATTCGTATTTCGGATAATATATCCGCAAATTTCCACAAATTATTCGCAATTATCCCCAAGTTATCAGCAATTATCCGCAAGTTATGAGTTTTCGGCAGAATTGCGTTAAAAAAGGAAAACAAATTAAGTTATGGGATTACAGGATATTTGTGTTTCAGTTTCCGACTTCGTCGAAGAGTCTTCTTATCTCGTCAATTTTGCCGATTTCGCCGACGACAATCGCGGTATCGCCTTCGTAGAGGAAGGTATCGCCGTCGGGCGTAAGTTCGGCATCGGTGTTCTCCGCTCTCTTTACGGCGACGACCGAAACACCGTATTTGCCGCGTATCGAGACCTCGGAGAGTCTTTTGCCGCAGATATACGAGTTTTTGCCGACGACAATCTTCTTTATGCTGTTCTTGGATTTCGGCATGTTTTTGTCCGCCGTATGAATCATATGCATCATGGGGCGGAAGAGGGAGTAATTTCCGGAGATCGCATTCTTTTCGCTCTCAATAATCGGTTTTTCAAGATATCTGTCGTAGAGATTCAATCTCATCTGTTTTACGCTGACGTCGAGTTCTTTCTCCAATTCCTGCGTGAATACATTGCTTTTCAGGATGGTGCGCTTGAAGATCTCGATAGCCGACTCTCTCTCGTCGACTATGACCTCATCGGCACCGAGACGATATAATTCGGTAATATCCGAGATAAATCTGACGCGGGCGATGATGTATATCGACGGATTGAGTCTTCTGGCGGTCGTGATGATTGCCTTTGTCACCTCGCCGTTCGGAATCGTAACGACGATTGCGCCCGCTTTCTCTGCCTTTACGTGATTTAAGATGGTGTCGCGGCTTGCGTCGCCGTAGATAATCTCCTCGCCCTTCTTTCTTTCCGCCTCAACGGTTGCGGGATTGAGTTCGAGGATAATGTATTTAATCCCCGTTTTTTTGAGTGCTTTGACGACGAACTGACCGCATATTCCGTAACCGACGACGATAACATGTTTTTTGTATATGTGCGGTTTCGTTGAGCGCGAGCGCTTTACCGGTGTTTCTCCCGCTATCTCCGAAGATATGCCCGCGGATTCCGCGGATGCGGAAGCTCCCGTTACTCCCGCCGTTCCCACAGTTACCGCAGTTGCCGTTGTTTCCGCAGGTTCCTTATCCGTCGCCGTATCCGCGGTTTCGAAGCCGAAATCAATAGGTTCATCCGCAACCGCCGCCGCCCTCCTCGTCATCTGTTTTTTGACGATTGCGGGCGCGTAATTTACGAGATACGGGGTTATTGCCATCGTTATAATCGAGACCGTGAGGAATATCTGATAAAGGTCGTTGTCCACAATTCCCGACTGAAGACCCGAAAGACCGAGGATGAACGAGAACTCACCGATCTGAGAGATTCCTACCGCCGACAGGAATGCAACCGCAGACATGACGCCGATTGCCTTCAGACTGACGAAATTGATTATTGTCTTTCCGAAGAGGAGCACAACGGCGATAACGCCGATTATGAGGACATGTGACGAAAGATATCCGAGATTAAGCATCATTCCTACAGAAACAAAGAAGAAACTTGTCAGAATGTCGCGAATCGGCATCACCTGCCCGATTATCTCGTAGCTGTATTCGGACTCCGAAATGGCAACGCCTGCAAGGAAGGCGCCGAGTGCGAGCGAGACGCCGTTAAGCGACATGAGCCATGCGATTCCGAAGCAGATGACCACGATTGTTATTACAAAGAGTTCATGGTTCCTGAATGACGCAACCTTTGTCAGGAGACGGGGCACGAAGATGATTGCGGCGACGAGGACAAAGGCGAGAATCAGCATTCCGAATCCGAGATTGAGAAGTTCGAAGGCTAAGTTTTTGGAGGAATTGCCCGCGATTATCGGTACAAGGAGCATCATCGGGATTACGCAGATGTCCTGAAATATGAGCATTCCGAGGGCAATCTTTCCGTGAGCGTTTTCTATATCGCCGCTCTGCTGGTAAAGGCTCATGATTATTGCCGTTGACGAAGGAGCGATCAGAAATCCCGTAAAGAGTGCGGTGTTCGAGGGAAAACCGAGCATGACCATGATTGCCCAGACGGCAGCGGTCGTAAGACAGAGCTGCAATCCGCCGCCTATGAGGACCACTTTTTTCATGCTGAGCAGGTTTTTAAGCGAAATCTCAAGTCCGATTGTAAACATCAGGAGAATTACGCCGAGTTCGGCAAGAAGAGAGACACCAGATTCGCCGATCAATCCGAGACCGTAAGGACCGACTACGATTCCCGTGAGGAAATAGCCGATTATGAGCGGCATTTTTATGCGTCTTCCGAGCAACTGTATTGCCAGAGCGCAGGCTAATATGATGAAGACCGCCGTTATTAATTCCGCGTCCGTATTCATGAAGTCTCAGACCATACTGTCGGTGAATATTCAGAGAGGTAAATTGCCCAAATATTATCTGTCGGATCCCGACAAAAAGTTGATGATTATGCTAAATAAAGATGATGGGACGAAAAGGGGATTACGATAATTGCACGGTGAACTCACGATAAATTGCATGATGAATTGCACTATATATTTCACGATAATTCCACGGTAATTGCGGGTAAAAAATGAAGATAATTGGGTTCTATAGGGATTTACGCGGTCTTCACTCGGTCTTTGCGTTCAGGTAGTCCATGGTGAGCGCATCCGACGGAATCAGGTAACCGACAAGGTTGATTCTGTCGTTTGTGGCGTAGACGGGGATTCTCTGACCGCTCTTTTCGTTGACGTTATAGACTTCTTCCGCGGCGTCGGTGTGTGCGCTTAAGTCGTCATAGACCGTGTTATAGAGCTGTTCGAAGGATTTGTATGCGTCGTAATCGCTTCCGAGTTCCTTAAACGAGCCGTCTTTCAGAAGGTAGGCGTTTCCGTCCCTGTCCTGCATGAGTGTTCTCGTGCAGTAGCGTTCGGTCTTGGGGTTGTATTCGCCGATGACCTTCAGTGTGCCTTTGCCGTTCGTGACTATCATTCCGGCGGCATATATCGGACCGTTTGTGGCGGGTGTCTGTGTTGCCTCGGCGGTGACCTGCGCCGCTTCGGTTGCGGTCGGCTGAACCTCGGGTGTTGCCGCAGGCGTCGGAGTCTGGGTTATCGGCTGGCTTGTTGTTCCCGTGCATCCCGCCGTGAGGATGACGGCGGCGGCAATAACGAGCATTAATATTGTCAATGCCGTTTTCGTGCCGCTCTTTTTGCTGTTCTGTTTCATCATGGTATCATACTCCTTTTGTCTTACAGACCCAAATAATCTCTTGCGGGTGCGAGGACTTCGACGATTCCTTCCGTGCATGACGCTTTGAGGTCGGCGGGGTGAATCTTTCCTTCGCCGTAGAGCTTCTCGCATTCCTCGTAGGATGTGAATTCCATGTCGCCGCCGAACTTCTCGGGGCGCTTTAAGGTGACGGTGTCGAGTCTCGGGAAGACGTGGTATTTTAAGACCTGCAGAATCGGGTTTTCCTCAATCTCCGGCGGGCAGAACGCCTTCTTCATCTTCTTTCTGATGTCTTCTTCGGTGTCGGCGACCGAGATGTAGTTGCCCTCGGAGGATGACATCTTCTTGCCGTTAAGTCCGTTGATAATCGGGGTGTGCATACACAGCGGCGCTTTTGCTCCGATTGTCGGGAGGTATTCGCGGGCGAGCATGTGTATCTTTCTCTGGTCGATGCCGCCAAGGGCAAGGTCGACGCCGAGCGTGTGGATGTCGACCATCTGCATGATGGGGTAGACCATCTGCGAGACGTGGGGTGCGTCCATGTTTCTGCCGACCTCGTCCATGCTTCTTGTGGCACGGTTGAGGGTTATCTGCTGGGCGAGTCTGAGCGTGTTTATCTGATAGTC
This sequence comes from Methanomicrobium mobile BP, assembly GCF_000711215.1. Taxonomy (GTDB): domain Archaea; phylum Halobacteriota; class Methanomicrobia; order Methanomicrobiales; family Methanomicrobiaceae; genus Methanomicrobium; species Methanomicrobium mobile. The sequence goes on along the minus strand of NZ_JOMF01000004.1, from coordinate 440,868 downwards.
CTTGTTTAACTGAACGTCGGTTCCGAGGACGAACTCGACGTTCTTTCCTTTGAGACCGACGGCCTCAAAGCAGCGGCGGTTGTAGTCGGCGAGTTCGGCGACTCTTTCCATCGTTCCTTTCTTGTTGAGGAAGGCGTGAAGGTCGGCAAGGAGGACTTTGACCTTGAAGCCGGCGTCGCGGAGGTCCATGAGTTTGTTTATTGTGACGAGGTGTCCGAGATGAATCTCGCCGGACGGCTCATATCCCGTATATACGGATTTTTCGGGCTTGGCAAGTACGGCTCTCAATTCATCTTCGGTGACGATCTCTACTGTATTTCTTGTTGCAAGTGTGTATGCGTCCATATTTTCTGCCAATATTATTGGCGTTCAATTAGGATAATATTTATTGCAATAATCTTTTCTCACTTGCGTATTCCCTGTATTTCCTTTATATTTCTATTTCCTTTATTTCCTGAACATCCCGTATTTCCTTCTGCTCCGGTTTTCGTTCGTTTATTTTTCATTCATCGTTTCTTCTCTGATACAGGGCTTTGGCAAAGAGTGCGGTGCAGACAGCGGCAATAATAAACACCGCCTCACCCGATGCCGTTTGTGATTGTGCATTGTCAGAATTTGTATTCTGTGGCTGAGAGTTCTCAGAGTTGCCTGTGTTATCCATGTCGTCCGTGCCGCTGTTGCCGCTTATGCCGTCATCGATATAGTTCTCATCATGTATTGTCACAATTTTCAGGACATTTTTATTGTCTACATTATCCGACCAGACAATTGTGTTTTTCGATACAAGAGGAGCCGCTCCGTATTCATCATTGATATCGGCAACATAATACTCCTTATTTTCTTTCAGATCGTAAAGATAAAGCTTGAAAATGGGTTTATTCCTATTGTCGCACCAGACAATATAGTCTTTATCGATTGCTGGTACGTTAATTCGTGCGTTTGGTGATGCAATCAGGGATGTCTTGTCAGTCGAGATGTCGGTAACGTATAATTCCTGGTTCACATCCAGACCTTTCAGGTACGAATAAAAATCGGAGTCAAATCTGTAGACTATATTAGTGCCCGAGATATCGGGGTATGTGTACACCCCTTTGGTTTCATCACCTATCTGATAGGATTCTCCCGTATCGATATTAAGATAATGGACTGATTTTCTCATCTGACCGTATCTGCTGTCACCAAAGACGACAATATTTCCGCTGTTTTTTCCGCCGGATTGATGTCCCGGGAGTCTGTAGCGTTTAAAGTTCTCACCTGCATCAGTTGATATGCAAATGTTAGGACCGTCAATGTCATCAGGAAATTTTGTAGCAAGAAGTGAAATCGTTTTATCCTGAACATATAGTTCTATCGGGTGTGATGGCGGCACGGATAATCTGTTGTAAGATTTTGATACTATATCATATGATCTAATATCCGTATCATATGATCGGTAATCAGAATTTACCGTCCAATATACCGTATTCCCCGAAATTGCGATTGGGTCGTTTGCTTTCGTATTCGACATGTCATCAAAGGTTAATTCCGCCAGTTTATCGGTGCTTATATTATAGAAATAAAGTTTTGACCATTCATCGTCTTGTTTCTTATTTTTGTTTGCATACTTATCAAAATATAAATCCAATATGAAAATGTTTCCAGCATCTATGACAAATCTGGGAGATGCTGCATCATCGGAGACAAATATTGTTTTTTCTTCCGATAATTCAAGAGCGGATATCGGAAACGCGAAAGAAATTAATAAGAGCATCAGTGAGAGTATCAAAGGAATATGTGATGTTGTAATTCTCATGATTTGTTTCTATCTTATCTATACGATATATACCATCTCTCATCCTCATCAAACAATTGATGATTTCTTGATTTTATTCCGTATTTCCTACTTATTCATTTGTATTCAGTTATTTTTTCTTCCATGATATCCCCCCATGACAATTAATGCAATGCCGACCGAGATAATTATGCAGACAATTTCCCCTGATGCCGTTTGTGGACTTGTCTGCTGTGACTGAGAGTTCTCAGAGTTGTCTATGTCGTCCGTGCCGCTGTTGCCGCTTATGTCGTCATCGACATAGTTTTCATCATGTATTGTCACAATTTTCAGGACATTTCTGTTGTCGACACTGTCAACCCAAGCTATTATATTTTTTGAGATCTGAGGAGCCGATCCGTATTCCCCATTGATATCGGCAACATAATACTCTTTATTTTCTTTCAGATCGTAAAGATAAAACTTGTAATTGGATTTATTGCGGTTATCATCCCAGACAATGTAATCTTTATCAAACGCGAATGAGGGAATTCGTGCGTTTGGCGACGCAATTATGGAGGTCTTGTTTGTCGAAATGTCGGTAATATATAATTCCTGCTTCATATCCTTCTGATCTTTCAAAAATGAATAAAAATCGGGGTCATATCTGTAGACGATATTATTGCCCGATATATGAGGATATGAGTACAATCCTTTGGTTTCGTCACCAATCTGATGAGATTCTCCCGTATCAATATTAAGATAATGTACCGTATCTTTCATCTGACCGTATCTGTCGTCATAAAAGGCGACAATATTGCCGCTTATTTTAATGCCATATTGATACCCTGGGAGTCTGTAGCGTTTAAAGTTTGCACCCGCATCTTTTGATATGTAAATGTCACGACCTTCAATGTCATTTGGAAAATCCGTAGCGGTAAGTACAATCGTTTTATCCTTAATTTCAAGGTCTATCAGTTGAGACGGTGGCACAAGTATTTCGTTGTATGATTTTGATGCCATGTCATATGATCGTAAATCCGAATTTACCGTCCAATAAACAGTATTCCCCGAAATGGCGATTGGGGAGGGACCTCTTGTATCGGGCATATCATCAAAGGTTAATTCCGTAAGTTTATCGGTGCTTATATTATAGATGTAAAGTTTTGACCATCCTATGATAAAGTCATAAAGACCGTCGTTTTGGTCAGGACACAATTCCATGATGAAAATATTTCCCGAATCTATGGCAAATTTGGGATATGCTGTCTCATCGGCAACAAATATTATTTTTTCTTCAGATAACTCCAATGCGGATGCCGGAAAAACGCATAAAGAAATTAAAGAAATAATTATGAGTATCAATTCAGTTATTTTTTCTTCCATGATATCCCGCCATGGCAATTAATGCAATGCCGACTGAGACAATTATCCAAACAACTTCACCCGATGCCGTTTGTGATTGTGTATTGTCAGAGTTTGTATTCTGCGGCTGAGAGTTCTCAGAGTTGCCTGTGTTATCCGTATCGTCACTGCCGCTGCTACCGCTTATGCCGTCATCGACGCAGTTCTCATCATGGATTGTCACAATTTTCAGGACATTTCTGTTATCGACATTATCCGACCAGACAATTGTGTTTTTCGATACAAGAGGGGCAGATCCGTATTCATCATTGATATCGGCAAAGTAATATTCTTTATTTTCTTTCAGATCATAGAGATAAAGTTTGTAATTTGGTTTATCCCTGTTATCGCACCAGACGATATAGTCTTTATCGATTGCGAATGAGGAAATTCGTGCGTTTGGTGCTGCAATTATTGATGTCTTGTTTGTCGAAATTTCAATCATATGTAATTCATGTTTCGCATCCTGACCTTTCAGAAAAGAATAGAAATCGGGATCAAATCTGTAGACAATATTACTGCCCGAGATATCGGGAGAGGTGTATACTCCTTTGGTTTCGTCACCTATCTGATATGATTCCCATGTGTCGATATTAAGATAATTTAATGCATTACTCGAATGGCTGGATCTGCTGTCTTTATAGACAACAATATTACCGCTCATTTTCATGCCTTCCTGATGTCCGGGTTGTCTGTAGCGTTTAAAGTTTTCACCCCCATCCTTTGAAAGGCAAATGTCGGGACCGTCAATGTCACCGGGAAATCTTGTCGCAACAAGTGCAATCGTTTTATCCTGAACTGCAAGTTCTTCCGGGAAAGACGGCGGCACGGATAATCTGTTGTAAGCTTTTGATGCTGTATTATATGATCTGATATCCGCATCATATGATAGGTAATCAGAATTTACCGTCCAATATACTGTATTTCCCGAAATTGCGATTGGGTCATTTGCTTTCGTATTGGACATGTCATCAAAGGTTAATTCCGTCAGTTTATCGCTACTTATATTGTACAAATAAAGTCTTGACCATTCATCGTCTTGTTTCTTATCCTTGTTTGCATACTTATCAAAATACAAATCCAATATGAAGATGTTTCCCGAATCAATGGCATAATAGGGAAATGCTGTATCATCTGAGACAAATATCGTTTTTTCTTCGGATAACTCCAAGGCTGATGCCGGAAGCACGCATAAAGAAATTAAAGAGATAATTATGAGTATCAATTCAGTTATTCTTTCTTCCATGATATCCTGCTTTGGCGATTAATGCAATGCCGACCGAGATAATTATGCACACTATTTCCCCCGATGCCGTTTGCGGACTTGTCTGCTGTGGCTGAGGGTTTTCTGAGTTGTTTGTGTTGTCCGTGCCGCTGTTGCCGCTTATGCCTTCATCGACATAGTTCTCATCATGTATTGTCACGATTTTTATGACTCCTTTGTTATCGACACCGTCAGCCCATACTATTGTGTTTTTCGATACAAGAGGAGCCGCTCCGTATTCCGCATTGATATCGGCAACGTAATACTCCTTATTTTCTTTCATATTGAAAAGAAATAGCTTGTATTTTCCCGATTCATCCCTGTTATCGCACCAGACAATGTAGTCATTATCGATTGCGGCTGAGGAAATTCGTGCGTTTGGTGATGCAATCAGGTATGTCTTATTTGTCGAAATGTCGGTCAGATGTAATTCCTGTTTAGCCTCCTTAGGACCTTTCATAAAAGAAGAAAAATCAGGGTCAAATATGTAGACAATATTACTGCCCGAGATATCGGGATATAAGTACACTCCTTTGGTTTCGTCACCTATCTGATGTGACTCTCCAGTATCGATATTGAGATAATGTACCGTATTTCTCATCTGACCGTATCTGTCGTCATAAAAGGCAACATTATTCCCGCTAATTTTTATGTCGTATTGATATCCGGGGAATATGTAGTGTTTAAAATTTCCACCTGCGTCGGTTGATATGTAAATATCATTTCCCTCCATTCCGTTAGGATAGTCTGTAGCAATAAGTGCAAGCGTTTCATCCTGAACTGCGAGGTACCTCAGTTGAGATGACGGCACAGGTAATTTGTCATACGATTTTGATTCTGTATCATATAATCGAATATAGGATTCTCCCATCCAGTAAACAGTATTTCCTGATATGTCAATCGGAAAGTGATTTCCCGTATTCGGCATATCATCAAAGGTTAATTCAGTCAGTTTATCGGTGCTTATGTTATAGATGTAAAGTTTTGACCATCCTATGATATAGTCACCGTGATCGTTTTTATGGTTCATACACCTTTCCATGATGAAAATATTGCCCGAATCAATGGCAAATTTGGGAGCAGCTGTCTCATCTGCGACAAATATTATTTTTTCTTCAGAGAATTCCAAGGCGGATGCAGGAAGCACGCATGAAGAAATCAAAATGATTAGTAGGGAGAGTATCAAGGGAATTTGTGATATTGTAATTCTCATGATTTTTTGTATCGAATCTATGCAATATATACCATCTCTCATCCTCATCAAACAATTGATCTTTGCCGAATCGATTGTTTGATAGGGATCAGAGAGCGGTTATTAACCTGCACGATATATGAGGATATGTCAAGAAAATTTTTGACAGGAAATCTCTATGGAAAAAACTACAAAGTATGTAATTGCCGGAGTATTACTTCTCTGCGCAGTATTAATCTGTTCACCTGTAAGCGCTCTTAAAGCCGTGGCGACAGATGAACAGTTAAAGATAATGAATGAGCTTGAAGGCACCGACATTACCATCGGAGAGTACATGCAGAAAGTCTGGCCCGAGTTCTACGCGGAACTCGATGACGAACAGAAAGAGAAGATCAACAACTGGAAGAAAAGCTGGCCCGATGATGTAAAATCCGTAAACAAACATGAGAATAACGAAGAAAAAAAGGACGAAATTAAAGCGGAAAATACGGGAACGGGATCTCAGTTAACGGCGAATGCCGCAAAAGGAATGAACATAATCAGGTATGGAGTCATGCCTCTGAAAATTTCCTGCCCCGCGACCGCATATTGTATTCTTGCGGCAAAATGCTTATATTTCTGAGTTACAAAGAGACCATTAAACAATATCGGACTCCATGATTACCGAACAGGACTAAAAGGACTGAGAATAAAACAGAACAAACTGACTGAACCGAACTGAAACGAACTAAGGACTGAACAGAACACAACAGAAAAAGACATAACCAAACTGACAAAACAGGACCAAACATAACCTGACAGGATAAAAGGGGGGACACAATGTATCAATCCGTGTATAAATCGGCAATCTTTGCGGTATTCATCGGGCTGATTCTCATGCTTCTGATGATGGATCCCGTGGACGCACTCTCGGCCAATGCGACCGAAGAGCAGTTAAGGATAATGAACGAGCTTGAAGGCTCGGAGATGACCATCGGAGAGTACATGCAGAAGGTCTGGCCCGAGTTCTACGCCGAGATGAGCGACGAGCAGAAAGAGCACATAAACCGCTGGAAGAGAAGCTGGCCCAAAGACGCAAACACCATCGAAAACAACGAAGTTAAGTGGCACAGTCAGAATGTGACCTCGTTTACGACGGCGCTCGGCATCAAACTCTGCTGGGGAGAATCCGTCAATCCCGATTACCGGCGCAATGCCACGGAGAGTGCGGCGGAGTCGGATACGTTCTCCAATCTCAGTATTACCGTATATTCGCCGAAGGGTCACATCTTCGGTCCCTACCGTGACGCCGATTTTGACAGGTCGCAAAACGGCATAATCAACTTTTACATCAAAAGGCTCAACGGGGTGGATTTGGGCGAATGGTGGTATGCCGTGAAAGGCGACAGGGTTGACGGAACCGAATACTATACGGTTTGACGATATATACGCGGTTTGACGTATCGCTTGCGTAACGCGGTTAAAGAGTATAATGCACTAAATGCACGGAGTAAACATGAACGAAGAAAAGATGCAGCGGAACACCGCAATCATGGGATTATTCGCGGTAATTTTTATTCTCGCAATTTCGGCGGCGGTCGCGGTTTCTCCGACCGAAAAAACCGAAGCCACCGTATATCACTATGCGGACGGCTACATTGTCTCGGATTCGCCGGATTTTGAGGATTATATCGACACCTCCGGCAGTGACAAAATTCGTGAATTTTCCGAACTGCCCTTATGGATTAAGGTCTCGGTGATCCTCGGCACTTTTTTTTCGCTGATCTGTGTGCTGAAATACGCTCTCCTCTTTTTCGGAAGAACGAAGAACGCAACAGATTCGGGTGCGGACGGCGGCAACAAAAAGATCATCTATGATTCCGTATGCGACAACCCGGGCATTATCGCCGCGGAGATCGGCGAACTTACGGGAATAAACATAGGAACGACCAGATATCACCTGTATATTCTTGAAAAGAGCAGAAAAATTTTCCATGTCAAGAAGGGCGGCAAGGTCTATTATTTCAGGAACGACGGTTCGTTTACGGAGAACAGAATCGCGGACATAATCGTTGCCCGACACGAGAACCGCAGACTTATTCTGAAGATTGTTCAGGAACGACCCGGAATATCGAATAAGCATATCTCGGATGCCATCGGCATCGACAAGAGCACGGTTCACTGGCATGTCAAATGCCTCTGCGACGCCGGCGCTTTAAGAGTGGAATATGACGGAAGGGATGTGAGGATATATCCGCAGTCGGCAGTGTCGTAAAAGTAGTAAAAGCCGTAAAAAGTTAAAAGTAAAAGTTAAAAGAAATTTTCAAAATTTTAAAAATCTCAAAAAAATTTAAAACTGTTTTAAAATGCCTGTGGCGTATTCCCGCGGCAGTTTAAGCTTTTAACAGTTTCTTTCCCTTCTCGGTAAGTATATAGCTAGACCCCGAAAGTGCGGAACCGCACTCACTGATGTTGCATCCGCAGCAGCATTTGGCACAGCCGCAGGATGATGCCGCCGGTGCATCCTTTGCGATAAATCCCATTCGGGCCATCATGAAAAGTCGTTCGGAAAGTTCTTTGGAGGAAATGTCGAGCTCGGCAGCAAGAACGGAGGGGATGAAGACCCCCTCGGCAATACTCTTTGCTATCTCCGCCATGAGATTTACGCCGCCCGCATTGTCTGCATTACCTGCATCCGCACTCATGCAGCCACAACCTTGCGGAAGAGATCCTTTGCCCAGAGGCAGTATCCGAGGAAGCCGAAGACAACCATGTAAAGCAGCGGAGTAACCGTCTCGAGCATACCCTCGACAATCTCTTCCTCCTCGCCTATCCACATGTCAAGACCGCCGGCAAGCGTGCCCAGAATCGCCACGATGCCGAACGCAAGCGAGAGCAGGAAACCGACATCGAGGAATGCGTCCGCCTCCGCGGTATTCCTGTTCATTCTGAGGATGCCGGTCAGGAAGACGGCGGCGGTCACGAGAAGAACGAAGGCATTGAAGATGCCGCCCGTGATGTATAGCGACTCGTAAAACGGCATCGTAAAGCCGACCGTTGCCGTAAGCTGCATAATGCCGAAGGCAAGATACAGAATGCCCGCAATCAGACCCAGTCCGTATTTTGCCGAAGGCACGGAATTTGAATTTGTTTTGGATTTGTTTGAATTTGCCATTTTTACCTCAGATGAATAATTTCGCGACATTTGCGACTATAAACGATACAATCCATGCCGTAACGCATGTGTAAACAACCATGAATCCCGTCCACTTCCATGAACCCGACTCCTGTCTCATGACGGCGGTTGCCGCAACACAGGGCAGATAGAGCAGGGTAAAGACCATGAGCGTCAGTGCCGTCACCGGCGACATCACGGGATCTTCAAGCAAAGCATCCGTAAGCGCTCCTTCGTCATCTCCGGCGCCGTAGAGCACACCGAGAGATCCGACAACCACCTCTTTGGCAACGAATCCGAAGATGAGCGCAACCGAGATCTTCCAGTCGAAACCGAGCGGTTCGAAGATAGGCTGAATCGCCGTTCCGAGTGCACCCGCATAACTCTCCTGACTGCCGTATTCGACGCCGACGGGGAAGGATGCAAGAGCCCAGACAATGACCGCACCGATAAGGATGAAGGTACCTGCCTTTCTCAGATAAAGCTCGCCGCGTGACCACATGTGTTCGAGCGCCGCAAAGAGCGTCGGAATTCTGTAAGGCGGCATCTCCATGATGAAGGGGGCGGGCTCGCCCTTGAAGAGCGTTCTCTTGAAGATGAACGCCGAAACGATTGCGATAACGATTCCGAGCAGATACAGCGAGAAGATGACCTCACCCGCATTTGCCGTGAAGAATACGCCCGCGAAGAGGACGTAGATCGGAAGTCTGGCGCCGCAGGACATGAACGGAGTCACGAGAAGCGTCAGAAGGCGGTCTTTCTCGTCCTCGATGGTTCTTGCCGCCATGAATCCCGGGACATTGCATCCGAATCCGCTCAGCATCGGGATGAAGGCTTTACCCGGAAGTCCGAGTGCATGAAGGGGCCGGTCCATGATGAACGCCGCTCTTGCGAGATATCCGGTATCTTCGAGTATTGAGAGAACGAAGAAGAGAATCAGGATATTCGGCAGGAATACGAGGACCGAACCGACACCGGCGATGATACCGTCGCCGAGGATTGAACCGAGCAGTCCCGGGACATTGTCGACCGCAAACGTTGAAATCCAGCCGACAACGGTCTCGATGAGCGTCATGAACGGCGCTCCGAACGTGAAGGTCAGATCGAATGCCGCACACATAAGCGCGAGGAATATCGGGATTCCGAGCCATTTGTCCGTAAGGACGTGATCGAGGGTGTCGGAAGGACTAATCTTGGACTCGACTTTTCCGATCCGCACCTTCTGTGCGAGCGCACTTATCGCGGTATATCTGCCGTCCGCTATGTCGGCTTCGGCAACTTCGGGGCTGTAAGAGGATAAAACCGGCGATAACTTCGCATAAAGGTCCGAATTCGCCTTCACCTTTTCGATGACGTTTGCGTCCTCTTCAAGCAGACTTATCGCGAGCCACCTTGTCAGATACTTCGAGGTAAGCGAGGCATCCCCTGCAAGAACCTCGGAGATCTTTGTTATCGCATCCTCGGTCTTCGGGCTGAAATTGACAAATCCGCCGCATGAGGTGCATGATGTGCATGAGCCTGCGCATGTGCCTTTGCCGCTGCCGGCAAGTCCGATTGCGGCATCGAGGAGTTCGTTTATACCCTCCTTTCTGGTTCCGACCGTCTTTACGACGGGAATCGAGAGTTCCTTGGAGAGTTTATCCGCATCGACCGCAAGACCCTGTGCCTCGGCAAAATCCGTGAGGTTTAAGGCGAGCATGAGATTCGGAGTAATCTCGGCAAGCTGGGTCGTAAGATACAGATTTCTCTCGAGGTTTGTCGTATCGACGATCTGAACGACGACGTCGGGCTTCTCGTCGAGTATGAAGTCGCGGGCGATTATCTCGTCCGGCGAATATGCGGTGATGGCATACGTTCCCGGAAGGTCGATTATCTCGATATCGACGCCTTTGTGAGTGACCTGACCGGTCTTCTTCTCGACCGTGACGCCGGGCCAGTTACCCGTCTTCTGTCTTGCGCCCGTGATGGCGTTAAATATCGTGGTCTTACCCACATTCGGGTTTCCGATGAGACCCAGTCTCAGTTTTTTGTTCTCCGCCATTATATCGTCCCGGCAACCTTTTTGAACTCGTATGTCTCTGCTCCCGTTCCCAGATCGGGCATGACAAGATTGCCGCCGTTATCGGAGACGGTTTCGCTGTTTTTGCACCTGCTTTTGAGGATGATGCCGTCCTCGCCGGCGCTGTCCGAACCGCCGGTGCCGACCATAATCTTCATCGCCGTTGCTCTGGATAGTGCGTAGTGTGCACTGCCGACATTGACGATTACGGCGCCGCAGGACTCCGAACATATTGTGACCTCGCTGTTCTGGCAGATTCCGAGCGAGATGAGTTTTTTCCTGACGTCGTCGCCGAGGTTAACCGCGTTTACGACTCCGCTTTCGCCGCGTTTCAGGAACGCGAGCGGCATTACCTGTTTCTTCTGCGAATTTCGTGCGTATATGCCCGTTGTCATTGTTTTACCTCCGTTACGTTGCCGATTTCAATGAGTTTTGCTTCCGCTTTTCTCAGGGACAGACAGTATCCCTTTAACTTATATTCCACGGGATCTCCGAGCGGAGCGGCACGTACGGTCTCAATCTCGGTACCGGCAACCACTCCCATGCCTAGAATGCGTTTCTTGAACGCACCGGCGCCGTGAACGCACATTATTGTCCCCTTGTGATTCGGGGGAAGTGTGTCAAGCGTGGTGACTTTTTCATTGCTTGATTCTGAGATGTTTGATATATTCATCGCTCATCTGTTTTTTGTTTGGTCGTTATAACCGGTGACCTAAATCCGGAAGGATTTTTAGCGGATTCTTAATCAGTTTCGGATATTACGCAAAAAATCTAAAATGTCGGAAATTTGCCGAAATTAAAAAGTGCATGAAAATGAATGAAATCAGGCTCCGAAATATCGAATAGAAAGTTTTGCGTAAAAATCGGGTAATTGTTTGATGATTAATGTTAGATAATTTATATTTGAGGAATGATAATTGGAATTCCGTCAGTTCTGCTCTTTCTCCGCTTCGCTCCTCTTTACTATGCAGAACTCGTCGAAATCCTGAAGGATATGGTTTGCAGTGCCTTTTTCGTTCAAGAAATTTACGAAGAGGTGAATCTGCTCGATTGTCTTGGCATGAAGTTCATGCTCCATGAGACAGGCATCGTCGTTTGCGAGATCTTCTGGAACGGCGATGAGCTTTAGGAATGCCATGAGGGTATCGTGGCGGTATTTGATTACGGTCGCAATCTCTCTCCCTTCGGGTTTTAAGATTACGCCCTCATACTTGCGGTATTCTATAAGTCCGAGTTTGCTCAGTTTTATGAACATCTCGACGACCGAAGGCGGACAGACGCCCAGCTCTTTTGCGATGTCCCTTGTCTTCGCATAACCCTTCTCAAGGCTTACGTTCAGTATTGCCTCAAGGTAGTCCTCGGCTTTCCTGCTGAGATTTTTAGCCGCCGGAGATCGGTGACAGCCTCTGTACTCTCCGCGTTTTCCTCTCCTCTCATTGTCTTCTGCTGCGTTTAACATATTTCCGTTCCCGAATGATTGCACCCGCCGGTTTAATCCCGTAAGGTTGATTCTTAAAGGCTGATTCCGGCAGGGTTAATCCAGTTTTGTAGACCTGTTTTATCTGAATTTATCCTGTTTACTTACGTTAGGTATTAGGATATTTTATCTATGTCCCTAATATTATTAGTACATTTGAATTTATCTGAAGATCTGAAACCGCTCCGAAAAAAAGTAAAGCGTATTTGTGTTGTAATACACTCCCGTTGAACCCCATGGTTTCCACTGGAGAATTTAATATAAAGACTTCGTTTCAAATTTCCGCGCGTATGTGCGCAGTACTAAATTTTATGAAAATTTGTCTGACGCAGGTAAAAACATTCACTTTTCCATATACGGAGGTGCAATTTGTTTCCCGAGGTTATGAAAATCGATTGGAAGGGGGAAATGCTCATCCATGCGGATCATTATGATAAAGTTTGCTGCGACATATGACCCGCGGCATATTTCGGCGGCATAACAGGGATAACACTGCGGGGCATGCCCTGCGGCATTTTCCGATTTTGATAAAAAAAGCTGATAAAAAAAGAATGACTGAGATTTGAATTATATCGCTTCAAATTTCAGCGCTTTGTTTGTCATCGCAATCGACTTGTCCGCGTCTTTGACATTGCCGACAAGCGCTCTTATGGCATCGACGCTCTCGACGACGACGTCCGCCTCCTGATGAATCGCCTGGAAGAGATAGAGCTCGTTATCCTCGGAGACCGAGATGGAATCCTCGAATATGCAGGATTCCCAGAGATCCGAGCGCGGTCGCAGGAGATCGGATGCGTATTCCTTAATCTCGGCTGTGCTCGTGATGCCCAGACCGTGTCTGATGAGTCCGATTCTCGGATGAGCGTTGATTAAATCGACAATCTCCTGTTTTGTAGCCTTCTTCTTCAGGTCCATGGAGAGAATGTGCATGTGCATGAAGGTTGTCGGCACCACGAGAGCGGTCGTGACAATATTGATGTGCGGAAGCACGGTCTGAACGTCGGGACCGTGATGCGACGGGATGGTGACGGGGTTTAAGACGATTGCATCGACGGGACCGCGTTTCGGGTCGCCCGGGTCGGCACCGCGTCTGACCATGGTTGCGCGCACCTTTTTAACGCCGAATGCCTTGTCGACCGCGTTTATTATCCTGCAAAGACCTGTGGTATTGCAGGAGACAACCCTTGCAAATTGTCTGCCTATCGCATCGGCGTAGTTGCAGGAGGAGTTGAACGAGAAACCCGCGACCTCGTGATCCTCGCCGCCCTGCCAGATGGCTTTTTTGCCCGCCTTCTCATAGAGAGCACGGTTGTTCTTTCCGATTCCCCCCGGCGTCGCATCGACGACGACGTCGCATGCCGCGATCATCTCCTCGACCGTTCCCGCGACCTTTATCCCCGCAGCCTCGAATGCCGGTTTCTTCGAGATATCCGCGATATAAAGCGGGTATCCGCGTTTGTTGGCAACCAGCGCCTCACTGCTCGGTCGTGTCTTTGAAACGCCGATTATCTCCATATCTTCCTGTGCCGCGACGGCATCGGCAACTCTCTTACCGATAGTTCCGTATCCGTTGATTGCAACCTTTATCATTACTTAAATTATCACGTTCGAATACCATAAAGAATGTTGTTGTAAATCCCGTGTAAGATAATTCAAAAATAATTGCACCCGTAATTCAGAATAATTCAATAATTAATTCAATAATAACAGTTAATTAACCTTATAACCAACTCTAAATTACGGTGAAAACATGAGTCTGAAAATATCTTATAAAATATCCCTGATTGCGTCGGCATTGCTGCTGGTTTGCACTTTCTGTGCGGCATCGGCGGCTGCCGACCAGACGACGGGTCCCGCGTATGAATGGGAAAAGCATATCGCGACCTACGGCAACGGTTCCGATGCGGTCAGTATCGCCGTCGCATCCGTATGGCAGATGCCCGACGGCACCTTTATCGCCGGCGGCAAAACCGATTACGGCAGAGCGGTCTTCGGAATGGACTCCGTTGGCAATATTCAGTGGGTAAGGAATGTCTCCGGCGGCGATGTCAACGGCACGGTAAGATTCCTCCAGAGCTGCCCCGACGGCGGAGTATATCTCTTTACAGACGGCGAAAATCTCATAAAACTCAGCAACGCTTCCGCCGATGCGAAAGAGCTCTGGCAGTATCACCTGCCGCTCGGCGTCATCACATCGATTGAGGTTCTCCCCCACGGTGATATCCTCATGGGCGGCGACCACCTCCAGTCATTCCTGATTAAGCTCGACACCGACGGCAACGAACTTTGGAACAGGTCGCTCGGCAACCCCGCCGGCGGCGGACAGTTCCGTATAAGGTCGGTTCAGACCGGAAATGACGACAAATACATAATTGCGGGCTACGTCGACCCGATATACTATGAAACTCCGTATCGCGCCTTTGCGATGGAGATAAACGAGACCGGCGGCGACGTCTGGAACCAGCAGTACAAGACCGATAACGTCTCGATACTGTTTACCGCGATAGCGCCGATCGACAACGGCAGGTATGCGGCGGGCGCAATCGAGTCGCAGCTCGTTCCGAGCCTTGATAACGGAGGAGAAGCCGAATATGTTCCCTACGTTGTCATACTCGATAAGGACGGAAAGGCGGTCTCAAAGAAGGCAGTGGACGGGGTCGACCTCGTCTACAATATTCAGAAAGCTGCCGACGGCGGTCTTTACATCTTCGGAAGCAAGGATACGCAGCCCGGAGTTACGGAGCATATCATAGTTAAGACCGATTCCGAAGGTTATACCGACTGGTCAAAGAATATGGGAGATTTGACTGTAAAGAGCATACAGGGTACGCCCGATAACGGTCTGCTCATCCTCGGAACCGACGAAAAGACGGGTGAGAGTGTAATAATTAAGACCGAGCCCGCAAATCCCGTCAAGCCGAGACAGTCGGCTGCAAAACAGTCCCCCGGATTCGGACCGACCGCGGTCTTTGCGGCACTTTCGGTAATCGGCGGCGTTCTTGCGGTTTCCGGAAGAAGGAAAGAGTGAGTGCGTGAATACGTGAATAAATGAATACGTGAATAAATGAATAAATGAATAAAAATCAACAAATTCTCTTTTAATCTTTTTCAAGTCACGTTTTCGCGCCACTTTTCAGAGTCATTTTTTCAGGTCGCTTTTTTAAAAGTGTATTCTCCGACAGCTTTCGCTCTTCTGATGACAATATGGGGAAAAACCCGCAGAAAGACTCTTGCCTGTCATTTCTGCCGGTTATGAGGTGAAAAACTTGTTGTAGGTTAATGATTAGGGTGTATTTGCTGATACTGCTATGGTACGTGTGTTTCCGGATTGCAATTTGTGTGTGGGTTTGGTTTGAGTTTTTAGGGTTTGTGGAAATTTGTAACCTTTGCCGGTTGTGTTTATGCAATTATGGGGTTGGGGGTATAGTTTAAGGAGTTATGGTAACTATTATGTTCTGTTTTGGCAAAGCCGGGAATTCCGTCCGGATTACAGAGGTTTAAACAAAAGTCACGGAGTGTTGCATTTGACTTTTGCGATGAATTATGGAATGCTTGAGTCGTTTGTAAGTTATGGTAGCCTTACCCGACGGAATTCGGCTTCTTATATGCCTGTGATGCAATTAACTTCTGCAATTATTTTGATTGGGGGCGGTATATTGCGGCAATCGGATGGTTGCCGTTCTCCGCTCTCTGCGGGAGGATTCAGGCCCGCATGGTTTGTAGAGGTTTTTCCCCGCGATTGCCTATTGCGTCGGCTCTCACGGTATTGCATATTATTGTTGCACATGCAAGTATTTAAACATATCTTTTAATGCCAGGCATTATACTTTGCACTATAGGAATCATTGAACTTTGCAATATCGGGTGCATTAACGAAAGCAATAAGTAATGCTGATTTACAAATTAAATAGACAGATATGGACAATTACGCAGATGAGTTGTCGGAGATACTCAAGGTGCTGAAAGAAACGCCGCGCGGCATGTCTGTTTCGGATATTGCGGATAAAATAGGCGTAAACCGAAATACCGTATCCCGCTATCTCGACATCCTCAGAATCTCGGGTCAGGTAGATATGAAGACCTACGGCAAAGCCAAAGTCTTCTTCATATCGCAGCGTGCTCCCTTATCCGCGATGCTCAACTTCTCGTCCGACATGGTCGCAATAATCGACAGCGACCTCTGCGTAGTCCAGGTAAACGACGCACTTTGCAGACTCCTCAAGGTAAACCGCGACGAGATCGTCGGCAAAGAACTCCGCAACTCTCCTCTCGTCGGCTTTGACCACCCGATTATCAACGAGCGCATGAAGAACGCTCTTGACGGCGAAGAGACCGTGGACGAGATAAAAATATTCCGCGACCTTGAAGAGCGCTACTATAAGATAAAGATAATTCCGACCGTCCTCAACGACTCCTCCCCGGGCGTCACGATAATGCTGGAGGACACGACCGAAGAAAAACGCGCCACGGAAGCGCTTCTGGAGAGCGAGCGCAATTTCAGATCCCTTGTCGAAGAGATAAACGACACTATACTCGACATCAACGACGCCGGCGACCTCCTCTACGCAAGTCCCAAGATAAAGGAGATAACGGGACTCTCCGCCGAAGAAACCATAGGAAAATCGTTCTTCAGTTTCATCGACGCCGAATGCGGCGAGCGCTTTAGAGCCGCCATGCAGTCCGCACGCCAAAATAACGGCTCCGAGCTGATTGAATGCAGTTTCAGCGTAAACCGTGACGGCGGACAGGGCGGAGAGCGTCAGATAAAGATGGAGCTTTCAATCACGCCGAAGTTCGACGAGATTGGCATGCTCAACGGATACCGCGTTGTGGGCCGCGATATATCGGCACGCGACAGGGCGGTAAAAGGTCTTTTCAAGTGGAAATCCTTCCTGACCTCAATCGTCGACAACATCCCATCGATGGTTGTCGTAAAGGAGGTCGGAAAAGGCACCTACGTGCATTTTAACAGCGCTGCCGAGAAGTTCTTCGGAATCGTCGGCAAAAACAGCATAGGCAAGATGGGTTTCGAGCTCTTCCCCGACAAGGTGACGGAGTTCTTCGCCGCCGGCGACAGATCGATTGCCGCCGACAAGGTGCCGGTCTTCATGCCCGAACTTACCCTGAAGGTGAACGGCAGCGAGCATGTCTTAAAGGTCAGAAAAGTCCCCATATTCGGAATCGACAACGCACTCGAGTATATTCTGACAATACTTGAGGATATCACCGAGGAGAAACGCAGTCAGGAAGCCCTTGTCGCACAGCGCGACGAGGCGCAGAGCTATCTGGACGTAGCCGGCGTCATGATTGCGGTAATCAACACGGACGGCACGATAAGAAGGCTTAACCGCACGGGCTGCGAGATGCTGGGCTACGGCGAAGAGGAGTTAATCGGCGCCGACTGGTTCATGACCGTTGTCCCCAAAGACAGAGCAAAGGAGCTTAGGAGACGCTTTGAGGAAGCAATATCGGGAAAGATCTCCATAAATCAGAGTGCCGAGGGTGTTGTCGTGCGAAAAGACGGCAAAGAGACGGGCGTTATCTGGCAGAATACCTTCCTTAAGAACTCGAAAGGGGAGACGGTTGCCATGGTGACCTCAGCCTCTCCGAAGAACTGACTTCGGCAACGGCATCCGCACAGACAATACTTACAAAACCGGCACAGCCCCACCTCATAAACCCCCTCTCATACTGCCGATTGAAAATCTTTTTGGTTCTTTTTTTGCGATTTTTGCCGAAATATAGGGGATATTACCTAATCTTAATAACCTTCGAGATCCATATTTTACAACATGCCACGAGAGAATATAATATCCGGCGGCCTTGACGATGCGTTCGGGGGAAGCAACAAACCCGACAAGAGATCACGCGTCTCGGGTAACCGTTCGGAAGGAATAATAGACGATTTCGGCAATGAATCAGGGGGAACAGGTTCATACGCGGGAAAAGGGGGGATGAAGAACGATGCCGACCGGGGGCGAAGGGAAAGACCCTCGGATAATTCGGGGATGTTCGAGTCGTCGTTCGGCAGCAGTACGGGGCGGAGCAGTCCGAAATTTACCTCAAGTTCGTCTATAAGCAGGGGAACCGACATATTTGATACGGATTTCGGCTCGGCACGCGGAAACCGTCTGTCACCCAAGACTCACTCGGTACCGGGTAATGCGTCGTCGAAGAGCGTCGATCTCTTCGACAGGGAGCCCGCATCCGGCGCGGGAGACGGGAATGCCGCGGGTCCTTCGAGGGACGATCTCGTTTACGGCAGTGAGCCGCCGAAACCTAAGAGCACGGACGAGTACATGATGAAGGACCAATCCGATATCTTTTCGGACGGCTTCGGCTCGGATGAGGCGGGCTGGATGTCGGCGAAGCGCAAGTTCGGCGAGAAACGCTATGAGAAAAGACCCGACGAGAAACCCGAAGTATCCTCGTCGAATCTCGGTATCGGCGGCAACGACATATTCGCGACAAAGATTGCGGTAAATCCTCTGGAGACGCCAGCGGATAAGAGCGGACATGCGGACATGTCGAATGCGCAGTCCGTCTTCGGAACGGATGCACATCATGAGCCCGCACCCTCGCCTTACGGTGAGGATGACGTTGAGGAAGAATCGGATTCGGATTCGAAATCGGGTATCCCCACAGAGACTTTACCGGGTGCTTCCGCGGATATTCCGTCCGGGATTGAGGAGGATTCAGATGCGGCGCAGAACACGCGTGACGGTGAGGAACACGGGGGTATAAGTTTCCGTTCCGAATCGGATCTGCATTTCGGAAAGGAGACCTCCGACGATATCTACGATGATAATTTCCGCGACCGCGCTTCGGAGAACCGTCCGAAAGCGGTTGCCTACACAATGGAAGACGATCTGCGTGCACAGCGGCAGATGAACGCCGCCGCAAACAGGGGCGGTTCGGAGAGCAATCCGCAGAGCAATCTGTCAGGCAGTCAGAGCGGTCGGCAGAACATGCCTTATGAGCAGTCCGGCAACGCATCGGACGGCTCGGATTCGGAATACGACGGGTATTCCTTCGATGAACTCACTACCCCTGTAAGCGGACCGCAGAGTTTCGGACAGGGTCAAAAGAGTGATTCGCTCTATGCTGGATACAATGCCGCGGACGAAGATTATGACGACATCTTCGAGGACGAAGAGCCCGTATCACGGCAAAACACGGCTGATGCGGTGAATGCGCCGGTTGCGGCAAGACATGAGGAGATGCCGCCGCAGATGCCGGAAGAGAGAAAGGCCCCAGCAAAGAAGTTCAACTACATGGAGACCGACGATTCCGATCTCTTCGGGGATTAACTTCACTTTTTTACTTTTCGGGCAGGATTTTTTTGTCTGGCATAGAACCTATTGAATTTGCGGATTCTGTTGAAACCGTCACTTTCCGCGAATTTCGCCGAAGCGACCTGAGATATCTGGAAGATCTGCTCTTCGACCTCTGGCTCGACAATATCCTGAAGAACAATACTGATATCACTCACGGAGAAGATTTCGCGGGACTTTCAAAGGTAAAAGGGCTTATTGCCCGCGATTATCTCCTTATTTTCCTTAAGCATGCCTCATATTCGGTTACGGCGGTGAATTCCGCGGGCATTCCGTGCGGATACCTGCTGGGCAGATGCACCCCGCGTTCGCAGCGCTCTTCGGGAAGCGGATATCGCGGCGCGACACGAAGCATAACGACGGCTTTGCGGCAGTGTCTCAACGTAATTCCGCTGAAAACGAACAGATACGGGCGGATTTATCTGGAGCACAGGAGAGATACCCTGCGGGCTTTATCGAGACTTGAAAGAAGCGTCCCCGCAGGCTGCAAAGGCGAACTCATCCTATTCGCGGTGAGTGAGGATCTCCGCGGAAAAGGCATTGGGTCGCGGCTTATCGCGGATTTTCAGGATTATCTGCGCGGAAACGGATGCGGCGGATATTACCTCTGCGCCGATGACTACTGCAATACGGGCTACTACGAAAAACACGGTTATATGCGGGTCGCCTCAACCGGCGTCGACTACAAGGACGGCAGAAAAGGGATGCGGTTTCATCTCTATGTCCGCGATCTATGAACGTAATTTCTGACCGCGATTCGTGATTGCGATCCGAAAGGAAATTTACGCCGCCGGCGTGGCGTTATCCTGCTTAAAAACCGAGATATCCGCGAGTTTTTCGATCATAATCTCTCGATGACCGTTGTATATCGATACCTTGCCCACGGCGGAGACATTGTCCCCTTTTTCGATATCGGATTTAAGGGCGGCACCGCCGCTGACAAAAAGAACAATCTCGGTCTCGGGTTTTTCTTTTTGGGAGACATCCGTCGGGCAGTCGCGACACGCGTCAATAATAAGATGACCGCCGGTCTTCGTTGCCGAGACCGAGAGAACGGTGCCGTTATACTTCACAAGTTCCCCCTCCTGCGAAGCATTCGTATAGACCGATGCGAAGTCGTATTTGTCGGCGCCGCCGAGGACAAAGTGTGCGCCGGCGATTGCCAAAAGCACGGCACACATGAGCAAAAGTGCCAACCTCTCCTCTTTTTCCGGAATCATACAGTCCCAATCCCTATACAAAAATAATCACAATACAATAATAATCCTGATGCAAAAACTGCCGTATCAGACCCGAAGTTTGACAACACCGTATTTCCGTATCTCCGGGGGAACGCCGAACTTCATATCGAAAGCCCGGTTCGTATCCGTATTCAGCGTCAGCTCAAAGACCCCGTTGGCGGGAACGGTAATCGCCGGATTCACAACCAGAGTAAACATCTCGTTATTCTCGAGAATATCGTCGCCGTCGGCTTTTTGGAACGGAATAACGGAACCGCGCTGGACAATGACCCAGTAACCCGGCAACAGCGGCTGCCCGGTCGAATATGCAAGCCGCTCGACATTATTACCGTATTTAAACAGGAGATCGGCGTTGTTGAAATCAATGCTCTTGCCGCTCATTGCCACCAGTTTAATGGAAACTGCGGCACTTCCGAGCTCGTCGGGGTGCACTCCGTAGGAATAAATATCGACATCGTAGAGCGTTCCCGAGATATCCTGCATCCCGTAGCTGGGACCGTTGCGGGCAAGAACATTCTCCATGGAAGTCTCGAAATCACCTATGATACCGCCGGCAGCCTCTTTCTTACCCGATTCGGACGGCGTATCTGAGGAAAATACTCCCAACAGCACGTAAGTGACTATCAACACAACCGCGATCATGATAATCAGTTCAAGCACGGTCAGACCCTCGTCCCGTCCGTATTTTTCGTTGAAATTATGCGTCATTTCCGTTCCGTATCGTTCCGTATTGTTCCGTTTCATTCCTTTTCAGGTTCTCTTTACCGACGAATCCGCGGAGGGATTGTAAGGCGGGTAGGTAACCGCAAGAAAGATCAGATCTTCCGTTCCCGTATTGGTAACACTCTGATGGGCACCCGATTGAATATACACGGTATCGCCCTCTTTAAAGGACATAATCTTGGAATTGACGACTATCTCGCCCTTACCCTGCAAAATCTGATCCACTTCGGTCGTGCCCTCGATAATATGCGGATCGGTGTGTGAGCCTTTCGGAATCGTGACATATGCAATTCCGCATCCTATATCGTAATTTTTATTGTATTCCTTAAGTATTGCCGGATTTATCAGATTCGCAACTTTGACGTCTTTGAAGAAGACCCCGGGTTCTGCTTCGTCGATTATGATTGCGGTCGCATTCTCGGATTTTACGCGCAGTCTGTCGAATTCCGTGTTCTCGGGAAAGATCTCGTTTGCCGGGTTGTAAGGCGGATTGGTTATCGAGATATATTTGAGATCGCTCTTACCGTTGTTTCTGACTGTCATCGGCGTGTTCATGGGGACATAGACAAGA
Source organism: Methanomicrobium mobile BP (assembly GCF_000711215.1). Classification (GTDB taxonomy): domain Archaea; phylum Halobacteriota; class Methanomicrobia; order Methanomicrobiales; family Methanomicrobiaceae; genus Methanomicrobium; species Methanomicrobium mobile. Next base: position 418,699 of record NZ_JOMF01000004.1, on the reverse strand, counting down.
GTCCCCGCCTCCGCGGTCATCAACCTGCCGTTAATCATCATATCCGCGGTGCCCGAGGTAACGAATATCGACTCGCAGGTATCCTTCAGGAGATGCAGGGGGGTCTCGTGATTCGGCGATACCGTGATGAAAGACATCTCGAAATCAATCATCGGGTATAATCCGTCGGCTATCAGTATGGAAGGCGAGATTATGTTCTCGCAGGTTACATCGTCGGGATTGATCTCAAATGCGGGTATTTTGATGATTCCGGAACGCTCTATGACGATGGCGCCCGAATCGGTGACTTTTGCGTCGCCCTTATCCGCTCCCGTATCCGTTGCCTTGCCCGATTCCGAAACGCATCCGCATACGGCGGCGGATAACATAAGCATCACGGCAATACATACCGCATATGAAATAACCCTGCTCATGAAATAGAATTGACACCGTAGATTTTTAATTCTTCTGTATTTTTTTGGCAAAAGTCAGTGGGACGAAAGTAAATTTGAGAAAAATACGGGAAAATGCGTAATATCCGTCCGATTTCGCGAATAAAAGTGTAAAAATGTAATTAGAGAAGTCCGAAGGACTTGAGAGTAACTTCGGGGTTGACACTGCCTGTTCTGTAGACCTTGCCCTCGGTGAGTTCGTTGATGATGACTTCCGCGGGTGAGAAGAGTGAGGTGTCAATCTTATAGAAATCAAAGCCTGCTGCCTTGAAAGTGTCGTAGAACGGCTCTCCGTAGGATGAGGACTTGCAGGACGGAATCTTGTCAAGGTAATCGACAATCTCGGGTGCTCTCATTGTAAGATATATCTGACCGTGGTAGATTGTCGCATCGTTCGTGCAGCCCATTGCGCGTGTGGAATCCTTCTTTACCGGCGGAATCGGTGCGGTTCCCATTGCCGCCTGAATCTTCTTCGTGTCAAAACCGAGCTCGTTGAGCTTGTAGATTGCCGTCTCGACGCAGCGTCCGGCGACCTGAATGGAGCCTACAATCGACGCCGTCGGTGCAACGACCGCGCAGACGTTTGAGGGCTCGACATTGCATTTCTTTGCGATCTCGTCCATGACCTCGGCGGTCGGCAGTTTGTCGGATTCAAGACAGATTACGGCGCAGTCGCATTCATCTTCGTATTCGATGACTTCGAAGGTGTGTTTGGGCATAAGCGAGAGAGCACGTGCGGGTCCGCTTCCCATTGCAAAGAAGTTGCCGACCTTGACCGTCCAGCCCGCTTTCTGCGAACCCAGACAGGAGATTGCCGGAAAGTCCGTGTTGATGTCGATGAACGGCATCGGAACGCCGTTGATGTTGCCGTTTCTGAACGTGACCTCAGCAAGTCCGCCCATACATATTTCGGTAAAGCGCTTTCCCGCAAGGTATCCGCCTTTTGTCTTTACACCGCAGTCGACAAGGCGGGCGCCGTTGTCCAGCTGGTGGAATTCTACATTGTAATCTTCGGGGTACTCGGCGAGTTCCTCAAAGATGTCAAGAGCAAGTTCGTTAACACTTATCATAGAGTATTCCTCTTTCAAGTAGATTAAATCAACAAAATAGATAAGTATTGTTAAATGGAGTAAAGATTTTTTCAGACCGAAATCTCAGCCTAGAATATCTATGATGCGGGACGGGTCGTAACGCAGTGTAATCAGCCGCGTTCGTCCCTTGCCTTCCTTGTAGTTGAGATTTATCAGCCGCATCGAGTCGAATTTCTTGAGTATCTCGGAGTATCTGGTATATCCTATTTTGAGAGAATCTTTGAGTTCGTCGAAGACCGACCCCGCATTCATCTCCTTCTCCTTCTGAGACATCTGGGCAATTGCTTTCAAAAGCCCTTTCTCCTCATCCGATAGGGTCTTTACGCTGCTTGAGAGGTGCAGATATTTCGAGATGAGATATGCGCGGCAGACGTCGTCCTTTACAATCTCTTTTCTGGCGTCCTTCTCCGCATTCAGCGCCGAACGTTTGAGCAGATCGATTCCGACGCGGAGGTCGCCGCTCTTCATGGTCTGCTCCACGATAAGTTCGAAGATATCGGATGAGAGAACTCCAGGATAGAGTCCCTGCATGACGCGCTGGTTTAAGATCTCGCTTATCTCGCTCTGGCTGTAGGGCGCGAAGTAGATCTCGGAGGGTCTGAATACCGAGGCGACGCGGTTGTCGACTTCCTGCATGAGGTCGACGGTCATGTCCGAGATAATCGTGATGACGCCGATTCTGACACCTTCGTTTGCCTCGTGCGACCGCAGAAGCGTGTAAAGGACATTGCTGATCTCCTTTTCGTAGAGGAGGTAGTTGGCATCGTCGAGGCAGACGAGCAGCACGGCATCTTTATCGGAAAGAATCTTGCAGACCTGATCGAAGAGATTCTTGAAGGATGTTCCCGATGCCGGCGGGGGTCGTTTCGTGAGTTTTTTGTATATCTGCGAAAAAATTGCGAATTTTGTATTGTCTATCTGACAGTTTATGTAGACGGGGATTATCTTCTTTGTCTTCTCTTCGATGTCGGAAAAGAGCATCTTTACGGTCGTGGTCTTTCCGGTGCCCGGGAGTCCTTTGCAGATTGTGTTGAGCGGTCTTGCCCCGGCAAGTCCGGGTTTGACGTTTATTGCGAGTTCCCGTATCTGACTGTCGCGAAAATCGAACTGCTCGGGCATGTAGTCTATCTCGAATACCTCCACGTCGCGAAAGAGGGTTTCATCCCACATGAGCAGGTCTTTTTTCATGACAGAATTTTATGAGTTATACTGTAATTAAGGATCTGTTTTTTGAGTCGCAATCTGAGTCATATATATCATGTAGAATTCTCAAATAACTAAGCGAAAGTAAGTTTTCGGGCAGATGATGAAAGTTACCCCCACTGAAAGACATCTCTTTATGGGGTGTTTTGCTGATGAAGCAGGGTACTGATGCCCTTTATGTCATTTTATGAATGTCGCGGCTAAATAGTCCGGTTATATTGTCCCTTTATATTGTCCCTTTATATTGTCCCGTTTGAATGCCGCGTGTCACGAAGATATTTCGCGACATATATATGTCGTGACCGTAAATTCTTAGAGAATGGATAAAACCGTAAGCGAATATCTTTTAATTCTTGTACGCGGCTTTCTGATGGGTGCGTGCGACATTATCCCGGGAGTTTCGGGGGGCACGATTGCGCTTCTGACGGGAATTTACGAGCGGCTTGTGACGGCAATCGGAAACATACGCCCCGATGTCCTTCTGAAGACATTTTTCACGGACAGAAAGGCTTTCGTCGCCGAGCTTAAATACATGGATTTCTTCTTCCTCGTCGTCCTCGTATCAGGTATCGTTGCTGCCGCGGTTACGGTCTCGAAGATAATCTCGATGCTTCTTGAGAGTTATACCGCATTTACGTACAGCTTTTTCTTCGGGCTTATCATAGCCTCCGCCGTCTTGATTCTTCTGGAGATAGGGTCAGTTGAGTCCCGCGGCAATATAGTCGCGGTCGTCTGCTCGGCATTGGCGGGTCTTGTCATCGGTTATCTTGTGGGCGGGCTTGAGCCGGCGATGCTCGGGAACTCTTATCCCGTGCTCTTCCTGACCGGAATGGTTGCGTTCTGCGCGATGATCCTCCCCGGAATTTCGGGGGCATACATCACGTTAATCTTCAATCAGTATGAGTATCTTCTGAATTGTATTCACACAATGAACATAGTGCCGCTCGTTGTCTTCAGCGCGGGAGGTATTTTGGGAATTCTGGGTTTCACAAAGGTACTCAAGTTTCTGCTCAGCCGCTATCATGCCGCGATGCTTGCCATGCTTACGGGTCTTATGATCGGCACATCCCGCCTTTTAATCGGCAAAGTGGAGCTGAGCGGAGGTTTTACGACCGCCGTCATCGCCTGTGCCGTTGCGGGAGTTGCCATTCCGGTTATACTGGAATTTGTCAAACGCAATTGCATATCAAAAGAGCAGACATCGCAATAGTGCCGCAAATACCCCCTTACGGTTGACGGATGCCTTATCTTTGTCAATCCTTCAATCCCTTTCCGTTTTGTGCGGCAATTTTGTTTGGCGAATATATCTCATATTTGCCATTTGTTTTGAAATTATTCCGTTATTTTTTGATATTCTTTTTGCGGGCGTCATGCTAAACAATATATAGTTGCCAACTTTTTCTGTCGTTCCGAATGTCAGTTTTTTCGTTCGGCGGGCGGCTCATCGGCAGGATTTCGACCACAAATTAAATATATATAGTACGGGGTCCTATTGACTATCATAGACTGTTCAGCGGAGGTGGTCTGAAAAAGCATGTACTGTTATCGTACTGAAAATAATGTGCAGAGAAACATGACGGCAGGTTTTGGTTATCTTCAGCAAACAAGATTTGAATCACCTTTTTATGCGAGAAAAGGTCTCATCCATCCATATTGATAACATATAATGTCCGTTCGAAACGAAACAAAACGAAAACAAGCAAAAAATTGGTAGTCATTTAACTAAAAGCCTTGATATCGGATAAGGTATCCGAAAAATCTCATAATCTGAAAAGACGATTATCATAACCGAAACCTAAAAACCGACAGGGTGATGTATCCGTAATAACCGAAATAGAGAACCGATAATTCGACTCCTGAAAGACCGGAAAATCAACCTATCATAACAACGGAAAACAAAACACCGGAAAATAAACATCAAAAGCGGAACAAAACCAAAACCTACCGTTTCCTTTTACGTAATACGTATTAATCATCATTTAAACCAAAAAGATATAATTATCCGAAATTCCGGACATTATGTCCGTTTTTCAGGCATTTTTTCAGACCGCGTCCCGTTATACTTTCATCGTATCAGAGTCAATACACTTTGTGCATAAGTCTAACCTCGCGGTTATACAATACGCCCGAGGGAATTTGGTCCATTTATATACTCTCGCGAGAACTTTCTAATCAGACGACCACTAAGGGAGGCGGTCAGATAAGAAAAAATAAAGTTGCTTGTAAATACGGGATTATCTCCTAAGTAATCCCAAAAAATTGTTTAAACCTTCTTCTGTTGCGGGAAAAGATTTTTCTCATTTTCAAAAAGCTAAAAGTTTCCAAGAATACCGTTATCTTCAGTAATTCATATTCGGTTATTCATATTCGGTTATTCACATCCAGCTATTCAGATTCAGCTATTCACATTCGGCTATTCACATTCGGTTCTTTTACGGCTGCCCCCATACCGTTATACTCATCCCGTTATCTTCATCCGCGATTCTCGTCCGCCGTTCCTCATCCTGCAATACTCTTCGTCAATGCCCGTCTTCAGTGCTTTTCGTCAGGCACTTTCGGCTATGGTCTTTCGGATACGGTCTTTTGGCTGCGGGCTATGCTCTTTGTGCATCGGTCTAACCTCGCGGTTATACAATACGCCAAGGTGAATTTGGTCCATTTATATACTCTCGCGAGAACTTTCTAATCAGACGACCACTGAGGGAGGCGGTCAGATAAGAAAAAATAAAGTTGCTTGTAAATACGGGATTATCTCCTAAGTAATCCCGAAAATTGTTTAAACCTTCTTCTGTTGCGGGAAAAGATTTTTCTCATTTTAAAAAGTATATCAGTCCTTTAAAGTTTCCGTGTTATATCCGTGTTTAATCCGTGTATTCTCCGTGTATAATCCGTTATTGTCCGTGCTTTATCGTTGAGCATTGCCTGGCACGGAATTTAGAAATTAAAAAAAAAGTATTGTTCTTTTGTATTTGTCTTTAAAATTATTCTTCGGCGGCAATCCGTTCGTCAAGTCCGTTCATGACATCGGCAGTGGCGGCTTTAATCTTCTCGACCGAGATCTTGAACTGGTTGACCTCGTCCTCGCTTATCATAATCGAGACCGGGAATACACCTTTTCTGTTGATGCGGGCGGGCACTCCTATGCTTACGTTTCCGATGCCGTGAACCTCGCTGTTGACGTATGCCGAGACCGAGAGAATCCTGTTCTCGTCGCCGAGCACGGTCTTTACGAGCGTGGCTATTGCGGCGCCCGGTCCGTAGATGGTGGCGCCGCTCTTCTCGATGATGTGTGACCCGGCATTAAGTACCCAGTGGACCATCTCTTCTTTCGGCAGGCTGTCGAATTTCGGCAGATTGCTTATCTGTATACCGCCGATTGTTGTCGCGGACCAGAGCGGCACCATGCTTGCGCCGTGTTCTCCGATGATACGGGTGTGAACCTCCGAGACATGTACCTTGAAGTGGTGCGCGACGAAGGATTTCAGGCGCATCGAGTCAAGGTGTGTTCCCAGACCGAATACGCGGTTCTGCGGGAAACCTGAGTATTTCAGCGCAACCGAGGTCATGACGTCGACGGGGTTGGAGACTACGAAGATTATTGAGTCCGGCGCGTTTTCCGCTATCATCCGGGAGTATTTGGCGATTATGACGGCGTTCTGCTTCGCAAGGTCGAGTCTGTCCTGACCGGCGCGGCGCGGGATTCCCGCCGTTATTATGACGATGTCAGAGCCTTCGAGGTCTTTGGGGTCGCAGCTCCACTGGAGCATTACGTCGCGTCCGAGTGCCGCGAAGTTGTCGATAAAATCCCATTTTGTGCCTTCCAGCACGTCCTCGTTACCTTTTCTTCCGAAGAGAAGCATTTTTTTGACGTAAGGTATTGCCGAGATTGAGTATGCGGCGAATTGACCCACTTTTCCGGAAGCGCCGATGATTGTTACTTTTGCCATTGTCTGATATGTTTTATTTGGAGTTTATTGATAGTGATGGTTTCTAAATGGGTTTATTAATGATGAGCATTTCCTTTTCCCGTTTGAGAACTTTGACACTCATGGAACATATAATATATGTATGATTTATGCGATCAAGGTCATGAATCACAAAGAAATAAGCTGAATTTAGAGAAAAGATCCCTGTTTTCCTTTTAATATCCCTTTAAAATATACGGGAGGCTTGAGCCAAAACAAACGGGACACGCCTGTCGGTGGGAATCGCGTGCCTGAATCCGTTGCATCTTCCCTTCTCCACCCCGCAACCCTGAGGGCACCAGATGTTCACGGTAAGTCTGCTCCCTTCCGGGCCTGAACCGGTCTCCGCGATTCAAAGCGGACAATTCCTTCCGGAATTGAACCAATCTTTTACACTGATCTCTCAGGACGAGGCTTCGCAGTCGGGTTGTATGTTTCAAAAGCAGGTCGCCAAAGCCGCCCGACAGACTTCGTCCCCCGCGTATGACGGTTTCGGGCAACAGGTGACGCCTAACCACCCGGACTAGTCCCGTTAATAAATGGGCTTTCCAAAGATAAAAACGTGTATGACACGACAGGAGTTTACCGGTCATCTGTATAAAAATGTAGTGAGTGTATCGGGTGAATTATGTGCATTAAGTGTATTTAGTGTATTTGGTGTATTTACTGGATATTCGAGAATCTGTCAACGACTTCTTTGATATCGCAGTGTTTTATCTCGATTATCGAGGCGATAAACGCGTCCGCGAAGACGAGTGCGGAGGTCTCGAAGAGTGTTCCGAGCCTCATCAGCGGCATTGAAAGCGATTTGGATTCGCCTTTGAGCTGCCTTATCTCGTAGGTGCTGTCAAGTTCCGCGTTATGCGCTTCCGCCGGAAGACATATCACAAGATCGGATATCGCCGCTATTTTGGACTCAGGATGACCTGTAATCAGGCATACGAGACCGCCTATGCTCTTTGCGGTGACGGCATTGTCTATCATCGTTCTGGTCTCGCCGGAACCCGAGATTATTATGAGCATGTCGTCTTTTCGCATGGCGGGCGTGACGGTTTCGCCGACAACGTAGCTTTCCATGCCCAGATGCATGAGTCTCATTGCGAACGCACGCGCAATCAGACCCGAACGACCGGCGCCTGCCAGATATATTCGCCTTTCCTTCAGGATTTCGGCGGTAAACCTTTCTATGCTCTCATCGGAGATGCGTGCGGCAAGATTGGACAGTTCCGAGGTCATCTGCCCCATGAAGTATTTTACACTCGGCATTGGAAGACTCATGATTATACCCGTGATAGGATATATGCGCAGTAAGTACTTGAATTTAATTTGTCGGGACTGACTCCGTCACATTGACCGTATCCGAAATACCTCGTATTTGTGCCCAATTTTAAAATCGGGATGATTACCGTAACAATCGGGAACCTGCCCGATGAAAATTTCACTTTCGCACCGCGCACGGCTAGTTGATTTATATACCCTAAGTCAATTCTCTTATCAGACAGACAGCGGGGACAAAAGCGCCGGAAAGAGCGAACGAACCCCGCCGGAATAACAGCAAACAATAGCTGAAACAATATGAAAATCGGAGATGAAATAAAATGATAAGAGCGGGATATATCAGGAGAGTCGGTTACCCGGCGCAGGACAGGAACGGAGAGCAGATACAGGTCCTGGAGATCGGACTTTACAACCGAATCTATGTCGTAAGCGTTGCCGAGATAAAGCGGCTTGTCAACATCGGCGGCCAGGCATATGTCTGGACGGTGCGGCAGAACTGGGGACGGTTTCTGGACAATATTGCGGGGACCGCAACGATATCGGGTTCAAAGAAGGCCGTCAATATACGCATGGAGGACGGCAGGATGTTTACGGTCTCAATACTCTCGTTGGGCAGCGTCTTAAAAGGCTACAGCACGTCTTCACCGGTTGCCGAGATAGAGCATCCCACCGTTGCCGCAAAGGTAACTTCGGGCTCATATCAGATGCCGCTTACCGCATGGGTATGATGATTCATTCCTGATTCATATCCTGAATCCCGAATCGAATACCCCTATCCTGTTATTTAATGGGAAGTCCTTACATATTGGTATTATATGCCAGACTATGCCGGAGCGCCGCCCCAAGATACACCGGAACCTTATGATTCATCGGAACCGCGGGAATCCTGGGAGAGGCAGTATAGGAGTTCGGGGAATATCTGGGGTGGAATAGTCGATCTGCCCGAACTGCCCGCGGGCACGAGAGTTCTTGAGGCGGGGTGCGGCAACGGCAAGACTCTTCTGGCAATGCAGGGAAAAGGTCTGGATATCTTCGCATTCGACTTTTCGCGGACTGCCGCCGCACTGGCAAAGAAGAACCTCACCGCAAGGATGAGCGGCGAAGTCCTCATCGCCGATGCCTCGAAGCTCATGTTTGCGGCAGACACCTTCGATGTCGTATTTGCGCGGCACATCATTGGTCATTCATTAAAAGAGGAGCGCTGCACAATCGTATCCGAGTTCTGCCGCGTCCTGAAACGGGGCGGCGTCCTCTATTTCACGGAGTTTGAAGCCGCCGATATGAAAGCCTGCGGCGATGCCGTCCCCGAACCGCGGACATACAGGAAGAAAAACGGAATAATGACTCATTTCTTCACGGAAGACGAAGTCCGCGAACTCTTCTGCGGTCGCGGTTACGAATGCGTATCCCTTCATACTCACAGATGGGATCTGAAAGTCCGCGGCGCCCGCTATCCGCGTGCCGAGTTAAACGGCGTCTTCCGCAAAAAGTGACCGCTCTTTACCTCTCAATCTTTGTTCTGCGCGAGTTTTACCGCCATATCCCCGCTGTCGCGGAAAGCCCGCGTAACCCCCGAAGGTCCGAGTTTAATGCCGCCGAATATCCTTGAAACAATCAGCGCATGCGAATTAAGCCCGTTTACCTCAAGAATGTTGAGAAGCGTCCGTCCCGGGTGCCCCACCTCGCCGTCGTTCTTGAACTCGGACGCGGTCCTGCCGTCGGGCATCGTAAAGAGCATTGCCGAACAGTGATGCGCCGCCTTTTTGTAGAGCTTTTCGTGAATTGCGACGGCATCGGCGTATTCATCCGGAAACTCCAGCAGGTAGAGATGCGCATAGAATCGCGACTTTGAGATCTCGTATTTAACGGCGGCAAGCTCCTGCATATCTTTTTCTCCCCCTTTATCCGTTCCGTGCAAAATCCGTGTAAGTTTAAATGCCGATATCTGTGTAAATATTTCTCTGAAATTTCGTGAATAAAAAAAGATACCTTTCGTGCAGCACACAGATGTATACAGTATGCTTGTTCAAGCATCTGCATCTGCGTTAAGTTAACGATCGATATGCGATTAATTTGCGGTTAATTTGCGGTTAATTTGCGGTTCGTTTTTTAAGTGCTGTAATTTGGTGCTGTAATTAAGTGTTGTAATTTTATGAATACGCTATTTTGCTGTAATTATGGTTGCTATTTTTCCGTTGCTTTTGTATTTCGGAGTTAGTGTGTTAGTGTGTTAGTGTACGTGCGTTGGAATTAATTATGGATGACTGTTTCATGTAACGGTGCGTGAGTTTTACATGAAATATCGGATGTAGTTTGTGTTTTTTACTCTTTGGTATACCTGCAAAAATCCGTGATTTCTGCGTAATATACATTTATCTCTTATTTTTGTCTTTGACGCAGATTCCGAAAAGCTCGAAGAACTCGTCAGGGAGTTTTTTGTCGGAACCGATGCCTCTTATGGATGATCTGTTCATGTTATCACATTTTGCGGTTTTGAAAGTATTACGTTTTAATTAAATCAGATTCTGTTATGACTGCCGTGTAATTTCACAGACGTAAACGGTAAACAGCGCCTTTGCGGCTTATATCCGTTATGTGTTTTGCTTTCTTATCCGTAGGCTTGCTTATCACCTCTCAACTTCGCTGATACATACTATCCCGTTAGGTTTACTTAACTGCGTCCCAAAACTCTCTAAGAAGCGTTTGTTATGGCGAATATGATTCGGCAAATTCTACAAAACCTAACGAAAGTGCGCGTGAGAGCGGCGTTCGCATAAAGCATCTGTCACGCATGCGGAAAATAAATGGAAAGTATCCGAAAATGCCAATCTCAAAATCTTTTTATCTGTTCTATACAAAATATATGTGCACAACCGATTGAATGCCGGTGAGGACAATGCCCCCCATTATCTCATGCGGCGGGTCGGTTGACATCATCTCGGGCCTGTAGCTTAGTGGTGGAGCGCCCGGCTCATAACCGGGCGGCCGTGGGTTCGAACCCCTCCAGGCCCATTTTTTCGGTTTTTACTTCGCGTCTTTGCTTTTCATTTGTTTTCAGGTTTGCTTATCGTTTTCAGGTTTTGGTTTTAGTTTTCGGCTTTACTTTTCAGTTTACTTTTCACCATTACTTTTCATTATTCAGTGAATGCCCCCGAGCCTTCGGATTGCCTCTTTTGCGGCATCCCTGACCTCGTTTGAGCCGTCGTCAAGGAGCGGAATCAGAAGTTCCTTCTTCTCCCAGTAACCCAGCATTCCGAGCGCAAGCGCCGCCCCCGCACGCGTGTGTTCGTCGGCGTCGGCAAGCATGTCGGTGATTTTCGGCAGGATATCGACGCCGGCGATGACCCCTATTGCCTTCGCGGCGCCCCTGCGCACCCATCCGTCATCGGACGAGAGGAGTTTTAGGAGCGGCGCCGTTGCCGAAACATCCCCCAGACGACCGAGAGCGGTCTCCATGACGTAGATTGCGCCGGCATCATCCTCGACCCCTATGCGTTCGATGAGGAGTTCCGCGGCGATTTCCGCATCCGCACCCTGCGCCTCGGCAAGACATTCGGCGGCACGAATGCGGCTTAAGACCGAATCCGAGAATAACTTCGCGGCATAATAGTCAAAGTATGCACTCACGTGATACCCTCTCTGCGCATACACCGATGCCATTGCCGTCTCAAAATCCCTTCTCATCCGCATCTCCCCTATTTACCGCGTTATATATCCGTACTTGCCGCGGTTTTACTCATGTTTTACTCTAATATACTGCTTTTTCTGCAATATGATATTATTATGGTTTATAACCGCAAATAATAGAGGAACAGATAGTGAATATCCATGGATGAATCATTGTTAGGAACGCCTGTAGTGCAGGCACGTGTTAGAGCCGGAATGACCGTAAACGAGCTTGTCGAGCAGTTCGGAAATGCCCGCGCCTATAACGGCGGATCGCTGTGGCGTGCGGTCAATATCTACGAAAATATGCTTCGCGACAAAGAAGCCGTCAAGTTCTTCGGACTTTCGGGGGCAATGGTCCCCGGCGGCATGGGCGGAATCGTCGCCGACCTCATAGACGCGGGTCACATCGATGTCCTTGTCTCCACGGGCGCAAACCTCACCCACGACACCATAGAGGCAATCGGCTGTAAGCACTACCACGGCACCGAGATATGCGACGACGTCAAACTTCGCGAGGAGGAGATCAACAGAATTTTCGATATCTACCTTCCGACGACGGCGTTCATCAAGTTCGAGGAGTTTATGCAGGACGTCTTCTCCCAACTTGAACGCGGTCAGAAATACTCGATTCAGGATGTAACGAACCTCATCGGAAAGAACCTCGACCGCGGTATCCTTGCAACCGCCGCAAAGAAGGATGTCCCCGTCTTCTGCCCCGCACTTCAGGACTCGATGATAGGACTTCAGTACTGGATGTTCAACCAGACCGGCGGCGTCACAATCGACGCTTTCAAGGATATGTCAAAGCTCATGGATATCTGCTTTGCCGCGAAGAAAAGCGGAGCGTTCCTTGTCGGCGGCGGCGTCCCGAAGAACTACATCTTCCAGAGCAGGCTCATGACCCCCGAAGGCTTTGACTACGCGATTCAGCTCACAGGCGACAGACCCGACCTCGGCGGACTTTCGGGTGCGACACTCGACGAGGCAAAATCGTGGGGCAAGCTCACCGAGGATGCCACCTCGCAGACCGTATACGGCGATGCCACAATCAACCTTCCGCTGATTGTCGCCGCAACACTCGAAAGATTACAGAAATAACGAAACCTGAGAAATATGACTGATCTTATACTTGCACTTGATGTTCTTACACGCGATGAGGCTGTTGAGATAGCCGAGAAGACGGCGCCGTATCTTGACGCAATCAAGATAGGATACCCGCTCGTTCTGGGCAGCGGGCTCTCGATTGCACGCGACCTCTCGCATCTCGGGCTGCCGCTTATCGCCGATTTTAAGGTCGCGGATATTCCCAATACCAGCCGGCTTATCGCCGAGCACGTCTTTGAGGCGGGATTTTCGGGGATAATCACGCAGGGCTTTACGGGAAGCGACTCGGTAACGGCATCCGTCGAGGCGGCTCACGATGCCGGGGGCGAATGTTATGTCGTGACCGAGATGAGCCATCCGGGCGCTCTTGAGTTCCTCGGAGGCGAAAACGGCGTAAAACTCGCAAAACTTGCGGTGGACTGCAAGGCTGACGGCATAATCGCGCCCGCGACACGTCCCGAGACCGTGAAGAAGCTCCGCGGCGTTATCGGGAATCTGAAGATTCTCTCACCAGGCGTCGGCGCACAGGGCGGCAGTGCCGAGGAGATAGCGCCGCTCATCGACGGCATGATAGTCGGCAGATCTATTTACACCTCGGACGATCCGCAGGCTGCCGCCGCAAAATACGCATTCGTGCGCAAACTCTGACCCGCATGATGCCTATGATGCCGATGATGAGATGACCCGTTCTGATGCGGTTCGCATATGATGAGCCCTATGAGTCACCTGAGGCATTATCATGCCGCATCGGCTGAAAAACGAAAAAATATGAAATAGGTGAAAACGGTGATCTGCGGATTTTGCGGGTTCAGACCTCGCCGCCGCCTCTCTGCATCGTCATCTTATATTTTTTGACGAGCGCAAATCCGAATTCTTCTTCTTTATCCTTCGGATAGGCAATGCCTGCTCTTTTGATCTCGTTTATGAGCAGTTCCTTTAAGACCTCGCGCGAGGAAGCGCCGCGTTGGTAGACGGCGTAAAATATCATGTCCATTCCGGGAATATCGTATCTTTCGCCGTCGAAGACGATTCCGGTCATGTCTTCGTTGAAGTCAACGGGTGTGTCTTTTGGCATTTATAGTAATTGACTTTTCAAAGGTGTAAAGCTATTCTATTTTGCCCCGTAACTGCCATTATGCTCATGTGACTGCCGTTGTGCTCCTGTAACTGCTGTCCCCGCCCACCCGCCCCGACACTCTCAGGTTGCGAGGTTCTATGTTTCTCCGATTGCGAAGGGTTGTGATGACGGTGAGAAATGCGGACAATTGTTTCGGAGCGATAAAAATGTATAACGGAGATCATAACCATTGTGCCGCAAAAATGCCGCGGAAGGATATGTTATATGGGATACTTTTAAAGCCTAGAGTCACTACATTAAATGTATGATTTGGACAGAGGAACAGCTCGAACTTGCAAAGAAATACAAGTCTTTGGAGGATATTCCCGTAGAAGAACGCAGATACAAGTGCCACACATGTAATCATGTCGTCGACGAGACGCCCTGCCCGTGCTGCGGCGAGACCGAGCTTGAGATTATGTGCCCGCTCGACCACTGCCACTGTCAGCACTCCATTGTCGAGAAGATTGAGTATTGTCCGCTCTGCGGTCAGCCGATCTGTCCCGAATGCGGTTCGCACGACGTTTCACAGGTGTCCCGCGTCACAGGCTACCTTGCCGATGTTGCCGGCTGGAATCAGGGCAAACAGCAGGAACTCAAAGACCGCGCCAGATACAACGTGGCATAGATTTCATAACGTGTCATGAGATACACGGTAAAACAAAACACTCTTTTTATTCGCGGCAATTTCAGAGCGGCAAGCACGGGTGTCGGCGGCGGCATCGGCAATGTCGCAACGGTATTCAATCATACGGTGCCGATGGACTTCAACCACGACAATCCGCAAAATTATCTGAATTCGGTCGCAAAGGACGCCGGATTCGGCGACGATTTTTACGGGCTGCTGACCGCGGTCTCGATGAAGAATCTCTGCATCTTTACCTACGGCTATATCACGGTCTTTGTCACGGCGGGCGCGGGCAATCCGAATCCCGATGTCCCAGAGATTCCGGCGTCTTCGCGTCCGCGGTCAAAGCCGGAGTCCGAGAGGTATACGCCGCATACGATAAACATCATTGTTCATTCGAGAGAGCTTTTTACGGATTCGGCGCTCCTTGAGACGATTATTACGGCAACGGAGGCAAAAGCGGATGCATTGAGCAGTCTGGGGCGCGATTATTTCGGGACAACGACCGATGAGGTTGTTGTCATCTGCGACCGCGCCGACGATGAATCCGCAAATACTCCCGCAGATACAGCTGTAGGGGGCGGCGTTGCCGCAGGCGTCCGCGTGCACGAATATGCGGGGACCCTTACGGACTGCGGCTCTAAGGTTTATCTCTGCGTCAAAAACGGCGTTATCGAAGCCCTCAAGCGTCACGAGGGCGATGTCTCCGCTAAAGAGCCGTCTTTCTTCGTTGTCAGCACCATGAGCGGTCTTAGCATAACGGAATGGAGACCCTATTGCGAATTTTATCCCTGCCATTTCAGGGGTCAGTCCTGCAAACTCTGTTACTGTCCGTTCTACCCCTGCGGCGACGAAGAGCTGGGCGACCTGATAACCTCATCGGACGGCAGTCCCGTTTGGTCGTGCAAGCGCTGTCTTTTAAATCATTACAAAGAGGTTGCGAACTTCATTCTTGACGATACCGATGTCGCGGTCGCGGATGCAAAGGCGTTTGCGAAGGCACGCAATCTGCGGCTGACCGAGAAATAGACCTATTGGCGAAAATTCCGAATGTACAACTCCCTAAAAGCACAAAACGCTGAAAATCCGCCAGAATGCTGAAAAATCGATAAAATACTGAAAATTTGAAAAATATATTTTGGAATTTACTGCTTGATGCCTAAAGCATCGAGAAGCTCGTCAAGGGGTATGCCGTGACCGGCTGCCGCCTGTCTGATTGTCTCGCCGCTTGCAAGTGCACAACCTACGCAGCCCATGCCGAATCTCATGAGAATCTCGGCTGAACGCGGGTTTTCCTGAAGCAATTCAGATAATGGACTGTCTGCTGTTAATGTCATATCTGATTTAGTATGCATTATTTTTACTTAAATGTATAGATATCGTGCCCTTCAGCCGCGGCTTCGGAACAACATGCTTAGGAAGAACATACTTCGAAACAACATTTCACTTTCGGACCGCGGGGTCATGGTTTTTATTCTATACAGTACTTAGTACTAATTGGAGATGTGAAATTAATGGAAATCGATCCACAGATAGTAGAAAGAATCTCCCGGAAAGTAAGTGATATGGGCGGCGTTGCCAACGAAGCAAAAATCCGTTCCAAGTTAAACCTGTTGATCAACGATCTCAGTATTCCGGCAGATGAAGCCGAGCGCATGGTTACCGGCGAGAGCCTTAAAGAAGTTTTGAAGAACTCCGCATCGGGCAGTCAGAATGCCGAATTCGGAAAGATCGCCGATGCAAACCCCGGCGACTGGGTAAATATCGTGGGAAAGGTTGTCTCGCTCTCGACACCGGTGTCGCCCGCGATGTCTCAGACGGGTATCATTGCCGACGATTCCGGGGCAATACGCTTTGTTGTCTGGGCAAAGGCAAATGCGCCGACTCTCGAACTCGGTTCATGGTATCGTCTCGAGTCGGCAACCGTGGATGAGTATCGCGGTTCGCCGAGCATGAAGATTCATTCGGGAACGAAGATTGAGGAGGTCGACGAGGTCTGCACCCTTATCCCGCAGCCAGTGCCGATTTCGGGGATTAAGCCCGGCATTGCCACCGTGCGCGTAAAGGTTGTTCAGAACTGGGAACCGCGGCATGACAGGATGATGCAGACGGGAATGGTCGGCGATGAGACAGGCAGTGTCAAATTCGTGACATGGAAGGATGACAGCAGCACCGCTGTCGAGGAAGGCAAAGTATACACGATATATTATGCCGGCGTCGACGAATATCAGGGACGACTTTCCCTTAATTTCACGGGCGCCACCATACTTGAGGAAGAGGGCGCTTCTCTTGATGTTGCCGACGGAAGCACAACGCTCTTCGGCGCATTTCTGAATATGGGTCCGGGTTCGGGGGTAATCAAGCGCTGTCCGGTCGAGGGGTGCACCCGCGTGCTGAACAGGCAGAACTACTGCCCCGATCACGAGGTGCAGACGGATTTCAGATATGATCTGAGAGTGACGGGGGTGTTGGACGACGGCGTCAGCGCAAGGAACATTCTGATGCAGAGAGAGGTCGTGGAGGCGGTCACCGGCATTACACTCGACAAGGCGGTCGAGATTGTGCAGTCAAGCCCGCTGGGACTCGACGATGTCGTCGATAAACTCAAAGAGGTTATGATGGGCAGATATTTCAGGTGCAGGGGAAGCAACCTTGACGGCACTGTCCTCGTCTCGAGCTGCGAGTTCGTGGACTACGACTCGGAGAAGCATGCGGCGCTGATAAACCGCGCTTCTGAATCCGTGGAAGTCCTGCAATCGGCAGCATCGGACAATCAGGGAGGTAAGGACTGATGACCGACGATAATTTCGGAAATAACGCCGGTTCAAACGGCTCGGGATCGAGAAACGGCGCACAGAACGGAAAGAAGTTCATACGCGAGCCCGCAAAGCGTGTTTTTGCCGCCGAACTCCGTGAGACCAGATTGCAGTTCAAGGACGGCAGCGACGAGAAAAGCCCCGTATATGTCATACTTCCGACGGGAGAGCGCTGCAACAGGATATTTTTCTGCGGTCAGATGACTCAGAAGGAGAAGAAAGGCGACGATACGCCGTTTTACACCGCACGTGTCTCGGATCCGACGGGTATCTTCTTCATTAATGCGGGAAGCTACCAGCAGGAAGCGATGGCAAAGATCTCAAGGATCGAGCCGGGCACCTATGTCTCGGTCATAGGCAAGCCCGTTGTCCGAACAACGCCGGACGGCTCGGTCTTTGTCTCGGTAAGGGTCGAGAATATCTCCGAGACCGATATCGATACGGCAAAGATCTGGGTCGACGATGCGGCACAAGCGACTCTGGATCGCATAGCTGTATTCGGAAAGACCGACGATTCTCTCAAGGCGGATGAGTTTTACGGCACAAATCTCGATGTGTATAAGCAGGCGGCATATAACGCCCTCATCAAGACCGAGATGTAAAGGTCGTAGTAAAGGTCGTAGAAACTGTAACCCCAATAAAGTCCAAAAGATTTCATAAAAAATCCAAAAGCATCAAAAATAATCCAAAGGAACCCAAAAGAAAATGGCGGTGCGGTCGAAAAAAACCCGTATTCTCCGCCGTCTTTTTTTGAAATTCATAATGCCCCCGGATGATTTGCATCGCATTTTCGGGGCATCGTCAAAAACTGTCAGTATCAGCAATATTTTTTATATTCAAATTTAAAGTAATTTCAATACTGACTGCATTGACCTGATTTCGGATTAATTATTCAAAATCCGTCACTGCCCTGTGTGATGAATCGGAAATGGTATCCCGTCGTGAGATTGAGAATAAAAAAGCGGTATTGGCACGTTACCTTGGGGTATCGCCGGATAAGATAACCGAATCGAAAGGCACGCTCTACTCATTCAAGGCATTCTATCACGGTCCGAACGTCGCGTATCTGGTTCTTACCGACATCGAGGCAAACGTCGCCGCAAGACGGGCAGTGCGGTCTCGGTTATGGCTCATCTCGATGGAATCCGTCTTTGAGTATTTCGGCATCGACGCCTATCCCGCGGATGCTCTCAACAAGATCTCTCACGAAGAGATAAAGAAGATAAATCATGACCTTTCCGTGCTCTTCGAGAAGAGCTGCGGTACGGATGTTCTCGCCGAAAAGATGCTGAAACTCGGAAACCGCGCCAACATCCTCGCCGATTTCGATCAGAAAGAGAGACCATTCGAGAATTATTTCATATACAGGCTTTTCTGAGCGGTTTTTCGCCGCCGAAAAGAGGATTCAGACGGGTGCGGACCGATGTTTCACGTGAAACCTTTCGGACCGCATCCCGTTTCTGTTTTAATTTGGGTTCCTATTTGGTTCTTTTTTTGGTTTTGAGTTCTGTTCCGATTTCTGTCCTGATTTCGGTTATGATTCTATTTATGCCCGGTTTATGCGTCCACTTTAGGAAGTTTCGCGACCGATGCCGCGATATCCGCGTCTGTCGGAATATCGTCGGTCATTTTGCCGTCATTATACATCTGATATGCGACAAGGTCGAAGTAACCCGTTCCCGTGAGTCCGAATACGATGTTCTTCTCCTCGCCTGTCTTCTTGCATTTGAGTGCCTCGTCGATGGCGGTCCTGATTGCGTGTGAGCTCTCCGGCGCCGGCAGGATACCTTCCGTGCGTGCGAACTGCACCGCCGCTTCGAATACCGAGGTCTGTTCGACGGCGACGGCTTCCATATATCCGTCATGGTAGAGTTGCGAGAGAATGGTGCTCATTCCGTGGAATCTGAGACCACCCGCATGATTCGCCGACGGGATGAAACTGCTTCCGAGAGTATACATCTTGGCGAGCGGGCATATCATACCCGTATCGGCGAAGTCGTAGGCGAAGGTGCCGCGGGTAAAGCTCGGGCACGATGCCGGTTCTACGGCGATAATGCGGTAATCGGCTTCTCCTCTCAGTTTTTCTCTCATGAACGGCGCTATAAGACCGCCGAGGTTCGAGCCTCCGCCCGCACAGCCGATGATGATATCGGGCTTGATGTCGTATTTGTCCAGCGCCGTCTTGGTCTCGAGACCGATGATTGACTGGTGGAGCAGGACCTGATTGAGAACGCTTCCGAGGACATATCTGTAACCCGGGTTCTTGACCGCGACCTCGACAGCCTCCGAGATTGCGCAGCCGAGACTTCCCGTCGTTCCCGGGTGCTCCGCAAGAATCTTCTTTCCGACGTCGGTTGCCTCCGAGGGCGAAGGGACCACGGATGCGCCGTAGGTCCTCATGACCTCTCTTCTGAACGGTTTCTGTTCGTAGGAGACTTTGACCATGAAAACTTTACAGTCGAGGTTTAAGTATGCACATGCCATTGAAAGAGCAGTACCCCACTGACCCGCGCCCGTCTCCGTTGTAACACCCTTAAGTCCCTGCTTCTTTGCGTAATACGCCTGAGCGATGGCAGAGTTAAGTTTGTGTGATCCGCTTGTGTTGTTGCCCTCAAACTTGTAGTAGATTTTTGCGGGCGTGTCCAGCGCTTCTTCAAGGCAGTATGCTCTAACGAGCGGCGACGGTCTGTACATCTTGTAGAAGTCGCGAATTTCCTTCGGGATCTCGATGAACGGCGTTGTGTCGTCGAGTTCCTGTTTTACGAGTTCCTCACAGAATATCGGTGTGAGTTCCTCGGCCTTGAGCGGCTTGCCGGTGGCGGGGTTGAGAAGCGGAGAGGGTTTGGTTTTCATATCCGCTCTCAGATTATACCAGTGTGTCGGCATCTCGTCTTCATTGAGATAGATTTTGTAAGGTATTTTGCTGTCTTTCATATATTTCATCCTGCAATTGTGCAGCAATTCAGTTTTGCGGAATTCAGCATTTATATATTTCGGAGATCGCGATTATTTTTCGGGGTAAATTGTCCTTTGCAGTCAAACTTGGCGCAGTGTATTTATCGGTTAAGGACAGTGTCGCGGAATAATTTAATTCATCAAAGTATATTTTTGTACATAGTGCCGCAGTTGAGAACATATTTTGCATGCCCGATTTGACTTCCGTTTCCCTGCCTGCCTGTCGCCGGTAACGTGAAAATATGAAAGTTGAAAATATGAATGTTAAACAGTTGAATTTATAGGGTAGGAGGCAATTCTTTTGTAAGCAATACGGAAGCGATATCATGAATAAATTGACATGTCTGACGGCAGTCGCGGCTTTGCTCATCGCATTTGTCGCATTTGCGGGATGCACGGGCACGGACACCGTGAAGACGGCAGCACCTTCAGACGCCCCGACCGCCCCGACCGCCACGAATGTGCAGCCCGATTGGGATACGGCAAAAATCCACAAGGTAGTTTTACTTCGCCACGGCGAGAGCCAATGGAATAAAGAGAACAGATTCACGGGCTGGACCGACGTCGACATCTCCGAACAGGGAATAAAAGAGGCGCACAGTGCCGGCGCTCTCCTTTCAAGGGAAGGATATACCTTTGATGCGGCATATACCTCGGTCTTAAAGCGTGCGATACGCACACTCTGGATTGCGCTTGACGAGATGAACCTCATGTGGATACCCGTCACCTGCTCATGGAAACTCAACGAGAGGCATTACGGGGCGCTTCAGGGTCTTAACAAGGCGGAGACCGCCGCCGAATACGGCGACGAGCAGGTATTTGTCTGGAGAAGGGGCTATGCGGTCGCACCGCCGGCGCTCACCCCCGAAGACGAGAGAAATCCCGCAAATGACCCGCGATATTCTTCGATTCCGAAGGAGGAACTGCCGCTGACCGAAAGCCTGAAGGACACGGTCGCAAGGGTAAAGCCATACTGGGAGAACGAGATATGCCCGCAGATTAAATCCGGCAAAAAAATCCTCATAGTCGCTCACGGAAACAGCTTAAGGGCGCTCGTTAAAATCCTCGACAATGTCTCGGACGATGAGATATCGCAGGTGAACATACCCACGGCATCTCCGCTGGTCTACGAGCTCGACGAGAACCTGAAACCGATAAGGCATTACTATCTGGGCGATAAGGACGAGATTGAAGCCGCGATGGAAGCGGTCGCAAAACAGGGCACGGCAAAGAATTAAGCCGACCGATTAATTTTCAAATAATTTTTCCCGCAATTATCGTTTTTTTTGAGTTTTGCCGATTGCGCCGGACAGTTCCGTATGACTGTGAAAAAAATCAAAGTTAAAGAGTTGTATTTATAGGATTAATGACTAATTTTTTCTGCAATTAATAAGGTGATAACATGAACAAATACACATGTCTGGCGGCAGTTGCCGCTTTACTTATTGCGTGCGTCACATTTGCGGGATGCACGGGCACGGACACCGTGAAGACGACGACACCTTCAACCGCACCTACGGAAGTAGCAACCGCAGCGGCAACCGAAGTGCCGACAGCCGCACCTTCGGCTGCACCGACGGCGACAGGTAAAGATACACCGGCACTTTCCCTGACGAAAGACGATAACGGCTCGGAGAATACCGTCTCCAAAGGCGAGATCGTAAAGATTACACTCGCCGAGAACCCGACAACGGGCTACACATGGCAGCTTGACACAACGGGCTTTGAAGTAGTCAGCGACGAATACGTACCTCCGAACACCGCCCTTGTCGGTGCCGGCGGCGAGCATGTCTGGGAGCTTAAGGCCGTCAACACGGGAACCTACAAGCTCAACGGCATCTACAAGCGCTCATGGGAACAGCAGACCGCCGATGACACGACCTGGTCTGCCACGGTCATCGTGAAATAATCCCAAAATATTCTTTTTTATCGGTTTAGCGTCAATTTTAGGGAATCGTCATTCCCGTGAATCCTTCATGCATATCCTTTATGCGTTACTCCTTCATGCACCAATCAGTCATGCGCCGATAATCCAGAACCACAGCAGGAAGACGGTGGACTGCGCAATCGTGAGCGGAATGCCCACTCTTGCGAAGTTAAGGAAACCGATTGTGCTGCCGTATCTCTCGGCATTCTGTATGATTATCAGATTCGAGGCGGCGCCGAATATCAGGAGATTGCCGGCGAGGGTGCTTCCCGCCGCCAGTGCCATGTAGACCGCGGCATTCGCACCCGAATCCGCCATGAGCGGCAGGAAGAGCGCAACGAAAGGCACATTCGAGACAAACTGGCTGACCGTAATTCCCAAGCCGTATATCACGGATGCCGATGTGAAGAGCGACCCGGCATCCGCCGTTCCGAGATTCAGAATGCTCTGGATAAATCCGCTGTCCCATGCACTCCGCATGAGGACGAACATGGCGGCGAAGAATATTATCGTTCCCCAGTCTATCCCTTTTACTATCTCAAAGCGGCATTTGGAGAACAGAATGACGGGGAGTGCGGCGGCGACCGCTATCATCGGAAGCTGGATGAGCGAGGAGTTATTGAAGAAGCTTGCCGCTCCCTTAAGGAGTATCATGAGCACGAGAACGCCGAGCGAGATCTCGGCAATCTTCGCAAGTCTGCCGTCGGCGACAACCGCAACTTCCGAAGTTTCTGTCGAATCCGGATTCGTCTTTTCCGTCGCGGTGAGGCTTTTGCGGACGGCGGAAAAATCCGGGTAAAAGAGCTTTAATATCGGATATATGAGGAGAAGGGAGATCAGCGTCGGCACTATGAGGTAGGCGCCGAAGACGAGAAAAGGATTCGCGGAGGCTGAAAGACCGCCGAATGCCGCAGAGCCGGCAAAGCCCTCGGATAATGCGATGAGAAGATTCTGCGGATTGCCGACGGGGCTTAGGACACTGCCGGTCGTAACCGAGAATGCGAGCGTGATAAGAAGAATCTCCTCGGGGATATTCATCTTTTTCGAGAGCGAGACCGCAAAGAGCGTTCCGATTATTGCCACGGTATCGTTCATGAGAAATGCCGATAGGAAACCCGCCGCGGCAATGAAAACAAGGAAAAACCCTCTCTCACTCCGCGGATTTGCAAAAAATCTCTCGATATACGGGTTTAAAGCGCCGCTCTCCGAGAGTGCCCTGCCGACAATGAACGCTCCCGCAAGAAAAATTATGACATCGTAATTTATTGCACGGATTGCGTCGGGAACCGAGATCTGCCCCGTTATGAGCACTGCCAGCGCTCCGCAAAGCATGATATGCCATATCTTAATCCCGTTGCGCATGAAACTTCGGGCGGATATGAGCACGAGAACCGCTATAAGTACAAGTATTGAGATCTGCGTAGATGAGAGATTAGCAGTTAATATGTGATATATCATTCCCATACGGTCGCATAAGGTCACATACGTGCCTCATACGGTCACATAGTTCAATACGGTCATACGGTCTCGGATGGTCTCATGCCGTCTCATGCACACCCATACGGAATTCTGCAACGGGTATCTGCGGATCATAAACTGAAAAAGTACAAGAAATATTTAATTATTCAAAAATTAATCTCTCATTATGTCAATAAATAGCAGAGCATCCCTTTGGATATTCGCATTAATCGTATCAGTTATGCTCTTGTGCATACCGGCATCCGCCGTAAATGCGGACGTAACCGGCGAAAAACTGCTCAATTCGCAGGATGAAGGTGTTGTTGTAAATTATCAGGTAGTTGTCAGCGGTATTCCCAAACAGGCATCTGTTATTGAGATGAACACCGATCTGATTCCGGTTTCGGAAACGACTCTCTGGACGGTCGAGACAGAGGGTATTACTCTCGTTGACGGCGACAATTCCGTCAACAATCAGATCTTAAGACTCAATGCCGAAGGGGGACTGCCCGAGTCCGTTAAGGTAAGCGTCTCGGGACGTGTGCCCGTTCTCACATCCATTGAGGTAGTGGACGGCGTTGTCGTAACAACGAGGCAGACTCAGAAGACGGGATACATTTACTACAGTGTAAAGGCGCTTGACGCAAACGGCAACATGGTCGGTCAGGCATCGACCGAGACATTCTCGGTCACAATCCCGGGAGAAGCGCAGTTTATGTCGCGTGTGAACGCAATCACGGATACAAATCTGAGAGTCCTCGCACAGGACCTCTACTCCAAGGGTCTTACCGATGAGGCAAACGAAGTCCTCAAATACGCCGAACTTCCGAAGGAGTCAACGATGCCGTTCATGACGGCAATCATTATCGGAATAGTTCTTCTCGTCATCGGTTTTGCCGTCGGAATGTTCCTGGGCGGAATCCGCGCAAAGAACATGCAGGACTATCAGAGTGAATATTGAAATTGAAACGGAATTTAAAAAACCCGTTGCGGAATAATCGGAATATAACCAAATAAGCAAATAAGCAAAAACGGAGCAAAAAAATGGCTGATGATATTATTGAAGGAAAACCGTTCCAGATGCCTGACGAACTGACCGTAGTTGCGGTGGGCGGATGCGGTAAGAAGCTCATCTCGAATCTCTATGAGCATGACTGGTTCCTTGAGCATTTCCTCTCGGACGGAAAAAGGCTCTCGCTCTACACATTCGATACCGACTCGAATCAGAGGAAAACCGATATTCAGAGGGCGGATGATGTAGAGAAGAAGGTCGGCGCCATGCAGAGGGCGAACAGTCAGATGGGCGGAAGCGTAAAGAGCTATCACTTCCACCTGCCCGATCTCGCCAATGTTGAACGCGTCTCCTCGCTCACGTCCGAGAAGATCTGCGAGCAGATGAAGAACCGCCGCGAGAGACCGCTCGTCGATGTCTGGTGGATGAACGATCCCGAATACGGTTTCGAATACGCGTCCCTGAAGAAGGTCGACAGGAACATAGTCGATGATTTCGGCGGCGGCGTCCACAGAAGGCGTGCCATCTCGAAAGCGGTATTCTATAAGGCAATCACGCAGGGCGGAGAGCAGTTCCCGTCGTTCCAGGGTCACGGACCGGTTGCGATTATCGTCGGTCTCGGCGGCGGCACGGGTTCGGGAATGTTCATCGACCTTGCCCGCTACATCAAGGAGAAACGAGGTCAGGAATCCAAGATCTGGCTCTTTGCCGTGCTTCCGGCGGCAAGCGAGGGCGAGAAAGAGCAGCTCAACGCCGCCATTGCCCTTTCGGAGATTGAATATCTCAATATGAAGGACGACAAGCTCTTCAATTATATCATAGTCTCGTCACTGAGTCCCACGGGTTACGTCGACGGCGGCGACAGAAAACAGGAAGTCATCGAGTTCGACTCGGCATTCCCCTACATGTTCATCAACTCCTTCTATCTGCCCACGGCGGATATCTCGGCTATCGTCGATGCCAAGAAGGACTATTCGGGATTCATCTTCGCCGACTCTCACGTCATAGAATACCCCGTCGAGAACCTGCGTTCGCTCAAGAAGGGCTTTGAGGATGTCATCGACTCCTTTGCGGGAATGTCGGAGAATCGCGGCAAGATCTTAAAGGCGGTCGGCGACTTCTTCGCGACGAACGTGAACGCGTATCCCAACGAGTTCTCCAAGACCGACAGCGAGATCACCCACGACGACGTCAATACCTACAGGAAAGAGATTGAGAAGGTAAAGAAGGTCTGGGAGAACGACATTACCGACCTACTGAACTTCAAGACGCAGTCGATTATCGAGTCCGCGGTCTCCAACAACATGCCAGAGGACCTCAAGGACATAGCGACGATAAAAGAGTACGACAAACTCATCGAGTATGTGGCAAGACTCAAGAAATCGCTCGAGAACGAGTCCAAACCCCATGAGAACGCAAAGGATCAGGAGCTTTACGAGGCGATAAAGAAGAACCTCCAGCTTCTGGAGGTCATGGGCGACCTTCACAAGACCACGCTCAAGGTCAACGAAAAATCGGCGAGGACAGCCTTCGTCAACCTCATCCGCGGCGAAGAGAACTTCGGAAAGATCTCGGGCGACCTCTCGGCACGCGAGTCCGCGTTGAAGGCGGAGATCAGCGAGCTTGACGTCAAGATAAAGGCAAGACGCACCGAGCTTGACGAGGTCGAGAACCTCAAGTCAAAGACCTACGACACAATCCGTTCCGAGATAAGCAACCTTTCGAAACCGATTGAGGACTATATCGCACTCGGTCAGGGCGGAGGCGGCGACGGTGCGGCAATCGACGATCTCGAACGCGCCTTCCTCGACAAGTTCGCGGCTCTTCTCTTCCTCCTTAAAGAGAAGCTCAGTCTTGCCGACAAGAACAAGGCAAAACCGATTAAGCGCGAAGACTGGCTCAAATCACTGCCGCTCGGAGAGATTCAGGCGGATGTCGAGAGACTCGAGCATGCGACCGCGGCAGATTTCGAATACCTTAAGGATCTTGCCGAATCGCTCTCGCTCTACTACTTCAACGAGTATATGACCAAGGTCGCAAAGAAGCAGGGATTTGCCGACAGCCTCCTCGGAAAGAAGCTCAATGTAGAGATGTTCCGCAGCGAAAAGGCGACGAAGGAGGAGAGAATCAGAAAGATCTCCCAGATGCACCCCGGAAAGATCTCAATCCGCGACCCCTTCGATGTCTTCATACAGGAGAAGTTCCTCTCGAGAGAATACGACTCCAAGCTGGGTTCAATCCGCGAGTCCGCGCTGGCGCCGGTTATATCCCAGTTCAACCTCGGATCCGAGGAGAAGGCACAGCTTATCCGCTCCTTCCACGGAAACGATACGGTTGCGGTTCTCACCAATGTCCGTGAGGCTCTTACCGAGATAATCAATACCCGCGAGGGATATACGGCGAAATACAACAAGATAAGCTCGGATATCGACGCGCTCATCCGGTCGCAGAAGGATATGCAGCAGCAGATAGAGTTCCTTGCGCACATAGAGGACCTTATCGGCGAGACCTTCGATGCCAGAAAGAAGTTCCTTGCGAATGTCGAGGGCTATGAGGGCGGTCTCAGGGCAATCGACGAGAAGAGGAGGAGCGGCAACGCGACCGTCGAGGGAATGTACCGCACATGGTTCGGCGAGATCAACCCCAATGTGCTCTCGCTCATAAAGGATGACTCCGACCTCTCCGTCCTCGACTACGACGAGGAAGGCAAGGCGGAGATCGAGAAGCTCTACAACATCGTCCAGTGGAAGTACAAGGATCTTCTCGACTCGCACAAACTCGGTATCAACAATATCTCGGTAGGATACGGCAGTGCGGGCACGGAGAGATGGAGCTTTGACAAGGCGGCTCTCGTTGCGGCATCGCCGTCGCACTGGCTCTCGCAGCTTACCGAGAACAAGGGAAGCGACCTCAGACGCGCTCTCGTAAAGCAGCTCGACTTAAAGAGCAATGACAGCGCCAAGGTCAACTCGCACAATTACACAAAGCCGTGGGAGATCTCGCTCACCTTCTTTGCGGCGGCAAGCTTCCTCGACAACATATCTCCGCTCACGACGGGCGGCGGATACTGGGAGAAGTACGAGAGGTCGAAGGAGAATATCCTCCACCACGCACTCTACTTACAGGAAGGCAAGTATGTCGTAAGAGAGAAGACTCTCCTCCTCACCGAAGCCGCCGAGATTGCCGATCTCGAGGCGGGAAGCAAGGAAGACGCGGATGAGGCGAGGAAGAGAATTCTTGAGTTATACACGGTCAAGGATATCAAAGAGGCCGTCGGCGAATGATTATAAACAGTAAAAAAAGGAAGATCTACTTTCTGGCGGCACTTCCGCTGAGCATAATCGTGGCATATGTCTTTACCGCGATTGCTCCCGTTTTTAAGGTGCATCCGGCGCCGGGTGAACTCACGATATTTGTGGAACTGCTCTGCGGAATATTCTTTGCAGTCGCAATCGGAATGCTCTTCAATGAGGATTCCCGAATAAACGGATTCATCTACGCCATCGTCTTTGCGGCGGTTCCTTACTTCTATGTGATGATATCCCCGTGGGCAAACATCAGTCTGCTCGTCATGATGTATTCCATAGGCATCATTTTGGGAGGCGTTGCCGTTGTAAAGTCCGTAATCACGAACCGTTATGACTTTCTGGCGCTTATCGCCAAGATTCTTCTGACGGTCCTGTTCCTGACGATTATCGGATTCCTTCTCTACGAGATGTCGCTTGCCGTCATGGACGCCACCGATGCGTATGCGGCGCAGAGCATATTCTTCTTCGGCGCAGGCATCATCCTTGCGGTTATCCTTTACTGGATAGCCATGAAGATTACGGTCGGCGTGCGTGCCTCCGAGATATTTGTCTTCGGACCGCGTTCTTCGGGAAAGACCTACTTTGTTCTGGGTCTGTGGAAGTATATCTCGGATAATTACAACCGCGGTCACACGAACGACGGCGTTGTGCTTACGGGCGACCCCAACGACGACGGCGACGACCTCAAGCTCTCCAATCTCTACTCAATCGTGCTTGACGGCAAGATTCTTCCGAGGACTTACCGTTATCAGATGGTCATCTATGAACTGAAGGGAAAGAAGTTCGGTCTGATTCCGGTTAAATGGACCGTTGTCGATTATGCCGGCGAATACTACGACGAGCTCAACGATATCAACTTCAAGAGAGCCATATCCCTGCTGAGCGCGGCAATGAACATCTCGCCCGCCGAGGTGAGAAAGAATGCCGGAACGATGGACTTCGTGAGGTTCATCAAGTTTAATCACGCGGATAAACTCCTCGACCCCGAGTTTACGAAGAGTGTCATCATCGCGACCATGTACGGCAACTTCCTAAAGGCGGGCAAGGTCATCTTTCTCGTTGACGGCGAGAAGATTACGGATAACCGTAAAGGGCATTCCCAGCTTGCCAGGGAGTTCGGCGGCTACATGAAGACCCTCATAGATCTGGAGGACAAGAACTTCTTCGGCGTCTTCAAGTCGAACAAGAAGTTCGCGGTCGTGGTCACGAAGTCCGACCTTGTTCTGTGGAAGAACAAGGAGATCAGAGGTCTTATCCGCTCGATGAATGCGTCAAAGCTCTCGGATGTTCCCGAGAAGTCGAAGCAGGCGCTTGCCATCGAGAACTCGCTCTTCGAGATACTGCGCACGAATCTGGTCTTTAAGAACCTCATCAATATGATGGACGATATCTCGATGCATTTCATCGCGGTATCGGTGGATGCGACAGCCGAGCCCTTCCCGACCGAAGAGGGCATGGAAGAGGAGATTGCTCCGACGGACCTTGCGCCGTGGAGATTCTCCGAGGTTTTCAAATTCGGCAGGTGAGATTATGCAGGATACTTACGGAATATTCACAACCGACGGCGAGATCGTTTCGGGCTCGCTCACTGACGAGTATGCGGTTAATCTTGCCGAGATGCTCGACGAAAGTACGGCTTCGCTCTATATCTCGACCAGAAACGGTGCTCTTCTCATGGGCACGGCGGTCAACGTCCAGAAGAAGGGACGCCGACCCGATACCGTAATCTATCTCGAGAAGAGCGGCTATGACGCTTATCTTTCGCACATAGATCTCTCCTATGTGCAGGATTTCTATGCCCGCGTCAGGCGCACTCTCGAGCAGAACGATTACGAGGTGAGAAATCTCGCCTCGGACGACAATTTCTTCGACGAGAGGAATATGCGGCTGACATCCAAGATGTCGGATATCGGGACGGCGGATTATGCCATCGGCAGACTTCTGCTTGGCAAGAATGTCCTTGCCGTCTCCGACAATCTCTCCAAGTCCGTGGATTACGCCGTCCTCGTTGCCGGTAAGCTCAAGACCTATCTTTCGGCGGGTTTCACCATAGTCGTTGCGAAGAGGACTTTCCGCGATGCCGACCTTATGATTGTGGATAAGGTCTCGGGCGGGTATCAGATTAATCTGGCAACCGAGACCGTCACGGGCGGGTTTATCTCGGATATCTATCGGCATATAGGAGTTTTCGCGCAGAAACCCGATGTTATGCAGGGATTTAGCGGCAGAGAGCCGCTGAACCGTATTGCCGAGAGGGTTGTCACCGAGTTCGAGAGGACTCAGAACATATCGCCGGCGGGCAGGAAGCAGTATGCCGATTTCATAGTTTCGGAGAGGATACGCGAGTTTTACAGTGCGCCTGCGCCGCGTGCATTCTCGTCCGAGAGTTATTCGGAGAGCCGCCGTCAGGATACGAAGTTCGATAAGACGGGCTATAACTCAAAATGGGTGGTCACTGATTCCGACCGCGATAAAGTGATGCGCGAGTATGAGGAGCATATGGAGAAGAAGCATAAGACGCGCCTGACGGTTATAGGCGTCATTATTGTTGCGCTTCTCGTATGCGGCGCCGTCGGTTTCGTCGTTACCGACCCGCTCGGTTTGGGATTACTGAAGAAAGGCGATCCCCATACGGGCGAGCCCGATGTTCATCAGATTAACCCCTCGGAGAATATTCCGAATACGAATATGTTCGTTGTATTTCCTTCGGATGTCGAAGTCCGGAATATTTCCGGCGGTTTTAAAGCATTCGGCAGTCAGTATAATGTGACTCTGGTTGAGAGTCCGCAGTTGGTCGCTCTGCCTCTGAATACCAATCCGTATGCTCTGGACAGCCATGCCGAACTTATTGTGATGAAACTTGACACGGCTACGGGTTATTGGTCGCAGACGGGTACTGTCGACAAAATAAGATCGGATGAGGTCTGGGCGACTCTCCCGGATTCGGGTATATATCATCTGTTTTATCGGATAACTCCCGATATGACCGTTACGGGAGGCACTCCTTTCTCCGAGCCGACCGCATATCCGCCCGCATCTCCTCAGAGTCCGCCCGATATGCCGAACGGTAACGTCAATAACGGCAATAACGGCATTTAGAACGGAACAGGAATAATTCATTTTTTCGCCGTCATGATACACGCAACAGGGACTAAAAGATTTGTTTACGGAGCGCTTTTAGCCCTGATTCTCCTTCTTTTACTGATGCCCGCGGTGAGCGCCGCCGTCGGAGAGGCATTCAAGATAGAGACCGAGCCGCTGGGCGCAAAGATCTGGATAGACGGCAACTATCGCGGTCTTTCCGACAAAGACACGGTATTTTACAGTTTTGAGACGGGTCCGCATCTCGTCCGTCTGGAACTTGACGGCTATGAGCCTTACGAGGTTGTAAAGACGGTAAGCGAAGGCGCATCCGAGCTTGTGTATCATAAGTTCAAACCGATTCCGACGACTGGTCAGATTGATTTCGCAAGTACTCCGACGGGTGCGGATATCATACTTGACGGTCGCAATGTCGGAAAAACACCTTATACGCTGAGAGATGTCGAGCCCGGCGAATACACGGTGATTATCAGGCACAGAGGCTATAACGACTGGACGGGAAGGGTTAACGTCGAGGTAGGAAAGTTATCCGAGGTCAAAGCCGAGCTGGTTCCCTCGGATACCACGATATCGGTAACGACCGTGCCCGCGGGTTTCGAGCTGTATATTGACGGCGTTGACGTGGGCACTACTCCGTATTCGGGCACGATTTCGCAGGGAAGGCACGAGATACGCATTGAAAAACTCGGTTTCAGGACGATTGAGGAGACTCTCATCATCGGTTACGAGGGCGCGGTTCTGACCTATGTCCCCGAGACCACCATACCCGAGGCTATCGCCGAGGTTGAAGCGGTAATAACCGCGAATCTCAAGTACAATCCCGTATTGGCGAAGGCACTGATTGAAGAAGCCCGCGCCGCATACGAAAAGAAGGATTACGACGAGGCGATCAATCTCACGCAGCGGGCTATGATCGCGGCGGAAGACGTTGACCTCGACGGCGTCAAAAATGCCGATGATATGGCGGCGGAGATCGCGAACAACGCAATATATGCGGTGCCGTTCATCCTCGCATTCTTTATTGTCGTGCTTTTCGCGGCGAACGTCATGCGGCATCGCGTGAAACCGATTATCGTCCTTGACGTCCCGAAAGCCCTGCGTGCCGCCGGGGAAAGCCCGCAGTATCTGAAGTTCTCCGTCGATGCCAGGGGCGGCAAATACCGCGCTTTTGTCTGCACGGTCTATCTCGACGGCAGATCCATGGAGCATTTCGTGGCGCCCGGAAGCTACGAAGTGCTGATCTCGGGGGAGCACAAATCGGTCGGCGAGCACACCGCCGCCGTTGAACTCAAGATATCCAAGACCCGTTACGGTGTCACATCCGCAAGGACCGAGGAGACCTACACGGTCTTCGACGACAACAGCATTATCGACAGCGACAGCCTCTCGCTTATGGAAGACGGGGGCGGAGAGAGCGCAAACGGCGGAAATAAAGGGCAGAGCGGGAAGATAGGAAAGAACGGTATCGGAGGAATGTTCGGAAAAGGCGGTAGAGGCGATAAAGGCGGCGACGGAACGCAAAAACGCATCTCTCTCGGCGATATCTTCGGCGGCATCTCGGCTTCCAAGTCGGCAGATTCGGCAGCATCGGAAACATCGACAGCATCCGCAAAAGAGGACAATGCGGATAAAGACGGAAAAGCCGAAAATGCCGAAAATATCGAAAAGTCCGATGACACTTCAGAAAGCCCGCAACCTAAGAAGTATTTTGCGCCGTATGTGAAGAAAAACGCGCCGAAAACCGATGCGTGCGACTCCGAAAAGGAATCGGCAACCGATGCCGCGAAAGAATCAAAGAATGAATCCCGGAAAGAATCCGTAAAGGATTCGCCAAAGGATTCAAAAACCGATTCCGAAAAGGATTCCGCAAAAGAGCCGACCGAATAAAAAAAAAGAATTTGTTTTGCTGTTTTCGGCTATTGTATTTTTTTGTTTTTATTTCATTATCCTCTCGGAATCGAGGTCTTCAAAGAGTTTCAGCTCTTCCTCGGTCATCTCGCTGTCCTCGGTCGCATGACGCGGCTGAGAAGACTGATTTGATTGATTTGATTGATTAGACTGATTGGTCTGATTCGACTGTGCCGGCTGATTCGGCTGAGCGGTGTCTCCGTCGGCGGAAGCATCCGTCACGGTGCCGTCCGCACCTGCGCCCGCGATGCCGTCGTTCTCGGTCGGGAACTCGCCGTCCTGCTGAGCCGCGGCATCGGTCTTCTCGTCCTCGTCGATGCCCTTATCGTCCGGCAGGTCCATTCCCATCGCGGTGAAGAGGCTCTTGATTCTCTCGTATTTCAGCCACTTCATATCCATCTGGAAGATGAGATCCGAAAGCTCGTTCGCGGCTTTCATCACCTTCCTGAATTCCATCGAGTTTTGCGGACCCGCAACCTTCTTAATCGTCGAGACCGGCGGCTTTAAGCGTGCGCAGATATCGGCAATCGCCTCGATGTTGCGGCTCTGCGCACGGAAATTGCGCGAAAGCTTCTCATCGCGCTCCTCGACCTCCTTCTCGCGTGTCACGTCAAAGCAGATAATCGCAAAGTGCGTGACCTTTTTGCCGTCGGAGAGCATAATCGTCTCGATATTCAGATAATGCGCAACCTTGTCCCTGATATACGACCTCTCCTTAACCGCAATCTCGCTCGGCACGCCCGATCTGTGGCTGTCGAAGAGATCCTTGAAGTCCCATCTGTTGCCGAAGATATCGTTGGGAAGAATATCGTAGACGGGCTTATCGAGCTTGTTCAGGTCGGCACCGAGGCGGATGCAGAG
The DNA here is from genome assembly GCF_000711215.1 of Methanomicrobium mobile BP. Lineage (GTDB taxonomy): Archaea > Halobacteriota > Methanomicrobia > Methanomicrobiales > Methanomicrobiaceae > Methanomicrobium > Methanomicrobium mobile. The sequence continues at coordinate 384,866 of NZ_JOMF01000004.1, read as the reverse complement.
ATTTGAGAACGCCGAGTTATAGACGACTATCTTGAAATCCGAATCAATGAGGCAGACCGAGTCCTTGATTGCGTCCAGAACAATCCTGTAATATCTCTCAAGCCCCGACTCGCCCTCGCCGATGGCGCCGTTGGACTTGTACGGGATAAGAACGAAGAAGTATTCGTCGCTGTTCCAGCGATTGCCCTTGACAAACCCGATATTGAGCGACATCGGGAGAAAATCGCCGTCCTTCTTCGTAAGCGTCACCGACTCTATCCACGAGAGGAGGTTTTTCTTCTCGGCGGTATCGGTCCGCAGGGAATCCATCATATCCGAGATCTTCCTGCGGTCGTGCCTGAAGAGATGGAAGATATCGTAATCCGTCGCCTCTTCGCGCGAATATCCCGTAAGCGCCTGCGCCGGCGGATTCATGCGTGTAATCTCGCCGTCGACGGCGACCGTGATGACGGCATCGGATACAAGCCGCAGTGTCGAATCGATAAGCGCATTCGGCTCCACCTTTTTGATAACGCTGTGCTTGTGAAGCGTCATCTCGATATTGCTGTAAAGCTCGCGGTCATTGAACGGCTTAATCAGGTATCCGAACGGATTTGACCGCATGGCTCTCTTTATCGTCGCCTCGTCCGAATGCGACGTGAGGAATATAATCGGTATGTCGTAGAGGTTATAGATTCTCTCCGCGGCTTCGATGCCGTCCATGTCCCCCTGAAGCGTGATATCCATAAGGACAAGGTCGGGCTTGTTATCCCGCGCCAGCTCGATGGCCTCCTGACCCGTCTGTGCTTCGCCGACCACGTAATACCCGAGATTCTCCAGAGTCTCCCTTATCTCAAGGGCGACAATGCCTTCATCCTCGGTTATCAGTATCTTCTTGTTGGACGGCATATTCCTCACCTGTTATTGATTATTACAGTTTACCTCTGAAATTAATGATAATTTCTGTGCCTTCAGAAGATTCCCCGGAGTTCTTTATCTCGATGACGCCGTTGAGCTGCCTTACGAGAGAGCGGATAATCTTCATGCCCAGCGTGTCGGGGTTGTTGAGCAGGTTGCCGGCGTTCTTCCGTGATCCGCCCGCGCCCGAACCCGAACCTTCCGTCCCTACAGCAGCAGTCGGGTTTCTGATTCCCACACCGTTGTCGCGGTATGTGTAGACATATCTGACTTCGCTCTCCGCATCGCCGTCCTGCGCCGTCGCCTGCCCCGCTGCCCCCGCTTCCGGTTTCTGCATGGATATGTCTATGGATATCCTGCCCGCTCTTTTATCGGGGAATGCGTATTTGTAGGAGTTGGTTATGAGTTCGTTTGTAATGAGTGCGCAGGGGACAATGGTATCCAGGTCGAAGGAGAGGTCGCTGTCGCCGGTGACCTCGATGCTGATATCTCCGAGTTTCTCGGAATACTCTATCATGATGTTCCTTGCGAGATTTTCGAGGTATTCGCGGACGTCGATCTCGGCAAGACCTTCGGAGCGGTAGAGTTTCTCGTGCACCATCGCCATCGAATAGATTCTCGTCTGGCAGTCGCGGAGCGTCTCGCATGCCTGTTCGTCCTCGGTCCTGTTCATCTGGAGCTTTAAGAGACTTACTATGACCTGAAGGTTGTTCTTGACCCTGTGATGGACTTCGCGGATGAGCATCTCCTTCTCTTTAAGGGATATCCGGAGGTTTTTCTGCGCGATGACGTTGTCGGTTATGTCCAGCATTCCGATGATTCGCAGTTCGACCGTGCCGTATTCGTTTCTGAGTGTGCTGTGATAGACCTGGCAGGTATGCGTGATGCCGTTTATGTCGTTGATATGTATGATGAGCGTCCTTTTGTGCGGTGTCTCGGGCGCATCCGGCTTTGTTTTACGTTCCCGATTTTTCTGTCGCGTGACTTTGCCCGAATTCGTATCCGACGTTATCTCCGTGCCTTCTCCGCCGATTATCGATTCGCACATGTTCATGCGGCATTCTCCGGGTATGAACTCAAGTTCGAAGAAGTTTTTTCCGATGAGCGACCTGCGGTCGTATCCGAAGATCTTGAACTGACTGTCGTTGATGTCGCGGATAATGTTTCTGGAGTCTATGACTATCATCGGCGCCGGCGACGTCTCGAAGAGTATCTTGTATCTGTTCTCGCTCTTGTGAAGCGCAATGCTCAGAAGCGTGATAATAAGCCCGATACCTATCATTATGACCGCGTAGATGCCTGTATCGAAGAGCGTCTCGCGATGATTCATGAGGACGGCGAGTATTACGAAGAGTGCCGTGACCGATACGGTGTAGATGATTCCTTTCCGCTGATATATGAAGGATGCAAGGATAATCGGGATTAAAAAGATGTTTGCGACGCTGTATGACTGCGAGTTGCTTAAGGAGATATAGCTTGCCGTGAAAGCAAGGGCTGTGAGAAGCCCTATTATCATCAGCCAGATAAGGTCCGATTTATCCGAGACTGTTCTGCCGGGCAGTGTGCTGTCGGTCATTTTCAGCGAATCTCTCTTTTCGGGACGGGTTTATTGTCCTGTATGAGATCAGATAGGACGCGAATATATTAAAAAGTCACGTGGAGTTTACGGGAATTTTTTAAATGTGTCACATATCATATGGAGGTCTGCGATTACATGACGATTACATAAAAAATATTGATAATTTGAATTATTTATGAAAACAATTGCTTGTGCGAGGTTATTTTTTTGGAGCATATTTTTGGTGATACATAAGGTTTAAATAAGGCACAACATGATTTTTCCAATAATAATCAATAATAAGGTTGCTGACAAAAACCACTGTATAAGATATAGCGCGGAGATATTTTGAAACCTGACACACTTGAAGAAATTGTATTAAATCTTGCCAAATCGGAGTCAGAAGGCACATTTTATGAGTTTAAGGTTGATTATCATGAACCTGAAAAAATAGGGGAATACATATCCGCATTAAGTAACTCCGCTCTATTGGCAGATGAGCAATACGGTTATCTGATATATGGAATTCAGGACAAAACACATGAAATAGTCGGAACAAAATTCAATCCTAAAACCGAAAAAGGAAAAGGAAATGAAGATCTTGAACCGTGGTTAAGGCGTCTTTTGACACCTCGCATCGGATTTGAAATAATTGATCTACAGATAAACGGAAAGAAAATTGTAGTTTTTCAGATACCTGCCGCAAAATATCAGCCAACTTCATTTAAAAGTACAAGATATGTCCGCATTAATTCATATAACAAACCGATTGATGAATATCCCGATTTAGAGAAAAAACTCTGGAAAGAATTGGATAAACGCAGATTTGAATCGGAAATTGCATTTGAAAACATATCCAAAGAAGAGATAGATGATCACATTTTTACGGATGAGATATTCAAATACCTGAAAGAAAAAGTTCCGGACACGTCTGATGGAAAAATCAGCAGACTTATTGAGGAAGGATTCATTGTTCGGACCGGCAAAACCTTTTCTTTGACAAATCTCGGTGCAATTCTGTTTGCAAAAAAACTTGACAGATATCCGCACATCAGTCGGAAAAAGTTACGAATAATCTCATATAACAGCCCGGATCGGATTTACGCAAAAGATGAATGGGAATTTAATGAAGGTTATGCCGTAACTTTAGTAAAAGCCATGGAGAGACTCAAGAATGAGTTGCCTTCAAATGAAATCATAAAAGATGTAATCCGAAAAGAAGTCATGATGTATCCTGAAATAGCCATACGCGAATTTCTTGCAAACGCACTAATTCATCAGGATTTCTGGATTTCAGGCACAAGTCCTGTTGTAGAGATATTCCCGAAAAGAATGGAAATTACAAATCCCGGTTGTCTGTTAGTGTCTTTGGACAGGCTGATTAACTGCACGCCGCGTTCCAGAAATGAAACCCTTGCAAGAATGATGAGACGCATGGGATTTTGTGAAGAACGGGGAAGCGGAATAGATCGGGCAATAAACGAGATAGAGTTGTATCAGCTTCCTGCACCCGAGTTTAAAGAAGACGAAGATTCCTTCCATGTTATTATGTATTCATACCGTTCACTGGGGGAGATGGATATGAACGATAAAATCCGCGCGTGCTATCAGCACTGTTGCTTATGCTACGTGAAAAAAGAATACATGACAAATACGTCGCTTCGTAACAGATTGGGTATTGATGACAAAAACTATCCGATTGCATCTAAGATACTGAAAAAAACTCTTGAGAAAAACCTGATAAAGATATACAATAATGACGGGTCAAATAATTCGGCAAAATATAGAAAGTACATTCCTTATTGGGACTGATTATCGACTAAAAAATCATTCACATGATACTCTCATTCTCATATTTTGAATGCACAATGATTGCATTATGGTTACATGACGATTACATAAAAAATATTTTTCATTTTTGTTTATTTTCCAATTAATCCTTTATTTGTCATTGTTTTTTTGACACAGATTTTGAGTGGCACATAAACTTTAAATAGGGTACGGCGTGGTAAAACAAAAATTCAGAACGGGGAATTCAGCACCCCGAGAAGTTCCGCGACGCTGCCGACAACCTCCCCCGACTCTTCGAGCATGAGATTTACCGCCTCGTTGTCGCCGGTGCGCCTGAAATCCGTCCTCAGCATGATAATCCGTTTTCCGGCGGCGAAGGCATAACCTATCTCCCATGCCGTTCCCGAATCCGCATCGGCGCCGTCGATGACCGCGACGACGATATCGCATTCTTTGAGGGCTTTGAGGTTATACTCGAAAATCCGTCCCGTCTCCGCCCCGTCGCGTGTGGAGGAGTCATCCCCTACCTCCTGCGGCAGATGGACGAGATACTTTTTCTCCCGCAGAATGCCGGCAATCTTCGCATTGAACTCGCGTTCCGCCTCGGAGAAGAGCGGCGCCGCGAGATATATTCTGTACATCGAAAACTCACTTACATCATAGGCGGGAATATCCGAAAAACGTTTCATAAAAGCGCCGCGGCCGCGTTCCTTCACGTCCGTGATATAGACCGTGTTAACGCCGCAGGACGGTGACGAGTCGACGCCGACAATGCATGCGGGCATACTGCCGCGCCTTTCGAACTCTGCCCTCACCTCCTTCTCCATGCCGTCGATAATCGCGGCAAACTCCTTAGTATTGAGCCTTTCGAGGAACGAGCCGGGCTCTCTGTCCGCACCCAGATAAACGGTCTCGGGGCAGGGGAGAAAGAGGGTTTCAATGCCGCAGTCACGGCAGCGGTCAAGGCATCGGTTGAACATCGCGATATCGGATGGCTTTGTAATCCCTTTTGCCCGCAGATTCGGGTTTTTTACGCACGCCGCAATCAGAACATACATGATTTTTCCTCTTTTTTCCCCTTCTGCCGCGGCGCATCCGTGCATCCACGAATCCCCGCATCCCGCGGGATACGTGATACGATATGTGATACGATACGTGATACGGATGACGAATGAACTACGGATGAACTACAGATGAACTTATACGATTTTAGTTTTAACAATAATATGATGATGCCCCTTTTGGCATGGCGCGACAATACCTGTGACCCGCGCGTATGCTCGGTAAAGAAACTGGAACGGTTTCGGATGATAAAAGTCCACTCCAAGATAAGTGCGATTCCGAGGAACTCGCTTATCCTCGACCCTACCGCAGATCAGGCTCTCTCACCCGCCGACAGGATAGCGCCGTCTCTGACGGCGCTGGACTGCTCGTGGGAGGCGCTTAATACGGGGATTGTCGAGGGTTACCAGAGAAGGCGGGCACTGCCGTTCCTCGTTGCCGCCAATCCAGGTCATTTCGGGCGTGCCTTCATGCTGAACTCGGTCGAGGCTTTAGCCGCCGCATTATATATCATGGGGGAGAAGAATCAGGCGCATGATATACTATCGAAGTTCAACTGGGGTCTGAGATTTCTGGAAGTTAACGAGAATCCGCTCAACGAGTATGCAAACGCTAAGGATTCGGCAGAAATCGTAAAGATTCAGTCCTATTATTACTGAATATATTGCCGAATATCATTACTTAATGCCATTTGAACCTCATTGCCGAACGCCGGCATTAATGATAAAAAGGAACATATAAAGGAACAAAGGGGGAGATATGAAAATGACCGCGAATATACCCGAATACGTACCTGACTACGCCGATATATGGCGCAGGCGGATGGAAGAGGTCTTCGAAAGCGACGAGAAGCATGGCAACCGCGTGAAGTGGGACTCCGTGGAGCACGCGAGGTCTTACTGGGAGAGGACGAAGAAAGACCGTTGCCGCCCGCTGAAACAGCTCGAGACCATAAACCTTCAAAAGACCGAACGTTTTCTGGACATAGGCTCGGGTCCCGGGACTCTGGGCATTCCCGCCGCGAAGCACGCCCGCGATGTCGTCTGCGTGGAGCCGTCTTTGGGAATGTGCACGATAATGAAGGAGAGAATCGCGGAGGAAAACCTCGCAAACGTCACCGTCGTTCAGAAAAAGTGGGAGGACGCCGATCTCGAAAAAGACCTGAATGTCGCTGAAAACGGGTTGTTCGACGCCGTTGCCGCGTCGTTCTCGCTGTCCATGGCGGACATATGCGAACAGGTTCGCCGTATGGAAAAGGTCTGCCGCGGCAGAATATTCCTCTTCTGGTTCGCCGGCGAATACATCTGGGAGAATAAGGAGTTCGGGGAGTTCATGAGGTCAATCGGCGCCGCGGATTTCTACCCGGGACCGAAAGCCGACCTCCTCTACGGCGCTCTCGCTCAGATGGGCATTTACCCCGATTTATACACATATTCCCTGAGCCTGCCCGACGAGTATCCGTCCGCGGATGTTGCCGCCGAAAAGATTGCACAGCGGCATGCCGTCTCCGACCCCGCGAACCGAAAGAAACTGCTGGAATGGCTTAAGGCGCATTTCGACGGCAAAGTGACCCTTCACGGAAGGTCGCAGAGGGTCTGCATTCACTGGGATGTGAAGAAAGAGTAATTTACAGTCATACTTTTCTTTTCCGAATTACGAATATGACCGCAAAGCAGAGGATTATGACTGCGGCAATGATGATCTGAAGCCCTCTGCCTTCTTTGCCCGGGGAGTCGGGGGCGATGATGCTGTCCGCAATCGAGATAATTCCCCCGCCTTCGCGGTTTTCCCAGTCGCGGTCGAAGACCTTTGAGTAATACTCTCCGATTGTGCCCGATTGTCCGCCGCTGCCGCCGTTTACGCTGCCGACGCCGCCCGCGAGGATAACGCCCGCCTCGCGGTTGTATGACGGCGAGTTCTCGTTCCAGTTGACCGAGCTTACGAGGACTCTGTCGCGGTCGGCGATGACGCATTTGTTGTGAATCTTGAGGAGTCCGCTCCGGTCGAGATCAATCAGCGCCGCCTTCAGATCCAGATTTTCCTTAGCGGCGATGTCGTTTATGTAATCCGCCATCTCGTCGTTGTCGTCATCGCCGTCGGTGTTGTAGCGGTATGAGTCGAGGAGAACGCGGACCGAGACCCCGCGTCTTGCGGCATCAATCGCCGCCTCAAGATACGGGTTTTTGCCGCCCGACCATTTCGTGATGTATGCCTGCTCGATGTAAAGCGATTTTTCGGCGCTGTTCACGAGTTCGGGGATGAGGTATGAGGTGTCGGGGGAGAGCACCGGCGTTACGGTGACGCCCGAAAAGGTTGCGGGTGCAAAGACGATATCCCCGCGGTATGCGCCGCCGACGCTCTCCCCGGCTCTTGCGCCGCGAATCTTCTGCGGGTTTGCGGCGGCGTAATCCTTCCAGTCCGTGACCCAGCCGCCCCTGATATCGGTCTCGAATACCTCCGTGAAGTATTCCGCGACCGCGGCGCTCTCAATCAGCGCACCGAAACCGCGATTGCCCCTGCCCGCCGGTCCCGCCGCGTCATCCGCGTACGGAAAGCCCGTATTGCCGAAGTTTTCGCTCGCAATCAGGAGTTTTTCGCCGTCGATGACCATGTATTTGGCATGGTCGAATCTGTAGGGTGTGTGGTATATGCCGTTCTCCGTGGATACGAGTTTTACGTCGGCGCCGGCGTTCGAGAGCCGCGATGCCGCGTATATGCTCTCCGGCGATAGTCCGCCGACGGGGCTTCCTTCAAGGAGGATTCGTGTCTTTACGCCCGCGGCTGTCTTCCGTTCCAGAATCTCCGTGATATCGGGGTTTGTGAGTTCGTAGACATTGATGTCAATCGTCTTTTTCGCAGATGAAACCGCGTCGGAAAAGACCTTATACGAGCCGTCGGGCGCGGCAAAGGCGGTTACCGCCGCTCCGTTCACCGTCCGCGGCGTGAAATCCGACTGACCGATATAATACGGGCGGATATCCCAGACTCCGGTGGCGGCGTCGAGCTTATGCACGCGCCCCTCGCCCTTTTTTATCGTGTCGGAGGGGTAGACTATCTCCTGCACGGTGACGCCGTTGATTACCAGTTCGAGGTTGTCGCCGCCGTTGCCCATCTGGAAGTTGCCGGTTCTGACCGCGTCCCTGACCGACGGCGTCGTATCATACATCTCGTAATCGGGATAGTATCCGTGAACGTCACGGAATGCGGCGCCCTCGCGTGCCACGGTAACCGCGCCCGAAAACGCCGCACCCTTCGGGAATCCGACGCTCCCTTCGCCGTCGGAGACCTCAACGCCGCCGAGGCTTCCGCCGCCTCCGAGGACAAAATACTCGTCGCCTTCGCCCTTGAGGTAGGTGTCGGGGCAGAACTCGGTGATTCTGATATCGTATGCCGACGCCGATGCGGTCTGGCATATGCAGAGCATGAAGAGGATGCCGAGGATGAAGAGCGGAAGATATCTCTTAAAGACAGAGATCGCGGGTTTACCTTCGTTTTCGCGGCGCTCCTTTCCTTTGCCCGATATTATTTTGCCGTGCATGCCGATACCCTATAGAATCCGATAAAAGTAATAGGTGAACGGGTTTTTTAGTATTTTGTATTTTCAGTTGCAGTATCCTGTATTTTTGTATTCCCGGTAATTTCGGTATTTGCCGTATAATTATATCGCGAAGAAAGATCATATCTGAATGAACTGACAGATTACCGGTGACGGATGAAGATGAACGGAGAAACAGAGGGAAGCGGCGCAATCCGCGGGGATAACGCCGCGTCCGCGTCGGGAGAGCGCCGGCGGATACTTGTCGTGAAGGTCGGCGGCAGCCTCATGGATAAGGTCTCATCCGTAATCGCGACTCTCAAATCCGCGGCGCAATCCCCGGACTGCGCCTTTGATAAGATTGTCCTTGTCCCCGGCGGCGGCATCTTCGCCGACGAAATCCGCAGCATGAACGCCGATGACGAAACCTCTCACTGGCTTGCCGTGCTTGCCATGGAGAAGTTCGGATATCTCATCTCGGCGCTCGGCGTTCCCTCAACCGACTCTTTAGCGGATTGTATCGCGGATTTCGCGGATGCCGACACCTGCCGCGGCTCATCCTGCTGCGGAAAAACCCTTGTCCTCCTGCCCTATAAGCCGATGCGCGAGCATGACCCTCTGCCGCATTCGTGGGACATAACCTCGGATTCGATAGCGGCATGGGCGGCATCGGAACTTTCGGAAAGGCTTAAACCGGGATTCGGCGGCGATTGCCGCGTCTCTCTCCTTCTGCTCAAATCCGTGGACGGAATAATGCGCCGTGACACCAACACCACTTCCGCAATCAACACCACCCGCACAACCCCCGCCCCCATACCCGACACCGCCGCCTGCGGCGCGCCCGCATCGGATGCCGCCGAAAATTCCGAAATCATCCCCGAGATCTGCGGCATACGCGAGGGTGAGAGATTTGAGGAAGTCGACCCCTTTTGCATACCGCTGATACTCAAATCGGGAATCGACGGATATATCCTCAATGCCCGAAAACCCGAATTATTGACCGCTTTCATTCTCGGTCGGAATTTCGGCGGCACGCATATTCACAGGCACCCATAGAAGTTTTTAAGTGCAGACAAACCGAATTTATAAGTTAATTTTAGGAGAAGAAATATGGATACTGAAAAATGTACTTCATGTAAAGCCCCCCTCTCAGAGCCGGGATGGACAAAATTCACCTGCCCGAAATGCGGTGAGCCTATCTACAGATGCCACAGATGCAGACACCAGAGTGTTTCATACACCTGTGAGAAATGCGGATACCAGGGGCCGTAAACAATGGGTGACGTTGTTATCATAGTCAAGGTCATGCCGGAATCACCCGAGGTCGACCTTGAGGGTCTTAAAGTCGCAATCAAAGAGAAATACCCGGGAACACAGGACATGCAGATCGAGCCGATCGGCTTCGGTCTCTCCTCGCTTAAAGTCGCAATAGTCATCCCCGACGGTGACGGTGGCGCAGCCGAAGAGGCTGAGAAGATTCTCGCAAGCATCAAGGGTGTCGAGAGCGCAGAGATTGTATCCCTGACTCTTACATAATACTATTTTCGCATCAATTTTGTATTGATTTTGCATCAATTTTGCATCAATTTTGCATCAATTTTGCATTAATTTTGTATTAAATTTGTATTAATTACGCGTTATTTACGCGTTATTTACACAATAATTGCGCATTATTTTGGAATTATCTGATATTACCGTTTTAAGCGTAATTTTGAAAAAAAGTGTTTGGGTTATTGCGGGTATTCCCGTTGTTTCAGATTGTGATTCCGTAGATGATCATATAGAACAGTATAAGATCATATATCGAATGGGATATTGCCGTAAACGTCGTGTGATAGTATTTCCTCAGAATTGCGAAGATAAAGCCCGCGAAGAATACCGAGAGAACGCCGTCCCAGTTGTACTGGAAAGCATGAAGCATGGCAAAGAGGGCTGTCGGAATCAGTATGCCGAATCTCTCCTGAAGAAGACCGCGGACTCCTATCTCTTCACCGAATCCTGCCGAGATTGCTGCGAGAATGGCGGCAAACGGCGTCAGGTACGGAGAGAAGAGTTTATTGACCGCAGCATTGTCCGTGAGGGTCAGACCCGCAAATTTACAGAACATCGAAATGGCAGTGTCAATGAAGTGGAAGACAATAACCAGAGCCACGCCGACGCCGATTGCAAGCGCGAACTCTTTTGCCGTCGGCATCCTCAAGCCGAGTCTTTCACAGACCTGTGCGGCTGTCTTGCTGACGAACAATCCCGCAACAAGCATTGAGCCGAATATCATCCAGAACAGCGAATATACGTTGACCATGATTCCTTCCGACATGGCTGGCGAATCCGACAGAACGGTAATGCCGTTCGGGCTCGTAAGCGGCGGCTGACCCGTGGCAATCAGCGGTACCGCAAAGATGAAGATAACTGCCAGAATTGCCGTAAGTGCGGTCTTGTGCACGAACGAATCGGGATCTATGGGGATATAACGCGATATCCAAACACGCACCGCCCGAATCTGAGCGGTAAGTGCGAGCAAACCCGCGATTACGACTCCGAAGAAGAGACCGACAATCGCGCCGATCTGACCCTCCATCGACTTCATAATTTCCATACTCGCTTCCTCGGTTACTACCCCGCTGTTCGCGGCTTGTGTCATGCCCGCAACGGTATCGGCAGGCAGGACCGTGATGAGACCCATTCCGAATGTGACAAATGCCATTCCGAGAATCAGCAGAAGCAGCCAGATTGTCGTGATTATCTTTAAGCCGTCGTATTTCTTCGATGCGTATGCCAGAATAGCCAGAATTACAAACGGAGATATCTCTACCGCCGCTGCGAAGAAGGAGACTACCCATTCGGGAAGTATGGCGTTACCGGCGGTACCCAAAATCAGACAGACAATCATTCCCGCAATTATCGCGACGACCGCTTTCGGGTTGAAATTGTCGCTTTCGCCGGTTTTTGCGGTCGCGGTGCCTGCATTGTTCACGTCAGCCGCATTTGCCGCATTTACCGAATTTGCCGCATTGTCCGCATTATTTTCAGTGTTCTCATTGCTATTTTGATCCATTACAAAAACCTCACAGTTAGAGACACGGTTATTGCCGGATATGCCGCTCAGATATGTATTCCCGCAATATTGAGGACAATCAGAAGAATTGCGCCGGGGAGTCCTCCGAGTGCGCAGATAAGTACTGAACCCCATGTGATCGTAAATCCCGACATTCCCAGAATTCCCAGATGGGATGTCAGAACCAGAAGAATGATTCCGAGGATGGAGTTCACTATCAGTGTTGTCAGATTTTTGAGGAAATACCACAGGACTATAAGAATTAAAGCCGCGGCTACAAGAGTAAGCAAAGTCCCTAACATAACAGTAATTTTGACTGCAGTATGGATAAAGTTTTTTGAAAAAAGGTTATATGAGGCTTATCTTCCGATAACGCTCAATTCGGAGAACCTCAGATAAGGGATGACACCCGAGCCGAAGTCACGGGACTCTTTTGAGATGCCCGAGAGATTTTTCAGCATATCGAAGATATTGCCCGAGAGCATCGCGGATTTTATCGGGTTTTCTTTGACGCCGGCGTTCATCCACGAGGCATTCGAGAGTTCGACCGAGAAATCGCCGGTAACGCCGTTTGCGGTGTGCGCCCCGACAATGCCGGTTGCAAAGACGGCTTTCTCGTCGAAGATATTCTCGCGTTTTCCGTCAAGGCAGATGTTGTGCGTGCCGATGACGGGTGCACCGCCCGCTCCAGCCCTGACGGCGCTTCCCGTGGACTTTTCTCCGTAGCGGTAGGCGGTCCTGAGGTCGTATGCGAAAGCCTCGACGACGCCGTCTTTTACGAAGTCAATCCGCTTTGTCGGGACGCCTTCGGCATCGTAGAGCCTTGCGCTCTCTCCTTCAAAGGGGTTGTCATATAGCGAGAGTTTCTCGTCGAAGACGCATTCGCCGAGTTTGCCTTCGAGATACGACCTCTTGGAGTGGACGTTTCTTCCCGAGAGCGAGGGGATTACGACGGCGCTTAAGAGCTGGCAGACGCTGAGCGGCGAGAGGATGACGTCGTATTTTCCGGTCGCGATATCGCCGCCGTTCTTCGAGAAGACCGCCATCTCGCATGCCTCGCGTCCTACTCTTTCGGGATCGAGGTCTTTGAGGAAACCCGACGAATCGAACTCGTATCCCGTCGAGGTTCCGTCAATGGTCTCCATCGAGACGCCGCAGCCCGTCTTTTCGAGAGAGTAGCAGACGCCTTCGGTGTTGGCAACCGTTGTCGTGCCGACGGAGAGCGAGCCCGAGCCGCCCGCTATCTCCGCTCCTTTGCCTTCCGCCGCCGAAAGCATCCTCTCTATGAGTTCTTTTGCGGTCGCAATGTCGCAGTCGGCAATGTTTTTGTCAAAGACATTCAGCGATGAGACCGCGGGCTTTGAAGGCTTTGCCATTCCGCCCCATTCCTGCATGTCGGAGAACTTTGAGCCCGCTATCGCCGAGTTCAGACAGTCTTCCCAGCGCGACGGGCTGTTTGTCGATGAGCAGCCGATTCTGCCGTCTTTTATGACGCGGACGCCCATTGCCCATGTCTCTGAGCCGCAGGCTTCGCCGATGAGTTTGCCCTTGAGTTCCAGGTTTATGCCCTTTCCCGTAACGAAGTAGACTTCGGTCTCATATCCGAGTTTTCTGCCGGCGTTGAGGATTCTGTCGATTATCTCCGAGCCGTCGTCTCCGTTTGCGATTTTGTTCCCGATTGCGTCCGCCATCATCCCATACCTCCTATGACCGCGTTCTTAAGGAGAAGGTGCGGGGAGCCGTCGGTGACGGGCACGTTCTGCCCGCTCTTTCCGCAGTATCCCGGGTTCATGCGGCGGTCGTCGGCGCAGAGCACGATGTCGTGCAGGGTTTTGAGGATCTCGCCGCTGAGGGAGAGGTCCCTTACCATGCCCGAGAGTTCGCCGTTCTCGATGAGGTAGCCGTATTCTGCGTTGAACTGGAAGACTCCGCGTCCCGGGTCGACCTGTCCGCCCCTCGAGCCTTTGAGGAGAATGCCGTTTCTGCACTCGGCAATGACCTCGTCGTATGATGAATCGCCGTTTTCTATGAAGGTGTTGCTCATTCTCACGACGGGGACTTCGCCCGTCTGCGCACGTGCATGCCCCGCGTCGCCGTCGCCCACCGCGGCAAGGGTCTGGCGGTTGTGAAGATAGGAGTTTAAGACGCCGTTTTTGATTATCTCGGTTCTTGCGGGGAGGATACCTTCGCAGTCGACGGGCATGAATCCGAACTCGGGGAGTGTCGGGTCGTCGACTACCGTGAGGATGCCGTTACCGATTCTCTCCCCCATCTTTCCTTTAAGGACGGAGACACCCTCTTTTACGAGGTCGCCTTCGGAGGCGTGACCCACGGCTTCGTGTGCGAAGACGCCGGCGAGCTCCTGATCCAGAACGGCGTCCATGATGCCGCCTTTCGCGGGCTTTGCGTCGAGGAGGCTTACGGCTCTTTCCGCGGCGCTTCTTCCCTTCTCCGCCTTATGCCGCAGGTTGAGTCCCAGAATCGTATGCTCGCTCTCGCGTCCCGCCTGTATGATGTCGCCGCGCTTCGCGACCGCCGATACGGAATACCCACTTCTGCAGATCTCATATTCGTATTCGTTGCCCGAGCTGTCTTCGAAGTGCACGGTGCCGCTGCCCTCCGTGTAGTTTGCCCGCGTATTGATTATGTCTTTTATTGCCGCGGCACGCTCGATCTCCATGAGGAGTCCGCATTTCTCTTCGAGCGAGATCTCGCGGGGGTCTTCCTTCATCGCGGGCACCTTCAGGATTCCCGATTTTGCCTCCGCCAGCTCCACCTTCTCCGCGGTCGCCGAGGCATAGCGCAGCGCCGTCTTAATATATTCGTTTATCTCTTTCTTCGATTTGGAGCCGTAATTTTCTATTGACACGATTCCCCAGCCGCTCTTTTTGAGGACGCGGAGCACGGCGGTATCTGAGAAACTGCCTGACGCGGATTCGATACGTCCGTTGTCTATCTCTATATGCACGGAACTGCCGTTCACATGTCTGATATCGTAATAATCGGGTGATTCCATTATCCTACCTCTGACCGCAGATTTTCGACTATATATTGATTTTAATGTAAAATCATGTTTGTGATAGGGATAATTAATTCTTATAACAGCCCATGAATGAATTCGAGGTTATGGCGGGTATCTCTGGATATAATCAGATTACGTTGCGGATTTTTGGTTAAAATACCAAAACAGCCCCTGTCCTCGCGAAAATGTAAAGATGGTGGGGGATTGATTGATAAAAATAATTAAGGCAGCTAAAGACTAAATGACGGTGAAGAGATTATGTCGAGATTAGCCCCACTGTGTCAATATTGTATCCACTATAGAGGCACAGATCCAAAATATGGGTCATGTGTGTGTGATGCATTTCCAAAAGGTATCCCTGATGAGATATATCTCTATAACTATGATCACAGACTTCCTTTCCCAAACGATAACGGAATACGGCTTGAACCAAACCCCAAATATTATTCCGATGAAAACGAATTCAAGAAAACTGCGGACGAATTTACAATCAACTCAATACAAGAAGTATATGAGATTAAAAAGAACGAAGAAGAACGCCGCCGATATTCTGACGGGTTTGATAGTTTTATAGATGGGTAGGATGATGGAAATATTAATGCTGTAGAAAACAACAGACGTGGATAATATAGGAGGGATATTTATGAGTACATTGGCACCAATGTGCTATACCTGTAAACATTACCGAGGTATAGATACAAAAAGTAATGCGCGTGTGTGTGATGCGTTTCCTGAAGGCATCCCTGACGAGATCAGATTATATCGTTATGATCATAGACTTCCGTTCCCTAATGACAACGGGATAAGACTCGAACCCAATCCAAAATATTATCCAGATATCGATAAATTTAACAAAGTCGCAGACACGAATACTACTAAAACCATGCCGGATGCGGAAAAAATCAAAAAAGAAAACGAAGAATTCCGCAGACTCGGAATTCCTGAAATATTTGTGTAATCTCAGCAGACATTAAATTCTTCAACAGTTCGGAAATTCCGAACAGTTCACTTTTTGAATATTTTTTTATTTCTTCGTAATTCTCTCGACAAGTTCGCGGTTTGCGTCCGTGACATAATCTTCGTGGACGACCTGACGCGAGAAGAATGTGAGGATGACCAGAATAACTCCGAAGACTGCCGCAATCGTGAAGGTTATCTCAAAGCCCTGCGCAAGAATGTGCCTGAACATCAGGGTCATATCCGATATGGGCTGTCCGACCGCAAGCTCACGGTGACCCAGATATGAGATTGACCCGATAAAGATGAGGTTATAGACGGCGATACCGACAGTCATCGGCGCAAACCTCTCAAGACCCGTAATCGAGGCAACCATGCCGCTCTTTGAGCGCGGCACCGAGTTCACAATCAGATTTATGACTATTGTGCCCATACCCAGACCGAAACCCACGAAACAGAGCGCGGGCACGATGTATAAAAGGGTGGTCGCGATATTAAAGCCGATCATCATAAGATAGCCGACAAGAACACAGACCGTACCGCAGAGGAGAATCATGCGTCCGCCCCTCTTATTGAAGAGCGCACCCGAAACAAGACCGCCTGCCATAAGCGAGAACGAGAGAACCGCAAGCACAAGACCGGAGAACGCGACATCAAAGCCCTGCACGTACTCAAGATAGAAAGGCAGGAGATAGTTCACGCCGCTGTAACTCAGAAAGAGAATCGAGGCGAGCAGATTCAGTATCAGGAAGTTGCGGTTCTTAAACAGCCCGAAATCGAGAATCGGGTCGGCAGCCCTCCTCTCGCAGATGACAAACGCCGCAAGGAATAAAACGGCGGCGGCAAGCGAGGCAATAATCGGCAGACTCGTCCAGCCGAATGCCGCACCCTCCGATATCCAGAACATAAAGGATGCCAGACCGATGAAGATAAAGATTGAGCCCCATTTGTCAAACGGCAGGAATTTACTCACGTCGATCTCGCGATCCGCGGGAATATATCTGGCGCTTAAGAGAATCGCAACAATGCCTACGGGCACATTTATATAGAATATCCAGTGCCATGTCAGGTATTGCGTCAGAATTCCGCCGACCGTAGGACCGACCGCCATTCCGAGCGATGCCGTGGTCATGATGATACCCATGCCGCGACCCCTTTCCTCAAACGGCAGATAAGCGGCAATCATAGCGGCGGTTATTGCCGTAATCATTGCACCGCCTATGGCCTGAAACACTCTTGCGGCAATAAGGGCATATAACGAATCGAGAAGAACGGGCAGAAAGCCGCAGGCAAACGAGCCCGTCGTAAAGATTGCAAAACCGAGAATGAATATCTTCCTGTATCCTATTCTGTCGGCGGTCTTTCCGACAATCAGCATACAGCCCGCCATTGTCAGCAGATAAGACGTGCAGACCCAGCTTACCGTGCTTGTCGGAACATGAAAATTCTGCGATATTGTCGGCAGTGCGACATTTACAATCGTTCCGTCAAGAGCCGACATGAAAGTCGCAAGCGAGACGGAGATAATCAGCATCAGAAAACCGCCGGTCGCGGCATTACCCGTGGCATTACCCCTGCAAAAACCCATAACATAAGATATTCATGACGGTTAATAAATGCGCGCAAAAAAAATGAAAGGCAAAAAAAGATATTTTGGGGAATTATGGGGATTTTTTATTGAACACGACCCTAAACACGACGGGTTCAGATGCGTGCGTACTTTGCTGTCTTGACGCCGTCGATCTTTAAGAACTCGTCCATGACGTTCTGCGGAACTTCGGAGTCGACATTGAGGACCATAACCGCATCCTCGCCCGGGTTGTTGCGTCCGACCTGCATGCCCGCGATATTGATGCCGTATTTGCCGGCAATCGTTCCGAATGCGCCGATGACGCCCGGCTTGTCGTGGTGATACGAGACGATTACGCTGCCGCTCGGCGTGAGATCGGTCATGTAGTCGCCTATCTTGACGATCCTTACCTTGTCGGGCGCAAGCACGTTGCCGCTTATGGTCTCGCTCATCCTGTCGGTCTTAAGGGTGATCGTAATCAGGTTTGCAAAGCCGTGTGCCTCGGGCGAGATGCTCTCCGAGATCTTAATCGAGTGCTCGGTTGCCGCGAACTCGGCATTGACGATATTTGCGGGGGTCTGAAGGATTGTGTCCATGATTCCCTTGACGACGACGCGGGTGATGTACTTCGAGCCGTTTCCGAACTCCGCCGCCTTGCCTGCGTATTCAATCTCGACCGAGGTAATTCTGCCCTCGACAATCTGAGAGATAAGTTTGCCCATCTTCTGCGCAATCTCCGCATAGGGCTTGATTCTCTCCTGCATGTCGGGCGCGACAATCGGCGCGTTGACGACGAAGTCCGCGCTGCCGCCCTTTAAGACCTCGATACACTGTTCGGCGACCGAGACCGCGACATTCTTCTGAGCCTCGACAGTCGACGCTCCGAGATGCGGGGTGTTGATGACCTGCGGCAGCTCGATAATCTTCGAGTTCTTCGGCGGTTCCTCCTCGTATACGTCCAGAGCCGCGCCGGCGACCTTGCCGCTCACGATTGCGTCATAGAGTGCGTCCTCGTCGATGATTCCGCCGCGTGCACAGTTGATGATGCGGACGCCGTCCTTCATCGTCGCAATCGTCTCTCTGTTAATCATGTGCTTCGTCTCTTTGATTAGCGGCGTGTGCACGGTGATGATATCCGACATCTTAAAGAGCTCTTCGAGGGTAACGACGGTGACGCCGAGCTCCTCGGCTCTCTTGTAGTTCATGTAGGGGTCGTATGCAATGACCTTCATTGCCATCGCATTTGCACGCTTTGAAAGTTCCTGTCCGATTCTGCCGAATCCGGCGATACCCAGCGTCTTGCCGTTGACCTCGATACCCATGAACTGCGAGCGTTTCCACTCGCCTTTCTTGACGGAGGCGGTTGCCTGCGGGATATTTCTGACAAGGGACATCATCATGGCGACCGTGTGCTCGCATGCCGCAAGAGTGTTGCCCGCCGGCGCATTCGCAACAATTATTCCGCGCTTTGTCGCAGGCTCCATCTCGATATTGTCGACGCCCGCACCCGCACGTCCGATGAACTTCAGTTTGTCGGCGGCTTCGATGATTCTGGCGGTAACCTGAGTTCCGCTACGGACCAGAAGACCGTCGTAGTCTCCGATTATCTTTACAAGTTCGTCTTCAGAAAGACCCGTTTTCACATCGACGTCGCAAAAGGCGCGAAGAATCTCCACTCCCTCTTCCGCGAGGGGGTCACTGATTAAGACTTTAAAGCTCATTTAAAAATCCCACTATTCATTTGCAATTAAAATGTATTGAGTGTTTGCACACGGCATGTCGGGGGCATTAAGGCGGCAGGATAACGGGTCGGTCGCGGCATGATTTTCAGGCAGTGGGATATGCGTGAAGAGTATCGGAAGGGCATACTGTAAGGACATACGGGAAGGCATACGGGAGCGGTCGGGGCAGGGGTTACGCCGCGGTTCTGCGGTTGAGTTTCGGGTACTTGCGAAAACTAATTAGTATGGCAAAAATAGATATTACATTTACTTTTACTAAGGTGGTTTAGAGTAAATGAACAATATTGAAGATATTCTGTGGTTAGCAGAGATCAGAAAAGAAGATATCCCGTCAGTAGGCGGCAAAGGCGCATCACTCGGTGAAATGACCTCGGTCGGTCTCCCCGTTCCGACGGCATTCGTCATTACCGCACAGGCATTCAGACGCTTCCTCGTCGAAAGCAAGATTGAAGATCCTCTTTTCGGCAAATTAAAGGGCCTCGACGTCGAAAATGCCGAACTTCTCGAAGCGACCGCACAGGACGTCATGAAACTTGTTTTAAAGGCGAAGATGCCCGCAAGCCTCGTAAAGAACATTGAGGAGGCATACAACAGGATGGGCAAAAACGTCGTCGTCGCCGTCAGATCGAGCGCGACCGCCGAAGATCTGCCCGACGCGAGTTTTGCGGGTCAGCAGGAGACCTACCTCAACATCAAGGGCAAGAAAGACCTCCTCGAAGCCGTCCAGAAATGCTGGGCGTCGCTCTACGGTGCAAGGGCAATATATTACCGTGCAAAACAGGGATTCGATGACAGAAACGTCGATATCGCCGTCGTCGTCCAGCAGCTGGTCTACTCTCAGAAGGCGGGCGTCATGTTCTCGTCGCACCCGATAACCGGAGAGCCGACGACCATCATCGAGGGCTCGTGGGGACTCGGCGAGGCCGTAGTCTCGGGCACGGTCTCACCCGACAAATACGTCTTCGATCAGAAAGGAAAACGCGTGATTGACAAATACATCGCAAACAAGAAGACCGAGATCCTCCCCGACGGCAACAACGGAACGAAAGAGGTTGCCGTTGACAAAAAGCGTCAGGACGCGGTCGTTCTCTCCGAGGACGAGATAAAGAAGCTTGCCAAGTTCGCCAAAGTTGCCGAGGAGCACTACGAATGCCCGCAGGATATGGAGTGGGGTATAGTCGACGGCAAGATCTTCATCCTCCAGTCACGCCCGATTACCACGATTCAGAGGGACTTAAAAGCGGGAAAGAAGGCACAGCCGGCGGTTAACGGCAAGATCCTTCTCGAAGGTCAGGGAGCATCCCCCGGTATCGCCTCGGGTGCGGTCGTAATCATATCATCGATAAAGGACCTCGCAAAAGTCAAGGAAGGCAACATCATAGTCGCCAAGATGACAAACCCCGACATGGTGCCCGCCATGAGAAAGTCGGTCGCAATCATCACGGATGAGGGCGGAATGACCTGTCACGCCGCAATCGTAAGCCGTGAACTCGGAACGCCCGCGGCGGTCGGAACAAAGAACGCGACACACATCTTAAAGGACGGACAGGTTGTCACCGTCGACGGCGAGAAAGGTCTTGTCTTCGACGGCGCCGTCGGTCAGAGCGGTTCCGAGCAGACGGCAGGTGCGGCGGCATGCGCAGGCACTGCGGCTCCGGCAAAGATAATAACCGCGACGAGCATCAAGGTCAATGTCTCTCTTCCCGAGGCAGCAAAGCGTGCGGCGGCAACCGGCGCGGACGGCGTGGGACTCCTCAGAGTCGAGCACCTTATCCTCGGTCTCGGAAAGACGCCGAACTGGTACATCACGAACGGCAAAGAGAACGAGTTCATTGACGAGGTCTATAAGGGAATCAAGATTGTTATGGACGAGTTCAACGGCAAGCCGGTCTGGGTAAGAACACTCGACGCACCCACGGACGAGTTCAGAAACATGAAGGGCGGCGAGAACGAGCCTTCTGAGCATAACCCGATGCTCGGCTGGAGAGGTATCCGCCGCGACCTTCAGTCAAGCGACCAGTTCAGACTTCAGGTCGAAGTCTTCAAGAGGCTCTGGGCCGAGGGCTACGACAACCTGGGCGTCATGTTCCCGCTCGTGGGACACCCCAAGGAGTTCATCGCCGCAAAACAGCTCATGGCTGAGTTCGGAGTCGATGTCGAGAACAGAACACTGGGCGTAATGCTCGAGATCCCGAGCAGCGTCATCCTCGTCGACGATTTCATCGCGGCAGGCATCAAATTCGCTTCCTTCGGCACGAACGACCTCATCCAGTACACGCTGGCAATCGACAGAAACAATCAGAATGTTGCCGACATGTACATGCCCAAGCACCCCGCGGTCTTAAAGCTCATCAAGTTCGCCATCGACCGCTGCCGCAAGGCAGGTGTCGAGTGTTCCATCTGCGGTCAGGCAGGTTCCGACCCCGAGATGGTAAAGTGGCTCATCGAGACGGGTATCACGAGTGTCTCGGCAAACATCGATGCCGTCCCCAAGATTCGCGAGACAGCCGCAAAGACCGAAGCAAAACTGATTCTGGATGCCGCAAGAGCAAGACTGAACTGATTGCGATACCCGATTGCGATACCGTACCGGTTGTGATCCGGCGACGATGCCGCAATCGGAAACAATCGGTTTTCATATTTTTCACGGATACCACCTTAAACTACAAAACACGTGACAAAAACGTGACAATACGTTACAAATACGTTACAAATACGTTACAAATACGTTACAAATACGTTACAAATACGTTACAAATACGTTACAAATACGGGACAAAATCCCGACAAAGCGATATAATGAATCGGAAAGGACGAAGCGAGGAAGAACTCTTCTCATTTTTAGCGGAGATGAGGGGAAAAGACAGAAAATACCATAAAGTAATCAGTTCCATGTGCACGATTCCGCATCCGGTTGCGGTGCGTGCCTATGATATGTTCGTGGAATCAAACCTCGGAGACCCGGGACTCTTCAGCGGCACCGCCGAGATTGAGGCATTGCTCGTCAAAAGTATGGGCGAACTCCTCGGATGCGGCAATGTCGGAGGATACTCGACTTCGGGAGGCACGGAGTCGAATATTCAGGCGCTCAGAATCGCAAGGAATCTTGCGAAGGGCAGGACGAAGTTCCCGAATGTCGTAATCCCCGAATCCGCTCACTTCTCGTTCGACAAGGCATGCGATATCCTCTCCCTCGAGATGAGGGTCGTCCCCTCGGACAAAAACTACAGGATGGACGAGGAAAAAATCCCCGATTACGTCGACAAAAACACAATCTGTCTTGTAGGCGTCGCAGGCACGACCGAGTACGGCGTCGTCGACCCAATCTCTTATCTTTCGGATATCTCGGAGGATAAGGACATCTTCCTCCACGTCGACGCCGCTTTCGGCGGTCTCGTCCTGCCTTATATCAGGAACGCACCCGAATTCGACTTCAGACTCCCTGGCGTCGACACGATATCCGCCGACCCGCACAAGATGGGTATGGCAATCATTCCCGCGGGCTGTCTTATGGCACGCGATCCTTCGATGTTCAAGACAACCGAGGTCGATACGCCCTATCTTACGGTCAATAAGGAATGCACGCTCTGCGGCACAAGACCCGGGGCTTCGGTCGTATCCGCCTACGCCGTTCAGGAATATCTCGGCAGTGAGGGTATGCAGAAGGTTGTCGATACATGCATGAAGAACAGCCGCAGGCTCATAAAGGGCATGGCGGAGATGGGCATACCCGTTGCCGCACAGCCCGACGTCAATGTCGCTTCCTTCGTCTGCCCCGACACCCCCGAAGGCTGGAAGGTATCGAGGACAAGGAAAGGACATATGAGAACGGTCTGCATGCCGCATGTCACGGAAGAAGTCGTAGACGAGTTCCTTGCGGACGTTAAGACAATGCTGGAGAAAAAGAATCATTGAGTTTGAAATTTGAAACCCGAGTATTTGATAATCAGAGAAAGAGAGCAGGAAAAGGAGATATTATGTTTGACAAACTTGTAAAGTCACTTGAGACATGCCCCATTGTAAAGAGAGGAGAATACAACTACTTCATACACCCGATAAGCGACGGCGTCCCGATTGTCGAGCCCGAACTCTTAAGGGAGGTCGCGGTTCTCATGCTGAGAAACTTAAATCTCGAAGGCGTCACCAAGATAGTCGTCGCCGAAGCCATGGGTATCCATATCGGCGTTGCGCTCTCGATGATGACCGATATTCCGCTTACC
The DNA here is from genome assembly GCF_000711215.1 of Methanomicrobium mobile BP. Classification (GTDB taxonomy): domain Archaea; phylum Halobacteriota; class Methanomicrobia; order Methanomicrobiales; family Methanomicrobiaceae; genus Methanomicrobium; species Methanomicrobium mobile. The sequence goes on along the minus strand of NZ_JOMF01000004.1, from coordinate 361,457 downwards.
ATCATCAGAAAGAGGGAATACAAACTTCCGGGCGAGATTGCCCTTCATCAGACGACTGGCTACTCCAAGGGCGAGCTTTACTTGAACAGCATTAAGAAGGGCGATAAGGTTGTCGTCGTCGACGATGTCTTCTCCACCGGCGGCACCATGAGGGCAATCCTCTCTGGACTCGAGCAGGCGGGCGCTGAGGTCGTCGATGTCCTTGTCGTCATCAAGAGAGGGGAGCACGACATCGGTCGCGATTACAAATACCTTGTCGAGATAGATGTCGACGAGAACGGCGTTCATGTCCTCAATACACAATACTAAACTCAATTCTATTTTGGAAAGACTTTCCGCGACCGATGCGAAGACGGTTGCCCTTCAGTTTCCCGAAGGTCTGAAACGTCAGGCATGGCAGTTTGCCGACGAACTCAAAAAACACGGATATTCTGTCATAATATCGGGTTCACCCTGCTGGGGCGCCTGCGACCTTGACACGAACGCTCTCAAAGAGGCTGATATCCTCATTCACTACGGACATGCGCCCGTTGACGATACGGAAGGGGTCATCTACGAGTATCTGACGCAGGATATCTTTGCCGGCGATGGCGGGGACGGGGGACTCACCGCCGATGAGTTCACGGCGCTTTTGAAGGAAGCCGTCTCGCTCTTCGGCGCGGAATCTCCCGAAAAGATAGGGCTTGTCACGACGATTCAGCATGTGCATGAGCTGCCGCGGGTGGCTGAACTTCTGAAGGAGATGAATATCGGGGGCGTGATTGCCAAAGGCGGCTCAAGGACACCTTATGCGGGTCAGATCCTCGGATGCAGTTACGGTGCCGCGAGGAAGACGGGATGCGGAAACATTCTCTTCATAGGCACGGGGGTATTTCACCCGACCGGCATTGCCCTCTCGGCAGGGGTCGGAGGGGTTGGCTGCGGGGGAGACCGCCCGAACGGCAAATCCGCGACCGTTGTGGCACTTGACCCGTTCATGAAGAGAGTTCAGCTCATAAACACCGACAAACTCCTCAGACAGCGGTTTGCAAAGATAGAAAAAGCAAGGTCCGCGGAGCGTTTCGGCATTATCGTGAGCAAAAAATCGGGTCAGCGCCGCGAAGAACTTGCACACCGCCTTTTATCCCTATCGGATAAGGCATATCTTGTCTCACTCGGCGAGATAACGCCCGATTCCCTGCTCAATCTCGGATTTGACGCATACGTGAATACTTCATGCCCGCGGCTCGCATACGACGATCAGGCACGCTATCCCGTCCCCATGCTCTCGCCGCAGGAGTTTGAGATCGTCTGCGGCGTTCGCGACTGGGAGGATTACGCCATCGACGAATTCGACAATATCTGAACGCGATTGGGTAAAAGGAAGAAGATGACAAACGAGGTGATGAACGATTAAACTCCGCACCCTTGAGATAAAACTTGAAAGCGTCTCGGGATTCGAGAAACCGAACTCCGCTCTCGAGCAGTACATGACGCCCGCGACCGTAGCGGCACGCATGCTCCACGAAGCGATGATGAAAGGCGACATCACGGAGAGAAACGTCCTCGACCTCGGATGCGGGACGGGGATGCTCGCCTGCGGCGCCGCCCTGTTGGAGGCGGCTTACGTCCTCGGCATTGATACGGATGCGGGCGCTCTTAAGATTGCGGAGAAGAACGCCGAAAAGCTCGGTGTCGCGGTCGAATTCAGGCAGGGCGATATCGGTTCGGATTCCGCGTTTGCAGGTGCATCCGATGCGGAAGTGCCGTTCGAAGTGCCGTTTGACACCGTCGTCATGAATCCGCCTTTCGGTGCACAGAACGGAAGCGAGCATGCCGACCGACCCTTCATCGACGCCGCCCTTAAAGCCGCACCCGTGGTCTATGCCGTCTTAAACGGCGGCTCTCTGGCTTTTGCGACCGCATACACGGAAGGCAGAGCCGTCATCACCGACAAATTCCGTTGCGAATTCCCCATGAAGAGGACCTTTGCCCATCATACAAAGGACTGCGTAAACATTGCCGTCGATATCGTGAGGATGGAGAGGCTGTAAGTCTCTCTAAGAATCCGCAACAAGAGAAAACAATAAGAATCTCCGACGGCGATAAGAATAGACAGTAATATTTTGTAAGGATAAGGCAGGGAGCATGGAGAAGAACGTTCGCACAATACTCGGTCTTGCGGCATCGCATGTGGTCAACGACATATATTCGCCCGTTCTTCCCGCGATACTGCCGCTTCTGATTCTTCAGAACGGCTATTCCTATTTCCTTGCGGGACTTCTGGTTACCGCCCATCAGCTCACCTCGTCCTTTACGCAGCCGATTGTCGGCTGGCTCTACGATACCGACAGGCTCACCATCCCGATTCCCGTCGCCATCTTCTTCTCGTCGTTCTTCATGGCATTCATAGGGCTTGTGACCTCGAATTACATCCTTACCATGATGTTTGCCATCGGAGCGGCGCTGGGTCACGCCTTCTTCCACCCGGGCGCTCTGGGACTTGTCAGTCGGCTTGCTGAGGGCGAGCACCGCGGAAAGCTCACGTCGCTCTTTGTCATCGGCGGCAACCTCGGCTTTGCGATAGGACCTCTTCTTGTGGGTGTCGCGGTCTCGCTCTACGGCATTAACGGTCTCTATCTGCTCTTCATACCGGCATTTCTGATGATTGTCACCCTCCTTAAGGTTCTTCCGAGAAACTTCACTAAGACGGGTGCGGGGGATGCAAAGAGTTCCGGAGCGAATGCGGGAACAAAACCCGCATTAACCCCTGATGCGGCCGGCGAAGCGGCGAAAGGCAAATTCCCCATTAAGGCTGTCTCGTATCTCGTGGCGGGAACGGCGTTCAGGTCATGGGTTATCTACGGCTGCATAGCCTATCTGCCGACCTACTTCACGCAGAACGGCATGGAATACGGACTTGCCAACTTCCTCACCTCACTCATGCTCTTCTTCGGCGTTGCCGGGCAGTTCATAGGCGCCTCTCTCTCGGATAAATACGGGCGGAAAGAGTATTCGATATTCGGGGTTGCCTGCGCAATTCCGCCGTTTATCCTGTTCATTAATACGGAAGGCATAATCTCGATAATTGCCCTCATGATCTTCGGATACTTCATCTGGACGACATTCTCGGTCACGGTCGCAATGTCGCATGAGATGGCGCCGAAGGGCACGGGCATGGTCTCGGGTCTCATCCTCGGTTTTGCCGTCGGCTCGGGCGGTCTCGGAGTCGCGATTACTGGCTATATTGCCGATATGACGGATGTTCTCTTCGGCATCACAAGTCTGATGGTTCCGATAATAATAGCCCTGATATTCTTCATTCTGGTGCCCTATCCGTATAAGACATTCCGCGTGAATAAAGAGAATGCCGGGAAAGAGAAAAACGGGGAATAATTAAGAATTGGTCTGATTCTGGCGGATTTATATTATTAGGACTGATTTGAATTCAATCGGTATCCCGCCGGCTGAAGCCGTGATAGAAGTCTTTTGCCGAGTCCAGAAGGTCGGAATCGGTCTCGTACATCGTGATAAAGCGTATGGCATCCACGGCTTCCGTGTTGCCTATCATGGCGAGGCTCTTTAAGATTCTCTCGCGGACCTGATAATCCGTCTCGGACTTGTAGCGCTCAATCAGCGGTTTTACCGCGGTTTCGTCGCGTATCTTCCCGAGCGATGCCGCCGCCGCAAGTCTTACGCCGCGGGAGCAGTCGGAGAGCGCATCCGTAAGGACGCCCGTCGCGGAGGAATTTCCTATTCTGCCGAGGGATTTCGCCGCTTCCTTCCTCACGTAGTGCTTTTCGTCCGCCATCATGGGGATGATGAGGTCTATTACGTCTTTATCGCCGATGATTCTCAATGCCTCGCAGCAGCCCGCACGCACCTTATAGGACGGGTCTTTGAGCCCGAGGATGAGGGCTTCCTTTGCCGCGGGACCTATGTTGGCAAGGGCTGAGACTGCGGCGGCGTGCATCCTTTTGGAGTTCTCGTTCAGCGCCTCTATGAGATGTGGGATGCTGCTCTCGTATTTCAGCCTGCCGAGCATTCTGGCGCAGTTTTCGCGGACGGGCAGCGACTGCGATCCAAGCCCTTCTATGAGATATGGTTCCGCCTGCCTGCCCATTACCTCCGCGGCATTGAAAGCGCCTTCGAGGATGAGCGGGTCGCGGACGTCAAACGAGGATATGAGCGCTTTAATCTGTTCGGGCGCGAAAGTCTCCGTGTTTTTGCCCCTGCCGATGACGTAAGCCGTCTCAGCCACCGCAACCGATCCCGAACCTACGCCGCGGACGGGTGTCCCGCCCGCTCCCCCCGCAGTTCCCGCTCCGCCTGCCGAGTCTTCGGATTCCATCCTTGAACGGAGCTGGGCTTTAACCATGTCGAGCTCGGCACGGACGCTTTCCTCAGCCGTGTTGCGCTTGCGCATGAAGAGGATGATGGCAAAGTAAACCCAGAGGTATATCAGCGAGATGAATATCGAGAATATTACATCGGCGCCGAGATCGCCTATAAGGAACGAGAGCAGAGATACGAAGATGAAGACTATGAATATCGAGATATGGATAAACTTCTCTTTGGGATACCACAGCGCGGTCAGAACAAGCGGAATGTAGAGCAGATGCGGCGTGAGCATGGAGAGAATCGGCTTCATATCCGCGTTTGCCGAGAGATTGCCGACTACGGCAAGGAGACCCACGACTATGTAATACATCAGCAGGATGTATGCCTTAAGATAATTGGATCCATCTTCCGTGTCTGCCATGTTAACGACCGCGATTAACCGCGACAACTGTCTGATAAGCGGTTAATATGTAGTGAATATGTGGTAAAGTGTTTAATTATTGTTTAATTATTGTTTAATAAGTGTTTAATTACCGTTTAATTACTTAAGTATTGTTAATTTATCAGATTCCAACCCCGGTCATTTGCGCAATTCATGTTGCGCAATTCATATATTTTATCAAAGCTATCTTATATTAGAAATCGGGTATTTCTTACTCCTATAGTGTAGCGGTCAATCATCCCGGATTTTGGTTCCGGGGACGACGGTTCGAGTCCGTCTAGGAGTATAAAATATTAAAATGTTTTGACTGTTTTTGCCGTTGCTTTTTCATCGGGTTTTTCAGTGTCTGTTTTTCGTGATTTTTAAAAACGGCTTTACGCCTGAATGACGTGAAATAAATCCTTATACTGCCGTTATACACTTTCGCACCACGCACGGCTAACCTGCTTATATCTGCGGGTATAACATTGTTGTGTCAAGCGGCGGGAAGTGCGGCTGAAGGGGGAATGCGCATCCAAATTCACCTTTGACGCCTTCTCCGTCCGTTCTGCGGAGATTATCCGATTGGGGGGCAGTCATTTATCCGTGAATGGGGCTTAGGCATGCTGCATAACTGCGGCATGCGGGGCGGCATTTCACGGGAATCTCCGAAACCGCCGTGTGCGTAATCGCCGTTTCCCTCGGACAACGGGAGATGCGGTTATGCCTGCGGTCGGTTTTGGGATAATGGCGGGCGCTTTTACAAACTCTGCGGGGGAGAGTTTTTCCCTGACGGGTTGCGGTCGCGGCAATCGGATGCGGCGGCACGGATGAAGACGATACAGTCGGGAAGTGAAGAAAATGACAGATTTTATCGAAACAGGCAACTCTAAGAGCGCGGTAAGAATTTTGACCAACCCTATTGCGGATATTGCCGCATTTGACGCGATTGTAAACGCGGTGCTCACCGAAAATCCGTTCGGGTGCACGGATTACACATCGCAGGGCGTTGCGACGGCGGGCGTCGTCAGGAACAAAGAGTATTACACCTCGAAATTTCTCTATGAGGACGACAATGCAAAGACCGTCGGCAACATTACGCTTAAATCGCCGAACGTAGAGGCGTTTACTCAGTCGGCATCGAGAATTGCGGCTGACGAAACACTTGCGGAGAACATCGGCGGCGACGCGGTAAGAGACAGCGACAACGACGCCTTCTACTGTCAGCTGAAATGCCATGACGCAAACGGCGAGATATACTATGTTACCTTCTCACGCACAAAGGTCAGAATCTCCTCGTTCGAGAGCGACGCCATCCTTGAAAAGGTCGAGAACTGGGCTGATACCGTCCCCGCTCTCGCCTGAGTGCGGGCTGATGCGTATACTTATGCGTATACTTATGCGGAAATGATTTTCCGCATTTTTGCGGTCATTATCACCTTAATTTAAGTATGGGCATTTCGTATGCGGAGAATGAATCGGCATGTATAGGCATGAATGACGGATAATGCCGGTGAGATTTTGTCGGTCGGCGATGATTGAGTAGGAATGAGTGGAAACAGGCATTATCGACGTTATTTGTATCATTCGTGAATTTTCTCTTTGCGTGCGGATGCCTGAAAGCGGACTGCGGATAGCAGGTTCTTCTGCGGCATGATGACGGGGGTTTTCGGGGTTATGCACGGAATTTCGACACGGGAGATGCTGATTGAGACAAACCGCGACGTAAAGTGGATACGGGCGGCGCTTTCGGAGATAAAAGAGCGTGAGAATGAACTGGACAGGCGGCTTCGGGCTCTGGAGAAATCCCGAAAGAGTACCCTGTTCTCGCTTTTCAGCGTGGAAAACAGTCTCAGTCTCGGTATCGGCGCGGGTGCGGGGGGAGTCACGGCAATCCTCATACGATTGTTCGGCGGCTGACCCCCGCTGTTTTTTATCGATTCAATCTTTTTTCGCTTTGTATTCCCTCAGTAAAGCCGCGGCATAATCCTCGCGTTTCTTTGTCGGGATGTAATTCTTCTTCGAGACTGCGGCAAGCAGTTCCTCTTTTATTTTTGCCTCGGAATCGTGATTTTGGGATTTTACCCGGGCAATTATCTCGTCAAGACAGTAAATGCCTATCATCTTGCCGTCTATCTCAATCTGCTTGACGTCCGAGCCGGAGGGCACCATGCCGCCGCATACTATGCAGTATTTCCCTTCGTCCGCGTTCATTGCTCTCCCCTTATCATGATAAGCATCATCTTGAACGGCGTTATCGCCGAGAGTGCATGCGGGGCATTCGCCGGAAAGATAATCGTATCGCCCTCTTTCATGACATGGGTCTCGCCCGAAAGCCAGACCTCGCATTCGCCGTCGAGAATAGTCACGACGGCGTCATACGGCGCCGTATGCTCGCTGAGTCCCTCGTCCGCGTCGAAGGAGAAGAGCGTGATGCTCCCCGCACTCCGGTTTACAATCATTCTGCTCGATACGGTGCCGTCCTGATAATTAACAAGCTCTTTAAGGGAGATTACCCTCCCTTTCAATTCGTCACGACTGACATCGGTCATAATCTCAAATGGGAAAGCATTCTATAAGGCTTTTCCCCCGCATCTGGTGACCCGCTCTCCGACTGCCCGCTGCCACGCTGACCTGCTGTCCTGCCGCAACCGCACCTTCGGTCGCGACATATAAGAAACATTAAAACCGATGATAGCTTTCTATTCTGTAAAGCAGTAGATGGATGAATGCCGTGACAAAACAGAACAAGTCCGGGAAAATACCCGATACGGAAAAAGATAGAAAAACCGAGACACAAAGCGATACCGGCGGCAAAAACCCGCTTATGAAATTTCTTAAGACAACCGACCCGACAATGAGTTTTATACGCGATATCCTCTGCGTTGTCTGCATAGTCGGTCTCATCGTGCTCGGACTGTACGGCGTATGCGGCACGTGGCCCGCGGTGGTCGCCGTCGAATCCGAGAGCATGGTGCCGAACATGAACGTCGGCGACCTCGTAATCGTGGTGGCGCCGGACAGGTTCGGCAATATCGTGACAAGCGAAGAGGGAGCGGTCATAGGATACGGCAAATACAACGAAAATCCTGACAGACAGGGAAATAAGGTCTACGGCGACGTCATCGTCTACAAACCCAACGGACGCGGCAACCTGCACCCGATAATTCACAGGGCAATCTCGTGGCACGAAGCCGACGCATCCAAGCCGTCCGACATCAGCGGTTACATCACCAAGGGCGACAACAACAATGTATACGACCAGATGGCGGGTCTGACGAATGTCGGCATGATTCAGCCAGTAAAGAAGGAATGGGTCGTGGGAAAAGCCTTCTTCTCGATACCGTATGTCGGTTATGCGCCGCTGCATATCGTGGAATTCGCGATAATACTGATTGTAATCATGGTCATCCATGAGTTGTATATCCGCAACCGCGACGAAAACCGCAGGAAAAATTTAAGTAATGATACGAAAAATAATCAAAAAAGTAACAAAGGCAAAAAAGGCTCAAAGAAAGACTGATCCGGATTTACGTGCCTGATTTACGTATGACCTGAAGCCGAATGTATCGGGGGATACGGAATTTACTGCAAAACGGTGATTGGGGGAAAAATGAACGGGGTACCTGATAAAACTCAACTGAAAAAACTGCTGAGCGACACTCTCGAAGGTCACAGGATGACGGTCGACGAGGCAACATCGCTTCTCAAGCTGACCGACCGCAGAATCTTCGACGTATGCGATGCGGCGGACGAACTCCGCGAACGAAAAGCGGGCGATACCGTAACCTATGTCAGAAACCAGAACGTCCACGTGACGAATATCTGCAAAAACCTCTGCGGATTCTGTGCGTTCGGAAAACCGAAGTCAAGCCCCGACGCATATCTCAGGAGCGAGGCGCAGATCCGCGAGGGGATTCGGCTGGCAAAAGAGCGCAACGTCACCGAAATCTGCCTTCTCTCCGGTGTCAACCCCGATTTTGACGCGGAGCGCTATGCGCATATCATAGGTCTCGTGCACGAAGAGTTCCCGGGCGTCGACATACACACCATGAGCCCCGACGAGATATCGCATTCCGCGACAAAAAGCGGAATCTCGACAAAAGAGGTCATTGAGATGATGATCGACGCCGGTCTGGGAACACTTCAGGGAACCGGCGCCGAGATCCTCGTCGACAGTGTCAGGGACGTGATGTGCCCGACCAAGGTGAAAACCGCGGAATGGTCGCGGATTATCCGCGAAGCCCACTCTCTCGGGCTGAAATCGACCTCGACGATAATGTACGGTTCAATCGAATCCGAGCGCGATCGCGCCGAACACCTCAATGTGCTCCGCGGCATTCAGGACGAGACGCACGGATTTACCGAACTTGTCCCCCTGCCCTATCTCCACGTAAATACAAAGCTCTACGAAAGAGGGCTTGCACCCGCGGGTGCTACGGGACGCGCCGATCTCCTCTTCTGCGCGGTATCAAGGCTTTTCCTCGATAATTTCGACAATATACAGGTCTCATGGGGCAAACTCGGCAAGAAATTCACCCAGATGATGCTGCTTTCGGGCGCAAACGACCTCGGCGGCACCATTTTTACCGACGAAGTCTCGCAGGATGCGGGAGGAAACGAGGCGGATTATCTCAGCCCCGCCGAGATGGAACGCCTCTCCGTCGATATCGGGCGCGAATTCAGGCAGAGAACGACGGACTATCGGATACTGAAGTAAACCGCACGACCTTCAATCTGCCATCAATCTATCTTCAATATTTTTGCTTTTTTGCGGCTTTGTGGGCGACAACAAACCGAATCTCGTCATAGGGAATCTTGCTGTCCGTGAGAATCCGAATGTCCTTAATCGATATCGAATCGCCGTAGCTCTCAAGGACGGCGAGAACGGCGTCGCGGTTTTCGGCACTCACGAGATCGTCGATGTTGATATCGGCACCTTCGCGAATCTTCTCCTCGATATGCACGGCAACCGTCCCCGCGGCGAGATCCCTCTCCTTCGCAATCTGACCGAGGGTCATGCCGCGGCAGTACATCTCGTATGTGATGTCGCTGCTCTTCTTCGGCGGCGGAATCATGGCGGGGACCGGGGAAGCGGTCGGGGCGGCAGATGCGGCATCGTTATCCGCGTCCGCGCCGCCGCTCAAATAAGCGTAAATCTCGTCCGTGAAGAGTTTTCCGAACTCGTCCGCCTTGTGCTCGCCGATACCCTTGATCTCCAAGAGTTCCTCCCTGCTCAGCGGGCATTTTGAGGACAACTCCGCAAGGGTTGCGATTGAAAATATCATGTAAGGCGGCAGCTTCTTGCGGTCCGCAATCTCCTTGCGAAGTCTCTTAAGCCTGTCAAAGAGCGCGGTGTCGGGAATGCCGCCGTTATCCGCCTTCGCAATGCCCGCGCCGTGCACAGGCAGTCTGTCTTTGATCGATCCGCGGCGGCTGCGGCTGCTGCCGGACGCTTTGACCGCATCGCGGTAGAGGCTTACCCTGACCTTTCCCGAAAGCACGTCGTCGCTCCGGCTGTTAAGCTCGATAACGGGATACTTTGTGCCCTTCCGCGAGAGATAGCCCGCATTGATGATCTCCTTCAGGTAATTCTCCCAGTTCTCCTTCGGTATGTGTGCGCCCGCGGCAAAATACGGGGATTTGTCATGCCCCTTCTCCTTAATCTTACGGCTCTTTGAGCCCCGCAGGATATCTACGATATATCCCGCTCCGAAAGGAATCTCCAGCGATTCCACGCAGCGTATTGCGAGAACGGCGATATCGGTGCCGTCGAACTCCTCGGACGGATGCAGGCAGTTGTCGCAGGTTCCGCAGGCGAACCCGTCGGTCTTCTCCCCGAAATAATCGAGGAGCATCCTGACGCGGCACTCTTTGCTCTCGCAGAAATCCGTCATCGCATCGAGTTTTTTTACGGCGGTCTTCTTTTGGACGCCGCTTGATATCTCCGAGATGAAATACTCGATTTTTGCGCGGTCGCCGCGGCTGTAAAAGAGGATACAGTCCGAATCGAGACCGTCGCGACCGCCGCGTCCCGTCTCCTGATAATAGTTTTCTAGGCTGTCCGGGAGGTCGTAATGAATCACGTAGCGCACGTCGGGCTTATTGATTCCCATGCCGAAAGCCACGGTTGCGACGATAACGTGGACATTGTCGCGGATGAACCTGTCCTGCGTCTTCTCGCGTGCCTGTTTCGACAGCCCCGCATGATAGGGAAGTGCGTATATGCCTGCCTTAGCGAGTTTTCCCGCAATCTCTTCGGCATTTTTGCGGCTGTGACAGTAGATTATCCCCGAGTCGTCGGCATCTCTCTTTTTGATATACGCAATTATCTGCCCGAGTGCGTCCTTCTTCGGAATTACGGAATAGTGCAGGTTTTTCCTGTAAAAACTGCCGACATACACCATCGGATTCTTAAGCCCGAGCTGTTTTATGATATCGTCGCGGACAATCGGGGTGGCGGTCGCGGTCAGGGCTATGACGGGAACGTCGGGAAACTCCTTCTTGAGAAGGCTTAAGCGGCGGTATTCGGGTCTGAACTCGTGACCCCACTGGGATATGCAGTGCGCCTCGTCGACCGCGAAAAGAGAGATCTTCGTCCGCTTCAGCGTCGATATGAAAGCCGCGGTCACGGCACGCTCGGGCGAGACATAGACAATCGGGATTGTCGAGTCCTGCATTTGGCGGGTAACCGCGGTATGCGAGGTATAGTCCTGCGTCGAGTTTAGAAGCCCCGCATTGACCCCAGATGCCGTCAGGGAATCGACCTGATCCTTCATGAGCGATATCAGCGGCGATATGACGACGCATACGCCTTCCGACATGAGCGCGGGAAGCTGGTAGCAGATGGATTTGCCGCCGCCGGTCGCGATAACCGCGGCAACGTCCCGACCCTGAAGCACGGATGAGATAATCTCGCGCTGATAGGGATATAGTCCGGAGTATCCGAAGTATTTCCGCAGAATCTCTTCCGCCCTGCCGATATCCGGACCGCCCCCATTCTCAGCAAAATCATCGTTCATGCCGCTTTATCCCGTCTTACCGTATCGTATTTACCTTATATTTTTACCTTATATTTTGCCGTATATTTATACCGTATATTTTTACCCTGTCTTTTCGGATCGGCTTTAGAAAGTTCTCTCCGATATTGTCTAATATTATGCCCATCTCGATTCTAATCAATCTGCCGATATGCGGGATTGAAGGGTTACGGGTGGCAGATGGCGGGTGAGCGGTTTATCGGGACGAAAAAGTTTCAAAAAAAATGTAAACGGGTGATTGTCTGGAATTACACCCTATGCCTTAATCATATGAAATATCAGATCTTGAAATTGTTCATGTTCTCGGTAAGCGAGTTCACCATCGAATTTACCTCGTGGATGGCGCTGCCTATCTCCTCGACCGAAGCGCTCGTCTCCTCCGCAAGAGCCGCAAGCTCCTCGACCTCCTTTAAGCTCTCGCCAGTCTGTTTTGCGCCGTCATCGGTGGCGCCGACGACGATATTGGCGATATTCGCCTGGTTTTCAATCGCACGCGCAATCTCGCCCATATCCGTCGTCACCTGCTGCGACTCGCCGACTATCTCGTAGAGCGCCTTTATCGTCGCATTTACGCTCACGACCGCGCTCTGAACACTGTTGTTCGCTTCCTGGATGGCAGAGGCGGTCTCGCGGCTGTTCTTCTGAATCGAGGTAATCACCTTCTCGATATGGTCGGTCGCCTTTCTCGCATCGGCGGCAAGGTTCTTGACCTCGCCCGCGACGACTGCGAAACCGCGGCCGTGCTCACCCGCACGTGCGGCTTCAATCGCGGCATTGAGCGAAAGAAGGTTGATCTGACCTGTAATCTCATTGATCATCTTGACGATGTTGTTGATCTCCTTTATCTGCTCGTTGAGATCCTTAATCTCCTGAACGCTCTTGGACGTAATGTCCTGAACGGACTCCATCTTCTGATTTGCGTCGTTTCCGAGGACCTGAGCCTCACTGCCCATTGTCGCCATGTTCTCGGCATTCTTGAGAACGTCCTGCGAAGTCGCGGCAATCTCCTCGTTGGAGGCGGAAAGTTCCGCAATCTGCCTCTGGATATTCTCCATCTTCTTGAGGACGTCGCGGTTGATATCGGCGCACTTCTGACTGGTCATCGCGACCTGCTCGGTTGCCTTCGCCACCTCGTCCGAGCCGCGTGTAATCTCCACGGTTCCGTGGTTCACGTTGTCGACCGCGTTTCTGACCTCGGAGATGACGGCCGCAAACTTGTCGCCGAGCTCGTTGATGGAGTTCTTGAACTCGTCAAAGTCACCCGCGACGGGGACATCGTCGGAGAAACGCACCCTGTAGTCGTTATCCGCATAGAACTTGACGACCTTCATCGACTCTCTGAGCGGACCCTCAATCATGTCGAGGGTCTGGTTGAAACCGTCGATAACACCCTTGAAATGTCCCTCATAGTTCGAGGAATCGGCACGCTTTGAGAGATCTCCCGTAATTGCCGAGTCCGAAAGGAATTCTACATCCGTAATGAGATTCTCTATTGCCGTCTTTGCGTCGCCGATGCTGTTGGCGATCTTGTGTATCATCTCCGCGGCATTGTGCGTGTATTCGTCGCTTTCGCCGACCGAGAGGTCGATATCCAGATTGCCCTTCGAGATCTTCTCGATATTTTCCGAGATCTTGTCGATCTCGGTGCTCAGGTATTTGTTGAGCGCGACCTCGGCTGTCAGGTCCTGATAGATATAATAATTGACATCTATCTCGCCGTTCTCGTCAAGAATCGGCGTCTGGAAAAGCCTCAGATTCCTCTTTACGCCGTCCGCCCACGAGACCTCCATCTCGGTGCAGGCATTCCTCTTCGTCTCGAATGACGCATAGAAGTCGTCGCCGCCGGTAATCGTCACGTCGAAGTCGTAGAGCTTCTTTGCCATCAGTTCGTCGTAACTGCCGCGCCATACACGCTCGTATTCTTTGTTTAAGTCGATTCTGCTCTTGTCTTTTACAAGAACGGCGATTGCCTGCGGATTCTGAGTTATGAACGCAATCAGCCTTTTCTTGTAAATCTCAGCCTCTTTGGCTTTCTCGAGCATCTTAACGGCGGCATTGACCGTGCGTGCCAGCTCGCGATATTCGTCTTCCATTGAGTCCGCATCCAGACTTGCGGAGGTATCGCCTTCCAATGCCCTGATAAGAACCCGATTTATCTCATCAACACCCATATTATTCTCCGTTATATTACATGCACAGCAGGCACGGCACCTTGTCTGCAAATTCCGTATTACAAAAATCCGTATTTGCAAATAATGTAACAATCTGACCTGCAGATGCCCTTACCGGATTGGCAGTTTACGTATGGCGCAATCTGCCGATCCCGTAGTTTACCGATGATATAATTACAAATACTTTATAATGATGATATATAAGACCTCTTTTCGAAACAGTTCATACGGTTCATGACGGTTAATACCGTTCACAAACGTTCGCGACAGGTCTTCACATGTATTCACATGTATTCACGGTCTTCGCAAGTCATCTCAGGTCTTCGCAGTTTATTGCAGGTTTTCACGAGTCTTCTCAGTTCATTGCAGGTCTTAGTGAGTCTTCGCGGGTCTTCGCGACATAAACGCAAATGTCGCGTAAAATGTCGGAATCATTGATTATTGACAGAAATTCTTTGATATTCCCTGATAAATGCGGCGCGGGATAACAAATACATTTATCATATGAAGTCGATATTATATATTAATCAGTCAGATTTCCGCCGTGAACGTTTTAAGCAGGATTCGGGTGTGATTCCGGTTACCGGCGACGATTTGCGGCGGCAACATGGTGGCATCTTTTTGGTGATACACAGGATGAAAGTAAGTGTCGGCTATTGGTACAACAAAGGAGTCAGTCTGGCGGATGCGGCGCTTCACGAGAAAGCGCTCTACTGCTTTGACAAAGCTATCGCTCTTGACGAAAATGACGCACGGGTCTGGTTCAAACGCGGCATTTCTCAGTTTCATATCAAACTTTTAAGCGCGGCGGCAATCAGTTTCGGCAAAGTTCTTTCATTTGAGCCGAACAATGCCGCAGCCCTCAACAATCTCGGGGTTACATATACGCAGATGCAGGAATTCGAAAAAGCGGACGCATGTTTCAGAAGAGCCGCCGAACTTGCAAAAGGAAACCCGAAGATTGCCGTGAATCAGAAGATAAGTACGAATATGAAGACAGCTACCAGCAATGAGCAATGAATGGTGATAAAATGAGAATTATCTTTACAGTAGAAGACAGTTTGGGACAGAAAATCGATGAAGCCGCGGAGAAAGTAAATGCAAAAAAATCCGACTGGATTCGCGACGCATGTATCAGATACCTTGAGACCTGCGGGTCGGAAGCTGCGGGCTGCACCGGGGACGGTAACCTTTCCACGGTAGAGTCGTTAAAGAAAGAGATTACCGCACTTAAGGATAATATCAATGTTCAGATCGAGCTCCGCGAGACCTTCACGAAGCTTATCGCCGAAAAAGATCAGCGTATCGAGGACTTAAAGGAGAGCATCTCGAGGATCGAGGCAATGAGCGTCACGACAGCCGATCAGATTGCGGCTTCGAAGGACGAGAGAATCACCGATCTCACCCAGATGATAGACCACCTTGAGGCGCAGGCGGCAGCCCACAGTGCCGCAATTCAGGAGGCGGTCAAGCAGTCCGTGCCCTCAATCGAGAGCAAGACCTCGGCACCCGAGATTAAGCGCGACGAGAACGGAAAAGAGTATATCCCCAAGCCCTCGTGGATGTTCTGGGTAAAATAAAAAATAAACAGAACTGCTAAAAAAAAAGAATTTATTTTTTAATATTTTCAATATTTTTCGACGTTTTCCGTCTATTGGGCATTTTTAAATTGTTTTCGATTTATTTCTCGATTTATTTTCTCTTAAGCGCCATAAGTCTGCCCTTTATCGCGCCTTCGTGACCCGGCGAGAGATAAAGGACGGTATCAAAGCATTCCAGCGCCCTCTTGTAGTCCTGAAGTTTGCCGCAGACGACGCCGAGCGAGAAATGATACGACGGATTCTCGCTGTCAAGCTCAATCGCCCTCTCGAAGCACTTGAGTGCCGCGGGGTAATAGCCCGCCTTCGTGAGTGCCACGCCCTTCTCGTAGAGGTATGCGGGATTCTTCAGATCCTCCGCCGTCGGCTTCTTTACGGGCTTGGGCTTCTCTGCAACCGGCGCGGGTGCGGGTTGAGGTGCGGGTTCGTGTTTAGGTTCGGCAGTCTCGTAAGCATCGACATCCCCTGCGGCTTTCGACCCTGCTTCTGACTTAGACCTGCGGCGCGGCTCCTCGCGAACGCCGACGTCATCGGCATCATCCGCATAATCCGCATCCTCATCCTCGAAGTCTTCGGATTCGGCAGCCTTCTTTGCCTTCCTGCGTGATTTGGCGGCAGGCGCGGAACTCTCCGAGGTCTCCGATGCCGCAGGACCCTTCAGGAGATCCTGATCCATGAAGGTGGTCGCATATACGCCCGCCTTGAGCCAGTTATTGCCGTAGGACGGGTCGAGCTCGAGAGATTTGAGGTAACATCTCATCGCATCGTCCATGCGTTTGAGCCTGAGCAGAACCATGCCTTTCCTGAATACCGGCAGCGGATCCTGCGGCTTTGCGGCGATGACCTCATCGAAGGTCTCAATCGCCTGGGTGTAAAGCCCCGCATTGACCTGCGCAATTCCCTTCGAGAGAAGAAGGTCTGTCTCCTCCGGCGCAAGTCTGATGAGCATGTCGTAATAGTTGATACTCTCGGCATACCTGTTAAGGTCGGTAAGAAGGTCGATAAGGTCGAGAATCGTCACCCTGTTCGCGGAGTTAAGCGCAATCGAGTCCTCGTATGCAAGAACGGCCTCGTCGAATCTTTCGGCGGAGGCAAGGAGTGCTCCCTTCTCCGCATAGAGATCGGCACGCGGATTGAGCGCGATAAGGTCATCGTAGACCTTTACGGCGTCGGCAGTCCTGTTCAGACCCTTAAGGCACCGCATCTTTGCCAGGAGGGCTTCCTCGGACTTAGGAGATATCGCGAGTATCTTTTCGCAGACATTCAGACCTTCGTCGAATCTGCCCAGATTCTCGTAGATTGAGGCAAGACTCGAGAGAATCTCGCCGTTATCGGGATCGACATTAAGGAGATGCCTGTAGTCCGTCGCCGCCTGACTGAACATCTCGAGTTTGGCATAGCAGTCGCCCCTGCCGCGGAGACCTTCGGGGTCATTGGGGGCAACCTTGAGATAATGCGAGTAGCTCTTTATTGCCTCGTCGTATAAGCCCATATTCTTCTGAACGCCGGCAATCTCCAGATAGACTCCGTCCGTGACGTTTCCGTCGCGGATGAGTTTCTCGTAAAGTTCGAGAGCGCCGTCATTGTTGTGAAGTTCGGTCATCACGCGTGCCTTTGCGTGTATCGCATCGGCATCGGAGGGCGAGAGCGCCAGCGCGACATCGAGCGAGTGGTAAGCGCCCTCGTAATCCTTGACGGACATCTGGACAAGTCCTTTGGAATACCAGAGTCCCGCATTATCGGGCTTACAGCTGACGAGATGGTCGTAGCAGGCAAGCGCCTCGTCAAGGCGCTCGAGTTTCACTAGAAGGACGGCTTTCTTGACCCAGATCTCGATCTGACCCTCGTCAATCGCGAGGATGGCGTTGTAGTCCTCGAGAATGCCTTCGTTATCGCCGAGGATCTCGTGTATGCCCGCTGTCTCATAGATAAGGTTGGTATTGGTCGGGTCGCCCTGCCGCATCTGGGAGAGAAGGAAAACAGCCTCCTCATAGCGCTTGAATTCCTTCAGAATCAGGAATCTGTGGATTAATGTCTCCTGATTGCCGGGCATCATCGCCGAGAGTTTCTCATAGACCATGAGTGCCTTGTCGGCATCTTTGCAGCCCTTGTAGGCATCGGCGAGTCTTACGAGGTTCTTCGGGGACAGGGCGTCTATACCGCCGGCGCTCTCGAAATCGGCGACTGCCTGTGCCCATTTGCCGCTGTTGGAATAGGTGATTGCGCGGCTGATGAGCGTATCCGTGTTGTTCGGGTTGAGTTCGAGAGCCTGAGTGTATTTGACCGCCGCACGTGTGAATTCTCCGTTTGCGCAGAGCTGAGCCGCGGCGGCAAGCAGACCTTCCTCGGATTCGGGATCAGGCTGCGGCACTTCCGGCTCGGGCGGAGCGGGCGGTGCGGCGGGGGTCTCGAGGACAGTGTCCGGCACACTCTCCGTGACGCTCTCACTTGCGGCTTTCGGAGCGGCAGCCGCCGGTGCGCCCGCACCCGCGACCGAGGGATCCGTGTCGCCGGCGAGGATGCTTGCTATGAGGGCATTGTCCTCGCTGCTGAATTCGTCGCCGAAGTCGGGAACGTCGTCGGATTCGGGCGCCGCCGCAGTCTCGGGTTCGGGCTCGGGGATCAGATCCGGCATATCCGTGCCGTCACCGACCGCTTCACCGCTGCCTGCGCCATCCAAATCCAATCCGTCCGGTGAGAGTTCGTCGGCGCCGCCGTCCGCGCCCGACTCCTGGATATCCTCAAAGCTTTCCGTCTCCGCTTCGAATTCCGTTGAGGTAAGCGAATCGATGTCATCCAGAGTGTCGAAGTCGATATCCGCGGAGCCGTCGTCGACGGGTCCTTCAGGTTCGAGCGGCAACTCTTCGGTGTCAAGCGGCAATACCTCCGTATCGGGAGGTAATTCCTTGTCCGCGGTAATCGCGTCTGCGCCTGCACCGGTATCCGCTTCATCCTCATCGCCCGTATCGTCGGCGGTAACTATCGACTCGGGACCCATTCCCGTGAAGTCAAAGTCAATCTCGCCTTCGGATGCGGGTATCTCGGAATCGGAGAGCGGGAGTTCTTCGGAATCGGGTGATTCAAAATCGCCGACATCCTCAATCAGACCGCCGTCGGGTAAATCGGGGAGCGAACCCGTGTTTTCGTCGGCCGCGATCTCGCCGTCGACCGTAATCTCTTCGGATTCGCCGTCAGTAAACTCCTCGTCAATAGAAAGAGACAAAGGTTCTTCGTCGGCAAAGGCTTCGTCCACGGAGAAATCCTCGGGCAGACCCGCGCTTGAAACCTCGTTGCCCGCGTCTTTTGCTTCGGCAATCGGGACTTCGGCATTCGCAATCTCCGCAGGTATCTCCGTGCCCTCTTCGTCTTCGAGTGAGAGGAAGTCGGTCTCCGCTTCAGCCTCTGCCGCAGCCGCATCTCCTTCAGTATCCGAAATCTCGGTGCTGTTAAGTTCGGCGATTATATCGTCGCCGAGATCGTCCAGGTCGCCCAGACCCGTATCGGGGAGATGACCAGTGTCAGCGTCGGAATCGGCGGTATCCGCGATATCTGCTTCTGCTTCGGCAACCGCCTCTTCTCCGCCCTCATCTGCAAGAGAGAGCAGGTCCTCATCCGCGATCTCGACAACGGGTATCTCTTCGGGAATATCTTCGCCCGCGGCGTCTGAATCGGCGGAATCGGTTTTCTCTTCCGCAACCGTATCGGTCTCGGAATCCGCGCCGGCATCGGTCGTCTCCGTCTTAGAATCCGTGATGATGACACTTTCGGTAACGTCTATGACGCCGTCTTCATCCGCGATATCCGGGATATCCGCGGCAGGAACCTTCTCCGTTCCGGCACTTTCCGATGCTCCAGACGTTGGCGTATCCGGATTTTTGGGAGTGTCCGTGACACCCGGAATCGTAATCTCCGGTACGGAATCGAAACATCCCGAATCTTTGCTCTTGCATCCCGCAAAAACCACGCTGCCGTCGATGCCGTATGCCCACTCCACCATCTCGCAGATCTCCGTATATATGGAGTGAACCAGTGCGGGATCCTCGGGAACGCGGACTTTCACCGTCTTATCTTCGGCTTCCGCATAAAGAGCGCGGTAGCTTGAAAAAACGCCGTTTAAGTCCTCATCTTTTGCCGAATCTAAAGATATTGTATATTCGGCAGGCAGTAAATATCCGCCCTCGCTCTCAAAATAACGCAAAACCGTAATCTCTGCCATATTTTATTCAGACCCCTTTCGTCAGCCTATCTGCCGCCGCAAATAGTTTGCTTGAACATAATAATTATTGTTCTTACTATTTAGATTATCTATCGTGTCCATTCGGCAAAAATCCGAAGACTGCACCGAAATGACCCGGCATCGGCCGATCCTAAGCGTCGATCCTCATTGTTGATACGGATACGCATCCCGGTCGCAGCATTGGACGACCCCTGCGGCGGAATTTTTCTGATAATTATCTGAAAATAAGATTGATTCACATATAAACCTAACTGCAAAAAAATTTCCTCACGCAATCCCGTTCGGTTAACCAAAGGAGATACGCGGAGAAAATCCTAAAAAAAGGATGTTCCATGATGTATTTAGGGATACATACTGCCGAAACTTTCCAGCGAATTTCGGATATGTTTATTCCCGTTCCCGTAAACAACCCTGCCGTGACCCGGAAAGATCCCGCCGACATCGATCTCCGAGAGGCGCTTTAAGGAACTCCGCATTGACGATTCGTCGCTGCCGGTGAAATCAATCCTGCCGAATCCGCCGTCCGCAAAGACCGTATCCCCCGATATGAGCGGATGACTCTCATCCTCGCGGTCATAGAGGCAGATACTTCCGCGGCTGTGGCCCGGCGTATGAATCACCCCGAAGTTTCCTACCCTGTCGCCGTCTTTAAGGAGACGGTCGGCGGCAATACCCGGCGACCTCCCCGAGAAAGCCCCCGCAAGCGAGACGGAATCGTCGGTCAGCCCGGCGGCATCGAGTTCGTGGATGCAGATCTCCGCATCGCAGAGTTCCGAGATCTCCTTTACGTGCTCAATGTGGTCGAAGTGAGCGTGCGTTATCACTATCATCTCTATATCCGCTTTGTATTTTGCGAAAAATTCCGGAGGCAGACCCGCGTCGACGAGGATATTGCCGCAGATATACGAATTTGAATAATACCCCTTTCCTTCAATGAATTCGATATGCATAGTAGTTATTTTTAGACTCACGGTACTAAACTATTATCATGCAGACTCTCATCGGGGAATGTAAGCGAGGCATTCCCGAAACGGTATACAATGCGGCAGTATCGGAAGGAATCGACGCGGAGAAACTGCGGCGTGCAATCGCCTCGGGGCATGCCGTCATATCCTCCCTTAAGATTAGGGAGCACAAAAACTGCGCCATAGGCGAAGGCTGCCGCGTCAAGGTCAATGTCAATATAGGCACTTCGGGAACACGCTGCGACAGCGACCTCGAGATAAAAAAGGCAAAATGCGCCATCGACGAGGGGGCGGACGCCGTCATGGACCTCTCCACCGGCGGCGACCTCGTCAAAATCCGCTCGGAGATACTAAAATTCGATACGACCATAGGCACGGTCCCGATATACGAGGCGGTAAGGCGTGCGGGCAATGCCGCGGATGTCACCGCCGACATTCTCTTCAACACCATCCGCGACCACTGCAAACAGGGCGTGGATTTCCTCACGCTTCACTGCGGCGTCAACCGCGAGACGCTCAAGGCACTCCGTCAGGACAAACGCACCATGGGCGTCGTCTCAAGGGGCGGGTCTTTTCACACCGCAATGATGATTGAGAGCGGCGAGGAAAACCCGCTCTATAAGGAGTATGACTACCTTCTTGAGATTCTCGCGGAGTATGACGTCATCATCTCGCTCGGCGACGGCATGCGCCCGGGTGCGGTCATTGACGCGGCTAAACGCGCCAAATCCGTGGAATACCTTAATCTCGGCGAACTCGCACAGCGTGCGCAGGATGCCGGCGTCATGCGCATGATAGAAGGTCCGGGACATATCCCCGTAGACCAGATTGTCTACAATGTGCGGATGATAAAAGAGGTCACGAATTACGCTCCGCTCTACCTTCTGGGACCGCTGGTCACGGACATTTACCCGGGATATGACCATGTCTCCGGCGCAATCGGCGGCACAATCGCGGCTATGAACGGCGCGGACTTCCTCTGCATGGTCTCGCCCTCGGAGCATCTCGCACTCCCCGATGTCGATGACATACGCGAGGGAACGCGGGTTGCAAAGCTTGCGGCGCATGTCGGCGACAGGGTGAGATTCGGCGATGAGTGGTTTAACTCCGGCGAGACCGCAATGGCGGAGGCAAGGCATGCTCTGGACTGGAACGGGCAGTTTAAGATTGCCGCATACGGAGAGCATGCAAAGAAGATTCACGACCGCGACGGCAAAATAGAGACCTGCTCCATGTGCGGAGACCTCTGCGCAATCAAGATACTCGATAAAAAACTCTGAATCGGGAAATTCGGTAATCCTTAATCCTTAATCCCGATTTCCTATATTTTCGGTATTCCATTTTTCAAAAAGAGATTGTGATTGATTTTGTAATTGTGGTTGTTGCGGTTGATTTCGGTTAATTGCAGTATAATTACTTGATATTCAGGATTCTTAAAGCAAGGTGCGCCGCATTTGCCGCATTGTCGATGCCTACGCAGGCAACGGGGACACCCTTAGGCATCTGGACAATCGAGAGGAGCGCATCAAGACCGCCGAGAGCGCTCGATACGGGGACGCCGATTACGGGCTTATCGGTCTTTGAGGCGACAACACCGGGAAGCGCCGCGGAAAGTCCCGCAATACAGATGAAGACCTTTACCTGCGCAGTCTTCACGTATTCGTCAAGCTCGTCGGGGTTGCGGTGCGCCGATATTATCCTGTACTCGTAGGGAACGCCCTTTTCGTCAAGAACCGCCTTTGCTTTATCGACTATCTTCTGATCCGATGCCGAACCGGAAATTATTGCAATATCTGCCATATATGATAGTATATTCGCGGTATCTTTTAACCTTATAGGATATGCGGTCGGCGGCGGGCAGCTTCGGTGCCCGTGGACATTCACGGACATTAACATAAAATCAGATAGCGACAAATATAATACACTGATTTTTATGCAGGACGAAAAACTTCTAATGATGCCGGGACCTGTACCCATGCCCCAGCGTGTAAGGCTCGCAATGTCAAGACAGGCAATCAACCACCGTGGCAAGGAATTCGGCGCATGCCTCGAAGACCTTGAAAATATGTTAAAGCCCATCTTCAAGACAAAGAACGACATAATCATCCTCTCGGGCTCGGGAACCGCGGGTATGGAAGCGGCGGTCGCAAACTTCTGCGCAAAGAAGAAGACCGCCTCCCTCGTCAACGGAAAGTTCGGCGAGAGACTCGGCAAGATCTCCAAACTCTACTCGGACAAGGCGGTTATGGTCGAGTCCGAATGGGGTCAGCCGCTCAACCTCGAGCAGTTAAAGATTGAGCTCGAGAACGGCGCCGAAGCCGTCACCCTCGTCCACAACGAGACGTCCGCGGCAATAAAGAATCCCGCCGAAGAGGTCGGCAAACTCTGTAAGAAGTTCGACGCGCTCTTCATCATGGACGGAATAACCTCAATCGGCGGCGACGTCGTCGAGACTGACGCATGGGGAGCGGATGTGGCAATCCTCGGCTCGCAGAAGTGTCTTGCGGCACCCGCCGGTCTCTCGGTCCTTGCGGTCTCCGACAAGGCATGGGAGAGAATCGCGGCATGGAAACCGATGTATCTCGACCTTGAGGCGTACAAAAAGAGTGCCGCCAAAAAGGAGACACCGTATACGCCGGCAGTGCCGCTCTTCTTCGCACTCAGAGAGGCATGCAAAATAGTCGAAGAAGAAGGTCTCGAGAACAGAATCGCACGCCACAGGAATATGTCGGCTGCAGTCCGTGCCGCAGGTAAGGCATGGGGTCTTGAGTTATTCCCGACGCTTGACAAATACCACGAATACTCCAACACGGTCACGGCATTCAAGTACCCCGCGGGAATCGACGACGCAAAACTCCGCGACGACGTCAAGAAAGCCGGCATGGAGATCTCGGGCGGTCAGGACAGACTCAAGGGCAAGATCTTCAGAATCGGAACCATGGGCGCTACCGGTCCGGCGGAAGTCATGGCAGTCCTCGGCGCCGTCGGCAAGTCCTTAAAGGATCAGGGCATGAAATTCGAGTCCTGCGGTCTTGCGGCGGCAAACGAGGTCCTGAAGTACTGATTCCTTCATTTGATGCGCTGCGGACGTCCGCAAAAGAATAATGAAGTAGCGAAAATAAGGATATAATATGAAGATAGGTGTCTGCGATACAACATTCGCCCGCGTCAATATGGGGGCAGTGGCAATCGATGAACTCAAGCGTCACGCCGCGGGTCTTTCGATTGTAAGGCGCACGGTGCCCGGGGTAAAGGACCTGCCGGTCGCCTGCAAGAAGCTCATCGAGGAGGAGGGCTGCGAAATCGTGATGGCGCTCGGAATGCCCGGCGCCGTCGACAAGGACAAGATGTGTGCCCATGAGGCGTCACAGGGTCTTATAAGGGCGCAGCTCATGACAAATACCCATATTATAGAAGTTTTCGTCCACGAAGACGAGGCAAAGGACAATAACGAGCTGGCATGGCTTGCGGAACAGAGAACACGCGAGCATGCCCTCAATGCCATACGTCTGGTAATGTATCCGAACGAGCTCATAAAGATGGCAGGTACGGGTCAGCGTCAGGGATTCGAGGACGCAGGTCCCGCAAGAAACTGAAAATTAACTCATCTGAAAATTCTAAAAATTTTAAAATCTCAAAAATCTTTTTTTTGGCATCGTTTTGAACCGCAATAGGCTATCCTTTCGGACCGTGTCTCTCTGCCGCAACAAAAAGTGTTAAGCATATCAACAATGAATAAAGATTAAAACCTATCAGAGATAATTAGAGTACATACATATAAGGTGAGACCATATGGCAGTTAAATTAGGATTTGTCGTTGCGGAGTTCAACCGCGACCTTACATACATGATGGAGCTTGAAGGCGAAGAGCACGCAAAATTCCTCGGTGCTCAGGTTGTCGACAGAATATACGTCCCCGGCGCATACGATATGCCGCTTGCAATCAGAAAATTGCTGAAGAGAAAGGACATTGACGCGGTCGTCACAATCGGCTGTGTCATCGAGGGCGCAACCCAGCACGACGAGGTCGTCGTAGGTCATGCGGCAAGGAAGATCATCGACCTTTCGCTCGAGTTCGACAAGCCTGTTACGCTCGGCATCTCCGGACCCGGAATGACACGCCTTGAGGCATGCGACAGAATCGACTACGCAAAGCGTGCGGTCGAAGCCGCGGTCAAACTCGTTCAGAGATTAAAGTAAGCGGGCATATAGTAAGTATCCGCACTTACCTGTTCAAATCACAATCACAATCTTTTTTCAACCGGTTTTCCGGCGAAAATCCCGTTTCATCATTCCGCCTCATCATCCGACCCGTTCTGATGATACAATCAATTTATTAAGATTTCAAGCGCTTATCTATTTACCAAAAAGAAACTGCGTGCATAAATATGAAGAAACTCTCAGAGAAGATATCACGGATACCGCCGTCCGCGACAATGGAGATAACGGACAAGGCCAGAAGGATGAAAGCGCAAGGTAAGGACGTAATCTCGCTTTCCATCGGCGAACCCGACTTTGACACGCCGGCGCACATTACCGAGGCGTGTATTAACGCGCTTAAATCCGGCAAGACGCACTATGAGGCAAGTCAGGGTCTTCTTGAACTCCGCGAGGCAATCTGCGACAAACTCGCAAAGGATAACGGAATAACGGCGACGCCCAACGAGGTCGTTGTTGCCTGCGGCGCCAAGAACAATCTCTCGGAGGCAATGGAAGCCTGTCTGAATCCGCAGGATGAGGCAATAATCCTCGATCCGTCATGGGTGAGCTATGAGCCTATGATAATGCTCGCCGGCGCAAAGCCCGTTCACCACTCGCTCAATTTAAAGACCTTCCAGCTTGACGACACGATTCTCGAGAAGGTCAACAAAAATACAAAGATGCTTATTTTTACAACGCCGTCGAATCCGACGGGTTCGGTCTTAAACAGGGATTCGCTTGCGCTGATTAAGGATATCTGCGAGGACAACGACATAATCGCATGCGCCGACGAGATATATGAAAAGCTCGTCTACGGCGGCAGAAAACACCTCTCAATCGCCGCCATGGGAGATATGCACGAGAGAACAATCACGGTCAACGGCTTTTCGAAGGCATACGCGATGACGGGCTGGAGGCTCGGATATTCGCATGCGCCGCTTGAGATAACAAAGACAATGACCAAGGTTCAGCAGCACACGACGAGTCAGGCGACGACCTTCGCGATGTGGGGCGGCGTTGCGGCACTTCGCGGCGACCAGACCTGCGTCGAGGACATGAGAAAGCAGTTTGAGCTCCGCCGCAACTACCTCATCGGCGCTCTCAACGATATAGGCTATCAGACCGCGCCTGCCGAGGGTGCATTCTACGCGTTTATCAAGGTCGACGGCGATGACCTCGCAATCGCAAACCGCTGGCTTGAAGAGGGTCTTGTCGCCTCGACCCCGGGAACGGCTTTCAATGCTCCCGGATGGATAAGAATCTCTTATGCCGCGGGAATGGATACACTCAAAGAGGCAGTGAGAAGAATTTCGGAGATAAAGTAGGCTTCTTTGAGAATATATCTTTTTTTCATTTTGTCGGTTGGTTTGTATTTTTTTGGCATGCGGATTTTGCAGGCATTTTCAGGCAATTGGCGATCATCTTCCGCTTGTAAATAGATTTATGTATCATGAAATCGTCAACAAGTTGCTGACGATTTTGGAGCGTTGAAATCACAAACGGATTACAGATAACAGGCAATTTCAACCCGTGAGAATTTCTCACGACTTCTGATTCAAAGCTTTCAAATACTGACCGAAAACCCGACGGCATGCCCTTATCCCGATCCCATAATGATACTATAATTTACCTTTAAAACCAATAATTATCGACATGCAGGATACAAAAGGAAAGCCTCTCTCGTTTATTCATGAGATGAGCGGTACGGCGAGGATTCTTTTCCGTCTCTTTATTCCTTTTGTTCTTGGCGCCGTTTTCATTTTCGTGCTCTTTCTGTTCCTGAACAGGGATGTCTTCATACTGCTCACGGGACTGATGGCGGTTTATTTCATACCCCCCGCCGGCAAGGAATCGGTAATTCCGATTGCGATTGCGACCGGCGTAATCCCGTGGTGGCTGATTGCGCCGGTTCTTGCCGTAATTGATATCCTATGCGCACTGTTCATGGTCCTTAACTTCGAACTGGCGCTTAAGATACCGTTCTTCGGAACGAAACTGATGAAGACCATAGTAGACAACGGAAGCAGTTTCTTCGAGAAACACCCATGGATCAAGGGATTTTCCTCGATCGGTCTTACAATATTCGTCATAATTCCGCTTCAGGGCACCGGTGGTCTCACAACCCCGATTATCGGAAAGATGATTGGAATGCCGGGTAAGAACATCATGTTAGCCGTCATTGTCGGCAGTCTCATCAGCTGCTACTCGATAGCGCTCGGCTCGGAGTATGTGTATCGGCTCTTTATCTACAACATGTGGTTCGGAATCCTTGCGATTATCCTGATTGCCGCAGCCATCATCGGGTGCTGGTTTCTCTGGCAGCACAACAAGGAAAAGGTGGGTAAGCGCTATTATCCCGAACTGATGAAGGACAATGTCTCTTCGGAGAGCGCCGCGGAGAAGGAAGCCGCGACGCAGCCGGATGAAGCACATCCGAATGAGAAAGAAGGATGGCGCTGAAAAAAAGTACTGAAAGTACTTTGGCGCATCCGTTTGCCGCATACATATCAGATATATCGGAGCGGCAACCCATTAAGAAACATACAATATACATATAATAAATTATCTTAAACGAAAGGGTGTGAAAAATGACCGAAAAAAAGAAGATTCTGTTCGTATGCAACCACAATGCGGGTCGCTCGAAGATGGCGGCGGCAATCCTCAATGCACGATACGGCGACAGATATGAGGGGTTCAGCGCCGGCGTCAACCCCGCCGCAAGCGTGAACGAGACAACGATTGCCGTCTTAAAAGAGATTGGAATCGATATCTCGGATGAAAAAACAAGGAATGTCAGGGATTACAAAGACGAATACTTTGATGTGGCGGTTATCACATGCAGCTGTAGCGACGACGTCAAAAAGTCGATAAACGCGAAATTCGTCATAGATCAGCGGTTTGCCGACCCGTATCTCTTCTCGGGTCCGAAAGAGGAGGTAACGGCGGGCTTTAGGAAGGTCAGGGACGCCATCTCGGACTGGGTCGACGGTCAGTTCGGCATAATGAAATTCTGAAGTAATTATCTGAAAATAACCTGAAATTAACCCGAAGAGGAATATGAAAGACGTAAAGATTGTTCTCTTGAAAAGCGGCGACCCGACGGTATTTCCGCCGGTCTGCTCCGACACGATGAAGAGCCTCAAGGACGCGGTCGGCGAGATTGCGGCAATATACCGCGACAGCGCCTCTTTAACGTACGAAGAGATTGAGGCGGCATCGGAGGAAGGGCGCCATATCGTCACGATAAACGGCAGAAGACTCGAAGAGCTTGTGCCCATACCCGACCCCTCGAAATACTGCGGCATGGCATGCGCCGGTTGCGGAGGCGGAGGCAGCGGGACCGAAGGCGATGTCGTGGAAGGTCCGCACTGCGCAGGCATATACAGAAATATCCCCGAGTCCGTCCTCAGACTTGCCGTTAAGAAAGAGATCTTCGGGTAAATTCCGACTTTGGCGTTAAAACGCAAAAATCAGCAATAATCATCAACGGTCAAAAATCATTAATAACAGTAATCAATCTTATTTTTTGTAAAAAACGACAATGCGGTTCGTGTTCGTTCCGCGTTTGCGGTTCGAGATTCCCCATATATTGGATGTTTTAGTGAAATTCTGCTCGTTGATAAGCACACCCGCGCATTCAAAGCCGCTGTTGCGCCCCAGCGGAATTACGCTCTCGTCGAGTCTGACCTCGCCTTTTCTGACTTCGCCGACCTCAAACGCCACCCAGCCGCCGTTGACCGTGATGCGGCAGAGCTCGTCGAAGACCTTCTGCATTGCATTGCACCAGTCGGCAAGAGATGACGACATGGTTATTCTTTCGCCGATCTCCTCGGCATTAAGCGAGTTAAAGCGGCATCTGAGCCAGTTGTCCGCGGCGTACTGCACGATGTTCAGAAACGGCGGCGAGGTCACGGTAAGTTTCACGGACGCGGACGCTATCTCCCGCGTATCGCAGGCATCGCGGGTCAAAAACCGCGCCGAACTGCCCGCAGCCGCGAGATTTTCCATGTCCGCGTCTGTCAGATTCTTCTGAAGATTACGGCTTTTCTTCAGTATCAGAGCGGCAACATCGCGGTATTCGGGAATCTGAGAGCGTTTTTGATTTATCTTTATCTGACTCTCCATCGATACCGCCTGATTCGGCGGCAGGGTATAGACCGAGAAGAAACCTTTGGAATGACCGGTAAGGCGGTTGGTCGCGGTCATCCGTATCCAGTCGTCGATATTGTCGGCGGCGCCGGAATCCGAGCGCAATTTCAGATAATTCATGAGCACAGCTATCCCGTATTCGGTCGCGGGATGATAGAACATGGGAAGTTCGGGGGTGAAATCCGACTTTTTCAGATACGAATCCGCGTTTTTGAATATTTCATCGAGCCTTCCCGCGATCTCATCCGGTCGCGGCACAAAAAGACGCGGTTTGCTGAGAATTTTGCTCAGCGGATTGATATCGTTCGAGATAATCCTGCGGTTCATCAGCGCCGCTTCAATGATCGTCGTACCCCTTCCCGTAAAGGGGTCATAGACAATGTCCCCTTCGTCGGTGAGCAGATCTATGAAGAAATGCGGCAGTTGCGGCTTAAAACAGGCGCGGTATGATATTTCGTGGATTGAAGATGCCTGCCGCTGTTTTGCCGTCCAGAAACTGTTCGTGAAATATTTTACCCCCGTATTCCGCGAGTCGGCGACCGCGGTCCTGCATTCTCCCGTATCTTCCCGCGACCCGCCGCGGCTGCAAAAATCGGCAAGGTATCTTCTGAAATCATCGGGATTCTTTATTGCAGGCATCAGTAAGGGTTTACTGCCGAGAGATGTTATTACTTGCTATAACTTTTGCATACGGCTCCCGCAAATTCCCGCCTGTAATTTTCGGATATAAATTCCGCATAGTCCGTCATTATCCGTATGAATCGCAGGTATCCCAATCACTTATATGCAGGAATCCCGAATCATATTCCGATGAAAGAAGATGTTAAGATCGACGGCAAAACCGCCGAAGGATTTGTAATACCCATAGGAAAAGTGAATCTGGTCTTCGTGAAGACCGATAAGGGACTTATCGGATGCGGCGCCTTCGACGTCAACGGACTCGAGAAGTTTGCCTATCCCGCGGCAAAAGTAAAACCATCGGGCAATTCGGTTGCGGACATAAACGATCTCTTAAACGGCACGATTGCGGCGGTAAACCCTTCGGGCGAGAAGATTGGCATAAAGGTCGGCATGAGCGGACGGGATGCCGCAAAACTGATTGTATAACGGTATATACGGCAATACCCCGTTACCCCGTTAAATACCCCGTTATCCCGACCCCCTCAGCGGGCAACAAATCATGCGGGAAATCATCCCGCACCGTTATCCCCACCTTTTTTTCGGAAGCCGCAGACATTTTCGGAATTATTAGGTTATTTTCAGAAAACCGCGGATTATTAGGGCTGTCGCAATAAAAAACTTTCATTAACGAAAAGGAATATATTAGGATATACCTACAGGGGATTGAAACCGATATGGAAAATAATTCCGATAAATTTCAGAGCATGAGGTTAAAGATCACCGGCATGCACTGCGCAAACTGCGCGAAAAACCTTCAGACGGCGTTGTCAAAGAGAGACGGGGTAATCGATGCCGCCGTTGACATAACGACCGAGAGTGCGGACATAAAGTGGGATCCTAAAGCCGTCACACTCGCCGAGATTGCCGATACCGTCTCGGATACGGGTTTTTCGGTCTTCACACTCGAGAAGAAGATGCACATCGGCGGCATGCACTGCGCAGGCTGTGCGAAGCGTGCCAAGACCGGTCTTGAGGGGATAAACGGCGTCATATTTGCGGATATCAACATCACCGACAACTCGGGATTCATAAAGGTCGCACCTTCATACTCCGACCTTGAGGACGAAGAGCGCTATTATGCGGACCTTGAAGACAAAATAGCCGCGGCTCTGAGCAAATACGGATTTGAATACATCGGAGATGACGGCGAAGCGGTAAGCGCCGCCGATGTCGGGGATGCGGGCGAGGGGGACGCCTGCGGTGTCGGATGCGCCGTCGGTGACAAATCCGACGATGCGGAAGAGGGCGGCAAAAAAAAAATCACGGGGATCTTTCACAGAATTCTTCAGAAGAAGTAAAAGAGATTAAAAGCGAGATTAAAAAAGAGAGCACTAAAGAGTGTAAAAAAGACGGTAAATCCGAAAATAAGTCCAAAAAAAGATCCGAAAGAGGAGGCAGCGGCGGTAAAAAAGTCTCTTCTTACAGCGAGTATATTCAAAAGGAAAGAGCGGACAGCATAAGAAGAATCATTATCGGATTCTTTGTATCCGCCGTTCTCGTCGTGATAATGTTTGCGGGTATCGTGCCCGCGGAACTGTCGCGGTACGTGATGTTTGTCATCGCCACGCCGACCGTCTTATATCTCGGATATCCTATTTTCAAATCGGCATTCGCGGGCTTAAGGACGGGCTCGCTCAACATGGACTTCATGTATGCGCTCGGTATCGGCGTCTCATACATTGCCTCGGTATTGGGTACATTCAACATCTTCCTCTCGGGCGAGTTCATCTTCTACGAAACCTCGGTTATGCTCGCGTCATTCCTCATGCTCGGTCGTTTCCTCGAAGGCGGCGCCAAGCGCAGGACAAACGATGCCGTAAAGAAACTGATATCTCTGAAACCGAAGACGGCGCTTCTGAAGACGGATGCTGGTGATGCGGATGAATACACGACTGTGCCCGCCGATTCGCTGAAATCCGGCGACATTGTCATGATAAAGCCCGGCAGCATCGTGCCCGCGGATGCGGTCGTCGTAAGCGGCGAGATGTATGCCGATCAGTCCCCGGTCACGGGGGAGCCCATGCCCGTCAAAAAGGCAGTCGGCGACGGCGTCATAGGCGGCACCATCAATACGGGCGGTGCGGCTGTCGTCAGGGTAACCAAAGCCGGCAGCGAATCCCTTCTTTCGCAGATTATCAGGCTTGTCGAGGAGACACAGCGTCAGAAACCGCATGTTCAGAGGATTGCCGATACCGCTGTCTCGTATTTCATACCTGCGGTCCTGCTCATCGCCACCGTTTCCGCGTGTGTCTGGTATTTCCTGCTGAATGCAACGCCGCTTTTTGCCGCGACCGTTTTCATCTCGGTCGTCGTGGTTGCCTGCCCCTGTGCGCTGGGTCTTGCGACTCCGACCGCGGTCGCGGTAGGCATAGGACGCGGTGCCGAACTGGGAATCCTCATCAAGAACGGCGAGGTCATTGAGGATGCCGATAAGATACGCTGTATCGCCTTTGACAAGACGGGAACGCTGACGGTCGGAAAGCCGAAAGTAACGAAGGTAATCCCGTTTAACGGGGATGACGAAAGTTCGGTCCTTGCACTTGCGGCGGGAATCGAGGCAATGTCCGAGCACCCCATTGCCGCAGCGGTTTCGGACGAGGCCGGCAGGGTCGGCGTGAAAGTGCCGCAGATCACGGATTTCAGGTCGCACGCGGGTCGCGGGGCGTCGGGAACGGTTGACGGTCGCGGATATGCCGTAGGAAATGCCGCTTTTGTCCGCAGTTTCGGCGTTGCCGTCCCCGATAATGTCATCGCGGAGCTGAAAGAACATGAGTCCGACGGCAGCACGACGGTAATTCTTGCGCGGACGGACCTGACGGACAAGGGAGCCGCGGGAGCCGCAGATGACGCGAATGCGGCATCTGCGGCGGGTGCCGGCGGATGCGTCATTGCGGGCATTGTCATCTCCGATGTCATAAAGCCGGACGCAAAAGAGACGATAGCTGCCGTAAAGGCTGACGGCTATGCGGCGGCGCTGATTACCGGCGACGGTGAAGGTGCGGCAAAGGCAGTGGCTTCGGTTCTGGGTATCGAGGAGAAAAATGTCTCCTTCGGCGTTCTGCCGACCGAAAAGGCGTCCGCGGTCGATAAATATCAGAAGAACTACGGCAAGGTACTCTTTGCCGGCGACGGCATCAATGACGCGCCCGCGATGGCAAAAGCCGATATCGCGCTTGCGGTCTCCAACGGAACGGAGATTGCTCTGGACAGCGCCGATGTCGTCCTCATGAACGATAGGGTCTGCGATATCCGCGGATTCCTCCTCCTGTCAAAGAAGATTATGGGCAGAATCAGGCTGAACCTCTTCTGGGCGTTCTTCTACAATATCTGCCTGATTCCGGTTGCGGCAGGCATTCTGTATCCGTTCTTCGGAATAGTCTTCAGACCCGAGTTTTCGGGTGCGGCGATGATACTGAGTTCGATTACGGTAATCTCGCTCTCGTTGAATCTGAGGAAGTTCAACCCCGGAAATTGTGCGAAAAAAGAAATCCGTTAAAATCCTTTAAAATCCGTTAAATCTATAATACTCTGTGATTGAGGGACTGGAGTGCACCGATGATCGTCCCGACCTCGGGTTTCATGATTGCGACTGGAACATCGACGACCTTCTCGATGATTGACGCCAGTATGGGAGCGCAGACGATTCCCGAAGCCCCCTCTTTTTCGGCGCGGACTGCCGAGACAATGCACTCTTCCATCGTGTATGCGGGATAGCCCTTTACTTTGTATTCGCGATCGCCTATCTTGACCATCTGCGATTCAACCTCGTCAAGAAGGAATTTGGCGGCGATAACCGCCACAAAGCGGTTTTCGTTCGGCTCAAGCGCGGCAACAATCGCCTGAATCGTCGAGAAACGCGGGTCGCGGTCACCTGATGTTATCTTGTATATTGTCGCCGGCGGAATATTGGCAAGCTCGGCAAGTTCTTTTATGGAGATTCCTTTTCGGGAAAGCTCTTCGTCAAGTGCATCCTTGAAACCTATATCGAAAATTCTCTTGGAAAACATCAGATCATCCTTCCATAAAGTATGGCTCAATAGATTAAAAAATTACCTGTATGTATCTATACACTTTGTGAATTAATCCAATTGTATTTGTGAATGGGAAATTATTGAAAACTTTGCGGGCAACCGTCAAAAAAGTTATATCTGCCGAAAAGTGCCAAAAGAACATCTTAAGACACTTTTAATATCATTATTGCCGCGTGAGAATTATCTCATGCCGCAGCCGCACCATGCACCGTTTCACTGCGGGAAGCGCAGTTTTACCGAAACTTTACCGAAACAATAGAATGATAATGAGACGATACCATATAGAAGAAAATCTCAGGGGAGATATTTACGCAGGAGAAGAGGACGATCTCGGAGATCAATGAGAAGATAGCGGCGGGAACCGCCGTTGTAATGACGGCGGCGGAGTTTAAAAATGCCGTTCGCGAAGGAAAAACCCCGAACTTTCGGGACGTTGATTTGGTCACGTGCGCAACCTGCGCGGTTATATCGGGCATAAGTGCCGTAATGACCATACCCGCGGTTGGCGGCGCCGATTACCGTGACTGTACGTCAATCTCGCTCAACGGCATCGAATGCATCAGGGGAAAGGTAAACGATGACGGTTCGATGGAGGTCACGGTTGAAGCCGCGGCGGTATCCCCCGACAGAACATCGGAGACAATCCCGAAGAATTACTGCACCGGCGACCTTCTCCGCGATATCGCCGAGGGAAAAGAGATAGAGATCGCGGTCAACGGAAAAGACGGAATCCTCGAGGACATAATCTTCCCAGAGGACATCGTCTCCGCGAGGCTGTACGCATGTATCGGCGCCGGCGAAAACGGCTGTGCTCTTGTCAACGGCGGCGAAAAACCCCTGAAGAACGAGCATCTCTTCCAGCCGCTCGGAGCGGACTTCTCCGAGGCATTCGTATACGGTTGCGGCGAGATAACTCCGTTCGTAAACGATCCCGACCTGCGATCAATGGGAGTGGGGACAAAAATCCTCGTAAACGGCATCATCGGCACGATTACGGCGATAAACGACGGCGAAGACTCGGAAGGTGTTTTTGCCGGAGTAAAGGTCGGCGGACCATCACTCTCGGTCAGCGCCGATATTAAAGACATGATGCCGGAGTTTATGGGGGGACTTGCCACAAAATCGGGTAGGGAATCGGTTATCGCGGTTGCCGTCGCAATCCCCGTCCTCGACTCCGAATCGATGGCGGCACTCTCCGTTCCTGACAAAGATATACCCCTGCCCGTTATCGACCTCGATAAATCGGTTCATGTCGGCGATGCCGGTTACGACGCCGTGTGGCAGGATGCCGACCGGAGCATCGAGGTAAATCCATTAAACTGCCTCTACTGCGGCGGCTGCCCCGCGGGTTCACTCTGCCCGCGAAAAGCCGTCATCCTCGGCGGCGGCATAATTCAGTCGCGATGCATATCCTGCGGCAGATGTCTCAATACCTGCCCGGGCGAGGTCTATTCGATGAATCCGGGCAATATCACGATTAAAGAAGGCATTAAGGAAGGCATTAAAGAAGGCATGAGCATCCCCATAAAACTGAGACTTTCCGACAGGAGACGTGCCGAGGAACTCTGCGAAATACTGAAAGAGATGATTGAGGACGGAGAGTTCACAATCGACTGAAAAACGTTTTTTTAATATTTTGAATTTTTTTAAATTTTATTTATTCCCGTAAAGTTCCCAGCTCTTCTCTAGCGCGGAAATTGCGGGGAGTTTCTTGCCGGTAAGGAACTCTATGCAGGCACCGCCGCCCGTGGAGATATGGCTGAACTTGTCGTCGATACCGAGGGACTCGACAACGACCGCGGTATGACCGCCGCCGACGACAGAGAATTCCGATTCGGCTGCGGCTTTGAGAAGTTCGTATGTTCCCGTAGAATAAACTTCGTCCTCAAAGAGACCCGCCGGACCGTTAAAGACGACCGTTCCCGAACTTCTGACCTGTTCCGTGAACGTGACAAGGGAATCCAGACCGAGATCCAGAACGGGACAGTCCTTCGGGATATCCTTCACGTCGACCTCTTCGCGGACGCCTTCGGCGTTCTTGATTGCCACATTGTCGGGGAGGATTACCTTATCGGCGAATTTGTGCAGAATATCTGCGGCTTTCGCAATCTCACCGTTATATCCGAGTTTTTCTATGAGTCCGGCAGAAGGGGCACCGATATCGATACCTTTGGCGAGCAGGAAGACATTGGCGACGACGCCGACAATGACGACGCGGTCGGCGATACCGCGTTCGAGGACGTTCTGAGCGACATTAATCGAATCATCGACCTTGGTGCCGCCGAGGACAAAAGTGACGGGTTTGGGAGCGTCCGTGAAGACCCGCGAGAGCGCACGCACCTCCTTTTCCATGAGCGTTCCGGCAACCGACTTCATGGCATACGGAATTCCGACAATCGTCGGCTGGGAGCGGTGCGCCGTTCCGAAAGCATCGTTTACGTAGACATCCCCCATGGCACAGAGACCGCGGACAAGGTGGGTGTTCATGGCATCTTCGGGGGACATCTTGATGTTCTCTTCGGCATTGAAGCGCACGTTTTCGAGCATTATGACATCGCCGGCATCCATCATCTTCACGCTGTCACGCGCATGTTTCCCGAAGATATCGTCGATATAGGTCACGGGGCGACCGATCAGGCGTTCGAGTCTCTGTGCGTGCGCGGACAGGTCAGTGAAATCCTTCTTCTGCGGGCGGCTCTGATGCGCAAGTACTACGACTTTCGCGTCCGCGAGATTCTTCACGGTCGGAGCGTGCTCGCGAAACCTTTTGTCATCCAAGATAATATTGGACGCGGGGTCAATCGGGGAATTGAAGTCAACGCGCAGAAGAACTGTCCTGTTGTCCGTCTCGATATCATCCAGTGTTCCGAATTTCATCAATATACACCTGTAAATGCCCGTTTTCGTGCAGGAAGAGATACAAAATTTATGGATATTCTTCTTATACGGTCGCGATTATTGTGCTTAAGTATTGGTCATTAAGTATATTGGTATTATTGGTATAATTGGTATTATTGGTATTATTCGTGCACGATGCCGCAGGCGATATCGAGCCGCTCTCTGATATCGGCGGGGACGGTGTCCGTTATCCTGTATCCGTGCCTTTCAAGGATCTCAAAGGTCTTTTTGTCCCATTCCGCGTGCGTATCGCATTTCAGGTCTTTTATGTTCGCGTCCCAGAACCTGTGCAGTTCCTCATCCTCGGAGCGCAGGAAATGCGGACCCATGATTCTGCCGACAAGTTTTCCGTCGCCGTCGAGGATAAGAACCCTCCAGCAGCCGTAACTTCGGCACATCTCCGGGCGCGTGAGGTGAACGCTGCAGCATATCCTCCCAGGCATATTCGGGTCGGGACGAAGGAACGGGCAGGCTTCGGGCCAGATCTCGTATATGCTCCTGTCGGCGAACCAGTCCGTCTTGTCGGGGTCAAGAGTCACGACATCCTCGACATTCGTATACTCGTTCCTGACCAGAAACTGCGTATCCGAGATCTGCTTTACGAGGGTGTGCACCTGTCCGAGATAACTGCAGCATTCGCCGCACTGAAGGCAATCGAAGACCATTCTTCACCGCGCTTATTTCCACATGATTCTTGCGGTATTTCGCTTGGGAATCCTTTTGAACTCAATATTCGGGTAGCCCGCCATGAGTGCGTACTGCGGGGCGAAACCTTCGGGAATGCCGATGAGCTTTGCGACCTGCGGGGATGCGGATGCCGCCATCTGAACGAAACCGCCCCAGCAGGTTCCCAGACCCAGTGTCTGCGCCGCAAGGTCCATCTGGGCAAGCGCAATGACCGAGTTTATCTGCGCAAACGTGTTCTCTGCCCTGTCATAAGCCACGATGAGGCACGGTGCCGTGCGGCATATCGGGTCTTTTCCCGCCTCTCTTGCGGCAATAAGATGCTCGCAGAGACCTTTCATCATCTCGTTCGGCGGGTTTTCCATGACCGCCTTTGCCCATCCGATTATGGCGTCGACAATCTTTTCAACCTTTTCGCGGTCGTTGATGACAATCCATGACTCCGACTGGATATTGACCCCCGTCGGCGCATACCTTGCAATATCAAAGAGTTTTTCGAGTTTCTCGCGCTCGATTGCCCTGCTCTTGAAGTTCCTCAAGGAGCGGCGCGAAAATGCCAGTTTGGCAAACTCTTCGTAGCCGATCTCGCCTTTGACGCCGCTGACATCCGGCACGGCTCCCGCACCCTCGTATTCTATATCGATGGCACCGCCGGAGCATATCGCCTCGCAGTGACCGCATTTCAGGCATCTTTCCTCCATGCCCTCACGCATCGCGGGATACTCGGTATCTTTCATAACAAGAAGGTTGCTTGCGCATATCTCCACGCACTGACCGCAGCTGATACATTTCTCTCTGTCAAGATTGAACAGACTCATGGTTATATATTCAAAGATTGAGCACAATAAAGCTATGTGCGGTCGAATGTCGGCGGATGTGGACGTATGATGCGGTATGCCGTGACACTGCCGCAAAGATATAACCTGTATTATTGACATATAGTAAGGGAAGTTATGCTTGAACTGAAATTTATACGCAACAATCCCGAGATTGTAAGAGCCGACCTCAGAAAGCGCGGCGATGCCGAAAAACTCGCATGGATTGACGATCTTCTCGAGAAGGACGAGAGATCGAGGAAGATGCAGACCGAGTTAAATGTGATGAGAAACCGCAGAAACGTCATCAACCGCGAGATCAACGAGACACGCAAGGCGGGCGGCGACATCGCACCTCTCCTCGAGGAAGCAAAGACCCTTCCCTCGAAGATTAAGGAATACGAGAAGGAGATTGAGGAGATAAACGCGAAGATTAAGTTTTACAGAATGCGTATCCCCAACATCCTCCACGAGAGCGTGCCCGTCGGCAAGGACGACACCGAGAACGTCGAGGTAAAGAGATGGGGAGAGCCTAAGGTTCCCGCATACGAGATAAAGAACCACGGCGAACTTCTCATCGAGAAAGGGCTTGCCGATTTCGAGCGTGCGACAAAGATCTCCGGCTCGGGATTCTATATCCTCAAAGGAAATGCGGCGCTTCTCGATCTCGCACTCCAGCGCCTTGCCCTCGACATGCTGACCGAACGCGGTTTTACCACCATTCTGCCGCCGTTCATGATGAACCGCGCCGCCTACGAGGGAGTTACCGATTTGGCTGATTTCGAGAACGTAATGTACAAGATAGACGGCGACGACGAGTTCCTGATTGCCACGAGCGAGCACCCGATGGCTGCGATGTACATGAACGAGATCTTCGAGGAGAAACAGCTTCCCCTCAGACTTGCGGGCGTAAGCCCCTGTTTCAGACGCGAAATCGGCTCTCACGGTCTGGATACGAAAGGACTCTTCAGGGTTCACCAGTTCAACAAGGTCGAGCAGTTCATCTACTGTATGCCGGAGGATTCATGGAAGATGCACGAGGAACTCCTCAAGAACGCCGAGGACTTCTTCCGGACGCTGGGTCTGCCGTATCATGTCGTCAATATCTGCACCGGCGACATAGGAACGGTTGCGGCAAAGAAATACGATATCGAGGTCTGGATGCCGCGCGAACAGTCATACCGCGAGGTTGTTTCCTGCTCGAACTGTACGGCATATCAGTCGGTCAGGCTGAACATCCGCGTCCGCGATGCGCATGACTTCGAGACCAAGCACTTCCTGCACACCCTCAACAGTACGGCGGTTGCGACCACGAGGACGGTTCGCGCAATCATCGAGAATTATCAGGAAGAGGACGGAACGGTCGTCATACCCGAAGCCCTGCGCAAGTACATGAACGGCGCCGAGACGCTCTGAGAAAATAAAAGAATAAAACAAAGAAACAGTTCGGCAGACAAAAAAATCAAAAATAAAACTAAAACTAAAACTAAAACAAAAAAAATTCTTTTTTTTCAGAATCCCGGCAGGTCTTCCCTGTCCCATTTTTCAAAACTGCCTTTGAGCAGGAAATACGACGGAATTATGAGTATCAGCGCCGCAAGCGAGAACCCGGTTGCGATAAACGCAAGCCCCAGAAGGATAATTACGGGCGGCATGAGAAAGAGCGAGTATCGCAGGAAGAAAGAGGCGCTGTAGAGCATCAGCGACGGCGAAAGCCCCGAATAGCGCACCATTATCGCGAGCGCATAGTATGATACCGAAAAGGCGAATACAATTGCGAATACCGCCGATGCCAAAACGCCCGTGACGGCGGCAATGACTATCAGAAATACCGCGGGAACGACGTGAAGCACGCTGAAAGTCATTATCTTGGCGCGGATTATCGAGGAGACCTTTACGGGAAGGAAGAGATATGCCGAGAACGACTCGAACTCGGTGAGCCACGTGTACATGGTCGAGGCTATTATTCCCGTTACCGCCGCAATTACCATGAATATCTGCTCGGGTCGGAGAACATCGGAGAGCACCGAGAGAACAAGCCATATGAGACCGACGGGCAGAACAAACGAGAAGAGTGTCTGTCCTATACCTATGCCGCTCCTGTGAAGGTCGATGAAGTCCTTCGCGATGATGGTAAGCTCTTTCTGAGCCGCGGCATAGACAAAGTCCTTTTCGGATGCCGCGGGCGCCGATGCCCCCGATGTCGCGGATGCGGATACCTTCTCCGCATCGATTCCGCCGCGAATAAACGGCAACCGGCTCAGGCGGTCGTAAAGCGGACAGAGAACGGCAACGTATCTTTTTTCTCCGGCATGAGTCTCGGGGGAGAAGAGGAATATCGCGGGGATAAACAGGACGATGATTACCGCCGCCGATATGATGAGGAGCGGGAATGAGAAGTTGAGGAATATCTCCGATGGCAGCATGAAGAGCCGCATTACCCTCATGATATCGCCGCTGATAAGGTAAAGCGCAACGAATGCGGCGAATGCAAGAATGATTACGGCGTAGAGCGCCGCCCTGCTCCTCGAGTAAACGGACGATAGGATAAATACCGTGCACATGCCGGTAAGAAACGCCAGACTTGCGGTGACAAACATCAGAAGCGGATAATGAATCGATATCGCGTTGAACGGCGACGCAATCAGAAATCCCAGACAGAACGGCAGTATCCAGAGCATGAAGTAATAGAGCGTGTCCTTGACGACGAAGTTGCCGAAGAGCCGCCGCTCGGATATCGGCAGACTCCTTGCCGAATGAATCAGCAGACTGCCCTGACCGAATCTGCGGTTCATCATCTCTTTGCCCATGATTCCGAACGAGCCGACCATCAGACCCATTATGCAGTACATCGAATGAATCGAGACCGCGAGCATGTTTACGTCCATGAGCCTTGACGTAAACGGTATGAGGAAGGTGCCCATGAACGCCATGCCGAATATCAGAATCGGAAAGAGCGCGAAGTTCAGATTGCCGAAGAGCGTCGAGTGCATGCGCCACTCTTCCTTAAGCATGCAGACAAATATCTCAAACATCTTTATCCCCCGAGTTATGAGTTATGTAACCTCTTCATCTCCGTGCATCAGGCGCGGTTGACGAGCTCAAGGAAGAGATCGTCGAGTTTTTTGCCCTTTTCGTTCAGTTCGGCGACACTTCCCGTGTAGAGAAGAGAGCCTTTGTGCAGAACGGCGAAGCTGTCGCAGATCTCCTGTGCGTTCTCAAGGATATGCGTGGAGATAAAGACGGTGCGCCCCTCTTTCGTGTAGCTTTTGAGGAAATCCTTGACCTTTCTCTGCATGACGGGATCGAGATTGATGAGCGGCTCGTCGATGACGGCAACCTCGGGGCTGTCCAGAAACGCCTGCGCAAACATAAGTTTCTGGCGGGTTCCGCGTGAGAGGTCTTTGCAGAGGACGTCTTTTTTGTCGGCGAAGTCGAGGAAATCAAACCAGAATTCGGCTTTTTCGTCAATTCCGTGAATGCCGCGAATCCTGCCCACGAATTGCAGATATTCAATCGACGTGAGAAAACTCGGCGGCGTCTCCTGTTCGGGTATGATTCCGATAAGACTTCGGACTCTCACGGGGTCGACCTTGGGTGATACGCCGAGGATACTGCAATCACCTTCGGTAATCTTCACCTGCCCCGTGAGCATCTTGATAATCGTCGTCTTTCCCGATCCGTTCTGACCGAGAAGACCGAAAACGGCACCTTTCGGCACGCTGAAACTGACGCCGTCGACGGCACGCAGTTCCCCGTAATCCTTTGTCAGACCTTGCGCTTCGATAACCGACTCCATGTAACCTGCTCCATATCTTCTCATTTACCTGCGGAATTATAAAGATAATCGATTAGGGTATAATGCCGGTACCGAAAGCTGAAATCGTTCCCCATATAACGGCGAAAACCGGCTCTGTTAACCGACTCTTATATATATGTGTAAGTTGTATTAGCAAAATAACGCAGGAAGAACATCATAGGATTGCTGATGCCTGTATGTTAGGGGAATGATTATGACGGATACAGATTACAAATCAAAATTTAACCGTGTGTTATACGCTGAAGTTCTTGTCGGAGAAAGACCCGAAGTGGCGCATATCGATCTCGTCATGGGACCGAGAGGAAGCAGTGTGGAAGCCGCATTCGTAAACGCTCTGGCATCGCCGCAGAGGGGACACACGCCGCTTCTGGCAATCGTAGCCCCGAATCTGCCGGCGAAACCCGCAACGCTTATGGTAAACAAGGTTACGATGAAACGCGCAAAACAGGCGCTTCGCATGTTCGGACCAGCGCAGCATGCGGTAGGAATGGCGGTCATGGATTGTGTCGCCGACGGCACGATTCCTAAGGATCTGGCGGACGACCTTTTCATTATAGTCTCGGTCTTCATCTCATGGGATGCGAGAGACAGACAGAATATTCACGACTGGAACTATGAGGCTGTCAAGCTCGCAATCAAGCGTGCGGTAAACGGCGAACCTTCGGTAGACGAGATCCTCGCAAAGAAGGACACGGCTGTTCACCCGT
Source organism: Methanomicrobium mobile BP (assembly GCF_000711215.1). Lineage (GTDB taxonomy): Archaea > Halobacteriota > Methanomicrobia > Methanomicrobiales > Methanomicrobiaceae > Methanomicrobium > Methanomicrobium mobile. The sequence goes on along the minus strand of NZ_JOMF01000004.1, from coordinate 318,720 downwards.
TCTACTGAAGCGTTCGATATTACGATATTACAACAAACAACGAAACAACGGCAAAACCACGACACAAAAAAATGTCGGATTGTCGGCGGCAGCAATTAACCGCCGACATGCCTGATTTTAAAAAGTCATTCTGTTTTTTTGAAATATTAAAAGGAGAAGTGAACTTCTCCGATCTTTCGCCTTATATATCCGTATAACCGACCCCATCAACTCTTATTTATAGCAGTATGCAGCAGTAACAAATTAAGCAGGTTAAGCAGGATTCAAAAACGCAAGGGTAATCGCAAAAACCTGCAAGGATGGTATATTATGACTGATACATACAAAAAATCAAAATTTGACCGCGTATTAATCGGAGAAGCGCTCGTAGGCGAAGGACCCGAAGTGGCTCACATTGATCTGGTTATGGGACCGAAGGGGAGCAGTGTGGAAACGGCATTCGTAAACGCTCTGGCATCGCCGAACAGGGGACACACGCCGCTTCTGGCGGTCGTCACCCCGAATCTGCCGACAAAGCCCGAGACGCTGATGATAAACAAGGTCACGATGAAGCACGCAAATCAGGCTATTCTGATGTTCGGACCGGCGCAGCATGCCGTGGCAATGGCAGTCATGGACTGTGTCAAGGAAGGCATAATTCCGAAGGACAAAGCGGATGACCTCCTCATCATTGCATCGGTTTTCATCGAATGGGATGCGAAGGACAAGAAGAAGATTCACGACTGGAACTATGAGGCTGTCAAGCTCGCAATCAAGCGTGCGGTAAACGGCGAACCTTCGGTAGACGAGATCCTCGCCAAGAAGGACGCGGCTGTTCACCCGTTCAACTGAAGCGTTCGATAATTTTCGATTGCTTTAGGAAATACATCGGATTAAGACGGCATTTTGCCTGTATCTTAATCCGCCCGCACTACTTTTTTCGAAACCGAATCACGGGACGGCATATGCCCGTATGAGAAGTTTCATAAAATTTCTGCTCACATATACTCTAAAGAGCCTTCAAAATGCCGCCGAAAACATCGCCGAAAACTCCGTACGGAACGATACTTTTCGAGCATCCCGATATCGGGTCACTCAGAAACGAAGGTTATACGCTCTTTGACATGCATCTGCACACAAATCACTCCGACGGTCTTACGAAGGTCCCGCACCTCATCGAATACCTCAAAGATCGCGGCATAAACTCGGCAATCACGGATCACAATGTGATTGGCGGCGTTATCGAAGCGGAGAAATGTCTGCACGGCTCCTATCATGACGGCGCCGGTCCCATGATAATACCCGCCGTCGAACTCGAGACCCGCGAAGGACCGCATCTTCTTCTCTATTTCTACACGGCGGATGACCTCTGCGAATACAACAGCAGACTATGCACCGAGATGATGAAGCTCTCGCCGACTCTGAGAAAGCATCTGCGGGTCATTGATACGCTTATTCTCGCGGAGGATTTCGACTGCCTTCGGGTCGCCGCACACCCGTTCGGATACTACGGCATAAACCGCGGCGTCTTGAAGTGCCTGCTCAACGGCACCTTGGATAACGGCGTTCTTGATCACCTCGACGGCATCGAAGCCATCTGCGGCGGAATGGTAAAAGGGCTCAACCTAAAATCCATCGGATATGCAAGGGAACATGCGCTTTCGGGCAGAATCTCGTTTACCGGCGGCTCGGACGCTCACCTTCTCTGCGATGTCGGAAGCGTTCTCTGCGGCACATACGGGACTCAGAGTGTCGAAGAGCACTTAAACGCCGTTAAACGGCATGAAAATATCGTCATCGGCAGATCCGACAACCCCGCACATAAGAGCGCAACCGCCGCGGTAATCGCGTGGAGTTTTATCCCCGGCGCCAAAGACGCCATTATATCGCATTACAATGCGCATAAGATCATTCACGACGTTAAGGAAAAGAAAGAGTAACGACGGGTAACATAGGTAATCGGGAACGGTGTAAAATAAAAAAAGGTCTGAGTCTTTGGGAGACTCAGAAAACCTGACTCAGAGAACCGGCGAGAATATGCGGGATATCGAGAGTTTTACCCTTGTAATAAACGGAAGGGCATCTATCTTCTCCCGTGTCAGTTCCTCGCAGAACTCAAGGTCTTTTATGAAGAGATCCTTCATGGTCTTTGCCGCATTTTCGTCGTACATGATTATGTTCGACTCGAAATTCAGCTTGAAACTTCGGATATCCCAGTTTGCACTGCCTATGGAGCCGCATTTATCGTCGACCACTATGGTCTTTGCGTGAATGAAACCCTCCTTCCAGACAAAGACCCTGACGCCGGCGTCAAACAACTGCTCCAGATAGGAGTATCCCGCCCAGTAGACAAAGATATGGTCGGGTTTGCATGGGAACATTATCTTTACGTCCACGCCCGAGAGCGCCGCCATTCTTAAGGATTCGAGAATGGTCTGGTCGGGCACGAAATACGGCGTCTGGATATAGATCGAGTCCGTCGCAAGCGATATCATCTTCGCATACATGTCCTTTATCGGATTCCAGTAGGTATCGGGACCGCCCGACACAATCTGAGCGGGAACGCCCGCAATGCCCGAACGAACGGATTCATCCGGCGCATTCTTATCCGCAGCGGCATCGCCGACGGAATCCGCGCCGCCCTCTTTATTATTCATGTAGGTATCGACTCTCTCGGAAATCTTGGGGAAATACCTCTCCAGTTCCTCGTTTGTGCATGAGAGAAGGTTGTAATCGGCATTTTTGCGGGTCGCATAATTCCAGTCTCGAAGGAATCTGGACTGAAGCGAGTAGACGCAGTCACCCGTGACTCTGACCGCGGCATCCCTCCACGGCGCCCACTTAGGTATGCGGCTTAAGTAGTCGTCGCCGATGTTGTATCCGCCGATGAAACCGATTTTGCCGTCGATAACCGCAATCTTCCTGTGATTGCGGTAGTTGATACGCGGATGATTCAGGCGTATGAGCGAGGGGAAGAAGAAAGCCACTTTGCCGCCGGCATTAAGGAGCGGCTTAAAGAAAGACCTTCGCGGACCCGCACACCCGAGTGCATCGCCGAGGAAGCGGACTTCCACACCCTCGGATGCCTTTTGTGTCAGCGCCTTAAAGACTTCGCGCCCTATTTCATCGTCCTTGAGGATATAATACTCCATATGGACGCTGTCTTTTGCCGCGTATATGTCTTCTATCAGGTCTTTGTATTTTTCGTTGCCGTCCGAGTAGATTTTAACCGCGTTGTTCACGGTAATCGGAGAACCGTCGTCATCCATAATCATCCTGACAAGACCCTTGTACCGGTGCGGCATATGCTGATATACCGGAGAATCTTCCGAGTCCAGATCATTTTTCTGCCAGGTCAGAAACTCTTTTATCCTGCGTTCGGTTTCCCCGAGATCTTCAAACATCCTGTCGTGGTAGAAGGACTGACCGAAGAAGATGTAGAGAATTACTCCGAGTATCGGAATAAAGAAGAGTATCATCAGCCACGCCATCGTGGCGTGAGGGCTTTTCCTCTCGACAAACACGACGATAAACCCGAAGATTATATCGACAATGATTATTATGGGTACCAGAAACGCCAGAAACACTTCGAATAACAGTACGATGAGATCCGTTATCATAGGTAAGAGTATTTACGCGGATGAATTATTTAGTCTCATTGAATATGCCAATGCTTAGAACAGTCAAAGGTAAAACAGCAAAAAACAAAACAGCAAAAAACGAAACAGCAAAAAAAAATCAAAACTGATAAAATCGGTAAAAAAGGCAAAAAAATTATTTTGCCTGGCTTTTTGCCCGAATTTTCTTGAGACGAACTAGTTCGTCCCTTTCCATCTCATCAAGTCTCATCTTGATGAAGTCACGTGCCTGCTTAAGTTCGGGGATAACCTTGAACTCAAGAGCATTTACACGGCGTTTTGTTGACTCAATCTCGTCCAGAAGACGTTTCATGGTGGTCTCGATCTCAGCCGCCTCTATGATGGCCTCGACAAGTTCCTCGAAAGCATCCGCGGTATCATCGATAACCGGCGACGATCCGAGAACACCGTAACCGCGCTGGGTAACCGTCTTTCTTACGGAAGAAGCCTCAATATCGGGGACGACAACGCCCATGATATTCTTCTCCTTCAAAGTAATCTGCGGGTTTTCCTTAACCGCCATTGCAGCACCCTTTACTCTGATTGAACCCTCAACCGTGTTTGCAACCGCAATCATCTTGGTTGCACGGTCATAGCCCTCGACAAGAGCACCGCGGCTCTTTTTAGCGTCTTCGAGCACCTTGAAGAACTCAAGGATAAGTCCGTCGCGCTTCATCTTGAGAATGTTGTAACCGCGTTCGGAGAGCTTGATCTTCTTCTTCATATCGATAAGCTCGGAACGTGTCGGTTTTACATTAAGCGCCATATCAGATCACCTTATTTTCTGTACTTCGGGTGGTACTTCTGAATAAGATCGCGGTCGATACGTGTAAGCTGTTCCTCTGGAAGTGCCGAGAGAAGCTGCCATCCGATATCGAGCGAATCGGCGATTGAACGGTCTTCGTCGTGTCCCTGACGGACGAACTTGTCCTCGAACGCATCCGCGAACTCGAGGAAGCGCTGGTCACGCTCGGAAAGTGCATCCTTACCGACGATGGCGACAAGTCCGCGAAGGTCCACACCCTCGGCGTAACCCGCATACATCTGATCGGAGACTTTCTTGTGATCCTCACGTGTCTTTCCGGGACCGATACCGAGGTTCATCAGACGTGAAAGCGACGGCATGACGTTGATCGGCGGGTAGATACCTTTTCTGTGAAGTTCACGGTTAACCACAATCTGACCTTCCGTGATGTAACCCGACAGGTCGGGGATCGGGTGTGTGATATCGTCGCCCGGCATCGTCAGAATCGAGAGCTGGGTAACCGAGCCTTTCTTGCCCTTGATGATACCCGCACGCTCGTAGAGAGATGCAAGATCGGTATACATGTAACCCGGATAACCGCGTCTTCCCGGTACCTCTTCACGTGCCGCACCAATCTGACGCAGTGCCTCACAGTAGTTGGTCATATCGGTTAAGATAACCAGGACATGGAAACCAAGCTCGAATGCAAGGTATTCTGCGGTTGTAAGTGCAAGACGCGGGGTGATGAAACGCTCGACTGCAGGATCGTCAGCGAGGTTAAGGAAAACGACAGCGTGCTCGAGAGCACCGGTACGCTCGAAGTCTGCCATGAACTGGTTTTCTTCTTCCTTTGTGATACCCATTGCAGCGAATACTACCGCGAACTCTTCGGATGAACCCGGCACCTTTGCCTGACGGGCAATCTGAAGAGCAATCTCGTTGTGGGGCAGACCCGCACCCGAGAAGATAGGCAGCTTCTGACCGCGGACAAGAGTGTTTGTCGCATCGATTGTCGAGATACCAGTCTGGATGAACTCGGAAGGCGATGCACGCGCATACGGGTTGATAGCCGCGCCGTTGATATCAAGTCTCTTCTCGGGGACGATATCGGGGCCGCCGTCCTTGGGTTTACCCGAACCCGAGAGGATACGTCCGAGCATATCTCTGCCGACCGGCATCTTGATGGTCTCGCCCGTAAAGCGGATACCCGCATCCTTACCGATACCTGCCGTGGACTCGAAGACCTGGACACAGACAATCTCATCGGATGTATCAAGAACCTGACCGCGTTTTACCTTTCCGTCTGACTGAACGATGTTTACGAGTTCACCATACGCAACAGGCTCGGTCTTCTCGACGAATACGAGAGGTCCCTGAATCTTTGTTACTGTTCGGTATTCTTTCATCTGAATTACGCCTCCCTGATCTTAACGAATTCCGCATCCATATCGGAGAGAATCTTCTCGAGTTCCGGCTTGTAGTCGGCGACATACTTGATACGTGCAAGCTCGTTCTTCGACTTGACGGCGATGATTGCCGCAATCGGACTGCCTGCTTTCTGAGCCGCGTATGCAAGGTCGGCATACTTTCTGATTGCCTTTAACATGTCGAACTGCTTCTCCATCGAACAGTATGCGTCGACGGCATCGAATGCGTTCTGCTGGAGGAAGACCTCACGAAGCATACGTGCAACCTCGATTGTTACCTGCTCGGTCTCGGGCAGTGCATCCGAACCTACGAGCTGAACGATCTCCTGAAGCTCGGACTCTTTCTGGAGAACTTCCATTGCCCATGATCTGATCGGGTTGAACTCCGGCGAGATCTTCTCGTCGTAGTATTTTCCGAGCGAGTTCAGATAGAGCGAGTATGAGTTGAGCCAGTTGATTGCCGGGAAGTGTCTTCTCTGCGAGAGCTTTGCATCCAGTGCCCAGAAACACTTTACGATACGGAGTGTGTTCTGCGTAACAGGCTCGGAGAAATCTCCGCCCGGAGGTGAGACAGCACCGATAACGGTGATCGAACCCATGTTGCCGTTGAGTGCCTCAACGCGTCCCGCACGCTCGTAGAACTCCGAGAGACGTGCCGACAGATATGCCGGGTAACCTTCTTCACCGGGCATCTCTTCGAGACGCGATGAAATCTCACGCATTGCCTCTGCCCATCTGGAGGTTGAATCCGCCATGAGCGAGACATCGTATCCCATGTCACGGAAGTATTCCGCGATTGTGATACCGGTGTAAACCGATGCTTCACGTGCCGCCACAGGCATGTTCGAGGTGTTTGCGATAAGAACCGTCCTCTCCATGAGCGGCTTTCCGGTCTTGGGGTCCTCGAGTTCGGGGAACTCGGTAAGAACCTCGGTCATCTCGTTGCCGCGCTCACCGCATCCGATATAGACTACAATCTCGGCATCGGACCACTTTGCAAGCGACTGCTGGGTAACCGTCTTTCCGGAACCGAACGGACCAGGAATTGCCGCCGTTCCGCCTTTTGCAACGGGGAAGAGACCGTCGAGGATACGAAGACCCGTAAGTAACGGAACGTCCGGGTTCTTCTTCTCGATAACGGGTCTGGGGACACGTACCGGCCATTTCTGCATCATGCAGATCTCTTCGCCGGAATCGAGTTTACAGACAATATCGTCGACCGTGAACGATCCCTTCTTGATCTCGGTGATCTTTCCGCCCTTGAAGTTCGGCGGCACCATGATCTTGGTTACGATGTTTGTCTCCTGAACCTCGCCTATGATGGCACCCGGAGCTGCCTCGTCGCCTTTCTTCATTACGGGCTTAAAGTCCCACTTCTTTTCATGGTCAAGACCCGGTGCGTTAACACCGCGTTCGATGAAACTGCCCATCTTTTCCATGAGCACTTCCAGAGGTCTCTGAATACCGTCGTAGATACTTGTCAGGAGACCCGGTCCAAGCTCAACTGCCAGAGGAAGTCCGGTGTTCTCTACCGGTTCGCCTGGGCGGACACCGTCGGTCGATTCGTAAACCTGGATGATAACTTTGTCGCCATCGATCTTGATGACCTCACCCATGAGCTGTTCATTGCCAACCCTGACCACATCATACATGTGTGCGTCGAAGTTGACAGCCGTAACGACCGGTCCGGAGATCCTTTTTAGAATTCCTTTTGTCTTTGATTTTACTTCCACAGATCAACACCCACTGATCTCTTAATTCTCTCTCTCATTGAAAGTCCGCCCGTCTCGCCGCCTATGGCGATGACAGTCGGCTTTACAGACTCCGAAAGCGCGGTGCGAAGCCTGAAGGGGAGTTTTTGCATATCTTCACCTTTGAGTACTATAATGCCGACGTCCTTGTCGCCCATTGCCCTGTTGACCTGCTCGACAAGTGACTCGTCACTGTCGGCGGCATAGGTCTTCTGGATTCCGGCAAGGCGGAAGCCAAGTATGAACTCACTGTTTCCGACTACTGCTATCTCCATATCACACCACCATACAAGCCTCTATGCTCTCGGAGGGAAGGTTCGATTCCTTTCCGCGTGCAAGTGCACGAAGGTTTGAAACCTCGTAGCTCTTTAATTCCAGATACGCAATCACGGGGGCAACCGACATCGGATAGAGTTTTGATATTCTGTCCATCTCGGTAAGTTTGGCCTTAATCAGACCGATTTCTACGCCCTGTGACGACTTTGCCTCTTTGACCGCCTCGAATGCGGAGTCGAAAGCCTCCGTATTGAGTTTCTTCCTGATTGTCTCGATCATCTCGTCGAGAGAGTCGGAACCCGCAAAACGGACAAGCTCGTCGAGTGTAAAGGTTCCGCCCTCAATCATGAGTTCGCGAATCTTTTCACCGTCGCTCTCGCCTTTTACGCGGAAAACGGTCTCAAGGTTCTTCGTGTCTATGTCAAGCCTGACATATTTGAGGAAAGCCGCTCCGCCTTTCACACCGCTCTTTGCCTCTTTTAAGAGGATTGAGTAGTATGCCTTGTAGAGCTCGTTTTCCATGCGTGCGAAAGAACCCGATTCAACCGCGGCAGACATCTCGCGCTCGAAGACACCGTATAACATGTGTCCCTTTAAGCCGTCGAGGATTCTGTCGGTCGAATCTTCGGAGTCCAGTCTGTCCAGCACCGTCCTGTTGAGACTGCCGGCGGGTATCTGAATTTCTTTGATCTTGCCTACGGAAGCTCCCTGTATCTTGGCTCTGAGAAGTGTAAGCACATTCCTGATATCCCACTTCAGAAGATACGCTTTGGTAAAGTGCTTGAGATGCCCCGGGACCAGTTCGAGAACCTTCTGGTAATCCTTTGCAAGATTCCACGAAAGTGCATTCTCCATAAGGTCGACTCCGGAGAACGATGAGGCAAGCTCATCAATCTCTGCCTTATACCTTGTTTCTTCGATGAAACGGGTAATCTCGGGAAGCTCCATATTCAGCATACGCATATATTCTTCGCGGGGAAGAAGTGCGGCCTTGCGGACACGCATACGTGTGCAGGCGTATATGTAGGGAGCCGGGCCTGTAGTATTTACTGCAGCCATCTTTCTCCCTCCTTACTTGAATAAAGCCTCGGATGCGTCTTTGAGTCCGGTTTCCCAGACGTCTGAAAGATAAGCGCCGTAGCTGAAGTCCAGCTGAAGCTGCCCGTCTTTGCTCTCGGCAATGACGCCACCTGAGATCTCTTTTGTTCCTGCCAGTGTAAACTTGGACAGAGTCTTAAGCTCGGAAATCGCCGCTTCGACTGCAGGTGCATCGCGTGCATTGCAGTAGAATACGCCCTCGCTTATCTCCTTGGCTGCCGCTTTACAAAGCTCTCTGACTGCTTTCTTGTGGAAATCGTCGGGGAGAGCGTTGATTGCGTCAATCGTCGCGGTGTAGACCTTGTCAAGAAGGTCTTTCTCGGCGTTGAGGACTTCGCGCTTGACGGCAAGGTTTGCCGCCGCAACTTCGCGTGCGTCAATCTGTGCGACCGTACGCTTGACCTCTTCTTCCGCTGCGGATTTGATTGCCGCCGCTTTGGCGTTTGCATCAGCCAATATCTTGTCAGCCTCCGCTTTCGCTTCCGCGTTGATAGCCGCTGCCTCGTTGAGACCCTTGTTCCTTATTTCACCGACTACAGCATCTAATGCCATTGTCAAATACTCCCGATATTCCTTTTAATTTTATGTGAAGAGAAGGAGAAGTGCAACTACAAGACCGAAGATAACGACTGTCTCCGGAATAACCGTGAAGAGAAGTGCAAGACCGAACATCTCTTTGTTCTCTGCCGTTGCGCCTACTGCCGCACCGCCGATACCGAGCTGTGCGAGACCTGTACCCATACCTGCAAGACCTACTGCGAGACCTGCACCGATTGCTTTGAATCCGACTGCGGATGCCTGTGCTACTTCAATTGTCATTGTTTCTACTGCCATGATTAATACCTCGTTTTTCTGAGTTTTCTAACCTTTTTTATCTTTTCAGATTATTCTTTGTTTTTCGGTTTTTGTTTGTTGGGTTTGCTTGTTTGGTTTGTTTTTGTTCTGTCTGTTTGTCAGTTGTTTACGCTTCGTTACGTGCTTATCCAACCTGAATTACTCTTCGGTGAACTTGCGAATCTTTCCGAACGGCATGTACTTCTTGCCTCCGCCCTGATAGAATTTGGTGAAGAACTCGACGTAATGCAGACGAATGGAATGCAGACCGCCTCCGAGGAGACCCAGAGCCGTGTTGAGCACATGTCCGAGCAGGAATATTACCAGACCCGCGACGATCATAACGATTCCGACCACGTTCAGGTCAGCCATACCGGGTTCAATCATCATTTTGATTGAGATATAGTTGACGACAGCCGCGATTGCGACCGATGAAAGACCCACAGCCGCAAGACGTGTGTATGAGAGCACATGACTTACGATGTTTGTGGGCAGTTCCATGAGTTCCAGTGCGGATTCGCGTCCGATACCGATAATTCCGATAACAATCATCAATGCACCCAATACAAGGAACGCATTGAAGTTTGCGACCTGCGGAGCCGCCGTAAGATCCGGCATCAGCGGAATTGCCGCTATCGTCCAGATAAGAAGCAGTACTCCCCACATAACTATAATCCAGCCGAACTGGGCAAAGACAAGTTTGCTCCTGTGCTCGCCTTTCGGGAGCTGGACATACAGGTTTCTTATGTGAAGTATTCTGCCGAGTGTCACGTGCAGGATACCTATCCATGCGGTTACAATCAGGAGAATAATTGCTTCGGGACCGTGTCCGCCTTCAACGCCTATGCTGAAGTGACGGCTCATGATAAACGGCTCCCACGGACATGCAAATCCGAGGAATTCGCTGTATAAAACTCCGAAGAATATACTGGTCAGACTTGCGTTTCTGAGAACGTCCAGTAACTGGTTGCCTGCGATGCTGTCTTTGACCATGCCGCGCAGACCGATACTTAACAGTAACAGTACAAGACCGTATGCTATATCTCCGAGGATAAATCCGAAGAATAACGGGAAGACTATCGACACAAGAAGTGTCGGATCGAATTCGTTGTACTGCGGCCTAGAATAGATATCCATCAAAGCCTCGGTCGGCTTTGAGAAGTCGGGATTGTCGTATTCGATAGGCACCGATTCTTTCTCGTAATCGACTTCCTCTTCGGTTACCGAGACTTTGCCGCCGGTAACTCTCTCCAAGTCAGCCGTCAGACTCTGCACCTTGTCGGACGGAACCCATCCTTCGGCTACAAAGGTCTGTTCTGTAGTGGCGAACCTGAGCGGTACTTCCGCACGCTCCACATCTGCCGTGAGCAGTTCATCGCACGCCACTATGAATGATGCGTGTTTTGCATTCAGTTGAGCAATCTGCTCGTTAATTTTTGCAATCTCATCGCTGAGACTGTTTTTCTCATGAGTGTACCCTTCAATCCTTGCTTTTGCCTCACCGGTCTCTTTGGGTATGGCGACGGATACGAATCCCTTCTCCGAAAGGAATGTCTCCGCTTCGCCGACTTTCGATCTCGGGATGACAGCAACTAAGAGATTGCCTTCGCTTTCTTTCGTGAAGAACTTTTCACAGTCGAAAGGCAGTTCAACATCCGCGGGGATATGTCCTGCAATTGCGGCAAAACCTTCATAGCCTGATAACAATGAAAGGTCAAACGGAAATGCCCTGAACGCTTCAAGGTCCGCAAGCTTCTGATCGCAGTCCCGAACCTTCGATTCGAGATCGTTTCTCTTTGCTACAAGAGAATTGACTTCCTTTTCGATCTCGGGGAGAGAATCTCCGATACTCTTGTGGAGAGCGTCTGCTTTCTGAAGCGTTCCTCTGTCCGCATTGTCGGCGTTTGCGCCGAGGATGTTTTCAATGGAACGTATCCTTAACAGATCTCCGGAAGTCTTTGATGCGTTGGGCATTGGCTTGCCAATCCTGAACCCTTCATAGCCTTCGGCGTCCTGTTCGACAAAATCTTCGATATGGAAGATATTGTAGCGGTACAACTCACGTACAATCGGGTCAAGCTGATCTTTGGACGCGGCGATGAGCAGTTTGCTCATCCTCTGGACTTTAAACATTTAGCTTCACCTTGAACTGTTCTACAAGCAGGTTTACTGCTTTGTCAAGGTTAGCAGCTGCTTTCTGTCTTTTGGCCTCAGCCATCGACGAGCCGTCCTTTACAATCTGTGCAGATTTTGATTTTGCATCGGATTGTGCGTCTGCGATACGCTTGTTCTTGTACTCTGCAGCATCTTTTTGTGCTTTTTCAATCAGATTTTCAGCTTCCGCTTCGGCATTTGCGATTGTTCGCTTTTTGTCTTCCTGCGCATTGCTGATCAGTTTTTTGTACTCTTCTTCTGAATCTTTGATGCTCTTGAGAACCTCAGTTTTCATCCAACCCTCCTCTCACGGCGATGCATAAATTATCTGAAAAGAAGTCTATTAATGTTTGTCATTTTATGCGCGTAAAAATGTCATTATTTCGGCTTCTTTTTCACTGTCGGAATGATGTTGTATACAAATGAGAAAAATTTCCTTAAAAATGAAAAAATTGACGTTTTTTTACTGCCGCGTTTTTTGTACCGTTATCGTGAGGGCGTAATATGCCATAATCTCGCGTAATGTGACGTAATTTTGTATAATGCGGTATATTGTGGCATAATGCGGTATAATGCCATGTAATATTGCGATTTCCCGTCCGATATTCTCCATACGTGATATGGGACATGTCGTGATACCCGTGTATGCCGTTGCGTCTTCAGAATATGTCCGAGTATCTGATGATCTCGGCTTTGAAGATCTCTTTTGACGGGTAAGAGACCTTCACGCCGTCGGTTGAGGCATGAAAACTCAGTGTCGAGAGTTCTTCGGAGGAGCAGATGACGTTCTGCTCGGGATGTGTTCCGCGGATTATCGTGCATTTAGGGATAATTTCGTTGCCGGCGGAGACCACCATGGAGAGTCTCTTCGATCCGGCATGATCTTTGGGAAGGACGAGGAGCGGCTGGCGGTAACTGCGCACAAGCTCAAGGAGCATTGCGGCATGGCGGAGTTCCCCGCCTTCGGGAGCGGAGACGGCTACCATGTCACCTTCCATGAGAGTCTGACAGATTTCCCTCTCCTGAAGTTCTATGCACAGCGCAAAGCGCCTGCTTACCTGCCCTATGAGTATGAATGCCGGCGACTTCGTTGACGATATCAGCAGATATGCGGCATCGTCGCCGTCGGTTCCGGCATCCGATTCACGGTATAACGGGTAAAGTTCCGATTCCGTCATGAATCGATAAAAAAGTAATTTTGTCCTAACAGACGTTTGAGGTCTTTTCAGACCTCGGCTACGTCTTCGGATTCGCATGTGGGGCACATGGGATGTTTGCCCACCGCTTCAAAGGTTGCCCCGCATTTTTTGCACTTGTATTTCCTGCCTTTCAGTCTTTCGGCGAGTTCAACGTCGATTGGTCCTGCTCCTGAACACATATTTCTGCTCTCCTTTTTTTCTTCGTTAACAGTCTTTTATGGCGACTGTAGTTATTATACTTGCGTTTATGGGGTTAGGATAATCGGATATGAATAGGAATATGGATTGGGGATGGCAAATAACAGCGTAAAAATAGATTTTTAAATGATTTCAGTTGAGCACGGTTATGGGGTCGAGCTGATCGGGGCATGTGCGTGTTATTGCGAATGCGCCGGATTTCGGAGATTTCATCTCGATGGTGAATCTTTCTCCGACGGCGACCTCATCCGAACTGTTGGGATTTACGTATATGGTAAATATCTCGTTGGGCTCAAGGAAAACGTCCCCTGCGGCACTGTCGGGCTTAATTCCGACAATTCCCCAATGACCTATGACGACATCGTTGCGTCCGTTGACTATTAGGGGCTCGTTTGCCGCAAGTGAAGTAACTGCGTTCGGTGTGCTCCATGTTACGTCAAGCGTGCTGAAATCGATGTATTTGCCTCCGGAAGCGAGAACGACCGAGTATTGGACGCCGTGAAGGTGCTTTCCGTCATTATCACGTATTCCGTAGACATTGCCCATAAGCTGCGGAGTTGAGCCCGCGCTGTCGACGGCGGAATATATGACCTCCTGCGTCTTGGAAGTGGTGTAAAAGCCTGCGCCCAGAACGGCGTAGGAGAAGACCGAAGCTACGACTACGAACGCTATAAGGACAATAGCCGCCTCAAGTCCGGTAAAACCTTCTTCTCTGCCTTCTTCACTGTTCAAACGCATATGCATGAGCCCCTCCCCGAATTTCTTGCGGATATATTTGCGGAGTTATCAGTACGTTACTATAATAACGCACTCTATAAAGATATTTTCGTATTGTCAACGGCGATAGTGAAATAAATGCGGCGCGGCTTCGGAATGCGGTGAAAGAATATTTCACAGCTGCCGAAATATTACAATATGTCCGAATAGTTTATGCATGCCTTTTTTTATGTGAATCGCTTCTTTGAAATCACTTCTTCGCGACTGCCTTCGGAAGTGCTTCAATGGCATACAGCGGGAGATTTATCAGATCTCCGTCTATCCTGAAATCCGACATGGAGACTCTTACCGAAGTTTTCGGCTCGAACTTCTCTCTGAATGTCTTCAGACTCTTTGCCCGCAGATTTTCCTCCGCCTTGACCTCAATCGGTATGGGGTCGACGGCGACCGAAGTCAGAAAATCAATCTCGGCGGATCCCTTGTCGTTTGTCCAGTAGAATAAGTCCAGACCCTTCATCCTCATAATCTGCTGAGCGACGAACTGCTCCGTAAGTGCCCCTTTAAACTCCGAAAAGAGTGTGTTGCCGTTTAAAAGCGTCGCGCTGTCCAGTGAGACCATGCAGGATAAAAGCCCGACATCGAGGACAAAGAGCTTGAAAGCCTTAAAGTCCTCATACGCCTTGAGAGGAATCCGCGGCGCGGTTACGCGGTTGATTCTGTATGTCAGTCCGCAGTCGCAGAGCCAGAGAAGCGCAAGTTCAAAGTCCTTTGCGCGTGCGCCTTCCTTTATGAGTCCGTAGATATACTTCTTGTTCTCCTTCGAGAGCTGTGCGGGGATGCTGTCCCAGATCATCCTGATTCGCGGAATTATCTGCGACGGCGCATGTTTTGATAAGTCCTGCCCGTATGCATCGATAATTCTCGTCTGAATCTCGCGTGCCCGTTCATAATCGGCATTTTTTGCGAAATCGGCGACAACCTCGGGCATGCCGCCGATATAGTAGTAACTTTTCAGTGCCGCGATGTAGATGTCTCTGAAACGTGATACGGTATCGAAATTGCCGTCCTTGATCAGCCCGGCGAACTGTTCCTTGCCCGTTGCCATGAGGAATTCAGTAAACGAGAGCGGATAGAGCGATAGAAATTCCACCTTACCGACGGGGAAGGATGTGCCCTGATGAAGAGCCACACCGAGAAGCGATCCCGCGCAGATGATGTTGTATTCGGGCGCATCCTCGCAGAAGTACTTAAGGGAGGTCAGCGCTCTCGGGACCTCCTGTATCTCGTCGAATATCAGAAGGGATGCCTCCGCATCTATCTTTTCGCCGAGGTAGAGTTCCAGATTGGGGATTACGGTCGAGGGGTTTATGTCTCTCTCGAATATGCCTTTTAAGGTTTCGCTGTTCTCGAAGTTGATGTAATAGGTCTTGGCGTAGTATTTATCTCCGAATTCCTTCATGAGCCATGTTTTGCCGACCTGACGCGCTCCTCTGATTATAAGCGGCTTTCTGTCGGCTCTGTCTTTCCACGCGGCAAGTTCTCCGATAAGTTCCCGATACATATCTTATGGTAATATTGTATCTTCATCTACATAAATTCCCACGAAAAAGTGTACTCAGACAACACTTTTTCCCACGAAAAAATGTAGTGACAGTACACTTTTTCGAGGGATCTTTTTTTTCAGGTGTCTGCGTCGATATTTTTGAAAAATGCGCGGGCAAAACGGAGTAATTTTCGGCATGTTCCCTGACGCCTGTTCAAAAAAGTCCCTGCGACATCGATTACCAAGATTCATACATTAAAAAAACGAAGAGTATTCAAGTTATGTTCATAGGCATTGATCACGGAACAACCGCAATGCGTTTTGCATCGTGCAACAATCATTTCAAAATCTCGCGCAGGGATGCAATCTCCTTTGAGTATACTCAGCTTGAGGAACTATGTCCCATTGACGATATTGATGGTATCGCCGTCTGCTACTCCATGGGCGATGCAATCTCGGAGATAACCGATATCAGAGCCGTCAAAAACCGCGGTATCGTCACCCGCGAAGGAGCGGGGGAGCACATCGGCGGCGGCACAAAGGTCTATGACGAGATAGCCCGCAGCGGCATACCCGCGGTGGTCATCCCCGGCATTCACAGAAATTCACCGACCGACCCGCGATTCAAGGTATACTCGCATCAGACAAGCCCCGAAAAACTCGGGATTGCCTACGCCGTTACGAAAGACCTCGGCGGCGACGTCATAATATCGGATATAAGCTCGAATACGGTCTCGCTCCTTGTCAGCGGCGGTAAGGTCGTCGGCGCATTCGATGCCTGTATATTTGCGCCCGGCACCACGCACGGCGCAATCGACGTCGACGGCATAAGGAAGATAGACAACGGCGAATGGAGCGCCAATGACGCGTTCATGCACGCCGGCGCCGGCGCAAACGTCCCCGAAGAACTTCAAAACAGCACGGTTGCCATGTTTGCGGCGATGGAATGCGCATCGCTCAAACTCCTCAACCGCGGCGCAAAGGTCGCACTCGCGGGAAGTCTCGCGCCGGTTGTCTTCGGCGAAATCGAGGACCTTCTGGGCGAAAAAGTCGCGGTCTACGACGAATGGTGTGCGGCACGCGGTCTTTCCATGATCGCCGAAGACGTCTTTTCCGGAAAGAAAAACATCCTCGGTCTGAACGTAAATCTGTGAACTTTGAACTCTGAAAACCTTTTATAACTTTTTTTACTACATTAATGCATGAAAAGATGCACAAAAAGATGCATATATAGTAACTTTTCCGCAACAGCCGTTCTCGTTGCTCTCGCAATGGCGGCGCTGATCCTTTCCGCGGGATGCACCTCAATCGCAAACCCGCCTAACCCTTCAGGTTCCGCAGGTGTTGCCTCCGATTCTCAGGGCACGGATACGGCATCGGCAGCGTCCCTGACCGCGGAACCCGTATCTCCCGATACTATAAAGGCAACATGGGTATCGACCGGGAAAGTGAACAAATTCGACGGCAACGGCTACTCGATTGAATACTCCTTTGTCGGTGAAGGCAGAGGTATTCTGATATTCTACGAAAACGGCGACAAATATCTCTTTGAAGAGCCGTTCGGCTGGGAATACATCGGTGCCGACAATGCGACGAATGCGCAGAGATACAAAATAGAGTATTTCTCTAAGTTGAACGGAATTACGGAAGAGGTAAGCCTTCTGCCAGACGGCAAGACACTGACCGACTCGAGCGGCTTCAGATACGCAATGTCCAAACTTTCACAGGCATTCGCAAAAGAATTCTGATTCTTAATGCCATAATTTTTAAAACAATTAAATCCGTTAAAGCGGTTAAGAGAAAAAAGAAAAACTCAAAAAATATTTTTGGGTTTTTGTTTTTTGGGATTTGTTTTTTTGTTTTCGTATTTTATTCGGTTTTGTATTTTATTTTGTATCTTTGGGATTTTGGTATATTCAGTGTGTTATATTAGCGGTGCTTACATCATCGGGGGCATTCCGCCGCCCATTCCGCCCATGCCGCCGCCCGGCATGCCTTCGGGTGCGTCGCCCGCGCCCATCTTCGAAGCCGCGATTACGTCATCGATTCTTAAGATCATGATTGCCGCTTCCGCAGCGGATGCGATTGCCTGTGTCTTTACACGCATCGGTTCAACGACGCCTGCCTTAAGCATGTTGACCGGCTTTCCTTCGTAGACGTTAAGACCGAATGTCTTGCTGTCCTTCTTCTTGCTCTCGTGCTCGGCACGGAGTTTTCCGACCATGTCAATCGGGTCAAGACCCGCATTCTCTGCGAGTGTGCGCGGAATAATCTCAACGGCAGCTGCAAATGCCTCGATTGCAAGCTGTGCACGTCCTTCCTGTGTGGCTGCGTACTCGCGGAGTCTGAGTGAAAGCTCAATCTCCGGTGCGCCTCCTGCCGCAACGAACTTCTTGTCCTCGACCGCAACCGAGACAACGCGGAGAGCGTCCTCGAGTGCGCGGTCAAGCTCGTCGACAACATGCTCGGTACCGCCGCGGACGATAAGTGTGCACGCCTTGGGGTTCTTACATCCGGTAACAAAGATCATTTCCTCGCCGCCGACCTTCTTCTCCTCTACAAGACCTGCCTTTCCGAGTTCGGCAGCCTCGATTGCATCGATTGACGAGATGATTGTTGCGCCCGTTGCGCGTGAGAGTTTCTCGAGATCCGACTTCTTTACACGGCGGATACCGAGGACTTTTGCCTTTGCAAGGTAGTGCTGTGCGATATCGTCGATACCTTTCTGACAGACAAGGACGTTGGCGCCCGACTTTACAATCTTGTCGACCATCGACTTGATCATGTTCTCTTCTTCGTCAAGGAACATCTGGAGCTGGTCGGGTGATGTGATTGAGATCTCTGCGTCGACCTCGGTCTTCTTGAACTCGACCGGTGCGTTTAAAAGAAGAATCTTTGCGTTCTTGACCTGCTTGGGCATGCCGGGGTGGACACGCTCTTTATCGATGACTACACCCTCGATAAGTTCGGATGCGTCGATTGTGCCGCCGACCTTCTTCTCGACCTTTACGAAGTCTGTGTCAACGGTTCCGTCGGGGTCCGCGATCATTGTGATTGCTTTGACGACAAGCTCGTTGAGCTTCTCTTTTGCAGCCTCGGCGCCCTTGCCGGTCATTGCCGTTCCCGAGATTGCCTTGAGCATCGCAATGTCGGTCGGCTTTACGTCGATTGCTATTGATTTGATGATTTCCTGTGCTTTGTCGGCCGCAAGTCTGTAACCGTGTGCGATTACCGTGGGGTGAACGTCCTGCTCGAGAAGTGTCTCTGCCTGCTTTAAGAGTTCACCTGCGATGACTACTGCCGATGTTGTTCCGTCGCCGACCTCGTCGTCCTGTGTCTTTGCGACCTCGACCATCATCTTTGCCGCGGGGTGCTCGATATCCATCTCTTTGAGGATTGTTACACCGTCGTTTGTGATTACAACGTCGCCGATTGTGTCGACGAGCATCTTGTCCATGCCCTTCGGACCGAGTGTCGTACGAACTGCGCCCGCAACTGCTTTAGCTGCCGCGATATTTCCGCTCTGCGCATCGCGTCCGCGTGTGCGCTGGCTTCCTTCTTTTAATATAAAAATTGGCTGTCCGCCAAGGTTTGCTGCCATTGATTATATTCTCCTAAAATTATCCTAAAAAAGTGGTTTGTAGTTCTATATAAAAGTTATGTATTGCTGTTGTTCAATGCATGAAAAATCAGAAAAATGAACGGGATGAATCGGTCGTTTATCCCGCGGTTTATCCCGTGACTGCGATAAGCGGTCTATGACTCATCGATAAGCGCGATGAGTTCGGAGCCGTTGTCGAGTGTTCCGAGTTCCTCCTCGCTGATTATGAGTGTCCTGCCTATCTTCTTGCGCTTCTGATAGTCGGTGAGGACGCAGACTGCTTTCGTGTCTATGATATCCGAGATATTTCCTATGAGTGCGGCGCGCTTGAGCGCTTTCTGCGAACTGCCGTATCCCGTGAGAATCGTGGATTCCTCATAGAAGCAGAGTGCCTCGAATGGTGCTCTCTGCATCGTATGCGTGATGATTCCCATCCTCTCGAAGTCCTGCGGCATTTTAATGGCGCCCGGCGCATCCGAAGAGGTGCTCAGAGCCGTGCCCTTACCGCTCTCGACCGCGGCGGAACCCGTTGCACCCGCACCGATTCCCGCGATCTCGCTGCCGCCCGCCTGACCCGCGACGCCGGTCTTTGATCTTTTGGAGTCCTTTCCTTTGCCGCCGAAGTCAAGCAGAGCCTCGAGTCCGCCCGCACTGCCGTGCGAGAGCAGATTGATGGCCTCGACGATGGCGCTGTCGAAGATCTCCTCAAGCCTGATTGCGATATCCAGAGTTGTGCTCATGCCGCTCTCGTACTTTGAGATTGTCCTTCTGGAGACTCCGAGCGATCCCGCAAGATCGCCGAGCGACATGTTGCGGCTCTCGCGCAGTTCGCGAAGTTTGGAGCCGTTGATATTGACATAGAGACCGCCGGGCTGTGCGTATACGAGCGGCGGCACGTTGTCTACGAAGAAGTCATAGAATGTCGTGGAGCTCGTCGCGATTATGCCGTAGCGCAGGTAGACCGCACCGCGTTCCAGTTCAAAGTCGCGTGCCTTTTCGCCGATGATAATAGGCGTCGCATTGAGGTGTTTTGCTATAAACGCGAAGTTATGCGCACTCTCCTCTCCCACGCTGTCGATGTGCGGCACTATCTTTACGATGATAATGGTATCGCCCTTCCTCGCAATGAGATCAAAACTGCGGGGGCGCATCTTACAGCGCTCCGATACGTTGTAGCCCGCCATTATCAGCACGCTTACAACTGTCTGAAGGAGTCTTTCGTGCGACATTTTGATTAGATTATGATTATCAGACTAACAGATAAGGATTGCCCTTCCCGATCTTTTCTTTATTCTCTCTATTTATTCTCTCTATATCCTTTACGTACCTGTTTAGGTTGTTTATCCGACCTCTCCCCGATTGCCCGTCACGGATTTAACTGCCTCTATACGCCCGACGCAATGAGAGCGCGCCGGCGCCGTTGCGCACGTTTCGGGTGCACGGTTCATGCGGTTTTTCCACAGGTTAATGATTGCCGAAGTTGAATATAAATCTGTTATATGGCAGGCAGTATATATCGGGATACCGTTTCAAAGGTTCCGCGGATTCGTATCGGTATCGATGATACGGACTCGCCCGACGGTATGTGCACCACGTATCTGGGCGCACTGCTCTGCGAACGACTGGAAAATCTCGGTTATACAATCGCGGACAGGCTTCTGATACGCCTGAATCCTAACGCGCCGTTTAAGACCCGCGGCAATGCGGCGGTCTGCATAGTCCTTGAAAGCCGCTGCGGAGAACGCGGCAATGACGGAGGGCACGGGGACGGCAGTGAACGCGAACCGGGTATTGCCGATGAGAAAAAAGAACTCTTCGAACTGGTCTGCGGGCTTATCGACGAATACGCCGAGTTTGACTGCGAAAAGACGAACCCCGGCGCCGTCGTCTGCGAATCGCCGATATCCCACGCATTCTATGAGAAGGCGCTCCGCCATTTCTGCACAATCGATGAGGTGAAGGCGCTTCTTGACAGCAGACCCGATGTCCTGTATCGCGGCTGGAAACTCGGTCGCGGGCTTATCGGCGCGACTGCGGCCGTCTCCGCCGACCTGCCGGATTTTACCTATGAACTTCTCGCATACCGCAATCCTAAGTCTAAGGGCATACGGGAGTTCGACCGCGATTCGATATTCAGGGCGGAGAAGGAAACATATCCGCAGACCTGGGACTCGGTGGATCCCGTCAACGACGCCGTTGTCTGCGTGCCGCATACCCCCGACCCGGTTCTCTTCGGCATCCGCGGCTACTCTCCCGATGCGGTCTCAAAGGCGCGGTCCTGCATAATCTCCGAAAATCCCGAACGGCAGATGATCTGGCGCACGAATCAGGGCACGGATGCCCACCTGATTGACGGCGATATTTCAACTATTGAGGAGGGCTGTTCATACCGCCTGCCCTGCTATGTTCTGGAGACTCCGGCGACTCTTGAGGGCGGCCATGTCCTGCTTAAGGTCACGGATATGCCGATTGCCGAAGGGGATGCCGGCAGGGTTCTCGAATGCATGGCTTATGAGCCGACAAAGAATTTCAGGGATATCGTAAGGAATCTGAGGCGCGGTGATTTCATCACAGTCTGCGGCAGTTACAAGAACGGCAGTCTGAATCTCGAGAAGATCCGCGTTCTGAGTCTTGCAAAAGATACGGTTACAAAGCCGCCGGTATGTGCCTGCGGCAAGAGGATGACAAGCGCGGGTCGCGGTCAGGGCTATAAGTGCAGGAAGTGCGGCGCGAAGGCGATGGAACCCGAGATTACGGAGATCCCGCGCAGGATTGCCGAGGGATGGTATGAGGTGCCGCCGGTTGCAAGACGGCATCTTTCCATGCCGCTGGTGCGGCGCGCGAATCAATGCGCGAATAAATAAACCTTTATGGCTCTTTCAAACGTATAAATCAGAAAAAACAGCGGGAAAAATCATGAGAATTCTTTTGGTATCCACACAGGACTATATCCATCACCCGATCCCATCAAGGCACCATTATATCTTTGAATATCTTGCACAAAGGCATGAGATACATGTGCCGCATTTTCATGTAAGCGAAGGTCCCGAGCGAAAGACCCGTCTGAAAGTTCATGAAGCAACAAAGTATTTCCAAAAGAGTCCTGCCCTGCATTATGCGCTCAACGCGTATCACCATTATAAAGTAATGGACAGAATAATCCGCGACGAGAAGATAGATATTGTTGTGGCAGGCAATGTTCTCGCGGGAACCGCCGCGCTTAAAGCCGCAAAGAAACATAATATTCCGGTACTTTTTGACCTCAAGGACTGGTTCCCAGATTCCGCCGCAATCTATTACAAAAATCCTTTACTGAAAAAGATGGTTCATTCCTTTGTCTATGCCGTCACGAAATACAACTTAAAGCACAGTGACAGAGTAACGACGGTCTCGCCCAAGCTTCAGGAAATGGTCAATGATATGGGCATAGAATGCGGCATGATACCCAACGGCGTTGCAACCGATTATTTCAAGCCAATGGACACGATGATTGGAAAGAACCTCTGCGGAATCAGTCGCGATGAATTTGTAATCGGTTTTTTGGGCAGCATTGAACGCAGATTCGAGCTTGATGAAGTGATAAAAACGCTTCGCGAACTGATAAAATACAATGACAAAACCAGACTGCTTATTGTCGGCGGATCGCTGTTTACCGACTATCTTGATGAATTAAAAGCTCTGACTGAGAATCTCGGTCTTTCCGACCGTGTAATATTTACCGGTCTTATCGAGCACACCGAACTTCCGAAATATATCTCTGCAAT
The DNA here is from genome assembly GCF_000711215.1 of Methanomicrobium mobile BP. Lineage (GTDB taxonomy): Archaea > Halobacteriota > Methanomicrobia > Methanomicrobiales > Methanomicrobiaceae > Methanomicrobium > Methanomicrobium mobile. The sequence goes on along the minus strand of NZ_JOMF01000004.1, from coordinate 295,796 downwards.
GGATGTCTGCATTATTCCGCTGAAATCCGAAGAATGGTACGGCATATCCATGTCCAACAAGTTCTTTGAGTATTCCGCATGTGCCAAACCGGTGCTCATAAAGCCAGCGCCGGGAATAATGGCGCTCGGATGGGACAATACCTTTGTCTATGAGAACAATGAGCAGTTTGTCGAGAGAATCAAATACATAATGGACAACCCGCGGGAATACACCCCGGATGTCAGTGAATACAGCTGGTATAAGCGCGCCGATGATATTGAAAAGGAACTTTTCAAGCTACTGGATGAAAAGGAAAAGAAGAGTTCCGAATAATTTTCATATTTTTCGCATATCCTATTTTGACGGCTTGAAGAAGCCGTATTTCAGACATTCTTCGACCATCTCAACAGCGCGCATACCCGAATACATGTCTGACAGCGGCTGTTTTCTTGTGACAATGCTGTTGACGAAATCCGTAAGTTCGGTCTTCAGTGGTTCTTTTTCCGGAATGGATACGGTCTTTACGGTTCCGTTTGACACAACAGGATACATTCCGTTATCTCCTTCCTGAGTCTCTATAACGCCGTCAAAGACCTCTATCTCGTTGTGTTTCATGTAGTCGATTTTTACAGACAATTTACTGCCGACAACGGTAAGATTTCGCATCTTCCTGTCAAAAGGAGAGATCCAGCTTTCAGTGGCGTAACCCGAGATTTTGTTGTCAAATCCCATAAGAATGCTGGCAAATTCCTCAATTTTAGGCTGCAGAAAAGTTCCTTCGGTCATCTTGACCATGTTGGGGTAATTCGTGCCTAGCAGGTAACAGTAGAGATCAAGCTCATGAACCCCGAGAGCATACATGACGCCCATGTCGCGGCGCGGTGCGGAATATGCAAGACGGTTTGTGTAAAGATAGTAAATACGTCCGAAATCGCCGTTATCTATCATCTCTTTTACTTTTGTGACACCAGGATGATATCTGAAGAGATGTCCCGGCATAAGGATTTTTTTATGCTCTTCCGCAAGTTTTACGAAGTCCTTTGCTTCCGAAGTACTCATTGTCATAGGCTTTTCGACGAAGACATCTTTTCCTGCAAGGATTGCATCGCGTCCCAGCGGGAAATGCGTATGCGACGGCGTTACTATATCCACGGCGTTAATCTCGGGATTTTTGAGAATTTCCTTATAGTCGGTGGTATACTCGACTTCTCCGCCTGCAAGTTCCTTTACGCGCGATTCGTCGATGTCGCAGAAGATTAATCTGTCGATAATTCCTTCTTTGAGCATCTCTTTCCAGTTTCTGGCGTGGTTTTTGCCCCAATAACCCGTGCCTATAAGTCCTATTCCTACCATGGTTTATGCCTTTGACAATAAGTATAGTGTTTAAACGAGTATCAATATCTTTCAACAAATCTCGTTATCAGTTTGCGTTATCCGTTTAATGTATGATCTGAATAAAAAAGTAGTTTGTGTTACCGCACAAAAAAATCAATTCTAATCAGTTCTCATGGAATTGAGTGATTTTTTCGGCGATATACTCACGCTCGGCTACCGTAAGGAACGGATGAACGGGTATTGAAAGTATTTTTTCGGCGGCAGCCTCGGTTACCGGCAGTCTGACAGGTGTCGTCAGCCCCTTCATTGCCGGCTGAAGATGCACGGGGAGCGGGTAATGAATGCCTGTTGCGATACCTGCTTCTTTTAAGTATTTCTGAAGATTGTCGCGGTCGTTTACCCGTATTACATACTGGTGATATACAGCCACGACATCCTTCGATTCTTTTGTAAGAGTGACATTCTTTGAATCTTCAAAGTATTTGCTGTAAAACGCGGCATTGATACGCCTCTGTCTGTTCCATTCCGCAAGATGCTTCAACTGCACTCTTCCGATTGCGGCATGAACTTCACTGAGACGCAGATTGAGTCCCGGGTAATCGTGATGGTACTTCTCACCCTCTTTTCTGCCCTGATCGCGAAGGGCGCATGCCATCTCGTAAAAATCATCGTTTCCAGTGGTTATGGCGCCACCATCGCCGCAGACCGTCATATTCTTGGACGGGAAGAAACTGAATGCCGCTACGTCCCCGATGGATCCGATCTTTCTTCCTTTATACAGCGCGCCGTGTGCCTGACAGGCATCTTCAATAATATAGAGTCCTTTTTCATCGGCAATCTCTTTTATTGCATCCATATTGCAGGGATGACCGTAGATGTGTACGGGTATAATTGCCTTTGTTCTCGGCGTTATCTTCTTTCTGATGTCTTCGGGGTCTATTGTCATGTTGTCCCCGGTGATATCGGCGAAAACAGGTCTGCCGCCGCAGAAAAGAACCGAATTTGCGGTGGCAATGAATGTATGGGACGGAACAATCACCTCATCTCCATGTTTGATGTCGAGGCATTTCAACGCCAATATAAGTGCGTTTGTTCCCGAATTTACGGTTACGGCATGTTTTACCTCGCAGAAATCGGCAAATTCCTTCTCAAGGCCGCGGTTCTGCTCGCCCTTGATGTAGTTCCCGCTCTTAAGAACGGATGCCGCCGCACTCTGTATCTCGTCGTCGCAGAGCATCTCTGCCATATTTATCTTTTTTATTGATTTATCCATCATTTTCACCTTATTGTTCCCACATATACGGTCTTTCAAATTTTTTCATCACGCAGTTCAATTCGGTCTTTTCTTTTATGACGCGGGCAGGGTTGCCGACCGCAACCGCATTTTCTGGGATATCATCGACCACAACCGAGCCGAAACCGATTACAGCGCCTGCACCGATCTTTACTTTAGGTCCTATGGTCACGTTTCCGCCTATCTTTGCACCTTTTCCTATGACAACACCTTTGGCACAGTTGCTGAAATTCGGGCACGGCGGATGAAGTGTGTTTAAGATTGCAACACAAGGACCTATCCAGGCATTATCCTCTATGACTACAAATTCCGGAATAAAACAGTTCGAATGTATCCTTACATTGTTTCCTATGGTATTTCCGCACTCAACTATGCTGTGTGTGCCGATACTTACGTTGTCGCCGATTACATTCTCCTCACGAATCATTGCACCGTGACCTGTCTGAAAATTGTCGCCTATACGATTGCCTTTGTAGATTACGGTATGCGAGCGTATATTGCAGTTGTCCCCGATAACCAGAGGTTCGGTTATTTTATCAGGATCTTCGCCGAGGATGGCATATTTACCTATCTTCGGATTTTTGCCTGTTATTAGAGTTTCCATAAATCGACCTGGTGAACGTTTGAACGTTTTAAAGATTTAACAATCTGATATAATTTCTATCTGATAATGCTTATTTCTTTATCTGATTCAGCAGGAATTGCTGCAATGATGAATCTTGATCTAAATCGAGATATGGTGTATAAGTCATAAAAATCTATAAAAGATTCAAATCTAGATATCAATAAGGAATAATTTATGGATATATCCGAAATTGCAAAGTTGAGAAATATTATCCTCATTGTCCTGCTTGCCGTATTTACGGCATTTGCACTCTGGGTGAGGATGCTTCCGGCAGACGGGTTATTTACGGAGACCCTGCCAAATCTGCTCGGAAACGACCCGTGGTACATGTTGAGACAGATAGAGTCAATGACTGCCAACTCTCTTCAGTATCCGTGGTTTGACCCGATGACATATTATCCGTATGGTATGGACAACTTCTGGGGTCCGCTCTTCCCGATGATTGCATCAATCATGTGTATAATCGCCGGCGCGGCAACACGTTACGACATAATGTATGTCTCATCCACATTGCCGGCGCTGATGGGTGCCGCAACCGTGGTACTTATGTACTTTGTCGGAGCAAAGGTTGAAGACTGGAAGACAGGTATCATAACCGCACTCTTCACGGCAATCGTCGCCGGTCAGTTCCTTTATCGTTCTTTATTCGGTTTCGTCGATCACCATGTCGCCGAGACCTTCTTCGGCGCACTTTTCTGTCTGATGTATATTGCTTATCTAGCATATGTAAGAGAGCATCCCATAGATTTCGGCGATAAAGAAAGCCTGAAAATCCCCGCACTGATAGCGGTCTTATGCGGTATCGCATATGTCATAGGTCTTGCCAATATGCCGACAATGATTCTGTATGCCCTTATTGCCGCAATATATACAGGTATTCAATTTATCTGGGACAGAATAAAAGGCAGGACAACCGAATACCTCGTGTTGCTCAACGTTGTCACATTCGGAGTTGCGATACTCGGATTCTTCATAATAGGTCTTCACCATACAGGTATGGTGCTCTCATGGTACTCTTTAGGACATCCCGTAGCTTATATCGCACTCATTCTTGCAACCCTTGTATTATACGTAATTGAACGCGGTCTCAGAGAGAAACCTCTCTCATATTATGCGGGTGCAATCGCAGGCATGTGCGTTGCCGGATTCCTGTTTGTTATCTTTGTAACTCCCGAGATCTATGCATTCGTCATCAACGGATTAAATTCATTCTTCGGATACAGTGCGAATCTCCTTACAATTCAGGAGGCAAAGCACTGGGAGTTTGACGGTGCATGGTCATCCTTCAACTTCGGACTTATCCTCATGGTTCTGGGTTTCATAGCGGCGGCTTACAGATTCGTGAAAGAATCCAAACAGATCTATCTTTTTGTCATAATATGGTCACTGATGATGCTCTATGCGACGACGATTCAGATAAGATACGAGTATTATCTTGCCGTTAACGTCGCACTTCTGGGCGGTATCTTCGTAGCATGGGCTGCGGAATACGGTCTGAAGGATCTTCTGCTTCTTATAGGAATAAAGTCGGAAAAGTCCGGGAAGCCTTCAGAAACTGAGACTGCTTCAGCCTCGGAGGATAATGCCGAAGAGACTGCCGCGGGCAAAAAATCAAAGAAGTCGGCAAAGAAAGCAAAACCCGTCTCTAAAAAAGATCATGCAAACCTGTTATCCGCAGGCGTATTAATCTTTGCAGTTCTTCTCTCGATACCGTTCGTATATTTCTCGGCAACACATGATATTGCCCTAGGAAATGCGATGAAACAGGGCGGCATGACACCCGACTGGGAAGAAGCCCTGAGCTGGATGGGTGAGAATACACCCGATACGGGCATTGATTACTACGCAATATACACACGAGACTCGTATGAGAATCCGGAAGAGGCCTACGGCATAATGACATGGTGGGATTACGGACACTGGATAACCTTCATATCCAAGCGAGCGCCGAATTCCAACCCGTTCCAACGTGGTGTCGCAGGTCCTAACGGGGCTGCGGCATACTTCATTCAGCAGGATGAAGCGGCGTCCAACGCCATACTTGACAACCTGGATACACGCTATGTAATCACGGATGCCGAGATGGACACGGCGAAGTTCTGGGCAATGTGCACATGGTATAATTCGAGTGCGGGTACGGGTCAGTATCAGCAGACTTTCGCCATGATAAATCCGGATAACTCAATCAGTACCGGAAACCTCTACTCGGAGAAGTATTACAATACGATGATCTCGAGGCTGCACAACCTTGACGGCTCCATGGTTGAACCGACTTCCGTATACTATGTTGAGTACGTTGACGGCAGCCTCTACTCAATACCCATCCCGATTGTTACCGATGCTAGGGAGATGAGCTATGCCGATGCAAAGGCAGCGGTTGATGCATACAATGCAAATGCCAGGGCAGGATACGGGGCGGGAATATACAGTCTTTCACTGACGGCACCGTCGGGTGAAGTTCCGGCACTGGAGCACTACAGACTTATCCATGAATCGCCCTCGTCGCCGTTCAGCGCAGCTACAACCTTAAAATATGTCAAGGTCTTTGAATATGTAAAAGGTGCGAAGGTTAAAGGCGACGGTATAATCGAGATTGATCTCGAGTCCGATCAGGGACGTAAGTTTACCTATTCGCAGCGCAGCACGGACGGTTACTTCACGGTTCCGTATTCCACAACCGGAAACAACTACGGAACCAAGGTTCTCGGTGACTACAGAATCCGCGGCACACAGCAGACCTTTAAGGTAAGCGAGGATGCCGTGATGAACGGTCTTAGCGTGAACTGACCGCCGGCTAAAAAAGAAAAAAATCCAATATTTTTTAAAAATCCGATAAAATCATTTCAAAATTATTTTCTGTTTTTTGTTATTCAGATATTGGATTGTTATTGTGTTATTGAATTGTGATAGGATTGTTATCGGTTTGTCTTCTTTACTCTTGACGGATCAACGCAGGATATCTCAAAGCCGGGGATAACCACACGAACCGCAGGCATTACCTTTGTGAGATCGGCGACAAAAACAAATTCAGCGCTGTCGCGAATCGATGAGAGAATGATTCCTATGTCGCGGTTGATGTAATCCGTGCTCGGATCGGGCAGTTCGGAGATGCGGCATGTCTCGCATTCGGCATTCGCGGACCCGAACCACATTGAGTTGATTCTTTTAAGTCTGTCATAACCGGCTCTCTCGAGAAGCGATTTCTGATCGGCGTTCTTATCGGCATACTCGCCGTTTAAGCGTGAGGCACGCCTCTGTGCCACATCGATGAGTGCCTTAATTGCGGCATTAACCGGTGAGAGGTCGTATGCCGATCCGGTGACAAGCATGGCTGGATCGCGGGTCGTGTAATCGTCGCAGGCGGCGGCGACGGTCACGCCCGCTCCTTTTGACGGCAGACTCCAGAGATTTATGCCGATGCCGTTATTCTCGAAGGTTGCGAGAAGGTTCCTTAAGACCTGCGGCGCGTTATCGTCGATTATGACTCTCTTCCCCAGGTTGCGGCTTTTCTCGGCGGCGCTCAGCGCATCGCGCTCTATGACCTCGCAGAGCGCATGATATATTGCCTCTTCCGTCGTGTTTCCCGCGCCGAGACCGTTGGAATCGCTCCTGAAGAGCTGCTGCGCCATTCCGAGCGGGTCGTAGGGGTGGAATACCGCGTTTGCGGGGATATACATCTCTGCGCAGTCGGTCAGAGTGAAATCATCGGTTATGTTCTCCGTTTCTCCTTCTGTTCCTGATTCCGGCACATCCGTGTCAAACCCGCTCATAAGGTCGGTTGCCAAAACCCAGTGAAGTTCTTCGCCGATTTCAAGGGATCGCGGAAGTATGAGTTCCGCGGGGTCGAGGGCACGTGTAAGACCCAGTCTTTCGTAGCTTGAAAACTCCATTGCGTCGTTTCTGTATTCGGAGCTGAAGCGTTCGACTGCGCTCATGAGCGATGCCGCCTTGGCATCTGCGGGGGTGACGCCCGCGGCCGTGTGGATGCGTGCCCCGCCCCATGCCGCACGCGGTCTTGCTATTGTATAGACGGGTATTCCGAGTCTGTCAAGTGATGTTATCTCAAAGAAGTCGATAGCGCCGATGTCCTGCATGAGAGGCTTTAAAATCTCCGCGGTCTCCCCGGAACTCTTTGATCTGCGGCAGTATCCGTCTTCTGCGGCAGTATCCGTTTTTTTGACTTTATTGATTGTGATAACGCTCATTGAAAAAAATTCGACTTTAATGTTTATATCAATGCTTATATTTTCGTAAGACACAAAATATCATCTGATGAAAGAAGGTGAAATTGCCGTCGGAGATATCGTGAGGTATCCGAGCACGGGAACAACGGGGCGCGTGGTTGCGCTTGAAAATATTCCCGACGAAGGTACGGGTATCGGCGGAATATATGCGACACTCGATTCGACCGGACTGAGATACCGAATCGACAAACTCATCCGCGCCGAAGCCGTTGCCGAAAAGCAGGTAAGAGAAGAGTTCTCCGATCTTGACAGGCTCAAGCGTGCGGAAGACATGAATGCCAAGGATATAAGCGACGCATTCGACAACGTAAACGGCGTCGGCGCCGGATAATCGGAATAGTAAACAGTATTGAGAATTATTTATCCTTCACACAAATTCCATATCTTTTGAATATTCGTAGATTGAATATTCGTAAAAATTGTTATATCTGTTATGGCAATAATTTGAAAATAACATAATTTGAAAATGACATAATTTGAAAATGGCAATACTTTGAAAAAAAGTATTTTTAATGCTGTTTTTAACTTATTCGAGTTATTTTGTATTATGATGTGTTTTGCAGTCTTATCCGATTTCAGTGCGAGTGTGAGTGTGCTTCGTCCTCAATCGGTATTGTCGTGAGTTTGACCGAGTCAACACCCTTCTGCGCCATAAGTGTCTCGGCAATCCTCTTGATGTCGCCGGCATCGCCGCGGACGAGGATAATTTCAAGGCATTTGTCATGGCTTACGTGGGAGTGAAGCGAGGACTGGATAATATCCATGTTCTCGTGCTGAATCTCGGTAAGGACCTGCATAAGACCGCGGTGCTCGTGATCGTAGACCATGGTGATGACTCCCTGACGTTCGCCGGTGACATCGGACATCCACTGATAATATGTGATATAACTTCGGATAGCATCACGTATGCCCTCGGAACGTGAAGAATATCCTCTTAAATTCAGTATTTCATCAAACTTGTCGAGAAGATTTTTCGGAAGCGATATGCCTATTCTTGAGAGATCTGAATCATGTACCATATTTTTCACCTTAATCAGAGATCATGGACTCACGTCATGCCCTGATAACATAATTTTACTTTTTGCGTACATTTATATTATTCTTTCTTACTTATTGTGCAGGCACTCCATAGGTTCCCCAAAATTTTTTCATAAAATGTCGATATTCGCCGAATATATTTTTAGCAAACATTTCATCGTTCGTCCTCAAACATTTAACCTTACCGTAACCGTCGCAATCCGTGACAAAGTCACATGCGCATTTACGTTTTACTGGAGTGAATATGCTAAGTTTTATTCCTTTTACAGTCATACACTACTGCAGAAATCAACTTCTAATTCCGAACTGTTTTGTGTAATCCGGTTTATTCAATCATATCCGCCTAAACCGGCGGCACGACCACAAAATCTGATTGCGGTTCGGCAATATCCAAGGAGGTCTGAGAATCAGTGAGCAATGAATTTATTCCGGATATAAATATCGGTCTTGTAGGTCATGTCGATCACGGTAAAACCACTCTTGTAGCGGGAATTACGGGACAATGGACGGACAGACACAGCGAAGAGATAAAGCGCGGCATCTCCATACGCCTAGGATATGCGGACGCGACCGTATACAAATGCCCCAACTGTGAGGGCGCGGATGCCTATTCGTCCGCGAAAGTCTGCCCGCATTGCGGCGCGGAGACCGTTCCCTACAGAACATTTTCGTTTGTCGACGCACCCGGTCACGAGACGCTCATGGCGACGATGCTCTCGGGTTCCGCCATCATGGACGGCGCCATGCTCGTCATTGCCGCGAACGAAAAATGCCCGCAGCCGCAGACAAAAGAGCATTTAATGGCTCTGGAGCTTGTCGGAATCAAGAATATCATAATTGTTCAGAACAAGATCGATGTCGTCTCGCAGGATCAGGCACTTGCTCACTATAAACAGATAAAGCAGTTCGTGAAGGGAACCATTGCCGAGGATGCGCCGATTATCCCAGTTTCCGCACAGAAAGGAATCAATATCGGCGTTCTGCTTCAGGCTATCGACGAGTACTTCCCGATTCCCAAGCGCGATCCGACGCAGGATCCCGTGATGCTTATCGCAAGATCTTTCGATATCAATAAGCCGGGATGCAACTGGCGCGATGTCAAAGGCGGCGTTATCGGCGGCTCGCTCATCCAGGGTGTCCTTAAAGAGGGCGACGATATCGAGATTCGCCCGGGCAGAAAGGTCGAGACGGAGAATCAGGTCCGCTGGGAGCCGATTCTGACAAAGATTACGACGACGAACTCGGGTGTAAACAGAATCGCGGAGGCTACCCCGGGCGGTCTTATCGCTATCGGAACCAAACTTGACCCCGCGATCACAAAGAGCGATGCGCTCTCCGGTCAGGTCGTGGGTCTTGAGGGCAAACTGCCGCCGGTCTGGAGCAGGCTCTCCTTCAAGGTCTCGCTCATGGAGAGGGTTGTCGGCGCCGATGACGAGTTCGTAATCGAGCCGTTAAAGCACAGGGAGCCGCTCATGCTCTCGGTCGGCACCGCAGTCACGGTGGGTGTTGTTGCCGGCGCAAAGAAAGATGTCGTCGAGGTCGATCTCAAGAGACCGGTCTGCGTCAAGGTCGGCTCGCGCATTGCAATCAGCAGAATGGTCGGCGGACGCTGGAGACTTATCGGAATGGGAACTCTCCTCGGAGACAAATCCTGATTCCGATTGATTAATCCGATATCAGATATTCCGATAAATACGGAAGATAAATCCGGAATTTCAAATTTTTTTATGGACACTCAGACCTCAGACGAGATGCCGCGCGTGCCGCGCGTTCTTTTCGATGCCAATGCGCTCATGATTCCCGGGGAGTTCGGCGTAGACGTATTCACCGAGACCGAGATGCTTATCGGCAGTTATGAGCCGATTACCCTGCGCGGTGTCGTCAACGAGCTTGAAGGACTCTCGCAGGGCAGAGGGCGCGGCGCGTCCGCGGCAAGAGTGGGTCTGAGGCTCTCGCAGAGGTGCACGGTCTGCGACAATCCGAGCGAAACCGTGCCCGTGGATGACATGATTGTCATGTTTGCGGAGAATTCCGGATGTATTGTCATGACGAACGACCGCGGTCTGAAGAAGAAGCTGAGCAGATGCGGTATAGATATCATTGTTCTTCGCAACCAGAAGACACTTGATATAATCAGAAGCTAAATAAGTACAGTATCAGACTCCGCAGGTGTGAGTCATTCCGGCAGAAGGTATAAGATTTCTTCGCGCGCGGCGTTAATTCCGACCGAAATCCGACCCGATTTCAATCCGAATCCGGCGTTGACACGTCGGCGGGACGGCGCGGCGGCAGCCCGGCGCGAATCTTGATTGACCGGCATAAATCCGCTGAATGAAAAACAGGTGAAATATGTATTATAAGATTAAACTTCAGGATAAAGTGCGCGTGCCCCCGGGACGTCTCGGAGAGGACTTGAAGTCGGTTGTCCTTGATGAACTTCAGAGACAGCTCGAAGGCAGTATCGATAAAGAGATAGGTATTTTCATTGCCGTTACCGAGATTCACGAGATCGGCGAGGGCGACATCATCCCCGGCGACGGCGCCGTCTACTACTATGTCGAGTTCGACGCGGTTGTGCTGCGCCTTGCAATGCAGGAGGTTATCGAGGGCGAGGTCGTCGAGACTACAAGTTTCGGTGCATTCGTATCTCTCGGACCCATCGATGCAATGCTTCACGTAAGTCAGATCTCCGACGATTTCATAAATTACGACGAGAAGAACAACACTCTCATCTGTCAGGAGTCCAAGAGGAAGATAAGCGTCGGCGATACCGTGCGCGCACGTGTCGTATCGCTGAGTCTTTCCGAGCGCGACCCGCACGAGTCGAAGGTCGGTCTTACGATGAGACAGGCAGGTCTCGGTACGGGCACGTGGCTTGAAGAAGATCTTTTACATGGCGGAGATGTAGCCGATGGCGTCAAAAACTAAAAAGGTTCTGAGAGTATGCCGCAACTGTCACCACGTTGTCGACGGCGAGGCATGCGTTACCTGCGGAAGTTCGAACTTAAGCGAGGACTGGGCGGGATATCTCTATATTGTCGACCCCAAACACTCGAAGATTGCTGAGAAGATGAACATAGACATGCCGGGCAGGTATGCCCTTAAAGTCCGCTGAAAGAATCGGCATCATACTTTTTTATCATGTGGTATCTGCCTGAGAAAGATCGGGTCAGGTTTAAGGCTCCTTTCGGAGTTCTCTTTCCGGATATCGAGAGCGCTCTTTTGTATGCCGGCGAAAGACGGCTTTATGCCGTAGGCGACGTCGTTACTTCGAGTATCGTCAAAAAAGGCATTATTCCGAGTATCTGCGTCATAGACGGGAGCACTATGCGCGTGCCTTTCAGAGATGCGCACCTCTCCACGCAGGCTTTGAGCGTGAAACGCTTTGAGGTCTCGAACCCGGCGGGATATATCACGGATGAACTGATAGATGCGCTTAAGAGCGCCATAGAATGTTCTACGTACTCAACGGACACAAAGCCCGCGCTCGTTCATGTCAACGGCGAGGAGGATCTGGCGGTGATTCCGCTTGTAAGGATGCTTCCTACAGAGAGCGCGGTATTTTACGGTCAGCCGGGTGAGGGCGTAGTCGTCAAAATAATAGACGATGCGGCAAAAGAACAGGCAAATGAGCTTTTTTCATATTTCGAGAGAAGGGATTGTGCAGACTCTGCCCGATGAGAGCATATCGAAAATCGATTTGCACGGTCTTTTAAGAAAGTTTTTCAATCGGTTTTAAATAAAACGGTAGACAATATTTGAGGGATATCGATGGACTTTGAATTTACCAGAGACAACGAAAACAAGCTTCTTAACCGCACGGAGCTTGAATTTGTCCTTAAATATGAAGGCGCGACCCCTTCAAGACAGGATGTTTTAGGAAAGCTTTGCGCACTGCGCAATATCGAGACGGAGAAATGCGTTGTCGATTCATTCAAGTGCGAGTTCGGAAAACAGGAGATCAAGGGAACCGCACGCATTTACGGATCTGCAGACGAGCTTAAGGCTACCGAGCTTGAGTATGTGGTCAAGCGCTGTCAGGCTAAGGAAGCTGCACCTGCGGAAGAGGCATAAATATGGCAGCAAAGAAACCGGCAAAATCAGCGGCAGTAAAGCGCTCCTCGATGTACAAGGTTGAGGGCGACAAGGCTGTTGCACAGCGCAAGAACTGCCCGCGCTGCGGTGCAGGTGTCTTTATGGCACAGCACAAGGACAGACTGGCATGCGGCAAGTGCGGCTATACTGAATTCAACAATTAAACAATATGGAATAATGCCTGAAGGAGTGCCTGAAGGGCAAATACTTGGAATTGAGGGGACGGCATGGAACCTCAGTGCCTCTGTTTTCGGAGAGGATTTAATCTCTCTTTATTCGAATCCCTACAGTCCGCCATCCGGAGGTATCCACCCCCGCGAAGCGGCGCAGCATCATGCTTCGGTCTTAAAGGAAGTCGTCTCGAAGGCGCTTTCCGAGACGGATCTCGATAAGATTGCAGGCGTAGCCTTCTCGCAGGGTCCGGGTCTGGGCCCCTGTCTGAGGACGGTGGGAACTGCGGCACGCACGCTTGCGCTCACGCTCGGCGTTCCGCTCATCGGCGTCAATCACTGCGTTGCGCATGTCGAGATAGGCAGGTTTGCCTGCGGCTGCAAAGATCCGATTGTTCTCTATGCGAGCGGTGCAAATACGCAGGTTCTGGGATTTTTGAGATCGCGTTACCGCATTTTCGGCGAGACTCTGGATATAGGACTCGGGAACTCGATAGACAAGTTTGCGAGGAGCAAGGGTCTTCCGCACCCTGGCGGTCCGCTCGTCGAGAAGTATGCAAAAGAGGGCAGTCCGATAAGTCTTCCGTATACCGTGAAGGGTATGGATCTGGCGTTTTCGGGGCTGATGTCGGCGGCGAAGGACTCGAAAGCGCCGATTGAGGACGTCTGCGCGGGGTATCAGGAGACGGCGTTTGCTATGTGCGTCGAGGTTACCGAGAGGGCGCTTGCCCATTCGGGAAAGGATGAGGTGCTGCTCGTCGGCGGCGTCGGCGCAAACCGGCGTCTTCAGGAGATGCTTGGCGAGATGTGCGATGAGCGCGGCGCGAGTTTTTATGTGCCCGAACGGAAGTATATCGGCGATAACGGCGCGATGATCGCATATACGGGGAAGATTATGCTCGAGGCGGGGCAGACTCTGTCTCCGGAGGATTCCGCGGTCAATCCGAATTTCCGTTCCGACGATGTGGAGGTCCGCTGGCGCAGCGATACGGGCAATCTTTCTTATGAGCGTGCAAACCGCATCGAATGCGGCAACGCAAGAGGCGCGGAGGCGGTCGTGACGCTCTGCGACGGCGGCAGGAACGTTCTCAAGCGGCGTCTTTCGAAGGGTTACCGCACGGCGGAGCTTGACAGGCGTCTGATTGCCGAGAGGACGCGTGCCGAGGCGCGTATGATATCCCTTGCCCGCAGATGCGGTGTGGCAACCCCCGTTATCCGCGATATTACGCATGACTCGATTGTTATGGAGAATATCCGCGGCAGCATGCTCAAGCTTGTTCTCAATGACGAAAACGTCTACAATGCGGGCGTTGCGGTCGGCAGGCTTCATTCCGGCGGCATCATCCACGGGGATCTGACGACCTCGAATATCATAGTCGCGGATGACACGGGCAGCGGGGCATCAAAGCCGTATGTCATCGATTTCGGTCTTGCCTACAATTCGACCGAGCTTGAGTCGAGGGGCGTGGATCTGCATGTCTTCTTCAGGACACTCGAGAGCACGGCGCCCGAGATGTCGCATCTTCTTAAGTCATTCTCGGAAGGCTATGCCGCGGCATTTAAAGATGCGGCGGATGTTCTGGAGCGTGTCGACGAGATAAAGATGCGCGGTCGCTATCTGCACTGATCCCGCACCGTTTTTCGGTTAGGATTTCATTTATTTTCCGTTCGAAATCAGGCATAATTAAACGGCATATTTCGCTCGGATTTCAATTAAGCCCAAAATACGCTTTTTATTTTTTACCGCGTTAAGAAAGCGTATATACTTGGCATGACTATGATATTTTATGGCATGTAAGAAACCAGAAGACAAAAAGGAAAAGAAAGAAGAGAAGAAGTCAACCGGCGGCTGCGGATGCGGCTGCGGCGGTGCAAAGAAGTCCAAGAACTGATCCGATTATTTCAGTTCATTTGATCTTTGATCATACCTGTCGCATGCTTTTCCCCGCATGTGATTCGGCATGATCAGACTCTTCAATGCTTCCCGATAATCATCAAACATCATTATTCCAATCTTTATGTTTTTTGGCATTCTCTTTTTCGCTAAACCCGGTCGTTTCCGTTCGTAAATTTTGTTGCGTTCGTAAATCTTGTTATCTTTATATCTGTCGCGGTCCAATCTATTCTGGTATCCCGAAGAACTCCTTTTTCCCCGGGATGATTCGTATATCCTAAAAGGAAGCCGTATATGCCCGAGATGACCGAGATGAGCGAAAAGAGCGAAAAGAGCGATCTGAAAGATGTGGTCGATCCTGCCGCCGATAGCGAAAGCAAATCGAAGACGGAAACCGGAATCCCCGAAATCACCGAAATTCCCGAAATCCCCGAGACCGCCGGAACCACCGAAGGCGTGGAGATTCTCACCGGCGATCCGAAGATCGCGCTCATAAAGCTCTCGATTCCCCTGATTGCGGCGATGATGCTGATGTCGGTCTATAACCTCATCGATGCCGTATGGGTGGCGGGTCTGGGAAGCGACGCTCTTGCCGCGGTCGGATTTACCGTGCCGCTTATCATCATGGTTCTGGGTCTCGGTACCGGCATAGGCGCCGGTGTCAACTCGCTTCTGTCGCGGCTTATCGGCGCCGGCGAGAGGGTAAGGGCGGACAACGCCGCAATGCACTCGTTTATTCTGACGGCGGCAGTCGCGGTTCTGATTACGGTACCCGGGCTTATATTCTTGAAGCCGATTCTGCTTGCCCTTGGAGCGGGAAGTACAATCGATCTGGCGTTTACCTATGCGCAGATTCTCTTTACGGGAACGGTGATGTTCCTGTTTACCGAGATAGGTTACGCTGTTTTCAGGTCGGAGGGCAATATGAAGCGGCCGATGTATGCGATGGCGGCGTCGGCTGTTTTGAACATTATCCTTGACCCGATCTTCATTTACGTGCTGGACTGGAAGATTGCTGGCGCGGCATGGGCTTCGATAATCTCGGTTGCGACGGTCTCCTGTGTAATGCTCTACTGGTTCTGCGTGAGAAAAGACTCCTATTTCAGATTCTCTTGGAACTGCTACAGATTCGAGGGCAAAATCATCAAAGATATGCTCGTTGTCGGCATTCCCGCAAGCCTGGAGTATTTTCTCATCGCGATTGCCGTGATTGTCATCAATCTGCTCCTTGTCGATGTCGCCAGCGAAGATGCGGTCGCGGTCTACACGAGCGCGTGGACGGTCGTGATGGTGGCGCTTGTGCCGCTGGTCTCGATTGCGACTGCGGCAATCTCGGTCTACGGTGCGAACTTCGGCGCCGGCAGATACGACAATCTCAGGATTACGCTTCTTTACGGCGTCGGAATG
The DNA here is from genome assembly GCF_000711215.1 of Methanomicrobium mobile BP. GTDB lineage: Archaea > Halobacteriota > Methanomicrobia > Methanomicrobiales > Methanomicrobiaceae > Methanomicrobium > Methanomicrobium mobile. Next base: position 279,714 of record NZ_JOMF01000004.1, on the reverse strand, counting down.
GGTATCGTGATAAGCGCGGTCATAGGTGCGTTCACATATGTGTTTGCGCCTAACATCGCGTATCTCTTCACCTATACCGAGGGCGGAGCGCATCTTATCGGCGATTTCGTATTTTTCATGCAGATTATGTGCCTTTACTATCCGTTCTCGGCGCTGGGGCTTATGGCGAATTCGCTATTTCAGGGTATCGGCAAGGGCGGAACTTCGCTGTGCATCAGTATCTGCCGCGAGGTTGTCTTTGTGGCAATATTCGCCTTCCTTCTCGGAAAATTCATGGGGCTCGGACAGTACGGCGTCTGGTGGGGATGTGTTCTGGGCTACATCATCGGCGATTCCGTCGCATTTGTCTGGTCGTATCTCTATGTCCGTTTTAAGATTCGGGAGACGCTTCGACGGGATGAGGCTGGCGCTGCGGTATAATTGCCGGAATCCGGTATTGTTTCGGTATTTGTCAGCGTAATTAATCTTGCATGATTTACCGCGTGATCATAATTTAGGCAATGGTGTGAATTTTTTATATCTCGGCGCATAACAAATATGACAAATCCGAAAATCATATTTTTTTCTAAATATTTCTCAGAATATTGTGTTTTTTGATTTTATACGGGCACATGTCGGTTAATTCCTGTGGGATTCTCTTAAGTTCACAGCGTGTATTTCATAAATTTTAGGATTTTCGATCGAATACCTATTGTTTTTTGGTATAATTTTATATCTTATAACGGCATTTTAAAAATTATAAAAACAGGGGCAGGTCGAGGAGATATATGAATGAGATCACAGTGGTGACCGGAAACGAGAATAAGGCACGTGAAGTCGCGGCATTCTTCGAGGGAATATGCAGCGTCGATCACATCAATATGGATCTTACCGAGATTCAGAGCGACGACGTGGGGCAGATTGCGCGTTTCAAGGCGCATGAAGCCTACGAACTCCTGAAAAAGCCCGTTATCGTCGATGACACGGGATTCTTCATCAACGCTTTCAAGGGTTTCCCGGGGGCATATTCGGCTTATGTGCTGGATACGATTGGCATCTCGGGCATTCTCTCGCTTCTTGCGGGACTTCCCGACAGAAACGGCACTTTCGTGACGGCGATTGCCTATGCCGATTCCGAAGGGATATTCGTATTCGAGGGCGAGGTAAAGGGAAAGGTAACCAAGGTGCCGCGCGGAAGCAACGGCTTCGGATACGACCCGATATTCGAGTATGAAGGCAGGACTTTTGCCGAGATAGGTCTCAAAGAGAAGTCCATGATCTCGCACAGGGCGCGTGCGCTCACCGAGTTCAAGAAGTGGTATGTGCAAAACCGCGCATAATTCCCCCGCCATTTTCATCGAAACATTTTTTTGCGTATTTTTGCAGATTTTTTGCGGATATTTAACGGTATTTTTCGGGCGGAATTTTTGTCAGTCACAGATTTTGAAACCGCCGTTCCAAAAATCTTAATATCGTATACGTCGTTGTATATAGAACTGAAAGTTAACTCAGGGGTATATAATATGGCAAAATTCCCGGAAGCAGAAGCAAGACTCCTTGATGTGCAGGTCTGTATGAAATGCAATGCAAGGAATGCAAAGCGTGCAAAGACATGCCGCAAGTGCGGCTCGGACAATCTCAGACCGAAGAACAAAGAGAGAAAAGCATAATTCTTATTTTGGCGGGTTTTCACGGAAAATCCCCGCAAATATTTTTTTGGATTTGATCAGCACGATCCGATCTTCAATCTAATTTATCGCGAAAATTATGCACTGAATTATGCACTGTTAAGCGCTGTAGTAAGTGACTTTTTTGCCGCCTTCGGAGTATTCGCCCTGATAGGTCTCGATGTTTCTCTTGTAGCCGATTCTTTTCTCGACGCCCAAGGCTCTCAGTTTTTCGCGGATTTCCATGACGTCCTTCTCGTCCGACCAGTCTGCCGTGCTAACATAGATTACGACCCTGTTGTCGTCCGATTCTGGCAGTGCTTTTGCTGTCGAGACTTTTGCCCAGATGCCGAGATTGTTTGCGGCGGTGGCGTCACGAATCTTTCTCCAGAGTTCGTCGGCTTCGGCGGCATCGGCAAAGACCAGCCATTTGCCGCCCTTGTCGTCTTCGTCCGGACCTGCGGGTGCGGGGGATGCGGTCTTTTCGGGTGCGTCCTGAACAATCCAGTACATCCTGTGTGTCTTTGAGGGGATTACGCCTTCGCCGGCGCGGAAATTCTCATACAGGGCTTCCACGGATTCGAAGTTCTCCGTGAGAGCGTCGGCAAGCATTCCGTAGTCGCGCTCGAATTCAAGGAAGATGCTCTTAAAGTCGGCAAAGAAATCCTCATTGCTCTCGACTCTCTCGAAAAGATAGCGTCCGCGTTCTTTAAGTCCCCGATTTAAGAAAATCTCGAAGATACCGTAGGCGGCATCACCCAGACTTTCGATCTCTGCATCTTCCTCCATGATAATGAGTATCTGAGATTATTCTCTAAAATATTTCGATTCGTATCACGGCGAGATCTGGGGGTAATCTCGGACGTCATCCCGGGCGCCGTAATGCCGTTTGATAACGTAATGATGTATTTAAACAATGATACGCAAATTATATTGTACATATGTTCAATGTAAGCAGTACAAATCAATGGAAGAGAGACTGGGGTCTTACGGGACGTGTTTTTCTTACATGGATTCTGATTCTCTTAGTCTATATCTTCTTTATAGGTGTAATCAACCTCCTCTTCCCGGGACACTTTTATCTGCTGATAGGTCTTGCGTTCGTGATGGCGTTTGCCCAGTACTTCTTCTCCGATAAGCTTGTGCTGATGACGACCCGCGCCAAGATCGTCGAAGAAAACGAGTATCCCGAGTTTCACCGTATGATTCGCAAGCTCTGCACGGAGGCGAATCTGCCGATGCCGAGGATTGCCATCATGCCGTCGTCGGTTCCTAACGCGTTTGCGACGGGAAGAAGCCCGAGCCATGCGGTTGTTGCCGCTACCGACTCAATCATGAGACTTCTGACCGAGGAAGAGCTTGAAGCGGTCATGGCGCACGAACTTTCGCATGTCAAGAACCGCGATATCCTGACGATGACTATTGCAAGTTTCATTGCAATGGTTGCGTCGATTATTATCCACAATGCGTTCTTTATGAACATTCTCGACGGACGCAACAATAACGGGGCATGGATTATCATGTTCATTGTTGCAATCGCGGTCTGGATTGTCTCGACGCTTCTTATGCTTCTTCTCTCAAGATACCGCGAGTTTGCTGCGGACAGGGGAAGTGCGGTCATCACGCGCAATCCGCGTGCGCTTATCTCGGCGCTCAACAAGATCAGCGGCAGAATGGACAGCGTTCCCGAGAAGTACAAGCAGGAAGTCGCGGGCGCAAACGCGTTCTTTATCATTCCGGCTCTTACGGGAAAGAGCCTGATGGAGATTTTATCGACGCACCCGTCCCTCGAGAGACGTGTTGCGGCGCTTGAGAAGATTGAATCCGAGATGCGCGGATACTGACGCCGATACAAATCCCTTTTTTATATTTTAATATTTTTGATATTTCCTGTTTTGATATTTTCAGCCGTGTTTTCGGCAGTATTTTTGTGAGTATTGCCAATAAGAAGAATTAATAAGAAGAAACTTCAATCTATAATGGCACAAGTCGATTGTGTTTGCACCGATGGTCTAGTGGCATGACTTTGGCCTTCCAAGCCAATAGCCCGGGTTCAATTCCCGGTCGGTGCACTCAAAAAAGTCATTTAACCGGAATATAATATTCTGTTTTTTTGTTTGTTCTGTGTTCTTTTTGTTTGTTCTCTGTTCAGTTGCGCTTTATATGGCTCTTTGATGTATATCTGCTGGTTATTTGCTGCTCGTTTTGTCGTTATTCCGTGCTTATGCCTTTATGTCCGAGATCCTTATGCCCGTTTTGGCGACTTATAGGATATCAGCGCCGAGCATGTGCCGATTATGCCGAGGAAGAAGAACAGGATAAATCCGAGATTTATCGAGGATACCAGTGCCGTGTGATCGGCTTCCGCGAGGACGGCGGATCCGACGCCGATGGAGAATACGAGGGATGCGAGCGCCATCGAGATCATCATGCCCGAGACCCGCATTGTGCTTAAGACGCCGGATGCCACGCCCGATGATCTGTCTTCGACGCTGTCCATTACCGTATGGGTGTTCGGCGCCGAGAAACAGCCGTATCCTATTCCCGTGATGCAGAGCGCAATCATGAGTATCCATACCGGCGTATCCGCGGTTATGAAGATGAAGGTAATCAGACTTACCGTGATAAGACCCATTCCGAAGGCTGCCAGCATTCCCGAGTCGTATTTGTCGGAGAGTTTGCCGATATATATCGAGAATATCATCTGGAAAACGGGCTGTGAGATAAGGAGCATGCCGGAGATCATGGGATCGAATCCTCTGACCGTCTGAAGGTAGATGCTGAAGAAGAAGCTGATGGCGAATGTCGAGCTGTAGTTTATCAGCGCCGCCAGATTCGAGTAAGTGAATCTCTTATTGCCCCTGAAGAGTTTTATTTGGAATACGGGGTTTTCGTGGCGGAGTTCGTACCTGTAGAATGCCGCAAAGAGGATGACGGCGGCGATAAAGAGCGGTATGCTTGCCTGCGAGATTATGCTTACGGCAAGCATTGCGCTAAGAATCATCGCCGCATATATCACCGAGCCGAGTGTGTCGAATTTTTCCGCACTCTTCTCTTCCTTAAAGCCTTTGGCGACATGAAGGGTCATTGCCATGGCGATTACCGAGATAATTATGGTGAAGAGAAAGAGACTTCTCCAGCCGAAATATTCGGTAAGGAAGCCGCCGAGGAAGGGTCCGAGTGTGGTTCCGAGGTAGACGCCGGCGACGTTGATGCCGAGTGCGTATCCGCGGTGTTCTCTGGGGATATGGACGGCGATGATGGCAATCGCGGTTGCGAATATCATTGCGCTGCCGATACCCTGAACGATTCTGCCAAGTATCAGTACGGCGGCGGACGGGGCAAGCATGCATATGAGCGAGCTTAAGGCAAAGAGCAGGATACCGGCTTCGAATATCTTCCAGCGTCCGCGCATGTCGGCAAAGCGTCCCATGGGGACTATGAAGAGCGCCGATGTAAGAAGATAGGCGGATACTATCCACGAGAGGAGCAGGACGCTTCCCGAAAATTCCAGTCCCATTGCGGGAATTGCGAGATTGATGGAGGAACCCATGAACGGCGTCATGAAAGCGGTTATCGTCGTTGCCGAGAGTATCAGCCTGTCTTCATCTCTCATTACTGTTTGAATTGTCGTTGAAAAATAAATATTCACTGATGCGGGCGTGAATAATGAAAAAATCTAATATGAGATAACTGCAATGAATATTGTTGTTCGCGGTGACGCGGATAAGTCGCATATATGCAGTGACTTGATCTGCCGCGAACCGAGTTATGCAGGGACCTGTGGTCTAGCTGGTTAGGACGTTGCCTTCACACGGCAGAGATCGAGGGTTCGAATCCCCCCGGGTCCATTTTTTTTATGACTTCAATGAATGAATTTTTGAATGTATTTTTGTTTTAATACATCATAATCATGATAAAAGAGAAAAATGAAATTAAGCAAACATTTTATGTCAGTTTTTCTCCCTCGGAATAAATGTCTCCAAATTTCATTTCAATTTTATCTCCGTCAAAATTTTCAGGAAGGGTTAGGAAAAATGTTGACTGTATTGTTTTTGCGTCTCCTGCTTGTATAATGCCGAAGTATGCCTGTTCCTTCAGTATCTGTTTATTATTATATAGGAAAATAACATCTACTCGAACATCTTTTGCATCAGCGGTGCCTTGATTAACGGCAGTTAATTCTGTTTTAACAGGCATGGGGTTCTTTAGTGCATCAAATCCAGTTACTTGCCAGTTTCCGTTTACAGATATCTGTATATATCCCCCAACAACGTCAGCACATCCACACGATAGGATTAAAGAAACTACTAACAGTCCCAAAACCAACTCTTTTGTTTTCATGTTTTTTAATATTTATTGGATAGTGATATATGTTTCGTCAATCTCGTAAATCAATTGCACTGGCGAAAAAAAACCTTTGACTTATCTAAATTTACAATGATGGAAACTGTTCTAAATATGAGATGTATCTGCTATGTGTCATTCTTATTATGAAATTTAATCGCTGAAGAATTGAAAAAAAAGAAGTTTTGTTGTTATTTTGTTTCTTTTTCGTTATCTGTTTTGATATTATTATGGCTCAACCAGTAATTCTCCGTTGGCATATATTTTGCCGACCTTCATCCTTAGTTTATCAAAGTCGAAGGCATCCGGATGAGTCAGATCATAGGATTTCTGGAGATTGTTTGATTTGCCTTTCTGGATATATCCGAATTCTGCCATATCGGTCAGTATCTGTTCGCCGTCGTAGATGATGATAATCTCTGCCTTAACGTTATCCGCATCGTAATTACCCCTGTTTTCGGCGATCAAATCGACTTCAAAGGGTGTGGGATTTTTTGACTCGTCTGCTTCGAGAACTTTAAAGGTTCCGTCTACGGCTATCACGGTCGGTCCCGTGACACTGACCGTGGACGAAGATGTTGACGTGGTCGTACAACCGCAGGCGAGGACTAACGCAATCAACAAAACTCCGAGTATCAATGCAGTTTTCTTCATGCGTATAAATGTTCGTCCGATGAATAAATTGCTTATGTTGATTGCATACCGATTCGATGAGGATTGCGGCGCTGTTTAGGTCAATCGGAATGTCGCAAAAATAAAAATGCCAAAAAAAGAGTTTTGATGTTTTGAATAATTTCGGATTGTTTCGACGAATTATTTACTCATTCAGGCTTTGACCGTCGACGTAAATGTTGCTTATGGTCATGTCGAATTTGGTTCTGTCGAAGGTCTCCGGAATGTCAAGCATATATTTCGCTTTGAATTCTTTTGAATTTCCTGCCGATATATCTCCGATGTCTGCCTTTTCTGTCAGTATCGTCTTATCGTCATAGGTGAATACTATGTCTGCCTGAACATTCTTTGCATCGGATTTGCCCTGATTGAGGGCATCCAATTCGATTTCGATGGGCATGGGATTCGAAGACAGGTCTTCTTTGTTGATCTCCCATGTTCCGGTTATGACGACCTCGGAAGGAAGCGTTATACTGACCGAAGATGAGGATGAGGACGTGGACGTAGTCGTACAACCGCATGCAAGTACTAAGGCAATTACCGAAAGTCCGAGTATTAATGCTAATTTCTTCATGATTAAAAATATTCGTCGTTTAAATAAATTTTTTTCGTTGATTGCATTCTGATTTTGATGAGTAATTGATGAGTATTGACGAGGTTGCGATTAGGTTTGACGAGGTTGTGAAACAGTAATGGCACAGTTTTGGTCAGGTTCCTCAAAAAAATATAAGGTTCTTGTAATGTTGTTGTAAGGTTATGTCCCCATTGTATATACCCGTTCAACCCCTTTGCCCTTTATGAAAAAATTATGAATAATGTGTATCATAAACTATAAGGGTTATTTATCCATGGAAAGAATGATTGGAACGGTCGTACGCGGAATACGTGCGCCCATTATCAGAAGCGGCGACGATCTCGCCGAGATTGTAACGCAGTCCGTGCTTAAAGCGGCGGAAGTTGAGCACATAACGCTCGAGAACCGCGACATCGTCGCCGTAACCGAGGCTGTGGTGGCACGCTCGCAGAACAACTACGCAACCGTCGACGACATAGCCGCGGACGTAAAAGCAAAACTCAAGGGCGGCACCATAGGCGTAATCTTCCCGATATTAAGCCGCAACCGCTTTGCAATCTGTCTTCGCGGCATAGCAAAGGGCGCAAAGAAAGTAGTCCTCATGCTCAGCTACCCCTCCGACGAGGTCGGCAACCACCTGATATCGTGGGACGCTCTTGACGCCAAAGGAGTCGACCCCTACAAAGACGTTCTCACACTCGAGCGCTACCGCGAGCTCTTCGGCGACAACGTCCACAGGTTCACCGGCGTCGACTACGTAAAATATTACTCCGACCTTATCCGCGACTGCGGCGCCGAGGTCGAGGTCATATTCGCAAACGACGCAAGAGCAATTCTGCCGTATGCAAAGAATATCCTCACATGCGACATCCACACCCGCGAACGCACAAAGAGACTCTTAAAAGCCGCGGGTGCCGAGGCTGTCTGCGGTCTTGACGAGATTCTGACATCCTCCGTAAACGGCAGCGGCTACAACGAGAAATACGGTCTGCTCGGCTCGAACAAGGCAACCGAAGATAAAGTAAAGCTCTTCCCGAGAGATTGCGAGAAGTTCGTCAACGCCGTTCAGAAGAAACTTGTCGCAAAGACGGGCAAACTCATAGAGGTCATGATCTACGGTGACGGCGCCTTCAAAGACCCAATCGGAAAGATCTGGGAACTTGCCGACCCCGTAGTGTCGCCGGCATACACGGCAGGTCTTTCCGGACAGCCCAATGAAGTAAAACTCAAGTATCTTGCCGACAACGAATTCGCCGAGCTCTGCGGCGACGAGCTCAAATCGGCAATCAAGGAATACATACGCAACAAGGACAAGGACCTTGTCGGCAACATGGTCTCGGAAGGAACAACCCCGCGCCAGCTCACCGACCTTATCGGCTCACTCTGTGACCTCACGTCGGGCAGCGGCGATAAAGGAACACCGATTGTTCTGATTCAGGGATACTTCGACAACTACACGGCCGAGTAAGTCCTCAATACGCGAATACGCAATCGCAAATACGCGAATAAGCAAACAGCAAATCCACAAATCCGCGTGATTCCGTACGAAGAACAAATATAAAATCAATCATTCTTATCTTTATTTTACCTGACTTCCATTTTTTAAGATTTTTCTGCCGCGACCCGTGATTGCATGCCTCATCGGGATTAAACAAAGCGGCAAAAAAAACAAGTCCCTGTTGGCTGAATGTAATGTCTGATATACTATAAAGTCAAAATCAGTTTACACATCGACAGCGGATCGGCGTCTGAAAATACATTATATCCGATAATTGCCGTCAATACGCCGAAACAGGATTGTGCGTGGCGGAATTTACTGCCGAAATTGGAGATGAGATCATTACCGAAGAGATAAGCCCCAAGTCCGGAGAGCAGGGCGGACAGGGGGAAAACGGCAATATAATTACCGAAGGTAACCTTATAAAAGCCCTTCTCATAGTCGCACTGCCGATTATACTGAGCAACGCTCTTCAGAGTGTCCTTGAGATCGTTGACATGTACTTCATAGGACAGCTGGGCAACACCTCGATTGCCGGCGGTTCGGTGAGCATGTCGGTAATTATGGTGCTCATGACCGTCTTCATCGGTCTGATGACGGCGACGGCGGCATTCATCTCCCGCGCCTACGGCTCGAGCAATCATGACCGAATACCGGTAATTCTGGCGCATTCCCTGATTATGGCGGCAATAGTCTCGGTAATCATTGCGCTGATAGGTATATTCTGGTCCGAGGACATTCTCTTAATCTTAAGCCAGGATGCCGAAGTCGCCGCCGAAGGCGCCCGATTCCTCGCGCCACTTCTCACGGGTATATTTACGATAGTCGTACTGATGATTATCGTGACCGCATTTCAGGCAAGCGGCGATTCAAAGACTCCGATGTATGTGATGATAGCCATCAACATCGTCAATATCATCCTGAATCCGACCCTGATTAACGGTTTATTCGGTCTGCCCGCATTCGGAATAACGGGTTCGGCATATGCCACAATTCTCTCGAGGGCATTCGGTATCTTTGTCTTCGCAGGTATTATCTATCTCCTGCCGGCATACCGGTCAAGACCCGTAAGGCTGCCCGTGCATTTCAAATTAGAGCCTAAATTGCTCATTGATGTTATCTTTGTCGCAGTTCCGAGTGCCGTTCAGATGGGTGTCAGAAGCGTATCCTTCATGCTCATGATGTGGATAATTGCCTTCTACGGCGAGGCTACGATTGCGGCATACGGCATCTGCATACGATTCGATATGCTGGGACTCATCATAGTCATGGGATTCGGAACGGCAATTGCCATCATGGTCGGTCAGAATCTCGGCGCAAACAGACCCGACCGCGCAAAACAGGCTGTCAAATATGCCGTTGCGCTCTCGGTGGGTTTCATCTGCATAGTTACGGCAATATACAGCATCTATGCCTCGGATCTCCTCTATATCTTCGGTCTTGAAGACGAGGCTCTTGACGTGGGCATAAGCTTCATGCATGTGATACCGCTCTCGTACTGTCTGATTGCGACCGCGATGACGCTCGGTTTCGCGATGAACGGCGCCGGCGCCACAAGACCCGGAATGTATTCGGCAATCATCGGCATGCTCATTGTCCAGTGCTCTGCCTCGTATTACCTGATGATCAGCGGCTATCCGATAGACTGTATCTGGTATGCGGTCGTTCTGGGTGTGATCTGCATGTGCGCGACCAACTATCTCTTCTTCCGCCACGGCGGCTGGCTGAAGAAGAAACTGGATCTCGGCGGCGAAAGCTGAGATTCAATCTTAAATTTAAAAAAGCACGATTTTTACAGCAACATCAATTATTGCGACACTATCGTTTTTTACGACAATATCATTTATTGTGACATTATCAATTATTACGGCATAATTAAAAAGAGCGTCAGGAAAGGATTATTTTTCTCAGTTCCCTTACCGCTGCGGTTACGTCGGGTTTGGCAAGAACAGCCGAGATTACCGCGCAACCGTCCGAGCCCGCGTCCATCACGGATTTTGCATTCGAGGCATTGATGCCGCCTATCGCAATCACGGGGAAATCATTGCCGACTGCCTTTCTGATTTCGGAGAGCATCTTCAGCCCTTTTCCGCTCCCCGCGTCATCCTTGGAGGTCGTGTCAAAGACGGGGCTTAATGCGACGTAGTCGGCGCCGTCGGCTGCGGCACGGAGGGCTTCTTCGACGTTGCCGACCGAGATGCCGATGAGAAACCCGGTTGATTTCGGCATAAGCCTGCGTGCCTCCGAAAGCGGCATGTCATCCTGTCCCAGATGGACACCGTTGGCACCCGACTTCACGGCGACGTCGATATTGTCGTTGACGAAAAAAAGCGGGTGGTAATTCGGGTTTTCTCTTTCAAAAAGCTGTTTTAAGGCAACAATGTTCTTTGCGGTTGCAATCAGCCCTTCATAGCCCGTATCCTTTTCGCGTAGCTGAAGAGCATCGCAGCCGCCCGCAAAACAGAGTTCCGCCTGTCTTTCATGCGAAAGTCCCCCCGAGACTTTTATGTCGGTGACGATGTAAAGTGCGTAGGGATTTGGATTTGTATGCGGATTTGTATGCGGATTTGCATGGGAATTTGCATGGACGTTTCCATGAGGATTTCCGTGAGAGTTTGATTCCGACGGCATTTTGACCACGATTACGGTATTTTATGATGTTAAAAAATGATTAAAAAGATTATGGTTTAATATGCTTAATCTTGGCATCCACTGCGAATTCGACGGATTTCAGGCGTGACATCTCATCGGCAAGACCTGCCCTGAACGAGTAGGGTCCTTTTGCGTAGACTGCCGCTTTCTGACCGCAGAGACCCATGAGCGCAACGCCGCACGCCGCGGCAGTGAGGTAATGGTCGGTAACCGCACAGAAGGCCCCGATTACGGACGCCGTCATGCAGCCCGTTCCCGATAATGCGCCCATTCTGCTGCAACCGTTAGAGACCGTGAGCACGGTTTCGCCGTCCGAGACGATATCGACCTCGCCTGTCATCACGACGACGCTGCCGGTAAGCTCGGCGCACTTCTTTGCGACCTCGACGCGGTCGCCTTCGAGACTTCCCGAATCGACACCGCGAACCGTAGCCTGAGCGCCGGCGAGAACACCTATCTCACCCGCATTGCCTTTGATAACGGCAAACTTTACCTCTTTTAAGAGCCGAAGAACGCTCTCGGTCCTGAACTTCGTTGCCCCGATTCCGACGGGATCCAGAATAACGGGTATTCCTTTACGATTTGCGCTTTTGCCTGCGGCAATCATCGAGTCAATGAGCGAAGCCGAGAGGGTGCCTATGTTAAGGACAAGGGCGTTCGCGATACCCGTCATCTCTTCCACTTCGTCTATGCTGTCTGCCATAACCGGCGATGCACCGACACAGATTGTGATGTTGGCGCAGTCGTTTACCGTGACGTAATTGGTTATGTGGTGGATCAGAGGCTTTTTACTCCGTATCTCATCCAGAAGTCCGGAAGCAATTTTTCTATCCATTCTCTCAAATGTTGTGCAGTATCATTTATATTCTTACTTACTGCCTGTTTCACGGGATTTGTGAATGTCTCAGAAATTTCATCCTTACCCGACGGTATAACGAAAGAGTCTGCCGTCGCATTCGTCAGCATTCGGCTGCTTTCTGACCGCAAGGATCGCATGTCAAACCGCATTCGGAAATCCGTTACTCAAAAGTATATAATCAAACATTACCAAACTAATATGGAAATCCGAAATAAACGGACGATAACAGAACGAAACAATACAATCTACATCAATCGGGGAGAAAATGTATTCGATAGTTACGGGCGGAGCGGGCTTTATCGGCTCAAACCTTGTCGACGCTCTTGTTAAACGCGGTGACAGAATACTTGTCATCGACAACCTTTCGGCAGGCAGACTTGAGAACATCCAAAAGCACATCGATTCGGGAAGGGTTGAGTTCCTTAACGCGGATCTGAGGGCACAATCGGGCTGGGAAAAGAGTTTTGCCGGCGCCGACAGGGTCTTTCACATAGCCGCCGACCCCGACGTCCGTGCGAGCGCAGGTATACCCAAGCCCGTCTTTGAGAGCAATACGGCGGCGACAATCAACGTCCTCGAGGCAATGAGGAATAACGGCGTAAAGACGATTGTTTTCACCTCGACATCGACGGTCTACGGGGAGGCGGACGTAATCCCGACACCCGAGGACTATTCCCCGATGATACCCATCTCAATCTACGCGGGTTCAAAGCTAGCGGCGGAGGCGATGATTGCCTCGTATGCCTACACCTTCGATATGCGGGCTGTGGTCTTCAGATTCGCAAACATTATCGGACCGAGAAGCAGTCACGGCGTAATCTGGGATTTCGTCCACAAACTCATGGACAATCCCAAAGAACTCGAGATCCTCGGCGACGGCAAGCAGTCGAAGTCGTATTTCGAGGTATCCGCCTGTGTGGATGCCGTCCTCTTCGCCGTCGATAACTCGAAGGATACCTTCAATTTCTACAATATCGGCTCCGAAGACTGGATAAGCGTAACCGAGCTTGCCGAGATTGTCGTAAGCGAGATGAAGCTTTCCGATGTCAAGTTCAGATACACCGGCGGAACACGCGGCTGGGTAGGAGATGTCCCGAAGATGCAGCTGAGCGTCGATAAACTGAAGGCGCTCGGATGGAAGCCCGAGACAACCTCGAAAGAATCGGTCAGAAGTGCGGTAAAATCCCTCCTGGACGAACTGAATTATTTCGAATAGGATAGAATAGGATAGAATCGGATAGAATAGGATAATTCGGTTCATTCGGTTCATTCGGGTCGATACCGGTCATGCCGATCGATGTCGGTCGGTTCGGGTCGGTGTGTGTCCGTGTGTTTTGCACAGAAAACACACTATATTATCCGATAAGACAATGTTATAGAGTAAACAAAAAATTCGACCGCGAAAAATGCGGTAGAAGACGAATAAAAATAGACAATACCTTAGATTTTCCGGAGGATAAAATGAAGTATATTGTGGTTCTCGGAGACGGAATGGCGGACTGGAAATGCGATGAGATAGACGGCAAGACTCCTCTCGAATTTGCCAACACTCCGAACATGGACCTTATTGCGGAGCGCGGACGGTGCGGAATGCTCAGGACGGTATCTCAGGGATTCGACCCGGGAAGCGATGTCGCAAATCTGGGCGTCCTCGGATACCGCGCCGAAGAATGTTACACCGGACGCGGTCCGCTCGAAGCCGTAAGCATGGGCATCGATTTGAAGCCCGCGGATCTTGCATACCGCTGCAACCTTGTGAATGTCACCGACGGCGTCATGAACGATTTCTCGGCGGGGCACATTTCGTCGGCGGAAGGTGCACTTCTCTTTAAGGAGCTCAACGAGAAGCTCCCCGCACGTGCACGCGGATATCCGGGCGTAAGCTACAGGAATCTGCTCGTTATCGGCGACGGCAGGGGCGCGACGACAAAACCGCCGCATGACATCACCGGCGAGAAGATTGCGGAATACGTCCCCAAAGGCGGCGACGAAGATATTCTTGCGGAGTGCGTCGCGATAAGCCGCGAGGTATTTAAGGACAGCCCCGTCAATAAGAAGAGGATTGCGGAGGGCAAGACTCCAGCCACACAGATCTGGCCGTGGAGCGGCGGTAAAAAGCCCGTCCTTGAGAACTTCAGGGAGAAGTACGGCGTCAGCGCCGGCATGATCTCGGCAGTCGACCTCTTAAACGGTATTGCGGTATGTGCGGGCATGAAGACCATCAAGGTGCCCGGGGCAACGGGTTACCTCGATACCGACTACAAAGCAAAGGCGGATTACGCGATAAAGTCCTTAAAAGACGGTCTTGACTTCGTTTACATGCATGTGGAGGCGCCCGACGAGGCAGGTCACCTCGGCAGTCTGAAGGAGAAGGTGCTTGCGATTGAGAGGCTTGACGGTGTCATAGGCGAGATCCTCGATGCTTTCGAGGGCGAAGAACTCAGGATTGCCGTTCTGCCCGACCACCCCACCCCGATTGCGCTCAAGACGCATACCGCCGATCCGATTCCGTTTGCAATCATGGGTCCCGGCATCGAAGCCGACAGCTGTCAGGTATATTCCGAGGCGGAAGCGGCGGCATACGGCGGATACGGTCAGTTGAATGCGAAGGATTTCCTGCATACCTTCTTCGGAAATTAAGGCCAGTAATATAAGAAAATTGACCTAGAAAAATAAAAAAATAAAAGTAAAAAAGATTAATAAATCTAATAAAACTAAAAAACAAACTAAAAAAATTATTTTTTCCCTTTTAGGATTATCCGTTCAGGGATTTGATTACGAGTGCGATGTTCTCGCCGAACTTTCTTACCGTACGGACGCCTTCCTCGTCGTCAGCAACCTCGCCCTTGTCTCTGCCGAATGCCATATTCCAGTAATCCGAGCCGACGACTATCATATCGTTGATGAAGTAGAACATGAGGAGTTCCTGAAGCGCCGCTGTCTGACCGCCGCGTCTGCCGACGGCAATCGGACCGCCGACCATCTTGGAAAGGAATCTGTCGCCGCCGTAGGAGACCATCGAGATTCTCTGTATTGCGGACATAAGGTCTCCGCGTGCGGTGCCGAAGTAGACCGGCGAGGCTACGACAAGACCCGATGCCTCGCGAATCTTGGCGATTATATCGTTGAGCCCGTCGTCAATCGAGCATTTTCCGTGTTTGCCGCAGTATCCGCAGGCCTTGCAGGACGTGAATTCGCAGCCGGTAAACGAGATTATCTCGGTTCTGATTCCGTTGGATTCGAGTGCATCGGCACATTCCTTACAGAGTATCTCGGTGTTGCCGTTCTTTCTCGGACTTGCGTTGAGGATAATTACATCTGACATAAGCGTTATTCTCCGTCGGCATTTACAACGCCGCTATCAAAGGTTTTTCATTTATTCCTAATAATTCTTGGTGAGTTGGCGGGTGATAATATCATATTGCCTCATGGCATACCAGTTATACAGTTACAGTTAATGCGGGCGTCTTGCGATTCGGTCGGGTCACGGTTCGGTATCTCGACAAGACGTGTATGGTAGAGGCACTGAAAATGCGGGAAGACAGCGTGCACGAAAAGATAAAGCCGTTTCTGAAATGGGCGGGGGGTAAAGGTCAGCTTCTGCCCGCGATTGTGAAGCGGCTGCCCGACGGCATCGCCGATGCAAAAACCGTATATTTCGAGCCGTTCGTCGGCGGCGGCGCCGTTTACTCTTATCTGAACTCCGAATGCCGTTTCTCAAAGTGTCATATCTGCGACATCAACCGCGACCTCTACACCGCATATTATGCCGTAAAACACCGCCCTGCCGAACTTATCGCGATTCTGGAAGAATTCGCGGGCGAATACCTCCCGCTCGATGCCGAAAGGCGAAAGGAGTGCTACCTAAGGCACCGCGATTCCTTCAACGCGGCGAAGGGCACGGACGGATTCTGCGGAGGCGGAAAATCCCTCAGGGGCAAAAAGCGGAGTCATTCGCCGTCGCAGTCCGTATATCATGCCGCGGAGCTCATCTTCTTAAACCGCACCTGCTTCAACGGGCTTTATCGCGTTAACTCCGAGGGACTCTTCAACGTGCCCCACGGCAGATACAAGAACCCGAGGATTGCAAACCGCGACCTTATCCTCGCATACGGCAGGCTTCTCTCGAATACGGAGATACACTGCGGTGATTTTACCCTGCTCGAAGAAGCGATAAAGGAGCAGGGAGAGAGGGCATTCGTCTATCTCGACCCGCCTTATCGCCCGATTAGCAGAACGGCGTCTTTCAACAGCTATGCGGCGGATACCTTCGATGACGGCTCGCAGAAGAGACTCGCGGAGTTTTTCCGCAGATGCAGTGATGCCGGCGCAAGGCTCATGCTCAGCAACTCCGACCCGAAGAACACCGACCCCGGGGACAGTTTCTTCGACGACCTCTATGACGGCTTTGTAATCGAAAGAGTTAGGGCAAGCCGCAGAATCAACTCCGATGCCGGAAAACGCGGTGAGATTAACGAGATAATCATAAGAAACTATTGAACGGCGATCAATGTATTTTTAAAATTTAAAAAATCTTTCCTCAGATTTAGGAAAAAACGTAAAAGCGCCGAGAGAGAGATTTGAACTCCCGAGGCGTTGCCGCCAGTGGATTTCGAATCCACCGCCCTGCCGGACTAGACTATCTCGGCTCAAAATAAATCCGACATTACATATTGTCCATGTTAATTGATAAAAATAACGCTCTCACAACAGATGTTACAGAAGATGTGAAAAAAGATATTGAAAAAATATTATGGGATTATGCCTTTCCTTCTTTTGCCATCTGTGCCGCCGACTTTGAGATCATCATGTCGTCGACGCGGATAAGAAGGGATGCCGTCTCCGCCGCACTCTGAATTGCCTGCTTCTTGACACGCATCGGCTCAAGAACGCCTGCCTTATACATATCCTCTACCTTTCCGGTAAGGACGTTGATACCCGCGTATTTCTTGTGGGTTGTGTGCTCCTTCTTAAGGTCGACGATGATGTCGATTGCGTTGAGACCCGCATTCTCGGCAAGAGTGTTCGGAATTGCTTCAAAGACTCTTGCAAAGGCTTCGATTGCAAGCTGAACCCTTCCGCCTTCGGTTGCGGCATATTTGTTGATCTCGAGATTGAGTTCGGTATCGATTGCCGCGGCGCCGACAACATACTTTCCGTCCTCGATGGCATCCATTACGACGCGGACGGCGTCATATGCGGCACGCTCGAGTTCGTCGACGAATATCTGGTTGGAACCTTTGATGAGGATTGTGACGGTCTTTGCCTTCTTGCAGCCCATGAACTTCGTGACCTTGACGTCCTTCATCTCCTCGACAAGGTCTGCCGTGCCGAATACGTCCTTTCCGAGGTCATCGGGTGTGTTTACGATAGTGCCGCCGAGAGCGCGTGCAAATGCCTTCATGTCTTTCTCGGGAACATCCTGAATTGCCAGAATTTTGGCGTGCGAAAGGTAGTACTGGACAGCGTCGGCGATACCCTTCTGACAGAGAACGACGTTGGCGCCGGAGGCTTTGATCTTATCCGCAAATGCCTTTAATGCCGCTTTTTCGCGCTCGGAGAAAGCCGCAACCTGCTCGGATGAGGTAATCTTGATCTTTGACTTTGTCTCGGTCTTCTTGATCTCCAGCGGCTGCGAAAGAAGTGCAACTACCGCCTTTGAGACGCGCTTTGGCATACCCGTGTCGCAGCGTGTCTTGTCAATCAGGAATCCCTCGATAAGTTCGGCATCGTCGAGACTGTCGCCGACGATTGTCTTGATTCTTACGTCATCCTCGTCGACCGTGTTATTCTTGCCCGTCGCGTCCTTCTGTGCGACCTTAAGAACGGCATCGACTATGATAGGAGTTATCTTGCTCTTCATCGACTCGATTGACTTGCCGGTGATTGCGGTTGCCGCGACCTTCTCGAGCAGGTCCTTCTTCTTTATGTCGCCTTTGATTGCGTTTGCCTCAAGGACCTCGATTGCCTTGTGCATTGCAAGGTTGTATCCTTTTGCAATGACGGTCGGGTGAATGCCCTTCTTCATCAGGGATTCGGCCTCTTCCATGAGGGCGCCGATGAGAATGGTGGCTGTTGTGGTTCCGTCTCCGACCTCGTCATCCTGTGCTTCGGCAACGGAGATGACCATCTTGGCTGCGGGGTGCTCTACCTTGAGCTCGTGAAGGATTGTTGCGCCGTCGTTTGTGATTACCACATCGCCGGTCGGTGAGACGAGCATTTTGTCCATTCCGCGTGGACCAAGCGTTGTTCTGACAGCTTCCGCAATGGCTTTGCAAGCCATGATATTTGAGTGCTGTGCTTCCATTCCGCTTGTTACTTCGACATTATCTCTTAGAATTACTATAGGTTGTCCTGCTAACATTTGCAGATGCTCCTCTGTAAAGTTCTCCTCAAATGTTGAATTGTAATTCTATATATAACTTGCTGATTGTATCCGTTATGTCCCGAAAAAAATACCTGCTATCCGTAATGAAAACAGGCAGTATAACGTGGGAAATGATGGAAATATGATGGAAAATGATGGAAATATGATGGATAAATGATGGAGATATGATGGAAAATGCTGAAAAACTGACAAAAAAGAACGGATATGAATAAATGAAAAGATATGATATTCAGTCTATTCTGCTGACTCTCACAAGCGAGTATATCGGGACTTTGACGCCGCCGGCATTGACTTCCTTATCTCCGAGCTTGTCAAAGAGGACACAGACGGCAACGGGCGTTCCGCCGTGGCTTCGGATTATCTCCACAGCCTCTTTTATTGTATTGCCGCTTGTGATTACGTCATCGACAATGAGACATCTCTTGCCCGCCACATCGGCAAAACTGCTGTTGAGCGAACCCGTCGGGTTGTCGCCGGTCGCATGCTTCTTCGGGTGGAACATCGTGAACCGCGATTCGGGATCTTCGCTCGCGATTATCGCGGCAATGGGGATACCCGAGTGTGCAACGCCCACAATGACCTCGGGGAGTTTGTCGCAGATGTCTTCGTCGTCCTTAAGCTCCGCCTCGAGTGCATGGATATATCTCTTATAGAGCATTGCGGCGGCATCGTGGAGTGTATCCGAGCAGCTGCTTATCGCCGACCAGTCGATGACGATATCTTTCGGCGCCGCTTTTTCGCCTTTCTGCTGTGTCAGAAGCCATGTGATGGTCTCTGCCGAAAGGCTCATTTCATCGGCAATCTGACTGGTGCTGCGTCCTTCGGAGTGCAGAGTCTTTGCTTTCTTTATGAGTTCATCGAGTGATGACATAAATTAGAGTTGGATCTTGAACCTTATAAGTTAACCTTATGTGCCGATGCCTGCCGCGGCTTAATCCGCAATCACGCATTTACTTTATCCGCATTATCTCCGAGCCGCATACATCGCAGACTCCGGGAGCGTCGCAGAACTTCAGACAGCCCGTGCACCGATACTTCCACTGCCGTTTCTTTGCCCTGCGCATCTGAACGGGAATAACCGTAAGACCCAGGGTCTGGGCGGTATTGGAGAGTGCGAAGTCGTCGGTGACCACAATCCCTCCGATCTCGAGGGCAAGCGCAACCACGTCGCAGTCGGTCTCCGAGATTACGCCGTAATCGCCGGATTTCTTCGAAGCCGCAACAACACGCTTTCTGGTCGAAGGCGACGCCTCCGAGACGAAAAGCCGCCCGTCCTCAAGCATGGCGTCAAGTTTCGACTTCGAGCGCAGGTCTTTCATCTCGGCGACCACCGAAGGCGGCACGGCAAACTTTGTTCCCGCTATCGGAATATCCAGAAAAAAGAAAGAGGAATCGAGGACTTTAACCTGCTCGTCCGCGGCACCTGCGGCGCTGTCGCCTCCGGCACTTCGCCCATTTTCATCGGATTCGCTCATGTGAAGTCCTCGTTTTCGGTTATGTTTCCTGAAAATCAGTTCTTAAATATCGCGTTTTTGATGCACTCGGCAGCCGTTATGACCGAAGATGCCGACTCGATGGTATCGGACGAGGCAACCGACGAGAGACCGCCCGCACTGAGTCTTGCGTAGCCGCCGCTTGCGAAAACGCCGTGGACGCATGCGGCATGGACACTGACCGCACCCTGTGCCTTAAGCATACCCGATGCGGTCGCAAGCGTGCCGCCCGTGGAGATGATGTCGTCGACGATAACGACGCATCTGCCGTTTGCGTCAAGCTCCTTGGGCTGCATCGTGACCTCGGTACCCGAATGACGTGTCTTCTGAAGGTGGTCGCAGTCGAAATTAAGACCGCGTGCGACGTCGGCGGCGAAATCCGCAGCACCCGCGTCGGGCGCGAGGATTAAGGGATCGTCAAGACCAAGCGACTCGATGTATTTGCCGATATAGGGCGCCAGCGTCAGATCCTCGGCGGGAACCCTGAAATGCTTAAGGTTGTCCTTCTCGTGGTTGTTTATCGTGTAGACTTTTTTGACGCCGTCGGAGAGAGCCCTTGCAATCGCTCTTGCGCTTATCGACTCACCGTCGTTGAACTTCTTGTCCTGTCTTGCATAGCCCATATACGGGATGACGAGGGTAACCTCGGAATTCTCGCAGGCATCTATCATGAGAAGGGTCTGGATGAAGGAATCGCTGTCATTGAAACTCGATATGAGAATTGTCTCGTCATCCGTCTTTCCGGTCTTTATGTAGAGCTCGCCGTCGGGGAACTTTTTGAATTCGGTTGCGGCAAGTTCAAGACCCGTGCATTTTGCAGTTTTTGCGGCTAAAACCTGAGATTTTTCGTTGCAGAGTATTTTCATAGCTTGTGCCTCTTATAGAAAGTACTTAAACTATCACGAATGAATCTTTTAATTACTATCGTTTAAAAGAGGTAGTATTGATCCATGGATGATAGCGATAAAAATATAAATCCTCCATTAAATGAACGGGTATTGTCTGAAAACCCCGTTTCCACCCCCCTCCGCGACTCCGGCATTGCAGGGTCAGATATAAGTCGGAATGCGGTATTGTCATGCGCTGAGGAGTCACGCGCAGACATCTATAAGGAAGACTTATCCGGAGGTGACGGCGCGGCGGAGTCAACCGGCGACGAATCGGGGCAGACAGTGTCTGAGTCCGTATCCGATTCTGAGAAGGATGTATCCGAAGCGGCGGAAGCACCCGAAGCACGGGAAGATAAGATACTCGAGCATAAGGTGCCCGAGAATGAGATAACCGAACCTTCTCAAAGAGATAACCGCCCTGTCATAACCATAAGAAACGTGGGCGCGTCGGTGACCGCAGGCAACGGCGGAGATAACGGCTCGGGCAAAACGCTCATGAAGCTTGACGATATCGATCTGGATAAGATAGAGACATCCGCCGACATCGAGATACCGAAAGGGCTTATCGATCAGGTAATCGGACAGGAGCATGCCGTTGAGGTCATCAGAAAGGCGGCAACCCAGAGACGCCATGTCATGATGATAGGAACTCCGGGAACGGGTAAATCGATGCTTGCGAAAGCGATGGCGGAACTCCTTCCCAAAGAGGATCTGCAGGATATTCTGGTCTACCCCAACGGCGACGACCCGAATGTCCCCATTATCCGCACGTTCAAGGCGGGAAGCGGAAGAGAGATGGTCGCGGGTCTCAAGGCCGAGGCAAAGAAGCATGCCCAGACCCGAAATACCCTCGTAATGATACTGATATTCGGTATCCTCGGATACGCGATTATCACGGGTCAGCTCCTAATGGGTATCATAGGCGCGGCTTTCATATTCATGGCACTTCAGTATTCGCGCCCGAAAGAAGAGATAATGGTCCCCAAGCTCCTTGTCTCCAACGAGCCGGACAGCAATGCACCCTACATAGACGGCACGGGCTCGCATGCCGGCGCACTTCTGGGAGATGTCCGTCACGACCCCTTCCAGTCGGGAGGTCTCGAGACACCCGCACACGAGAGGGTCGAGGCGGGTGCGATTCACAAGGCAAACAAGGGTGTTCTCTTCATCGACGAGATAAACACGCTTACGGCACATTCCCAGCAGAATCTGCTCACCGCTCTTCAGGAGGGCGAGTTCCCGATAACCGGTCAGAGCGAGAGGTCTTCGGGTGCGATGGTAAAGACCGAGCCTGTCCCCTGCCGCTTTGTCATGGTCGCGGCGGGCAACTTCGATGCCATGGAAGGAATGCACCCGGCGCTGCGTTCCCGTATCAGAGGATACGGTTACGAGATCTTCATGAAGGATTCGATGCCGGACACGCCCGAGAACCAGAGGAAGTTCATCCGTTTCATTGCGCAGGAGATTCACAACGACGGCAAGATCCCGCCGTTTGACCGCGGCGCCATCGAGGAGATTATGCGCGAGGCAAGGCGCAGAAGCAACCGCAAAGGACATATCACGCTCAAACTCCGTGACATGGGCGGTCTTATCCGTGTTTCCGGCGATATGGCAAGGCAGGAGAACGCAAAGATTACAACGGTCGAGCACGTTCTGAAAGCCAAGGCGATTGCACGTTCGGTGGAAGACCAGATCTCGGACGACTACACGAAGAGAGCCCGCGATTATGAGCTTACAATAGTCAGCGGCGCCGAAATCGGACGCGTAAACGGTCTTGCGGTCGTTGGCTCTGATTCGGGTCAGGTCCTGCCCATCATGGCGGCAATAGCGCCCTCGCAGAGTGCGTCGGGAAGCATAATAGCCACGGGTCTTTTGAAGGAGATTGCCAAGGAGTCCATCACGAACGTGAGCGCCATAGTGAAGAAGTTCACGGGCCGCGATATCAGGAACATGGATGTGCATATTCAGTTCATAGGCACGTATAACGGCGTTGAGGGAGATTCTGCATCCGTAAGCGTGGCAACCGCGGTCATAAGCGCCGTCGAGGGCATCCCCGTAAGGCAGGATGTCGCAATGACGGGCTCGCTCTCGGTTCGCGGCAATGTCCTGCCAATCGGCGGTGCGACCTACAAGATAGAGGCTGCGGCAAAGGCGGGAATAAAGACGATTATTATCCCCAAGTCCAATCTTGCCGATGTTCTCATCGAGGACAGATACAAGGAAATGGTCGAGGTTATACCCGTGAGCGATATCTCGGACGTGCTTAAGATTGCACTTGTGGACGGTCCGGATAAAGAAGAATTCCTTAAGAAGATAGCCGAGCTTGCAAGGCTTTCTCCGGCGGACATGATCGAGAAGTTTGCACCGAAGAAGTCGGATGCGACCGCAGCCGCGAACTGAAGATAACAGACAAAATCACATTTTTCCACAATCACATTTTCCCACAATCACATTTTCCTTTTTTAAGTCTTTCATCCCGAGCAATGATGACGCAGTAGTGACACTGCACGCCAATGCGATTACCGTCAACGATACCGCAACGATGCAGCAGCACGACACAATTGCATTAAATCAACATTACAATTTGCATTACAGCAGCATTACAATCGGATTAAAACATGGTGATGAACCGGCAGAGTTACGGCAGGGGAGTTGCGGCGGGAAGTTACACAGAAAAGATAACGGGAATAAACGGAAAGAAACGGGATATAATTTTCGATATTTCAAAAGATTGTTTAAAAGCGAAAAAAAAGAACCGGTTATATTGAAATCAGTTCTTCTTGGTGTCTAAGCCGTATTTTGCGACCATTAAGTCCCAGTCGCCGCTCTTCTTGAGGTTTGCAAGACCCGTGTTGAATTTCTCGACAAGCTCGGGGTGATCCTTGCTGATACCTATAACGTATTCCTCGCCCGACGGGACCGTGCCGAGAACATTAAGGGTTCTTCCGTTCATGTTCAGCTTGATTGCCTGAACATCGGCGATAACCGTGTCAAGTTTCGTTGTGGTCTGAAGTACGTCGAGAGCATCTTCGAGTGTTTCGTAGACCTGAAGTGAAGTGGCGGGCATGCGTCCCGTATCGATTAACTCGGTCTTTACCCAGTCGGCGGAAGTCGAGCCTGCCTGTGCACCGATAATCGCTCTTCCTCTGTTTATGTCATCCATCTTCAGTGCGGAACCTGTCTTTACGGCAAATGCCTTGTTGGTTACCCAGTAAACATCGGAGAAGAGCATACTCTCCGCTCTCTCGGGTGTCTTGGAGTATGCCGAATAGATTACGTCAATCTCGCCGTTCTTGAGTGCGTTCAACAAATCTTCCCTGTTCATTGACTTGAAGATGACCTTAATGTCCTGATCGCGGGCAATGAGATTTGCGCAGTCATAGTCGAATCCCGAGACCTGTCCGTTTGCATCGGTATACGTGAACGGCGGATAGGCATCGTCGACACCTATGACAAATACTTTCTCCGAGGTGACCGTGCCTGCAGAAGTAGGCGTCGCCGTTCCCTGCGGTGTCGGGTTCGTCGTCTGTGTACATCCTGCCGTCAGAATGAGCAGTAAGAACACAAGGACTGAAAATACAGCAACATTATTTTTGTTCATGTTTGTTACTATGTGAAGTTGATATAAATAATTATTTGCAGTTTGACATGCCGCGATCATGCGAAAATTGTGTGCCGCGGGGGATTCACGGACGAAATCACGTATGAATAAATCACAAACGAATGGATTCAATTATGAATCAATTAAACCAATATAATTACAGATTACATAAATGCCGTGCGGCGGTAAAAACAATAAATCCGCACGGGTATGGGACCGTCAATGGAAAAGATTGCTGTGCCGTGGCAGATTGTCAACGGATTCGGAGGACACATTAAGGCAACCGCAACAACCCTCGTTGTTCAGAAGAAGGGTGCGGTAAGGGAGTATCCGCTCTCTGAGATAACGCACCTTCTGGTCTGCGGCGGTCACAACATCCATACCTCCGCGATAACTCAGCTCCTTAAGAACAATGCATCCGTCTCTTTCTTCGATGCCGACGGCAGACCGCTATCGGTTCTTAGGCCTTTCGGCTTTCGGCAGGACGAGGCGGTCCGAAGTCTTCAGATGAAGGCGCCGGAATACACCCGTGCCTCCGAGATTGTCCGTTCCTCGATAAAATCGCGGATGATGCTTATCGATAAGGTCTCGGAGACCGCCGGCAGAAACCTCTACTACGAGGGCGAACGCGAGTTCCTGTATAATCTCCTCGATGACGTCGAGTATCTGATAACGATGGAGGAGTTGCGGCGGATTCAGAAGCTATCCGCGGATATGTATTACGAGACGATATCGCGGTCGACAAACCCGATATTCGGATTCAGGCGCCGCACTCCGCGCCCGCATAAAGATCCGATAAATTCCATGCTCTCGTTGGGATACTCGATGCTCTTCGGCAACTGCTGCGTCTCGATAATCGGCGCCGACCTCGACGGCGATATCGGCGTGCTCCGCGAAGGTTCAATGTCTCTCGTTCTGGATCTGATTGATCCGCTTAAGGCGAAGATGGTCGATTCCGCGGTCTTTAAGATTGCCGCCGAAATCCTGAAAGAAGACAGCTATGATATCGGAACGAAGCGCTGTCATTTAAACGACGAGATTATGGATGCATTGACCGACGAACTTCACATGTCGATAAACCAGAACGATATCGACAGATGCGTGCTCTCTTACCGCGATTCCATCGCCGAAAATCAGTCGTTCAAGATAAATTACTGAATCGATATTTACTGAATAACGGCAAAAAATGCAAAGAAAACCAAAGTATGCCGAAGAAAAACGAATGAATAAAGAAATGCGCTTTTAAGGTATGCCTGTTTTTAAGGTATGCGCACGATATTGAAGCCATCGAAACTGCGCAACGGAACTTCTTTGGCGTCAATGTTTTTTACGATTGCACGCGGGCACTCGTGGAGGGACGAGATAAGTTTGTCAATCGATGCGGAGTCGCCGGTTGCCGCAAAGAAAACCCTGCCGTCATCGAGGTTTTGCACAATGCCCGTGAGCGAAAGCCCCGCGGCAATATTTCTCACGCATGCTCTGAATCCCACACCCTGCACCTTGCCGGACACGTAAGCCTCAACCGTAATTACGCGATGTAAAGCCGTATCCTCAATCCCCGACATGATATTGCCGTTACCCATACCAGATTATAATATCTGCATTGATATCAGTCTTTTCGAATGTCTCCGCGGTCGGACAGACAGGGACTGATAAAACAGGGACTAATAATAAAGAAAGAAATAAAGAAAGACGATATAATTATACGGGAATCAGTATGAGCACAATATCGGAGAATATCGGGAGCATAACGAACGGCGACCTGCAGGCAAGGCGTGCGGCGGTAAAAGAGCTTGTCGCGTTCGGGGATGAGGCAATCGAGCCTCTTATAGCGGCACTCTGCGAGATAGAAGAGAACGATGCCCGCTGGTATATCGCGGGGGCACTCGCAAGGATAGGCGAGCCCGCAATACCGCAGCTGACATATACGCTCAAGGTCTACCCCGACGACGATGTCAAACGCTACTGTGCCGCGGCACTCGGAGAGATAGGCGAGCCTGCAATCGCGGAACTGCTCGAGATCTTTGAGACCGAAGACGGCATTACACGCGGTTTTGCCTCGCAGTCGCTTGTCAGAATCGGCGAGAGCGCAATAGCGCCGCTTCAGAAATTCATAGATTCCACCGACCCCGAGAGCATCCCTCACCGTTGCGCCGTTGTCACGCTACACAAACTGCGCTTCGACCCCGAAAACGTCTGATCTGTCCGTAATCTGAAAAAATAGATATTAATTTTATTTTTTTGAAAAAGGGATTATATCTGTATATATTTTCCGCTCTCGTAGTGCTTGATAACGTCGGCAAGCCCGAGACCTTTTATGTATTTTACGAGCTCTTCGTGGTCGCGCTCATGATACATGTGCGCCGATACCGAGGTATGAGAGTACCAGCCGACACTTGCGCCGACGCCGTCGGCAATCATCTTCTGAAGGTGCACGAGGGCATACATGTTGGCGCCGAGAGCCGAGAGCATGTCGTTTGAGCGGAATTCCACATACATGTTGAGAGCGCCGTCACGCACGAAGCACTGGATTCTCTGCAGGCACGGCGGATTGTCCGAGACCGTATCCTTGTAGGGTGTCCATGTAATGCCCTGCGCACGTCGCGAATTGGGATCGGACTTCAGTTTGTCGATGATATACTCAATCTGATCTATGCCTTTTCCGTCGCCGTCGCCGATTGAAACGAGTTTTCTCTCCGCGGCATCAAAACCGCCGCAGCCCGCGTCATCCCCGCTGCCGACGGTAACCGGATAATCGAAGAGCCTGTCATGGTATGTATAGACAAAGTCGTTGTCGTTGCCGTATAAGAGATCGTGGACATACTTCTGCATGGCGCCCTCGCGGAACATATTGAGAGGGCTTACCATGTAATCCGCAAACGGCTCTTTTACATGGATATTGAGTGGTTCCGGAAGCTCAATGGTCTTTTCGTTGTCTTCCGTCACTATATATACGCCGTATTTCAGTATGGTCTTCAAGACTTCTTCATGTGCCTTGCCTATTGAGAAAGCGCGAACATTAAACATGATTCTCCCCTTTTGATCACAGATTCTGCTAACAGATCATTTACGCATGATTATTTAGTAATACGTATTTGTCTCTCGCAAGACAAGCGGCGTCATCTTTGAAGTAATCAAAAACTGATAAACCGCAATCCTGCGCCGAATGCGGAGTCGGCACAATAACTGCGGGCTGTTTACCGAAACTGCCAAGGGCATTAATTTTGAGTACTATATTAAATCAAAACGCAAATTATCAGTCATGGAAGATCATGCTCCGAAGGCGTCGCCGAAGATGAACGACTACTTCAATTCGATAGAGGACGGTCTGACGGAGTGCATAGGTATTGCGAAAGAGGCGCGAAAGAAGGGATATGACCCGCGAACCGATATAGAAATCCCCATCGCAAGCGACCTCGCCGACCGCGTCGAGGCTCTGATGGGCTACAAGGGGGTAGCCAAACGTCTCCGCGAACTCGGAAAGGAGATGTCGCGCGAAGAGGTCTCGCTTAAGATAGGTGACGATTTCGTCGCGGGAATGTTCGGAGAGACCGACAAGGTCGCAATCCTCGACCATGCAATAAGAACTTCCATGGCACTCCTGACCGAAGGTGTGGTTGCCGCGCCTACCGAAGGTATAGGAAATATCGGTATCGGCAAGAACGATGACGGCACGGAATACCTTAAGATAGCCTATGCGGGACCCATACGCAGTGCGGGCGGAACGGCGCAGGCACTCTCGGTTCTCGTCGGCGACTACGTCCGAAAAGCCCTGAAGATGAACCGCTACATCCCGCGTGACGAAGAGGTTGAGCGCTATGTCGAGGAGATAAAGAAATACAACTCGATATCGAGTCTTCAGTATCTGCCGCCGGACGACGATCTGCGCCACATCGTCCGCAACTGCCCCGTATGCATAGACGGCGAACCTACCGAGCAGGTCGAGGTCTCGGGTTATAGAAACCTCGAGAGGATTGAGACGAACGTCATCCGCGGCGGCATGTGCCTCGTCATAGCGGAGGGTATGGGTCTGAAAGCCCCCAAGATTCAGAAGATCGTCCGCAAAGTCCATATGGACGGCTGGGAGTGGCTGGACGCACTCGTCTCGGGCGCGGCGGCAAAACCCGCGGAAGAGGAGGAGAAAGACGATTCCGTCAAGATAAAGCCGAAGGACAAGTTCATCCACGATGTCCTCGGAGGAAGACCCATCTTCGCGTATCCGATGAGAAAAGGTGGTTTCCGTCTGAGATACGGGCGCTCGAGGAACACGGGCTTTGCGGGCGCGGGTTTTTCCCCCGCTACCTTACACCTTCTCGGGGATTATCTCGCGGTCGGCACTCAGATGAAGGTCGAGCGCCCGGGTAAAGCCGTGGGTGTTGTTCCCGTCGATACCATAGAAGGTCCTACGATTCGGCTGCTCAACGGCGACGTTGTCAGAATCGACACAATCCGCGAGGCGCTTCCGCTCATGAAGAGTATCTCGTCGATAATCGACGTCGGCGAGATGCTTGTGAGTTTCGGCGAGTTCCTCGAGAACAACCACGTTCTTGTCCCCGCCTCATACTGCCACGAGTGGTGGATTCAGGAGAACGACTGGAAGGAGCGCCCCAAGACCGAGAAGGAAGCGATTGCGCTCTGCAAAGAGGGTTACTATCTCCATCCCGACTTCATGTATATCTGGGACGATATCTCCTGCGAGAGACTGTTTACGCTCTCGGGATATGTCGGGGAGAAGGCATTTTTCTCGACGGCGGGAGAGACGGGCACGGCTACTGACTCAGCCGCCGGGATGACTGCGCAGGATGCGGCTCATGCGGCGGCAAACCAGACAAACGGGTCATCAAACGCGGCATCGCAGAACACGCTTCTGGACCACGGCGGTGCGGGGGATACGGCATCGGGCACTGCCGGAACTGATTCGGGGACGAAAAAGCCCGTCGCCGCCTATGACGCCGAATCCGGCAAAGGTCCCAATACAACCTACTGCCCCGCGGCGCATGTGGATCTCCCCGCGCCTTCGGATCTCATGCCGCGGGTTGTCTCCGCGGATACTCCCGTCCTCTGTATCCCCAACAATCCCGAGATAAAGGAGATTCTGGAGGAACTGCTTGTCCTTCACAAGGTGAGAAACGGCATGCTCGTCGTCGACCGTCCCCTCGTATTCCTTGCGTGTCTGGGTCTGGATGAGAATCTTAAGCGCATACATTCCCTTGATGACGAAGAGACGCAGAAGGTTGCGGCGGAGCACAGGTCAAACTCGCTTGAGCTTGCCGGGCATCTTTCGGGATTTAAGATGCGCTCGAAGGCGGGAACGAGGATCGGCGGCAGAATGGGACGCCCCGGCAAGTCAAAGCCGCGTGAGATGACGGGTAAGCCGCATGTGCTCTTCCCCGTCGGCGCCGAGGGCGGTTCGCGCCGTTCTTTCCAGGAGGCCTCCAAGAGCAAGGAGGCGGATACCAACAGCGGCGATATCGAGAAAGGCTTTGCCATTGTCGGCAGCGGCACCTCGGGAATCGTCGAGATGGAGGTCGGGCTGCGCGAGTGCGAGGTCTGCGGAAAGGAGACATTCCGCAATATCTGCGATTGCGGCGGTCACACCATGCCCGTATATCACTGCCCCAAATGCGGAATGAGGCTTGAGGCAGGCGCTCTCTGCCCCAGATGCGGGGATGTCGAAGGAACCTGCGTTCAGCAGCTGAAGGTCGACATCAAGAGCGAGTACAACAATGCGCTCGAGCATCTCGGCATGCTCAACTCCGAGATTAAGATTCTCAAGGGCGTAAAGGGTATGTCGTCGGCGGAGAAATGCGTGGAAGTCCTCGAGAAAGGTCTTATTCGCGCCAGAAACAATCTCTGCGTCTTCAAAGACGGCACGGTGCGCTACGATATGATTGATCTGCCGCTTACGCATTTCCGCCCGAGCGAGATCTCGGTTCCGTGGTCGCGGCTCGTCGAACTGGGTTACGACTACGACGTCTACGGCAAACCGCTTCGGAGCGATTCGCAGGTTCTTGAGCTTAAATGTCAGGATATCCTCGTCTCCGAGGACTGCGGCAACTGGCTCTGCAATGTGGCGAAGTTCATCGACGAGATGATGGTCGATTTATACGGCATGAGTCCGTATTACAATGCGAAGAAGAAGGAGGACCTTGTCGGTCAGCTTCTGATAGGTCTTGCGCCGCATACGAGTGCCGGCGTCCTGGTGCGCCTTATCGGCTTTACGCAGGCGCTTGTCGGCTACGGTCACCCGTATTTCCACGCGGCGAAGAGGCGTAACTGCGACGGCGACGAGGACTGCGTAATGCTCCTTCTCGACGGTCTCATCAACTTCTCCAAGGCTTTCCTCCCCGCGACACGCGGCGGTTCGATGGATGCGCCGCTGGTTCTTACAAAGCGCATAGACCCCAAGGAGGTCGACGGCGAGTCGCACAATGTGGATGCCTGCGATCACTATCCGCTCAGGGTCTATCTCGGCGGTCTGGAATACGCGAATCCTAAGGATATCTCGAAGGAGATAGACAATGTCGATTCGAGGCTCGGGTCGCCGGCGCAGTATGAGGGTATCATGTTCACGCACGATACCACCGACATTTCCGCCGGTCCCCACGTCTCATCCTACAACACCATCAAGTCCATGTCCGATAAGCTGGATGCGCAACTTGAACTCGGAAGGATTATCCGCGCCGTCGACGAGAGCGATCTCGCCGAGAGAATCTTAAAGACGCATTTCCTGCGCGATATTATGGGTAATCTCAACTCGTTCTCGAAGCAGAAACTGCGCTGCACCAAATGCGGCGCTAAATACCGGCGCATGCCGCTGGCGGGGAAGTGCACGGTATGCGGCAATTCGCTGAATGCGACAATCTACGAGGGTTCAATCAAGAAGTATCTTGAGCCTTCCATCCGCATGTGCGAGGAGTATGATATCTCGGAGTATACGAGGCAGAGGGTCGAGGTGCTCAATCTCTTCATAAAGTCGACCTTTGGAGAGCCGCCGCAGGAACAGCTGGATCTCTCGAGTTTCATGTGACGCATGTGACGTATGCGGGCCGCATGCGATGCCGCGATGTTGCGGTTGCGGAAAAACCCCCTAATTCTTTTTGAAATTATCCCTTAATGCTATTCTTTAAATTTACCGACCGCAAATATTACTGGGACGATTTTGTATCGTATCTCATGCGAGGATAGCCAAGTGGTCAACGGCGCCCGACTCAAGATCGGGTCCTTAGTGGTTCGCGGGTTCGACTCCCTCTCCTCGCACTTATTTCCTGTTTAATCTTTGATATTCGCCCGTATTCTGCCGTGACGTTTAATTGGATATGTTTAATTATCAGCAATAACAACATGGTAATGTATTTTTACACCAATCGAGTGCGTTTGGGCCTATAG
Source organism: Methanomicrobium mobile BP (assembly GCF_000711215.1). GTDB lineage: Archaea > Halobacteriota > Methanomicrobia > Methanomicrobiales > Methanomicrobiaceae > Methanomicrobium > Methanomicrobium mobile. The sequence continues at coordinate 247,705 of NZ_JOMF01000004.1, read as the reverse complement.
CTCAGTTAGGCAGAGCGCCTGACTTTTAATCAGGTGGTCGGGGGTTCAAATCCCCTTGGGCCCGCTGTTTTCCCGTTTTGTATTTTGTTTTGAATCCTGTTTTGAATTTTTATGAATTATTTTTTGAATTATTTTTTGAAAATTTTCGGAATTTTCAAAGATAAAATCGTTCGATAATGGCGCAAAATAAAAAAACGGTAAAAAGTTGTTATCTCGATGCCGCACAGAACGCATCGTACATACTGTAAAGCCATATGAATATGCATATCACGAGCGGTATCAGAGAAATTATCGGCAGACCCACAAGCAGTGAGACGCTTGAAAACAGTGTAATACCTCCGAATATTACCCATAAGACGAATAAAAATACAGCCTTCAGGAACTGTCCCGTATAGAACTGGCCGAGTCCCGGTATGAAAAATGACAGAATTACTGCCAGAATTGCTGATGCCATAAGAGAAAAATGTTTTCTTATAATAAAAAGTTTCTCAAAACCGGTTCTCGAACCATGTTCTCAAAAGAAAATTTAAACAAAAATCAGCGGGATTTTGCCGCACAGTAAGCGTCATACATACCGTATACCCACAGGAATAAATAGATCATAAATGCCAGGAACGCAAAGCCTCTGCCCAACGAATACGACATGAATGTGCCCGTAAAATATAATGTGCATGACATATGCCCTAAAAACAGAATCAGAACGAATAATCCGACTGCCTTCAGGAACTGTCCCGTATAGAACTGACCGAGTCCGGGGATGAAGAATGAAAGTATTGCTGCCAGAATTGCCGATGCCATAACTAAAAACTGATTCTGTAAAAATAAAAAGTTTGCTGAATTAAAATTAATATTAAAATTAAAAAAATCATTTGGATTTTGCCGCACAATACGCGTCATACATGCTGTAGATCCATAAAGCGAAATAGCCGATGAAGGCAATGAGCGGAATGATATTGTTCGATAACGAAGGTAATGTGCCCGTGGTAAATAACGGCATGTAAATGTATGACGACAGATGTGCCAAGCCGATGGATGCAATGAAAAATCCGACCGCCTTCAGAAACTGCCCCGTATAGAACTGACCTAGTCCGGGTATGAAAAATGACAGAATAACTGCCAGAATTGGTGATGCCATGGATAAGAATCTTTTTTATTGCAATAAATAGGTTGCCGCCTTTACAATCGGAAAAATCAATCCGAAAATCATTCGCAGACGATATCGTAGACCGCATGGTGCTGGGTCGGCGAATAGGATCGCACAATCTTCTCGTCTATCCTTCCCGACGTAAATTCCCGCAGAACGGGGAGCATCTCGCCCTTTTCGGACTGCAGGGTATAGTAATGGATAACGCCGCCGGTCTTCGCAAGCGAAAACGCCGTCTTAAGAAATGCCGTCGAGGTCATGGGCAGATTCATGATAATCCTGTCAAACGAGTGCGGCGCAAGATACCCATCGAGGTCAAGAGCGTCGGCAAGCATGGGTATTACGTTATCGGCGCGGTTAATGCGCAGATTTTCGCAGAGGAGTCCGACCGCGCCCGGGTTTATGTCACCCGCGTATATGACCGAGGCCTTCTTCGAGAGCGCAATAGGGAAGGGACCTACGCCCGTGAACATATCCAGAACACGCTCGCCCTCTTTCATCAGCCCCAAAACCCGTTGCCGCTCGTTTGCGAGGCGTGCGGAGAAGTATGCGACAGCAAGATCGATTGTGAAACGGTTATTGTATTCGATATAGCTTGTGCGGGTCGTTTCGACGCCCGCAAGGACCTTGAATTTCTTTATCCTGTATTCCCCGAAGACGGGGCTCTCGCAGTGGAGGACGGTGTGGATTGACGGCCGCGACTTTAAGAGAGATTCTGCCTCGGCAGGATCGTCGTCCTGCATAATCGCTATGCCGCCGATGAGTTCGTGGCGTGCGGGCTCGCGGCCGCGTTCACGCGACTCGAATTCGTATCTGCCGATATCGTAATTGCAGCCCAACTCATCGGGTAAGGCAATCCCATCCGAGACTATCGGAAATATCAGAAAATCGCCGTCGGCGACGGGTTTCAGATTAGGGCACCACCCGCCGCTTCCGAGAAGATACCTTCTGAAAGTCTCGCCTTTTGATTTCGGAACTTTAATTCCCCACTGACCGACCGTCATGAACCGTTTAACCGTCATAATATAGTATCTGATAGAACAAATAGTTAGATAATGAAAGAGTATATCGAGAGGCTCAGAGACGGCAGTCTGAAGATGCATGCCATTGAAAGTGAGGTTGAGGACACCGACAGGGCAGTCGCGATAAGACGCGCATTTATCGAAGAGGAGACCGGCAATTCCTTTAAGACCGCGGGCAGCTACTCAATGTCGACGGAGAGGGCGGCAAAGAAGAACTGCGAGAATATGATAGGCGCCGTTCAGATTCCCCTCGGAGTCGCGGGAAAACTGAAGGTCAACGGCGAATACGCAGACGGCGAGTTCTATATCCCGCTTGCGACCACGGAAGGCGCACTCATCGCCTCAATCAACCGCGGCTGCAAGGCAATCACGAAGGCTGGCGGCGCCGATGTGAGGATTCAGCGCGACGGCATGACAAGAGCGCCCGTATTTGCGGCAAAGTCCGTCGCACACGCCATGGATATTATCCGCTGGGTCGAGACCCACCGCGATGAGCTCAAAGCCGCCGCCGAATCTACGACTTCGCACGGAAAGCTCACCGATATCACATGCTTCATAGTCGGAACGAGCGTATACACGAGAATCGAGTTCTTCACCGGCGATGCCATGGGCATGAACATGGTGACCATCGCCTCCGAGAAGATAGCGGAGATAATCGCTGAGAAGACCGGCGCCGTCCTCGTCGCCCTCTCGGGCAACCTCTGCTGCGACAAGAAACCCGCGGCGGTAAACCTTGTAATGGGACGCGGAAAGACCGTTGCCGCCGGCGTATTCCTCTCCGACGATATGGTAAGGGATATCTTCAAGACGGATGCGAAGACGATGATGGAGGTCAACAACCGCAAGAATCTCGAAGGCTCGGCACGTGCCGGCGCACTGGGATTCAATGCCCATGCGGCAAACGTCATCGCCGCCATGTTCCTCGCATGCGGTCAGGACCCCGCACATGTCGTGGAAGGATCGAATACCATAACGACGGTCGATCTGGTCGAAGGCGGCGTCTATGTCGCGGTTACGCTCCCCTCGCTTCAGGTAGGCACCATCGGCGGCGGAACGGGTCTGGATACCCAGCACGAATGCCTCTCTCTCCTCGGCTGTGCGGGCGGCGGTGAGAAATCGGGCGATAACTCGAAGAAACTTGCCGAGATAATCGCATCCGCGGTTCTGGCGGGCGAACTCTCGCTTATCGGCGCTCTCGGCGCGGGTCACCTCGCACGCGCACACAAGACGCTCGGCAGATAATCGGATTATTAAAAAAGTGCAAAGTCTAAAAATTCGATAAAACAGTTAATAATGCGTCAAAGCGTAAAACTCATTCACAATAATCAAAACTTTTAAGCATTATAATCGCATCTTCGCCGTCGGGGTAGTAGCCGCCGATGACAAAGACCTGCGAGAAACCCATTTTCTGATAGATGCGCTGTGCCGTGATATTCGAGACTCTTACTTCCAGTTGCAGACCCCCGGCACCGAGGACGGCGCATTCGTATTCCACACGCTGAATCAGACGCCCGCCTATGCCCCTCCCGCGGAACTCGGGCGCAACCGCGATATTCATGATATGTCCGTATATTGTGCTGCCGCCGTCCTCGATGCCGGCGCAGACGAAGCCCACAATCCGTCCGCAGAGATCGGCGGCGAAGAATGTCCCCGGGTAATAGAAGAGTGCGTCCATGAAGCCCTTCTCGTCCCACGGGTTCCTGAAGTATTCCTTTTCCATCGCCGCTATTGTAGGAATGTCCTTCATCTCGACCCGTCTTATTATGATACCGTCTGACACCGCTCTCAAGCCCGCCGAATATCTCCGAGGCCTGCCGCGGCAGACCGAACTCGGATATGCATATTAGTCGTAATGAGAAATAAATATCACATAAATCTCAGGCGGGAATCTCTCACGGGATTCCCGGAAGTCAAGAGAAGATATGGTGAGACAATGGTAAACATATACAGTTTTCCCGCACTCCGTCCGATAAAAGAGAAAGCAGAGGCGGTCGCATGCGTCCCTTACGACGTTGTGACCGCAAAGGAAGCCCGCGAGTGCATAGAAAAGCATCCGCAGTCGTTCATGCGGGTCACCAGACCCGACTCGATAATGCCCGATGTCGACCCGAAAGACCCGAAGGTCTACGCCGCCGCCAAAAAAACCTTTGAGGATATGATTGATTCGGGTGTCTTCGTCCGCGACGACAGCCCTTCGATATACGTATACCGTGCGGACTACGGGCATGCCGTCTACACGGGTTTTGTCGCCGACGTCTCGGTAAAGGACTACGAGGACAATAAAATCCGCCGTCACGAACTCACCCGCTACGACAAGGAGGAGGACAGAACGAACCATATCGACGTCACAAACGCAAATACGGGGCTTGTCATCCTTCTCTACCGCGATGTCGCAAAAATCTCCGAATACATTTGTTCTCTTATAAGGGGTAAGGCCGCCGACGGCACCGCCACGGGCGATACCGGCGTAAAGCACGAGATCTTCAGGATCAGCGATGAAGCGGTCATAAGAAAGCTCACCGAGACCTTTAAGGGAATAGATACTCTCTATATCGCCGACGGTCACCACAGGGCAAAATCCTCGGTCAATGTCGCACAGAGGCGCAGAAAAGAGGGCAGGGACACGGAAGAGTCGGAACGTTTCATGGCGGTAATCTTCGCGGAGGACACCGTAAAGATTCACGGATACTCGCGTCTGCTCGCGGATCTGGGAGAATACAGCGAGGAATCATTCATCGGCGCCCTCAAAGAGAGGTATACCGTGACGCCGTATGACAACCCCGACAGGACAAAGTCGCGGATTGTTCCCAAAACCGTTGCGACCGCAGGCAAGCCGCTTCACATCTTCCACATGTATATCGGCGGCAGATGGTATGAGCTGACCGCGCCCGTGAAGGCGCCGGAGAAGATTATCGAGTCCCTCGATGTCTCGGATCTTCAGGAGAGGGTTCTTGACGGCATGCTCGGAATAAAAGACCCGCGCGGCGATAAGAGGCTTGATTTCATGGGCGGCTCCTATCCGATATCCGAGCTCGAAAGACTCGTGGACGCGGGCGAATACATTGCCGCATTCTCGATTCAGCCCGTAAGCGTCGGAACCGTCCTCGATGTTGCCGACCGCGGCGAGATAATGCCGCCGAAGTCCACGTGGTTCGAGCCGAAGGTTCTCTCTGGTCTTGTGATTCACACGCTTGAGTGACGGAGCATCAAAAAAGAGGGGGCAGACATTCCGATATGATGAAGAATGATTCGGGTCTGCTCTCTCTTGATTTTATCGTCGGATTTACCGTTTTTTTAGCGGCATTCATTGTCGTAATCGGCATGCTGCCCGGAGTTTACGTCAATATCCAGAGTTCATCCGCAGACTCCGGCCGCGACATGACCGCATACCGTACCGGCGTCATCCTTGCCGAAGATTCGGGTATTTCTTCCGATGGCATACCGTGGGAGCAGCAGCCTCCGATGCGCCCCGAAAACATCGTTAGACTTGGTCTTGCCGTCTCGAAAGAGACTCCGAATATCCTCTCGCCCGAAAAGATTGAGCGTTTTTATAACGTTCCCGCGTATTTCAACCTGACCGCCGATGAGTATCGCGCTAAACTGCTCTTCGGAGAGCGCCCCCGCAACTTCAATATCTCGTTCAAAGAGGACGGCAAAGAGACTTTGTATATCGGCGACCGCGTGCCTGACGCCGGATACGGATTTTCCAAGTGCTATGTGAAGGTAAAGGATGCGGGCAGGCTGGTTGTTCCCGCCGGAGATCTCACCCGCGATGGCGTAACCATAGAACTGCCCGAAGGTGCGGATGAATACATATATCGGAACACAACTTCGTTCATCCTCTCCCATGCGAACCTCTCCGACAGGTCGGTTCCGCCCGCATACAGGATTGACCCGAAGACCGAGAGGGCGGTTATCGTAATCGGCGGCATAAACACGGTTCTCGGCGTTCAGGACGGCATATCTTCGGCGGTAATCGAGAGCGTCGGGCTTTTCGCAGACGGCGATGAGGTTGCAATGCCGCAAAACGGCGGTAATGAGCCGTATAATATGTCGAATAAGCCATATATCTGCACGGTTGACGGAATGCCGGTTGAAACCGGCTCGGAAATACATGTAAAGGATGCGGGAGTTCTGGAGTTCGTACTCTATCCGAACGCGATCTATTTCCCTAATTCCGACTCAAAACTCGAGATTCGGTTTAACATGAGATATACCTGCCTCACGGACGGCGAATACCGTTTCATTCAGGGGGAGACGGATTATGACTATGACTCGCCGTATCTGATTCCCCTGCATCTGACCGACGGCGTTCTGGAGGTCTGTATATGGTAAAGGTGTCAAAATCGGTAAATTCGTCAAAACCGGCGTTTTACACTCGCGAATGCGGTCAGCTCTTCGCCATGGAAGGTCTGATTGCGGCGGCAATCATGATCACTGCCGCATATCTGGCTTTGGGAACGGTTATTCTGCCGGCAAACGCCGATATGCACGTCTCCGAGATGCAGTTAAAGCAGATCGGCGACGACCTTCTCCATATGATGGATGTCCCCGACGGCAACGGGGGCACGGGGTATCTGGAGTCCGTCGTGTATAATGCGAGCCCGAATCGCGGTCCCGTGGCAAATTCGCAGGCGGGCGCCGCGTTCAATGCCACTTTCATAAATTACCTGCGAAAAAGCACGGGAGCGACGATAAACGCGGACACACTGCGCTATTCCGCGGCGATATACTGCGTCGACGACTCGGGTGAGGTAGTTCGGCTGCCTTTCGCGAATTACGGCGACAACACGGGCAGAAACCCGTCGGTATGCTGCGCAAGGTATGTCGCGGCGAACGACTGGGGGCTTATCGGGCAGAGTTCTTCGGATACCGCAGTAAGACTTGAGGTTCTGCTCTGGAGAGATTAGCTATGGCAACTGTGCGGTCAAAGATGAAGAAATCGGACGATAACGCCGAGTGGATACTGCTTATGGGTATTATCGTAAGTCTTGCGATAATCTTCATGGCAATACTGCTCAACCTTTCGGCTGCCGCGGTTCAGACTCCCTCGGAATCGGTCATGGAGTTTCCGAAGAGTCAGATACGGGATATTCAGTCGGAGCTGACCGATGCCGCGGTCAAATCGGACTCAGAATTCGATTCCGATTCCGAATCGGAATCGGCTTTCGAGGCAAAACTGGATGCAATACGAAAACTTGCTATGGCAAGGGACGGCGCGGTCGTTGAAGCAAACCTCACATACGGCAGATATGCGGATGCGGAATACGTTTACGCGGAATTAACCGTGCATTACAACAACGGAGTTACGGAATATGACGGGACATACCTCCTGCCGAAGAAACTTTGAGAACGAAGAAGCGGTCATCACCGCCGTCGAATACATCGTCATCACCGGCATACTGATGGTTATGCTGATAATTACGGTTCTGACCGTAAATCATCTGTTCATTGAAGGACCTTCGGATACGCTGCGATATAATTCGTATCTCGATACCGGCGAGAGGCTGAGCGCGAGAATAGTCGATATGGAGATGCTCGCACCCGAATCGGGAAGGATTGTCACGCGATTGGATATTCCGCGGGAAGTCGCGGGAAAGAGCTTTAATGTCAGTTTCGTTCCCGAAATTGCCGGCAGCGACGGAGATCTGAGCGGTATCGCGGTCGGCGACGGGCACGTGACCTGCTTTGTGTCCGTAATCGGCGGCGATGACGGCGTTCTCAAAGGAAATTTCACGGGTTACGGGTATGTTCTCGAATACGATTCCGGAGGGAGATGAGCGGATATGGAACGGAAAGATAAGCCGAAACGGGCAGTTTTGCGGACCGTGAATAGCGCGGGCAACACGAATAACGCGGGCAGAACGGGCGAAGATGCCGTCTCGGAAGCGATAGGCTACATCCTTATATTCACGATTACGGTAATCGGAATTGCGATGATAACCGTATACGCCTATCCGCTCCTTCTCCAGTCGCAGGCTCATGCCGATGAAATCTCCGCTGAGCAGACCATGCTCACGCTTAGGAACGATATCCGGGCGCTGACCTTCGGAAATGTACCGTATCGCGAGACAACCGTCAGAATCGCCGGCGGAAACCTTGAACTCATCCCTGCGGCGGATTCCGCGGATAAGTTCGTGCTGGAGTATCCGCAGGCATCCGGCGGCGGTTACGTGACCCGCGATTTCAAATCGGGGGAACTGCGCTACAGTCAGAACGCGGTGACGGGCGGGGGAACGGCGGTATTTTCGCTTGAGAACGGCGCCGTTCTTAAGAGAGAGAAAGGCGCGGCAGGCTCGCTCATGGCTGCGGAACCGCGATGGTATTTCGATGCCGACGACGGCGAAAACAGCGGCACCCTCGTCATCGTACTTACAAAACTGGAAGGCGAACGGCGTTATTCGTCGGGCGGCATCCGCGATATCCGCCTGAGCATGACGACCGCGCCCGAGACTGTGGACGAGGATTACGTGACGGCACGGGACGGGCATGCGCCGCTCGGAGCACAGACAATTTCGCTTGAGTATATCCCCGACCGCGAAAACGATCTATCGAAAGGCTGGGAGAACTACCTCACTGGCGGCATCGCGGGATGTCTCGCCGGCGGCGGTTTCAAAAAATCGGGCACGAAATACGTATTCGACAACGTAAAACGCCTTGTCGTCAAGACTTACACGATTACCGTCGAAGATATGTGACCCCGTGCGCCTTTTCGGGCGGGTGCGTGATTTATACGGATCGCACGGATCGATATATTAAAGTTCACAATTGTTAAATACTATTATTCACAATTGTGATTCACAGATCTAATTCAAGTGAAAGAGGGTAGTCTGAATTGAGAATTGTATCGATTCATGTCGACAGCATGAAATATCGTGCGGTGAGCAAAACGAAGTTCGCCGAGCCGCTCGATGAGGATGCCGGCAGGGAAGGCAGCATGACGGAAGGCGTGGTTCTTCTGACCTGTGTTGAGTTAAACGACGAATTCTGTCCCGAAGAAGTGGTAAAGAGCGCGGTTGAAAACATCTTAAAGCGGCTGGACAAGATAAAGTGCAGAAGGGTCATGATCTACCCGTATGCGCATCTCTCCAGCGGCCTTGCGTCGCCGAAACGCTCGCTTGAGATTCTCAAGAGTCTTGAGGAGGCACTGAAGGACGAAGGTCTTGAGGTAACGCGTGCGGCATTCGGGTGGTACAAGGAGTTCGAGATGAAGAGCAAGGGTCATCCGCTCGCCGACCTTTCCATGACGATATGTCCCAAGACAAACAAGACCTCGGACTTCAACTGCCACTGCCCGTACTGTCGCAGTCCGCTGAAGAAAGAGGAACTTGCATAAAAAAGAAAGCAAAAAAAAGAAAACAATAACGAAACGAACCGCTATATCGTGAAGTATTGTAATAAATGTAATAATCGGAATAAAATCATCAGACAGATATAAAACAGGATTCAGTCAAAAAAGACAATTGACAGAAGATAATTTACAGGTGATACAATGACAGAGAGTCACATAATATACATGGACAATGCGGCGACAACGCCCGTGCGACAGGAGGTTGTGGACGCAATGATACCTTATATGAGGGAGAATTTCGGAAATCCGTCCTCATTGTATGATATCGCGAAGATCAACCGCGAAGCCGTCGCACTCGCGAGAAGCCGCGTGGCACGTGCGCTGAATGCCGAAGACAAGGAGATTTATTTCACGAGCTGCGGCACGGAATCGGATAACTGGGCAATCAAGGGAACGGCGTTTGCCAACCGCGACAAGGGCAAACACATCATCACGAGCGCCATCGAGCATCATGCCGTTCTTTACACATGTCAGTGGCTCGAGAAGCAGGGTTTCGAGGTTACATACCTCCCCGTCGACGAATTCGGCATGGTAAACCCCAAAGACGTCGAAGCCGCAATCCGCCCCGATACCGTTCTTATTACGATAATGTTCGCGAACAACGAGATAGGCACGATTCAGCCGATTGCCGAGATCGGTAAGATTGCCCGCGAGCACAACGTACTCTTCCACACCGACGCCGTTCAGGCGGCGGGACATGTCCCGATTGACGTCAAGGCAATGAACATCGATATGCTCTCAATATCGGGGCACAAATTCAACGGACCCAAGGGAACGGGTGTTCTCTACATAGGAAAGAGGGTTAAACTCGATTCGCTCATGCACGGCGGCGATCAGGAGAGAAAGAGGCGTGCGGGCACGGAAAATGTCGCCGGCATCGTGGGTATCGGACTTGCGCTCGAACTTTCGGTAAAGGAGATGGATGCGACAACAAAGAGGCTTGACGCTCTCAGAAAACGCCTTGTCGACGGTCTTCTGACTATACCGAAGTCGCGTCTGAACGGTCATCCGACAAAGCGCCTGCCGAATAACGTCAATGTCATCTTCGAATACATCGAAGGCGAGTCCATCCTGCTCATGCTCAACAGAAGAGGTATCTGCGCATCCACCGGAAGCGCCTGTAACTCGGCGTCGCTTGAACCTTCGCATGTCCTGACCGCCTGCGGCATTCCGCACGAGGTCGTTCACGGCTCTCTGAGGCTTACGCTCGGTGAGATGAACACGCAGGAGGATGTCGATATCGTGATTGACGCGGTTAAGGACATCGTTCAGAAACTGAGGAACATGTCCCCGCTGACGCCGGATGAGCTGAGAAAATACTGAAAATCCGGAAAGGTAATCAGGAAAGAAAGTCAGGAAAGAAAGTCAGGAATTTAATTTCAGATTCAGATCTAAAAAGGAGTAAAAAATGGATTACAGCGAGAAAGTAATGGATCACTTCGAGAACCCGCGAAATCAGGGCATACTCGAGAACCCCGACGGCATAGGCGTGGAAGGAAATCCGCAGTGCGGCGATATCATGAAGATATATATCAAGGTCGCGGACAACAGGATAGCGGATGTCAAGTTCCAGACCTTCGGCTGCGGCGCCGCGATAGCGTCCAGCAGCATGGCGACCGAGATGATAATGGGCAAGACACTCGAAGAAGCGTGGGACCTCTCGAACAAGGCGGTTGCGCAGGCACTGGACGGACTGCCGCCGCAGAAGGTTCACTGCTCGGTGCTTGCCGAGGATGCGATTCACAGGGCAATCAATGACTACCGCGTCAAACAGGGTCTTGAGCCGTGGGAAGAGAAACCCGGTCACAAGAAGCATTGTCACGAATCACAATAAAATCCAGAAAATCAAGAAAAGTTCACCGATATCAAAATTTAAAAACCAAAAATCAAAGAATCAAAATAATCAAGCGAATCAAAAGAATCAAAAAAAACAGGAGATTGTCCGATTACAATCTCATTAAGTCATTATTTTTAATTGTGCATTTTATTGTGATTTTATTGTGCATATTGTGCAAAGTATTGCCGCATTGCCGCATATCAATGCTCTGCACTGCTCTTAGTTCTAGTTCTGCACCGTCTATGTTCTGCACCGAATAGCACGGAATCACTGCTCTACCCAGCGCGAGCCGTCTTTGAGGTGCTCTTTCTTCCAGATGGGCGCACGCGTCTTTATCTCTTCGAGTATGTATTCGCAGCCGCCGAATGCCTCTTTGCGGTGTCCCGCGCCGATTACGATGATGAGGATATTGTCGCCGACGTCGAGGACGCCGATTCTGTGAATAACCTCGACGCTCAGCAGGTTAAACTTCTTTTCGGCATCGGCGACGATCTCTTCTATCTCCTTTGTCGCGCCCTCGATATATGCGGAGAGTTCTATTTTGTCGATTCCGTCGTTGCGGACTATGCCGTCGAAGACCACAATCGCGCCCATGCTCTCCTTCTTGCTCTCTTCAATCAGTTTTGCGATATCGACGTCATCCTTTGTGATTCGGACAGGCATGTTATCCCCCCGCAACCGGCGGATATATGGCTATCTCGTCGCCGTCGGCAAGTTTTACAGCGCCCGCATCATCGCGGTCGATCCTTTCGAGGTTGTGCATGATGAGCACGTAGTCCTGGAATTCGCCGTCCCGCGTGAATACCTCGCCGTATTTTTCTGGATAACTGCGGCAGAAAGCGCCGACCGCGTCCTTAAGGCTGTTGGTCTCTCCGGCTTCGTATTCGAATATTGCTTCTTTGCCGAAGATCTCCGTGAATCTTGCAAAAAATTTAATCTTTATCTTCATCTTCCGAATCATTCCCTGTAGCATAATATCTAAATATTATACGCACAAATAACTATTCACAATTGTGAATATTGATCATACGATTCATAATGATAAATAGATTGTGATAATCATGCAGTTACCGTGTCAACAGATAGTCTGGGATGTAATCCCGGCAATAAGAGCATCGATTGCGACCGAACTCGGAAATATGGGAGTGAGCAATCTCGAGATAGCGAGGATGCTTGACATAGCGCCTTCCGCCGTATCACAGTACCGCTCGAAGAAGCGTGGATACAGGATAGAGTTCGACGAAGACATCAAGGAAGAGATCAAGCACATCGCCGACGACCTCAATTCCGGCGCCGAAGTAAGCGTCAACAAAAGGATCTGTAAAATCTGCGCCATGATAAGAACCGACGGCGGTTGCGGAACCGAGGCTTCCGACGCTTAAATCATTTTTTGCAGCGATTTTATCGGGTATTACTGATTATCATAACTCTTTTTTCGGATATGCGTCTGCGTATGAGTAAGCGAAGCATACGCATGCAGGTAACGAATACATATCGCGTAACGAATGAGATATCACACAACGAATGTCAGAAAGAATGCGGAAAGAAGCGTCTGAAAAAAAGAATATTTTGGAGATTTACAGGTAGTTGTTCTTCATAAGCCACTCGACCTGCGGCTTTGTATATCTGTAAATAATGTCGCACTTGTCGTCCTGGAAGTCCCACGGAACGACAACGAGGACATCACCTTCGCGAATCCAGACTCTTTTCTTGATCTTACCCTTGATTCTGCCCACACGGGTAACTCCGTCATAGCTTCTCACACGGATGTGATTGGCGCCGAGCATCAAATCAGCGGTCGCAAACTGCTCTCTGTTCTTTTTGTTAGGAAGTCTGACGCGGACTATGACATCCTCTTCTTCTTCCTCCTGTGGTTTACCTTTTTTTGCTTCTACCAGAAATCCCAACTCCAGTCTGTACTTGTTTGTTTTAATGAAATATATATAATTCTCATCAACGGCATTATATATCGGTTGGGATCTCCGCGTTATTCGGGATATATGTGCGGATATCCGCGGGTGATCTGCAGGCGCAGGTAAGGGCACGGGCACGGGCGGATGCGGGGGGATTGCGTCCTTCGTGTATTTCCGCCCGCGAAAGCGTATTGCGGCAGAAATAATATCTTTCAGTGCTTATAGACAGGATAGCAGTTATCCGTCAATGTGACCCGAATGATGGAGATATATACAACACGGAAGAACGGCACGTCCGATACTTTAGAGTTATGCGGCAGTGCGGAGAAAGGCGCATGGATTAACCTGAGTTCGCCGGGCGAGGACGAACTCGCGGAGATATCGGAGGTTACCGGATTTCCGGCGGAGTATCTCAAAGCCGCTCTCGATGAAGAGGAAAGCCCGCGTATCGAGTCCGATAACGGCAATACCCTTATCTTAATCGACCTTCCCGAGATCATCCCCGACGGCGACGACAAAATATATTCCACGATTCCGCTGGGCATTCTCATAAACGAGGACTATATCGTGACCGTATGCCTGCGGAACAACGTCGTCATCGACGATTTCAGAAACGGCAGAATCGCGGGGTGCAACACCCTCAAACGCACGCGGTTTCTGCTTCAGGTGCTCTACAAGAATTCGCAGTATTTCCTGCGCTATCTTCGCTCAATCGACAGAAAGACCAACGCCGTCGAGGACTCGCTCCACAAGTCCATGAAGAACAAGGAACTGATTGAGCTCCTCGGCATCGAGAAGAGTCTGGTCTATTTCTCAACATCGCTCAAGGCAAACGAGGTCGTCCTCGAGAAGATAATGAAATTTAAGCAGATAAAGATGTATGAGGATGATGCCGACCTGCTCGAAGACGTAATCATCGAGAACAAACAGGCAATCGAGATGGCAAACATCTACTCCAATATCCTTTCCGGCATGATGGACGCTTTTGCCTCAATCATCAACAACAATATGAACCGGATAATGAAGATCCTCGCTTCCGTGACGATTATCCTCTCGATTCCGACGATGATTGCAAGTTTCTTCGGCATGAACGTCCCGCTTCCGTTTCAGGAAAGCCCGATGATGACCGTTGCCCTGTTCCTCCTCTCTCTGAGTATCGCGATAACTCTCGGACTTTACATGCTTAAGAAAGAATTTATCTGAAAATTTTACGAATGCCGTTTAATCCTGTTTTTTATCTATTCCCCTTTTCCAGATATCTATAGTCCCCTGTTTCCGAGACCTCTATCCCCCTTATCCTGTTACTGCTATCCCCGCCCACCCGCCCCAAAGGTTTTCGAAATGCGATAGGGTTTCAGAGTGCGACGGGATTCAAAAGGGTGTCCGGTTTCAAAATACGGCAGTGTTCAAAATGTGCCGAAATCCTAAATGCCATGGAGTTAAAAAGAAGTAATAGCGTTAAAAAGTAATGGCGCTTAAAAAAGTAATAGCGTTTAAAAATGTGATAGAATGCTGTCCGCCGCCTTTAATACAACGGTTGCCTCACTTCCCGCCGATTTCATCATAAATTCGATAGGCATAGCCGTATTTGCCGTTACGGGTGTGCTGGCGGGCGCAAAGAAAGGCATGGATCTCTTCGGAATCGTTGTTCTGGCGCTTATCACGGCTTTCGGAGGCGGAACCATACGTGACATCATACTCGATGCGCCGGTGTTCTGGGTCGAGAACTTCTCATATGTCTATATCGCGATAATTGCGGCAATCGCGGCATTCTACCTTCAGGAACAGTTCTGGAAGACGTATAAGCCGCTGCTGCACTTCGATGCTCTCGGAGTTGCGCTCTTCAACGTCGAAGCCATAGACAAGACGCTGGCGCTCGGCTACGGTGCCGAGGTTGCGGTGACGATGGGGCTTATCACGGGTATCGCCGGAAGTATCATCCGTGATGTCCTTGCGGACCGCCCGAATCTGCTTCTCAAGAAAGAGATGTATGCAACGCCGATATTCACCGGCGGCATCGTCTATGTGACCCTGCTGTGTTTCGTCCCGCAGCTCGGACTCATAAACGCGGGCATAGGCATACTTACGGTCTTTGTTATCCGCGTCGCCGCCATCAGATGGAATATAACCTACCCCAAGTTCATGCAGATACCCGAGTAGAAGAGTCGCATGAGCGAGCCGCACGAGCGATGCGCAGACCGCGAATGTGCGGTAAAAATTTGCAAAGTCATATTATCTTTTGATTAAAATTAATATAGGATATGTGCAACGGCGGGTAGTTATACCCCAAGGTGATTATTTTGGTAATTAAGACAGCAAAATCGGCCTTTGAACATTACGACAGGCATTTCGGGAAGAAGAATGTCCCGCCCGAGAAGAAGAGGCAGGACAAGATTGTGATGGCACTTTACTTCATGGGCGATGAAGGAAGAAAGAGCGTTCTGAGACAGGATATAGAGCATAAATGTTCTATTCCGAAGAATGAGATAATGTCGGGTGTCGAGGAACTTACGGAAAAGAACTACCTCATCGACGAATCCACCATGTCGGGCATGAAATGGCGTCTGAACCGGCACGGCATCTCCTATGTGGAGAGTATCGTCGAAGAACTCGAGATGGACAGTTCGGCGTTTTATATCCCCGATTCCGAATAATCAAAATAATCAAAAAAAAAAAAATAAAATAATCAAAATAATCAAAACACTGTCGTAAAAAAAGGCATCAATATTTTTAAGAAATCCTCTGTATTTCTTGTTTTACCTGTTTTATAGGTTTTACCTGTTTATCGATTTTACCGTTTTTTCACGGCGCTGCGAATCTCCGCTATCTTTTCGCCGCTGAGTTTGCCCTTCTTGCCGACAATCTCGGTTTTGCGCACGGTGAAAATACCGGAGACTATCAGATAACTCTCCTCAAAGAGACTTAAGCCCCCTTTCTCGAAGTCATCGAGTTCTACGGTGATTACGGGACCCTCACGCGGAGTGCGGCTTGTAATCGGGCAGATTTTTACCGTATCCCTGCCGCTGTCACCCATTACGACGGCGGGGCGGACTTTAAGTTCGCTGCCGGCACCCAGATAAACGGGTGCAAGGACAACGTCCCCGATAAAATACTCAGACATATTCGAACTCCGGCATACTCGAAATCTCGCTCCTCATCGGTTTACGAAACGGATTTGCCGTTGCGTATCGTGTCAAACTCGCCAATCTCCCAACCCAGATGTTCGCGTATGATAAGATATGCCATCGCGGGCGGAATGGCGCCCTTCTCCGTGATGATATAATCGACATACTCCGCGGGTGTCACGTCAAATGCCGGATTGCGTATTGTGACGTTTTTGAGCAGGGCGGCTTTCTCCGCCGGCATTATCTCGGAGGCATCGCGCTCTTCGATATCGATATGCCCGCCCATGACGGTCTTCGGAGCGAACTTATAGGTCTCGCCGACGACGATGAACGGAACGCGTGCCTCCTGTGCGCAGAGAGCTATCTGGGAAGTCCCTATCTTGTTGATAACGGCGCCATTGACCGTCACGGCATCGCAGCCCGTGATGACGAGAGAGACCTTCTTCATGAAGTAGCGCACCGCGGAATCGACTATGAAGTTTGTCTTTATTCCGGCATCGGAGAGCGTTTTTATGGTAAGATAACCCTGATTTCGCGGTCTGACCTCGGTGGCAAAGACCTCGAAGTCCCTGCCCTGTTCATGGGCTTTGAGCATGCAGGATATGGCGGCATTCGAGTTGCAGTGCGTCATTACCGTATCGCCGTCTTTGATGTAGCGTGCGCCGATCTCCGCGATATTTTGGATGGCAAGCTTTGAGTTCCCGATGAATTCCGAGGCGTTCCTTTGAAGGAGGCTGTCGGCATCCGCCGTGCTTGTGATTGTCGCGGAGTCGATGCCGCGGAGGGTGATATTGACGGCATTGGGAAGCGAGACCGCCGTCGGGCGCGTGCCTTTCAGTATATCCGCGGCTTTGTGCATGTTTTGCAGATATTCCTTCAGCGGCATGTTTTTTGCGGCAATCCCGGCGGAGTATTCCGAGAGTGCTCCCGCGGCGGAACGTGCTATCTTTCCGGCGCCGCGAATCTCCATATTTTTTATTTTTTCGGCGGTATCAGCGACTGACATAACATATTCTTGACCTGTATCCATATAAATAAAGCACTGCGGCGGCAACCTGCCCCTATCTTCCTGCACAAAAATTCTATAAAAGAAAGACCCATCCTTAAATAGAGAATGGTTCCCGCAAGATCTTCGAAGATATCTCTGGCAATACTCGGATTTCTTCTTCTGACCTCATGCATGCTTGCCTGCGGATGCGTAAACGGCAATAACGGCGACAGCGTCAACGGCATGGGCGATGCCGGCGACGGCAGCGGAAGCAGTCCCACGCCGCAGGGCAATCCCGACAATACGGGCAATTCCGGATCTGCGGGAACCGCGCAGTCGTCTTCGGGCACGGATACGGGAACGGGCGCCGATGCTGAAAACAATGCATATGGCGGCGGTGCCGATATAGCGGCAGATACTAAGGTCTATCCCGTGCTTGTTCCCGACGCCGCTTACGAGGGCAAGACCGTGCGCAGAACTTTCACCACGAAATTCGAGAATCGTCAGTTCACAATCGATATTGATGTCGATATGGCGCTTCTCAAGGGCGCACGCAATGCCGACAAAAGTCTGGGCAGAAAGATAACAAAGGAGTCGCCAGAAGTTCAGTACAAGTTCTACAGATCGTATTTTGAGGGCATGGAGAACAGCGATTTCTTCGACGCTCTCATAAAACAACTCCGTTACATCAAGATCACGGAACGCCTCAGCGACGAGGAATATCTGGAGTATCTGGTTACCTTCGTCCAGCAGATACCCTATAACTCCCCCGAGGGCAATACCCGCTTCCCCGTCGAAGTCATCTATGACGGCATGGGCGACTGCGATGAGAAAAGCATGCTCCTCATGGGACTTCTGGAGAAGAGCGGCTACGACACCGCACTTCTCCTGTTCCCGAAACTGGGTCATGCCGTCTGCGGAATCAAGATTGTCCCGCAGGGCGATGTCGGTTTCACGACCTACAGAGCCGACGACGGCAGGAAATACCTCTATATCGAGGCGACGACGCCGTATTACATCGGACTTTATCCGGAGTCTTTCGCGAATACCGACGTTCTCGTAATCCCGCTCTCGGACGGCGGCATGCCCTATACCAAGTATAACTACGTCGCATATATCGTCGACAGCAAAAAGAAGATTGAAAAGAGGATTGATTACTTCAAGACGACGCTCGACGGCTGGTATGACGAGCTCGAAGAGATGAAATACAAACTCATCAATTATAAGCAGTATTACTCGACGCAACTTGAATACGACACGGCATATCAGAGGTATAAGAACCGCGTTGACGAATACAACAAATATTTCGAGTATTATCAGAAGAACATTGAGGTCTGGAACGAGATTGTGGATCGCCCCTACGATGTCGAGGGAGTAAGGAGAACGATCTTCAACAGCAAGGTAAACGATATCGAATACTGAGATAAATCTTTTTTTTGAATTTTTTTGCGGAAATTTTTTTGAAAAAAAGGATTTTTTTGAAAAAAGTCAGTTGAGGGAAGTTATTCTCTCAAGCAGCATCCCCTCAACGGCTACGGGCATGTATTTTCTTGCCTCGGCAAGTGCTTTTCCGAGACGCCATTCTTTATCGGCGTAGATTGTATAGATTGTCTCGCCCTTCTCGACTCTCTCGCCGAGGAGTTTATGGATGTATATGCCCGCACCTTTGTCCGCAGGCGCACCCGCGGTTCTGGCAATCGTTATCAGCGCACGGTTCTTGATTCCGACTATGTATCCGCTATCTTTTGCATTCACATTGAAGGAGTATTTGCCAGGCAGAATGTCATTTGAGGTCACATTCGGGTTGCCGCCCTGAATCGCTATTATCTCTTTCATCTTGGCAAGCGCTTTGCCGCTGTTGAGGATTTCTTCGGCGAACCTGTAGCCCTCACCCTTCTCGACTCTGCCCGCCATCTCAAAGGCAATTCCTGCCATCGTAAGGCTCTTCTGGGTGAAGGGGTTCTGCTCGACATTGCCTTCAAGGGCTATGAGCGCCTCCCTGACCTCGAGGTTTACGCCTATTCCGCGTCCTATCGGGGTGTCGCCGAACGTTATCGCACATTCGACCTTTACCTTGAAGCGCTCTCCTATCTCGATGAACTGGCGGGCAAGTCTTCTGGCATCGTCCATATCCTTTACTTTTGCCTCGGCACCCACGGGTATGTCGATGACAACGATCTCGGCTCCGCAGGCGATCTTCTTTGCCATGACGCTGGCAATCATGATTCCGCGTGCGTCTATCTTAAGCGGGAATTCGTGGACGATTATCTTGTCATCGGCGGGGGCTATGTTCGTGGCGCCGCCCCAGACAATGACGCCGCCGACCTTCTCGGTCATACGCTCGATATCGGCAGCTTTGAACTCCACGGGTGCCAGTGCTTCCATCAGGTCGGCAGTGCCGCCGGCGCCGGTGATTGCCCGCGAGCTTGTCTTGGGTATCTTCAGACCTGCGGCGGCGATGATCGGGACGACAAGAAGGGTTATCTTATTTCCGGGAACGCCGCCGATTGAGTGTTTGTCGACGATCGGGTGTGTATTGAACTTGAGCTGTTCGCCGCTTTTGACCATGGAACGGGTCAGATATTCGACCTCGTCCGTGTCAAGTCCGTTGATGTAGACTGCGGTGATAAACGCGGTTGTCTCGCCTGCCGAGAGGACGTCGTTTGTGATGTCGCTTATTATCGTGTTAATCTCATTTTCAGTGAGTTTTCCGTTGTCCATCTTCTTTCGGATGTATTCCAGCGATATCGGTCTGTCCGCGGCGCGAACCGCGAGTTCTTTATTGTCATCGGCATCGAGCTGGCTGATAAATCCGCTGCTGAGTCCGATTGTTCCTTTCCCGATAATGTTGTCCGTGATCTGAATGAATGCGGTAATCGACCTGCCGCTTTCCTCATTGAGAATATTGATTCTGCCGCCGTTTTTCAAGCCGATTTGGTTGGCATCCTCTTTGTTTATGACCGCTGTCTGTATCCCCGCGTCGATCCTTTTTACTTTCAGTTTTGCCATTGTTATCTCCCTTTTTCACGTTTACGCCGCTTTCGTTTTCGTTCCCGTTTCGTCGTGACGTAACGTCATTGCCTTTTTATTCCTTAGGTAATGTAGAATAATCCCTGTTATTATATAGCCTTTTACAATCCGAAGATGCTTTATGATGCCGTATGTTAAGCCGGATTCTTCATATTGCGGGGAATCTTTTTATGAGTAATCTGGTCTTGATTTACGTTTTTGTCGGGTGATTGCGAGTTATTTTAAGAATGTTATTTTTTGCCCCAAATCTTAAATAAACCGTATACGGGTTTATGAAACATGTCCCGCATCCGATCTCGTACGTCAGGTAAGGTTGTCTCACAGGGTTCCGTATGCCTGTAAAAGTGGTAAATATTAAGCCCGATAAGCCGCAATTACTTTAAGATGAGGATTATCTCCTTTATGTCGATAATGGCGGCAATGCCGGCGTTCTTCCTGCTCGTGCACGAGAAACTCTACTCCGACGGAGTCGGGAAAAAAGAAGTCCCCGATACGGTTTTTACGCATCTGTCAAGGACGGAAGCGGCATTCGATGAGCTGACAAAGTGCTCGACTATGCTGGTGGGTTCTTCCGTTCTCGGTTTTATAGCCGATCCTCCGAATGCTAAGGAGAAAGCCGATCAGGTTTTTACGGAATTTAAAGAGAGTTACCGTAATTTCTTCAGGGAATTCAGGGAATTTGTCGACTGCCTGGCTGCCCACAAGAGCGCGGTATCCGGTTTCTTCGGCGGCGAATGGCTTAAAATCGAGCAGTATAAGTCTCTGTTCGAGAAACCGCATCTGGACTGGGATGTAATCAACGAATCTTCGGACATTATCTGCGAAAGTGCGTTTTTAAAGAACGAAAGGGACTACAATTCGCGATTGGCGGATAATATGAAGGGTTTTATCGCGGAGGAATTCGGCATGAATTCTCTCGATCCCAATACGATTACGGGTATGATTCTGAACAATGTCTCGATGTCATCCCTCTCGGATTGTCTTGCGGAGATATCGGACTACGCGGAGACTGCTGTCGAATCCTACGACAATTATTTCTCGAAAGAGAAGAAGGCGGACGATTTCAAGTATAAGGGATATCCCGAATACTGAAAATCATATTAAATCCAATAATATCTTTTTATCTCCTTTTAAGTCCGTTTATATCTATTATTTCCGTTTTCGACCGAGCATTGCCAGTTTCGCCTGAAGCGGCATTGCGAGTTTCATTAAGAATATCTGAACTTTGAATGTCGGACCCTCCATCTCGGAAGATACTTTTGCGAGCTCTTTAGGGATATCTATCCCCTGCGGGCAGGCTTTTTTGCATTTGCCGCATTTTCTGCACATGCCGGCAAAGCTCCTGTCGGAGAGTACCCCGCCCATTCTGCCGAGATACTGGAGTTTGTTCGTAAAATTGCGGTTGAACATGTGGTAGTTGTTGTATGCCGCGAAGCATTCGGGGATATTTACGTGGAACGGGCAGGGCATGCAGTATCGGCATCCTGTGCAGGATATTTTGATTTTTTCGGCGTATTTTTGCTTTACAGCCTCGATTACGGCGAGTTCCTCTTCGGACATAGCGTTGGGCAATGCGTCCGATGCCGTCGCCGTGTTCTCGTCGATCTGCTCAATCGAGTTCATTCCCGACAAAACAACGGCAATCTCGGGTCGGTTGAGTATCCAGCGGAATGACCATTCGGCAGGCGTCCGCTTCACGGGCGCAGAGTCGAAAATGTCAGTAACGTCTTTCGGGAGTTTTTTTGCCAGAATTCCGCCGTGAAGCGGCTCCATTACGATTACGGGGATTCCTTTCCGACCGGCGTATTCTATGCCTTCCGTTCCCGCCTGCGAGTCGGCGTCGATGTAGTTGTATTGAAGTTGGCAGAATTCCCAGTCGAAATCGTCCAGAATCTCTTTGAATGAGCGTTTATCGCCGTGATACGAGAAGCCGTAATGACGTATTTTGCCGCATCGCTTTGCGTCTTTCAGGAAATCTTTTACGCCGAGATTTTTCAGTTTCGCCCATGAATCCGCGGCTATGCTGTGCAGGAGGTAGTAGTCTATGCGATCGGTCCTAAGGTTGGCAAGCTGTCTCTCGAGGATTGCGTCCATGTCATCGCGGCTTTTAACCGCCCAGTGCGGCAGTTTTGTCGCGATATTGACCTTTTCCCGCAGTCCTCCCGCGAGGGCACGTCCGAGAAAGGGCTCGCTTGCGCCGAGATGGTAAGGTACCGCCGTGTCAAAATAGTTGATTCCCTTTTCGATTGCGTGATGAATCTCGCGGATTGCCTCTTTCTCGTCGATTAGTCCGGCTTTTTGCGGCAGTCTCATGCAGCCGAAACCGATTGCCGAGAGCTTTTCGCCGTCGGGACCCTCTCTGTAAAGCATACTCATGGATTATTTTATTATCATAAATATCCTCGCGTTTGACTTTTCTCAAGGTATATGCGGGTGTTTTGATGCGGCATCGTAAAGGTATCCGGTAAATCGGGCATTGTTTTCATAAACTCGTATATGGTTTATTGGCATTGCGCAGCCCCGACTGCCGCAAAAAAACCGGACCAGAGCTGACGATGCCGGCGTGATATCGACAATCTGAAAAAAATCTAAGAAAACGTGCCGCAGATCTCAAAACCTGCGTTTCACTCGCGAATCATAATTTGAAAAGCGCTGAGGGGGAGATTTGAACTCCCGAGGGACATTAGGTCCCACGGGCTTTCCAGGCCCGCGCCCTACCGGTCTAGACTACCTCAGCATAAAACCGTGCTCTTAATTATTGCACGGTGAATTTATTAATTCTATCCATTTAATGCACCCGGTACGGTGCAAAAAAATGAGTTGTGTTTAACGGCGCTACTCGTGTCGGGGCTTATTCTTTCCCGATTTGCGCAGTTTGTAGCCGTTTCTGTTGTTGACCCTCGGCGTATTCGGATTGGAGAACCACGGCTCAGAATCCCTCGAATTATCGCGGCGATATCCTCTTTTCTCTCCCTTATCACCTCTGTCTTCTCTTTCGCGTCTTCCGCCGTCGTAACCGCGATCCTGTGAGTTGCGGCGTTTTTGATCGCCGTTTGCGGAATGTCCGAAATGCCCCGCATGCCCCCCATGTCCCGAATGGGTGTAATCTCCGCTCTCGCGGCGGTTTTTGTTGGACACGAAGTCCTCGGAGAGCGAATACTCGCTGGCATCTATGCCCTCGGCGGTAGTGCCGCGGATAATCTCCCTTTTATACTGGCGGTCGAGAAGCTCGGAAGCATAGCTCTTTTTGCCCGTTTCGTAGGCTTTTCGCGGTTTATACGCCGCGGCTTTAGAAAGGACGCGGCCGGTCGGGACCTCGTCGTCGGATGACCTGCGATCGTACTGCGGTTTTCCGGATCTGCGTTCTTTTCGCCCGGAGAAATCGGTGTCATAGTC
Organism: Methanomicrobium mobile BP; assembly: GCF_000711215.1. Taxonomy (GTDB): domain Archaea; phylum Halobacteriota; class Methanomicrobia; order Methanomicrobiales; family Methanomicrobiaceae; genus Methanomicrobium; species Methanomicrobium mobile. Next base: position 223,899 of record NZ_JOMF01000004.1, on the reverse strand, counting down.
ATTTCTGCCGCGATTATCGTGCCTGTCGCGTCCGGTATCCCTTTTTCCGCCGTCGCGACTGTTTCGGCTGTCGTATTCCCTGTATTTTTCTCTTCTGCCGCCGAAATCCTCATCGTCGTCGAAACGGCGCTTTTTACCGTAATCGTGCCTTCCGTAACCGTGTTCGCGTCCGCCATAACTGTCGTCGTCGTAATCGCGCCCGTCGAAGCCGTGTTTGCCCGATTTGCGCCTCTCGTAGCCGCGGTCGCCAAATCCGCGTTCGTCATAATCACGGTCATCAAAGCCGCGTTTATTGTATCCGCGTTCGTTATCGCGGTTTCTCTCGCGGTATCCGCGACCGCCGTCGGCATCGTTCCTGCTCTTATTGAATTTGCCTTTTTTCTGTTCGTCTCTCTTAAAATTCGGCTTAATAACCTTGGGTCCGGAATACTCTTTCTTTGTCCAGCCCTTTTCGTAATTTCCTCTTTCCATAATCACTGCCTCCAAATTGAGGACAATGCCCGTATCGCCGGGCTTATACTCCTCGGATGATTTGATTGCTCTTCCTATACAGACCAGTTCGTCCTTTTCTGTCATAACCGCGACCAGAGCATCGCGTTTGTAATTTTCGCGGGATATAACTCCCGTTCCTGCGAGGGAAGCGCCGCAGCAGAGCGCTTCGACGGCGGTATCGCGGATCTTCACGGTCGGAATCTGCTCGGTAAGGCGTTCCACGGGCAGAAGCATCGATAATAACGGCTCAGAATTGCCGTTCTGCGCAAAGACAAAGGCATCTTTAATCTCCTGCAAAGTGTGAACGTCCGCGTCCGTAACCGCGCCCGACTTCGTCCGCCTTAACTCCTCCATCTGACCGCCGACGCCCAAAGCAAGCGCAATATGGGTGCATAGCGACCTTATGTAAGTTCCCGCCTCGCAGTCAATCCGGAGCAGAACGAGGCGGTCGGCACAGTCAAGGACCTCAATCTCGTGGATTGTGCGGATTCTGAGCTGTCTTCGGACCGCACTCCTTCGCGGCGGTCTCTGATAGACGCGGCCGGTCATCTCTTCGGCAACCTTCCTTACGGCTTCGGGGGTAACGTCGGCATGAAGCCTTAATACCGCGATATACTCTTTTCTGTGCTTTAAAATGACGGGCGCAAGCCGCACTGCCCGACCGAGCATTATGATGAGAACGCCCGAGACCATGGGGTCAAGTGTGCCGCCGTGACCGATTTTTGCGACGCTTTCGCCGAAAATCTCCTTTACCCACGCCGTTACCTGATGGCTTGAGGGTCCCTGCGGTTTGTCCACCGCGATAATGCCGCAGTTCAAGAGTTTTTGAACCTGCGGGCTTAAGCCGTTTAAGCCACGGTTTTCTTCGTTCCCTTCAGCCCCGTTCATAGCATCGTCCGGCATTTCCATCGTATTCTCTCTGTCTCTCAAAGCCTGTCTTAATTGCATTAAATTGCGTCTTAATTGCCGTATACGCCGTTAAGCGCCTTTAACGTCCCCTCAAGCGAACCGTCGCCGACAACAGACGGCGTAATCCCGTCATCTCTCATCCTTTTGGCGGTTACCTCGCCGATAGCGGCGGCAATAATCGGTTTTGTTCTGTCCCAGACCGAATACGTAAATGAGTTGGCGCTGGTAAACAGTATCACATCGCATCCAGATAAGTCAAGCGGTTCTTTTGACGGGATGAGTGCATATATCGGTGTCTCGAAGACAACGCCGCCCGCGTTCTTTATTCCTTCCATAAGGCTCGGATTGGGGACATCGGCACGCGGAATGCCGATATTTTTGCCTTTAATCCAGTCCCCCAGATACGAGGTGAAGTCGTTTGAGTAGAACGACGTAAGCGTCTCGCATTCGACGCCGAAGCTCTTTACGGTCTTTGCCGTCTGCGGTCCGATTGCTACGAGACGCGCTTTTCGTCCCGTATCGTCCAGAAGCGGCGTTATTGACTGCGCCGGAAGTGCGCTCGTGAAAAATATGCAGTCGAAGGCTCCGGAATTGGCTTTGGCAACGAAATTGCGGATATTTTCGGGGTAGAGTTCGGCTTTCATGGGAGATACGGTCCGGCACTCGTGACCGTATTTCCTGCACATTTCGTTGTCCTTTCCGGACTTTTCCTTGAGGCGGGTTATGGCAATTAACATTAATTTCAATTTGCGCGATCTGATGATAATATTGCCGCTGATTGGCGCCGGCAATTTTGCCGGCGCATTTCAAAATATCTATATTCCGTGATGACAATATCCGGAAATATGATATCCGCCGCAATTCCGGTGATAATCCCGCTCTTCATCGGCGTAATTCTGGGCACGATAAGCGGGCTCATCCCCGGGATTCACTCGAATACCGCGGCAGGACTCATTTTATCGGCGGGAACGGGTATTTTTGCGGTATACGGGGAGACGGGACTTGCCGTCTGCATGGTGGCTGTCCTTATTGTCCACACTTTTCTGGATATCGTTCCCGGAACCTTTTTCGGCGTTCCCGACGCGGATACGGCGCTTTCCGTCCTGCCTGCGCACAGGCTTTGTCTGCTGGGTCACGGCGAAGAGGCTGTGCGCCTCTCGGCAATCGGAAGTGCATACGGAACCGTATTCGGGCTTGCAATCCTCTCGGTATTCCTGCTTGTTCTGCCCGCCGTTCAGGACATGATTGACTGGTGGAGCGGCATAATTCTGATAATAGTGGCGGGAGTTCTCATAGTCTGGTCGGAATCGCCGGAATGGTCATTTGCGGTCTTCTGTCTTTCGGGAATCCTCGGCGTATTTGCCTTTGAGTATTCGTGGCTTTGTGTCCCGCTGACAGACCTTATAAGCCCGTCATCGGCATCGGTTCTCATGCCGCTTTTAACGGGTCTTTTCGGCATTTCCGTCCTGATATTCTCGAAAAAGGGAAGCATGCCGCCGCAGACCTTCGACGGACTTCATGTCGAAAGGAGAAATATCCTTAAATGCGGTCTTATCGGGACTTTTGCCGGCAGTGTCGTCGGATGGCTGCCCGGGCTCTCGAATGCCTCGGCAAACGCTGTTATCGCGTCCTTTGTCATGTTTGAGGAGCCGCATTCCGATGAATCGGGGTCGACAGTGTCCGCATTGCCGGAGAATAACGGCGGGCCAGACGGCAGCCGCGGATATATCATAGCCGCAAGTGCGGCGAACACGGCGAATGCGTTCATATCAATCGGCGCCTTTTATGCGATAATGCGGATGAGAAACGGCGTTATGGCGGCGTTTTCGCACCTGAAGGAACTGCCCGAAATGACCTTCGTCATTCTCGCCGCCGTAATCGCGGCAATATTCGGATATCTACTCACAATCGGATTATCGAAGGCGGGCAGACTCTTTTCGAACATCAATGTCCGCAGTCTCGGAATTTCGGTGATAATCTTCATGACCGCGGTTACCTTGCTATTTACGGGCATATTCGGGCTGTTCATACTGATTCTGGCGACCGTTGTCGGCAGTCTGACTCAAATTATCGATATAAGGAGAGTTCCCTGCATAGGTGCGGTGATGATTCCCGTAATTCTGTTCTCGTTCGGCATTCTCTAAGTATGCATTATCCAAGCATGCATTATCCAAGCATCCATTTTCAAGTATGCATTTAATCATTCCTCGGGACAAACCCATACATATGCAGATGCAGTATTGGTTCGGCGACGTTGAAATCGGCGACAACGGCGAAGGCACGCCCCGCCGTGTAAAAATCCCCGGGAAGAGCGGACCCGAGGATTATGCGGAACGCTGTCGTAATATCGAGTCCGATATGGCGGATTTTGTTCCGCTAAGGGTTGCGGATGCGATTGCGGGCGATAGCGGCAATAATGGAAATAACGTAAATAACGTAAATAACGGAAATAACGATGATGCCGCCGGTTTTAAGGACGAAGCCGAATATTTTGAGACACTTCGTCTTACGACAATCGCGCTTGCGGAGTCAAAGATAAAGCTCTACTACACCAAAGGGGATATCGAGCTCGTCCAGATGGTGCGTGTTCTCGACGAGATGGACAATGTCATCAATCGCCTTATCGAACGCGCTACCGAGTGGTATATCGTTCAAAACCCTAAATTTTCGCGGAAATACAAGTCGGTCAGCGCCAAAAAGATGGTCGATATCATGCGGCGCGAGAAGAACTCTCTCGGCAGGCTCGGTTACGAGATTGACAGGCTCTCGATTGAGAGAACGCGCCTTATGCGTGAGATTTCCGACAGGGCGGACATCATCGCTCCGAATTGCAGTGCGCTGGTCGGCGGTCTCGTTGCCGCAAGACTCATATCGCGTGCGGGAAGCCTGTCGCGGATGGCGATGATGCCTGCATCCGCGGTTCAGGTTCTGGGCGCGGAGAGCGCTTTATTCACGCATCTTCGCGGCAATACGCCGTCGCCGAAGCACGGAATAATCTTTCAGCACCGCAGAATACATAATGCGGGAACCGGCGTTCGCGGAAAGGTCTCGCGTGTCCTCGGCGGCAAGCTGGCGATAGCCGCAAGACTCGACTATTATCGCGGCGAGATTGCGCCCGAATTCATAGAGAAAGCACAGGAACGTATAGATTATGTCTTTGCCGCGGGTGAGGACGGGAGCAAAGATGAAGGCAAAGAGAGCGGTAAAGCCGGCGGCAAAGTTAACGGCAATGCTGGCGGTAAAAATGACGTGAAAACTGAGGGGAGAGTTAACGGTAAAGATGAGGGTAAAAAGAAGAACGATAAAAGGAGGTCTGCCGAATGATACGAATTGACGGAGTTCTGCTTTCTAAGGGCTCCGGCGGCGTTTACGGCGAGAAGATGATGAAAGGTCTTCGCGTCTGGGATCCGTATCGCAGCAAGTTTGCGGCACTTGCGATGATAAAGCCCGAGACCGATCTGGACGAAGATCTGCGGGTTCTCTATCTCGGCGCAGCCAACGGAACTACCGTATCTCATTTCGCCGATTACGTAAAAACGGTATATGCCGTTGAGTTCGCACCGCGACCGATGCAGGATCTCATCGAGGTTTCGCGGCGCAGGAAGAATATCATTCCCATAATGGCGGACGCCGCAAATCCGCGTGAATACGCGCCGTTTGTCGAAGAAGTCGGGATGATATATCAGGATGTCGCACAGCCCAATCAGGCGGAGATTGCTCTCGTGAATCTGCCGTTTCTGAAGAAGGGCGGCGTCGTGATCCTCATGCTTAAAGCCCGCAGTGTGGACGTAACGGCGGATCCGAAGGTAATCTTTGAGGATACGATAAAGACGCTTGAGGACGGCGGTCTCATTGTCGAGGATACATGCCGCCTTGAACCGTATCATCACGATCACGCATGTATAGTCTGCCGCAAGCCGTAACAGCCCGAAGCGGCTCAAAAAAGACTATATTTAATTTAGATCATATTTAGATTAAATTTAGATTAAATTTAGATTAGATATAGAATAATTCACATAACGACTGCATGCAACGAGATTCTGCATAAAAAGAGGTTCTAACATGGTTCGGTATTTCTTCAGTCCGGTATCGGTAATCCTTCTTTTATTTCTGATAGCGGCGGCAATCTTCCTTATTCCACTGCTCTTTCTGGGTCTGATAGGAAGTGCTCTCTCAAAACTCGGTTTCAATATTATCTGGATTATCGCGCTCATAATCGGCATGATCGTCGGCAGTTTCATCAATATTCCGTTAACGAAGGTAAGATCCGAGCAGCAGTTCGTCCGCGTTGAGCACGGCAGGCTCATGGATAGGCTCTACAGAGTGCCCGAGTTTTCCAACGAGACGGTTATCGCCGTTAACGTGGGCGGCTGTGTCATCCCCGTTTTCGTATCGCTTTACATCCTGCTCAGCGCATTGACGTTTGCCGACCCTGCGGGACTTTATCTCCGCTGCCTTATCGGAACGGCAATAGTCGCCGCCGTTGTCTTCAAGACCTCAAAGCCGATTGCGGGGCTCGGAATTGCGACGGGTTTCCTTATACCGCCGTTATGCGCGCTTATCTGCGGCATTGTGCTCGCCGGCGGCGATCCGTTTACCGCGGTCGCGGTCGCATACATAAGCGGCACAATCGGCACTCTCATAGGTGCGGATATAATGAATCTTAAGAATCTCGCCAATGCCGGCGCTCCCGTTGCATCAGTAGGCGGTGCGGGGACTTTCGATGCGATTTTCCTGAGCGGCATCATTGCGGCGTTTCTGGCGTGAGAAACTATTAAAACCCTTTTAAATTCTTTCAAAAATGAAAGGACTATATTTTCAAAATCGGTGTTGAATATAGAGATACTGTAAATTGTATGTCATTTTTCAAAAATCTCAAAACAGGAGAATAGTCCGGAGCAGATTCGAACTGCTGTCGCAAGATCCAGAGTCTCACATGATTGACCGCTACACTACCGGACTATTAATTGCGACCTGTTAGCCTTTACAGGAAGCATTAACATATAGTCTCTTTTGACTAATTAATGTAACTGTTTTTTCGGATTTCGTGCAGTAATTTTTGTGAAAGAATTTCTTTGATTTGCGTATATTTGCCGATAATGGACAATATTATTGGATATATGGAATTAATGCATGTATGCAACATTGCCCGCATCTAATTATTTATGCGGATGCCCGGTTGATGCGTGGTGTGTCGGCATATGCGTACCCGGTAAAGCACTCATGCGGTGCAGTATATATACCGCTTTTGTGATTGTCGATAACATGATACCCTCCGACCGCCAATTTTATCATCACATGCTGGCATGTCACACTCACACCGAAATATCATGCGGTTGTGCAACTCTTTTAGCGATATTCGCAGATGTCTGCGATATTTACACCTGCGATCCGCACCTGTGACCACAAAGGATATATTAAGGGGTCTACAAATATTCCTGTATATTCCGTCGTTCGGAGTATGGGGCATAGCGTATTGGCATTCGTCAAATGACGAATCAGATGCGATGTGTCTATATGAGAACCTTAACTCGTAAATTAAGGAGGTTTAAATGACAAGCAAAAAATTAGGAATAGCACTGTTATCCCTTGTTGTTCTTGCAATCTTTGCAGTTGCACCAGTTGCTGCTGCGAATCCGTTTGCAACTAACATTACTGCAGGAGATACAGTATTCATTGGAGAGTCCGGTTTGGACATAACCTATGCTCTCAATGCAACAAATGGCAATGCCATTGCATGGTTTGCAGCAGGTTCAAAAGTTAAGGAAGACACACCTGCAAAAGTTGTGACACTCACACCTCAGGGTGTTTATAATTTCTATGTCGATCAGGGAACTTTCTCAAATTACCTTGGTCCGTGGTATTCATACAATGCAACTAACGGAACAAATACGGTACTTGCATTCTATGTTGAACAGCCTTCATTAAAAGTAGGTGTCTACAGAGAGGATGGTACAACGTCGCTTGACGGCAAGAAAGCCATCGCTGATGAAAATGTAAACCTTAAGATTGAAAGTACATTTTCAACACTCTTCCAGCGTGCAACCACTGAGAATAACCTCTTACGCAACCGTGAAACGTTTAATTTCTACTCACAGTATAAGAACGGAACACGTTGCGATAATCTGAGTGTCCCTGGTACGACCATTGGTAGGAACTACACATCGACAATGGATTTCTATGCAAGTGCTACTGAAGATGTTAAAAAGAACCTTACAGTAACGCTCAGCGATAGTGTACCTGGTGTCAACTTCTATGCAATTGCGCCTAACAACGCCAAGCTTAATGCATTAATTAACCTTTACTTTGGTACAACATCCTTGAGAGCTCAGCACCCGGATGTTTCCGATTATATGGTTCACAACTTCGAGGAAACCGAATATGTTCCTTCTTACGATGCAATGATTATCTATCCTGTCTGGAGTGCAGGTGAAGTTGTTGATGTTGAAGAACAGCTCGGCTACAAGTTACTTACCGGTGAATTCAAATTCTATGCTGATATCAACGTAAACGGCATGAAAGATAACCTCGGTGAGATCACCGGAAAGACACTTTCCAACACTGCAACAGTTACAATCGACAAGGAGACTGTAACAATTACCTCTGACAAATCGACAGTTATCCGTAACAATGGATTCTCGGTTAAAGTCGACGGTACTCCAAAAGCATACTATGCTGTTTGGATTTCCGGCACACACGGTTATGATTACAAGGAAGTGCCTGCATTTGTAAAGAACCAGCAGGATGTTTATCCAATGAATCATACACAGGCATACTATTCAGAGTATAAGGCATCTGGAGGAAGGATCTCTTCTGATATACCTGAGAATGCGTTTGTAAATGATACGGTTGATAGTAATTACGACTACACCGGTAACTATGCAGTTATTGCACAACTCAATGCAGCAGGTACAATTAACCTTGGTCTGATCACAAATGAGGAAACTAAGGATACATCTTTCACAATCCGTGCAGAAAGAATCTATTCCGGATCTACACCTACTGATAAAAAATTATATCTTAACGATCAGCTTTACGACACAGTAAAGGTAAAGATTGAGAAAGGTGCTGTTACTATCACAGCGTCCGGTGACGGTTCATACTACCTTGGTGAAGAAGTAACCCTCTCGGGTACAAACACCGATTCAGATGATGTCTATCTCTTCATCACAGGACCTAACCTTCCGGTTGCGGGTGCCAGACTCGATAACCCGAAGTTCAGTCCGAAATATGCGTCTCAGAGTCAGGTAGTTACTGTAAAGACAGACGACACTTGGGAATACAAGTGGGATACATCAGGTTCAGTCCTTGATGCAGGTACATATACAGTCTATGCAACCTCTGACTTTGCATTAAAGAGCGGTACTGAAAAGACACTCTCTGATGTAGAGTATGACACAGTCTCAGTAGTAATCAAGAAGCCATTCGTTACGGCAACAACCTCGGCATCCACAGTTGCAAAGGGTGACAAACTCTTCATCCGCGGAACTGCAGAAGGTAACCCGACACAGGGTGTCGCTATCTGGATCCTTGGAAAGAACTACTGGAACGGTGAAAGACTTGAGGGCGGAAAATATGAACGCTCCTACATGGTTACTGAGAATGTAAACGATGACGGTTCATTCGAGTACGAGTTCGGTACTTCTAAGACAAAAGACCTTGCATCAGGACAGTACTTCGTAGTTGTCCAGCACCCGATGTACAACGGTGAATTTGATGTTAAGACCAAGTACAACAGTGGAGACGATACCGTACAGGTAATCACAAACCCGAAGGGAACTCAGACAGCGACTGTAAATGGTCAGGCATTCATCATCGCAGGTGCTGCTGATAAACTCCAGGGCTCAGATGCCGCTGAAGCTTTAATCCAGGCAATCAACTCCGCAAACATTGATGATACCTACACCAAGCTCACATTCCTGGTTGAAGAGCCATGGATCAGAGTTAACTCCGTAGGCGACCACTACATCGGTGACCAGTTCAAGATCACAGGTACAACCAACCTTGCAATCGGTGACAACCTCATTGTAGAAGTTACATCTTCATCCTTCCAGCCAACCCAGAAGACACAGAGCGGAGAGTTCTCCGGTGTATCTTCAACAGTAAAGGTTAACGAAGGTTCATCATACAATGAGTGGGCACTCGATGTTGACGCATCAACCTTCAAGGCAGACGAGTACATCGTAAACGTCGAAGCAATTGAAGCAGAATGCACAACAACCACAACATTCAACATCCTGACTGGATCAGCAACCGTTGCACCTACCAGTGCACCGACCTCAGCACCTACCTCAGCACCGACCAGTGCACCCACAACCGCACCGACCCCGGCAGCAACAGCTTCACCCGGATTCGGAGCACTTGTTGCACTCATCGGTCTTGGAGCAGTAGCTGCTCTGATCATCAGAAAGGATTAAATTAATCCCTAAATTCAAAACTTTTTTTTGTAAATTTATCTGATTAGTTACGACTGTTTTATCATTGTTATCACGTGTTAAATTTGATTAAATTGTGGATTTACGCGTGTTTAAGTGTTTTTTGGATTCTATTGTTACAGCAGATATTTTATTCACATTTACGGCATAATCCTGCGAAGCAATTTTATAATCAATCAGAATATTATAAAGCCAATAAGGAGAATAGTATTTTATGCACATTCGTATGATTCCGGTTTTGGTATTTATAGGAATATTCTTTACAGTCGGAATCGTTCAGGCATACGACACGGGAAATAAACTCGCAGTAAATATCTATCCCGGAGATACTATATTTATCGGCGAATCCGGGTTGAATGTATCCGCGGCTCTCGGTTTGGAGACTGAGATAGCATATTTTTTCGAAGGTTCAAATGTCCATACGGATGAACCCGAAAAAGTAGTCCCGCTCACACCTGCGGAAATAAAAAATTATTATGTGGATTTGGCAACATTTGAGGGCTATACAGGTCCGTGGTATGCTTATAATTCCACTGATTCCGCCAATACCGAATTGGCATTCTATGTGGAACAGCCTTCATTATCCATAAGTCTTTATAAGGAGAATGAAACCTATCCTATCGGCGACTATAAAGTTGTTGCCGATGAATCGTTAATGATTAAAATTGAAAGTCCGTTCGAGAGACTCTTTGAGCGTGCTTCTACCGATGCAAATAAGCCATACGGTGTCTTTGATTTCTTTGCAATCAATACCAGCGGTGCCGTAAATTATACAAATTTATCTGTTCCGGGTATATACTATGGCATTGCATATTCCGAAGCTTTTGAAGCAGCGGATGAGCATCCGGATAATATTACCGTAACCCTTTCAGATTCAATGCCGGGTGTCAACGTATATGCGGTTGCGCCGAACAAAGCGAAACTTTCATCCTTGATTGTAGTTCCCGATATATTCAGCCCCGACTATAATGTGGCATCTCTCCAAAATTGGCATCCCGATCGCACCGATTATATGATTAATTACGATCATCCTGTCTGGAGTGCGGGACGTGTCGTCGATAACGACAATGTTATCGGTCATAAGATTATTACCGGGGAATATCAGTTTTATGCCGACATTAACGTAAACGGCATCAAGGATAACCTCGGTGAAATAGAGGGGGAGACAGTTTCATTCGTTGAAACGGTTAATGTCGAGAAGGAAGATATTACAATCAAGGCGGAGAAAGCAGTCATAACCCGTAATAATGATTTCTCGGTGACTCTCGACGGTACTCCCAAAGGACTCTATGCCGTCTGGATCACGGGCGTAAGAGGGTACGATCATAAAAAAGTGCCCGCATTCATGAGGGATCAGAACGATGTTACCGCGATGACCTATGCTCAGGCAGTTAACACTACTTATATGTCGAAAGATATTGCTTCCGATTTGCCTGGCGACGTGTATGAAGCGGGTGAGCACGATTACACGGGCAATTATGCAGTCGTTGCCAAAACAGCGGAAGACGGCACTATTAACCTTGGTCTGATGACGGATGAGAATACAAAGGAGACGATTTTTACCGTCCGCGCTCAGAGAATTCCGAATCTGCGCAATCCCTATTCGAAAGATGACCCGAGCGGTTACAAACTTGACGATCAGCTCTACGATTACGTAAAGGTAACTGTGGAGAAGGGAGCCGTAGTCATCTCGGCAAAAGGCGACGGTTCATACTACCTTGGCGACGACATAACAATCTCGGGTACGAATACGGACTCCGATTACGTCTATCTCTTTATCACCGGACCCAACCTGCCCGTTGCCGGGGGTAAACTCGACAATCCTAAGGTAAGTCCGCAGAATGAAAGCGACAGTCTGAGGATTACCGTCAATACCGATGACACATGGAAGTATCTGTGGGAGACCTCACTCGGTTCGGTTCTTGATGCGGGAACATACACAATCTATGCAACATCGGGATTTGCGCTTAAGAGCGGCACCGAACACACGCTTTCTGATGTGGAATACGACAGTATGAGCATCCTGCTAAGAAAACCCTTCGTTACGGCAACAACCTCCGCCGCCACGGTGGCAAAGGGTGACAAACTCTTCATCAACGGAAAGGCGGAAGGAATGCCTTCAAAGGGTGTCGCCATCTGGATTCTCGGAAAGAACTACTGGAACGGCGAGAAGGAAGAGATTGGGAGTTCGGCGATGGTAACCGAGGGCGTGAACAGTGAAGGCGAGTTCAAATACGAGATCGGTTCGGGGGTCACAAGCGACCTTGCCTCGGGTCAGTACTTCGTTGTTGTCCAGCATCCCATGTATAATGAGGAGTTCGATGTCATGGTCGAGGTCAACGAAGATGAAAACGCCGTTGATGTCATCACAAATCCCTATGGAGCGAAGGATGCGAACGGCATTGCGTTTATAATCGCCGGCGCCGGCAAACTTCAGGGTTCCGATGCCGCGAATGCCCTGATTTCCTCGATAAATTCGGCGAATATCGACGATACCTATACCAAGCTCAGCTTCATCGTCGAAGAGCCGTGGATAAGGATTAATTCAATCGCCGATCATTACGTCGGCGACAAATTCCAAATTACGGGCACGACCAACCTTGCGATCGCCGACAGTCTTATTGCGGAAATTACATCTCTGTCCTTCAAGCCGACCGATAAGACACAGAGCGGCGAGTTTACGGGCATTTCTTCAGTGATAGCCATTACCGAGGGTTCGGAATACAATGAATGGGCACTCAATGTCGATGCTTCGACTTTCAAGCCGGATGAGTATATATTTACCGTCGAATCCGTGGATGCGGATATCAAAGAAACCACGGTGTTTAACGTCCATGAAGGAACGCCCGTAACCCCGCAGGTAAACGAGCCTGAAAACGAACAGGAAAACGAACGTGCAGACGAATCTGTAAACGAAACCGAAGATGAATCCGCCGATGAATCGGCAGACGAGTCGGAGAGCGATTCCGCATCCGAAACTCCGTCAGCCTCACCCGCCAAGACGACCGTGCCGACTCCGGCGGCAACGACAGCGCCCGGATTCGGAGCACTGATTGCATTAATCGGGCTTGTGGCAGCGGGGGCTTTGGCTTTTGTAATCGGAAAAGATCCGTAAGAAAAGATCTGTGATTTCCCTTTTTAAGGCATTCATGATCATAAGGGTTATGGTGGCGAAAATCTGCGAAGAACTATTACTCATATACGCTAAATATATCTATCTAAATTAGTAACATGCCTGTACTGAAGTAAACTGCATGAGACGGCTACCCTGCATTTGTACTGTCATTCAATGAGGATGCCGTCAATAAAACCAAACCCGAAAAGACGAAAATGACACATAATAATATCATCATAGTTCGGTTATCTCTCGTATTGATTGCCCTATTTTTGACAGTCTCCGCCGTTCAGGCGACGGATTATGTGACATATATCACGGTCAGATACTACGATCAACCCATACCCGGAGGGTCGGGTGTAATTGACAATCCGTATTCAACCGGTATTTTTCCCGGGGATACAGTCTTTATCGGAGAGTCCAATTTGAATATTTACGAGACTCTCAATAAAACACGAACCATCGCATGGTATGCGCCGGGTTCAAGAGTCGGAACGGACACTCCCGGAAAAGTAATTACTATCGCGCCTATAGAAATATACCATTTCTATTTTGATTCGGCAAGATTCGCAGACTATACGGGTCCATGGTATTCATATAATGCAACCGGCGGTCTTGCCGAATTGGCATTCTATGTTGAGAAGCCTTCTTTAAAAATAAACAGCTACCGGGGTGACGGAACAACTTCGATTGACGGCAAGAAAGTCATCGCCGATGATCCGGTAATGCTTAAGATTGAAAGTACTTTTGCGCCGCTCTTTTTACGCGGAGAAAACGACCAGGAGGAGAATACTTTTTATAATTTACTTGCTAAGCGGTCTGATGGTGGAGATTATTATAGGACAGAGTTTTTTAATATCACAGGCACTGAAATAGGAAAGTATCGTAATATTCTGAATGTCACGTATGGCTATACGTATTATGATGATGGCACAATAGATGATGAATCTTTGGACTTTGTATACCGGAGACCAGTTCCGAATTATGACGATATAGGCATCGAAGTTTATGCAATAACTCCCGACGAAGCAAAACTTAAGTCGATGATAGTGGTTCCTAATCCAAACGACGGTAACTTTACGAATGTAAATCTTCAGGCCATTAAGGTGAATCGTTCCGATTTCTGGGTAAATAACGCAACCCCCGTCTGGAGTGCGGGACGTATTGTTGATAATGACAAAGTCCTCGGGCATAAAATACTTACGGGCGAATATCAGTTCTATGCCGAGATCAACGTCAACGGCATGGAGGATAACCTCGGCGAGATTACGGGACAGACTGTTTCCAATACCGTAAAGGTCACGGTAGACAGGGAAACCGTAAAGATAACGTCGGACAAAGCGACCGTTATCCGTAATAACGGATTCTCGGTTAGAGTAGACGGCACTCCGAGAGCACTTTACGCGGTCTGGTTTACGGGTGTAAGCGGCTATAACTATAAAGAGGTGCCCGCATTCATTAAGGATCAGGAGGATGTTACTCCGATGAGTTATTTGCAGGCGGAAAGAACGGAATATAAGCCCTCCCACACGAATATAGCGGATGATCTGCCAGAAGGAGTGACGGAGGAAGGTGATTTCACCGGCAATTATGCCGTCGTTGCAAAACTCGCCGCTGACGGCAGCATAAACATCGGCATAATGACCAATGAGAATACAAAAGACACTTCGTTCACTATCCGTGCACAGAGGATAAAATATCTGGATGAACCTCTCAGTCCCGAAGAATATTATGAGCTTGATATGCAACTATATGATACCGTAAAGGTAAAGGTCGAAAAGGGAGCGGTCACGGTCTCGGCATCCGGCGACGGTTCATACTACCTGGGTGAAGAGGTAACGCTCTCGGGTACAAACACGGACTCGGATGACGTATATCTCTTCATCACGGGACCCAACCTGCCGGTTGCCGGCGGCAAACTCGACGCACCCAAGACAAATCCGACTTCGAAGGATAATACAAGAGTAACTGTCAAGACCGATGATACCTGGGAATACAAGTGGGATACCTCTGGTTCAATCCTTGACGCCGGCACATACACAATCTATGCGACATCCGATTTCGCTTTAAAGAGCGGCATTAACAAGACGCTTTCGGACGTCAAATACGATACCGTTTCCGTCGTAATCAAGAAGCCGTTTGTTACGGCAACGACATCGTCATCCACGGTCGCAAAAGGTGACAAACTCTACATCCGCGGAACCGCCGAAGGTCAGCCGACACAGGGTGTTGCCGTCTGGATTCTCGGAAAGAATTACTGGAACGGCGAAAAGACCAATCTTATGGAGTCATCAATGGTAACCGAGACCGTGAACGATGACGGGTCATTCGAGTATGAACTCGGTTCAGCCGATACAAAGGATCTTGCATCTGGTCAGTACTTTGTGGTTGTCCAGCACCCTATGTACAACGGCGTTTTCGATGTAAAGTCTCAGAAGAACGAGGATGCAAAGACCATACAGGTAATCACGAATCCTAAGGGCGCCGAGGATGTAAACGGAGTTGCGTTTATCGTCGCAGGTAACGGCAAACTTCAGGGCTCGGATGCCGCGGAAGCTTTAATCACGGCAATCAACTCGGCGAACGTTGACGATACTTACACAAAGCTGACCTTCCTTGTTGAAGAGCCATGGATCAGAGTTAACTCCGTAGGCGACCACTACATCGGTGACCTTTTCAAGATTACCGGTACGACAAACCTCGCAGTAGGCGACACTCTTATCGTCGAAGTTACATCATCATCTTTCCAGCCGACACAGAAGACACAGAGCGGTGAGTTCTCGGGCGTTTCTTCGACCGTAAAGGTTAACGAAGGCTCGACCTATAACGAATGGGCGCTCGATGTCGATGCATCGACCTTCAAAACGGACGAATACATCGTAAACGTCGAAGCAATCGAAGCCGATGTTACGACAACAACCACATTCAACATACTTGCGGGAACACCGGCGGCGGCACCTGCAGCAGGTTCGACAAGCGTACCTGCCTCATCACCTACAGGTACACCTGCAACCGCATCCGCTCCGGCGGCAACGACTGCGCCCGGATTCGGAGCACTGATTGCATTAATCGGGCTTGGTGCAGCGGGGGCTTTGGCTTTTGTAATCGGAAAACATATCCGGTGAGTATTTTTCCGGATTTATTTCATATTTTTTGCACACTTTTTTTAAGACAACCCCCCATTCAATCAGAATATTATAAAAGCTATGAAAAGAAAAGTAATTCATGTATAAACGTATAATTTCGGCGTTCATACTGATACTCGGATTAATCCTTACGGTCGGCACGGTTTCGGCTACGACAACGACCGTATTAATCACCGTCGTTGACGAAAACAACAATCAGCCGGTATCCGGGGCATCGGTATATGTGGACGGAAGCTATGTGGGATTAACAAACGTTGACGGACAGCTTGAGCATACGCATTCCTTTATCTCAAGTTATCGTATCGGCGTCAAGAAGAACGGCTATGAATACTGGAGCAATCAGGTAACCCCGGGTCAGACAACCGTCAAAGTCGAATTGACGCGCGAAAAGGGATCGCTCACCGTTAACGTCCTGCAATCAGACACTCTCGAGCCTCTCGAGAACGCGATTGTGGAGGTAGTCGGCATTGATTTGGATGCGCGCAAATCCACGGACTTTAACGGCAAAGCGGAATTTGCAGTCTCTTTTTACACCCCGTATGTCGTCACGGTAAAGCTGACGAACTACGAGACGATTGTTAAGACGGTCGAGATGTCGGATGCATCGAAGAGCGTCGATTACCTCATGCAGAGAAACGATCTGGTCATATTCCAGATACTTGACGGCGAAAGCACTTCGAAAGCACCTCTTGCGGGCGCCGAGCTCTACATTGACGGCAAACTCGCGGGCGAGACGGGAAGTGACGGCAAGGTAAATCTCAATCTCGAGCATGAGAAGTCATATCAGATTGCCGTGAAGAAAACCAATTACGAGCCGTTTGAGGAGAACCATTACTTCTCCAGCGACGAGATTATCTATACCGCGACACTCTACAAGTCGCTGAATCCCGTAACCGTATCCGTATATGATGCGCAGAAACGCCCGCTCGGCGAGGCCGAGATTTACATTGACGGCAGTCTTACGGGACTTACCGATTCATACGGCAGAAGCGGCGTAAAACAGCTCTCATCCGGAAACCATGAGATCCTCGTCAGAAAAGCGGGATACAACGATTATAAGGCGAACATCGATGTAAACCCGACGACCGACAACATAATCGTCGAACTTGCGTATTCGTCGGCGAAGATATCGATTCTCGTCATCGACAAGGACAATAATCTGGTCGGGGATGCGACCGTAACCGCGAACGGCAAGGTTCTCGGTGTCACGGATGCGACGGGAAAACTTTCGACCGAACTTATAACAAACGAGGATTATGCCTTTACGGTAAAAGCGAAGGACTATAAGGACTATTCCGACATGCGTCAGGTGCCGCTGGGATGCACCGAGATGAATATTACGTTCATCATCGAGAAAGACTCCACGCTTATGACGATTGTCGGCGTCATTGCGGTCATTGCCGTGATTGCCGTGGTTGCATACGTCGTCATGAACAGGAGCGGCGGTTTCGGTCGCGGCGGACAGGGCGGTCAGAGAAGAGCCCCGCGCAGACGCGACGACGGCGGGCTGTAACCGGCATAATGTCTGTATCGGAACGATATCCACGGCATCATGCCGAATAACTGTGTATTATGTCGAATACAAATAAATCCGAGTAAAATCCAAGTAAAATCCAAATAATCAATTACTTTTTTAACAGGAATTTTTGCCGGAATTATTGATAAAAATACTTCATGACACTAAAAATAAAAAACCGGAAAAATTATTGAATCGAGTTATTATCGCATGATGCAACAGCGTTGAAGACCGTCGGCACCGTGCACCCGATGTTTTGTTTATTTGTCTATCCGTTTATCCGATGTGGATATACTTCTGAACAAGCTTTGCGAACTCTTTTTCGTTGCCGAGGAGCTTGTCGGAGAGACCCGCGTCCTTGAATGCCTTTAACTTTTTAGCCTGGGCATCGATGACGCCGGGCGGGAAGATTCCGTCCTTCTCGAAGAGCTTGCGGTTCTTTAAGAGAACATCCGCGGACTCGCTGCATGAGGTCGGAAGCTGTCTGAGTTTCTTTAAGAACGAGGCATATTCCTTGTCGAAGATGTTGCCGGAGGCATAGAGTTTGTCTGCCATCTCGAGCGCATTGGGCATTGAAAGACCGTGCATTGCGCCGATGATAAGCGAAGCGACCGTCTCGTATACGTCCGCGGCGCCGTCTGCAACACGGTATTCGAAGGTCTGCTTCGATGCCTTCTCGACTCTTCTCTTAAGACCGAAGTTGGCTTCGATTGCCATATCGGTCGAGCCTGTCCATCCGAGCGGAACGCGGACAACTACCGAGCGGTTTCTGTCGCCCCAGCAGATGTAGGTCGGCGCTTCCTGATGCGGAACGAGTCTTAAGTAGGATGTCGGAATCGGGTTGCCGAATGCGGTAATCGCATCGCCGATGTCGAGGATACCCGCGATCATCTTCTTTGCGGTGTCCGAGAGCTTGCCGTCCTTTACCATCACGTTTCTGCCGTTCTTCTCGGCAAGCATGTGGAAGTGCATGCCCGAACCTGCCTTGCCGACAGTTATCTTCGGCGCAAATGAGACTTCGACGCCGTACTGGCTGCCGAGCATTCTGAGGACCCATTTTGCGATGATGAGCTGTTCGACCGCGAGAATCGGGTCGCAGGGGAGGAACTCGATCTCGTGCTGTTCGTAGTATTTGCCGTCCTTTGTGAAACAACCGACTTCGGAGTGACCGTATTTGATCTTACCGCCGGCACGCGCAACCATGAGGAGAGCCTGGGTTCTCATCTCCGCAAACTTGCAGTAGGGTGCGGATTCGTGGTAACCTTTCTGGTCGACACCGGGGTAGATCTCGTCAACGTCGCTGATTACATAGTATTCAAGTTCGCCGAGGCACTTGTAGTCCATGCCGGTCTCTCTCTTGAATGCGATTGCCGCCTGCCTGAGGATATACTCCGGCGACGACGCCAGCGGCTTACCGGTGTTGTCGTAGAAAGAACAGAGTATGTCGAGTGTCGGCACTTCCGCGAACGGGTCCATGAAAGCCGTGGAATAGCGCGGAATTACGTAAAGGTCGGAGCTTCCTGCCTCGATGAACGGGAAGAGACTGCTGCCGTCTACTCTTTCGCCGTCCGAGAGAATAGTGTCCAGATACTCCTTTGAAGAGAGAACAAAGTTAAGGGTCTTGAGTCTGCCGTCCGCGGCAACGTAGCGGAAGTTGACCATTTCAATCTTATTCTCTTCACAGAATCTGATAATATCGTCCTTGGTGAAGTCTTTGGGATCTTTCTTAAGGAACTGTACCAGATCGTTTGGATTCATCAAAATTTCAGAGTCATTCATTCATCTAATATGTATGCGGTTTACCGTATATATTCGCTGTTAAGTGTCGATTTTATTCATCAATACTTATAAAAAAGCGGGACCGACCGCGGTTTTTTCACGGCGTTACTCGGTTTTTCCGGCACCGCGGTCGGAAAAAGCGCACATGATATCCGTGTAAATTATCTTGTGCAAATCACTGTGGCGTTGAGTAAATCTTTTAATGCGGCGGCGCCAATCAGTTTTCATGCAGGAGATTGAAAGACTGGACGGAATAACGGGACTGTTGCGCCCGTTCAAGAAATATCTCGAGGACCTCAAACTGCCCGCCGGCAGTCAGGTTGTCTTTTACGGATGCAGCGGCACATGCCTTCCCATAGTCGAACTGCTGGCATATGCGGCAAGAACACTGCCGTGCAGATTTATCTTCGTGCCCTTCCTCAGCGAAGAAAAAGCGGTGTATCTCGAACTGGTAGAGGATATCGGCATGCAGACGGTCTCACGCAAAACCTGCGGGTCGGACGGTGCAGGCGGTGCAGACGGGTCATGCGGCGCATGCGAACCCATAAAACTCGATGCCGCGGTTGCCGTGATAATGGGCGGGCTTTCGATGAAGTCGACCGGCATCCCCGTCGCCGATGCGCTTAAAGTAATCTCGAAGTATGATTGCAAACGTGTCGGCGTCTGCTTTATGGGATTCCTCGAGAAAGAGGGCTGGGCGGATGCACTGGATTTCGACCTGCTCATCGACGCAACCATAAGCCCCGTACGAGTGCTCAAAAAACAGATTTAATGAAACAGATCTAATGAAACAGATTTAATGAAACAGATTTTATTGAAACAGATTTAATCAATTTGATATTTTTTATTTTACGGTCTGAATATGTTTTAAAATACTTATAATGGTCTTAAATTATGCCGTTTTGAAATCAAGGCATATCTTAAGACCTTTTCTTATGGCGTCGGGGTATGCGTCTTCAATCGAAACATTGCCGTTATAGCGTGTCATGAGCACCTTAACGATGTAAAGTCCCGTTCCTTCATCTCCGCTCTCTTCCCTGACTTTCTTGGTGAATTTGGCGAAGATATCCGCCTTACGCTCTTCCGAGATGCCGGGTCCCTCATCCGCAACCGAGACACGGACATATCCTTTGTCGTTTTTCTCGCCTATGGTGATGTGAATCTTTGAGGCAATGCCCGCGTGATTGACGCAGTTTGAGAAGATATTTACGAACAACTCGGAGATAAGGTCATCGCAGAATATGCGCACGTCATCGCCGATTATCTCATACTTAAGCCCTTCAAAGTTTCTTGCCGCGTCCTTGATGACCATTTTAAGCGGGAACGGTCTGAGGCCCTGCGATTCATGACTCATCTTTCGTACTACGGAGACATTTCTTATGATGTCATTGATTCCCGTTGACGCCATCATTATCTTCTTGGCGTAATTAACCACTTCCGGGTTATCGAATTCCGCCATCTTAAGTGCATAGCTCATGATAATGGCGTTGGTGTTCTTGAGGTCGTGAGACATGATGCCGAGGTAGAGATTTGACTCCTCGTTGGCACGGACGACCTCTTTTTCCGCGTTGATTTTGTCGTTTAATGCCAGAATCGCGCTGTCCTTCATTCTCCTGTAGGCGGTAACCTCACGTTTGAGCTCGGTACAGTCCTCGACGACGATGACGGCGTATATCTCATCCTCTATGCGAAGCGGAAGCACCGTTGTCGTCTGAATGCGCGGTTCGCCCGACGGGAGATATGTCGGTATAATGGCGCCGTGCAGCTGCGACGAGAATATCGCCGGCGGTGCGCCCGTAAAGATCTCTTTTATGCGCTCCTCAAAGGACGATCCGGAAAGGTGCGGGAATACTTCGCAGAGTATCTTTCCCGAGACCTCATCGCTCGTTTTACCCGTCCACTCGCTTATGAGTCTGTTCCAGAACGCAATCCGATTGGTGCCGTCGATAACGCAGATGCCGACCGGAAAGAGTTCGGTAATCTTAAAGAAGTTGTCGTTCGCCATAATCAAGACAGAATCCCCTTTATTTTGTCGAGCAGCAGTTTCAGTTGTTCCTCTTCAAGGACCATCAGGATATTGCTCTCAACGTTTAAATCGTGCAGCGTAAAAGAGACGTTCGCAATAAGGACAAGAGAGTCCATCATCCTGTCGCCGAGGTTAAGGAGCGATGCTATCGAACCTTTCTCATAGGACGGAACCGTATAATCCATATGACTGTCCAGGACATTACCGATTGAGCCCATGATGCCGCTGATGACAATGCCGCCGACCTCTCTTAAGGTCGCAATCCTGAGCCTGTCAAGTTCGGGTGTTCCCGCATTTTCGCCGCTGATAGCCATTACGAGTTTGGCGGCGCTCTCCATCGGAAAAGAAACGGCTATTATACCCGCAAGATCTCCCGTGAAACTCAGCCCGATAGTGGCTGAACTCTCTTCAAATTCTTTCTTCGGAGATTCCACAATCTCTTTTACGGTGTATATGTTGACGCCGGCGACCTTGATTGAAACCCCGGAACTGATTATGCCGAGCACATGCTCGGGACGTTTCATACAGATATTCAGAATCTCTTTAGCCTTCTCAGCCGCTTCCGCAGTCATCTCAACTTTCATCAGTTCACCTGAATTAAGACCACAAAGATTATGCTTTGATTAAGTGCGACCGGTAAACGGGCGGATTGAATATTCTGAAAGGATCATGGTTGAATGATCGGATAGTCAAAAGGATCGTTTGTCGGTTGGCACTTTTTGATAATGGATCATTAGAAGTGTTTCTAAATAAAGTTAATCATGCATGATCTTGACAAAAATTGTCATTTTTTTCAAAAATATTTTGCCGATAATAACATTTCGGTCCGGCATTCCCGCGATTGCGATTTTGAACCGCACTTACGAATTGCGAAACGAAAAAACGGGAAGAAAATGAAAAAAGCGAAAAAAATCGAAAAAACGAAAAAAAATTTAGATGTAGGGGTTGCGAAGACCCTTGCCGACACCCATCTTTGCACGTTCCTCGAGTGTCTTCTTGTTCCTGTCGATCTTGCCGGTTGCAAGTTTCGTGACAAGGTCAAGTCCGGGTTTAACGCTTGCGATGTCCTTGGTCTCGAAGTAGCCTGCCGCTACTGCCTTTGACCAGACATCTTCTCCCTTCTTTGTGCGGACGAAGACCGTGCTCCATCCGTCAGGGGTTCCTACTGAACCTGTTGAGACATCAGCCATGTTTGCTACGTAATCCAGACATACGTGGCATCCGGGCTGTTCATATTTGTGTGTTGCTCCGAGCGGAATCTGTGTGACTGCTCCGCGTTCGGTGTACACTGTGAATTTACCCTTTCCGATATCCATCTTGACGGCACTTTCCATCTTGGTATTGCAGTGGTCTTCGACGATTGCCTCAAGACCCTGGTACGGGAAGTTCTCCATACAGAAGATACCGATTGCAAGCGCAATTTTGTCAGGTACTTTTCTCATACCAATCGGGTAGAGCTGTGCCTTTCTGAGCGCCTGCATCTGACACGGAGTGCCGACGATACCGACTTTGTCAAGACCGTATGAACGGGTTGCCTCTTTGATAAGGCTCATGTTCGGGCTGATTGTGTATCTTGTACCGCGTGCTGCAAGAAGCTCGGCTTTTGTTGTTGCGACAATCGGCTCCGGCTTGAATGGTGCGTCTCCGGGTCCCGCAACGATTGCTCCGTCGATGACACCGTTCTCGAGCGCATATGTGAAGAGTTCGGTTACGACTCCTCCGTCCTGTGAGCACTTGAGAATGTCTGCATCCGCAGCACGTGCACAGACTGCTGTCTTGTAATTTCCGAGAACCATTTTACTGACCTCCTTTGCCCATTACAGTTGCGATGAGCTCGCTGATTGATTCGAACTGTCCTACGACGTCGAAGCTGTAGAAGCTCCTCGGGCACTGTACATAACATGCACCGCATTTGATACACATCTCGCGGTCAACGTTCGGCTTACCTGCCTGCATTGATACTGCACGGACAGGACATGCTGCTGCACATGTTCCGCATCCCATACAGAGACCCTGGTTGATGACATCGACCATTAAGTCGCAGCCGCAGGCTTCGGTTCCGCGTTTCGGAAGTTCCATGAGCGGCTTTAAGTAAGCTGCCGCAAGGGCCTTCTGTGACTCGTCGCCTCTGAGAAGCAGATATGCCATTAAACAGACATTTCTGATTGCTTCCGCGCCCGGCGGACATGACGGCAGATAAAGATCTACGTCAATCAGGTCACCGATAGGTACGAATGACTCATGCTGGGGCTGGTTCCACTGACCGCCGCGGCTGAATCTTGTGATGTTTCCATATGCTGCACATCCACCGAGAGCAACGACAACTTTCGATTTCTCTCTGGTTTCTTTAATTTCTCTAACGGAACACTCATCCTGGAGACAGACCGAACCTTCTACCAGTGCTACATCCATCTCTGGGATGTGCCTTACATCTGCAAGTGTAAGACAGTAGACAAGGTCAGCGTAGTCATCCAGAATCTTGAATAATCCCTCGTAGTTATCTGCAAGAGATACAAGACATCCGGTACATCCGGACATATGAACGTGTCCAACGGTAATTTTTTCTACCACAGGCTTATCCTCCTTTATTTTTGCATCCTGTATTCGATTAACCTTCACATCTTCGGGTTTTGAAGCAGGCTTTGCGGCTGCCGTTTTGCTTGCAGCGGGCTCGCTTCTCTTCTCGGGAGCTGCTTTTGCTTCAGCTTCCTGATCACCCGTGAAGATCTTTTTGAGACGTGATAGCAGTCCCATAATCCACCCCTACTTCGGCAAGTGCTAACTGCATTGCCTTCGGAATGGCCTTTCTTACGCTTTCAGTGACCCAGAACTCCGCGTCTTCCGACTCGTTGTCGATCTGGGATATGTCAATGCTTTGCGGCTGGCATCCGAAGATAACCACATCGGTTTTCTGTGCTATCTCCTGCAAAGGCTCCTTGAGTCCCCATGAATGAGGATCCGTATATGCGCCCGGCATCAGAATGTCGGGTGTTGCACGGGTAATCTCTCCGGGTTCTCCGCCGAAGTCCATTATATCTACGATTACCATCTTTTTCACAGGCATTTCCGACTGTGCAATCATGGTAAAGAGAAAGTGCGGACCTGCAAGACCGGCGTCCAGAACTTTTACGTTATCGGGGAGATCGAGCTTCTTCAGTTCCGCAATGACTGCGGGACCGAATCCGTCATCGGTCTGGAGCGGGTTGCCGCATCCGATAATCATGTTCTCCGCATACCAGTCAGACATCAACACTCACTCACTGAACAAGCTTCTGGGCCACTACCTTCTTCTCTTCATCGACCACCATCATGTGTGTTGCGCATGATACACATGGGTCGTAGGCACGAACAATGACCTCTGCAAGCTGCCATGGCGCTCCTTCGAGTGCACGGCTGACTGTCGGGAAGTTCCATGTGGTCGGCACAAGAAGTGAATACCACTGAACACGTCCGTCTTTGACCTTTGCAAGGTGTACATCTGTTCCGCGCGGAGCTTCGTTTGCTGCCCATCCGAGTGAACCGTCACCCTGCGGGATCTCATCCGCTACGACAGGTCCTGATGTGTTGAGTGCGTCAACTGCATCCATCATTGCGTATAGGCAGTCCGGATATTCCATCTGACGGGCGATCTGGAGTCCCATTGCGCCTTTTCTGTCATAGTTACGGAAGATTGCAAGACGTGCACGCGGACCGACCTCTACAGGTGCTCCGTCATAGAGAGGAACAGCCGTACAGGCTTCCATCTGCGGCCATGCTTTTGCACCCGCGGGTGTTGTTGCCTTGTTCGGGTAGTTGGGGTCATCAAGTGTGATGTCCTGCTGTCCCATGTACCAGTCCCACGGTCTGACTTCGGTCCAGCGCTCGGGGAACCACTTGGGGTCCGCATCAAGGTTTGTGCTTGCGTAGAGCGGGTCTACAGCCATGTAACCCTGGTCGTGGAAACCGAATTTGTCGTTCTTCTCGACTTCGTAGCTGCTGGCAACGGATGCCGTGCTGCGGTTGTCCCAGTCCTTGAAGACGGAGATCATGAAGTCCATGTGTGCACGTGCAAGCTCGGATCCCTCTTTTGCGAGGTCATAGATCTTGGATTTTGCACGCGGGGAGATATTCTTGTACATACCGCCGATACGGGGGTTGCTCGGGTGAATAGGTTCACCGCCGGCAATCTCGCCGATGGTCTGTCCGATCTCACGGAGTCTCTGGATACGCAATGCAACTGAGCGTACTGGTTCTTCCTTCGAGAACGGGTTGATGTGAATATCAGTTCCCGGTAAATACATATCCGGAAGTGAAAGGATGTTATGCAGTGCAATACTGTGCAGTTTGTTTGCACACTGCAGGATTATACGCAGAAGGTATGCATCATCCGGAATTTCACAGCCGATTGAACCTTCCATTGCCTCGATACCGGCAAGGGTGTGTGCAACCGGACAGATTCCACAGACACGCGATGAGATCTTGGGTGCCTGGTGCATTGTCTTTCCAACTGCGAGTTTCTCGATACCCCTGACAGGTGTAATACTGAGCCAGTCTCCACGTTCGATTATGCCCTCATCGTTTACTTTAAGGACAAGTTTCGTGTGACCCTCATGTCTTGTGGTTGGGGAAATCTCTACAACTTTCGACAAATTAATCGCCTCATTTAAATATTTTTGTTCAGATGTCTGTACTTTGGTGTAAAAACACACGTTAAATTTATTGCAACACACGTACCTGAAACCATAGGGTTCAGTACGCTAAGTAAACTTTCAGTGTTGCTTTAAAAAAGGCTTTCGTTGTTAACGTAGGATTTTGCTACGTTTTTTTAGTTTCGTGTTACTTTATGTAGCAAAACTACTACTCGTTACATTCTGTTAAGCTTATCACAAATGTTAAAAAGAAATTTAGGTTTAATCCGGGATTATTTTACAAATTTAGGATGTTTCCTGGAGTTCCGCACGAAGTTCCGCGATTGTCGCTTTTCTTTCCGCGTATGCATCGTGCTGGTGTATGCTTTCCTTGTTTGTCTGGCGGATTCGTATAAGCGAGTCGCCGGGGAGGAAGGAGAAGTCGTTTACGACGCGTTTTGCCATCTCGCGGACGCAGTCCTCGACGAAACGTGCGTTTTTGTGGGCATTGAGGACTACATAGCTCTCGTCGCCGCGTTTGAGGAGCTCGTAGATTTTTGCGCTCATGGAGTCCTTAAGGATTGCAATGATGTCTTCGAGGTTGACGCACTGGTCGTCGTCGGTCTCGATGCAGAGGAAGCCTTCTCCGCGCTGGTTGTGCGTCGCCATCGGGACGTCGCGGAGGAACTCGGCGATCTTCTCCTCGGGGATATTGAGGTCACGGAGTTTTGAGGCGGCAACCTCTTTCATTATATTCTGTGCACAGGGGCATGCAGTAATGCCGGTGACCTCGGCGCCTATGCTCTTTCTGACAATCGGATTAGACTTGTTTCTCTGCGCAATCGCACTGGCGACGACTTTTACGACCTCGTCGCATTCCGTTCCCGAGACAGGCGTCTGGCGTCTCATCATGTAGGTGCTGTTCATCCTGACTTCGGTGCGGTCGGAGTATTCGTGGTGATCCAGAAGTTTTCTGGCGACCGAGTTGCATACGTCCTCAATGCCGTTGACCTTTCCCTGAACTGCCTGCTGCAGTACTTCGTCGATTACTTCGAAGTTGCGGGACATGTTGGCACCCTTAAGGCTGCTGGGCAGGTCGACGAAGACATCGAAACTGGATATGAATATCACGGGTCTCTTTCCGGGTCTGGCAACTTCAACGAGTTTCTTGACGTTCTTGACGCCTACTCTTGTCAGATTGATTCTTACTTCCGGCAGAGTAGACTGTGTGTCCGGTAATTCCATTGATTTTTACCTCATAGCTGTGCCCACACGGGAATATCACGGGATCTTCGCACCGTAGCAACCGTTGACTTTTCTTTGAGAGGCAGGTTTCATGCAATTCTGACCGATTTCTCTGCAATTCCGAATCGCTCTCAAAGATCCCGCTGAGCAACTTTGTAGTGCTTTATGTTTTTGTAATAAGTGATATAATATTTATGAAAATGCATACCTCTCTTACAAATGAGTTTACTCGATAATTCGGTGATTTTATGATAAACAGGGACGTTCTGGCGGATTATTTTGCCCGAAACTGCGGCGGGCGAAATGTGTGCGTTACGGGATACGGCGCGGAGGGTGCCGTATGTGCGGAATGCCTGCGCGGGGCTGAGATTAATGCGGTTGTCGGCGTCCGCCCGGGACCGAGCTGGGAGAGGGCGTCGACGGCGGGTTTTGAAGTATATTTCATATCCGATGCCGTCGCGATGAGCGATATCGTGCTGATTACGCATCCGCCGGCGATCTTCGAGGCGATTTTTCCGCGTTTTGTTCGACCTTATCTGAGAGCGGGGCAGGAGTTGTGGTTTCTGGATTCCAACTGCCTGCTGCTTCTTCATCCCGACTGTCCGCGCCGCGATGAGTTTGCCCTGCCCGAGGGTGTCAAAATCAGGATCGTCGGCACCGATGATTTTTGCTGAAAAGACCTCAAAAACCGGAAAAACCGCAAAGACCGTAAAAACCGGAAAACCCTGAAAAAAGTATTTTTTAATTTTTAAATTTTAATTTTTAAATTTTAACGTCACTTCACCGTTTCAGAATCTCATGAGCGCGGTCGTCGAGTTATACCATTCGTCCATCTCGGACTTGGGTATTGTTACCGTCGTGCCGTCGGCTTTTATCGTCATCGAATCGCCGCCGACGGTTCCTATTTCTCTTACGCCTTTTGGAGCCGCTCCCTCGTATGCCACAAGGAATCTGCCGTAGGACTCGGAGAATAATTCGGCGAATGCGCCCGCTTTTGTGCCGCTTACGTCAATGCCGCACTGCGGTGCAAACGAGGCGAGCGTTCCGATAAGACCGCCTCTGGAGATGTCGGACGCGGATTTTACAATGCCGTCGTTAACAAGTCCGCGTACTTCCTTAAGGACGGAGACGTCGGGAATCGAGGGGGCAGCTCCGCCGCATTTCGTGACGAGGTCGAGCATCGAGCCGCCGTATTCCTCCTTTGTCTCTCCGAGGATGCCGAGTTTCATGCCCGCGGCCGGCTTCACGAATTTTCTGACCACACCTTTTCCCGCCATGCCTATTGACGGGGTCGGCAGGATGCGGGTCTTGAGCTCGTCGGATTCGTTGTAGAGGGAGACGTTTCCGCCGACTACGGGGACGTCGAGTCTGCGGCACATGTCACCCATACCGCGGACGCACTCGGCAATCTGCCAGAATATCTCCTCGTGGACGGGGCTTGCGAAGTTGAGGCAGTCGACGACGCAGAGCGGTTCGGCGCCCATTGCCGCGAGGTTGGCGGCATTCTCGTAGACCGTGTTTGCGCTGCCCTCGTAGGGTTTGAGCGCAATCTGACGCGGACAGCAGCCGCATGAGAGGTAGAGTCCCGCATCGCCGAGTTTGACGCAGGCGGCGCCGCCTTCCTTCGAGACCGTTCTGAGTTGAACGTCGCTGTCATACTGGCGGTAGACCCATTCCTTCGAGGCGATGTCGGGGTGCGAGATGATGAGTCTGCAGAGTTCTTTGATATCCGCGGTCGGTTTCTTATATGCTGTTTCGGCGGAGTAGGACTTTGCGGGCCACGACTCCTCGGGGTTGCCGCCGACGAGCAGGTCGATGGGAAGGTCGCAGACGGTCTTGCCCTTGAAGGTGACGATATAACGCGGCTCTTCGATGACCTCTCCGATATCGCTCCACTTGAGGTCGTATTTCTCGATGATGGAGGTCATGAGCGGGATGTCCTGCGGCATTACCTCTATGAGCATTCTCTCCTGAGATTCCGCGAGCATAATCTCGACCTCGTTCATGCCGCTCTCGCGGAGGTGGACCTTATCCGCCTCAATTCTTGCGCCGAAAGAGCTTGACATCTCCGAGGATGCTCCCGCAAGTCCCGCGGCACCGAGGTCGCGGCACGAGAGGACCTTGCCCGTCGCCGTCATCTCCATTGTGGCTTCGATAAGTAGTTTTTCTGTGTAGGGGTCGCCGACCTGAACGGCGGGTCGGTCCGCGGCTTCGGCATCCTCGGATAAGTCGCGGGATGCGAAGGATGCGCCGCCCAGTCCGTCCCTTCCCGTCGACGATCCGTAGAGGAGCAGGCGGCTCTTCGGGGTCTTGACACGCGCAGTCAGGTATTTGTCGGGACTGACGACGCCGACGCAGACCACGTTTACGAGCGGGTTGCCGCTGTAGTTCTCGTCGAAGGTGAGTTCGCCGCGGACGACGGGGACGCCGATACAGTTTCCGTAGTCGCCGACGCCGGCGATGACGTGCTCGAAGAGGTAGCGGTTCTTCTCGCCTTTAAGGTCGCCGAAGTAGAGCGGGTCCATGAGGGCGATGGGGCGCGATCCCATGGATATGATATCCCTTACGATACCGCCGACGCCGGTCGCCGATCCGTCGTAGGGGTCGACGTAACTGGGGTGGTTGTGCGATTCCATGCCGATTGCTATCGCGATGTCGTCCGAAAATGCGACAATCGCCGCATCGTCGCCGGGTCCCAGCAGGACATTTTTGCCCGTAGTCGGCATGGTGCGCAGAAGTTTCTTTGTGGAGCGGTATGAGCAGTGCTCACTCCAGAGGTTCTCAAAACACGCCGCTTCCAAATCGGTGAGTTTTCGTCCGATTTTATCCTGAATATATTCAACGTCGCTTGAACATAGCATAAGTACAGAAATTATGTGCCTTAAGAAAAGATAATACGTGCAGATTAATTCCCATAACGAGCAGTTATTACACTATAAAATCCAACAATATATGCATGACCGATCCATACGAGGCTCTATTGAAGCACGCATATACCAATATTACCGAGAAATCCGGAGATGAGGGACGTTTTATTGTGCCCGAGGCAAGGGTGTTCGTGGAGGGTAAGACGACCGTTATCGAGAACTTCTCCGAGATTGTCTCGGTCTTAAGACGCGAGCCCGACGGCGTCCTGAAATACCTCTGCGGCGAGCTGGGAACGGCAGGCAAGATTGATTCTTCGCGTGCGGTCTTCAACGGTAAGTTCGACAAACAGCAGATTGGCGGCATTATCGGCAAATACATCGAGGACTATGTCATCTGTTCCGAGTGCGGAAAGCCGGATACAAGACTTGTGAAAGAGGGAAGGACTATCACCCTTAAGTGCGATGCCTGCGGCGGTCACCGCCCGATTCGCAAGAGGAAGGCAAAGACCGAGAATATCTCCGAGCAGGTCGAGGAAGGCATGGAGATGGAAGTCGATATCCAGTTCCTTTCCAAGCGCGGCGACGGCGTTGCCAAGATAGGTAAATACACGCTCTATGTGACGGGAACAAAGCCCGGTCAGAGAGTGAAGGTAAGAATCACCAGAGTTGCGGGAATGATAGTGTTTACCGAGAAGATGGTGTAAAAGCCGTCTTACCGTTTTATAATTTTTCAATTTTACAGTCATTTACGCGATTTATTCCATTTTTCCGCGCTCCCGCAATCATTCCGTCCTTGATACGCTGCGGCAGGTCGGTGCGATATCCGCGACCCGCATTTTATGGGAATCTTTTACTTAATGAAAATCGTATATGTATGGTATCTATGGAAATAAAGATCATCGAGCTGACCGAAGATAAGGCAAAGCTCACATTTGTCGGTGAAAATCATACCTACATGAATCTGTTAAAGGAAGTCATCATCACCAATCCCGATGTGGATGTTGTTCAGTATTACAGCGAATATACCTTCTCGGACCCGATTCTTCTCGTAACGACAAAGAACAAAAAGAACCCGATTGATATCATCAAGACCGCCGCTCAACAGATATCAAAAGACTGCGCTTCTCTTCTCGCACAGATTGAGAAGGCATAAATTACTTTTTTAAAACAGTTTATTTTAAAAACAGTTTAAGCGATTTGAACCCGTTATCACGATTATGGCGGTTATATGGGTTATATCGGTTATAAGGATTATATCTCGACGCTGAATCCGTCGTGGCAGACGTATTTCCAGTCAAGAGGGATATTGTGGCTCATGTGAACCAGATGGAACTCCTTTGGCTTCACGCGCTCCGCAAACGCAATCGCTTCGGCGTAGTTCATGTGCTTTTCGATATGGATAGTGGGATTCATGAGGGCGTCGATGAACATGATGTCGCAGTTTTCGAAAGCCGCGACCGTCTCGTCTTTGAGGATATCGCTGGTATCCGAAGTGATTCCGATTTTTTTGCCGTTATACTCGATTATGACGCCGCAGGTGTACATCCCCGGGTGGTTGACCTCGACGAAGGTGAACTTTATGCCGAAGAGCTCGAAGGGCACATAAGGTTCCTGCGGGAATTTTTTGAAATTGATAAAATGGAAGTATTTTGCGATGTCGTCCATCGCGGTCGCCGCCGCATACCCCGGAGGGAACTTCTGAATCCTGTAGAATTCGTTGAAGCCGGCGATATGGTCATAGTGCGCGTGCGTCCATAAGACCGCGTCGATCTTGGGGCTGCCTGCGAGGAGAAGCTGTTTCCTTAAGTCCGGCGACGTGTCGATGAGGAGGTGGTGTCCGTCTTCCTCGATGAGATATGTCGAGCGCAGACGTTCTTTCCCCAGGGCAAGCGCCGCCTTGCAGACATCGCAGTCGCAGCCTATCTTCGGCGTTCCCACCGTATCGCCCGTGCCCAAAACCGTCAGCTTCATCCTTCGTAACCTGCCGCACCGATTATCGTAATAATCCGTTATTGTTTATTATCGATTTAATCTTTTTTCTCAGATTGAGGCGCCGAGGCGGATGTTTTCGCGGTCGCGGACACTGCTCATGCCCTGTTCGATGTCGCCGTCGTCCATGACGAAACTGTCGCGCATAAGTGCCGATATAAGAGATTCCTTTATCATAATCTTGAGGTCGGCGCCGCTGAAGCCTTCGGTCTCGTTGGCAAGACCGTCGTAGTCGCAGGTGCAGTCGAGACAGCGCGTGATCTTCTGTAAAATCTCCCTTCTCATCGCGAAGTCGGGCAGCGGGAACTCGACGACGTCGTCGAACCTTCTCCATGCCGCTTCATCGAGCATCCCCGGGTGGTTGGTTGCGCCGATGAGGAGGACGCCGTTCTTGACGAAACTGATTGTGTCGATGTTCTTGAGGAGCATGTTGACGGCACGCTTCATTGCGCCGTTATCCTCGGTAACCCTGCTTCTGGCGACGAAGTCGAACTCGTCGATGAAGAGGATGCACGGGGATAATCTGCGTGCGAGGTCGAAGATTCGGTCGATGTTCTTGGAGGTCTCGCCGAGATACTGCGAGGTTATCATGGCGAGGCGGACTTCGAGAAGCGGCATCTTCAGTTTCTTTGCCATCGCAAGCGCAAGCGAGGTCTTTCCCGTTCCCGGGGGTCCCACGAAGAGGAGCTTTCCGAACTCGTAGATCTTTCTCTCGCGGAGGAAGTCCAGATTCTTTAAAGCGACGTCTATCTTCTTTATCATCTCTTCCTGACGCGGCGTGCATACGAGGTCTTCGAGCGACATCTCGCCGTCCTCGGATGCCGAGAAGAGTATGAGGTTTCTTGCCTGTTTGAGTTCTTCGTCGTCGCCTATGATCTCTTCGAGTTTGGCGTCAAGGTAATCTCTTGACTCGCAGTATCGCGGCGTAAGTCTTCTGGCTTCGTCGTAGGAGACTCCGGGTGTCTTAGCCTGCTCGTAGTAGTAGGAAAGTGCGGGGTTTTCGGCTATGAGGTCGGAGACATCCTGCTTGAGGAACCAGCCGGCGGCGGCGTCGAGTGCGGATATGCCGAGCCTTTTTCCGAAGTCCTCGTATTTTACAAAGGGGTTTTTGCTTACTTTTTCGTATGCGGCGCCGATTCCGAGAGTCTTCTCGACAATCGCTTCGCTTAAGACGATCGGTCTTTCAATCTCCGTATTGCAGTTCGGCGCTCCGAGAATCTTTCTGAGTCGCGGCGGGAGATCATCCTTATTCAGACTATCGTATTTGTTGATGATCTCGCCCGTGAGGAGAAGTTCGATTATCTCCAGCGCTTCTGCATCTGTGTTTAAAGACATGCGTACAACGTAGTATATTCGGCTTAAATTGTCATATATGTATCTTTTACACGTATGCGGGTGCCAAACGGCAAAAAAGTTTGCCGATTTGTCCGATACGGCGGACAATCCGGCGTAAACAGATTATGCGGTCGTTATTATACAGCCGTCTTCGGTTACTATGAAGGTATGCTCCGCCTGCGAGACAAAGGATCCCTGAATGTCGCGCAGTACCGGATAGTCGGTTAATATGCCTTCGTTGCACATTCTGACGATATTTACCTCGGAGTTTTTGTCGTGATACCATCTGCGCGAGAAGGGCAGGGTTTTTCTCGTCTCGATGGTCTTCAGAAGCGCCTTGGCGCTGGGCAGACGCACGGGTTTTCGTCCGATCTGGCTGAATATTTCGGTTCTCGGCGCTCCCGTCACGTGACCGCTTCCGGTTGTGGCGAAGGGTTCGATTGCAAAGGTCATGCCCTCTTCGAGGACGGTGCCGCCGCTCACGGCAACATTCGGGAATGTGGGTATGCCGTGGAGGTGGTAGTATCCCAGTCCGTGACCCGTGAGGTTGGATACGGGCAGGAATCCGAGTTTTTCTATCTCCGCCTGAACGGCGGCGCCGATCTCGCCGGTTCTGACGCCGGGTTTGACCATGGCTGCGGCGGCGTTGAGCGCGTTTCTGGACGCTTCCACGAGTTTTGCGTGATTACCGAGGTCTACGGTCATTGCGGTGTCGGCGATATATCCGTCAATGAGGACGCCGAGGTCGACTTTTACGACGTCGCCTTTGGAAAAGACGCGTTCGTCGCCGAATGACGCCGTGTCGTGCGCCGCGGCTTCGTTTAATGAGATATTGACCGGGAAGGCTATCTCAGCGCCTTCGTCCCTGATTGCCTGTTCGGTGCTCTCGACCACGTCAAGGATGAGTGCGTCGGGTTTTACCATTGATGCGGCGATTTCAAGACGTTTTTTGGCGAGTCTGCCTGCCTCGACATATGCATCGACGACTTCGTCGTCAAGTGTGTATTTGGTCATGATTCCTCTGTTATGTCGTTATTTAAGTCAGTTATCTGTCAGTTATATGTGTGTAATAAGTCAGTTATTTGAGTAGGTTATATGTCGGTTATTTAAGCCATTATTATTTGGATGTCGGGGATGATATAACCCGAAGTCGGATTATGGGATTATGTCTGCGGGTTATGTGCCGCGGCATTAAGCATTAAAGCACGAGTCTCTCTTCGAATTTCGTGAAGCAGTCGAAGCCGCCGGCGGTGACTAGTCCCATGTCTTCGAGGCGGACGCCGCCTATTCCTTTGTAGTAGAGTCCGGGCTCGACCGTGACTATATGACCCTGTGCGAGTTCGCCGCCGGAGGGCGAGAGTGAGGGCTGTTCATGGATTGCGAGACCGACGCCGTGTCCGAGGCTGTGGATGAAGCCTTCGGTTTCGGTATGGTATCCGCTGTCTTCGAAGTATTTCAGGACGGCGTTGTGGACATCGCATCCTTTGATTCCGGCGCGTATCATGGATTCTCCGAGGCGCTTTCCTTCGGCGACGGTCTCGTAGAGTTTTGCGAGTTCGCGGGAGGGCTCACCTCTTAGGACGGTTCTTGTCATGTCGGAGTAGTAGCCCGTTTTTCTGTCGCGCGGGAATATGTCGAGGACTATGGGCTCGTTTTCGCAGAG
Source organism: Methanomicrobium mobile BP (assembly GCF_000711215.1). Classification (GTDB taxonomy): domain Archaea; phylum Halobacteriota; class Methanomicrobia; order Methanomicrobiales; family Methanomicrobiaceae; genus Methanomicrobium; species Methanomicrobium mobile. Next base: position 188,775 of record NZ_JOMF01000004.1, on the reverse strand, counting down.
GACTCCGTGCCCGATGTTATGCGGCATTGCGGTCTCGGTGCCGCAGGAGACTATTGTTTCCTCGGCAATGCAGCCGTTTTTCAGGAAGAAGCATTCTATAAGTCCGCGCAGGACATCGGATGTGAGCGGTTCGCCTTCGCCGCTCATGCCGGCGGGTATACGCAGTTCTCCGTTATCCGCGGGTGCGGTTTTTATGATGTTGACGGCGAATGCGAGGGCACGTTCGTTTACCGCCTGACAGGCTCGTATCTTTGCGATTTCATCGGCGGTCTTTACGCTCCGAATCTCCCCCATTCCCCCGCGGTCGACCGTCAGCGTGCAGTAGTTCCCGAGTTCCCCTGCGAAGACTATGGGGAAGTTTTCGGGGACGAGGACGGTCGGTTTTTTGCCGTCGCGGTCTTGGGTGCCGTTTGCGGCGACGTAGTCCGCGGTCATCTTCGCCTGCGCTTTGAATCCGTCTTTGAATTCTTCGTAATATTCGAAGAATCCTATTTCGCCGCGGGTGAGCACATCGCATGCGGATTCCGCGGCGGCTCTCTCCTTTTCCATCTGCGGCACTATGAGGGCCGGTCTTTTGCCTGCGCATTTTATGCATAACAGCGGGTCGCTTACGTTAAATCCCGAGATATAGCGCATGTCGGGATCGTTTGAGTTTGCGTAGAGGATGTATGCGTCGGCGTTCGCCGATTTTAAGAGTGTGTCGATATTTTTCATTTTTTGCCGCCGTTGTAATTTATGATTCACATTTAGAAGTAATTTTACGGTTTAAGATTATATTTTAATGTAATGAATCCTACAGCTGAACGAACTTTCAGGATGAAGTTTACGAAACTTGCAATGATGCTCAATTTCATGATATTGCTGGTCGCTATCGGCATTCTTGCGCTGTTTGGTCTGATTCCTTTTTACAGTATTCAGATTGCGGTTGTCTGCTTTGTTCTTGCCGGCGTTATCGCGTATCTGTTCGCAAAGCACTATAAGCGGGATAAGGAATGGCTGATGGCACAGGACTGACGTCGTGATGCCTAAAATGAGTATGCTATGAGTATGCAATGATTATGCAATGAATATGCGGGGTTAATGCGGGGTTTATCCATGATTCAAAAGCTTATGAATGAGGTCGAACTTGTGGCGCGGCATCTCGAGGTTATTCGTGCCGTCCTCGACAATCAGCCGATTGGTATCCTGAAACTCTCGGAGATTCTCGGGATTCCGTCGCATCGGGTGCGCTATTCTCTCAAGGTTCTGGAGCATTCGGGATATATCAAAGCCTCGCCCGCGGGTGCGGTTGCGACCGAGAAGGCGGCGGAGCTCATCGGCAGTCTGAACGAGGATCTGGATTCGCTGATAAGGCTCATCGAGTCCGTAAAGACACGGCAGGATGAGGCAGACCGCAACTGTAAAAAAGAGCAGGGTGAGCAGGGCTGATCGGTTATCCTATGGCTTATCCGCCGGCGTAATTCCAATCCCTTATGCCGACCCTTTATGCCGCAGAATTAATTCCTGATACTGACTTAATTCATAATCTTTAATACATCAAAAGTCAAGGTTATATGGCAACATTGTTACGCAATGCTGACAAGCCTCCATAACTCAGTTGGTAGAGTGTCTGACTGTTAATCAGAATGTCACAGGTTCGAGTCCTGTTGGGGGCGCTTGGCGTTATTGTTCTAACGCTCTGTTCTGTTTTGGTACATTACGCATTCGCTTGTGACTTAGAGTGCCCGTGTTTTAAATCCGTCCGTGTGCAATGGTTTAAATATAATGAATTCGGGAGTCACTGACTCCCAAATTCATAATATATATAACTACTGATATTCGAACAACAAAAAAAAGGCGGTTATTATTGATTCAATTTCGTTTTTTTATGATCCGCTCTGTTTTAAAGCAATAAATTAATCAATATTTAATATTAATTTTAAAACAGGGTTAGGTGCATGGCTTTATTTGATGAATCATTGGGTGCATTATTTCTGTTTTTGATTAATGGGGAAATCAGGTATGAGTGAATTATCTTTTAACGGTCTTATTGGCGCTATCAAGTCTGTTGATTCTCAGTTTTGCGAATCGGCTGTGCGGGCTGTGAATGTTGGACTTACTCTCAGGAACTGGTGTATAGGTGCATATATCTCAGAGTTTGAGCTTTACGGCGAGGAAAAGGCAAAGTACGGGGAGAAACTTTTTGAACGCATTTCACATTCGCTGAAAGATCTGGGAATGAAAAGGTGCGATCCTCGTGACTTAAGGCGCTATGTTTTATTTTATGAAAGGTATCCTGAAATTGAGAAGATTCTGCCCGATAGCGTGAGAGAGCAGTATCTTTCTGTCTGCTCGGGTGCTGAATTGAAATCCGGCAGTGAACATAATATTCAAATACAAGGAATTCGGGAGTCACTGACTCCCGAATTCAGAATTCCTCCTGAAAAACTTGTAACTTCGCTTTCTTTTACACACATATGCGAAATTATCGAGATTGAGTCCCCGTTGAAGCGTCTGTTTTACGAAACTGAATGCATAAAAGGTACGTGGTCTGTGCGTGAGCTGAAAAGACAGATTGATTCCATGTACTTTGAGCGTTCCGGTTTATCCAAGGATAAAGAGGCACTGTCTGTTTTAGCAAACAGCGGCGCAGAAATTCAGTCCCCTGCTCTGGTAATCCGCGATCCGTATATTTTTGATTTTTTGGGTTTGAGGTCACTCGATGTCATGGATGAATCATCTTTTGAATCGGCAATATTGAATAAACTTGAAGAATTTTTGCTCGAATTGGGGCATGGTTTTTGTTTTGAGGCAAGGCAAAAACGTATTTTAATCGGAGGAGAGTATTTTGCCGTAGATCTGGTTTTTTATCACAGGATCTTAAAGTGCCATGTCCTTGTGGATTTGAAGATGGAAGGTTTAAGTCATGCTCATATCGGTCAGATGAACATGTATCTGAATTGGTATCGTGAGAATGAAATGACCGCCGGAGACAATCCTCCCGTCGGTATTGTTTTATGTCCCAGAAAAGATGAGGATATTGTTCATTATGCGACCGGCGGATTATCTAATGAAGTATTTGTTTCCAAGTATGAGGCAGTGCTCCCCGATGTTAAAGAACTTGAGCGTTTTGTATTGAATGAGACAAATGTTTTGAGAGAAGCGGGTGTTGAGTACAGGGTGAATAAATCCGATTGAGCGTTTAAATGTCAGATTGACTGTGAATTTCCGCCATTTGGATGATCTTTTGCAGAGTCACGCTCAAATTCACACGCGTGCAAAATCGTTAAATAAGATGAATTTTGCAGTCAGTGACTGCCAAATTCATAATATATATAGTCATTGTTATTCAAACAACAAAAAAGACGAAAAATTTTTTATTTATTTTCTTTTTGGACTCTGATAAAATCTAAAACAGACAGTATAAATGCGATTAAAACAACCATACCAAATATTGAAGTTCAATGGGGTTCTTCAAACGTGAAAGGAAAAGATCACATATTCATTAGTATAACATGGGCGCTCCTGATTTCGACTCCCATTATCGCAATAAATTCAACCTATGTTCTTATGTTCATAATAGGAGTGTTCATAGGTTCTCTGCTTCCGGACATAGATGCATCCGTATCCCCATATGAAAAAAGAGGGGATGTGATGCGGGGTGCGGGTTATGCAGTTTCCGCATCTTCAAAAATAACGGGTAAGATATTCAGATCAATCAAGGATGATCCGAATAATAAATATGAGTCACACAGGGGACTGTTACACAGTGTTCCGGGTGTTTTTGTCGCATCATTGCTGATTGTAATCCCGCTGAACATAATCTTATATCTTGTGAATTATTGGAATTCCGGATTAATTATTGCTTCAATCGGTCTTTTTGCGGGCGCACTGTTTCATCTGCTGGAAGACTGTTGCACATGTTCCGGAATTCGTTTGTTTTATCCCTTCTCTGAAAGAAAACTGCGGGGAGGCATAAACACATTTTTACCCGACAAGCGTCCCCACCAATTTGCGGCGATGTTTGCAGTATTGAGCGTTGTGTCATATGTATACATTAACTCAGTGCAAAGAACGCCGGCATATGCCAAATATAATTTTATTGAGGGATTAACGCCAGTTCAAATGGTAGGAATTGCAGTATTTCTCAGTTTATTGGTCTGGGTAATAATGTACATCTGGTCGCAACATCCGATAAACTGCAAGCGAAGCAATCGATAGAAGAGGAAAAAGATATTTATAGATATTATTTGATATTCCCTATTATGGCTAACTCAGGACCAAAAACTGAAACGGGACGGATGCGAAAAATGCTTACCGGAGACGGCAGAAAGAAGACAGCATGGGAGAAAGCTTTCCCAAAAAAGTCAAAAAAGTCAATAAAATTATAAAAAAGAGGAGAGAAAATGGCAAGTAAACCAAAAACCGGTAGAGGACAGATTAGAAAAATGCTTACCGGTGACGGAAGAAAGAACCTTACATTTGACGAATTTATAGGAGCGCCAAAGAAGGGACCAAAAACCGGTAGAGGGCAGATGAGAAAAATGTTTACCGGTGACGGAAGAAAGAACCTTACATTCGACGAATTTATAGGAGCGCCAAAGAAGGGACCAAAAACTGGTAGAGGACAGATGAGAAAAATGCTTACTGGAGACGGTAGAAAGAATCTTTCATTCGATGAATTTATAGGAGCGCCAAAAAAATCAAAAAGCAAATCAAAAACTGAAAAAGAATGGATCTTTTAGACCGTCATTGACTAAAACTCCATCATATAACATTTTTTTAAAAAGTTAAAAATTTGGCTGAGATTTTCTTGGTTATTTATTCATCTTCCCGTATCAGCTTAATGCATGACTTGGGGCAGACTTCCACGCAGATTCCGCAGCCCTTGCAGAAGTCGTAGTCGATATTGAACTCCGTGTCGATTGCCGCATCGGGGCAGAAACGGTAGCAGTTGCCGCATTTCGTGCAGGTCTCGTGCGAGACGACGGGTCTGAACGTTCTCCATGAACCCGTCTTTCCCGATGCTCCAACGGTCGGTTTCGATATTGCAAGTTTTACCTTCATGATTTCATTCCTCCCTTCACGGTTCCATATCCTCGAATGCCTTTACGGCCGCTTTCGTGTTCCTGTCGTCCGCAAACACGCTTGAAATTGCTTTCTGTGCGGATTCGCGCGAGATAATGCCTGCCTTTGCAACCGCGCCAAGAAGCGGGGTGTTAAGTATGGGATTGCCCGCAAGGACGAGATCGAGCGAGAGGGCAATGCCCGTAAGATCGGTGTGATACACCTTATGGCTTCCCAGCTCCATGGGGTGCTGGCTGTTGACGAGGACTTTGCCGTCCGCCTTAAGACCCGCAAGAACGTCTACGGTCTGCATTATCGAGGTATCGAGAACTATCACAAGGTCCGGTTTTCTGATCTGCGAGTAGATTCTGATGGGTTTGTCGTCGATTCTGATGAAGGAGACAACCGGCGCCCCCCTGCGTTCCGCACCGTAGAGCGGGGTTGCCGTCGCGTATTTGCCGTCAAGGAAGGCCGCCTGCGCAATGAGTTTTGCCGCGGTAACTCCGCCCTGACCGCCGCGGGAGTGAAGTCTTATCTCGTACATTATTCCGTCACCCCGAACCAGAGTTCTCCGCCGCTTTTGCGGTTTCTCACGAAGTCGGCGATATCGTCGTAGGTGACTTCCTGACCGCCGAGACCCGCAATCACGCTGAAGGGCAGATTGGCTTTGCCGTCTTTGCCTATGAAAGCTTCCAGCGCCTTGGTTCTTATCTCGTTGACGAGTATGCCGCCGAGACCGAACGAGTAGTCGCGGTCGATAACGACGACGTCCTTGCCTTTCAGCGCCGCGGTAAGGTCGGGGAAGGGTCTGAGCCAGCGAATGCGCAGGACGCCGGCTTTGATGCCCTCTTTTCTGAGGATATCGGCGGCGACCTCGGACTCCTTCGCGAGTGTGCCCGCCGCCACTATGACGACATCGGCATCGTCGCAGAGGTATTCCTCGTACATGCCGTAGGTTCTGCCGAAACGCTTTGCGAAATCAGCCTGTGCGTCTTCTATGACGGCAACGGAGTCTTTCATGCCGCGCTGGATATCGTGCCTGAACTTGAAGTGCTCGGTCGGCGGAGTGAGCGTTCCGTAGCCGCCCGGGTTATTGATGTCGATTGCATGCGGCGTGTTCGTCGGCGGCAGGTAGTCGCCGAGATCGTCGATTGTGTCCATCGGCTGCGTGATATGCGTCAGAAGGAATCCATCGAGGTTTATCATGACGGGCAGGAGAACGTTCTCGTTCTCGGCGATTCGAAACGCCATGAGCGTTGTGTCGTAGGCTTCCTGAACCGTGGACACATATGCCTGAAGCCAGCCCGAATCTCTCATTGACATGGAATCGGTGTGCTCTGCGCCGATATTCCAGCCCGGACCGAGTGCCCTGTTGGCGTTTGCCATCACTATGGGCAGGCGAGCCGCCGCCGACATGTGAATCTGCTCGCACATGTAGACAAGACCGTGAGAGCTTGTCGCCGTAAACGTGCGGACGCCGGTTGCCGCGGCTCCGATACATGCGCCCATAGAGGAATGCTCGGATTCCACGGGGATATAGCGTGCCTTGAGTGCGCCGGATGCCACATTGTTTGCGGTCTCCTCGACGACCTCGGTCTGCGGGGTAATCGGGTATGCGGCGACGACGACCGTCTTTGCGTCCTTTACCGCGGTTGCCACGGCTTTGTTGCCTGTCGAAAACGTAAGCATGTTATGCTTCCTCCGCTTCGGCTGCCTGTGCCTCGGCTTCGTGCGCAAGGCGTGCCATCTTTCTCTTCGAGTTTTCCTTGAGCATTGCTATGTCTTCGGGTGTTGCCGTCCTGAACCTGCCCTGTGCTTTGAGGTAGTCCTCAATCGGCGTGCTCTTCTTCATCGCTGCCTTTGAAGCGCCGGTGATCGTCAGTTTTCCGTTCTCGCGCTCGTAGAGTAACCACATGCCCGATGTGACGGCGAGTTTTCCGAGCTCGATTGTCTTCTCGGAGGGGAATCTCCATCCCGGCGGGCAGGGTGAGAGCACGTGAATGAACTTCGGACCCGGAATCGAGAGCGCCTTTTTGACCTTGTTGTAGAGGTCGACGGGGTATGCACTGCATGCCGTTGCCATATATACGGGGTTGTGTGCCTCGACGATTGCATCGAGGTCTTTCTTGTATTCGTTTTTGCCCAGCGGCGTTGTCGTGGTCTTTGCGCCAATCGGCGTCGCACCCGAGCGCTGCATACCCGTATTGGAGTATGCCTCGTTGTCGTAGCAGATATATAAGAAGTCGGTGCCGCGTTCGAGAGCGCCGGAGAGCGCCTGAATGCCGATATCGACCGTGCCGCCGTCACCCGCGAAACAGATGACGTTTGTCTTTTTTCCGACCGCTCTGAAAGCTTCGCTCATTCCTGATGCGACGGCTGCCGCGGATGCAAACGCCACATTATATACAGGAACATTAACGGCGGTGTTGGGATATACTCCCTGTATGACACTTGTACAGCACGCGGGAATGACCAGAACCGTGTCTTTTCCCGCGGCTTTTGTGACATAGCGCAGTATCAGGGATGCACTGCACCCCGCACATGCGGATGTCGTTTTCAATATGAATTCCTCGTCAGGAATCTCAGCCATGTAATAACCTCCCTACTTAATTTATCATCATTTATAATGACAGTTTGCTTTATCTTTCTTTGATGTTTTTATGTCCCGTGAGATGATGCTGGGATAATGCGGGATGATAATTGACGGATATTGGACGGATATGATAAACAGGGCATGATAGCACCCATTGATTGCACAGTATTATAATAACGGCATGATAAGCAGAACTTATCACTGATTGCGCAGATATTCATTTACATATACGAATTTGCATATACGGATTTACATATACGGGTAAAACATGGCGCACGGTTCAGGCAGTATTATAGATTATTATGAGGTTCTGGGGCTGGAGGCGGATGCCTCGGACGAGGAGATAAAGAAGGCTTACCGCAGTCTCGCGAAGGCTTTTCATCCCGATACGTCGACGCATCCGAAGGCAAAAGAACGTTTTCTTGCGATCTCCGCGGCATACGACGTTCTCTCGGATCCCGATTCAAAACGGGATTACGACAGCAGGCTTAAGGCATCCCTCTACGGCGAGGATTTTGATGCTTCCGATGACGATACCGACGGCTCGTATGGCTTCGACGATGATGGGTCGGAGGATTCCGATGATTCGGAGGATTCGGAGGATTCGGAAGATTCCGACGAGGACGATTACTCGCGTATGGCGGACTATGAGTTCTACAGCGGCGAGGTTGAACGTTTCCTCATTGACGGCGTCGAAAGAAGATTCGAGAATGCCAGACACATTGTCATCGGCGATAAGGAATACATCATAGTCGACGGCGACACCATGCTGCATATCGGCGAGGTAACACGCATAAATCACGAGGGCAGGGAACGCTACAGGATAGGCGGTGTCGATTATACCGTGAACAATGCCGAGCACCTGTTTATGTCGGGGAACGAGTACGTGATTATCGAGGGCAGACCCTTCCGCATCAGGAGTATCTGAGCATTAATGCAGATTGATATAAGGATTGATCTGCAGATTGATACGCAGATTGATTGCAGATTTATATGCCGACTTCCTCCGGTGACTGCCTCCGATTGCCCGTAACTTTTTTTCAAATCTTCCGTAAATCCGTTCTCTTTTAAAAATCGTTATGCAAAGACATATCTTTTAAATATTTTGCAAATATACACTTAGACAGGTGAATCTAAATGGTAAAATTACCTGACAAAGCTTCCCTTACGGGATTTACGCAGAAAGTCGGTGAAGCTGTCAAACTGCCGTCCGATTCTCCGTCGGATTCCAAAGCGCCTGCGGCTTCTGCCGGCGTTTCCGATGACGAACGCGCAAAGATTGAGGCGGAAGCGATTAAGAAGTACGAAGCCGACCTCAAGGCAAAGGAAGATGCCGAGAAGGCAAAGAAGTATGCCGAGATAGAGGCAAGGGAGAAGGCGGAGCAGGAGCGTCTGCTTGCCGAAAAACAGCGTCAGGAAGCCCTCGCCATCGAGCAGCAGAGGAAGGATAAGGAGCGTCAGGAGTGGGAACGCGAAGAGGCAAGAAAGAAGGCGGAAGAGGATAAGAAGAGAGCCGAGATCGAGAAGGAGATCCTTGCCAAGCAGAAGCAGGAGGAGAAGGAGAGACTTGCCGCGGAGAAAGCCGCAAAGAAGGGTCAGTCCCACACTTTAAGGAATGTCGGTATTATTGTCGTCATCCTCATCGCAATTCTTGCGGGTGCCTACATCTCGCTTATCTCGGGTGTCGAGACGTTTGACGGATACGGTTATCCGCTCTCCTATCAGGCGAACTATGAGGTCTTTGTCCCCGACAACACGAACTGCCAGTTCCTCGGAATGCCGATTAACGCACTTTCAAGCGGCGGTTCGGTGACGCTCATGGTCAATAACGAGAGACAGACTCTTGCCATCGGACAACAGGGTGTTTTCCCCACGAAGCACATGACGGTGAAGGTCTTCGGCATTGAGATATTCAACACGGATTATCAGCTTACAGCCGAGTATGAGGGCGTTATCACGAACAAGGACGCTTTCAAGTTCAACCTGAAGACATCGAGTTCAATTCCGTCGCTGCTTATCAACCCGCTCTCAAAGAATGTGGAATACAGAACAATCTGATATTTCCATAATTTTTTTGAATATCTTTTTTATGCTGTTTTAACTGCATCGTAGACCGTTGCGGCAGTATTTGTCGAATTAATAATTATTGTTTCATTTAATGATCTGTTGCGACCGATGCCGCAAAAAAAGTGAAATTGGTTTGGATTTCGGGTTTGATTGCCGATTGTATTTTTGATTGGGTTATGATGTGATTTGGTTGGATTTATGATGTGATTTGGTTGGATTTATGATGTGATTTTGGTTGGAATTGTGATTGGATTTGTGATTGGATTTTGACGGACTCTGTGATGTGACGTTACGCGTTGATCACAGTTCTTCGAGGTGTTTTTTGACCTCGGCGGCGCCCGCTGTCTGAAAGATCTCTAGGATCTCTTCTTTCTCGGCGGGGGATAATGCCGAAGCCGCTTTGACGGCGTCGATGAACTGTGCTTTCCTGACGTTTATGACATCGTAGTCGCCTTCTTTGATTATCTTGTCTGCCATATCCCAGAGGCTTACGGCGACTTCTTTCTTTGATTGGGTTTTCATTTTTTCTCCTCCCGTGTATGTGTTCGGATTCTTTGCATCGACTTATGTTTAAGCCGTTTTGGTATGACTCCCTGCCCCCTGCCGCACCCGCCGGATAAATCCCGTGACGGCTGTGACGGGTGGCGGCTGTCACAGAGAGTCCGTACTTCTAATATGACTGAATCAAATTATATATAGTGTCCTCATGCGGCAAAAAAGCAAAATATAATATTCGGAAAATAATGCCTCATGTCATTTATTCCAGATTTCCGCTGTCTTTTTGAGCCGGGAATATCGGCGTATGAGACTGCCTGCGAGCAAAGTGCTTTTTTTGTTCTCCGGCATCGGGGTAAATTCAATGCCGCATTCCGTATCCCAGAGTATGAGTCCTTCGGGTTGTGCGGCGGGAAAACGCCTGCCGAATTTTTCCGGGTCTTCGAGTGCGAGTTTTACGTCGGCGACGCTTAAATCTCCGCGCCCTGCGGCATCGAGCGCAAAGGCTATGCATCTGACCTGGTTCCAGACGAAAGAATAACCGCGAATTTCATAGACGAGGAATCCGCCGTCGGCGTCCGCGGATATCTCCGAGGAGATGACCTCACGGACGGGGCTTCGCTCGGAACTCCGCGAGAATGCCGTGAAATCGTGTTCCCCCGCGAAAAGTGCGGCGCAATCCCGCATGGCTTTGAGGTCGTATTCGCCTTCGGCGATAATCGGGAAGTAATATCTGTAAGTTCGCGTTTTTACGGCATATCGCGGGTTGAAATCCGCGTCCACCTCCGCATAGCCCGTAAAGGTAATGTCGGCGGGCAGTTTCTGGTTTATCTTTGAGATCGCACGTTCGGGAAAGTCGGTGTCAAACGCGGCAATCTGGTGTCTTGCGCTGACGCCGCGGTCGGTGCGTCCCGAGAACCTGAAATGTGCGCAGGCATCGTCCGCGGCGTCGGATATGAGATTAAGACCGCGGATTGCGTCGAGTATCTCGCCGCAGACCGTTCTCTCGCCGGGCTGCTGCTGTGATCCCGCGAAATCCGTGCCGATATATGATACCCTGAAAGCAAGCCGCATTTTGCCGTTTTTGTTCCTTTGCCCTTTGCCGTCAGTCCCTTCTGTGAACCCTGCGCATGATCTTCCGCTTGGTATTCTTGAGCGACTGGCGTGCATATGCACGTATGGGTGTCATCTTGCCCGTCGGCGTCGTCTTTCCCTCGCGGATTGCGTTCAGAATCGAGTTCAGGTTCTTCTCCGCGTCAATGAGCGTAACGCCGTAGCCGACATATCTGTAGTTGTGGGCGTCGCTGCCGGCGACACAGGGCTTGCCGAAGAAGTCCGCTTTTCTGCCCGCTTTTTTGTTTGCCGAGCCGACAATGTAGCGGCTGTTGAAGGATTCAACCGCATCCACGGCTTCGAAGGCGTTTCTGAGGCGGATGGCGACGCCGTGCCTGAACTGGTGATACGGGTGCGGAAGGATGAGCAGCCCGCCCATCTCGCGTCCGCGTTTTGCGGTCTCAAAGAAGTCCTCTTTCGGCGGCAGGGCCTGCGTTACGCCCATTACCAGAAGGTGCCCCTGCTTTGTGGAGACCTCAATGCCGGGTATCACAACGATATCGAGATTATTGGACTTCACGTATTCAACGGCGTATGCCGCGCCCTCTACGGTGTCGTGGTCGACGATTGCCACGGCATCAAGCCCTATTTTTATTGCTCTGTCTATTATGTCCTCTACTCTGCTCTCGCCGTCGCTTGAGTAGTTGGTGTGGACATGAAGGTCGCACTTCAACATCGAATCAGTAGTATTTTTCTTCTATCGGATATTAATTCAAGCATATGAGAATACTTCTCGCGACGGGAACACTTGCCTATCCAATCGTGCGCGAATCGTCAAAGGGCTTTGATACGGTCATCGGGGTGTCGGGGAAGATAGCCGCGTTTATCACGCCGGAGGCGCTGAAAAAGCTTATCGAGGCGAATCCGTGCGATATGGTTCTGGTCTCGGGGATGTGCACGGCGGATTTTTCGGGCGCGGAAAAGGAGTGCGGGGTGCCGATTTTCATGGGACCGCGCCATGCCGCGGATCTCGGAATGGTCCTCTCAAAGCTGGAGTCGGGCAGTGTCACGCTCTCCAAGACGGTGCCCGCCGACGAGCTCTTCGAGGAATCAAAGAAGGCGGATGCGCTCTCAAAGCTGAAATCCCTTGAGGAGAATGCCGATTTCGATTTCGAGATAAGGGGGGTGAAGTTCGGCGGCGGCTCGCGAATGAAGGTTCTGGCGGAGATCATGGATGCGCATAAACCCGCGGCGTCCGTTCTCATCGCGAAGGCGAAGCGCTTTATCGAGAGCGGCGCGGATATCGTCGATCTGGGTTTCGGTTTCGACGCCGCGCCGGAGGATGTCGTGCGCACCTTCGAGAGCCTTGAGTCCATTCGCGGCAGCCACCCGCGCACGCTCTTTTCGGTCGATACCCAAAACCCCGCGCTGATTAAGGCGGCGCTGCCGTATGCCGATATCGTGCTCTCGCTTCACGACGGCAACATGGGGGAGACCGCGGGTGCCGTTGCCGCCCGCGACCTTGCCGCCGTCATAGTGCCGCATGACAGGCCGCTTAGCGAGAACATAGCCGCGGCAAGACATGCGGGAATACGAAAGATTATCGCCGATACTCTCATTCAGCCCGTTGGAAGCGGTCTTACGGAGTCCGCGGCGGAGTGCCTTCATGCCCGCGAGGGCGGTATTGACTGCCCGCTCTTCTTCGGCGCCGGCAACGTGACCGAGCTTATAGACGTCGATTCGGTGGGCGTCAACGCACTTCTTGCGGGGATTGCAAAGGAGGCGGGGGCTTCGGTCATCTTCACGAGCGAGCATTCGGACAAGACTTTCGGCAGCGTCGCCGAGATGAGGCGTGCCGTCGATATGATGACCCTCATGACCGACCGCCCCTATCCGAAGGATCTGGGACTCGGTCTCTTTAAGATAAAGGAGAAACGCCGCAGGATAACGCCGCCACCGGAGTATGAGCGCAGCGTCATCGTCCCCGAAGGCGACCCCGACGGCGACCTGACTTATGACCCGCGAGGGAATGTCCGCATCTGCATCGAGGACGGTCTGATTGTCGCGGTTCACAAAGGCTGTGCCTTCAAGGGCAAAAACTGGTATGATATCTTTGAGGCTCTGCTGAAGGATGACCGCGTTTCTCTCATGAGTCACGCGGCATATCTGGGCAAGGAACTCTATAAGGCGGAGCTTGCGCTTCGTTACAACAGGAGTTTCGATCAGGACGGAGAGTTCTGAGTCGGCAATCCCCCGCCCGACTCTTTTCGTAATTCTTTCCGAACTGTTATAGGGCTGTTTTAGGGCAGTTTTAGGACTGTTTTGGACTTTATTTGACGACAAGGACTGAGATTTTGCTTCCTGTCACGACCGCGGAGCTGACACTGCCGAGAAGGATTCTCTTGGGGAGATTCTTGCCTTTCGAGCCCGCGATTATGAGGTCTGCGTCAATTTTTTCGGCATAGTCGATGATCTCGTCTCTCGGGTCGCCGTATTCCACGGCAAACTCAGACTCGCAGGAGTATTCTTTGGAAATCTCCGCCCCTTTGTCGAGGATCCCGTTAATCTCTTTCTGTTTCATTGCACTTACCCTGTTTATCGAGGGATCTGCCGCGTCAACGTCGTCGCCGACGAATGAGGAACTGTAAAGCCCGGGACTTGCGGCGTGCAGCCCGTAGACCTTTGCGCCGGTAAGGGATGCAAGTTCGAGACCTTTTCGGAGTGCTTTGTAGGACTGTTCGGAACCGTCCATTGCAACAACTATTCTGGAATACATAATCTGTTATATCGCTACCCGGCGGCATTAATATTATCGAACGGTTATCGAACGGCATTGCGAATCGTGCGTGTTCAATGTCGGATTGTGAAAGAATTATCTGTAAAGGATGTAAACATATATCATCACATGCCCGAGATGAAGATTAGACGCGAACTTCTTGAGATGCTCTTTGCGCTGGGAAAGGCAGAGCATCCGAATGAGTTTCTGGCGATTTTAAAGGCGAAGGACGGTATTATCGAGGAGCTTGAGCTGGCGCCCGGGACGTATTCGAACGAGAACAGTGCCAGTTTCAGCATTGACATGATGCCGCTTTCGACGGACACGGCGGGCAGTGCCCACTCGCATCCCTGCGGTCTTGTCCGTCCGTCCGATGCCGACCTGAAGATGTTTCCCAAGATCGGACGTTACCACATTATCATAGGCACGCCATACAATGAAAATACGTGGCGGGCATTTCGTGCCAACGGCGAGCCCTACGAGATGGAGGTCGTCGACTGATGGGGTGCTGCGGGGCGAATGCGGGGGAGAAAGATCCTGAAAATCAAGGAAAAGTCTCAAAACCAGGAAAGCCCGTGAAGGTGGTCGCGACCGGCACCTTCGATATTCTGCATCAGGGCCATATCTATTATCTGACGGAATCGAAGAAGCTGGGCGACGAGCTCCACGTGATTGTGGCGCGGGATGCCAACGTTAAGCACAAGCCCAAGCCGGTCGTGCCCGAGCATCAGCGTGTGTTCATGGTCGGCGCTCTGAAGACGGTCGATTATGCGCATCTCGGCAATGTCGGCGATATGTTCAGACTTATCGAGGAGATTGACCCCGATATCATCACAATCGGCTTCAACCAGTATTTCGATATCGAAAAGCTGAAGGTCGATCTGAAAAAGCGCGGACTTCGTGCGGACGTGGTTAAGATAGGCGCTTTCGAGGGCGACGGCTTCTCGAGTTCGCGCGAAATCATGAACAATATCCTGAAGGAGAGATGCCCGGGTTTCATGAAACAGGACGGCGGCGATCCCGCTCAAAAGGCGTAAATACGAGAAAACAGGTTAATATTGGTTTTATTTTTTTATTTTTTTATTGATTTTTTTTGATTTTTTATTCAATCAGCGCTTTCCAGTAGACGTTTGTGTTGCAGAATATCCAGTATTCCTTCAGATGCTTCCTGCATATCATGTAATTGCTGCAATGTTTCGCGACAATCGCCCAGAAACGCGGGGAATGGTTCTTTTCTCTGATATGCGCAAGTTCGTGGACGATTATGTAGTCGAAGAACTTCAGCGGTAGCGCTGCCATGCGGATATTGAAGTTGAAGTTGTTGACATGCGAGCAGCTTGCCCACCGCGATCTCTGCTTTCTTATTGTTATGTTTCCGACATGGTCCGATACGCCCATGGCGGAGGAGATCATGCAGATGCGCTGCTCTATCCTCTCTTCAAGTGCTTTTTTTACGAATTTGCCGAAATCCGCCACGGATGCGTAGTGTATTGTCATGGTTTCGGTGTCTATATAGCAGCCTTTTTTCAGGTCGGCGTCAAGCTGCATGGCGAATTCTTTCCCGAAGAGCAGCATACGGTCGGATCTGGATTCGCAGCGTTCCCGCAGGCTGCGGTTGTTCTCGATTTTGTCGAGCATCCAGTCGCGCTTTTTTTCGAGCAGGTCGAGGGGGTCACAGCCTTTGGGTATGGTCAGCCTGACCGTACAGTCGGAGTGTACCGAAATACGCAGGTTTTTGACGTTTTTTCGGACGATTTTGACGGGGATGCCCTCATAGACCATCTCTTCCGTTGCGCTGTCGTCACGGGATCTCGGCATACTGATTATTATGCCGCGATTGATGATAAAACCGATTAGGGTCGCGGCAAAAAATACGGCGGAACCGATGGAAAAAATGTGGGGAAATGCGGTAATAAGGCGGAACGAAGGTGAAAATACGGGTGAAATCGGGTCGCTTTTCAGTAGACCTTATGTGCTTCCCAGTATTCGACGACTTCTTTGCCGCCTACGAAGACAAAGCCGTTCTTCTTTGCGTAGGCTTCCGCGTCGGCTTTCGTCAGTGCCTTGCCCGTGTTGTCGTCGAGCATCTCGCAGATGGTGACGCACGGGGTAAAGCCGCCGAGCTGCGCAAGTGCAATCGAGAGTTCGGTCTGTCCGCGCCTCTTGTCGAGGAGTTTGTCGTTTGCGCGAAGGGTTGCCATGTGCCCCGGCGTCCTGAACTCGCTCCTGAACTCCAGCGGCGTTCCCGCCATTGCCTGTTTTACGTGCTCGGCAAGGCGGTTTGCGGTGAGGGCGCGGTCGTTGTCGGGGATACCCGTATAGGTGTCGCAGTGGTTGACCCAGAGCGAGAATGAGGAATGGTTCTCCTTATCGTAGGGAATGTCGCCTTCGCGCTCGGCAATCTTTGTCATCCTGAGGGCGTCGCTTGCAAACGGCAGTCCCATGAGTTCGGCAGCTTTCGAGTGAATCGAGGTGCAGATAAGCCCGCCGCCGTCTTTTCGCATCCGCAGTATGTCGCGGGGATTTACCGCATCCGAGCGGATTGCAAAGTCGGTCTCGCCTTCGCGGTCGGCGAAATCGTAGAGCAGGATGAACCTGCCGTTCTTCAGCTCTTCAATTGCCTTTTCAACAAGTTTTGATGTTTCGGGATCCATATCTTATTCTTCCTGTCTGTTGTCAGTATCGGGTATCGGGATTAATTGCCTGAATTTGGGTTGAATTTGGGTTGAGTTTCTGTTGAGTTTCTGTTGAGTTTCTGTTGAATTTCGGTAAATATTCGGTTGAATTTCGATAAATTTTCGGTTAAATCTCTGTTATTTTATGCAAATCTCGACGGTCACGACACTGCCGTCGGTGAGTTTGAGTTTGTCGCGCAGATGCACCTGCGAGATTATCTCAAGGATATCCTCGGGGTAATGCGAGCGCCCCGGCACTATGATTGCGCATTTGTAGCCGCCGATTCTGCACGGAATGCACTTTGCGCTTCCGAACGTCCTGTCGTCTGCGGTAAACCCGTCGATATCGGTCCATCCGTGAAGTTCCGCCTTCTTTCTGGTCTCGATGGCGGCGGGGAATATCTTGATATTGAGCGTTCCCGGGAAGGGGTCGATTCCGAGTTTCTCCTTAAACTGCGAGGAGTATCCCGGGATATTGACGTAGTATCTTCCTTCCCCGAGACCGCTTATGATTTCACCGTCGATTCTGAGAATACCCGCATTATCCTCAAATATCTTTTTGTAATCGGAGTATTCTTTCTTCAGTGTGTCCTCGCCGCTTGAGGTTATCGAGACATACTGACCGTCGGGTCTTACGGATCGCACTATCAGATTCTCCTTTTCGAGAGCGTTTAGGCGTCGGGAGACGGTCATTGCGCTCATATTCAGGGAATCGCCGAGTTTCTGCGAGGATATGGCGACCTGACCGTTAAATCCGCCCATAAGCCCGATCTTTTTAAGGAACATCAGATCTTCTGCACTGATCATACGTAACAACTTACTTGATAGGCATAACATATAAGTTCTTTGATCCTGCTATGCGGCAACGGCGATGCATATTTTGTCGTCATCTCACGGGATTATGATTATCGATATACGGGGGTATTTTGGTGTAACCGGTTCTCCCGAGGCGTTTTTGCGGCACGGCGGGACGGGGTTGTTTCGTGAAATGACGAATTACTGTTCGTTATCTATATAACATATAAGGACACCATAATATTGTATGAATTCCGCACTGCGTACCCGTCTTGCCGAAAAGATGGCGGGAGAGATTACGCTCTCAGATTCCCCGGGTGATGCGCTTCGCAAATGGCGAATCAACTTCAACATCACTCCCGGAGTTCTGGCAGAGAAGCTCGGATTCTCGCCCTCGGTCATCTCCGATTATGAAGGAGGTCGAAGGAAAAGTCCGGGTACCGCGGTTGTCGGAAAGATTGTTGAAACCATTTTATCCATTGACGAGGAGAACGGCGGACGTTACATGAATAAATACGCCAATATCCTCTACAGTAACTTTGACGACGAAGTAATCTACGACATGCACGATTACGACACCCCGCTGGCGCTGAAGAAATTCTGCGATAAGCTGGGCTGTAAGCTCGTAAATGGGTCAATGGACTGTCAGATCTACGGTTATACCGTAGTCAACAGTTTAAACGCGATTGTCTCGTTGTCAGCCGCGGAATTTAACAAAATCTACGGCTGGAGTACAGAACGGGCACTGATCTTTACCAATGTATCGACAGGAAAATCGCCTATGATAGCAATTCGCGTGACTCCTTTCAAGCCGAGGTGTGTCATTCTTCAGGGAATTTCACCCGAAAAACTGCATCCGATGGTTGCGGAACTCGCTTCCCGCGACAGGATTGCTCTTTTGACGACCGAGATGGAAGTCGGCGACATTGTAAAAACACTAAGGGAATTATCATGGTAGGAATTATTACATACGGCGCCTACATCCCGCAATTCCGTATAAAAGCGGATGAGATTGCGAAAGTGTGGGGTGCAAACGGCACCGAGATATCCAACGGACTCGGAGTATTTGAAAAATCCGTTCCGGATATGGATGAAGATTCACTGACTATTGCAGTGAATGCGGCAAGAAATGCATTGGCAAGACGCGATGTCAACCCCGCCGATATCGGCGCAATCTACGTGGGCAGCGAGTCGCACCCGTATGCGGTCAAACCGACCTCGGTTACGGTCGGAGAGGCTATCGGTGCGACGCCGGTCATGACGGCAGCCGATTACGAATTTGCATGCAAGGCGGGAACCGCAGGCATTCAGACCTGTATGGGTCTTGTCAAGAGCGGCATGATAAAATACGGAGTTGCCATCGGTTCGGATGTTGCACAGGGTGCACCGAGCGATGCTCTGGAGTATACGGCGGCGGCAGGCGGTGCGGCGTTCGTTATCGGAAACGACGACCCGATTGCCGAGATTAACGATACATGTTCATATTCGACCGATACTCCCGACTTCTGGAGACGCGAGGGTCAGGCATATCCGAGACACGGCGGAAGGTTCTCGGGAGAGCCGGCATACTTCAAGCATGTTCAGGGCGCGGCTCACCTCATGATGGACAGGATGGGAACAAAGCCGGCGGATTACGACTACGCAATCTTCCACCAGCCCAATGCGAAGTTCCCGAGGAATGTCGCGGCAATGCTCGGATTCAAGCCCGAGCAGATTAAGCAGGGTCTCTGTGCGCCGCGTCTCGGAAACACCTACTCGGGTGCGGTCCCCGTCGGTCTTTCGTCGGTTCTCGATGTCGCAAAACCGGGAGACAGAATATTTGTCACGTCATACGGTTCCGGCTCGGGTTCGGATGCATTCGATATCACGGTTACGGACGCTATCCTCACCAAGATTGACAGGAAAGCGGCACCTTCGGTTGAGACAATGCTCAATGACAAGATTTACCTCGACTACGCACAGTATGCAAAACACAAGGGTAAGATAGTGATGCAAAAATGAGAGATGTAGCAGTAGTAGGCGTCGGTCTCACCAAGTTCGGTGAGCGCTGGGGCGATTCATTCAGAGAAATGTGCGTCGAAGCCGGCGTTAAGGCAATCGACGATGCAGGTATGGACGGCGACGATATTCAGGAGATGTTCGTCGGCAACATGAGCGGAGGACGTTTCGTCCTTCAGGAGCATATCGGAGCGCTCATCGCGGATTATTCGGGTCTTGCGACAAACCACATTCCGGCGACGAGGACGGAGGCGGCATGTGCTTCGGGCGGTCTGGCATTCCGTCAGGCGGTCAACTGTATCGCCTCCGGCGCTCAGGATATCGTTATCGCGGCGGGTGTCGAGAAGATGACGGATGTCTCGGGCGGAGAGACTACGGATGCCCTTGCGGGCGCCGCCGACCGCGAGTGGGAAGGAATGTACGGCGTTACTTTCCCGTCGCTTTATGCTATGATGGCACGCGACTACATGAACAGGTACGGCATGACCCGCGAGGAGCTTGCTCAGGTTGCGGTCAAGAACCACTACAACGGCGCCAGAAACCCGATTGCACAGTACCAGAAGGAGATTACGATTGATACGGTTCTCAACTCGACTCTTGTTGCCGATCCGCTGCGTCTTATGGACTGTTCGCCGGTTACGGACGGCGCTGCGGCGGTTATCCTCTGTTCGCTCGACCGTGCAAAGGAGTTTACCGACTGCCCCGTGAAGGTTCTGGCATCGACGCAGGCATCCGATACAATCTCGCTTCACGACAGGCGCGATATCAGCACACTCGATGCGACGGTCGCGGCGGCAAACCGTGCCTTCGATATCGCAAAGATTGAGCGCAAGGATGTCGATCTCGTCGAGGTTCACGACTGCTTTACGATTGCTGAGATCTGTGCCATCGAGGATATGGGCTTCTGCAAGAAAGGCGAGGCAGGCAAGCTCACCGCCGAAGGATACACTGCTCTTGACGGCAAGCTGCCGGTTAACACGAGCGGCGGTCTGAAGGCATGCGGTCACCCCGTAGGTGCTACGGGTATCAAGCAGGTCTGCGAGGTTGTTACCCAGCTTCGCGGCGAGGCGGGCAAGAGGCAGGTTGACGGCGCCGAGATTGGTATGACGCACAATGTGGGCGGCACCGGCGCTACGGTCGTTACCAGTATTTTCAGGAGGGTTTAAAGATGTCGGTTCCACGATTCTGGAGAAAACAGACTAACAGGTATAATCTGATAGGTACGAAATGCGAGACATGCGGCACTTATTATTTCCCGCCGAGGTCGCTGTGCCCCAAGTGCAGACGCGAGGGTAAGATTGTCGACTATAAGTTCAAGGGCACGGGCAAGATTGTTACGTTCTCGGTCGTAAGGACCGCGAGCGACAAGTTCGATCTTCAGACGCCTTTCGTTGTCGCAATCATCGAGCTTGACGAGGGTACGCGCCTGACGGCGCCGGTTATCTGCTCGGATATAAACGAGGTTTATATCGGCATGAGGGTCAAGTCGACCTTCAGAAAGATCTCCGCGGACGGCGACAGCGGTATCATTGTCTACGGAACGAAGTTCATCCGCGAATAGGTAAATTTACGGGAAAATCACTGAAATATACCGAACAGAAAATATACGGAATATCACGATAAGATACAATAAACAAATAAAATAGAAAATCAACAGGTCATAGAATAAATCAAACCGAAATTAAAAACCCAAATAAAAAACCAAAACCTAATTTTTGCTTTATTCCTTTTTTTAAAGTTATTTGTAAGTTTTCGGCTGCTGCTGGCTTACGCAGTGTATCGTGCCCAGTCCGTAGACCATTTCGCGGCAGTTTATGCCTATGACTTTGCGGTCTTTGAAGACATCCTGAATTATTTCGAGGGCAATGCGGTCGTTTTCGCAGCCGAAGGTCGGGACGAGGACGGCGGTGTTGGCGATATAGAAGTTGGTGTAGCTTGCGGGCAGGGGATATTCGTCGTCGATTTTATCGGGCATGGGGACGGTGACGATTTTTAGGGGGTTGCCGTCGGCGTCGGTTGCGGCTCTGAGAATTTCGAGGTTTTCTTTGAGGACGGCGTAATTTTCACTCCCGCTGTTTGTTTCGTCTTCGACGGCGCAGATGACCGTGTTTTCGTTTACGAAGCGGGCTATGTCGTCGATGTGTCCGTCGGTATCGTCGCCTTCAAGTCCGCGGTTGAGCCAGATGACTTTTTCGGCGCCGAGGTATTCCGAGAGGTATTCTTCTATCTCCGACTGATTGAGCCGCGGATTTCGGTTTTCGTTTAAGAGGCACTGCTTTGTGGTGAGCAGGAGTCCTCTGCCGTTTACGTCGATTGAGCCGCCTTCGAGGACGATCTCGGCGGAGAATTTCGGGATGTTGTCGGTCGCGGCTATCCAAGCGGGGATGTTGTTGTCGGGGCGCAGTTCGTCGTATTTGCCGCCCCATGCGTTGAAGACCCAGTCGGTGATGGCAATGCGGTCGTTTTCGCCGGCATTCTCCGCATCCCGTTTTACGACGAAGATTGGTCCGTAGTCCCTGAACCAGACGTCGGCGTATCTGCGGATGCGGAAACTGACTTTGGTGAGGTCTGCGCCGGCATCGGCGAGCATTTCGCAGACGCGGTTTCGCATGGTTTCGTCGAGGACAAGGAGTCTGACTTCTTCGCCGCCGCTGTTTGCGATTGCGGTTATTATCTTGATATAGGACTGTTCGACGGCGTCAAGCTCTTCGAAGGTTTCTTCGTCGTGGGGGAATGCCAGCCAGACGGCGTCGTGCGGTTCCCATTCGGCGGGCATGCGGTATCCGCATTTTTTCGGGGTTGCGGGCAGGTTTTTCGGAGATGCGTGCCAGCCTTCGCTTAAGAAACGCTCGTCCTGCGAGCCCGTGATTGCATGATAGCGGTCGGGACGGCGGTTTTTCATGAAGCCCCAGCCGGCGCGGATGTCGTCGTTTAAGTCAAAGTCGATATCGGCGAAGATGATGCCCTGCTCGTTGCCCGCTTGCGCAACGACGTTTCCGAAGGGGTCGCAGACGAAGGATCCGCCCCAGAAGTCGAGTTCTTCCTCAATGCCGACACGGTTTACCGCCGCTATCCAGAGGCTGTTGGCGATGGCGTGACCGCGCTGCACGGTCTTCCACGCTTCCCGCCAGTCGCCTTCGGCTGTTTCTTCGTCGGCGTATTCCTTCGGTCTGCCGATTGCCGTCGGGTAAAAAATTGCCTGTGCGCCTTTTATCGCCGCGATTCTTGCGCTTTCTGGGAACCACTGGTCATAGCAGATTAATACGGCAATGCGTCCGTAGGTGGTCTCGAAGACGGGTATTTCGTCGCCCGGGGCGAAGTAGTTCTTTTCGTAGAAGTAAGGGTCGTAGGGGATGTGCATCTTGCGATACGGCGGAAATACGGTGCCGTCGGAGTTGATTACCGCCGCCGAGTTGCGGTATGTGTGTGTGCCTGCGGTTTTAACGCCGGAGTCCCGTCCGTTTGGGCATTTCTCGAATAAGGGGACGATTATTACGGCATGATGCCTCTTTGCCGCGGCTGCGAATGCGGCGATTGTGTCTCCGTTGAGTTCTTCGGCGAGGTCTTCGGCGGAGATTCCTTCGTCGAAGTGCTCTTTCTGCGGGAAATAGCGGTGCATGAAGAGTTCGGGGAGGCAGATTATCTTTGCGCCGGCGTCTGCCGCCTCTTTTGTCATCGAGAGAGCGTTTTGCAGGTTCTCTTTCGGGTCGCCCGCGACCCGCATCTGAATGAGTGCTGTTTTTACCATCGTTATTGCCGTTATTGACTGTTTTTATCGGAGAATTTTATGAGAGAACTTTCTTTGAAAATATTTTGTCAGAGCCGTTATAATTCTTGTCAATGTAAAAAGGCGACGGCGATAACGACGGCAAGCGTGTTAACGGTGTTAACGGATTTATCAGTGTTAACGGTGTTAACATGTTGGTTGTGCCAATAGCGTTAACGGTGTTAACGTTATTGTCGGTGCTGACATTGTCAACAATGTTAACGGTGTTAACAACGCCCGGGGTGTTAACGGCGTTAACTGTTTGCGGGAAAAGTGCCGTGCCGGTTAAATATCTGCGGTAAAACTGCGAAATCAAAAAAATAATAATGATCTGCCCTTGTTCGGGCAGATCCCGTTAAAGAACCGTTAGGTGTTTTTGTGCGTTTGAGGATTCCGACCCGTTCTTAAGTGGTCAGTTTATCGCGGGTCGGATTAATGAATGATCTTGCCCGTGGGACGGTCAGATTCACACGGGCTTATGACATGCGTTTTTAAATGTGACAGTGCTTTTTTGCGTAGAGTGAGTGATTTATCGTTCCGATTGCTTATCGGACTTCCTTTGGTATGATTTATTTGATTGTGTGCCTGTATGTTTTGCTTGTGAATCAGAGTATATGCTCTCGCCGGAACATCATGATGGTATCCCGCAAATTTCTCCGCGGGTACTTATGACTTTATGCATGTTTATCGGTCTTCATCTATGTCAGCAGGCGTAAAACCATATAAAACCCATCTTTTCAGTTCGTTATCACCATTTTAGTCGTTTCATTCCCCCTTTTAAGTCTATACCCTAAAATCAACTTCAAACTATATATATTTTCTTCAACTTTTCCTGACGCAAAGCCGGTTTGAAAGCGGCGATACGCATAACGGAAAAATCTCGCGTGGTTTTGGAAAATCGGCATGTTACGCAGTTATATCATATCGGAAATCAGGCGAAATTTTATCTTGTCGGATAAATAATTATCGTGCATATTATACAAAACGTTTAAGTACTGCGGATTATGCCCCGATTATGCTCATTGTTCATGTCATTGATTATGCCCCGATTATGTCCGGAATCGTAATGACTCATGTATTTATCAGCCGCAAAAATAATCTGTATTAAGCGGAGATTTTACTGAAATATGAATTCGGCTGAGAATACCGGCAAATGCGGGGAAGATTTCCGCGAAGGGCGCAGTATGCCTTTCGTCTGGGATGCGGCAATAGTCGGCGGGGGTCCGGCGGGGCTTGTCTGTGCGGAAACCGCCTCGGGCGGCGGGCGAAACAGTGTGCTTCTCCTTGAGAAGAAGAGTACCTGCGGGCGGAAACTTCTCATTACGGGGCAGTCGCAGTGCAATCTGACTCACGGCGGCGATATAAGGGAGTTCTTCGGGCACTACGGCGGCAACGGTCAGTTTCTGAAGGCTTCGCTCATGGGGTTTTCCAACCGCGATCTGCTTGAATCCTTTGAGTTGCGGGGGCTTAAGACCGAGACCGACGGTAACGGCAAGGTATTTCCGGTGAGCAGGAGGGCCGCGGATGTTCTGGAGGTGCTTCTCGGAAGGGTGCGTGACTGCGGGGTCGAGATCCGATGCGGAGAGTCCGTCCGCGATGCGGTTTTTGCCGGCGGCGATTTCGGCGGTGACGGAGATAACGGTGATCTCGGAGACTGCGGGGAGGGAATCTTCGAGATATCGACGGAATCCGGGCGCTTTTATGCGAAAAATCTTGTTATCGCCTGCGGCGGCATGACCTATCCCGCGACGGGTTCGGAGGGCGACGGCTACGGACTTGCGGAGTCGTTCGGGCATACGATAACGCCGGTTGCCCCCGCACTATGTGCGTTTGTCATCGGCGATTACCCGTTTGCAAGCCTTTCGGGGATTTCCTTCCCTAATGCGGTGATATCTCTCTATCACGGGAATAAGAAGATCCGCGAGAATGTCGGGGATATCCTCTTTACTCATAAGGGGGTTTCGGGTCCGGGGATCCTTCATCTCTCCAGATATGCGGAGAAGGGGGATTTCATCCGCGTTTCGTTCATAGAGGGCATGACGGCGGAGAAATTCCGTGAGAGTCTTACGCGGCTTGCGGCGGAGAACCCGAAGAAACTCGTGAAGTCGGTGCTTTCGGGCGCAGGGGGTGTCGGCAGTATCGGCAGTGTCGGCGGCGCTGTTGGCGGTAACGGCGGTAACGGCAACGTCGGAAACGCGACCGTGATTCCCGAAAGGTTTGCTCGCATGGTTATGGAGATTACGGGAATCGATGAGTGGCTTACCTGTGCGCATCTGACGAAAGAGAACCGGAACAGGCTTACCGAAGCCTTCTGCGACTGCAAACTGACGATTAAGGCGCTCGGCGGCATCAACGAGGCGATGGTCACCCGCGGCGGCGTCTGTCTGAAAGAGATAAACCCGAAGACCATGGAGTCGAAGCTGTGTAAGGGTCTTTATTTTGCGGGCGAGGTCATGGACATAGACGGCGATACGGGCGGATACAATCTTCAGGCGGCATTCTCGACGGGATATGCCGCGGGTGCCGCCATAGATAAAAAACTTCGGAATTCAGAAGGTGCGTGACCGCGGGGTCATGCAGGACAAAAAGAGAAGTATAAAAAAATCATAGGATAAATAGGTACTGCTTAAGACTGCTAATACAGGGGTGCGCACTGGATGGACTTGTTTTCGGTGGTTGCGGAATGGTTTCCGTATCTTGTTGAGGGTATTCTGGTTACCGTAGGGCTTGTAGCCTCCGCTCTTATCATCGGCGCATGTCTGGGTCTGCCCATGGCAATCGGGCAGGTATACGGGAGCAGACCGCTGAAATATGTCATCGGTCTGTATGTCTGGTTTTTTCGCGGTCTTCCCGTCCTTGTTCTGCTCTTCATGTTCTATTTCACGATCTTTCCCCTGCTCAATCTGGATTTGGATGCGTTCTTCGTGGGCGCAACCGTTCTCGGACTTCGCGGTGCGGCTTATCAGTCGCAGATCTTCCGCGGCGCCATCCAGTCGATAAGCGAGGGGCAGATGACGGCGGCACGCTCCCTCGGAATGAGCCGTGCGGCGGCAATACGGACGATTATCATCCCGCAGGCAGTCCGCATCGCACTTCCCGGGTGGTCGAACGAGTATCCGAATATTCTGACCGATTCGGCAATCTGCTACGCTATCGGCGTTGCCGAACTCCTGACGAGGACTTCGCAGATTGTGACACAGACCTATATTACGATGCCGATTTACATTCTCTGTGCTCTGATGTTCATTATGCTGAATTTCGCGGGAATGCGGGTGATTGCATATCTCGAGAAGAGGGTTGCCATCCCCGGATTTTCGGGAGGCGGTCAGGCGGGAATAGTGTGAGGAGTGTGAGGACGGGTAGGAAGAAGACCCGGGTGATATTATGAGTGAAAATAAGACCGACTACATATTGCGGGTGGAGGACATACACAAGACCTACGGCGATGCCGAGGTGCTCAAAGGGGTCTCGTTCAATGTCCGTAAGGGCGATACCATTGTCTTTATCGGACCGTCGGGGACGGGTAAGAGCACTCTGCTTCGCTGTATCAATCAGCTGACCGTGCCCGACAGCGGAAGGGTTTGGCTTCACGACGAGGAGGTCACGAACAGCGGCAAGAAGATCAATCGGTTCCGGCAGAAGATCGGGATGGTCTTTCAGAATTTTTACCTTTTCGATCATCTGACGGCAATAAAGAATGTCGAGATTGCGCTTATCAAGGTCAAGGGCATGAGCCCCGAGGCGGCGCGTGAGAAGGCGCTTTACGAGCTTCGGCAGGTCGGAATGGAGGATTTCGCCGACCATTATCCGGCGGAGCTTTCGGGCGGTCAGGCTCAGCGTGTCTCGATTGCAAGAGCGCTGGCGATGGAGCCGGACGTCATCCTCTTCGACGAGCCCACGTCGGCGCTCGATCCGGAGCTTACCCGCGAGGTCCTCGAGGTCATGAGGAAGCTTGCCCTCGAGGGCATGACCATGCTTGTCGTCACTCACGAGATGGGTTTTGCAAGGTCGGTTGCGACCGAGATCGTCTTCATGGAATCCGGCGTCATTCAGGAGATCGGAACGCCCGCGGAGGTCTTCGGAGACGGCGGCGGGTTTGAGAGAATACGCAGTTTCATGGGAAAAATCGGTGATTTGAGCGGAGACTGACCATTATGGATGAGACAGCCCAGTTTATCGATTTCTGTATTAACATACTCTTTCCGGCGCTTGCCGACGGTCTTATGATAACCGTACTGCTGGTGCTGATTACCGCGCCTTTCGGGATTGCCTTCGGCGTTCTGCTTGCGGTCGGTCGGGTTTACGGTAAGAGTTACGGCAATTGGATATGCAGGCTGTTTGTGGGTTTTGTGAAGGGTTGCCCGCTTATGCTCCTTCTGTTCATCCTCTATTTCGGTCTTCCGACCGTGCCTTACGTGGGTGTTACGTTTGACGCGTTTACGGCGTCGATTATCGGTTTTATCTGCTGCAACAGCGCTTACAACTCGGAATACGTTCGCGGCGCCATCATCTCGGTGAAGGAGGGTCAGCTGATTGCGGCGAGCGCTCTGGGTATGACGAAGCGGCAGGCTATTATGTATATCGTTCTGCCGCAGGCTCTGAGAAGGGCAATCCCGGGGCTTTCCAACGAGTTTATTTATCTTATCAAGTATTCCTCGCTTGCCTACATGATCACGCTCGTGGAGCTTACCGGCGCCGGCAAGATCGTTTTCACGAAGTATTTCGAGCCCGGGGTTTTCTTTGTCGTGGGCATCGTGTATCTGGCGCTGGTTACGGTTACGACGGTGGGTGCGAATGCCCTCGAGAAGAAGTATGCCGTGCCGGGCACACAGAAGAGATGACGGGATAAACGGATAAAAAAGTATTTTTCTATTTATTTTGATTTTTGATTTTTATTTTTGGTTTTTACTTTCGGGTTTTATCCGTTTCAGTTGTTTTCGTTGAGTTCGTATTTTGCTATGAGTTCTGCCCACTTGGGACTATCTTTGAGGTGTTTAAGACCGGCGTTGAGCTTTTCGAGAAGCTGTGCGTCCTCTTTTCTGACGGCAATGCCGTATTTTTCGTCGGTATTGATTGCGCCGATGAATTCAAGGTTTTTGTCTTCGATTGCCTCGATTAGTCCCGGGGTATCATAGATTAGGGCGTCAATCTGTCCGTCTTCGAGTGCCCTGATTGCACCCGGGAAATCGTCGTAGAGTTTGAATCTGTCCTTTTTAAGGACGCCGATGCCGACAAGGTATCTTTGAACCCATTCCGCCGCCGTGCTCTCTTTGGGTGCGCCCGTGACTGCCGAGCCGCTCATGACCTTTTCCATTGTGATCTGCGAGCCGTTCTTTACGGCGACGCCCTGATTGATTGCCCAGTAGGGGTCGGAGAAGGAGATTATTTCGGCGCGTTCGGGTGTAATCGAGAGACCAGTGTAGATCATGTCGATCTTTTTGTCGAGGAGTGCGGAGATGATTCCTTTCCATTCTCTGGTTTTGAACCGTATGTCGAGTCCCTGATCCTGCGCTATCCAGATCATGGATTCGACGTCGAATCCTACCGGGTTTCCTTTTTCGTCGAGGTAGGTATGGGGCGGATAGAATTCGTCTATGCCGACGATGTAGTATGTCCGGTCGGGGTCGGGGATGTCGTTGTCCGGCGGCGTTCCGGTGCAGCCAGCGATTACGGCGGCGATGACCGCGATTGCGAGGAGGGCTATGGGCAGGATCTGTTTGTGCATGTTTAACAGTAGGTATATTAAGGTATAATATTTGTGCAGGGTATCTGCGGCTGTCTGCGTCCGTATGCGACACATGCGGCGGACCGCACGGATGCGTAAAAGAGGGCGTAATCGGGCGTTTCAAAAAAAAATAGAGTTTGTCGGGCTGTCCGGCTCTGTCTTTATTCGAGTTCGTATTTCTTTACGAGTTCCGCCCACTTGGGGCTTGCTTTAAGGTTCTTGAGACCGGTGTTGAGCATGTCCAGAAGTTCGATGTCTTCGTTTCTGACGGCGACGGCGTAGTTTTCTTCGGTGTTTTCGACAATGCCGAGGAATTCAAGGTCTCTGCCTTTGAGGTTCTTTTTGACGAAGGGTGTGTCGTACATCGCGGCATCTATGCGTCCGCTCTCGAGATCGGTTATTGCGAAGGGGAAATTGTCGTATAAGACGAGTTTGCCGCTGTCGAGTATTCCTTTGCCGATGAGGTTTTCCCTAATCCACCCTTCGGCGGTCGAGCCTCTCTGAGTGCCGATCTTCGCTTTGCCGCTCATGACATCGTCGAGCGTGAGAGGGGAGTTTTTCTTCACGGCGATTCCCTGATCGGTTACCCAGTAGATGTCGGAGAAGGCGACTTTTTCGGCGCGCTCGGGGGTTATTGTCATGCCGGAATAGACCATGTCAATCTTTTTTGCGAGGAGTGCGGGGATGATTCCGTCCCATTCCACCGTCCGGAATTCTATGTTCAGTCCCTGATCTTCGGCTATCCATTTCGCCGATTCTATGTCGAATCCCTGCGGTTTTCCGTCTTTGTCGATGTAGGAATAGGGCGGGTATTTTACTTCGATGCCGACCGCGATTGTTTTTCCGCTTTCGATTCCGTTCGCGTTTCCGGTTACGTTTTGTGTGTCGGATGAGGGTGATGCGGGTGTTGTCGTGCAGCCCGCGATTACGGCGGCAATAATCGCGATTGCGAGTAGGGATACGGGCAGGATCTTTTTGTGCATGTTAAACAGTAGGGATATTACGGGTATAATATTTGTGCAGGTAGCATGCGGCTTAATCGGCTGTATGCGTCTGCCGCACGATTGCGTAAAAGAGAATACTGCGGGCTCTAAAAGTTGCTAAATCAAAAAATATGGTTATTTTTTGATCTTTTCAGTGTGTCCGTTTTTGCCGGACGCTTTTGGTTTACTCGAGTTCGTGTTTCGCTACGAGTTCTGCCCACGCCGGGCTGGCTTTCAGGTTCTTGAGACCCGCGTTCATCTTCTCGAGAAGTTCGGTGTCCTCGTTTCTGATGGCAATACCGTATTCTTCGCCGGTCTCGATTGTGCCGAGGAATTCAAGGTTTTTGCCTTCGATTGACTTCCTGACGACGGGTGTGTCGTACATTGCGGCATCGATGCGGCCGTTCTCGAGGTCGGTGAGTGCGAGCGGGAAGTTGTCGTATAATACGAGTTTGCTTGCGTCAAGGATTCCCTTGTCGATTAATTCGTTCTGGATCCATTCGGCAGCGGTGCAGCCTCTCTGGGTTCCGATCTTTGCTTTGCCGGACTTGACGTCGTCAATCGTGATGAACGAGCCTTTCTTTACGGCAACGCCCTGGTTGGTTACCCAGTAGACATCCGAGAAGGTGACTTTGGCGGCACGTTCGGGTGTGATTGACATACCTGCGTAGACCATATCAATCTTCTTTGCAAGAAGTGCGGGGATGATTCCGTCCCATGCGGTCGGCTGGAATTTTACTTCAAAGCCCTGGTCTTCGGCGATCCATTTTGCACAGTCGACATCGAATCCCTGTGCGTTTCCGTCTTTGTCAACGTAGGAATACGGAGGGTATTCGCCGTCGATACCGATGATGTAGACGGTCTTTTCAATGACTGCCGTTGTCGGAGCCTCGGTCTGAGCCTCGGTTTCCGTGGGTGCGGCCGTCGGGTTGTCGGTGTTCGTTACGGGTGTGGGTGTTGCGGTTGCGGCAGACTGCTGCGTGCCCGTACATCCCGCAAACACAGCGGCAAGCACCGCGAGTGCGATAATGCATACAGATAGAATTTTCTTATCCATGTTATTTCAGTTTGTTAAGTACATGTATAATACTTGTGAAAAATTCCGCACCCGCGTTTTTCGTGTATTCGTGTATTCGGGTATTTCGGTATTTTGGTATTCCGGTATCCGGTATCCTGTTTCGGCTCGGCGTCTTTGCGTCGGGTCTGCGGGGGCTTTGGGACGATAGCGATATTATATTGTCATGCTATCGCATAACATAGTAGTGCAAATGTTCTGGAATAAAGAGATGGAGACTCTTAAGGGGGATGCTCTCGAGAGTCTTCAGTTGAAGCGCCTGAAGTGGACTATCCGTCAGGCGGAAAATATACCTTTCTACAAAAAGATGCTCAATGAGTCGGGCGTCGATGCCGACGGCATCAGGAAGATAAGCGACATTCAAAAACTGCCGTTTACGAGGAAGACGGATCTGCGCACGGGGTATCCGTTCGGCTTTTTTGCGGTGCCGAAGAAGCAGGTCGTGCGCATTCACACGACTTCGGGAACGACGGGCAAGCCGACGGTCGTGGGATATACGAGGAAGGATCTCGACAACTGGTCTGAGCTTATTGCCCGCAACATGACAATGACGGGTCTTACGGATGAGGATACGTTCCAGAATGCCGTCAACTACGGTCTGTTTACCGGCGGTCTCGGTTTCCACTACGGCGCCGAGAAGATAGGTATGACGGTGGTTCCGTCGGGCACGGGCAATACGAAGCGGCAGATTGAGATGATAAACGATTTCGGCGTTACCGCACTTCATGCGACGCCGAGTTATGCGATGCATCTTGCCGAGGTTGCGGAGAGTATGGGAACCGACCTGCCGACGCTGAAGACGGGTCTTTTCGGTGCGGAGCCGTGGTCGGACAATATGCGAAAGGCGCTGGAGGAGAGGCTCGGCGTGAGGGCTTTCGATTCCTACGGCATGAGCGAGATGTACGGTCCGGGTGCGGCGTTCGAGTGCGAGGAGAGGAACGGTCTGCATTTCTGGCACGATTCGTATATCGTGGAGATTATCGATCCGAAGACGGGCGAGGTTCTGGAGCCGGGTAATAAGGGAGAGCTTGTCGTGACGCCGATTGTCAAGGAGGCGATGCCGCTTCTGAGGTATCGTACGGGCGACATTACCATGATCCTCGAGGACGAGTGCCCGTGCGGCCGCGGTGCGAAGATTGCGCGTCTTACGGGAAGGAGCGACGATATGCTGGTTATCCGCGGCATCAACGTTTTCCCGTCGCAGATCGAGGATGTTCTGAAGTCGATTCCCGAAGTAGGGGATCAGTTCATGGTCTATGTCGACCGCGTCAACCACCTCGACGAGATGAAGATTGAGGTCGAGATCAAGAAGGAGTTCTTCAGCGGGGAACTTCGCGATCTCGAGAGGATTCAGCGCAAGATACAAGAACAGCTGAAAGCAATATTACAGGTGAGAACCGAGATTGCACTTGTTGAGCCGGAGTCGCTTCCGAGGTTTGAGGGCAAGGCAAAGCGCGTTGTCGATAAGAGAGGTGACAAATTTTGAGATGGAATCCTAGAATTGAGGAGATGCCTGTCGATGAACTGAGGAAGCTTCAGTATAAGCTGATGAAGACGCTGGTCTACAGACTTTACAGTTTTTCGCCGTTTTATCACGACAGGATGAAGGATGCGGGGGTTCACCCCGACGATATCCGTTCTCTTGCCGACGTGAAGAAACTTCCTTTCATGTACAAGAAGGATCTCCGCGACAATTATCCCAACAAGATGTTTACGGCTTCGACGGATGAGCTTGTGCGTTATCATGTTTCGTCGGGAACGACGGGAAAGCCGACCGTGGTCGGATATACGCAGAAGGATCTGGATGTCTGGACGGAGTCGCTTGCACGTTCGCTGACTTCGTGCGGTATCGGCCGCGGGGATGTGATGCAGGTTTCCTACGGTTACGGTCTGTTTACGGGCGGTCTCGGGCTGCACTACGGCGCCGAGAAGGTCGGCGCCACCGTTGTTCCGGCAAGCGTCGGCAGTACCGAGAAGCAGATTACGCTGATTCAGGATCTCAACGTGACTGCTATCGCGTGCACGCCGTCGTATCTGAACCATATCAGCGACGTTGCCGAGAAGATGGGTGTTTCGATTAAGAACGATACTTCGCTTCGCGTCGCGGTTCTGGGAGCGGAGCCGTGGACTGCGGGTATGCGCGACAGGATTCAGGAGAGGCTGGGTATCCGCGCCCACAATATCTTCGGCACTTCAGAAATTTCGGGTCCGATGTTTACCGATTGCGCCGAGCAGAAGGGTATTCATATCTGGGGCGATATCGCCTATACCGAGGTTATCGATTCGGAGACGGGCGAGAATCTTCCCGACGGAGAGAGCGGCGAGCTTGTGGTGACGGTGCTTCAGAAGGAGGCAATGCCCATGATACGCTACCGCGTGGGCGATATTACTTCGCTGGACACTTCGGTTTGTCCCTGCGGGTGCACGCATCCGCGTATCAGCCGCCTTACGGGAAGGGTCGACGATATGCTGATTATCCGCGGCATCAATGTCTTCCCGTCGCAGGTGGAGCACTGTCTTATGCAGATACCCGAGATCTCGGGTCAGAACTACATGATTATAGTGACCCGCGACGGTTCGCTGGACAGCATGCGTGTTCAGGTGGAGCTGCGTAAGGAGTTCTTCTCGGATAAGATCGACGATCTTCTCGAGATAAGAAAGAAGGTGGCGTATGAGCTTAAGAACGCACTCAACGTGAGCGTGGATGTGGAGCTTACGGCGCCGGATTCGCTTCCGCGTTTCGAGGGTAAGGCGAAGAGAGTTATTGACAGGAGAGTATTATAATGACGGAAAATTCAGATTCTTGCAAGTATGTTATAAGACAGATCTCGGTCTTTTCCGAGAACAAACCCGGTCGCCTTTCGGCGATTGCGAAGGGGCTCGAGGAGGCGGACGTTAACATCTATGCTTTCTCGATTGCCGAGTCGAAAGGTTTCGGCGTCGTGAGGCTTATCGTGGATAAGTCGACGGCGGCTCTGAAGAAGCTCGCGGATATCGGTTTCATGGTTTCGTATACGGATGTTATCGGTATCAAGATGGAGGACAGACCGGGAGGTCTTTACGAGACGGCGTCGATTCTCGGGGATGCGGGTATCAATATCGAGTATGCGTATGCGTATTCGGGCAGGAACGGCGCGGTTCTCATCATCCGCGTCGATGACGTCACGTCGGCGGTCAAGAAACTTCTTGCGGCGGGCAAAGAGCTTATCAAAGCGGAAGAGTGCCTGTAAGCACACTCTTAATCCGCTGTTTTTTAATCTTATCAGATTCAATACTAATAGCGTTATTTTATCACCCTGTGCGGACCCATAGGGTAGAGGATATCCTTTTGGGCTTCGAACCCAAAGACGCGGGTTCGATTCCCGCTGGGTCCGTTTTTTATGATTTTGCAATTCTGATGTTTTTTGATGTTCTAAAGGTTCTTGTGTGTTTTTTAGTGTTTTTGACCATAAAATTCGTGATTTTTGGCGATATATTGACAAAGGAAAGCATAATATGGGTTTATGAAACACTATTAATTATTCTGGCAGACTCATTTTCCGTGACCATGATAAAATGAGGGCGTTTCAATTACATTATTCGGAATGCGCCGACTGGCAGGCGTAAACACCGAATACGGGTTTTATACGGCAATGCCTGAACGAAGGGATCAGTATGGACACAAAGAAATTAGAGAAATGGGCGAGTCTGTTATTGGATACCGGGAAACGAAACAATCTGGTAAATTTCAGAGATACCAAGGTTTCCACTCTTGAAATAATCCTGCCGTCTGCATCGGAATTATTTGACAAAATAGAGACCTCATTCTCACTTGAAGTATATAATCCCGAGATCATTGATACCACATTTGACGACTATTTCGACTATGAACCTGAAGACGGCGAAGAAGAAACCGAAAAGCCCGTAAAACTTAACCGTGAAGAATATCTCGCAAAATATTGTCCAAAAATTAAAAAATCCCGTCAAATCCTTCTGTATAATCCGAATGTAAGCCCTGTGACGGCGCTCAAGAACATCGACAAAAAGGCGAGGGCGTATATTGAAGAGACGGGTAACAATGTCGCATATCTCGCATTCGGATTCATTCACTGGAACGAAAGCGATGAGTCCAGGCAATTTTTCAGAGCGCCGGTTCTGCTGGTGCCGGTCAAATTCAGAAACGATTCGGCGATAGATCCGTGGTATGTCGAGATGTCGGAGGATGAAATCCTCTTAAATCCCGTATTCAGCTACAAAATACAGGCTGAACGCGGAATAGTTCTCCCCGAATATGAGGACGGAACACTCTACGATTACCTCTCGAAAATCGAGTCAATGGTCGGGAAACTCGGCTGGACGGTATCTCATGAATGTAAAATAGGGATTTTCTCGTTCAATAAGCTGAACATGTATAAGGATCTGATGAATAACAAGGAAGCAATCCTTAGAAACGCCAATATACGAAAATTGCTCGGCGAATCATCAGAAAATGACGGATTTGAGTTCGACGAAAGCGAATATCGGCTTTCCAACCCGCTGATAGAACTTCACAACGTTGTTGACGCGGATTCAAGTCAGATAGAAGCAATCGAGATGGCTAAAGCCGGAAAAAGTTTTGTTCTTCAGGGACCTCCGGGCACGGGAAAAAGTCAGACCATTACAAATATTATCGCCGAATGTCTTTATGACGGCAAAAAAGTCCTCTTCGTATCCGAGAAGCAGGCGGCATTAAATGTCGTATTTGAAAAACTGAAGAAAGCAAGACTGGATGAATTCTGTCTGGAACTGCACAGTTACAAAGCCAATAAAAAAGAAGTCATCGATAACCTCTGCAAGACAATGAGTCTGGCAAAGACCACGGTCTCCAACATTGCCGATGAGAAGATCTTATCCAAAGAAAAGAGTCAGAAGATACTTGATTCATACGAAGTCGAACTTCACAAAAAACGTGAGGGAATCAACCGTTCATTATATCAGTTATACTCCGAATGTGCCGCGTGCCGTGATGCAAAGGAAGTCAAACTTACACTTGAGGATATAGAAAGTAAAGACGAAGATTATCTCCGGTCGGCAATCAATCTCCTTGAGCAGTACGTTGATTTTATTCCGTCAATCGGCTATCAGTACAAGAATAATCCCTGGTACGGTTATAACAATCCGGACACAAATTATCAGACTTATGAAAAGGTAAAAGAATCAGTCGGCATTATGGCTGATGTCTTCGGACAACTTGCGAATATAGAGACATCTGTTGCGGAAAAATACGGCGTAAATCTCGGTTCAATCTCCAAGGCGGCAAAATCCGGCACTATATTTCTTGTCGCCGCAAGATGCAATCTGATTACGCCGACCTTTTTTGAGAGAGAGCGTTTTGATTATATCAAGGAAGAACTCTGGAAGATGGGAGTTCTGGCGAGGCGTATTATCTCATTAAAATCCGAAATCGAGGAAAAATATGATGAAGAAATATACGTGCTCGACGGAGGACACTATCACTATCGTCTGACTGGAAAATACAAGAGTTTCACCTCAAGGATCTTAAGCGGTGAATATAAGGACATAATGAGCGATCTGCGTTTTTACAGCAAAAGCAGGAAGAAAGTCTCATATGACGAAGCCGTTAGAATAACGCAGAAATTGTCCATATATCGTCAGCTTTTGGGTGAATATGCCGAGATGGAAGGACCCGTAAAGAGTTCACTCGGAACTTTATACACAGGGTATGATTCGGACTGGGAAAAGATCAATAACGAACTGTATTATTTCGGAACGGCACTTCAGATCACAGGTGACTTACCTAAAATATCCTGCATGGATAATGAGGAGTATCAGAAATGCCGTGACGAATTCGATCTGATAAGTTATGATCTTAAGAAAGTCCTCAATGAATCCAAAGCAACGGCGGATTATCTTGCGGGATGTTTTGATGTGGAATCCTATGATATCTACAACGCGGATCTTGCGCAGTCACGCGACAAGATGACGGCATGTAAAAATGAAAGCAATAAACTTGAGAACTGGTCACGGTTCAATCGTCTTTACATGCAGATGCATGATCTGGGAATCGACAGGTTTGTCGATGCCGCAATTGCGGCAAATGTGCCTTCTCAGCATATTCCAATCTCATTTAAATACAAATACTATGAGCAATGGATAGATTGTATTATTCATTCTTCGGATGAATTGCTCGCGTTTAACAGGATTACGCATGACAAACAGGTCGAGAATTTTGTTCAGCTTGACAAATTACAGTTTAACATCAGTATATCCCAGATAAGGGCGAAATTGGCGGCAAAAAGACCCTCTCTGGAGTTTGTTTCTGCCAAAAGCCCCGCGGCAATTCTGATGAGAGAAGGTAAAAAGAAGAGAAAACAGAAGAGTGTCAGAAATCTGCTTGATGAACTCGGTACATTCATACAGGAACTGAAACCGTGTTTCCTTATGTCTCCGCAGAGTGTAAGCACGTTTCTTACACAAAAGAGCATCAAATTCGATCTGGTTGTATTTGATGAAGCCTCACAAATCTTCCCTCAGGACGCTGTCGGTTCAATATATCGTGCCGATAAGATGATTGTGGTGGGCGATTCGAAGCAGATGCCCCCCAGCAATTTCTTCGTATCAACCGCCGAGGTGCATGACGATGATGAGGAAACCGGGGATGTGACCGACTTCGAGTCGATTCTTGACATATGTGCGGCATCCGTGAGTCAAAAGCGTCTGAGATGGCATTACAGGAGCAGATTTGAAGAGCTTATAGCATTCTCCAACAAGAATTTCTATGACAACGAACTTATTACGTTCCCTTCATCCATTACAAAAAGGAATGATGAGGGCGTTGAATTCTTCTATGTCGACGGAGGATCCTTTGATCATCATTCAAAGACCAACCGCAAAGAAGCCGAATACATTGTGGATCTTATCTTTAAAAATATTGAAAAACACCCAGACAGAAGTCTCGGTGTCGTTGCCTTCAGTGTATCTCAACAGGATTTGATTGACAATCTACTCTCCAAGAGAAGAGAAACGGATCCGTCAAAAGAATATTTCTTCCGCAAAGATGCTGAAGAACCGTTCTTTGTTAAAAATCTGGAAACCGTTCAGGGTGATGAAAGAGACACCATCATATTCAGTGTAGGATACGCAAAAGATTCAGCAGGTAAATTACTTCACAACTTCGGACCGCTTAACAAAGTCGGCGGTGAAAGAAGGCTTAATGTTGCAGTAACCCGTGCAAAAATAAGCGTTCAACTTGTAGCTTCCATAAAATACATGGATATTGATCTGAGCAGAACCCGGGCGGAAGGTTCGAGACTTCTTAGGGAATATCTTGATTATGCCGAAAACGGCACGATTGCCCTTGACAGATCCGTTGAAGTGGATCCGTTTGAACGGTTTGATTCGCCGTTTGAGGAAGAAGTCTGTGAGTTCCTTAGAAGTAAAGGCTATAAGGTCGATACGCAGGTCGGATGTTC
This sequence comes from Methanomicrobium mobile BP, assembly GCF_000711215.1. GTDB lineage: Archaea > Halobacteriota > Methanomicrobia > Methanomicrobiales > Methanomicrobiaceae > Methanomicrobium > Methanomicrobium mobile. Next base: position 150,277 of record NZ_JOMF01000004.1, on the reverse strand, counting down.
TCAATTTAGGATTGATCTCGGATTAAGGAGACCGGACACTTCGGATTATTTATTGGCGATAGAATGCGACGGTGCCACCTATCATTCATCAAAGAATGCCAGAGACAGAGACAGACTCCGTCAGGAAATTCTGGAGAGTATGGGCTGGAAATTCTACCGCATCTGGTCTACGGACTGGTTCAGGAATAAAGCCGTAGAAAAAGAGAGACTTCTCGAAGCTGTTAAAAATGCAATCACCGATTCCCGTGCCGAGAGAGTAATCTCGGCAAAAGACGATTTCAAGGACTCTTTGATATCTGAAGATGATTCCTTTGAGGGAGAAATAGATGAAAATGATTCGGGATTTCCAGTATATACTCTCGCCAATGACTCTCTGAATGGGAAATCGTTTGATAAAGTAGTGGATATTGTATTAGCCGTATTGGAGATCGAGGCACCAGTGAATGAAGGTTTCTTATTGAAGAGGATAGTTAAGTCGGTATTCGGTAAAGATAAAGTTACAAGTACTGTAAAAAGTAAGTATGAATATTTTATGAAGGACTGCATAGATTATGGAATAATAAGACGAAATGGCTTTTTATATCTTAAAGACAGGAATTCATATGTTTTCAGGATCCCAGGGGATGACCCCGGAGTATATCGTGAGATCAAAGAGATAGCTCCTGAAGAGTTGGCAGCAGGTATGCGTGTAATAATAGAACAAAATGTTTCTATCGATAAGGACGGGTTATATCGTACTGTGGCAAGGTTACAGGGATTCCAGAGATCTTCTCCGAAAATGGTTCCGTATTTAGACTCCGCGTTACAACTGTTAAATAATACAATTGAAATATCCGGAAATATGATTAAGCTTAAATCAAAATGATTCAATTGATCCTTTTTTTACGCTGATATTCTGCAAAAATCGGCGAAAGTTTTTTAAGCGAAAATTTGAAAAAGGTACGCATTTTGTAGCGGATTGGAGCTGACTCTGACCGTGATCCTAAAAAATAATCTGCGCGTATATTGATTGTTTTCGTAATATCTGTCTGAATAATTGTTTTCCAAAAAGGGTACGCAGTGCGTACCTTTTTTGCAGGTTTGGGAAATTTATTTATAGGAGTTTCCTGAAAAGGGTACGCACTTCGTACCTTTTTTGCACTCGGCATCGGTGAAAAACGGCGAAAGTTTTTTTAAGCGAAATTTCGAAAAGGGTACGCACTTTGTAGCGTATTGAATGCTGATTCAGACCGTGATCCTAAAGAATAATCTGTGTGTATATCGTTTGTTTTCGTAATATCTGTCTGAAAAATTGTTTTCCAAAAAGGGTACGCAGTGCGCATCTTTTTTGCAGAGCGGGGAAATATTTTTATATAGGTTTCCTGAAAAGGGTACGCACTTTGTAGCGGGTTGAACCTGACTCCGACCTTGATCTTCAAAAATAATCTGCACGTATATTGTTTGTTTTCTATATATATGCCTAAAAAATTGTTTTTCAAAAAGGGTACGCAGTGCGTACCTTTTTTGCGGATCGGGAAAAGTTATTTATATTGCTTTTCTGAAAAAGGTACGCAGTGCGTACCTTTTTTGCTGTCGGCGTTAAACACAACTATAAGATATTTTAGGATGTCTGGGCGAATATCAAATATGGGGTATATGATATGAACGGCAGATTCTATGACGAGATTAGAGGCATAATTGATGCGGCACGAGACAAGGTCTTTCAGACAGCAAGTTATGCCATGGTCGAAGCCTATTGGCAGATTGGAAAGTCCATAATTGACGAACAGGGTGGAGAAGACCGTGCCGAATATGGGGACGGACTGATCGAGGAACTTTCCGTTCAGATGACGAAGGATTACGGTAAGGGGTTTAATGTTACTAATCTCAAAAATATGCGCAAGTTCTATCTTACCTTCCCGAACGAAGACGCATTGCGCAGTGAATTGAGCTGGACGCACTACCGCCTTTTAATGCGGGTTGAAAACGAAAATGCAAGGCAGTTCTACCTTGACGAAGCCGTAAAATCACAGTGGAGCACAAGACAGTTGGAAAGGCAGATTAACACATTTTTCTATGAGAGACTGCTTTCCAGCCGCAATAAGGATGCGGTATCGCAGGAAATTAAGAAGTTGGAACCGCCAAAAACGCCGGAAGACATAATCCGCGATCCGTATGTGCTTGAGTTCCTCGGACTTACGCCGAATGACGAATTTTACGAGAGCGATCTTGAACAGGCACTGATCACACATCTTCAAAATTTCCTGCTGGAACTCGGAAGAGGCTTTTCATTCGTCGCACGACAAAAAAGGATCACTTTTGACGGTCGGCATTTCAGAATCGACCTTGTATTTTACAACTACATTTTGAAGTGCTTTGTTCTTATTGACCTGAAGGTCGGAGATTTGACGCATCAGGATTTGGGGCAGATGCAGATGTATGTCCATTATTTTGAGCGGGAACTGATGAACGAGGGTGATAACCCGCCAATCGGTATCGTGCTCTGCGCCGCTAAAAGCGATGCCGTTGTAAAATATACCCTGCCGGAAAACGAGACGCAGGTATTTGCATCAAAATACAAGCTGTTCCTCCCTACCGAAGAAGAACTGTTGCGCGAATTGAAAAAGGAATATGATGCTTTGGAATCCGCAAAATCTGATGATTGCAAATCCTAAGGATAAAGTTAAAATAAAATGAAAAGGGTACGCAGTGCGTACCCTTTTTATCGGGGCGCGGTCATGCCTTTACAGGCAATTCCAAGCCTTATGCAAGCAGTTTTCACTTGCCGATTTGTGTTTTTTGCATTTTTTATTTTATTTAAGTGTTTTCCACATTCCGCCTATGGTGCTACGCCTCACCCGCACCTTCAGCCGCAGGTGCCTGCGTATCTCCGTTGCCTTTGATAACCTTCTTCAAAGCAATCGGCGTGAGAATCGTCGTAATCAGACTCATGAGAACAATGGTCACGTAGATATTCTGACCGATAAGTCCCATGGTAAGACCCATAAGAGCGACGACCATCGCCACCTCGCCGCGCGGCGCCATGCCGACCCCTATCACAACGGAATCGCTCTTGGAATATCCGAGGAGCTTTGCCGGAACACCGCAGCCGATGACCTTGGTCAGGATAGCCACGACCGTCAGAACCGCGAGGAACAGGACGGCATCGAAGGTCAGAGCCGACATATCCACGAGAATACCCAGAGAGACGAAGAATATTGACGCAAATATGATGTAGAGATAATCGGCGCCCTCCTCGATATTCTTGCCGTGCTTCAGCTTAACGCCGTTAAAGGAGACACCCGCGATGAACGCACCGATGATAGCCGAAACATCCACCATCTCGGCAAGGGTCGCGTAGAGGAACGCAACCATAACCGCGAAGATGAAGACAAACTCCGGATTCTTGCGGGCAAACTCGGTACTGTCTATCTTCTCCAGCCACCTCGAGATGACGAAGATACCCACGGCGCCCGCAATGACAAGGAAGCCCACCTGAATCAGAATCGTAATTCCGATTGACGCAAGCGAGAACGAACCGGCAACGACCGAAGCCGTAATCGAGAGCGCCAGCAGACTCAGGACATCGTCGATGACGGCGGTACCGATAATCGCCTTCGCAGCCGCAGACTCCAGAAGCGACATCTCGCGAAGCACGTTCGCGGTAATCGCGATACTCGTCGCCGTAAGCGCCGTACCTATAAACAGAGCGCTCACATTGTCGAAACCGAAGACAACCGCCGTCGCATAACCGCCCAGCCACGGCACAATCACGCCCACAAGACCGATAATGCCGAACCGTATATCCGTCAGATCCCTGATGTTAAACTCAAAACCTATGACGAACATCAGAATAACGGCGCCCAGCGAAGCTATACTCTGAACAAAACTCGTATACGTAATCAGACCCAGAAAACTCGGTCCCACGATAAGACCGATAAGAATCTCTCCCACGACCGCCGACTGATGAATGCGCGAAGCCAGCATATAGCCGCCCAGAGCCACGAAAAGCAGAAGACTCATCTGCAATTCGACGGAATCCAAAATATTCACAGGCAACATAATCACTATTTTAAAATCGAAGATATATCAGTCTTTTCACGCGCAATATCGCGGTCGCGGACTAAAAATGGCATATCAGATAATTACTTATTGCATAATCTAAATATCATCTAACATATTAAACGCAGAATACATTCTCGAATCCTGAAATGAGCCGCAACCGAAAAACTCCGAAAAACGCGGGAAACCCGAAGATCCGCAAAGACCGCAGCGCCGGCGGACGCATATCTTCGGAAGGCTTTACCGGGCTTGAAGCCGCAATAGTACTTCTTGCCTTCGTCGTAGTGACAGCCGCCTTCTCCTACGTAGTTCTCGGCAGCGGCTTCCATACCGTTCAGAAAAGTCAGGCGGTAATCTACAGTGCACTCGAGCAGAGCTCCTCGTCCATCCTCGTCGACGAAGTCATGTACATCCGCAACTCGACGACGGGCAACATCGGGATGATTCGGATATACATGAGGAGTCCGCACTCCCTTGTTCCCGCCGATCTCTCCAAGATGACAATCTCTTTTGCAACGCCCGAAGGGTATTGCACCATCGAGCAGGACAGCCCGCTCTACGACAACGGCAATCCGCCGGCGGCGGGAAAATGGAATATCTACAGAAATACGGGCTCCGATGCCGGTAAAGACGCCATACTTCTCTACAACGGCGACTATGCGATAATTCTCGTGCATCTGCCGGCGGACAGGGAGCTGGAACCCGGCGACGAATACTGGATTGAAGTAGTGCAGCCTCTGGGTCTCTCGATGTTCATATCGCGAACCGTGCCCGCTCAGCCGTAACCCCGTAAGCCCACAGACCCGTAAAACCCGTAACTCCCGTAAATCCCTTTTCTTTAACCCCGCAAAAATTTCAGCAGTGATATATCCCTTAGCGCCCAATCATAATGAGAACTCGATTATGGTTGAAGAATTGTCTGCCGAAATTGTGCCCGCCGTCGTTCTGGTCGCATATTTCATAATAATAGTCATAGCCCTGATTGCCGTTCGCAGAAACCGTGCGGGTCAGATCCGCGACCGCGATGACATAAGGCTCGAAAAAAAGTTCAAAGCGAAGTTCTTCCGAAGTCTGACCGAAGGATTTCAGCTTGAATCGATAAAAACCCTCGAAGATATCTTAAATATCTATGAGGCGGTCGCCTCGCTGAGCGACGAAGACATAAGCTACAGATACGGACTCTCGCGCTATCTCCGCGAATACCTCGTGGCTCTCATCTCCAAGGACGAGAAGATAATCCCGCGGACGACACGCGAAGAGGACATCCTCGAATGGAAAAAACTTCTCGACCGCATCATCACCGAGAACGACATTCAGGTGCCCTACTCCGATCTGCCGCCGCTGGAGAGAAACATCCTCAACGACATCACAATCTACCTCAAAAAAGGCGATACCGGGCACATAAACGACAAACTGAAGGAACTCTCAAGGCTCATCAAGGCAAGGGACGGGGAGCTCAACCGCATCCGCAAAAAGACCGACGGCTATCTCCAGATTGCCCTCTTCTGCCTGCTCATGTCGGTCTTCGCCGGCGCCCTCGCGGTCTACCTGTATTACAAACAGCTGGGATTATGAACCGCAGGTTGCGGGTTGCAAAAGTAAAAAATATTTAATCATAGGACTCATGATTAATACGGCAAAGATATGTAAACACCGCGGCAGTCCGTGATACTGCCGCAATATCGGAGGAAATATGGATTATTTAGGATTAGTAGCAATTATTCTCGGACTCATGCTTCTGCTTATGGGCGCGGGAATGACATTCAAGATTGAGATACTCGAGATGATCATGCAGTCTTTCATGGGCGTAATAGCCATGCTCTTCGGTCTTGTGCTCCTCCTCGGCGGCGCGTTGATCGTCAGGGATGATCAGTAATTGCCGAAAGACGGAAAAGCCAAAGACAAAGCAATAAAGGACAGACACAGGAAAAATACAAACACAACCACAACCACACCCACACCAACCACAAAACAGCGTAACCACTGACGCTGACACTAAACAAACTCCACCACAACCACAAAACCACACTAAGATCATACCCCAAACTCCACCGAAATCATACCCCAACCACCACAAACTCCACAAAAATCACCACAACTACCACACCTTTTTTCGCAGTTTTACCCTTAGTCAGTCCATCCGCCGTTACCCGAACTGCCCGTTCCGCCCGTGAATTTAGGTCTGCCTCATTTTTTTCGTAAATTGCGTCTAAAAAAACTATATATTGTTTGATATTCAAACTATGTGTGTGTCAAATAATCATTATGTCAAATAATACGCAGATCAAACAATATGAAACGGGGAAAATATGGATCCGATAGATGAATTGAATGAAAATCTTGTAGAGTTCTTCGACCGCATGTCCTCATGGGAGCAGTCCGTGATTCAGCAGGGAAAGCTCAATGTCGCGGGTGCACACGCAATCGAGAAACTCGGGCAGTTCGGGAGCATGAGCATGAAAGATCTCTCCAAGGCGCTCGGGGTCACGACCGGCACCACCACGATAACGGTCGACAGACTCGAAAAGGGCGGATACGCCGTCCGCGAACGTGCCGACAACGACAGGCGCTCCTATATCATACGCCTGACCGAGAAGGGAAACGATGCGTATCTTGACCATCACCGGCATCACCTCAGCTTTGCGAAGGAGATTGCCGCTTTGCTCACCGACGAAGAGATCGAGTGCTTCACCGCGGTTCTCGAGAAGATAAACAAAGAGATCTAGGTCGAAAGGGGAAAACATGAGTCATCATGAAGAATGCGGCTGCGGATGCACCTGCGGGCACGATCACGAACATCACGACCAAGAACACGCGGAACACGATCATGACCGCGAACATCACGACCCGCACGAACACAGCGGCTCGCACGGCTGTCCCTGCGGCTGCGGTCACGACCACGGCAGAGAACGGGATGCGGATTCGCCGTGGTGGAAGGAACCTGAATACATCCTGCTCGTCATCGCCGGCGTCACGCTTCTAGCGGCGCTAATCGGTGAATACGGCGGTTATCTCACGGCATTTCAGATATCGGCGCTCGCTCTCGTATCCGCGGCTTTCACCGGCATACCGATCATATACTACGCACTCAAAGGACTCATCATCGAAAGAAGAGGACTCTACGAGCTTGCGGGTCTGGCAATCCTCGGCGCCGTCTGGCTCGGCGACTACATGGTCGCCGCCGAAGTGGGTTTCATCCTCACCCTCGGCGAGATTGCCGAAGACTACGGATACAGCCGCTCGCGCAGGGACATACACAAACTGGCCTCTCTCCACCCGAAATTCGGTCTGATAAAGCGCAAAGAACACCGTTGCGACTGCGAAGACCACGAACACGAACACGAGCACGAACACGGCGAATGTCACTGCGAAGACCACGAACATGACGGATGCGGCTGCGAAGATCACGGCGACGAATTCATCGAAGTGCCGGTCGACGATATAGAAGCGGGCGACATCGCACGCATAAGACCCGGCGACATCGTCTGTGCCGACGGAATCGTCATCTCCGGCGCCGCCAGCATGGACGAATCCTGCATCACCGGCGAAAGCATCGCCGTGGACAAAGCCGTCGGCGACATGGTCTATTCCGGAAGCGTAAACCTCAACGGACTCATCGAGATAGAGGTAAAGCGTCGCGGAAACGACTCCACCTACTCGCAGATACTCAAACTCGTCCACGAGGCAGAGGAGAGAAAACCGCCGTCATACCCGTTCATCGAGAAATTCCTGCGGTATTACACCCCGATAACCCTCATTGTCGCGGCTTTAATCCTTCTCGTCACCGGCAGTATCGAGAAGACAATCACCGTCATAATCGTCTCGTGTCCGTGCGGAATCCTCCTCGCAACGCCCTCCGCCGCGATTGCCGCAATCGGCGCGGGAGCAAGGCGCGGAATACTCTTCAAGAGCGGCAGATACCTCGAAGAAGCGGGGCAGATAAACGCCGTCCTCTTCGACAAGACCGGCACGCTGACTACGGGTAAGATGACGGTCACGGCAGTCGAGGCATTCGGCGGCGTCACGAAAGAAGAGGTCATAACCGAAGCGGCAATCGCCGAGAACGGACTTCAGCACCCCGTATCAAAGGCGGTCACGGATTATGCCGCAGAAACAGGCATACCGACCGCCGCGTCGGAGAACGCCGACTGCATACGAACCGCGGTCAACAACGGCATGATCGCCGAATTCAAAGAAAATTCAAAGGTAATTCGGGTCGGCAACCGCCGTTTCACTCAGTCCGCGGACGTAACCTTCACCGATGAGGCGGAAAGTGCCGGCGAACGCTTCTCGACCGCGGGCTACAACACCCTCTTCGTCGTGAGAAACGGCACAATCATCGGCATAATCGGCATCTCCGACAGGATACGCGAGGAATCGCCGCGTGTAATCTCGCAGCTCAAAGACGCGGGAATACGCAAACTTGCCATCCTCTCCGGCGACAAAGACGAGATTGTGCGCAGTATAGCCGGGAAATGCGGCATAAATTCCGAAGACCTCTACTCCGGCATACTCCCCGCCGACAAAAAAGAGATCACGGAAAAGTATCAGAAAGAAGGCTACAAAGTCTGCTTCGTCGGCGACGGCGTCAACGACAGCCCCGCACTTGCGCAGGCGGACCTCGGCGCCGCAATCGCCTCGCGTGAGAACACCGCGGCAATCGAGACCGCACATGCCGTAATCCTCCGCGACAGCCTCGAAGCCGTCGGCATGCTTCTTAAGATCGGAAAGACGGCGGTGCGGACGATCAAATTCAACACCGCATTTGCCGTCCTGATATCCGCGGGACTCGTCATCCTCGCCCTTTTGGGCATAGTTACCCCCGTCGTCGGCGCACTCGGTCACGAGGTCGCGGTCATGGGAGTCCTCGTCAACTCCGCACTCCTGCCGCTGAAACTCGGCAGGTAAACCGCCGTTGTATATACGCAAAGTAATATTAGTGAAAAGTACTAACAACTTGATGTTAAACAAATTAACTCAAGTGAGGATTAGTTATGGCAAATCTTAAAGGAACAAAGACGGAAGCTAATTTGCAGACCGCATTCGCAGGCGAATCTCAGGCAAGAAACAAATACACATACTTTGCGTCAAAGGCAAAGAAAGAGGGCTACAATCAGATAGCCGCAATATTCGAGGAGACTGCGGGCAACGAAAAAGAGCATGCAAAGATCTGGTTCAAACTCCTCCATGACGGCAACGTACCCTCCACAATAGAGAACCTTCTTGCCGCCGCCGAGGGAGAAAACTTCGAGTGGACCGATATGTATGCAAAGTTTGCAAAAGAAGCACGCGAGGAAGGTTTCAACGACATCGCGGCACTCTTTGAGGCTGTAGGAAAGATTGAGAAGGAGCACGAGGAGCGCTACCGCAAACTTCTTGAAAACGTCAAGAAAGAGATTGTATTCTCGCGCCCCGAAGTTAAGGTCTGGAAATGCGCAAACTGCGGACACATCAGTATCGGCAAGGAAGCACCCAAGACCTGCCCCGTCTGCGATCACCCGCAGGCATACTTTGAGATTAAGGCAGACAACTACTGAACTTACCCAATTTATTGCAACACCTTTTTTTTCGGCAATTATCCATTGATTTGGGGATTTTTATCATGTAATACAGGCTGGGGCAACTGTTGCAAATTTTGCAACAGTTCAAAATGAAGAAGTACGTGGGGTCACGGAGCACAGCCGCAAACTGCGGAGATATCGGTATCGGCAGGGAAGCGCCCGATACCTGCCCCGTCTGCGATCACCCGCAGGCTTTCATAAAAAAACGGAATATTTGATTGGCAGAAAAAGAAGAGGTAATAAGACCTCTAATTGGTCAATGCCGCATCTTCGGTGAGATATTCTTTCGGTATGTCTTTCATCGAATAGAGATAGAATGCCGAATCTATCACAAGACATACAGCCAAACCGACTCCGAACATCAGTATGATGAACTCAAGTGAGGCTTCAAACACACCCGCAAGATACAGACCGTATACTATGCCGTAATAGACAAAGTTGACAAACAGGCATTCGTAGAAGATGTATCTCGTTTTTCCGACCGAGATCAGCACTGCCTGAATAATCACGGAATATGCGTAGAATACATAAAACGGAACGCTCATATAGAGTATCCCGGTAATCGCCGACGGATCTTCGCATTGAATGATCTCACGGAACATGAAATCCCAAAGCGGAACGGATATGAGCCAGATAACCAAAACCAATGTAGTCAGGGCAAGATAGTTCCATATCCTTCTGTATCCGTTGTAGTATTCCCTCTTCATCATCTCTCCTATTGCCGCTATCGGTATGATCAGCCACCCCCAGATGAAGTTATTGGCAAGCCAGTAATTGCTCATCTGCGAGACCTCGTTGACCATCTTCATCACTATGAGTACATAGATCAGATTGGCGACGAAGACCGTACCTCCGGAGAATAATCCCGTCTTAACCCAATCGGCAATCGCAGGCTTATTGATTCCGCCCCATCTTCTGAGAAGTTTCTCCCTGTAAAGCAACAGTATCGAAATAATCGAGATCATCAGATTTACCGATATGTTGGTCATTGCCACACCTATGACGCCGTATTCCGGAATGAGGATCGCATTCCCTATCGACAGCATGGCTACTTTCACGATCAGAAGCGAGACGAAAATTTCCTTCTTTCCTCTGACAACGAAAACTACGAACAGATATGAACTGATGAATCCTATTACGAACCCGATTGTCTCCAGACACAGGTAATTAACGCTCTCTGCCGGAGCATTCATGTATGCGGTCAGAGTACCCGCGTAGAAGTATATGGCAATCGAGATCAGCGTATACAGGACAAACCCTATGACAAATGTCGTGTTAATCCTGCTGGAGAACTCCTCGTCATCCTTTGCCCTGTTGAACACGAAATACAAAGGAACGGTCAGAAATGCCAGAATCGTTTCGTTAAAGAGATCAAACCATTCGATCTGTCCCGCAATCTCCAGGACATTTCCGCCGATGTCGGTGATGAACCTGTCGACAATCAGCTGATTGATGCTCGGTATGAACGTGAATGCTATCAACGACAACAGAAGCAGATATTCCGCTTTGCTAAAGCGTTCGCTCTTCATAATTTCTTTGATACCTTCGGCTGAAGGTACGTTGAAAAATGTTTTCACATTATTCCTCCGATTACCTCGAGTATATCGGACGCGGGCGCGGTACTGACGCCGTCCCTAAAAAGGACTCCGACTACCACTTAGGAGGTGTACCGATTAATGATTGAATAAATATGTATAAAAACCTAATGGCAATATGACATCGTCAAACAATTCGGGCAGTCAATTATTTCGAATCGGTAAAAACCCACTCAATCCGAGGTTTTCGTATGGAAAGAAGGCAACCGTTGCATAAAGCAACGGTTGAGAAATGATGTGATATTGTATGATATTCGGGTAAACGGGGACGCAGTATCTGTTATTGTATCCGTCCCCGATACCCGCGTATTGAAAGTATCCGATTTGTGTTTGTATTGGGGATTATACGAGATAATCCTCGGGTGTCGGAATCTGTTCCTTAAGTCCCTTGCGCTTCCTGATCTCCTTGACGACGTCCTTCAGGATACCTGCCGGAACAACATCGAAACCTGCGAACTCGGTAGACCACATTGCACGACCCTCGGTAGCCGAGCGGACATCGCCGGCGAAACCGAAGAGCTGAGCGACAGGTGCCTTACCGATAACGGTAATCGTGTCACCCTCGGAGGTCATATCCGAGACCTGACCGCGGCGTCCCTGGATCATACCGGTTGCGCTTCCCATGTGTTCCTGCGGAACCGTGATCTGGAGGAACTGCATCGGCTCGAGGAGTGTGTCGCCCGCCATGAGGACACCCGCCTTGACGGCAGACCTGACCGCAGGAATAACCTGTGCCGGACCGCGGTGGATTGCATCCTCGTGGAGCTTAACATCGACGAGCTTAATCATGACATTCTGGATCTGCTCATCCGCAAGCGGACCGCCTGCAAGAGCCTCTCTCCAGCCGTCGAAGATAAGTTCCATGGTCTCGTTGAGGTACTGAATACCCTTTGTCATATCGAAGAATGTGTTTGTACCCTCGATGGCGACAAGGTTCTTTGCCTGTTCCTTATCGATACCCAGCTCGATTAACTTGTCGCGGCGCTCGAGTGCGGGCATATCCATGGAAACTTCTCCGTCCTTGATAGCCTTGACGAGGTTTGCCGGCATCGGCTCAAGCTCGATGTAGAATCTGTTGTGGCGGTTCGGTGACTTACCCTCGACGGGACCTGCCTTGCCGGTGATGGTCTCGCGGTAAACGACAATCGGCGGTGAAGTGACAATCTCGACATTCTTGTCACGTGCGATACGTCCCGTGATAACCTCAAGGTGAAGTTCACCCATACCGGAGATAAGGTGCTCGCCGGTCTCCTCGTTGATCGTAACCTGAACGGTCGGATCCTCTTTTGCGACCTGACGGAGAACCGTAATCAGCTTGGGCAGATCCTTCATGTTCTTAGCCTCGACGGCTACGGTCATGACCGGCTCGGAGTAGTGCTTTAAGGACTCGAACGGAGTCATCTCCATAAGGGTCGATGCGGTTGAACCGACGATTGCGTCCTTAAGACCCGTGACGGCAACGATGTTGCCCGCGGGGATTGCCTCCACCTCGATTCTCTCCGCACCCATGAAGACACCTACCTGGGTAAGGCGGTTGATCTTCTTTGCGGTACCCATTACGTAAAGCTCGGTACCGCGTCTGAGCGTACCCGAGAAGAGACGTCCTGTTGCTACCTCACCCGCATGCTGATCGAAGGAGATATCGGTAACCATCAAAGATGCCGGACCGTTGGGGTCGCACTTGTACATTGCCTGACCCTCGGGGGTCGACTTGTCGCCGTGCTGCCAGATAATGTTGACACGGCGTTCCTGCGACTCGAGCGGGTTGGGCAGGTGGTTGACTACCATATCGAGAACAACCGAGCAGAGCGGACTGTTCTTTGCGAGCCACTTCATGTCGCCGGCGGTACACTTCTCGTAGACATCCTTGAACGAAACGCCGCTCTTCTTCATGTACGGGACCGAAACTGCCCAGTTGTAGAGAGCGGAACCGAATGCGACGGTTCCCTGTGCCGCATCGAGCTTCCAGCCGTTGTTGTATGCCTCCTCGTTCATGCCCTTGATGAGTTTGTTAACCTTATCAATGACTTTTCCGAGGCGGATCTGCATCGTCATCTCGTCGACTTTAAGTTCGTTGATTAAACGGTCGACTTTGTTGACGAACAGAACGGGCTTGACACCCTCTTTGAGTGCCTGGCGAAGAACGGTCTCGGTCTGAGGCATCGTTCCCTCTACGGCATCGACGAGAACAACAGCTCCGTCTACGGCACGCATTGCACGCGTAACATCGCCGCCGAAGTCCACGTGACCCGGAGTATCAATCATGTTGATGAGATACTCTTTGCCGTCATACTCGTGAACCATCGAGACGTTCGAAGCATCGATAGTGATACCGCGTGCCTGCTCTTCCTCATCCGAGTCCATCCAACAGGCTTTACCTGCAATCTCCTCGCTGATCATTCCCGCGCCTGCAAGAAGGTTATCAGAGAGTGTGGTCTTTCCGTGATCAATGTGAGCTACGATACCGATGTTACGGATCATCTTCGGCTGATCCATCAGTTCCGTAACCCTTTCCACCATTTTCTTTCGTCTGGTCATGTAGATACACCAAAAAAAAGTATTTTATAAGTTAAATCAGGTTTAACGTGCCGATTTAGCTACACGTTCACGTTCTTCTTTCTTTGCTACCGAGAAGCTGCGGGTGTCACCGGCGGCTGCGAGGATAAGCTCTTCCGCAAGGACTGCGGAAGCCGCACGCTTCTTTTTGTGGCTTCCCTGCTGAACTGCTTTTGCAAGGAAGTAAAGCGCGGTATCAATGCGGCGCTGAGGTGCCGTATCGACCGACTTGGGGACGTTGATACCGCCGTACTTTAAACGGACGGTCTCTTCGCGCGGACCCGCGTTCGCGATTGCCTCGATAAGAATCTCAACAGGGTTTCTCTTGGTCTTCTTGTTGACGATATCGAAGGCTTCCTCGACGATACGGGTTGTGAGTTCTTTCTTTCCCGTGTTGTGCTCGGTCTGCATGAGTCTGTTGATCAGACGCTCGACGATGAGCATCTCGGACTTTGAGAACTGCTGTTTCTGCTTTCTGCCGCAGCAGTGCGGAACAATGAGAGAGTTTACGCTTACGTAGCGTACCAGACCCGGGTCATTGACCTTGACCTCGGAGATATCCCACTTGTTGAAAAGAAGGCTCTTTGTCTCAATGCCGGTCTGTGCCTGTGTGCTTGCTTCATCTGCCATGATAATTACCTGCGCGGTTTCTCCTTTCTGCCGAGAACCATTTCACGAAGACAGACGCCGTTAACGGCAGTGACCTGATAACGGACTCCGGGAATATCTCCCTTCGAACGACCGAGACGACCGCCGATACCTTCGATTGTGACCTCGTCGTGCTCATCGATGAAGTTGATTGCACCGTCGCCGACCGCGAACGCGCTGACCTGACGGCCGTTCTTGATTAACTGAACACGGACACACTTACGAATTGCCGAGTTCGGCTGCTTTGCTTCTACACCTATCTTTTCAAGAACGATTCCTCTGCCCTGCGGTGCACCTTCCAGAAGATCGGATTTGATGTCAAGGCCGAGAGCCTTTCTTGAATAGTTTACGTCGCGCCATCTGTTGTTTTTAGAGTCGCGCTTACATTTTCTTGCTGCGAATTTTCCGTTACCCAATTGAACACCTCAATTGATGGAATGTATCCATTTTGCCTCTTTGGAGATGCGCGATTGCTCGCGCGAAATTGGTATGCCCGACTACAGAGTAATTCAATGAAATCGCATGTAAAGCGAGGCTGATTTACAGCAGATTTAAAGAAAACAGGCAGATACTACCCTGCTGTCCTCACCGCCGCTGTCGGTACATATCAGACTTCTCCCTAAAATTTGAACTTGTGACATATTAAAGATATTAGCCCGCACACTTTTTCCGCGCGGTCATGCCCCGAAATCGCCGCCGAAATTGAAGAGTTTTTACATCGTGGTAAACATTTACTTCATGAGAGCGCAAATAATTAAGGACTGATATCAATTTACGTGCGCGAATCTCCGTGCGCGCATTTGATCATTTGATATAACAAAACATTTGATATAACAAATGCTGCGGCAACTATGCTGCGGCAACTGCGGGAAAATCATGACTGTAAGGATTTATAAAGAGACATATTTCGAGGCGGCGCACAGGCTTCTGCACTACGAGGGCAAATGCTACCGCCTTCACGGTCACCAGTGGCGCGTCGAGTTCTGGGTTGACGGTGCCGTCGCAAAGGATTCACAGATCCTTGTGGACTATAATCTGATTAAGAACATCGTGAACCGCTACGATCATCAGATTATTCTCAACGAGGAGGATCCGATGGTGGACTGCCTGAAGAAGTTTCAGGAGGTTGTCACGACAAAGGGCGACCCGACAAGCGAGCATCTTGCCGAGAGGATGTCGGCAGAGCTTGAGGCGGAGTGCGCAAAACTCGGTATTATAATAAATGTCTCGAAGTGCAGGGTCTGGGAGTCGACATCCTGCTATGCCGAATGGACGCCCGGCACGCCCGAGGCACACTGAGAGCGCCGTTTGCGATTATCCGATAAGATTGCTTAATGAATGTCCGAGATTAATGATTGTCCGAGATAAGTGATTGTCTGTAATGAAGGTATTTGAGATTTTTAAGAGTCTTCAGGGCGAGGGTGCGTTTCAGGGAACGGCGGCGGTCTTTGTCAGATTTGCGGGCTGCAACCTCAACTGCAAGTGGTGCGATACCCCCGAGTCACGTCACGGCGGCACCGATATGAGCCATGAGGAGATCTGCGGGAAGATTGCCGAGCTGGGCTGCGCCAATATCTGTGTCACCGGCGGAGAGCCGCTGATTCATCTGAAAGCCCTGGTGCCGCTCTTAAAGCGCCTGTACGATGACGGATATTATGTCGAGATTGAGACCAACGGCACCATAGATCCCTCGGAATGCTTCCCGTATGCGGCAATATGCATGGATGTAAAGTGCCCCTCCTCGGGGGAGCACAGCGACCTCTCCATACTCGCAAAACTCCGCCCCCGCGATATGGTGAAGTTCGTCGTCGGCGACATGACGGATCTTAAATATGCGCAAAGTATCATCGAGTCATACGATACGGCGGCAAGACTCTTCATAACCCCCGTCTGGGGCAGCGACTGCCACGCAATTGCGGAGTATATCCTTGAAAACCGTATCCCGGTAACCTTCCAGGTGCAGCTTCACAAGGTTATCGACGTGAAATAACCGGCAACAAGCCGCAATAACCCGCAATAAACCGCAATAACCCGCAATAATAACTCTTAAAACTCCTTTTAAAAACCCTTTTAAAAACATCTTTTATCTTTCAATTACCACGATTATACAATGAAAGCAGTATGCCTTATCTCGGGCGGAATGGATTCATCCACACTTGCCTATGTTGCCAAGGATATGGGTTACGACATATTGGCGCTTCACACCTCATACGGTCAGCTTACCGAGGCAAAGGAACTTGCCTGCGCACAAAAGATCGCGGCTTCGCTGGACGCACTCGAGTTCATGCACATACCCCTCACGCATCTGAAGGTCTTCGGCGGCAGCTCCCTTACGGATACGAATCTGAAGGTTCACAGTCACGGTGAGGACGAGGGCGAAGGCAAAGCGGCGGAATCCGCAAAGTCATCGGCGAACGCCGGCGAACTCCCCAATACCTATGTGCCGTTTAGAAACTCCAACCTTCTTGCGATAGCGACGAGCTACGCCGAGACACGCAATGCCGATGCGATATTCATCGGCGTTCAGTCCTCGGATTATGCGGGCTACCCCGACTGCCGCCCCGAATATATCGAGGCATTTCAGCGGGTTATCGATCTCGGCACATCCGATTCCGTTCACATAAAGCTGATGACGCCGTTTGTCAGGATGAACAAGAAGCAGATCCTCGAGAAAGGTTTGAGGCTCGGCGTTCCCTACGAACATACATGGTCATGCTACAGGAACAACGAGAACGCATGCGGCACCTGCGATTCCTGCTACTATCGCTTAAAGGCGTTCAACGAGATCGGCGTCGAAGACCCCATCCCCTATGAGAAGGCAATCGTCGAGATAAACAAGAAGGCGCCGGCAAAATTCAAGAGACTGCTTTGAGTCTTAAAATTGAAATATCAAATCTGAATCCGCGGAAAACAGCAAAAAATCAAAAAAATAACAAAAAATCTGAGTGATTTATAATCCGAATTAATATCTTTTTTCAATCGGAATCGGTTTTCGATTCTGCTTTCGCTTTAGGTAATTCTCAATGTCTTTCCGGCGATGCTCAAGGATCTGTCTGTTGCGGTCTTCGGAGATTCTTGTCTCCATTCTCGCCTGCATCATCACGACATCCAGATCCGTGAGATCATCCCTGATTTCAAACCTTATGCCGTGATCGTTCGGGTAAGACTCTCTGTGGTCGTATCCCCAGAGAATATATACCGGGATGCCTTTCGGGAAGGCATCACAGCAGAGATCACCTGTACATCTCGATTTATCGATTTGAACATGCCTGCAAAATTCGCACATGTCCGAGCAGTCCCCAAAGTTTTTTATCATAATTCCCCATCGTAATTTTTGGCATGGTATCCCCCGATACCATAATATAATCTTGGTGGTACAATGTTTTATAAATGTTTCCTGTAATGCTTGGCGTTATGAATTCTGTAACGTACACGGTAAACGGCACGTAAATAAGCGGCAAACAAAAAAATACCTGTTAAAATCCGGACAATATTGCCTGCAACATTTCAAAAGCTTTAAAGGTCGTGAATCCGCAAAATGCACGTGTGTAAAGTATAATTTACAAAATGTCATCTGTAAAATGTTGATTTGCAAATCCGTAATATGTAATTTGCAAAATGTTATCTGAAGATGCCGGTATGTAAAGATGCAAAAGTTTATGCGCGGTTTTGAACCTGATGCAGAACGGGGAAATCCCGGTAAAACCGAAGAGACAATACCAATAGACAATACTAATAGAAAAACCGAGAAACTATACTTACGGAAAATACTGAAAAACAAACCGAGAGAATGCGTCATGAAAAAAATCGATGATATCTACAACGGCGGCAGGTTCAAGATCGAGCGTGTCGAAGTCGACCTCCCGGGCGGCGTCACACTCGAGCGTGTCGTGGTAAAACCCGGCGGCGCCGTGGCAATGCTCCCCATCGAAGGGGACAGCTGCTACCTCATAAAGCAGTACCGCTACCCGATAGACGAATACATCTACGAGGCTCCCGCCGGCACTATGAACGAGGGGGAGACACCCGACGAGACCGCATACCGCGAACTCATCGAGGAGACGGGTTACAGGTCGGACAGGCTTGTCCCAATCGGCTTTATCTATACGACGCCGGGCTACACCAACGAAAGAATCTGGCTCTACGAGGCACATTCCCTGACGCCTTCGAACGAGTTCCACAAGGACGAGGACGAGCTCATCGAGGTCGTCAAAGTAAAGAAGGAAGAGGTATTCGAGATGATCCGCGACGGCAGAATCGTCGATGCCAAGACAATATGCCTCGTCCTTAAGTCACTACTCTCCGAAGAAGCCGTGAAAGCCTACGTAAACTCTCCCGGAAATGAGTAAGTCCGCATTTTCCGCACAATAAATACGGCACAATAAAGATAACATGAAAGAAAATCAGGAAACCGAAAAATACGGGCAGATGCCCCGCAGTCTTCGCACAACGGCGGCGCTTGCCCTTCTCATCGCCGCAGTCTTCGCCTCCGCAATTATCGCGGGATGCACGGCGGCAAACGAAGAACGCACGCCCTTAAGCTCGGGTGCGGGTGAAAAATACTCGTATTCGCTCACGGAATACGGCGCTCTGAAGCTTACGGGCACCGACTACGCATACACCGCCGGCAATGTCACCTACGCCGCCGACGGAAGCGTCAAGATAACGCAGTTGACCATGAACGACGGCAGCAGCGACGTATATGCCCTCATTGCCGAGCCTGTCGACGCATCTAAGGCAAGAGCCGCCGTAATCTTCGCACCCGGCGCCGGAGTTGCCGCAGACAAACACCTCAACCGTTCCATAGAATATGCTCAGGACGGCATTGTCTTCATGGCAGTCGATATCCGCGGCAACGGCGGAAAAACGGCAGGCGTCCCCTTAAACATCCAGAACGAATACAAGACCTTCTCACGCGGAACCACTCCGCAGTATTACAAGATAATCTTCGACCTCTGCGCCGCGCAGAAATACATCGCCGGCATCTACGGTTCCGACCTGCCGATCTATGCCGCAGGCTCATCCAACGGCGGAAGATACGCCTGCGTTGCCGCCGCAATCGACGAAGGCTTTGCGGGCTATGTCGGAATATCGACCTCGGGCTACGTCTATGAAGAAGGCATAGCCGGACAGGGCGGAATGGACATATTTGTAAGAAGCATCAACCCCGACACCTATATCGGCAAGATAGCGCCGCGCGAAGTCTATATCCTTCACTCCGCCTCCGACTCGTTAATCCCCTACGATCAGGGACTCGGATTATACAACCGTGCCGGCGAGCCGAAAGACTTTGAGATGTTCATCGGCGGTCACGGAATAAACGCCGAAGTCGATCAGTACCTGCTGAGGACGCTGGGCAACGCAACGGCGCTGGAGAATCTGAAGTCGGGAACAAAGGTCGGATTGTGGACGCAGACTCCTTCCGACGAATATTAAGCAATTAAGCAGCAATTAAGCAGCAATTAAACAGCAATTAAACAGCAATTAAACAGCAATTAAACAGCAATTAAACAGCAATTAAACAAGTGCAGTTGAACACTGAACCGAAGAAACTGAAAAAGGAAAGGGGGATTGTTAAGTGGATAAGAACCAAATCGGGCAGTTAAAACAGACATTTGATCAAATTGTCCACTATACGGACAGTAATATTGAATACTGGCTTGCAAGGGAACTGATGACTTGTTTGGGATATGCTCAATGGAGGAACTTTGAAAATGCGATCACAAATGCGATGACTGCGTGCGAAAAATGCGGTGTTTCATGCGCGGATCATTTTGTTGAGGTCAGCAAAATGATCGAGATCGGAAAAGGGGGACAAAGGACAGTAACTGATTACATGCTTACAAGATATGCATGTTATCTTATAGCGCAGAACGGTGATCCGCGAAAGGAAGAAATTGCTTTTGCACAGAGTTATTTTGCGGTACAGACGAGAAAGCAGGAACTGATTGAAGAGAGGATTGCTTTCATTGAGCGCAGTAATGCCAGAGAGCGGCTTAAGGAGTCAGAAAAAAGGCTTTCTCAGAATATCTATGAACGCGGAGTTGATGACGCAGGTTTCGGGCGTATTCGTTCAAAAGGAGATGAAGCGCTGTTTGGCGGCAATTCCACGGGAGCCATGAAGCAACGGCTTGGCGTCCGGGAAAACCGTCCCCTGGCAGATTTTCTGCCTTCTTTAACAATCGCTGCCAAGAATCTTGCGACAGAGATGACTAATTACAATGTCGAGCAGAAAGATTTGTACGGAGAGTCTCCGATTACGGACGAGCACGTTCAAAACAATACGACAATTCGACAGATGCTGGGAGAACGCGGAATAAAACCGGAAGAACTTCCGCCGGCTGAAGACATCAAAAAGGTTGAGAGGCGCGTAAAAGTGCAGGAAAAGAAACTTGCCGAATCATCGGGATGTTTGAAGGGAGAAGATAACGATGGATAAGATGAGAATGGAGCAGTTGATATAACTGCACAAAATGTGATTGCACAAAGCATGACTGCACAAAGCATTGATTAGATTGCACCCTGACATGCCGCCCCTCTTCTGTCCTATCTTTGACCCGCCATCTCTTAGACCCCCTCAGAATCCTGATAAAAGACTAAGACTTAATGCTGTACACGTCGAATTATACTAAAGTTCATGCATCACGGTCGGTGCGATCATATGCAGTCGCCTTCAGACCGAAATATCCCGAAACGGAAATCCTCGGACGGAAAAAAATTACATGGCAGAAGAAACATCAGAGTTGGACAGCGCGAGAAAACGATACGAATTCAAGAAAACACTTGAGAAACTCGCCGAAAAAGAAGGAAGCGGAACGGAGCTAATCTCCATCTACATTCCGCGGGACAAACAGATCTACGATGTAACAGCGCAGCTTCGCGACGAATTCGGACAGTGCGCCAACATCAAGAGCAAACAGACAAGAACAAACGTTCAGAGCGCAATCTCCTCGATACTTTCGCGCCTGAAGAATTACCAGCATGCGCCCGAGAACGGAATGGCAATCTTCTGCGGAACCGTTAAGCTCGGCGGCGACAGGACCGACCTTGACTGTACTATACTCGAGCCGCCCGAGCCGATAACATCCTACTCTTACCGATGCTCCTCGAACTTCGAGCTCGAGCCCTTAAAGCAGATGCTCGTCGAGAAGGAGGTCTACGGACTCATAGTCATCGACAGACGCGAAGCCTGCGTCGGTTTCCTGCGCGGCAACCGAATCGAGGCGATAACGACCGTCACCTCCACCGTCCCGGGCAAGCAGAGAAAAGGCGGTCAGTCCGCAATGCGTTTCCAGCGTCTGCGTCTCATCGCCATCAACGAGTTCTATAAGAGGGTAGCCGACCGCGCCAACGACATCTTCCTTGCCGAACCCGAATTCTTTGACAGATTCAAGGGTGTGCTCATCGGCGGCCCGACACCGACTAAGGACGAGTTCGAGAGCGGCGGATACCTGCACCACGAACTTCAAAAGCGCATAATCGGTCTCTTCGACGTTTCATACACCAACGAAAGCGGACTCTCCGAGCTCGTCGACAATGCCGCCGACGCACTAAAAGGCGTCGAGGTCATGAAAGAGAAAGTCATGATGGAGAGATTCTTCAAGGAACTCATCAAGGACGACGGCTTAAGCGCATACGGCGAAGAGAGCGTCCGAAAGAACCTCGAGATAAACGCGGTCGATGTCCTTCTCCTCTCGAGTATCCTCAGGATGTCCAGAATAAAGGTCTGCTGTCAGAACTGCGACTATTCCCGCGAGGAAACCGTGAACATGTCCGGCGGCAAGAAACTCAGCGACGTCGAGATCGGAATCTGCCCGAAGTGCTCGGCGCCGGTATACATAGCCGAGGAGACCGATATCATAGACGAACTTGCCGCTCTTGCCGACGCGGGCAATGCGACCGTCATGATTATCTCGGACGACTTCGAGGAAGGCGCAATGCTCTTCAACGCATTCGGAGGCTTTGCGGCAATTCTGCGATACAGAACAGGATACTGAAAACAGACGGGATACTGAGAAATAACAGAATACTGATTGACAGAATACTGAATAATTGACAGAATACTGATTGACAGGATACCGAAAAAATAACTGGTGAAAGAATGTATTTCGAGACATATAAGGCAGTTGAAGATGCGCTTAAGAAGGTCACCGGCGAGGATGACGTTCTCTTGGGCGACGGCGGCGAACATGCGGACCTTGCATCAACGGTGGCATTCGCCCTCGCAAAGAAAAGGAAGGAAAATCCCGCGAAGATAGCCGCGGATCTGAAGGCGGAACTGGATAAGGAGCTTGCCTCAAAGGGCGTAAGCATAGAGACGAAAGGTCCCTACATCAACTTCGTCTTCGGCGGAGAATACTTAAAAGGCATACTCAAGGAGGCGCTCAAACCCGGATACGGTCAGCTTCCTGCGAAGAACGTCCGCGTCTGCCTTGAGCATACCAGCGCCAACCCCAACGGACCTCTCCACGTGGGTCATATCAGAAACTCGGTAATCGGCGACACGCTCGCGAGAGTCTATCGAAAAGCCGGCTACAACACCGACGTTCACTACTACGTAAACGACATGGGACGCCAGATTGCCATAGTCTCGTGGGGCTTCGATAACCTCGGAATCGCGAGAAAAGAGGGCGAGAAAGGCGACAGATACGTTGCCGACGTCTACGTCGAGGCAAACGTGAGGCTCAATGCCGACCCCTCGATAAAGGAGGAGATTGACCGCAGAATGGCGCTCATAGAGCAGGGCGATGCCGAGATGGTCAAGAAGTTCCGCGAAGCCGTCATACTCTGCCTTGACGGCATAAAGGCGACCTTAAAGGAGATGAATGCGCCGCACAACCGCTTCATGTTCGAGAGCGACTTCGTCCGCAACAAGTCCATGATAAACGTCCTCAAGAGGATTGAAGCGCTGCCGCAGGCGAAGCAGGACGGCACCCTCTCGATTGACCTGAGTGAGTTCGGATTCGAGAAGGAATACGTCCTCAGACGCTCGGACGGAACGTCGGTCTACGCGGCACGCGATCTGGCATACCACGAATGGAAGGGCGCGAACTACGACCGTGCAATCGATATCCTCGGCGCCGACCACAAACTCATAGGCAGGCAGCTTCAGGCGACCCTCAAGCTCCTCGGCGACGTTCCGCCCGAGATTGTCTTCTTCGAGTTCGTTTCGCTGCCGGAAGGCTCGATGAGCACGCGTGCCGGCAAGTTCATCTCCGCCGACGACCTCATCGACGAAGTCAGAAAGAGGGCATACGAAGAGGTCAATCTCAGAAGACCCGAACTGAGCGAGGAAGAGAAGAGAAGTATCGCGGAGTCGGTCGCAATCGGCGCCGTAAGGTATGACATAATCCGCGTTTCACAGGAGAAGTCGACTGTCTTCGACTGGAAAGAAGCCCTCGACTTCGAGAAGCAGAGCGCCCCGTATATCCAGTATGCGCACGCCCGCGCCTGCTCGATTCTCGAGAAAGCCGGCGATTTCAAGGAGGTTTTCGCACCCGAGACCGAGCAGGAGATTGCGCTTGTCAAGAAGATCGGCATGTTCCCCAAGGTCATAGACGAGATATCGCGCGACCTGCGCCCGCATGTCCTTGCAATCTATGCCCGCGAACTTGCCGACCTCTTCAACTCGTTCTACCGCTACAACCCCGTAATCAAGGCGGAAGGCGAGGTGCGCGACTCAAGGCTCACCATAGTGAAAGCCGCCGGAAACACGCTCCGCGAAGCGCTGACAACACTCGGTATAGATGCAATCAAGAGCATGTGATGCGGAATCGGAATTCGAAGAATCCACGGAATCCGCAAAAGACGTAATTTCAGCAAACACTGCAAACACTGCAAACGCCGTCTCCCCCGAGAGCGGGAACGGTTCGTATAAAGCCCTTGAAAAACAGGGCTATCTCTTTTTCTCGGATAAGTCGTCCGCGGCACTAAAGCCGTGCATGTGGAACAAGCGCTCGCTTCAGGGCGGCGACATGTGCTATAAGCACCAGTTTTACGGCATTACAAGCCACCGCTGCGTCCAGTTTACGCCGACTCTCAAATGCAATCAGAGGTGCCTCTTCTGCTGGAGATGCATGGAGTATGCCGTCTGCGAAGAGGAGGAATGCCCCCCCGAAACAATCCTTGCAAAGATAAAAAAACTTCAGAAGAAGTCCCTTGCGGGATATAACCCGATACTGCCGACGAGCACGGCGACGAAGGAGCGCTGGGACGAAGCCCTCACCCCGAACATGGCGGCAATATCCCTCTCGGGAGAGCCGACTCTCTATGAGTATCTGCCAAGACTCATCGATATGCTGAACGCCGAAGGATACACGACCTTCCTCGTCTCGAACGGCACAAGACCCGATGTCCTGCGAAGATGCCGCCCGTATCAGACCTATATCTCGGTGGACGCGCCCGACCCGGCGACCTACATGAAAATATGCCGCCCCGAATCGGATTTCTGGGACAATATCGCTGAGAGCCTCTCACTTCTCAAAGACCGCCGCAGCGCAATCAGAACGACGGTTGTCGCGGGATACAACGATATCGACCCGAAAGGTTATGCGAAGATCTATCAGGACAGCGGCGCCGACTTTGTCGAGGTCAAGGGCTACATGTTCGTGGGTCACAGCCGGAAACGGCTGAAACAGGAGAATATGCCCGAACATTCGCATGTCCGCGGTTTTGCCGAGGAAATAGCGAAATACTGCGATTACGATATAATCGACGAAAACGCCCTCTCCCGCGTCGTCTGCATGGCAAGACGTTGAGCAGGGTGCGATTCGCATCAGATTATTCACATCAAACGATGCACATCAAATAATCTATCATCTTTCCGCAAAGATATCATAAATATCATTATTCCCAAAACATATACAGAAGAACAGCGGCGATATACATGAAATTCAGTGCAAAAGAGTTCAGAGATCTTGCCAAATCCGATTTTGAGGCGGCATGGCACAAAGGCGCGGAGATAATGGAGACCGTCCCCGTTGCGGACAGGTATCCGAGAAACGTTATCAGACGCGCAAAGAAACACCCCGTTGCGGAGACCATTCAGAGACTCCGCGAGGCATATCTGATGATGGGCTTCGACGAGGCACGCGTGCCCGTGTTCATAGACGAAAACGAGGTCTACAAGCAGTTCGGCCCCGAGGCTTCCGCCGTTCTCGACCGCGTTTTCTATATCGGCGGTCTTCCGCGCCCGAATGTCGGTATCGGAAAGAAGCAGCTCGACGGCATTGCAAAGATTATCGGTCACCCCGTCGATGCCGAGACCGAAGAGAACCTCAGAAAGACCCTGCATGCCTACAAGAAATCGGAGATCGACGGCGACGAACTCACGCACGAGCTTGCCGTCGTACTCAACACCGACGACGGTCTCGTCGTGAATATCCTCGAAGATGTCTTCCCCGAGTTTAAGGAGCTCGTCCCCGAGTCCTCGAGGATTACCCTGCGCTCGCACATGACCTCGGGCTGGTTCATGTCGCTTGGCGCAATGTGGGACAAGATGCCGCTTCCGATAAGGATGTTTGCCATAGACCGCTGTTTCCGCCGCGAACAGGAGGAGGGACCCACACGCCTCATGACCTATCACTCGGCATCGTGTATCATCGCCGGCGAGGGCGTCAGCGTCGAAGACGGAAAAGCGGTTGCCGCAGGTCTCCTTTCGGCGTTCGGATTCACCGACTTCGAGTTCAGACCCGACGACAAGCGCTCGAAATACTATATCCCCGATACGCAGACCGAGGTCTATGCCAAGCACCCGACGCACGGCTGGGTCGAGGTCGCGACCTTCGGCATGTACTCACCGCATTCGCTTGCGGCATACGGCGTCGAGATCCCGGTCATGAACCTCGGTCTGGGCGTCGAGCGCCTTGCGATGATAGAATACGGCGCCGAAGACGTCCGCGCCATGACCCATCCGCAGTTCTTCCCGCAGACCTTCTCCGACCTCGAGCTCGCCCGCGCCGTTTCGCTCAAGGAAGAGCCCAGAACTCAGATCGGAGTCGATATTGCCGCAGCTATCGCAAAGACCGCCCGCGAGCATTTCGATGCGCCGAGTCCCTGTGAGTTCCTCGCCTGCGACGTCGATATGGGCTTCGGATGCCGCGTCAAAGCCTATGTCTATGAGGACGAGGAGAACTCGAAACTTCTCGGACCCGCGGCATTGAACGACGTCTTCGTCTCCGAAGGCAAGATCCTGGGTCTTCCCGACACTCCGAGTTACAAGAAACAGCGCGATAAGGGAGTAAATGCGCAGATCTCGTTCATTGACGCCGCCGCAAACCTCGCCGCCGCAAAGATAGAAGAGGCGGTCTTCTACGGCGAGAACGGAAGCGTCGATTTCAAGATGATTAAGGTGCCCTCCGAGATTAACCTCAGGATTGCGCCGTGGGCAATGCGCTATATCACCGACAACAACAAGAAGATAGATGTCCGCGGTCCGATGTTTACCGCCGTCAGATGGGAGATTGAACCGACGGAATGCACCTGCGGCGGCGAGGAATGCGATGACCCCGAATGCGAATGTCACTGCCATGACGCTTCGCACTGCTGCGACGAGTAAATTGCGTAAAGGGCGCTATATGCAGGTAATAATGCAGTAATTAACCGGAAATAAACGAGCAATTTGCCTGCAATACACCAGAAAATCAGAAAATCTCTAAAACTCTTTTTTTTTTAAAATATCTGAAAAAAAATTGAAATCTGAAAGAAATATTTTCTGATTCTTGAAATATTCTGCCGTTTCAGAAGTTGAGCACGGACATGTCAAAGGTAATTCCGCGGATGCTCTCCGTATCGTCCCTGATCTCGGCGCCGGCCGCGTTCAGAAGTTCCTTGAGGTCGTTGTAGGCGTTTCTGCATATCTCGCAGTCGCAGAATTCGAGGAGCATTTCGCCGTTTAAGAGCAGATTATAGGCAAACATACGCTCAGCAAAGTTCATGCTTTCAAGGCGGCACGGGGTGACGGTCTCAATCTCTTCTTCCGCGGGTGATTCCTGCACGGTCTCTTCAATCTCATCCTGCGATTTGAAGAACGGCGTCTTGCAATACCAGCATGTCTCGCTGTACGGGGTGCTTCTTCTGCCGCATTTCGGGCAGATATTGTATTCGGGTAATTCTTCTTCCATGAGGAAAATATGGAGTTTTTAAGTTTAAGATTGTGTCTGTTTTGATGTAATTCCCTGCCGTTCGCCATCACGGAGACACTGTAAATATCTTCGAAATCTGCCTAAATGTCAAATATTCAGATATATTCATCGATTCGGCTCTGTATGCCGCTGTCCCTAAGTATGATATACGGCAGTGATTTTGCGGGTATCATGCTGTAGACGGTTGACCAGTCGCAATCTTCCGCAACCGCGTTAGGATATCCTTTTTTTTCGTTACCCGAAGTGCCTGTCGGATTTGCAATTCTCTTTCTTTTTCGTGCTCTTCCTTTTAGTGCTTCGGTTCTGAAACGACATATGTTTCTGGCGCTGACGGGGCCTATCCCGGGTATCCTTAGGAGCTGTTCGTAATTCGCGGTCTTTATATCGATTCGCGGCAGATTTTCGGCAAGAAGCATCTTCGGATCGGCATTCTGAAGGAATTCTTTTTCGTCCAGTACCGAGCATAATTCGTCGGCTTTGAACCCGTATTTCCTCAGGAGATAATCCGTCTGATAAAGCCTGTTCGTGCGCCATTCGGGCGTATTCGGGTGAAACTCCATCGGCGTGTTTTTTTGCCCCGCAAATGCCGAGAAATAAATTCTTGCCGGCATTGTCTTTTTATAGAGATGCGACATGCAGGAGATAATCTCGCGGTCGCTCTCGTCCGCGGCGCCGACTATGAACTGCGTGGTATGCTTCCCCGGTGCATCCGCACCGAGCCAGTCGAGCCTCTTCATTATATCCTGCGTATAGTCTTTCAGATTCGCAATCTCGCTCATGTGCGCCCGCGACGTGGTCTCGACGTTCAGGCTGACGCGTGTGGCGATTGCGGCGGCGGCATCGATGTCGCTTCGGTTTGCGCCCGGGAGGATCTTCAGGTGCATATAGCCGTTGAACCCCGCATTTCGTATACGCTCGCTGGTCTCGATTATCTCCGCCATTATGCCGTCTACGTCGCCGCTGATGCCGGAACTCAGGAAAATACCGCCGTATCTGCCGTTTATCCAATTTTTCACGAAGTAATCCGCCATCTCCTTCGGGGTCACGGACGCCGGCGTCTTTCGTTTGCAGACTCTGCAATAGGCGCAGTCGTATTCACATTCGGCATGGAGAAGCGATGTAAGTATCTTGCAGGGACGACAGCGCGATCTGTGATCTTCGGTGACGTTGTTTGCCGCCAGCGGATCGTAAAAGAGGCTTTTCCAGTCCCCGTCCGGATTGCCGTTGCCGCAGCATCCCCTCCCGCTGCCGTTGTATGACGTCTCCGTCACTGTCTCCGTGTCTGTCGCAGACTCTTCAAAAACCGCCTCGCGGGTCAGTTCATCCAGATTACGCAGGAACTCGGACATATCCGGTGCTCATATCACGTGCTCACATCAGTGCTTGAATCAAGTAGTTGCATCAGTGCTTACGGCAAGTGCTCATATTCGGCGCTTGTTTCGTCTATCGGGTAATTCAGGTAATACCTTCAGCATTCGATTATTGTCCCCGCGGGAACGGCATCGCGCTCGGAGACATCGGCGAAATTGCGGCAGTCCCCCAAACCGCAGAGTTTTCCGAAATTGCAGGGACCGTATAGGACGCTTGCGCCTCCGAAGTCCGCGAAGCCTCTTGAGCCGCATGTATTGCCCGTACCGCTCATGCCGCAGTCAAAGTTCTTTGAAAACTGACTTTTTCTGATTATCTGTCGTTCGAATACGGCTCTTTTAGCAATATAATAGAAGGTTTCTGACATGCGCAATGATTGCTCAGACATATATATCCAACTAAGCCGTGCGGTGCGAAAGTGATTTTTCGGAAATATTATTCGACATATCTGAGGATTCGTTCTTTGATACTTATTGTAAGTAAAAATTGTTCGTACATGATTTAATATATTGCATAAATCGTTCGTAATATGTCGAACGTTTTTGAATGAGTTGTTCGGCACCGATCTTTGAGGCACCGATCTTTGAAACAGGGTTTGGAATTTTTCGACATTGCTATATTCAAATATGATCATAATCTGTAGACAGATCACACGGAAAACTGGTGAATGGAATATGCTGAATATTGAAAATCTGCATGTGGAGATCGACGGCAAGGAGGTCCTGCATGGCGTCAGTCTTGCTATCGGCGACGGCGAAACCCATGTTCTCATGGGGCCCAACGGCTCGGGAAAGACCACATTACTGCGCACGATAATGGGATTCTCCGGTTACAAAATAACGGAAGGCAAAATATACTTTAAAGGCCGCGACATAACCGAAGTGCCCCTCGACGAACGTGCAAGATACGGAATGGGAATGATGTTCCAGCGTCCGCCGACACTCTCGGGACTCAAACTCGGAAAACTGCTCAACGCCGTTGCCAACTGCTCCCCCGAGAGCATAGGCAGATTCGGGGAAAGGATGAAGATGTCCGATTTCATGGGTCGTGACGTCAACGCCGGTTTCTCGGGCGGAGAAATCAAGAGAAGCGAGATCCTACAGCTTCTTGTCCAGAACCCGGATTTCATCATGCTCGACGAGCCCGAAAGCGGCGTCGACCTCGAGAACATTGCCCTTATCGGCAAATCCATAGCGACCCTTCTCGAGAAAGACCGCCACATCGTGCACAGAAACAAATCGGGGCTTATCATCACCCATACGGGATATATCCTCGACTACATCGAAGCCGATGCCGGTCACATGCTCTGCAACGGCGAGATAAAATGCCACGGAAATCCGCGTGAAATTCTCAAATTAATTCAGGAAAAAGGATACGGGGAGTGCATCAGATGTCAGAAGAACTAATCCCCGATATCTCCGAAGAAGACAAAAAACGTCTCGAGATGGGCGGCATCGAACTCGATGAATCCAACCGTTCGGGCAGTTTCATCCAGACGGATCAGCACATTCATCACTCGGAATCAAAGATTGAAGGCATTGAGATGCTCCCAATCGATATCGCGCTCAAAAAATACGACTGGCTCAAAGAAAAATTCTGGAATATCGTCGACCGCGATAAGGACGAATACACCCGCTTTGTAGCAAAACGCGAAGAGGAGGAGGGTCCGAGAGGTTTCGCCGTAATCGCAAGAAAGGGAAGCAAGAACATATTCCCGCTCCAGTCCTGCCTCTTTATGCAGAAATCCGAGGTCCAGACCGTCCACAATATCATCGTCGCCGAAGAGGGCGCCGAACTTCACCTGATTACGGGCTGCACGAGCAGTATCGGTCGAAAAGAAGGCACGCATTACGGCATTACCGAGACCTATGTAGGTAAGAACGCTCTCGTAAGCAATACCATGATTCACACATGGGGCGAGAATATCCGCGTTCTTCCCCGCAGCGGCACCGTGGTCGAGGAGAACGGAACCTTCCTCTCCAACTACGTCAGCATGAATCCCGTCGGCTATGTCCAGATGTATCCGGTCGCGAACCTTGTCGGCAAAAACTCGGTCGCCAGATTCAACTCCGTCATCATCGCTCACGAAGGCTCCGAGCTCGATATGGGTCAGGGCGCTCTCCTCAACGCCGAAGGTGCCTGTGCCGAGATTATATCCAGGCTCATAACGACGGGCGGCAAGGCAATCTCGCGTTCGCGTATCGTAGGCGCCGCCGACGGTACCAAAGGTCATATCGAGTGCAAGGGACTCATCCTCAAAGACGGCACAATTCATGCCGTTCCCGAAATAGAGGGACAGCTCACTAACACCGAGATATCCCACGAGGCTGCGGTAGGAAAGATTGCCCGCGACGAGATAGAGTATCTCATGGCAAGGGGACTCAACGAGGAGGAGGCGACCGCGACCATCATCCGCGGATTCCTTGACGTCAAGATAAACGGACTTCCCGACTCGCTTCAGAAGAAGATTGACGCCGTGATAAACGCCGCCGAATCCGGATTCTGATAAATTGATTTCAATTTTTTTACATTACAATGGCATTCCATGACATAACACGGGCTTTTGACGGCGATATGATGGTCTACCCGGGCGACCCCGCGATCTCGGTAAAACAAAAGGAAGAGAAGGGGTGCAGAGTCTCGGCTCTCTCTTTATCCACGCACAGCGGGACACATCTGGATGCGCCGTCGCACTACATAAGCAGCGGCATTACGGTCGACAGAATCCCCTTCGAGACCTTAATGGGCGAAGCAAGAGTCATCGACCTCTCGGCAAACTTCGGCTCGATAGGCAGATACGACCTTGAAGGTAAGGTAAAGGGGGCAAAGCGTGTCCTGCTCAAGACCTCGTTCTCGGGTAAGCGGAGTTTCACGGATAATTATCCGCATCTGACCAATGAGGCGGCGGAATACCTCTTAAACGAGGGAGTAATCTTCATAGGCATTGATACACCCTCGATAGAGTCCTTCGGCGGAAACGGCAGTGTTCACACCCGCCTTCTCTCGAATAACGTCATATGTGCGGAACTTCTGGACCTCTCGTTCGTAACCGCGGGTGTCTACAATATGATTGCCCTGCCGCTCAGACTGAAGGGTCTCGACGGAGCGCCGGCAAGGATAATTCTCTCGGATATTGCCGGACGCGAACGCGGCTCTGTCGGCGGCGAAAAGGAGAAGATATGAGCATAGTCTCCGATGCCGTAAAAATACTCGAAAACCGCATCTTCGGCAGCGGCTGCGAGGACGGACTCGTAAGAATATCTCCCACGGCATCGGCAGGCTGTCCCTATGAGGACGGAATAACGGTTGTCACGGAATACGGCGGCAGGGTCTCGGAACTCTCAACCTCGTTTCCGCTCGATGCGACATCCAAGGTCTCGTTCATGTTTGACAGCCCGCTGAAGTCGCCCGTTCAGAGAACGGCGGCATGCGCAATCTTAAACGTCATCTCGAATTTCATGTGCTTTACCAGAAAAGGACGTGCCTGCGGCGAAGAATCGCATAAAGCCTGCCTTGATGAGCTGACAGCTCAAATCGCGGGGAAAAAGGTATATCTGAACGGCTGCCTCACGAATCTCGAGGGCATGCTCCTTGAGGCAGGCTCGCTTTACCCCGAAAAGCGTGTTACCCTTGTCGGCAAACCCGAGGATGCCGACGTCATCCTTGTCTCCGGCGACGGTCTCTTCGATAAGGAGAAGCTTGCCGTAACCGAGAGATACTTCGGAAACGACGGAAACTGTGGAAACGGCGATTGCGCTTCAAAGGAACTGATCTTCATCGGTCCCGCCGTCACGGGATTCTGCGTCATGCACGGCAGAAAACATCATTGTCCCTACGGCAGGCGATGATTCTAACCGTTTAATTCCGAATATATATCAAGTATTAAGAAAAATCAGATAGTATATGCTGTTCGGCTCATCGGGAATCAGAAAGATATACGACAGTGAACTCCTCTTTCTCGCTCTTAAAACGGGAATGGCGGTTTCCTGCGAAGATACCCCTAATTCATCCGACTCCGAGACTCTTTTTTCCTGCGCAGATTCTTTTGCGGATTCGTCAAAATCGTCAAAGGCTGCAAAACCGACAGAACTGACAAAATCGTCAAATCTCTCAAAACCGTCAAAACCCGCAAAACTGACTATAATGACGGGACGCGACTGCAGGACGAGCGGAAAGATTCTTCAGGACGCGTTTACCGCCGGCGCTCTTCATTACGGCGCAAAGGTAATCGACGGCGGCATTGCCCCGACACCCACGGTCGCATATGCGGGCAGGAATACCTCGTTCTCCTGCTGTATCACGGCATCGCATAATCCCGAGGAGTTCAACGGCTTAAAACTCTTAAATCCCGACGGATCCGCGTTCACTAAGAGGCAGCAGGCAATAACGGAGAGGCGAATCGCGGCTTTTGAAGGGGGCAAACCGTCAGGAAAAGCCTCGTGGGAGAATCAGGGGACGGTGTCCGCCGAAGATATCATAACGCCGCATAAGTATAAGATTCTGGACTCGTTTGATATAAGCGAAAAGCTCCGCATGGTCGTTGACTGCGGTTGCGGTGCCGGCTCGGTGATAACCCCAAGTCTCCTTGCGGACGCGGGCGTTAATGCCGCGTGCATAAACTGCACCCCGGGCGGAGTCTTTGCACGGCCTTCCGAGCCGCTGGAGGCAAATCTGCCCTACATTCATGATTTCGTCCTGAAACGCGGCGCGAACGGTGCGATTGTCCACGACGGCGATGCCGACAGATTCATGGGTTTCGACGAGAAGGGACGCTACATCAGCGGAGACCACCTCATGATGCTCTTTGCGGAGTTTCTGGGGGCAAAGCACGTGGTTACGACCGTCGATGCCTCAATGGCAATCGAGGAGACCGCCGAGGTTCGCAGGACGCCGGTCGGCGACTCCTATGTCTCCGAAGAACTTCTCTCATGGGGCGATTTCGGGGGAGAAGCCTCGGGAGCGTGGATCTTCCCCGAGATGTCGCTCTGCCCCGACGGTATCTATGCCGCAGGTCTCTTCTGCAGCATTGCCTCCGAGCACAAAATCTCGGAACTCGTCGATAAGATGCCCTCGTATCCGATATTGCGGAGTTCCTACCCCTGCGGAAATGCAAAGGAGGTGCTCACGGCGATGGGTGCGGAGAACCCGACTGACGGGCTCAGAATCACGGAAGATGACGGCTGGTGCCTGATTCGTGCGAGCGGCACCGAGCCTAAGGTAAGGATAACCGCGGAGGGTAAAACAACCGCGAGTGCCGAAAAGATGCGGGAAAAAGGTCTGACAATGCTGAAAGCGGCAGGAAAGACTTTATCCCACGGATAAAGAGAATAAATAAACGGTTACAACAGATTACAATAATATAATTCGATAGTAAAATTCAATAATAAAATTCAACAGTAAAATTCAATAATAAAATTCGATACTAAATTCGATAACGGACAGATAGAATGGAATGCGTGATACTGGCTGCCGGCGAAGGAAAAAGGATGCGTCCGCTGACAGCCTCAAGACCCAAGGTAATGCTCCCCGTCGCTGGCAGACCAATGCTTGAGCATCTGATTGTCTCCGCCCGCGATGCGGGTATAAAGGACTTCATACTCGTTGTCGGCTATAAAGAGCAGGATATCAGGGATTACTTCAAAGACGGCGACCGGTTCGGGGTAAAGATCAGGTATGCCGTGCAGAGAAAACAGTCGGGAACCGCAAACGCTCTCCTGTGCACCGAAAATCTTCTCAAAGGTCCGTTTATGCTATTAAACGGCGACATGATCCTCGATTCGGACGATATCCTCGCCTTCTCGAAGAGTTCCGTTCCCTGCGTTGGCACGGTGGAGAGCAGTCATCCGCAGGATTTCGGCGTATTGGACGTCGACGGCGCCAAAGTCCTCTCAATAGTGGAAAAACCCAAAGAGCCGAAGAGCAATCTGGTAAATGCCGGCATATACCTCTTCGATACCGGCATATTTGCCATCCTTAAGAGCCTCTCTCTGTCCGAACGCGGCGAATACGAGCTTCCCGACGCACTTATGCAGTATGCGGAAAAAGGAATGCTCTCTCACTTTACGCTCTCGTCATGGTTTGATATCGGCGAGCCGTGGAATCTCCTCGACGCAAACGAGAAGATGACAAAGGCGATTTTTGCGAAGACCGCCGGCGGGGACGGCGTCACCTCCGCCAGTGCCTCCGATTTCATCAAAGGAACGATTGAGGACGGCGTATACATACACGGCAATGTCATCCTCGGAGAAGGCAGCGTTATCAAATCAGGCACCTATATCGAGGGCGACTGCATAATCGGAAAAGACTGCGACATAGGTCCGCATGCATATATCAGGGGCTGCACCTCGGTCGGCGACAACTGCCATATAGGTCACAGCGTCGAGATAAAGAACAGCATAGTCATGAAAGGCACCAAAATTCCGCATTTCAACTATGTCGGCGACAGCGTAATCGGTTCGGGCTGTAACTTCGGTGCGGGCACAAAGGTAGCCAATCTCCGCCACGACAGAAGAGATATCCGCTGTGACGGCAGAGATACCAAAAGGAGAAAGTTCGGCGCGGTTATCGGCGACGACGTGCAGTTCGGCATAAACTGCTCGGTAAATGCCGGAAGCTGGATAGGCAGCCGCGTCAAAGCGGCGCCGAACTCTTACCTTTCGGGAAAGATAAACGATGATACCGTACTCGGGAGATAAATCGGAGATAAAACGCATATAGGAACTGAGATACACACTGAGATATACGGAGATACACACGGAGGTAAAAAATGCAGGCAGTAATTCTCGCGGGCGGCGAAGGTCAGAGGGTAAGACCGCTGACGCATTCGCAGCCGAAAGTAATGATTCCGGTCGCAAACCGTCCGATTCTGGACTATGTCATAGAATCGGTCGAAAAATGCGGCATTAACGACATAATCGTCGTTGCCGGATACAGAAAAGAGCAGGTCATAAGATATCTCAACGACCTCGATACCGGCGTCTCCGTCGTCGTTCAGAAGAAGCAGCTCGGCGTTTTCGATGCTTTGCGGTGCGCAAAAGACCTGATAAAAGGCGATTTCCTCCTTATTCCAGGGGACAACTACATAGATTCCGAGTCGCTCTCGCGCCTTAAGGCGGAGAGAAACGCCATGCTTACCGCCGAGCACCCGTATCCCTCAAACTACGGCGTTGTCTCGGTTTCGGGCGGAATGGTGAAAGGTATTTCCGAAAAGCCCGCTCTTGCCGAGAGTATGACGGTGAGCACGGGCTGTTTCTCGCTCACTCCCGATATTTTCAACTATCCGGCGACCTGCATGATCCCCGATATCATCACGGATATGGCGAAGAACGGCAGACCGATAAGAGCCGTGCCCGCAAACCGCTGGCATGATGCGATATATGCATGGGATCTGCTCAAGATGAACCGCATGGCTCTTGAGATGGTAAAGCCATCGATATCGGGAAATGTCAGTAAATCGGCGTCGATAACAGGTCATGTCTCAATCGGCATCGGAACCGTGATCAGTCCCTATGCGGTCGTCTCGGGCGACGTCGTCATCGGCGAGAATTCCTATATCGGACCGCATACCTGCATAATGCCGGGAACCTCAATCGGCTCAAGGGTTCGTGTCGAGCCGTTCACCTATGTGGAGAACTCCATTCTTATGGACGACTCCTCGGTCGGCTCGCATTGCCGCATTACCGACAGCGTCATCGCAAAAGGGGCAAAACTAGGCTCCAATGTCGCGGTCGAGCCTTCATATTCGGCGGTGGAGGTAGACGGGCATTTCTTTAAGGCATTCTTCGGCTCGGTTGTCGGCGACAACTCGACGGTTGCGCCTTTTACCGTGCTTAAGCACTGTGTCATCGGAAACTCGTCCGCGGTTGAGAACGGCAGAATCATCGAGGGTTTTCTGCCGGACGGAAGTATTGTCAAGTAATCTGCGGGTAAGCATCAGTGAGAAGGATATCGTAAAATGTGCGGGATAGTAGGTTATGTCGGAGAGCGCAATGCCGCGCCCATCATTGTCGAAGGGCTTAAGTGCCTCGAATACCGCGGATATGACTCGTTCGGGCTCGCTGTGGCGGACGGCACCGCTACTGACGGCGGCGGCAAACTTACCGTCGTCAAGAAGCAGGGCAGAATCTCGGATGCCGGAAGCGACGTGTCCCTTGCCTGCGGCAATATAGGTATAGGCCATACGCGCTGGGCAACCCACGGCGTTCCGAGTGACGTTAATGCGCATCCGCATACCGACTGCACGGGGGATATCGCGGTCGTTCACAACGGCATCATA
This sequence comes from Methanomicrobium mobile BP, assembly GCF_000711215.1. GTDB lineage: Archaea > Halobacteriota > Methanomicrobia > Methanomicrobiales > Methanomicrobiaceae > Methanomicrobium > Methanomicrobium mobile. The sequence goes on along the minus strand of NZ_JOMF01000004.1, from coordinate 113,091 downwards.
GAGAATTATGCCGAGCTTAAGAAGACTCTCATCGCGGAGGGACACGTTTTCAAATCCGAGACGGATACCGAGGTCATTGCGCATCTTCTCGAGAAATTCCGCAATGCCGCGGCTGAGAAAGGTCTCTCGGGTATCGAAAAGGTCGATTTCGCTGTGAAGAATCTCATGGATACTCTTGAGGGTTCGTTTGCGCTGCTGATTCTCATCCGCGGCTTTAACGGTCTTATTGCGATAAAGCGCTTCAGCCCGCTCGTTCTGGGCATCGGCGACGACGAACTCTTTGCATCCTCGGATATGACCCCGATACTTGAGCATACCCAGAAGATCCTCTTCCTTGAGGACAACGATTATGCGTATCTGATGCCGGACGGCATCCGCTTATTCGGCTACCCGTCCGCAAAGACCGTGGAGCGCGATGTAAAGACCGTCGACTGGGACGTCGAATCCGCAAAGAAGGGCGGGTACGAATACTTCATGGAGAAGGAGATCTTCGAGCAGCCCGCGGTCTTTGTCAACTCGTTCAGGCAGAAGATCGATGACGGCGCGGTTTCGGTGCTGAAGAAGGCATCCTCGATTACGGTGGTCGCCTGCGGCAGTTCGTATCATGCGGGTCTGATATTCCGCTATCTTATGGAGAAATACTGCAAGATTCCGGTTCGCGTAGAAATTGCCTCGGAGTTTCTGAATTTCACGACGGCGAAGGGCACGGTTGTGATTGCGGTCACGCAGTCCGGCGAGACCGCCGATACCCTTGCGGCGCTGCGGCATGCGAAGGCAAACGGCTGTCCCGTATTTGCGGTTACAAACGTCCTCGGAAGCAGTGTCACGCGTATCGCCGATTATGTCCTCTATACCCGTGCGGGTCCCGAAATCAGCGTGGCGGCGACGAAGTCCTTCATAGCGCAGTGCGCCGTTCTCTTAAGGATTGTATCCATTATAGGAAAGGGCATCTTCGAGAAGGAACTCTTTGAGATATACCCCGTTCTCGAAGAGACCCTGCTCTTTGACCCCGCTGATGCATCCGCGGTCTGCAAAGATGCCGAGAACATCTTCTATGTGGGACGCGGCGTCTACTATCCGATATCTCTTGAGGGTGCGCTCAAGATGAAGGAGATCACCTATATTCACGCCGAAGGCTGTGCGGCGGGCGAACTTAAGCACGGTCCTTTCTCCCTTCTGACGCCGAAGACGCCCGTGGTTGCGGTCTGCACTAAGGACGACGCATATCCCGTCATGATCTCGAACATAAAAGAGATGAAAGCCCGCGGTGCTCCCGTAATCGCCATCGGCAGCGGCGGCGATGCGGATCTTAAGGAGATAGCGGATATCTTCATACCGCTTCCGAGATCTAAGAATATCTGCGAGGTCATCTCCGCAACTATAATCCTTCAGATGATTGCCTACAATACCGCGGTTCTTCTGGGAAGGGATGTCGACAAGCCCAGAAATCTCGCAAAAAGCGTAACCGTAATCTGATATCTCGTCAGATTTTACGGTTTTTAAGAGGGTTATTTTCAATTTCGGCGATGAGTGCCGTTCATGTTTTGAGGTCACAAATTATGACCTCAAAAATTTATTCTAATTATGGCGAATTCGCCATAATTAAAATCGGGATATTTTCGGGAATCGGTTCTGCTCAAAGGAAGCAGATACCCTTATTGTCCACTTTTGTCTCGATTGCCGTCTCAAGACCGAGTTTTTCCGTTATCTTTCGCATCTCGTCGGGGGATTTCTCCGTGATGACCGCAATCGAAGGTCCGACCGAGCTCATGCCGACGAACTCGATACCCTCCTCGCGAATCATGCTCATGAATTTGTAGATGGAGAACGAATTGTGCTCGACTTCGGCACGCTTCGAGCCTCTGAAATCGAATTCCCAGATGATATTGCCGATTTTAACCAGATCGTCGCGCTTGAGGGCGGGAATCAGGTCCATCATCACCATATACGCCTTGAGTTCGCGGTCACGGTAATCCAGCACCCTTGCCCGATTCATCAGAACATTGAACTCGGACTCGCCTGCGGCACTCACGGTCACCGGCGGAATCAGGATATAGACATTCCTGCCTTCCGCGAACTTTGAGTTGTGGACGAGAGAGAGCTCGTCGCCCATGACCGACATGCCGCCGTAGGTGATTGCCGCAGGTCCGACGCCGGTCTCGAATCCGCCGATGATCCTGCCGTCGGTCGTCTCCTCGACGTAGTTGTAGCCGACGAGAAGTCTTATGTCCTCAACGGAAAGCGGGTTTCCGAGCGCCGCACTCATGGCGTTTCCGACCGCGGTCAGTGCCGAACCCGTAGATCCGAGACCGACATGCTCTTTTTCATGGTCACGGATGCAGATCTTAAAGCCGCCTTTGTAGCCCGTGACCTTCTTTATGACCTCGACAAAGTGCATGATAATCGGCACCCGCGAATAGTCTACCGTCGTCTCCTTATCCGTGCATTCCACGACCGCGGTCGTGTAGAGCTGTATCGCAAACCCGATACCGCCGCCTCCGGGACGGCTCGGTGAAAATCTGTTCATGTCGAGAACGCAGAGATGCACTCTGGCAGGCACTTTTACGGTATGTTTCCCGGGCTTTGGCTCTATTTTGTAAGTTCTCTCCTCCATGCCGCAGGTTTTTATGTTTTCGCCGATGGAAAACGGTGAAAAATCATATTCCACAAGATCCAGGTCTCCGCCGCGGATCATCATCTTAGCCATGTTTATACCTTAATGAAATCAATGAAAACAGAACTTAATTTTGACGCAGTAATATTCTGACGCGGTAACGCACGTTTTCGGAATCACGTTTACGAATAACGTTTTCGGAGTAATCCTCAGGTGTCCTTATCTTAATTCCGCACGGAAATGGTCTTTTCAGTCCCGTTTCCTGTCAAAATATAAGTTCTTACCTGAGGCTGACAGTGGAATCGCATACGCCGTGGTACACCCATCCAGCCAACCGAGTTTCAGTGCTCCGACGCCTGCCGAATACATTATCCTGTTATCGACATTGTGCATCGCCGCGGTCTTAGCCGCCGAACCCAACGCAATTCCCAGATCCGCCGCCCTTACGGCGCAGTTCGGTCCGACAAATGCCGAGTCGCTCTCCGAATTGTTTGTTGATTCGAGATTCCTCTTCTGCTCTTTCCCCATTGCCGCACAGCTCTTATATCCGCATGCGCCGCAGTTGAGTCCAAGACTTGCGTCCGCTTTTGCCCCGATTACGAGACAGCAGTCGGAATTTTCGACATTGTTTGCGTCGCGGCTGAAAAAGCCGAGTTTGTGCATCTCTCCGAATTTTCTCATGGAATCCGCGAGAATCTTCAGATCGTTGCCGTATACAGTCCGAATGACAATAACGTCGCTGCCCTTTGCCTTGGGTGCCGTGCGTGCCGCTACGGCCATGAGTTTTGCCACGGTAAGCACACCTTCGTAAATTGCATCGTTTTCGTCCTGCATATATGATGATGGGCACTGATTTTTAATAAAGTTTGGTTTATTGTTCCGCATCAGTTCCGCAGTAGTTCCGCAGGCTTCTGGTGCGCAAAGGTCGTGCCCGGCGTGAAAGATTTCAATACTGTGAACATTGAATAATAACGATGCGAGTATAAGCGGGATTCATATATCATGGTAAAGAAGGTAGTTCGTACTGCAGTGCCGCGGGTGGCGGCGATAAACGATCTCTCGGGTTTCGGTCGCGCGTCGCTTACCGTCGCAATCCCCATATTGTCTTCGATGGAGGTTCAGGCATGCCCGATTCCGACCGCCGTCCTCTCGACACATACGACGGGCTTCAAGGATTACTGCATTGTCGATATGACGGATTTCATGCGGGATTGCGTCTCCCACTGGACGTCCATGGGGCTTACGTTCGACGCCGTCTACAGCGGTTTTCTGGGATCGCCGCAGCAGATGGACATTGTCACGGATTTCGTCGAGTCGGTCAGGAGGAACGACACACTTGTTGTCATAGACCCCGTTATGGGCGACGACGGAAAGACCTACGGTCCTATTACCGACGAGATGGTGACGCGGATGAGGAGTTTTGTGGGTATTGCCGATATCATAACGCCAAACGTCACCGAAGCGGCATTCCTCCTCGATGAGCCGTATTCAAAGAATATCGACGAGCAGACCGTGATGGACTGGCTGCCGCGGCTTGCGGACATGGGTCCCGGCATTGTCGTGGTGACGAGTGTGCCGTCGCCGAAAGAAGAAGGTCGTCTTTCGGGCAGGACTTCGGTCCTTGCCTATGACCGCAGCGACGAACGTGTCTGGAAGGTATCCTGCGACTATATCCCCGCACATTACCCGGGTACCGGCGATTCGTTTACGAGCGTGCTCGTCGGCAGTATCCTTAAGGGCGACAGCCTTCCGCTTGCTCTCGACAGGGCGGTGCAGTTCACGACGCTTGCAATCCGCGCCACATTCGGTTACAGGATACACCCGCGCGAGGGAATTCTTCTCGAACGCGTTCTGGACACGCTCCGAAGCCCCGTTGTCATGAGCAGTTACGAGCTGGTGAAATAACCGGCAAAATCATTTTTTTATCGTTTTAACCTGTTTTTATTGATTTAATGTTTTTATTGATTTAATGTTTTGATTGATTTATTGTTTTAATGATTTAATTTTGTCAAAAAAGCAGTATTTGTGTAAGATTGGGATTGGATTATGAATTTTGAGTATATCCGCCGGCTTTCACTTCTTTCGCTTTTCACTTGTATGTCTTGCCCGTATACGAGTATTTGTCGGACTTGCCGCCTTTGAGGACGATATAGAGCCAGATATAGAGCGATTTCAGGGTGCCGAACTTGACATATCGGCGCATCGAGAACTTCACCGTCATCTTCGGGTTGAATTTGACCTTGCCGATCTTTCGCATGCGCTGCGCAATCTCGAGGTCGTCGCCGGCATCTATGCACTTGTAGCCGCCTATCGAGTCATATGCCTCTTTTACGAATGCCGTGTTGCAGCCGAGCGTGTAGTAGAGCGTATGGGTATAGTATCCGAGCCTCGAGAACTGATTTGCAAGCCAGAGATAGAATTTGAACTTGACCCCGGGTTCGAGCGGGGTGACGGTGCCGTAGAGCTGGACGATTTTATCGTTCTTTTCGAACGAAGCCAGAACGGTTTCGAGCCACTCCGGCGGGATTATGCAGTCGGCATCGGTTGTTGCAAGGATTTTCGCGTCCGCAAGTTTTGCGCCGTCGTTTCTTGCGCCGCCGACACGCTTGCTCGTCTGAATAATGACGGTATCGGCGAGTTTCTCGGCAAGTTCGCGTGTTTTATCCTTCGAGCCGCCGTCGACGACGATAAGCTCGTAATCGCTTCGCGGAATTGTCTGATTGCAGAGCGAGGTCAGGCAGGCGGTAATATTATCCTCTTCATTGAAAGTGGGTATGACAACAGATATTCTATGAACCATTTATACAGAATAGTTGGCTTTTGACCGCAATATATATTTGGAATTCCCGCTGCGGGCGCTATGGACGCTGTCGGCGCTGCAGGGCCCGCCGTCGTTCAATCCGTCATTCGTATGCCAGAACGAAGCGCCCCTTATCGTTCTCGATAATTTCGGCTTTAACCCCATAGACCTCGAAGATTGCCTTGGGAGTCAGAACGTCGGCAGGTCTGCCCGCGTCATAGACCTCGCCGTTTGATATGAGGACTACTTTATCCGTGTAGCGTAAAGCCAGATTCAGGTCGTGGAGTGCGACAATCATGCCCGAATTGTCCCTGCGGATAATATCTCTCATTGTCGTGAGGGTATCTATCTGATAGCGCAGATCAAGGGAGCTTGTAGGCTCGTCAAAGAGGTAAAATACGGGTTTCTGTGCGATTGCACGGGCAATGAAGACCCGCTGGCGCTGCCCGCCCGAGAGTTCGTTTATCTGCCGCTCCGCAAGATCGCGTATGTTCATGGAGCGGAGTGCGTAATCTACGGCGGCAAGGTCTTCGTCGCTCACCGACCAGCTCATATACGGCGTTCTGCCGATGAGAACTGTCTCGAGAACCGTCGTATAACTGCTGTAGGTGAAATACTGCGGCACATAGCCGATAAGTTTCGCCCTGTCGACAGGGTCTATCTCGTCGATGGATCTCCCGTCGATCTTGATTTTGCCCGATACGGGCTTGAAAAGGCTGGAGATAATCTTTATCGTCGTAGATTTTCCGCAGCCGTTGGGACCGAGGAGCGAGACTACCTCGCCCGAATCTACACTGAAACTGACGTCCTTCAGGACCTTGTAAGTGCTGTAGTTGTGAACCAGATTCATTACGTCTATCTTCATTCGAGTCCCGCCCCCCGTCCCTTGACTATGAGATATATGAAGAATACTCCGCCTATGAGATACATGATGATGCCGACCGGCAGCTCAATCGGGGCAAGGACAATGCGTGCCAGCGTATCCGAGACCACCAGAATGAGTGCGCCCGCGGCGGCGGCACAGGGTATCAGATATCGGTTGTCGTTGCCGATTATCATGCGGCAGATATGCGGCGCCATGAGCCCCACGAAACCGATGACACCCGTAAACGCCAGACATGCCGAGGCGCCGAAACTGACGATTAAGAGACCCTGGATTCTGAATCTTGCGACGTTGATGCCGAGATTTTTGGCAACGTCGTCGCCTGCCGAGAGTGTGTTCAGTTTCCAGGACCTCATCTCCATTATGATGAAGCAGGCAAGCGTAATCGGGAAGAGGATGATGACCGCCTGCCAGCTTGCGCCCCACATGCCGCCCATGAGCCAGATGATGATGTCGCGGAGCGACTCGTCGCTGGAGATATACTGCATTGCCAGAAGTCCCGCCTGGAAGATGTATCCGATGACGACACCCGAGAGGATGATTATCGACTGCGAAGCGCTTCTGGAATGCGAGAGCAGATAGATTATCGAGACGCTCATCCAGCCGAAGACGAAGGCGCTGAATATCATCAGGACGCTGTTCATGCTCAAGGTATATCCGAAGAGATATGCCGTGCTCTTATAGAGCGAGCCCAGGACAATTGGTCCGAGGACAATCATGAATGCCGCGCCGAACGATGCCGCGGAGGAAAGTCCGAGCGTGAACGGGCTAACGAGGGGATTTCTGAGGAGTGCCTGCATGACCGCACCGGCAAGAGCCAGACAGACGCCGGCGAGTGCCGCAAGGAAGATACGCGGCAGTCTCAGATTGAAGAGGATCATCGCGGTGTTTTCGTTGACGGCATTGTCGGAGATTCCGGGGATGACGGAGTTGAGCAGCACGGAGATTATATCGGAAGGCGGGATGTATACGCTTCCGCTGGCGGCGGCAAAGATCATCGCGAGTATCAGAAGTACGATCGTAACCGCGATTACGGCGATCTTCTGACCGTGCATCTTTGCGTATGCGGTGTTTATGCTCGTTTCTTCTGCCATATTTTTCCCCTGATTATTCGATGTCATTTAATGATGTCATTAATGTTCGATTATCCCGCTGTTCAATCATCCTGCAATTCAATTATCCCGCAAGTTCGCTGAGTTTCATGTATTTTGCGCCCATGGCATCGGCAAGTTTTCTGGCGTAGCCGAGGGCGACAAAGCCTTCTTCGGAGTCGAGGACAAGGGCGGGTATCTTTGCCTCTTTAATCATCGCCGCCATCGAAAAACTCTCGGAGAGCGGGTTTTTGTCCGAGAGACTCACGTTTCCCCTGCCGTCCGAGACCAGAATCAGAAGCGGTTTCGTCAGGCGATTCTTCATCATCTCGGCGGAGATGGTCTCCAAACCTTTCTTCAGACCTTCGGCAAGAGGCGTCTTGCCCCCGATCTCAATCTTTTTCATGTACTCCTGCGCCATCGCGATATCCGAGGTAAGCGGGAGTATGACCTTCGCGCTCTTTGCGCGGAAGGTAATCAGCCCTATCTTGTCCCGTTTCTGATAAGCGTCGATGAGCAGGGAGAGGATTGCGCCTTTTACCGCGGACATGCGTTTTTGTGCGCCCATGCTCCCGCTTGCGTCCACTATGAAGAGTATGCTGTTCTCGCTTCTCCGCTCCATTACCTTCTCGCGAACGTCGGAGAGGACTATACGCAATGCCGTGTTATAGTCCGTATCCGAATTCGCGGATGAGCCGCCCGCCGATGATGCCCGCGACGTTCCGTTTCTGGCCGCGGCACGAATCGTGGCATCCATGGCGATTGTTTTGGGCTTGCCCTGCGGTATTCTGCTGCCCACATATCTTCCCGAGGAACTTCGGGTAACGCTTCGCCTGCCGCTTCCCTCCCTTACTATGCTGTCAATCTTCAACTCGGGAGTCAATGCTGAAGATTTTACGCGAAAGGGTCCGATGCCTTGAAGAGTTTCGTCTCGGAACTGTCCGAGCCGCTGCCGCTGCTCTGTTTCTGTTCGCCGGCGTTGTCCTGCGGCTCGTTCTGTGTTTCCTTCCGCGTCGTCTCCGAATCGTTCTCCTTCTGTTCGGATTTATTGTGATTCTTGGCCTTCTCAATCGACTCGTCTATCTTCTTGTCGTCATACTGCTCGTTCGAGAACGGCGTTTTTCTCATCCTGTGCGCCAGAACAAGTTTTGCCGCCTCTTTTATATCGTCTTCGGTGACCTCGGTGCGCAGTTTGTAGGCGCAGAGGGTCTTGGCGGTCTTGACAAGCGTAATGTCGCCGCGATGACCGTCGACACCGGCATCCGTGCATATCTGGACGGCGATACGGAGCATATCGTCGGGGATGACGACGTCGGGGAGGAGATCTTTTGCCGCGAGTATCTTATCGGCTATCTTCTTGTCCGCTGCCGCCCATTTCGCCGTGAATCCCTTCGGGTCGTTCTCGAAATCCATTCTCCGTTTTATGATCTCAAGGCGTGTGTCAGCATCGGCAATACCCTCGATAACTGCGCAGAGACCGAATCTGTCGAGCAACTGCGGGCGCAGGTCGCCTTCTTCGGGATTCATGGTGCCGACGAGGATGAATGACGACGGGTGGGTATACGAGACGCCTTCGCGTTCGATTATATTAAGCCCCATAGCCGCGACATCGAGGAGAAGGTCGACGATATGGTCGTTTAAGAGATTTACTTCGTCCACGTAGAGGATGTTCCTGTGCGCCGCCGCAAGAATTCCGGGCTCGAACTTCTTCTCGCCTTCCTTGATGGCGGAGGATATGTCAAGACTGCCCACGACCATGTCCTCGGTCGCGGAGACGGGCAATTCGACGACGGTCATCTTTCTCTCGGCGGTACGGAGATTTATGAGGTTTTTCCTGCATTCCTCGCAGAAATCCTCGGGTTTTTCTGGATCGCAGCCGAAGGTGCAGCCGAGAACGACTTTATTCTCGGGAAGAAGCGCCGCAAGAGAACGTACGGCCGTAGATTTCGCCGTGCCTCTCTCTCCTTTGATAAGAACGCCGCCGATTGACGGATTTATAGCGTTCAGTATCAATGCCGTTTTCATTATGTCCTGACCGACGATTGCTGAAAATGGATAGATTTGACGATTGTGTGTCTTTGACATGCTTTCCTCTGCGCAGATATATGTCGGGATATCCTCCGTGATCTCCCCCGAATAACCCCGATATTTCAGAGCCGCGTTAACGGTGTTAACGGGGCTTTTTGCTTTGTTTTCGGTTCACGACGGCTTTATCCTAACAGTTTAAGGTGTATTAACTAATTACTGTCATTGCTATTTAGTATTATGTATTTAATTTTCGTAATACCGGATCGATGAGAGGGATCTTGCCGGAATTATGGCGTAATGGCAACGATATAGAGTTTTAACGGTAGTATTTGCCCGTTTACGCCTTCATATTTCTGTTCTTCGTCGCGGGAAAATCTGCAAGTCCCGCTCTGTACTGCTATGGAATAAATTCAAAATGATATCACTAAATAATACAATTATTAAATTTGTAATACTGAAGATAAAGTATGAAACTTGTTGCCGTAATGTGGGATGCATATATACCGCTGCTTAAACGGGCGGCAGATGAGGTCGGGGTCGAGGTATCGGCATATGCGAACAGAATAATCGAGGAAAACCGCGAACTTATCGAGGAGATTCTCAACAAATCCGCGGATGCGGACGTAATTCTGTTCAACCGCACCACACACAGTTTTTGGGAGGAGCTTTGCGCGAGTTTTAAGGATATTCGGGATAAAAAACCCGTAATCTGCGTCGGTTACGATGCGTCTTACTGGGGGCTGACCTCGACCGACAAGCAGATTGCGATTGATACCTACCGTTATCTTACAAGCAACAGTTACGAAAACTTCAGAAGACTTCTGATATATCTGGACGGTCATTTCGGCGATAAAAAATACGAGATTCTGCCGCCGATTGAGATCGCATTTCAGGGAATCGCACACCCGCAGGCAGGGAATACGATATTCGAGTCCCTGCCCGAGTTTCTGAACTGGTATGAAGGATATTTCGCGGAGAGAAGGGCTGTCGGGGCGGATAACGGCTCTTCGAGCAATTCGGATAATTCGGTTTCTTCTGATAATTCGGATTCTTCCGGCAGTCAGACCGCGGGAAAGTCGGAGAAGTATGTCGGCGTTATCATGTCGCGTGCCGCGTGGCTCTCGCAGAACTGCGAAATTGAGACAACAATCATAAAAGATCTCGAAGATCTGGGACTTAAGACAATTCCCGTCTTCACAAATTCGGTGCATGACGACAATCAGGGATCGCTCAACATCGCCGAGGTCATACGCAAGTATTACTTCCTCAACGATGCCCCGAAGATCTCCGCCGTGGTCAAACTGACAACATTCCTTATCGGAAAGGACGACAGAACAAGCAATACGGAACAGCTCAACACCGGCGTCTCTCTCCTGAAATCCCTGAACATCCCTGTTTTTCAGCCGATTATCTCTTATTACACGAATATCGAGGACTGGAAGGAGTCCAACGGACTTACCACCGATGTCTCGTGGGCGATTGCCATGCCCGAGTTTGAGGCTCTGATTGAGCCGATAATGCTCGGAGCGGCAAGAGAAAACCGTAACAACGACTACGAGAGAACCGTAATTCCGAGCCATTCGAAGAAGATCGCCGACCGCGTTCTCAACTGGATAAAACTGGCGGAGAAGAAGAACGGCGATAAGAAGGTCGTATTCATCCTGAACAACAACCCCTGCGCAAGCGTCGAGGCAAATATCGGTTCGGCGGCGCATCTGGACGCGGCAAGAAGCGTGGTAAACATCCTCGCATGCATGAAGAATGCGGGCTACAACGTCGAAGTTCCCGCCTCGGCCAAGGAACTTATGGACCTCTTCCTAGAGAAGAAGGCAATCTCGGAGTTCCGCTGGACTACCAAGTCCGAGATTGTCAGATGCGGCGGCGCCTTGTACCGGATGAGCACCGAAGAATACATGAAATTCTTCTCGTCGCTCAAGGAGCCGGTTCAAAAGAGGGTGAAGGAGATCTGGGGGGAGCCCCCCGGCGAAGGCATGGTGCTGGACGGCGACATCCTGATAACCGGACTTCGGTTCGGAAACGCAATCGTCGCCGTTCAGCCCAAACGCGGCTGTTTCGGTGCGCAGTGCGACGGCTCGGTCTGCAAGATTCTCCACAATCCCGACTGCCCGCCGACACACCAGTATATGGCGGCATACCATTATTTCGAGAGCATCTACAATACCGACGTCTTTATTCATGTCGGAACTCACGGAAATCTCGAATTCCTGCCCGGAAAAGGAACCGCACTCTCGGATGAGTGTTATCCGGCGATTCTCTCGGGACGAAAGCCTCTCCTCTATATCTACAATACCGACAATCCGCCCGAAGGCACGATTGCCAAGAGACGTGTCAATGCCACGCTTATCGGGCATATGCAGACGGCGATGTCGGTCTCCTCGCTCTACGGAGAATACGAGAAACTTGACAATCTCTTAAACCAGTACGAGACGGCAAAGACCGACCCCGCACGTGCCCATGCCCTGCATCACATGATACTCGAGGTGGTCTCTGCCGACAAATTCAAGAATCTGAATATTACCCATGAGACGCCGATTGAGGACGCGGTCAGAATCTGTCACGAAGCCCTGACCCTCATCCGCAACACAAAGATAGATTCGGGCATGCACGTCTTCGGAGAACTGCCGCAGGGCGACAGAAAAGCCGACATGATAACATCGATTCTGATGTATTCCGACGGCGTTGCCTCCGGTGACGCCCCGCTCTCGCTGAGGGATACCGTTGCCGCCGTATTCGGGCTTTCTTATGACGAATTAAAGAAAGACCCGTCGGCGTTCAATCTTAGATATTCGCTCTCCAACGGCGCTCTAATCGAGTATCTCTACAATAAATCGGTCACGGTCGTAAAGATGACGCTTGCGGGCGCGACCTGCGAGGATATCCTCAACGCGCTCGGAAAAAACCCTTCGGAGCTGAACGGGAGGATTGTCGCGAGCCTGAAGGATGCAATGGGAAAGATTGCGGATATAAACCGGCGCATTCTCGATTCAAAAGAGATGGATTCCCTTATGAACGGGCTTAACGGCGGCTATATCCCGCCGGGACCCTCGGGACTCGTCATTCGCGGACGCGTCGACGTTCTCCCAAGCGGCAGAAACTTCTACTCCCTCGATCCGACAAAGGTGCCGACGACCTCGGCATGGCGCGTCGGCGAGAGACTTGCCGATGCCCTGCTCGACAAATATCTGGACGAAGAGGGCAAATATCCCGAGAATGTGGCGTTCTACTGGATGTGCAGCGATATCATGACCGCCGACGGCGAGATGATGGCGGAGATATTCTCGCTTCTCGGAGTCGTCCCCGTCTGGAACAGCGGCGGACAGGTGAAGTCCTTCGAGGTAGTTCCGACCGATAAACTTGTACATCCGAGGATTGATGTGACAATCCGCATCTCGGGCATTCTCCGGGATAATTTCATGGGTGCCGTCAACCTCGTCGACAGTGCGATTGCCGCCGTATCCGTCCTCGACGAGCCGGATGAGATAAACTACGTAAAGAAGCATGTCGCCGAAAAGGTGGGCAAAGGGGTTGAATTTACGGAGGCGACCTCGAGAATCTTCAGTGCACGCCCGGGCGCATATACTTCGGGCGTGAATCTGGCAATACTTGCGGGCGCGTGGAAGACCGAGAAGGACCTTGCCGAGATCTTCATCGCCGTCAACGGCTACGCATACGGCGGCGCCAGAAACGGAAAAGAGACATATGAGCAGTTTGCCTCGAATCTCGAGACCGTCAACGTCACATTCAACAAGGTGGTCTCGGATGAGCACGATCTCCTCGGATGCTGCTGCTACTACGGAAATCAGGGCGGACTTACGGCGGCGGCAAGATACCTCTCGCAGAAACCCGTGAAGGCGTATTACGGCGATACGCGCGAGCCGGAATATGTCAGCGTAAGGACTCTTGCCGATGAGGTAAGAAGGGTGGTCAGGACAAAACTCCTCAATCCGAAGTGGATTGACGGCATGAAAGAGCACGGTTATAAGGGCGCCTCCGATATCATGAAGCGTGTCAGCCGCGTTTACGGCTGGGAAGCCGCGACGCAGGAGGTCGACGACAGCATATTCGACGATATTGCCGATACTTTCGTGAACGACGACGAGATGAGGGAGTTCTTTGAAGAGAACAATCCCTATGCCCTCGAAGAGATATCGCGCAGGCTTCTGGAGGCGGAGAGCAGGGGGCTGTGGAAGCCCAATCCGCAGACAATCGAGGATCTTAAGGAAAACTACCTCGAGATCGAGTCATGGCTTGAAGACAAGGCGGGCGACGGCACTTTCCAGGGCGGCAGTGTCGACGTGATTACCGCCGACGAGGTCGAGGGCTGGGGCGATTCGATAGCGGAGGTCATGAAAAAGGTGCATAATCGGAGATGATGTTTCCGTGATATCGCGGTTCTTTGAAGGTTCTAAGGTTCTTTGATTATTGCGGAATGATAAACGGATAATGTGATATGTAAAGGAGGTATCATGAGAAACATTGCACTGGTCGTAATCGACATTCAGAATGACATCACCAAAAATTACAGGGCGATTGTCGATCGCATCAATACAGCGGTCGATTGGGCTGCGTCTGAAAAGATGCATGTGGTCTATATAAAACACAATAACCTCTCGGCAGGAACAAGGACATTCAAGCCCGGCACCCGCGGCGAAGAACTTGTTCCCGAACTGAAGATTGTCTCGGACAACATTTTCGTGAAGTCAAAGTCCAATGCGCTCACAAGCGAAAGTTTTGTGGAATTTATCGAAAATAACGGAATCAGCGAGTTTTATGTCGCCGGCGCCGACGCCACGGCATGTGTCAAGTCCACGTGCTTCAACATGTCTAAGGCGGGCTATAAGGTGCACGTGATCTCGGACTGCGTTACAAGCTACGACACGGGTAAACTGGATGAGATGTTTGCCTATTACGCGGCGAAGGGTTGCGAGGTAAAGCAGTTGGCCGATTATATCGGCGGCGGAGGCGATTCCGGAATAAAGTAATCGGAATTGATGTTTAATGGACGGAATAATAACGAACGCTCTTACAAAGAACTACGGCAGTCTCTGTGCCGTGGACAGTCTGACGCTTAAAGCGGAGAATGAGATCTACGGTCTTTTGGGACCCAACGGTTCGGGAAAGACAACGACGGTGCGGATGCTGACCACGCTTCTCAGCGCGACTTCCGGGTCCGCCGAGGTCTGCGGATACGATATCGCGAAGGAAAAGTCGCAGGTGCGTAGCTGTATCAGCTATGTGCCGCAGGATATGGCGGTGGACATAAGGCTCACGGGACGCGAGAATGTCGACCTTTTCGCAAAGCTCTACGGCATTCGGGACAAGGCGGAGAGGAAACGGATTGTCGCGGATGCCCTTGAAGTCGTCAACCTCACCGACCGTGCCGATTCCATGACAAAGACCTATTCCGGCGGCATGAAACGGCGTCTCGAGCTCGCTCAGGCCCTTGTTCACCAGCCTCAGGTTCTGTTTCTGGACGAGCCGACAATCGGGCTTGACGTAGCGTCCAGAAGGACTATCTGGGAGCATATTACCAAGCTTAAGAAGTCGGGAATGACCATTCTGGTCACGACGCATCAGATGGAGGAGGCGGAACGCTACTGCAATAAGGTGGGCATCATCCGCCGCGGAAAGCTGATAAAAGAGGGTGCGCCGGCGTTTTTGAAAGCCGATCTTAAGAAGGAGATTATCACGGTCAAGTCGGACGGCAACCTGCCGCAGTCACTCCCCGAAGGTGTGACCTTTATCGAGACGAACGAGTCCGGTTTCATATTCTCGGCGGACAAGGGAAGCAATGTCCTGCCCGAGCTTACCGCCGCCTTCGAGGCGGAGAAGTCGCACGTCATATATTCCTCGGTTCGCGAGCCCAATCTCGAGGATGTCTATATGCAGTCCTGCGGCGACGACCGCGGCGACAATATCCCGTTTGACGACAGGCAATTCAGGAATCTAATGACGAGGAGGTAGGGATGTACAGAGTTTTCTATTATGCGCAACGCGATCTTCTCCGCTGGATAAGAGCGCCTTTAAACGTGGTCTCAACCCTTGCGATGCCTGCCGCATGGCTCATCTTCGTGGGTCTTGCGCTGCCGACAAGGTTCACGGACAATTATCTGGATTTCATAACCCCCGGTATTCTGGTGCTTACCATGCTCTCCGCAGGACTTTCCGGCGGTTCGAGTCTTATGTTCGATAAGATTCTCGGATATCTGAACAAGTTCCTTGCAATGCCGTCGCCGCGTGAGAGCATACTCTTCGGCAAGATTCTCTTCATCACCTCCCGCGGTCTGATTCAGACGACGATCATACTTCTGATTGCGATACTCATCGGCGCCACGATTCAGCCGATTTATGTCTATCCGATAACTTATCTGATACTCTTCCTCTTCGGCATTCTCATATCGTCGTTCGGAACCACGATTGCGCTTTACATTGGAGAGCACGACACCTATGCGGCGGTATCCACGTTTATCTCGATGCCGCTCTTCTTCACGTCGAGTGCCCTCATGCCCTATTCGGAGATGCCCGACTGGCTGAATGTCTGCGCTCACCTGAATCCGATAAGTTATGCGATAGATGCCGTGCGCTCGGTCGGTGCGGGAACATTCCCCGTTTTCGAGATGGCGTTTCTCTTATCCGCTTCGTTTGTCATGGTTCTGATAAGCGTGGTCATCTTCAGAAAGATAACCGTAAGATAAATTCAAAAAAAGTTATGACTAAATTATAATAATATAATATTTTAACCGAATAATTCGCTGTCACGATTGTGAACGTGCAGGCAAAAAATGCAGATCGGCAATGTCGACTGATACGATAGACAGAAAAGATTGACTGAAAATTTAGACTGTAAATATATGGGTGATCGTTTTGATAGGTAAAAGAATACGAATCGATGAATTGAACGAAAATAAAAATAACGCCGGCAAATTGAGCGCAAAAAGGGTCCTTACTCTGTTCTGCGCCGTCCTTCTGATTCTCGGAGCGGTCATGATTGCGGGATGCACAACGGCACCCCCTCAGAACGAGGGCATTACCGTCATGCAGTCCGACGGAACCTATGTGAATCTGCCGCATACCGCCGAGAGAATCGTAATCTTAAGCTCGAATGCGGGCGAGATGCTTCAGATCCTCGGTGCCGCCGATAAGGTCGTCGGCGCTGCCGACAGTATCCTTTCCAATGAATACATAGGACCTATGTTTCCGAATGCCGCGGACACGGGAAAGTGGAATGTGCCCGATCTGGAGACGATAATCTCACTCTCTCCAGATGTCGTAATCGCGTATTCAAGTTCGAAGCCGAACAATGCCGATGCGATAAAAGCCGCCAATATCCCCATAGTCTATATCGACTGCTATAAGCCTACGACCATGTGTCAGGACGTAAGGGAACTCGGTAAGCTGGTCGGCAATACCGAAGAAGCCGAAGCCTTCTGCAAGTATTACGAGGGCGTAATGGACACGCTTTCTTCGCGTATCAGCAATATCTCGTCGGAACACCCGCGTGTCTTCTGCGAGGGCTATACGGATTATTCCGCCCAGGGAGTAGGATCGGGAATGGATCTGCTTCTGAATATCGTCGACGGCGTCAACATAATTCAGGAAGAGGATACGTCCTCCTCGATGAAGGTATCGCCGGAATGGATCATCGATCAGAACCCGCCGGTCTATATCAAGGTGGCAACCCATGCCAATATGGCGGATGCGGAGAACAGATACAATGCGATAACATCGCGAACGGGATTCTCCGGTATTAAGGCGATTGCAGACAACAGGCTTTGGCTGATTGATTCGGGAATCACCTACGGTCCGAGATGCTTTGCGGGTGCGGCTTCGTTTGCGAAGATGCTCTATCCCGACGAGTTCAAAGATCTCTCGGTTGAGGATATGCTCAAAGATTACAATAAGCGCTATTCGCTGAATCTGCCCGTCGAAAACACGGTATATCCGAAGTTCTGAGGCATGATGTCCCGTATAAATGCATTTCGAAAATTCACGGGGTGAATTGGGGAAATATTATTTTTTTATTCAATGCATTATGCATCTCAAATCCGTTGCACACTATGATAATTTTCACAAATATTCACTCCTCAGCATCACTCGCGAAATATTTTTGAAAAGGTATGTGTAAAGTATTATTTACAATAAGTAACAAATATAGAACTGCTTCATGTGAATGTACTACAAATATAATTGTATATTCGGTGACATAGGGGTATGATCATAATATACGGTTGGTGTTCCGCATTCCCGTGAGGTATTGAGGATTTTCAAGAATGAGTAAAAGTTTCCTGAAGAATACGGATGCGGTATCTCCTGTTGTCGGGGTAATGTTGATGCTTGTGGTGACCGTCATCATTGCCGCCGTTGTAAGCGCGTATTCAAGCGGAATGATTGTTACTACTCAGAAAGTGCCTACGGGATCTTTTGACTGTAAAATAAGCAATGACGGTTCATGGAGCAACAGCGGTTTTTCGCTCAGTGTTCTGTCCGTCAGTGAACCTATTCAGACAAAAGACGTCAAGCTGACCACATCGTGGGTAACTACAAACAAAGACAAACCCACTGAAAGAATCAGTGACACTGTAGCAACCATAGGTCTTCAGCACCAACTCGAAGGCAAGTACTCGAATGACGGTAACAGTTATATTGATCATTACGGTACTGTGAAAAAACTCCAGTCTCCGTTAGGATACGGACCGGGTGTTCAGAATACCACTGCCGACTTTACCAAGGTAACAATTAACGAACAGAATTACGGTAACTACCTGCTGACCGCGGGAACTACGCTTGTCGCCAAGCCTTACGGTAAGGATGCGACTACGGGAGGATACGGTATAGCGCAGGATAAGCGTTACGAATACACTAAAGGCAATAAATATGATCCCAAAACCATTAAGACCGACGAGATGGGCGGCATTCTCGGATCCAAGTGGTATAATCTGAGGCCCGGAGACACCGTAAACGTAAGGCTGACTTATATGCCGACAGGTTCCGTTCTTTTTGAAAAAGATGTAATTGTGGAATGATAATACATGAAAAGAGTATCCGTTAAAAATAAAGAAGCTTGTAATAAAAAGAGCAGCAGATTGAATATCGGAAACGAAGCGGTTTCTCCTGTGGTGGGGGTAATGCTCATGCTTGTGGTGACAATCATTACCGCAGCCATCGTCAGCGGATTTGCCGGCGGACTTCCGGATACGACTTACAAAACATCCAATGTAGCACTTAAAGCCACTTACAGCCAGACCAACGGTCTTACCATCACCAATATGGGAGGAAGTCCCGTGGGAACTTCGAATACGGTTATTATAACCAGACTCACGGACACTTTCGGCGATAACGAACACCTTTCGTGGACGATTGATCCGTATGACGTCGTCACCAAGCGCGGTCAGGAGGCAGGCAGCAGTTATGCCTGGTACACGAATTCGGGTTCTTCCGGAAAAAACAGCTTTGAGGCAGGCGACGCGGCATATGTCGCGCCCGTATATATGCAGAACGGTATGGAATCCGCAAATACGTTCTCGGTCAATAATGAATCCAATGTCGGAAAGGAATTCTGGGTAGAATTGAGCGACAGATCGGGAATGGTATTTGCAAAGACCAGAGCCGTAATTACGAAGTAATATCCTAAATGATCTTGCTGGATCATACGGAACAAATAGGGAATGATGAAGCCGCCGGCACCGACGGATACGGTCAAAACATTATTGTTTTTGATTTCAATGCCGAATCGGCTCTGTTCCCGTGAGTTCCGCAGAATCATTTGCAATTTTTATTGAATTGTTCAACAGTTTTATTGCGTTATATGATAAATATTAAGGGAAATGACTTTCAAAAATGATAGTCGGTTCGTGTCACTGTATGAATATGCATTTTCCCGGTTCTGGTAAGACGGTTTGATATGCAAAGATCAGTGATATCACCCCGGTTTTGTGAAGTTTAAAGTTTAAGGAACATTTAGGGACAGATTGCGGATGAGAAAAGGAATGTCAAAGAACAGCGATGCAGTCTCTCCTGTTGTGGGGGTAATGCTGATGATTGTGGTTACCGTAGTCATCGCCGCCGTTCTCAGTATTTATGCCGGCGGGATGGCGGTCACTACCCAGAATGCACCTTCGGGATCGTTTAACTGTAAAATTTCCAACGGGGGTACGTGGGAGAACAGTGCCTTTGCGCTCGATGTCATCTCGGTCAGTGAGTCGATTCCCACGAAAGACGTGAAGCTGACCGTATCATGGATAGCTTCGGACGGAACGACGGATAACGTGGATACAAAGGGACCGGCGGAAAAAGGAAAGGAGAACTGTCAGTATGACGGCTATAAATACAATGTTCCTTTGGGATACGGTCCCGATATTGACCGTATCCCTTCAGAGCTGTACAATGTGAGCCAGTTTTACGGAAACTATGCGCTGGTTGCGGGAAGAACACTTTATGCGATGCCAATCGGCGCTTCGGGCGAGGGTTACGGAGTAACGCAGCGCTATGAATATTCCGTGGATTCACAGGATCCCATGCGTGCGATTCTCGGACGGGACTGGAATCATTTGAGAGTCGGCGACAGGGTGAATGTAAGACTAACATATATCCCTTCAGGTAAGGTACTGTTCGATAAAGATGTCGTTGTGGAGGAGAAAATATGAAAATCCCGAATGATAAAAAGAGCGGATTCAATGGCAAAACCGAAGCGGTCTCGCCGGTTGTCGGTGTAATGCTCATGCTTGTTGTGGTTATAATCATCGCTACCGTTGTTACCAGCCTTTCCGGCGGAATGATGGACACAAGTCATAAGGTCTCGAATTTGGGAATCAGAGCCACTTACAGCCAGACCGACGGTCTTGCCGTCACCAATCTGGGCGGCGATCCTCTGGAGACTGCCAATATTGACATTCTGATAAGACTCCCCGATACTTTCGGTGATTACGAGCATATGACATGGACGATCGATCACCGTATGATTACTTCAAAGCGTTTTCCGGGAAACTCTAAGGGATCGGGCGGTGACACTGCATGGCTCAAAAACGACGGTTCTCAGGGAGTGTATGTTTTTGCGCCCGGCGATACGGCATATGTCAAGCGCAACGAGATGCCGGCAGGTCATGATGTCTTTGATGTGAATAATCCTAACAGGAACCCGTATTCCATTCAGAGTCGATATAATATCGGAAAGGAATTCTGGGTGGAAATTGTCGATAAAAAGGGAACCACTCTCGCAAAGACCAAGACTACGATAGTAAAGTAAGGCAGTCCCGCGGGTGCAGTCCCGGGGTTTTTCCGCGAAGGTCGGTAGCTGCCGATAAAATCGTCTTCAAACATCTCAGTCCTCTCCGCCACCTTCACTCATCTTCACCCCTTCAATAATATTCACCCACTTCACTCATCTTCAGCCCCCTTCATCCCATCCTCAATGCTCTTCAATAATC
Source organism: Methanomicrobium mobile BP (assembly GCF_000711215.1). Lineage (GTDB taxonomy): Archaea > Halobacteriota > Methanomicrobia > Methanomicrobiales > Methanomicrobiaceae > Methanomicrobium > Methanomicrobium mobile. Next base: position 92,231 of record NZ_JOMF01000004.1, on the reverse strand, counting down.
TTCAATCAGTTTCAGACATTTTCCTGCTGGATGCTTATATTGTGATATTTTTGTCTTGTATTTTCACAGTTTGTATTATATTTATTAATAATTATAATTACTATGCAAACTATTAATAATTATAAATATTTTAATTATAATTATCCACATGTTAACTGTTATACGTATCATATTGGAATTGCTAATGATGCCGGGGGGTATGATCAGAAAAGTATGAGTTAATTTGCCCTCGGTTTGTGGAGTTTGAGGGATTTATTTAATGAAAAAAAGTATGCGAAAGAATACTGATGCAGTATCTCCGGTGGTGGGGGTAATGCTTATGCTCTCGGTGACCGTCATCCTCGCCGCTTTGGTCAGCGCGTATGCGGGGGGGACGGTAATGCCGGCTCAGAAAGCACCTTCGGGAACATTTGAATGTAAAATCGTCAACGGGGGCACGTGGGATAACAGCGGTTTTACAATCAATGTTCTGGCGGTCAGTGAGCCAATTCCGACAAAGGATGTAAAGTTGATCACATCGTGGAGAGCTTCGGACGGGTCAGCCGATACCGTAGTGACTACGGGACCGCCCGGTAAAACAACCAATTGTTATTACTGGGGCTTTAAATACCATGTGCCGTTAGGATACGGTCCGAATATCGATTGGGATCCTTCGGAGCCGTACAAAGTCGATCAGTTTTACGGAAACTATTCGCTGTTTGCGGGAACAACCCTTTATGCTTCGCCGTGCGGTGCGAATACCACTACGGGAGGATACGGGGTGACTCCGCAGACACGTTATGAATACTATCATACCGGTCAATACAGCAGCGGGGGATACACGGATCCGATGCGTGCCGTTCTCGGACGCGACTGGAACAATTTGAGACCCGGCGACAGGGTCAATGTCAAACTTGTGCATATCCCGACGGGTACGATGCTGTTTGAGAAGACTGTCACGGTGGAGGCATGATCATGAAGAGATTATCCGTAACCGCTGAAAAGAGCGGGTTCGATATCGGGACCGAAGCGGCATCGCCGGTTGTCGGTGTAATGCTCATGCTTTCGGTGACGCTCATTCTCGCCGCACTGGTCAGCGGCTTCGTCGGCGGACTTCCCGATGGGGGAACCAAAGCATCCAATGTCGCGATTAAAGCCACTTACAGCCAGACCGAGGGTCTTGCCGTTACGCACATGGGCGGAGATGTCATAGGAACTTTGGATACGGTCGTTATTGTCCGTCTCTCAAATTCTTTCGGCGATGCAGAGCATATGTCATGGAAGATTGATCCGTGCAGCATCGTCAATAAACGCGGTGAACTTACAAAAACGGTTCCGTGGCTCACTAAAACCGGTTCTGCGGGAGTGGTGAGTTTCGCGGCAGGCGACACGGCATATGTCGTGCCCGATAAGGCTAAGCAAAATACGGGGGAATATCTTCAGAACGGATTAAAGTCCGATAATAAGTATTCATTCGATAATAAAGCCAATCTCGGAAAGGAGTTTCTGCTGGAATTCTGCGATACTTCCGGAACGACGTTTGCAAGGACCAGAGTTATAATTGCGCCGTGATAGTTGTCTGATAACCGGCAAAAAGTTCGGCAAGAATGCACGGATCATGATCTGTGAACTGCCGAACAAATTAATTCAATCATTGGAAAAGAGAAGACATGACAAAGAAGAAGACGGTATATATCCGCCGGTTGCATCAATGCGCAGGCGGATAAGACCCGCTTCTTTTACCATAATTGTCTTGAAATTGTCATTTTTATCGGTTCGGGCATTTCGCGCCGATTATTCGGACAGAAAGGTTATCTCTTTTCATGCCCAAGAGATAATTATGAAAACCGTAGAGATGTCCGATGCCGCTTATAAAGAGTTGCTCTCCCGTCGTATAGGTCGCGAATCCATATCAAAGACGATTTTGCGAGAGCTTAAGCCTGTCCAATATAATAGTAAAGCATTAGAGGAACTTAAGAGAATTGAAAAAGGTACGTTTTGTTCGTTGGATGAAGCCGAGAAAAAATATGGAATATAGCTTTTTAAGAATTCAACCAATTGTGATATTTTTCCTCGGACATAATTAAATAGATTTGTGCATATCTGTCAGGTTTCTTTCCCATAATTTTATAGATGACAACATGATGGCGTCCTACGTGAAGTCTCCAGAATCCTTTTAAATGTCCTTTCAGTTCATGTTTATCGCATTCATTTATGGATATTAAAAGATATTCTCCGAGACATTTTCTGATCTTTTGCTTTATTTCATCACTATAGATCTTATTTTTTTGCAGATACCTGATAGCATCAATTGATATTTGTGTATCTGTCATAGTTTATCTTTTTCACATATCGTTATTTTGATAAATAGTATTTATGAAATGATTCAATCTGTTTCAATTATGCCGCGCTTAGGCCATAATCGATAATTTTTCCTGTCGCTCTTTTGGCAATATTCCTCATACTCAGTAATTTTCCTTTTTTTTTTGTACGTCCACGGCATTTTTTCATCCGCGCTTCCCGGGTTTGGCAACATCTCCGATGCCGTTCAAGCACGTTTCAGTATTACGAAAAGTAAAATTTTAATTACTATGGACTACATAATGTATAGTTGCTTCATAAGAACTGTTACACAAATTATATTCGTATGCTTTTAACTCACTCAAAGAATTAAAAATGTATGCAATTGTTTGTGCGCCGGTTTTGTGGAGTTTTGAGGTATTTAGTAGAATGAAAGAAAATATGCGAAAGAACACCGAAGCAGTATCTCCTGTGGTTGGAGTTATGCTTATGCTTGTGGTGACAATCATCATCGCAGCCGTTGTCAGCGCTTTTGCAGGGGGAATGGCAAGCAATCAGCAGAAAGCTCCTACGGGAACATTCGAGTGCAAGATCGTCAATGACGGTACATGGGGCGGTAGCGGTTTTAACCTTCAGGTACTGGCAGTAAGCGAGGCGATTCCGACAAAAGACATAAAGTTAACAACATCCTGGAAGGCTTCCGACGGAACTTCCGGCGGTGAGGTGATTACGGGACCCGTTATTGGTGATGATGCGAAGCTTAACACGCATTACAAAGACGGTGCTAACAAATATCACTCTCCGTTAGGATTCGGCGCTCACGTTGACGACTGGAAAGCTTCAGGAGACTATGCCAAAACTCAGTATTACGGAAATTACACCCTGCTTGCAGGAACAACAATGCACAATTCACCGTACGGCTGGAGTGCAGCTTACGGTGGATACGGAGTAAGTGCAGGTACGCATTATTCATACACAAACGGTAGTGCATATGAGTTCAGCAGAGATGTTGATGGTGTCCAGGCGATTCTCGGAGAAGAATGGTACCATCTTATGCCCGGTGACAAGGTCAATGTCAAACTGACGCACATTCCGACAGGCACAGTACTGTTTGAGAAAGATGTCGCAGTGGAGGGATAAAATCATGAAGAGATTATCTGTCAATAACAAAAAGAACGGACTCAGCAATGAGGCGGTCTCGCCCGTTGTCGGTGTAATGCTCATGCTTGTGGTGACCATCATCATCGCAGCGGTTGTCAGTGCTTTTGCCGGCGGACTTACCGAATCAACAAGTAAAGCACCTCAGGTATCATTGAAAGCAACCTACAGTCAGACCGACGGTCTTACCATCAGTCATCAGGGCGGAGATGCCATAGGTACTCTGGATACTGTCGTTCTTGTCAGACTCGGAGATACATTCGGTGATGCCCAACATATGGTCTGGGCACAGAATGCAACGACCATTGTCAATAAGCGCGGCGACCCATCCGGTTCAACAGCAGGTACTGCCAATGCATGGCTCAGAGATGGAGGTTATTCCGGAGTAAAGAGTTTCTCACCGGGAGACAACGCATTTATTGAAGCTCCGTATAATGCGAAGGAATTCATGCAGCCCGGCGCAAGTGCCACGTATGGAATTGACTCCGTTGCAAATATCGGAAAGACATTCTGGCTGGAATTCGCCGATAAAGACGGCAGGACATTCGCAAAGACCGAAGTTGTAATTGCGCCGTAACGGCTGAAAAACAGTTGAAAAGCTCCGGAAAGAACACACATAAAAAATCAGAAACACACACGCAAACACAAATTACACAAATCAATCCAAACAACAAACACGACAAAGACAGAACATATCCGCAAGGCTAATCGCCTGAATAAGAACCGGATCATACCATACTGACATAAGGTCGTATCCCGACGGAAAAATTAGGATATCGGCAGACCGATGGGCAGGAATGAAGTGCCCGAATCTTTTGTCACGGCAGAAGACGAGGGCGTTTTTTCTGTTCGCGATTATCCGAATGCCGGAAGGATACCGCCTTAAAGTATTGTGCAAAGACCCATGCTAAAACCGAACAAAAATCTGAAAGAAGACCTAAGACAGAACCAGAACGAAAACCAAGCGAAAATTCAAACAAATATCTAACACAAATCTAACACAAATCTAACAAAATCCTACAATTGCGATGAAAAAATAATTGACCGATTGATTTTCATATCCATGATAAAAAATCCGGAAAATGCCCTTGACGGAACCGATGCCGACTTATATGTCCCCGCAGGCAATATCTACGGCAGTATCGGACGGGGCATTTAAAATGTTTTTCGGCAATTTTTGCCCGTTTTGCCCTGCCCGAAGCAGTATTTCCATTACTCTGCTTTCATGGCTTTCCACAGCTTTCCACATCCGCTTCGGGCATGGCAAAATTCTGCATGCGATTTTAATACGGTATTCATGAGGTTTCGCATACGATTCCATATACAATTCCGTCTGCGCAATTCGCATGGATACGATGCGTTGCCGCGGAATAATGCCCGCAAATAAAAAATGATAATGTTTCAGCACTTATCCGCGATGCCTTTCTTTATCCTTCTTATCGACAGATAGAAGAATACGGCAACTATTGTAATGGTGCACAGCGGCGCCACGAGTGTCGGAATCTCAACTCCGAAACCTTCGGCGCACATGATGATGCCGAGTATGAATATCGAGTACATGGCGCCGTTCTTGAGGTAGGCATATTTCCTGATATTCTCTATATTTCTGACCGTAAGCTCCCTTACCACGACCGCACCCAGACCGTTTCCGATGAGAATGAGCGGAACGGAGATTGTAAACGCGAATGCACCGATGACGCCGTCAATGGAGAAAGTGGCGTCTATGACCTCAAGGAGCATGAGTTTGCTGATATCGGCTTTGTGGAGTCTGCCGGCATCGTCGTGTTCTTCCGCGATATTGCAGGTCTGACTCAGTTCCGCGGATTTGGAATCGGCGAAAAGTCTGAAACCCTGCATTATAAAGAAGAGTGCCGAGCCGCCGACTGCCGCAAGACAAAGGTAGGGGTCGACGCTGACGGCATTGAATACGACCGCGAATAGGACAATGCCCGCGACCGCGTAGAACCACGGCGCATGCTTTGACATCGCAAGTTCGCCGGGGACAATGCAGTTCTTTTTCTCCGCCATAAGCCAGTGTAGGAAGAGATAAACGAGGAATATTCCTCCGGCAAGCAGAAGGTAGGGGGCACTGTGTTCGATTGCCGCGGAAGCTATCGGGTCGCCGGAAAACGTGACGGTTATAGCCCCTATAGGACCTAAGGAAGGGGTTGAAAACCAGATAATCAGCCACGGCAGAAGACCGCGGATGACGAAGACGGCGATTAAAATACCCCATGTCAGGAACCAGCGGCGTGCCCATTCCCGCATTGTCGATAGGATATCGGCGTTGATGATGGCATTGTCTATGCTTGCGACGGTCTCGAATGCCGCAAGACCTATAATAATCAATATGCCCGAAATTATGTCCATCGCCGATAACCTGCCTTAATCGTCCCGATCAAATAAATTCTCCGCTTGAGTCTTTATTTCTTCGCGTTGCCTATATTTGCGGCATAATCCAGAACATGTCTTATGCAGCCGTCCATGTTGAGATACTCAAACTCCGAGAATCTGCCGACGAGGTCGATACCCTGCGACTCGAAATATTCCCTCATTATTTTGACGTTTTTCAGATATTCGAGGTCGTATACGACGTATGCATACTCGTAGCGGTGTACGGAGGTGAATACGACATCGTCACGCGATTTGACGACATTCATCTTAATCAGTCCGCGGACAACCTCATCGACAAGTTCCTCGTCTCTCATCTTCGAGATTTTATCGCCGTCATTGTAGGTAATCTCCGCAAGGACGGACGAACAGCCCTTGGGCGCAACCGCGGTCGAGAAGTTCGACGGGAATGAGATGCGGTTGAACGCACCGATATCGGTCTGCGGGATATACATCCACGAGATGTCGCCGACGCCGCCTTTAACGCCGATGCCGATGCAGGCAATCGAGTTGTACCTGAGGTTTTCGCAGGCGGAGGCGGCGTCTTTGGGCACGTTTGCGCCCGCATTCTTAAGGCATGAGAGAAGTACGGTCGGCGGCAGTGTGGAGATTACCTTATCGGCGGTGAAATCGCCTTTCGAGGTCTTTACGACGAAACCGGCGTTGCCTCCGTTACTCACTTTGCCCCCGCCTTGGTTGCCGTTGCGGACGACACCCGTAACCTCGCAGTCCGTGATTATCTTATCTTTGACAGGCTCTTTGAGAGCATTGACCATTGCCTCGATTCCGCCGTGAATCGGGTAGGTGAAGACGGACTGGTGCGTGTATCCTTCGGTCTCGATGCCGATTGCGGATTTGATGATGTCCTCCACCGGCGGACGCGGGATTCTTCCGTCGACCCAGTGAAGCGACATATCTTCGGTCTTATAGTTCCAGATCTTCTCGTTGTAGGGAACCATGTAGGATTCCGCGATTCCCCTGCCGAATGTGTAATATATCCATTCCCTGAAGTTTTCCGGTTTTTTGAGCTCGCCTTTTTCGAGCGCAATCAGATTCTTCACGAACTCGTTTATGCAGAAGAATCTGTCTTCGGGGGGAAGGTCGTGCAGCCCGTTTTCGAAGGGATACTTCACGTGTGCGCCTTTAAAAAAGATCTTCGTATTTCGCTTTCGTTTGTCTTTGTTCTCCGTGAGCACGTCGCAGAGAAAGTCGTTGACCTCTTTGTCGCGGCTGAAAATAATATGCGAGCCGCCGATATCAAAAGTAAATCCGTCTTTGGTCTCGGAGCGACAGAGTCCGCCCGTATTCGCCTCTTTTTCGAGGACGGTAACGTCATGTCCCCTGAGGGTAAGGGTGTTTGCAAGCGCAATTCCGGTGAGACCGCCGCCAAGTACTGCAATTTTCACAATATTATGTAGGATTGTAATTACAAATAATCTCGGTTTCGGTTCGGTTTTTATGATGTGTTTTAATGATGTGTTATTATGATGTTTTTATGATGTTTTCATTGTATGATATTCGGGTGTTTTTATGGACTGTGTTTTCGTTCACATCCGATGAAACATCATATATCTTCGGAATTCATAGTTTTAGTATGCCTTTCAATACGACTCATCCTTCAACCGATTTTCTTGCCGCCGACGAATACGTCGATTATGACTCCCCCGTGATTGCGAAAAAGGCAGGGGATCTTTTTTCGGGACTCTCATCCGATGTCGCTAGAACAGAAGCGGCTTTTAACTTTGTCCGCGATGAGATATTGCATATCTTTGATACCGGCGAAGACATCATAACCGTAAAAGCTTCCGACGTTCTTACGAAGGGCAGGGGAATCTGTCATACCAAATCCATACTTCTGGCGGCATTTCTGCGCTATGTGAAGATACCTTCAGGTTTTTGCTTTGAGCGCATAACCCTTGCCGACGACGATTCCGAAGGTTACTGCGTTCATTGCTTCAATGCCGCCTTTGTAAACGGCAGATGGGTATTCCTTGACACAGGCGTGAATAAGGACGGAATCAATGCGGAGTTCTCTCCCGACCGACCTGTTTTTGCGTTTATTCCGCGTCCGCAATACGACGAATATTTCTGGAACGGCATCCATGCACGACCCCAGCACGCTACAATGCTGATGCTTGAAAATGCAAAGACACGTGAGGATATTTTCAATAATATTCCCGATTATTTGGATGAAAAGCCCGATATCGAGCATACGTTTTGAAATCGTTCCAAAGTATTATAAAAAAAAGAAAATTTTGTTTTTATTATGTATTTGATTTATATCTTTGTTTTTTGTCCTTGTTTTTTTGTCTTTGACCGACGGATTTCAGTATTTTTTATGCACGACATATGCCATTGCACCGACAGATGCGATTACGGAGAGAATCGGCATCATCGGTGACGTTGTCGGTTTGGGAGTGGCTGTCTGGGTTGTCTGGTTTGTCCGGGCATTCGTGGCATTTGCCGCGGATGAGGCGCCTTCCGGCTCAAAGAAGTATGACTGACCTTTCATCCAGTATATGACTTCGGTAAGCCAGGTACATTTATCGGCGTCCAGTTTGACCACTGTCAGGGCATTGAGGGGATTATCGCCGAAGGTATATGACTTATCGGAGATGATTTCGCTGACACTGTTCGTCATCGGGTCATAGACCGTGATCTTTGGTGTGAAAACGTCGCCTTTCAGGATACTGCCGTTACCCCAGTAATCGAATTTGCCGCCATTGTTCTCGATGGAACTGACCGAGATGTCCTTTACTTTCATAGTCGAAGGATCCGTGATTACCGTAATGTATGACGGCTTTGTGACGGGACTTCCCTTAACGACGCGTGTGAGGTTGCCGAAGATGTAATACATATACACGGGCTTGTTGTCATTGTCCGTGTAGGTACCTCCGTATTCCATGCTGACCGTTATCGGCGCATTGCCTTCGGACTGAAGAACAAACCATCTGCAGTCCCATTCCGGTATCGAGTAGGAACCGCTGGGAACCGATGTCCAGACATCGCTGTATTTGCCGTCGGTCTGATTCTTCATCTTCTCTTCGAGCGGCACCTGACCGATTCTTATGTATCTGTCGCCGTCAAGGTAGATGTAATCGCAGACCGCGTCATACGATCCGTAAGTGTCGGTAAACGTGACACTCTTTGAACCGGCTGCACGTGAGTCATAATAATCATCATAATATTCATCATAATCTGCATAATCCCCGGAATCCGCATTGTCATAATAATCACCGGAATCATCGTCCGTATAGGCGGCGTGGGGCACGCTGTCGGTTCCTGCGAGAGTATAGTATTTGTTCATGTACGAATACCAGTTTGAGCCGCCGAGGTCGATCCAGTTTCTGGGTATATCGGAAAATCCTTCGGAAGGTATCGCAACGGAAACACCTTTTGCCGATGAGAAATACCCGTCATCCGTGGCGTAAATCACGAATCCGTCGACTGCCGAGATTACGTTCTGCGCTGCATCCTTAAGACTGCCGTCGCTGTATTCCGTCAGCATTTTTGCGAATTCGTATACGTCCATCGCGATAATCTCGGAGGGGTCGGCGTTGTACGTGCCGAAGCCCTGCGTATTGGTGTAGATATATCCGATTGCCTGAAGCGACTCGTAGTCGTCGACAACGGCGTATAACTCCCTGCCCAGATTTTCAATCGCGGATACGAGATCTTTTGTCTTCTGCATACGCACCAGAGACATTGTCATCTGATAATCGTCCTGTTTCACATAGGCATCGGAGATTATCCTGCCCATCTCTTCGTCCGTTATGGAGGGTTTGAGATTCAGTGCGCGTCCGATTGCCGCATAGTCATATCCCATTCCCGCGACAAGTTCCTCGGATGCCACCATGTAGTTTGCATACGGATTCAGTTTATCGGCAACCTCGATTGATCCCATGAGGCAGGCATCGAAAGCCAGAATATTGTAGGGGCGTGTTCCCGACGCGGCAAAGGCATCGGAGATATCTTTTATCTCTAATTCTTTGCCGGTGTTCTCGTCGATGCCGAATCCCGAGTATCCTCCGCCGTGATCCCAGAATATTATGTAGCGGTCGGCTTCGGTAAGACCGTTATCGGCGGCATATTTGTCCGCATAGCGCAGACACTCGGTCAGAGCGTCGGCACTTGAGATCTCTTTGTTTATTCTGAAAAGTACATTCTTTGTTTCGCTGTAGCCGTCATCCGTACCGATTTCTCCGTCGGCAATGTCGACCGCGAGATTCTGCATGTTTGCCACGGCTATGGAATCCTTCCAGCCGATCTTGTTGGATCCGCCGTAGAAGACAAGTAAGTCGCCCTGTGTATCTTTCCAGTTCGTAAGAAGGTCGTTGAGGTTATCGGTTGCTGCATAACTGTAACTCTCAAGGTCCGAGCCGACGATATACATTACGATGTATTTCTGATCGGCTGCCGCCACTGGGGATACGGCGGCGCTCAGTAAGACTGCGGCGGAAAGAAAAAGCATTATTCCGCTTATTTTCTTTCCGCTCTCAGATGATATGTTCATGAAAAATTCATTAATCCTGCCTTATATAATACCTTGTGAAAGTGGCAAGTTTTTTTGTTATACCTGTTCAATAATAGAGGGTATCAGAGTAACTGAGTAAATCATATATCGGTAATTTAAAGGACGGTTTTTCCATGAATACATCAATAACGAAGATAATCGGAAGAGAGATCCTCGATTCGAGAGGAAATCCGACTGTAGAGGCTGACGTTTATCTCTCATCGGGGGCATTCGGAAGAGCGGCATGTCCGTCGGGTGCCTCGACGGGCGTTCATGAAGCGGTTGAGCTTCGCGACGGCGACAAGAAGCGTTTCGGCGGCAAGGGCGTTACAAAAGCGGTTTTCGGCGTCAACAACGCGATTGCGAAGAAGATCGCCGGCATGGACGCACTGAAACAGAGAGATATCGATGCCGCGATGATCGCCGCCGACGGCACGGAGAACAAGGGCAAGCTCGGGGCAAATGCGATCCTTACCGTCTCGATGGCGGTTGCACGCAGTGCGGCGCAGGCAAAGGGACTGCCGCTGTGGAAATATTTATGCGAATTCTCTGGTGCGCAGCCGACTTTGCCGGTTCCGTGCATGAATATCATGAACGGCGGTGCACACGCCAACTGGCAGGGTGCGGATCTTCAGGAGTTCATGATTGCCCCTTACGGCGCTCCGAGTTTCCGCGAGGCTCTCAGATGGGGTGCGGAGGTCTATCAGGCACTGAAGGCGCTGCTCAAAGAGAAGGGACACTCCACCGGCGTCGGCGACGAAGGCGGATTTGCTCCGCAGGTGCCGTCGAACGAGGAGCCGCTTAAGCTCATAGTCGAGGCAATAAAGAGGGCGGGCTACGAACCCGGCAAAGACATCGGCATTGTCCTTGACCCCGCGTCCAGCGAGATCTACGAGGACGGCGTCTATAACCTCAGAACCGAAGGCAGAAAGCTGACCTCGGACGAGATGGTGGAGTTCTATAAGGGACTCTGCGAGAAGTATCCGATTGTTTCCATCGAGGACGGACTTGCCGAGGACGACTGGGAAGGCTGGAAGAAGCTCACCGACGCCATCGGCTCAAAGGTGCAGCTTGTGGGCGACGACCTCTTTGTGACGAATGTAAAGAGGATGGAACTGGGTATCGAGAAGGGTGTCGCGAATGCCGTTCTTATCAAGCTGAATCAGATCGGAAGCGTGAGCGAGACCGTCGATGCCATCCGCCTTGCGCAGAAGAACAACTGGGGCGCAATGATCTCCCACAGAAGCGGCGAGACCGTCGATTCCTTCATTGCCGATATGTCGGTTGCGATGGGCACGGGTCAGATCAAGACCGGCGCACCCGCACGCGGCGAGCGTGTCGAGAAATACAACCAGCTCTTAAGAATCGAAGAAGAGATGGGCGCATCCGCAAAGTATGCGGGACGCAGTGCGTTTATAAGATAACGTTCTGACGTTCATAAGATAAGGTAATCAAATTCAAAAATACAAAAAATCATTTTTTCGGAAATAATTTCATTAAAAGTTAAAATTCAAATTGCCAAAAAAGAAGGAAAAATCCGGTCTTTTTCAGACTCTGTCGCGAATCTCGGTCGTGATCTTCTCGAGGAACTCTTCCGGCGACATTGAAACCGTCTTGCTGTCGCGGGTGCGTATCGAGATATTCTGATTCTCAAGCTCTTTCTCGCCTATGATAATCATGTAGGGCACGCGCTCGGTATATTGCGCCTGTCTTATCATATATCCGATCTTCTCGTTGCGGTTGTCGAGTTCGCAGCGGATATTTGCGTCCTTAAGCATCTTGTAGATGTAGCCCGCATACTCCTCGCTCTTCTTGGAGACCAGAAGCACCTTCGCCTGCACCGGCGAAAGCCAGACGGGGAACTTACCCGCATAATGCTCGGTGAGAATACCGATGAAACGCTCGATTGAGCCGAAGCAGACGCGGTGGATCATAATCGGGTGCTGTCTGTCGTCGTTCTCGTCGACATAGGTCAGGTCGAAGTTGAGCGGCATCTGGAAATCGAGCTGGATGGTTCCGCACTGCCATGTGCGTCCGAGACAGTCTTTCAGGTGGAAATCGATCTTCGGGCCGTAGAAAGCGCCGTCACCCTCGTTTATGGTGTAGGGCAGATTCATCTTATTGAGAGCATCCTTAAGACCGTTGGTTGCCGCTTCCCAGTCCTCGTCGCTTCCCATGCTGTCCTCGGGACGGGTCGAGAGCTCAAGGTAGTATTCGAATCCGAATTTCGTGTAGACCTCGTTGATGATTCTCACGACATCGGTAATCGTCTCGGCGATCTGGTCTTTTCTCATGAAGAGGTGTGCATCATCCTGTGTGAAGCAGCGGACACGGAAGAGACCGTGGAGAGTACCTCTCAGTTCGTGGCGGTGCACGGTACCGATCTCTGCCAGACGAATCGGAAGCTCGCGGTAACTGTGCGGCTGTGTGGAATAGACCATGACGGCGCCGGGGCAGTTCATCGGCTTGATACAGTACGGCTCGTCATCGATCTCGGTCGCATACATATTGTCCTTGTAGTGATCCCAGTGACCGCTGGTCTCCCAGAGGCGGCGGTTCATGATAAGCGGCGTTGAAATCTCCTGATATCCGTTCTGGCGGTGAATCTCGCGCCAGTATTCGAGGAGCGAGTTCTTGATTGTCATGCCGTTGGGGAGGAAGAACGGGAAACCCGGACCTTCGTCGGAGAACATGAATAGCTGCATGTCCTTGCCTATCTTCCTGTGGTCGCGTCTTTCCGCCTCTTCCTGAAGTTTTATGAATTCGTCGAGTTCTTTTGCGGTCGCAAACGCGGTACCGTTGATCCTCGTGAGCATCTTGTTTTTGCAGTCGTTCTTCCAGTATGCACCCGAGATATAGGTGAGTTTGAACGCCTTCAGTGTGCCCGTATAGGTCAGATGCGGACCGGTGCACATATCGATATATTCGCCCTGCTGATAGAAGCTGATGGGTTCGTTCTCGGCAAGATCGGCGATATGCTCCACCTTATACGGCTCGTTGCGCTCTTTCATCAGTTTGAGGGCTTCTTCGCGCGGAAGTATGAAAGGTTTAATCTGAAGATTCTCCTTGATTACTTTGCGCATCTCTGTTTCTATCGTTTCAAGGTCTGTCTCTGAAAGTTTTGCGTCGCCCAAGTCAATGTCGTAGTAGAATCCTTTCTCTGTCGCGGGTCCGTATGCAAATGATGCCGTCGGATATAAGCGCTTTACTGCCTGTGCAAGAATATGTGCCGCAGTATGACGTATTACATGCAGTTCATCCTCTTTGGGACATTCTCCGGTTTTGCCGTCGCTGTAAATTACTTTCATTGTTTCATTCCTTGAATTGATTCTTCTTAATAATGCAAATTATTCTCATTATTTTTTCTTATGACAGTATAGTTATTTCGATATATGGGATTGCACGGTATTGCACGGAATTGGGTGTGATTGCAAGGGATTGAACGGAATTAGATGGGATTGAATCGGATTGTATGCGTTTGTCCGCGATTGCCCGCGGTATTTCCGGCGATAGCGTGACGGGCGCGGGTATTAAAAATGAGCCGCACCCCCGTTTCCTATCGTGTAGGAAATATTCGCGAAACGGTGCGGTTTTCGCGAACACTCCAGCAGGCGCCCGCGTAATACGGCGCATAAAGACTCACGGTTTTTCATGATCCCTAAATGCAAATACGGCTGATTCGGGATTTATTTTCGGCGACCTCATCTCTGTCCGAATGCCGGTCCGCGGGTCAGCCCGCATGCACTCCCGATTTACGCACCCTTTTGCCGATTGAAAAACAATATGCCATTATTTTCTCCTTTGCCAACTGTCTTATAGTTCGGACGACGTATAATAAGTAAATGGATACATTTTTGAAATTCACCGAGCTGAATATTTCGGACGAAATACTCAGGGCTGTTGAAGACATGGGCTTTGAGGAGCCGACCCCGATTCAGCAGCTTGCGATTCCTTTAATCATGAACGGCCGCGACGTAACGGGTCAGGCACAGACGGGAACCGGAAAGACGGCGGCGTTCGCGATTCCGGTAATTGAGAAGATAAACGCGGAAGAGCGCCATGTTCAGGCAATGGTCCTCTCGCCGACACGCGAGCTTACTATTCAGATTGCCGAAGAGTTCAACAGGCTCCTGAAATACCGCGACGACATAAGAGTCCTCCCCATCTACGGCGGACAGGACATAGAGAGGCAGATTTCGGCGCTTAAACGCGGCATTCACATCGTCGTCGGCACCCCGGGAAGGGTGATGGATCACCTCAGGAGGCGGACGCTGACGCTGAACAATATCAGCACAATCGTCCTCGACGAAGCCGATCAGATGCTCGATATGGGATTCAAGGAAGATCTCGAGGAGATTCTGGAGTATGCCCCCGATGAGCGCCAGACCATTCTTTTCTCGGCGACGATGCCCAAACCCATTCTCAGAATCTCGAAGGAGTTCCAGACCGATCCCGAATTTCTGGCACTCACTCCGACCGTGCTTACCGTGCCCTCGATTGAACAGCTCTATATCGAGGCACGCGAAAAGGACAAACTGGACATTCTCTGCCGCCTTATCGACATAAACGGCGGTCTCTCGATGATCTTCTGCAACACGAAGAAGCGTGTCGACGAGATCTCGTCCCTGCTTCATTCCCGCGGTTATTTCGCCGAGGGACTTCACGGCGACATGAACCAGTCCTCACGCGACCGCGTCATGAACAAATTCAGGTCGGGTTCGCTCGATATGCTCATCGCAACCGATGTCGCGGCAAGGGGCATAGATGTCGACGATATCGACACGGTCTACAACTACGACGTTCCGCAGGATGCCGAGTATTACATTCACAGAATCGGACGTACGGGACGTGCGGGCAAAACGGGACGTGCATACACCTTTGTCGGTCCGCGTGAGACCGCAAAACTGCGCATGATCCAGAAGCTTGCGAAGGCAAAGATCAGACGCGTGCCGCCGCCGAGCATAAAAGACGTGGAGAACTGCCGCATTGACAGATTCCTCGATAAACTTCGCGGCGTCATGCGCGACAGCGATCTGACGGCATACATAGCGCCGGTCGAGAAACTCATGGACGAGGATTTCGCCCTGACGGATATTGCCGCGGCGCTCATAAAGGTTCAGGTCGAAGGCGACGGAAGAAGCGGCGGTTCGATGCCGGCGTCGGCATCCGCGGTGCAGACATCGTACGCATCATACGATTATGCCGGAGATTCCGAGGATTACGGTCACGACTCAAGGCGCAAAAACGGCAAAAACCGCTTTGACCGCGATGAGAGATCGGAGAAATTCGAGAGATTCGGCAGAGATGAGAGAAGGGAGAGGGGCGACCGCAGGCATGATGCCGGCAGAAACCGCAACCTGCGCCGCGAGTTCGAGGATACGGGAGCGGAGCCGGGCATGGTCAGATTCTTCATCAATGTCGGCAAATCACAGGGCGTAAAGCCCAAGGATATCGTCGGCGCCATCGCGGGCGAGGCTCACATTGCGGGTAAGAACATAGGCGCAATCAGTATCTTAAACGACTTCTCGTTTGTCGAGATTCCGATGGATCTGGCTCAGGATGTTCACAGAATCATGAACGAGAGCACAATCCGCGGATACGAGATCTCGTTCGAGCCGGCAAGGAAGAACGACCGCAGATAAAAAATAAAATACAAAAAAACAAAAAAAACAAACAACAAAAAACAAAAAACAAAAGATCAAAAATCAAATAAAAAATATATTTTTTTTGAATTATCGGCGCCGCAGGGCTGCCTTTGGCTGCTTTTACTCTTCGCTTACGCAGACCCATGAATCGTAGATGGGGTCGCGGTCATTCTCGATTATCTTATATCTGCGTCCCGCATCACTGCACCAGCCCGCAACCCTCTCTATCTCGGGTTTGGTTGCGGTCGAGATCACGGTCTTTTCCGAGAGCTCAAAGAGTTCGTATATGATATCCTCCCACATATCGGCGTTGAAATTCGTGATATCGCCGAGCATCAGACCTATTCCAAGATTGCATTTCGGGCAGAAATCCGAGGCTCTCGTGCCGTCGAGGCACATGGCACGGGACGGTTCCAGCCTCTTTCGCTGAATGCCGCAGGAGATAAGCGCGGCATCGTAGTCGAACGAGAGCGTTTCGTAACCGAAGTCGCGGAGGACCGAGGTGGCAACCCCGGAACCGCAGCAGAAGTCAATCGCCGTCGGTTTTGCGGCACCGTTTCTTGTGCCGTCACCTGCGCCAGTTCCCTCGTTTCCTTCCATTATTTCACTTCCGGGTATCAGATTGAGCGATTTAAAGAGGCTCTCAATCATCTCGTAGCGCCCTTCGCGGTTGTCCTCGATGACGTCGGGAAACTCCCTGACAATCTCCCCGCAGTAGTATTCGCGGAGTGCCGCAAGATAATTCGAGCGCTCTTCCTGATAGATATCGCCGTCGAGAGCCTCGATTCTCTCAAGGACTTCGACCGAGAACGGTCGGAATACGAACGAGGTCACGGTCCAGCCGCCCTCCTCGAGGAACGCCGCCGCAATCGGGTCTTCGTTCTCGTCAACCAGCAGTTTCGCGGCGCTGTAATCGCCGTCGAGCAGGAACCGCGTGTATTCCGAATCGGCGCAGTCCATGATGGCAGGTTCTATACAGATGGGGTCGTTAATCTCGAAAATATCAGCAAGGGTCATATTGAACTCCGAAAATGGGGGATAATTATTTTTTGGCTTCCGCTCTCAGAATCTTGACGCCGCCAGGCGCCCTGATTGTGCCGTCGAGTCTTGCCTCTTCATCGAGCATGAGGCTCTCGCAGCGGAGATCGCCGAGTATATGGGCTTTTCTTGCTACGGCAACGACACCGTCCGAGGAATTGACGGCGCCGTGGATGACCGTGGACTCTCCGACCATGATGTCCTTGTCCGCGGAAACACTGCCGAATATCGTGTTTTTATCGCCGACGGTCGCCGATAAGGCGCGGATGTTTCCGTGGAGGCGGCAGCCGCTGCCTATCTTCATCGCGGTCGGCACGGTAAAGATCTCCATGTTCAGCGTGGAGTTGGGGGGGATTATGAGCGGCATCTTCTGCGATTCGTCTTCTTCGTCTTCGGAGAAGAGTTTCTGGAACATTGCGTTTATGTCCTCTTCCTTGTCGATACCGAGAAGGGTAACGAGATAGAGCATGATATAGGCGATGACCGGCATCGGATTTCGGATGGAAATCCAGCCCTTTGCCTCAAATCCGCCGCTGATTGCGACATTGTCGCCAAGGTCGAGGTCGCCTGCCACAAGGAGTCTGCCGTTTATCTTAACGCCCTCGCCGAGATATGCGTTGCCGTCGCTCGTGACGTCGCCTGTCACCACGGTCCAGTTATCTATGCGGAGATCGTCTTCGGCGTGAATGTTTCCGTTGATCTGACAGAATTCGCTGACGATAATCTCCGAGCCGTAAAGACCGTAATCTATGCGGCATTTTTCGCCGATGATCACGGTAGACTCCGTCTTCAGTATATGCTCCTGAAGTTCGGCATTGTCCGGTATCGAACACTGCCAGAGCCATTCTTCCGTTTTCTCCATGATTTAAGATATCCCCCTGATTTCTCCGGCGTTATCTGCCGCCGCCTCTGCCCGCCGGTGCCGAAATCTCAGATAAACATTATATTAATTCCATATGTAATGATTTTTGTTAAAATTTTTCAGTTGTTTTGTTTGAACTTCGGCGTATATTTGCAGGTTATTATGCCGAATTAACTTTGTGAATGCATACTTATTTGTCATATCATGCCGAATATTTGCGGCATGTTTCCGTGAAATTTTTGCTGAGTGATACGCAAAAAATTTTGCATAAATCCTTGATATTTCAGGATCACGGGATCAAAAAAGGTGAAGTCGGATATGCTTTACAGAATCAACCCAAAGACAGGGGACAAATTTTCCGCACTGGGTTTCGGTGCAATGCGTCTGCCGCTAAACGCCGACGGCAGCATAAATGAGGAATCCGCATCGGAGATAGTTCATAAACTGATAGATGCGGGCGTAAACTACATAGACACGGCATATGACTATCACTTCGGAGAAAGCGAGACTTTTCTCGGACGCGCTCTTGCGGGCGGATACAGGGACAAGGTATTTCTGGCGACAAAACTTCCGTCGTGGCATGTCGAAAAGACCGAAGACATGGAAAAAATACTCGACGAGCAGCTGAAAAGGCTAAACACGGACAGAATAGATTACTATATGCTGATTGCACTCTCGGAATCGCGCTGGGAGAAGCTCTTCAATCTCGGCGTCCTCGACTTTCTGGCGGCGGAGAAGAGCCGCGGCAGAATCAGGTATGTCGGCTTCTCGTTCCACGGAACTTTTGAGCTCTTTAAGAAGATAATCGACTCGTATGACTGGGATCTCTGTCAGATTCAGTATAATTACCTCGACGAGAAGTTTCAGGCGGGCTCGAAGGGTCTGGAGTATGCCGCAAAGAAGGGTATCGGCGTCTCCGTCATGATGCCCCTCCGCGGCGGTCACCTTGCCGACAGGATGCCCGCGGATATCGCCGGCATATTCAAAGAGAGCCATGCCTCGAGATCGCCTGCCGACTGGGGCTACAGATGGGTCCTGAATCATCCCGAGGTTACTGTCGTCCTCTCGGGAATGAACACAATGGAGCAGGTCGAAGCCAATCTTAAGACCGCCTCCGAGACCGCGGCATCGTCGATGACCTATAAGGAACTTGAGCTCATAGGCAAGGTTGCCGGCGAACTCAGGAAACGCATGAAGATCGGCTGTTCAAACTGCGGATACTGTCTCCCCTGCCCCAACGGCGTAGATATCCCGTCCTGTTTCACGTATTACAACAATTCATTCCTCTTCGACGACTACGACACGGCAAACTTCTATTACCATTCCATGCTCGGCGCAGAATCCAACGGCTGCGGAGCGGCATCAAACTGCCTTAACTGCGGAGAATGTCTCGAATCCTGCCCTCAGGGCATAGACATTCCCAAGCAGCTTGAAGCGGTCGGCAGATACTTTGGCGACGTAAAAAAAGCATAACCGAGCATACCGAAAAAGCAATAACATAATACTCTATTTTCTTATTTTATCCGCTGTTTTCTGAGTTACGGGCGGTATGCAATATCCGAAAGATAATTAAACCTGCGGATAAAGACTAAATTGTTTACCGCGGCATAACGGTAATCACAGGTGTTTCACATGAATATACTGGTATTAAACGGAAGCCCCCGTAAGAACGGAAACACGGCGGCAATGGTTGAGGCATTCAAAGAAGGAGCGGAGTCTGCGGGAAACAGCGTAACCGTCATGAATGTCGGAAGGATGAAGATTGCGGGATGCATAGCCTGTGAGCACTGCCACACCAAAGGAAACGGCGTCTGCGCACAGAAAGACGACATGGCGGAGGTTACCGCCGAGCTCAAAAAAGCCGATATGCTTGTCCTTGCGGCACCCATATACTACTTCACGATGAGCGGACAGCTTCAGTGCACAATCGACAGATTCTACGCTTTAGGCGGCATGGAAAACATCAAGAAGAGTGCCATGCTCTTAAGTTCGGAATCTCCTGGCGTATACGACGGGGCAATAGCACAGTATAAGGCAATGATGGGCTATCTCGGCAAGAAAGATATGGGAATCATAACGGCACACGGAAGCGAGAACAAGTCCGAGAAGAAGCTTGCCGAGATCAAAGAATTCGCACGCGGCGTCTGAAGCCTTCGGTTGCAGAACGGGTGCAGGCAGGGATATTATGACGGAATCGGTTACCGTGAATCCGATGAACAAAGATCATATGAAGACGGATCCCGTGAAGAAGGATCCGAAGAAGATCTACGGATTCGGCTGTATGCGTCTTCCGCTTACGGATGCGGAGGATCAGGGCAGCGTGGATATGGACGAGTTCAAGGCGATGGTCGATCTCTTCATGCAGGCGGGTTTCACCTATTTTGACACCGCCTACATGTACAATGAGTTCAAGTCCGAATCGGCACTGAAGGAGGCGCTTGTCGACCGCTATCCCCGCGGGAGTTTCACAATCGCATCCAAGATGCCGATGATGATGATCCACACAAAGGAGGATCAGGAGAGAATCTTTGACGAACAGCTGAAAAAGTGCGGCGTCGAATACTTCGACTACTACATGCTCCACAATCTCGGCAGGCTCTTTGAGTCGCTCGAGAAGGAACTGGGCAGCATGAAGTTCATTGCACGGAAGAAAGCCGAAGGGAAGATTAAGAGGATCGGCATCTCCTGCCATGACAACTCGGAATTTCTTGAAAGCGTTCTGAAAAGGTATCCCGAGATTGAGTTCGTTCAGATTCAGCTGAATTATCTCGACTGGGAAGATGAGGGCATAGATTCAAAGAGAAGTCTCGAGGTCTGCGCAAAATACAATAAGCCCGTTATCGTGATGGAGCCTGTCAAAGGCGGCAATCTGATAAACATCCCCGCAGATGCCGAAAAACTCTTTAAAAACCACGATCCGAATGCCTCCACGGCTTCATGGGCGCTTCGTTTCGCGGCTTCGCAGAATAATGTGATGACCGTTCTTTCGGGTGTCTCGAATGTCGAACAGATGAAGGACAACCTGAAGACCATGAAGGATTTCAGACCGCTGAACGCGGAGGAACTCGGGATAGTCGGAGAAGCTGCCGCGATTATAAGAAAGGCTGTTGTGATTCCCTGCACCAACTGTCAGTACTGTGTCCACGCCTGCCCGAACGGGATTCCGATTCCGCTCTACTTCACGCTTTACAATGCGGAGAAGCGTGCAAACGTCCCCGGATTTTCGCCGCAGATGGTCTATTATCAGAATCTCGGCGAGAAATATCCGAAAGCCTCCGAATGTGTTGAGTGCGGTGAGTGTGAGGATGCCTGCCCGCAGCATATCGAGATCACGAAATGGCTGAAGGATGTCGCGGAGACCTTCGAAGTCGACTGGTTCTGACGGTGGATACGATTAGGACGGTTAAAGGCGGCGGCAAAGTGGGCAGGACCAATCTCGGTTTCGGAACTCTGAGGCTTCCGCTCTTCGATAAGCACGCTGTCGATTCAATCGATTACGATCTGCTCAGCAGGCTCGTCGATCTATTCCTTGAGGCGGGTTACGTGCGGTTTGACACCGCATATACGTATCACGATTTTCACGCCGAGACTGCCCTGCGGCGCTGTCTTACCTCGAGGTATGAGAGGAGCAGGTATGAGCTTTCCACGAAGATGCCCATGCATCTCTTCAATTCCCGCGAAGATCTCGAGAGGATATTTGCAGAGCAGCTCCGAAACTGCGGCGTCGAATACTTCGACAGCTACCTTCTTCACAATATCAATGCGTCAAACCTGAAAAAAGCCGAGGAGTTCGACGCGTTCGGATTTCTGAAGGCAAAGAAGGATGCGGGGCTTATCCGCGAATTCGGTTTCTCCTTCCACGATTCCCCCGAGGTCCTCGACGAAATTCTGACAAAGCATCCCGTGGATTTTGTTCTTTTGCAGATAAATTATATCGACTGGGAAGATCTCGGCACTCGGGCGAAGAGATGTTACGAGACGGCAAAAAGGCACGGCGTTAAGATTCTGGTCATGGAGCCGCTTAAGGGCGGCAATCTTGTGCGGATTCCCAAAGAAGCCGAGGATCTGATGCGGGCTTATGACCCCGAGGCATCACCGGCATCGTGGGGGCTTCGTTTCGCTGCGGGTCTGGAGGGTGTCGAGACTGTCTTTTCGGGGATGAACGCGGTCGCTCAGGTGGAGGAGAATACGGCACTCTTTGCGGATTTAAAGCCGCTGAACCAGGAAGAACTTGCGATACTCGACAAAGTCGTGAAGATAATCCGCGATAATACCGCCGTTCCCTGCACGGCATGCAGATACTGCGAAGAGGGCTGTCCCTGCAATATTCCGGTTGCCGATTACATGGCGCTTTACAACAGCGCAAAGAGCGACAGTCCGACGAGCCCTTCGGCATCTTCGAGTCAGTATTACTATTATCTTGCGCTGACAAGATTGCGCGGAAAAGCCTCGGACTGCACGCAGTGCGGTCAGTGTGCGGATGCCTGCCCGCAGCACCTTCTGATTCCCGAACTTTTGAAGGATGTGACCGAGATCTTCGAGAAGAATCCGACGTTTCCGTCGAAGAAATAGCGGCATTGTTATTCTTCGGCGGCACGAAACATATATTATGAAATTGGACGGATTCGGCATCATGGTCGACGATATGGGGGTCATGGTGCGCTTTTACAGGGATGTGCTCGGCTTCGGTATAACAGAGGACGATGAAACCACCAATGTTTTTCTTGAAAAGGACGGCACACTTTTTCTGCTTTATCGAAAGACCGATCTCGAAGAGCTTACCGGCAGTAAATTTTCCTATTGCAAAGGAGTCAACGGGCATTATGAGATTGCTTTAAGCGTGGATAACTATGCGGCGGTAGACAAAGCCTACGCGGATGTGACCGCGGCAGGTGCGAAAGGCATAATGCCGCCGACGACCGAGCCGTGGGGGCAGAGAACCTGCTATATTGCGGACCCCGAGGGCAACCTGATAGAGATAGGTTCGTTTAATAAAGAGTGAAAAAGAGTGAAAAAGAGTTAGTAAATGCCGTTCGATTATAAGAAAGAATACAAAGAGTTTTACATGCCGAAGGCAAAGCCTTCGATTGTTACGATTCCGCCAATGAACTATATTGCCGTACGCGGAAGCGGGGACCCGAACGCCGAAGACGGCGAGTATAAACAGTCAATCGGGCTTTTATACGGCATTGCCTACACAATCAAGATGAGCAAAAAGGGCAATCGTAAGATCGAGGGCTATTTCGATTATGTCGTGCCGCCGCTCGAGGGTTTCTGGTGGCAGGAAGGTGTTGACGGCGTTAACAGCGACGACGGCAACGGCAATAACAGCGTTGACGGCATCGATTATGCGCACAAGGAGAACTTCCGTTGGATATCGGTCATAAGACTTCCCGACTTCGTTAAGGAGGAGGACTTTCGTTTTGCCGTGAAGGAAGCGACCGAAAAGAAGAAGCAGGATTTTTCGCGGGTCGAGTTCCTCACGATTGACGAAGGGCTCTGCGTGCAGTGCATGCACATCGGCAGTTTCGACGACGAGCCTGCCACGGTCGCCCTTATGGATAAGTATCTGGAAGAGAACGGATACGAGAACGATCTCTCGGAGACGAGGCGGCACCATGAGATCTATCTCTCGGATGCAAGGCGTGTTGCGCCCGAAAAGCTGAAGACCGTTATCCGCCATCCGATAAAGACGAAGTCGGACTGAGACGGGACTGAGACGGTGTTTAAAATGGAATATATTCGCGTTACAAAGGAAAATATCGACGACGAGCATATCTGCTGTGCCATCTCCAACAATAAGGACGTGCAGGTTTCGTCGAAGAAGGCATGGCTTAAGGAGAGATTCGCCGACGGGCTCGTCTTCTTAAAGAGCGCAGAGCGCGGCAAGTGCTTCATCGAATACATCCCGGCGGAGAACGCATGGGTCCCGATAATCGCGGAGGGCTACATGTACATCGACTGCCTCTGGGTTTCGGGCTCGTTCAAGGGGCACGGATACTCAAACGATCTTCTCGCGGAGTGCATCCGCGACAGCAAAGAAAAGGGAAAGAAGGGGCTTTGTATCCTCTCCGCCGCTAAGAAAAAGCCCTTCCTTGCCGATCCGAAATACCTTAAGCATAAGGGTTTTGCCGTCGGCGACGAGTCCGATAACGGCATACAACTGTGGTATCTGCCTTTTGAGGACGGAGTAACTGTGCCGGCGTTCAAAGATTGCGCAAAGCACCCGCATATCGCCGACAGCGGATATGTCCTATATTATACGAATCAGTGCCCGTTTAACGCTAAATACGTGCCTGTTCTTGAGGAGACCGCAAAAGCAAACGGCATTGCGTTTCGGGCGATAAAGCTTGATTCAAAAGACGCGGCACGCAATGCACCGACGCCGATTACGAACTATGCACTGTTTTGCGACGGCAAATACGTCACTAACGAACAGATGAACGACAAAAAGTTTCTGAAGCTGGTGAAGGGACAGTAGGGTGCGGATAGGTTAATATTTTTGCCTGCGGAGATATTATTATGCAAATCTCTACCGATGAAGAAGCAAAAAAGAAGCAGCAGACTTTGATTGCAGTCGGCGTTGTCGCGGCTATAATCGTCTGTGCAGTTATCGGAGTATTTCTCTGCAAGGACATGTTCTTCAGCACGCCGACGGTAACCGTTGAGAGCGTCGCTTTGTCGGATATTACCCTGCAGGAGACTACGTTAACGGTCAATGTGATTGTCGGGAACAAAAACCCCGTCGGCGCCACGGTAACCAATCTGGATATCGACCTGCTATGGAACTATAAGGGTGAATCCTACAATATCGGCAATGTCCATGACGATAAGTTCACGGTTGATGCCAACGGCAACACCTCGATTCCGGTACCCGTCACTTTCAAGAACACTCAGATGCTTCCGCTCGTAATGGCGGCGACAACCGAAGATACCTTCAATATCACGGCAAAAGGCGGTTTTGACGCCGAAGTCTTCATCTTTAAGACACATGTCCCCGTGGACGAGAATTACCTCATCGAGAATACGATGAAAGATCAGATTGCGGGTACTTTCAAAAGTGTTCTCAGCATGATATTCGCAATGACAGGCGGCAATAACGCCGGCAATGCGGACGATAACGGCGATAACTCGCAGGGCGGACTCTTAAGCGGAATCATGACGAAAATTCAGGATTATATTCAGAAGTGAGATTATCCGAACTTTCGAGCCGATAATCTTTTGAAAATCTCTTTTTTTCAGCGCAATTGTGAAAAATGAAAAATCAAGTTGAAAAATAAAGGGTAA
Organism: Methanomicrobium mobile BP; assembly: GCF_000711215.1. Lineage (GTDB taxonomy): Archaea > Halobacteriota > Methanomicrobia > Methanomicrobiales > Methanomicrobiaceae > Methanomicrobium > Methanomicrobium mobile. The sequence continues at coordinate 67,057 of NZ_JOMF01000004.1, read as the reverse complement.
AAAAATAATTATGCCCTGTCTTTCTTCACGAAGACATCGATATTGATACTTCCCAGACCCGCATCTCTTGTGAAGTAATAGTGAATAACCCGCTTTAAGTCCTCAACAAGAAGAGCGCGGTCATTCGCGTTGAAGATATCAATCGGTTTGCCGTAGCTCTGAATCAGAGTATTGACATCAATCCAGTAGCACTTCTTGTACGTGTGCTTCTCGAATCCTTCGATACTGTCCACTTTTTCGCCGTCGTGCACGATAATCAGATCGTAATTTTCGGGACCGATATCCTTGTTATAGCCCGGATCCGAGTAATACGATATCCTCTTCGGATAATCGCCCTGGTAATACCAGACGAAAGGCCAGCGGACATAGTTCGAGACGGCTATCTTGGTTGTATTATCCATATACGGAAATACCTCGCGGAGTTCCTCGGAATTCTGCACCTGCACAATCGGATCGGCGATGTCGCCGGTCGTAAATGACGTATGAAGCACCATGGCGGCAAAGAAGACGATGCCGATGCCCACGATAACCGCTTTTATCTTTGAGAGGTCGTAGACCGCGACGAAGATCATCGGCAGAAGCTGATGAAGCAGAAGCCAGGGCACCTTCTCTCCCAGATATGCGTAGACTATGAGCGAAAACAGCATCCAGAAGATGCAGAACCGCGTAAACTCGCGTTTTTTGTCGATAATCGGCACCGTGACGCCGATATTGCCTTCTCTGAGAATATTCAGAATCCTCTCGAAGAACGACGGCAGGTTTGATGCGGCATTATTCGCATTATTCGCATCCGTCGCCTGCGCCGGTGCCCGGGGTGCGGTGTCTTCAAAGAGATCCTCGGCGTTGACCGCGTCGATTGCCCCGACCTCTCCGACCGCTCCGTCCCCGTTAACGGCGTTAACACCTTCGCAGCCCGACTGCCGCGGATCTCCGGTTTCCTTATTCTCTTTATGCAGGAAGAACCCGAAAAGCCCGAGAACGCCGAGGACGAGAATCGGCAGTTCATAGAGCAGGAGCAGAATGATGTAGAAGTAGAACGGACCCCCGAGCCTCTGCGAATCGTGCATCGAAGCCCAGTGCTCAATCGCATTGAACGGACCCTCGATGAGCATAACCGTGTTTGCCCCGAACGAACTGTAAAATACAGCCATAATGCCGCACATAATCACGGCGCCGAGGACAAAGTCGCGAATCCATGATTTCGGCAGCGAAACCTTTCCGCTGTAGACAAGCCAGAAGAGATACAGACCGAAGATTCCGAGGACAATAGGCATGTTCTCCTTGCATGACATCGCAAGTCCCGCCGCAGCCGAAGCCATGAAGATATATTTCGACTCCTTTCTCTCGAGATAATACAGAATGCCGATGAGCAGAATCATCGTAAAGAATATCAGGAAGATATCGTTGCGCAGGAATCTTGAGAAATAGACGAAGCTCGTCGATATTGTGAGGAAGATTGCGGCGACGACGGTCTGCCACCTGTCAAGATATCCGAGTCTGTAGATCGGATAAACCAGCAGAACTGTCAGCGACCCCAGAAGCGAAGGAATAATGCGCCCGACAACGTCGCCCGCGCCGAAGAGACCGAACATACCCGCGGTCACGTAATACAGGAACGGACCGTGATAGGTCGGATCGTAATGATAGGAAAAAATACCGTTATTTAACAGATTAACCGAGAACCACGCATGAATGGTCTCATCATGGTGCATCAGTTTAAGATCGAGAAACAGAAACCGCAGAAGCAGTGCAACCGCGAACAGAATAAGTAAAGTCCTCTCAACAGTAAAAAAACTGCCAAATTGTTTAAATTGAGAGGAGAAATTTGCGGCTCTCAATTGCCGCCTCCCACTTAGTTTTCGAGAACTATCTCAATGCCGATGTCCTTTGGAACCTGAATGCGCATCAGTTGTCTGAGTGCACGTTCGTCTGCATCAAGATCAATTAGTCTCTTGTGGACACGCATCTGCCAGCGGTCCCAGGTAGCCGTACCTTCTCCATCAGGACTCTTTCTGATAGGGACAACCATTCTCTTTGTCGGGAGCGGAACAGGTCCTGCAAGGTTAACACCTGTGCGTTCTGCGATCTCCTTAATGCGGTCGCAGACCATCTCAACTTTTGCGAAATCTGTACCGGACAGACGAATACGGGCTTTCTGCATTTTGGTCACCAAAAAAATATTGTTGAGGTAATTATCTCATCTGTTTCTGTGTGATGCTCAGACACATACCTGCGGCAATTGTTGAACCCATATCACGGATAGCGAATCTTCCGAGCTGCGGAATCTCTTTGAAGTTCTCGATAACCATCGGCTGAACCGGGCGGAACTTGACGATTGCTGCATCTCCTGCCTTGAGGAATGTCGGGTTCTCTTCCTTGACCGCACCTGTACGCGGGTCAAGCTTCTTCTGAAGTTCGACGAATGTACATGCAATCTGTGCAGTGTGGCAGTGGAATACGGGTGTGTATCCGACCGTGATTGCGCTGGGGTGCTGGAGAACGACGATCTGTGCAGTGAATTCCTCTGCAACTGAAGGCGGCTGCTCTACAGGACCGCAGACATCTCCGCGTCTGATGTCGCCCTTGTTGATACCGCGGACGTTGAATCCGACGTTGTCACCCGGAAGTGCCTCGGGGTGCTCTTCGTGGTGCATCTCAATGGACTTGACCTCTCCATCCTTGTTAGCCGGCATGAAAGCGACTTTCATACCCTTCTTCATGATACCGGTCTCGACACGTCCTACAGGAACGGTTCCGATACCCGAGATTGAGTAGACATCCTGAACAGGAAGTCTGAACGGAAGTGATGTCGGAAGGTCGGGTGTTGTAAGCTGGTTGAGTGCGTCAAGAAGTGTGGGTCCTGAGTACCACGGGGTCTTGTCGGACTTCTTTGCGATGTTGTCACCGTTGAATGAGGACATCGGGATGAACGGGATGTTTGCCGGGTTGAATCCGACCATCTTGATGAGGTCCGAGACTTTCTGCTTGACTTCGTCGTATTTCTTCTGGTCGTAGTTGACTGCATCAATCTTGTTGATACCGATGATGAGCTGGTTGATACCGAGTGTCTTTGAAAGGAAGACGTGCTCTTTTGTCTGCTCCATCGGACCGTCGGTTGCAGCGACGACGAGGAGTGCAGCATCAGCCTGTGATGCACCGGTGATCATGTTCTTGATGAAGTCGCGGTGACCCGGACAGTCTACAACCGTGAAGTAGTACTTATCGGTATCGAATCTCTTGTGTGCAATATCGATTGTGATACCGCGCTCACGCTCTTCCTTCAGGTTATCCATAACCCATGCGAACTCGAAGGATGCCTTTCCTTTCTCGGCGGCTTCTTTACGGTAGTTCTCAATGATGTGCGCGGGCACAGCACCGGTCTCAAATAATAAGCGTCCTACTGTTGTGGACTTTCCGTGATCGATGTGACCGATCACAGCCAGATTCATGTGTGGCTTCTCGTTTGCCATAATCAAACCTCAATATATCAACTAACGACAGACGAAGTACGCCTGATCGCATAGATACGAGTATCTTATATATGGAAATCAGTGGTATAAAACATTTCGTTGTGTGCCCGTGATCCGGTGCGTCGGCAAAACACCGCGGTAAAAGAGGCAAACACTTATAATATTGGCTGTACATCTTTTTTTAATGAAGACGTTAGAACTGATAAGAGATCCCGTGAAGGACAAAGTGACCGTAAAGTGCGCAGAAAAGGAGGTTTCGGTGTACAGCCGATGCGCTTACTGTAAATTCTGCAACGGCGTAAAGGTAGGCAAGCGTGTCTTCCCGACACCCCAGAAAGAGAAGATCGAGGGAATAAGGCGCGGAAACACGCCCGATGAAGAATTGATGAACGCTGCGATGATGTTTAACACCCTCATCCGCGACGGTTCGGCGATTCTCTGCGAGGATGACGAGGGCGCGGGTTATACCTCAATGTATGACCGATAAATTCAATGCATGATGGATAAAATCCGATAAATACAGTATCACAAAACAAACAAAATGCAAAGCAAAATCTGAAACAGAATCACAAAGCGGAATAAAAAAAGAATATTGTAATTTCAATCAATTTTTCTTATTTTCAGTATCTTATATTCTCATATTTTCAGATTCTCATATTCTCGGTTTTCAGTTTCTGGAGGAGAGAATCTCTTCCTTGAACTTCTCGAACTGAATGTCGTCGAGCTGGTCGGAGAGGAGTCTGCCCGACCATGCACGGCGGTATATCCAGTATGAGAGTTTCTCTATAATCTCGACGACCTCATCCTCGGTTTCGACCTCGACGAGTTCGCGTCCGAGTTTCGGATGCCTGCCGCGTCTGCCGCCGACCGTTATCCTGTAGCCCTGCGTCTCGATTCCTATAAGTTTGAACGGGCAGGACTCGATACAGACGCCGCACTGGAAACACTTGGCGTCATTGACCACTGCCGCGCCGTTCCTGACCTCGATTGCCGATTCGCGGCAGTATTCCGTGCAGTGACCGCAGCCTGTGCAGAGCCCCGGAGTTCTTAGGGGTTTTTTGCGCCCCGTGATGCCTATCTCGTTCAGGATGGGGCTTGTGCAGGCATACGGACAGCCCGATATCGAGATTCTCAGTTTTGTCGGCATCTCCTTGCCGAAGAGCTTCTCGTCGAGTTTCATTGCCAGACTTATCGTGTCAATGTTTGCGAATTTGCACCTGTCCGTACCCGGACATGCGACGATGTTTACGATCTCGTCTCTCTCTGAGCCTACGGGGGTGCCGTTCTTCAGGAGATCCGCCTCGATTGCTTCGAGTTTTGTGTGGTGGATATGGGGTATCTCTATGGTCTGGCGTGTTGTCAGATGCACCTCGGTCTGACCGTATTTTTCGGCAATCGCGGCAAGTCCGCGCATTTTTTCTATTGAGAGTATGCCCGCCGGCATTCGGGTTCTTATTGTGCAGTAATCCTTATTTTTCTGGGTGATGATTCCACCCTTCATATGCATACCGGGATCTTCGATCATAGATAAAAAGAGGTTTTGTGTCTATAAAAGACCTGTTAATGTGACCTGATAATAGTTGTAATCGCGGTAATTGTGCTGATTGTGCCAATTGCGGCAATTGAGGCAATTGCTGTTGCGGTCTAAATTATGAGTATGCCGCCGATTCCGGCGGGCAGTCCCGCGATTGCGGCAATAATCGTCAATACCGCAAGTCTTGTAAGTTCGTTCGCCGCCCCCGTAATGTCGCCGTTAACGCCGCCGAACAGCCTATACGAGAGACCTTTAAGCACGAAGAAGACAAGGAGCGCCCCGAGCGCCGCCCCGATATATGCCGCGGGTGCAATCGGGAGCAGAAGGAGCGGCAGACATAATATCAGCGCATAGACTGCAAAACGGCGTTTGGCAAACGAATGCAGGTAAGAGAACATGCCCTCACGAAGAGGTCTGCCGAATACCAGAAAGAGCACCTGCACGTATTTTGCCGCGACTTCCGCAATTATCAGCGCGAATAAGACCGATTCCGCAGGGATGGAGACTACGGCGGCGACCGTAAGCAGAATGAGAAACATTCCGCATGCCGTGCCGCCCGCGCCTATGTTCTGATCGGTAAGCGCTTTGATTCGTTTTTCGCGGCTCGTGTGCGCCATAAGCCCGTCGCCGAGATCGAGAACGCCGTCGAAGTGGTTGAATCCGTAGAGCACCATTATCGTCGCCACTGCCGCCGCTGCCGCAAATATCCGCATGTTAAGGTGCATGAATAGCAGAAAGACGGCGCCGCCCGCCGCTCCGACGAGCCAGCCCGCAAGCGGCGAGAGATAAAGACGGCGCGGAAATGCCTCATAGTCACGGCAGGTGCCGAGCGGCAGAATCGTAAAGAACTGGAATACGGCGATTATCGAGGTGATGAAGGATATCTTTCCCGCAGGTGAAGCCGAAGCCGGCGAAGCTACGGCTACCCTTTTATCTTCGCCGCCGCACACGTCCGCACCCGCACTTTCCGCATCGGGATTTTCCTTTACTTCCGCCTTTACTTTCTCTTCAGCCATGTTCTCCCGCCGTTATCTCACGACAATCACGCAGATGTTTCTGACAGATATTCTGTATCTCGCATTTATTCAATTTTATTGTAAAATGCGGAAAAACACAAGATCAATTGCCGAAACAACAATTGATCTTTCATAATCGGCGTTCAAACTCATAAAATTATATCGGATAAAACAGATTCTTACTACGGCAGAACTGCCGAAGTTGCCGATGGATTATTTAAGGGCACGGACGTATTCGGCGTAAATGCGGTGAGATAAATGGCGGATGGCAAAAAGCACAATAATTTCCGGGACGGCAGCGCGGGAACCTCAATGTTCTCGGAGCCGATAGATATGGAATTCACAAAGCCGATGGCGGCGATGGTGATAGGAAACTCGATGTTATCGGCGGTCAAAGGCGTATCGGCTGCGGGAGCAACCCCCGAGGACACTCTCTTTACACCGAACCTTGACGCGAGGCTGATTCTCTCCGGCACCGGGGAGGGAAAAGACGTCCCCGTAAGCCCTCTCGGATGTGTATCCCCCGCGGTCGTCGTCCACGCACTCTTCGGAATGTGCGGAATAGAGCCGGTCGTCGTCAATGCGGGACTTGTGCACCGCCCCGACTTTGTCTGCACCGACGTTTACGGCGAGGTCGGGCAGGACCCGCGTCATGATTTCGCACTGAAAGACCCTCGGCTTCTCTACAGGCGCGGCGTCAAAGTAGGCACTCAGTGGGGCACATACGCCGACCTGCTCATCCTCGGCGAATGCGTCCCCGGTGGCACCACAACCGCGCTCTGCGTCATGAAAGCGCTGGGCTATAACGCAAGCGCATCCAGCAGTTTCCCCGTGAGCCCCACGGCACTTAAGGAGGAGATCTGTAACGCCGTCCTGAAGCGAATCCGCGACTCCGGCATAGACACGAAGGATGCCTTCGAGGTCATGAAGTATGCCGGCGACCCCATGATGCCGGTCGTCTGCGGCATTGTGAGAGGATTTCGGGAAGCCAACAAAAAACGCGGCAGCGTAGGAAACGTCGTGCTCTCCGGCGGCACTCAGATGCTTGCGGTCTGTGCATTAATAAAGGCAATCGGCGACGAGATGCCGCCCTTCATCACGACGAAGTATGTCCGCGACGACAAATCCGCCGCCATCGAGGACGGAATACGTCAGATAGGCGCAAAATGCATCTTTGTCGACTCGCACTTCGAGAATATCGGCATACCGCCGCTTGAGAGATACTGTAAAGGCGAGGTCAAGGAAGGCACAATATTCGGTGGCTCCATACTCCTCGCACACCTTCTCGGATACTCGGAGGAAGAAATAAGGACGGCAATCCGCGATTTCATGAACAATGCCATGTCGCATACGTTCTGAAGTCCGCTTTGCGGGATATCGGATCTCGGATCCGCGGCGGATCCGCGGCAGTCCCTACTACCGCTTTAACCAAATATAATATCATAAAAAATCCATATGTACACAAAATGCGTCCCATATACATTGTCAATAATTACGGGCAGACGAACCACCTGATAAAAAGGATGCTTCGCGACCTCGATATCGAAGCCGAGATGATTAAGAACGACACTCCGCCCGAGACCGTCCGCGACGAATGCAGAGGAATTATCCTCGGCGGCGGTCCGACGCTCGAACGCGCCGGATACGGATTCGAGTATGTGGACCTCGGGCTCCCCGTCCTCGGAATATGCCTCGGTCTTCACATAATCGCGACCCGCAGGAACGGTACCGTCGCTCCCGGAACCATGGGCGGATTCGGAGGCGTCGACGTCGAAGTTATTGACAACTCGGGAATCTTAAGCGGCTATGACTCGAATATTCCTGTCTGGGCGTCTCATGCCGATGAGGTCAAGAAGATCCCCGAAGGCTTCAAACTCCTTGCAAAATCCGATATCTGCCCCGTGGAAGCGATTGCAAATGAGGAGGAGCACATCTACGGCGTTCAGTGGCATCCCGAAGTGGCGCATACGCAGAACGGCAAACTCGTCTTCGAGAATTTCGACAGGATAACACGCGAAAATCTGTAAGCAAGGCATTGCAATGACCGAAGGATCGGATGAAAGTTCTGATTTCAGAAAGGAACTTATTGCGGCTCTGAAAGAGACGGGTTTTTCGTGCGGCATGTGCGGGGAGTGCTGCCGAATGAACACCGCCGACTCGAATCTGATAATAATGAGCGCACCGGAAGTGCGGGAGATAATGGCGGCAACGGGGCTTTCGTGGGACGAGGTTGCCGAGCCGTATCCCGACCTTCTGGAAGAAGACGGCGTCTCGTATACATTCGACTGGTGCATCCGAAGGCATCCGGAAGGCAAAAGATCCTGCGTCTTTCAGGGTGCGGATAACCGCTGCACGATCTATGAGCACAGACCGTGGATCTGCAGGACTTATCCGCTCATGCTTGCCGACGCCGTCGCGGAATGCGGCTGCACGGAAACAAACCTGATTAAATCCGAATGCCTCTGCTACGGCAACAAAATTACCGATGAAGAAGCGGGTATTCAGGCTGACGATCTGATATCCCGCAAAATAAACGAAGACACGGAATTTATGAAGATAAAATCGGTTTACACAAAGATAAGCCTTCAGAAAATCCGTGAATCCGGCATAAAAAGATGCGTTATCGACAGTGAGGGAGTAAAAGAAATTGTCTGAGATAAGACTCGTTGGAACGGCTCACGTTTCACAGAACAGTATCGATGAAGTAAAGCGTGCAATCGAAGAGTTTGAGCCGGACGTCGTCGCGGTTGAGCTCGACCGCGGTCGGTTTGCGGCGATAAAGAAGGAGGGCAAACCTCCCGAGATGGACGACATCATCAAGGGCGGCAACTTCAACGAGACGCTCGTGCAGTGGATGCTTGCCTATATTCAGCGAAAGATAGGCATGGATGTCGGCATTGAACCCGGTGCCGAGATGCTTGCGGCTATAAACGAAGCCGAATCCCGACAGATACCCGTCGCACTCGCCGACCGCGACATAAGAATCACGCTCTCGCGTTTCTGGAGAGGCATGACCGTCCTTGAGAAGCTGCGGCTGATATACGCCCTCATGGGAACGATAATCAGCGGCAAGGGCGACGACGAAGAGGATAAGATTGACATCGAGGCTCTGACAAAGGACAAAGACCTCATCGAGATGGCTATCGATGAGTTTCACAAATTCTCGCCCAACGGTGCCTATGCCCTCATAGACGAACGCGATGCCTACCTTGCGCATTCGCTTCTGAGACTTTCGCAGAGACACGAGAAAGTTCTGGGAATCGTTGGCGCGGGGCATATGAAAGGAATTCAGCGCTACTTTGAAAAACCCGAGACTCTGCCGCCGTTTGAGTCCCTTACTGCGCAGCAGAAGACTCATAACTGGAAACTGATTATCGGCGGCGTCATCATCGCAATGTTCGCCTTCATACTCCTGCTCATAGGTTTCTCGGGTGTCGGCGTGGACGTTCTTCTCGGCGCCGTAGTCTACTGGGTCATCATAAACGGCGTGCTTGCCGCAGGTTTTACCCTGATTGCCGGCGGTCATCCGCTCTCGGCTCTGACGGCATTCTGCGTATCGTGGCTGACATCACTCAACCCCTTCCTCGCGGCAGGCTGGTTTGCGGCGGTAACCGAGGCAAAAGTCAGGAAACCGAAGGCTTCCGATCTTCAGAAGATAATCGATGCCGAGTCTTTCTCGGATATGAGGCAGGTGCCGATGTTTAAGGTTATATTCGTGGCGGCGCTTGCAAACGTCGGCAGTATGCTCGGAACATTTGCGTATTTCATCTTCATATTCCCGATTCTCGGAATAGACCCGACCGTTGTCTTCGTGGACGGATTCAACAATCTCGTCGCGTGGATAAGCGGTCTGTTCCGCTGAACTCCGCAGAATTTTGTTCCATACCCCGATCCTTACCCCGATTCAACTTCCACTCCCGCCTCCCTCCCACTTATCCTCCCTCTTTTACCGCTCCTTTTCAACCCGTGCATTCCCTCAGTCAAAAACTTTTTTTCACATACATACAGAGATATTACTATGTCAGAGCATACAGGAACGATAAATCTCGGACTGACCATCATCAAAGGAAGAAGGAGCATCCGAAAATACAAAGACACACCCGTTGAAGAGCATATCATCATGAGCACGCTCGAAGCCGCAAGGCTTGCGCCGACGGCAAGAAACGTCCAGCCTTGGCTTATTGGCGTTGTCAGGGAGAAAGAGCGCCTTGCAAAACTCGGCGAGTTGGTTCAGACAGGCAAATTCATCAAAGAAGCCGCCGTCTGTTTCGCGGTCTTCGCGAAGAAGGATCACAAGTTCTACGTTGAGGACGGTTCCGCCGCCACCATGCAGATTATCATGGCATTGCAGTCCTTCGGCGTCGGCACCTGCTGGGTTGCGGGCGACAAGATGCCCCATGCACCCGAGGTGCAGAAACTTCTCAACGTCCCCGATGCATACACACTTGTCTCGCTAATTCCGGCAGGCTACCCCGCCGAAGTCACGGTCCCGTCAAAGAAGGAGCTTGACGAGATCTACTTCATGGAAGAATACAAGGAAGAGTAAGTGAAGGCAAAGCAGAGTAAGTAACGGTAACCAAGAATAATTGAAGGACGGATTCAAAAATCCGTATCTGTTTTTTTGACTGTTTTTAGATTATTCATAGACTATTCATAGACTGTTTTTGACTTTTTTATATTCCGAATCATTCGGAAAATCGTGCCGCATCCGCGGATACGTCAATTGCCGAAGGTGTGATAGACAAGTTTAAAGGATATAGAATTGAATCTATCATAACAAATGTCAGGACCCATACTTCAGGCGGCACTCGACCTAACCGAATTAAAGAGAGCCGTGCAGATTGGAAAAGAGGCTGTTTCGGGCGGTGCCGACTGGATTGAGGTAGGAACGCCGCTTATAAAAAGTGAGGGGATGAACGCGGTCAGGACTCTCAAGAGCGAATTTCCGGACAATACAATAGTTGCCGATATGAAAATAGCCGATACGGGAACGCTTGAAGTGGAGATGGCGGCAAAGGCGGGCGCGGACATCGTCTGCGTTCTCGCATCCTCGGACAACTCCGTCATCGAGGAAGCGGTGAGAGCCGGCAACCTCTACGGCGTCAAAATTGCCGCCGACCTCCTCAATGTCCGAAATCCGCTTGAACGCTCCCTTGAGCTCGAGAAGATGGGGGTGGATATCCTGATTGCTCATGTCGGCATCGATCAGCAGATGAAGGGCATGGACACACTCTCGCTTCTGAGGGAGATTGCGGGGAAGGTAAATCTCCCGATCGGCGCCGCTGGGGGTCTGGACGCAGTCTCGGCGGGCGAGGCTGTAATAGCCGGCGCTTCGATACTTCTCGTCGGCGGAAGTATCACGAAGGCGGCAGATGTGAGAGCGGCGGCGGCAGAGATAAAGAAGTCGGCGGTTGCGGCTTACGGCACGCTTTCGGATAATGCCGTGTCAAAGACGGCAAAAACGTCAAAGGCGGCAAATACGTCGCGGAAGGATGCCGACGAAGAGATCTATGAGATATTCATGCAGGTTTCGGCGCCCAACGTCACCGACGCCATGCACAGAAAGGGCGCAATGAGCGGTCTTGTCTCGTACTGCGGCAATGTTAAGGTCGCGGGCAAAGCCCTTGTCGTGAGGACCATTGCCGGCGACTGGGCAAAACCCGTAGAAGCCATAGATAAGGCAAAGAAGGGCGAGATTATAGTGATAGACAACGGCGGCAGGATCGACGCGGCGCCGTGGGGTGAGCTTGCGACATGGAGCTGCGTCTCGAAAGGGGTTGTCGGAGTGGTCATAGACGGCGCCGTAAGGGACATCGACGGCATAAAAGAGACCGGCGTTGCGATGTTTGCGAAGGGCGTCTGTCCGAATGCGGGGGAGCCGAAAGGATTCGGCGAAATCGGCGCGGAGATAAACTGTTGCGGGCAGAGCGTGAGAAACGGCGACTGGATCGTTGCCGACGAGTCGGGAGTTGTCGTCGTCCCGAAGGAGCGTGCCTACGAGGTTGCAAGGCGTGCCCTCGAGATTCACAGAAACGAGGTGCGGATAAGAGCGGAGATAAAGTCCGGCGGCACGCTTTCCGACCTTCTCGAGCTTTACAAGTGGGAGAAGAGGCAGAACTAAGGGCAGAATCCGGGGCAGAATCTGGGGCAGAACCTAAATCCCTTTTTCAAATTAAAAAGACCTATTTTGTCGGCGATATAAGATATCTGTATGATTCTTTCAAAGGAAAACATTCAGGCGCGAATAAAGAGCGGCAATATCATCCTCGAGCCGTACAGCGAGGAATCCCAGCAGCCGGCATCCTATGACTTAAGAGCCGGCGAAGACTATCTCCTGAAGAAAGGCGAGGTTACCCTTGTTCATTCGATGGAAAAGATAGGGCTTCCCGGGGATGTTGCCGCGACTCTCATGTGCAGATCCTCGTTCGGAAGAAGGGGCATCCTCATCGGCGGCGGCTACGTTGACCCCGGATTTCGCGGAAATCTGACGCTTTGCCTTGTCAATATGGGACCCGAAGATTATCTCCTGAAGAAAGGCGAGCGCTGCGTGCAGGCAATTATGCACGAGGTCACGGACGGCAAAACCCTCTACAACGGACGCTATCAGGACAGCGTGGGCGCAGTCGGCGCAAGAAACTGAACAATTCCTTTTTTCGTTTTCTCTTTTCCCTTTATCCTTTTCCGCAAGCCGATTAGGATACCTAAAACCAGTTCTGCAACCGCGTTTTATGCGATCTCTTCTTCCCGCCGTTTTCCGTATTTCCGACCGAATTGCCGACCGAATCGGGAGAATACGAAGACTCCAACGAATCCAAAGAATCAGAAGAATCCGAACCGCTACCGTCGGAGATGTCCGGGATGCCGCTCAGGTATTCCTCCCTGAAGTCCGCGACAATCCCCGCCTGATAGGATGCGGGTTTATGCACGGTGCGGGCGGCAGGGGCGGATTCGGACATCCTGGTCGTATCCGCCGTTTCGAAAACTTCTCTCTCCCCGAAGACCCTCTCAAAATGCTCCAGCCAGTCGGGGATCTTCGTCTGCCGTCCCTTAAGAGAGTCGAAATTGGATACATAGACTCCTATGAGCCGCACCGCCTTTTCCCTGTCGAGATTGGCATTTATCAGAGCCACCGCCGTCTCATACATGAGATCAACGTCGTTTGTGCTTCGCGGCAGCGTGACACTCCGCGTCTTTGTGATAAAGCCGGTATAGCGTATCTTGACCGTAACCGTCCTGAATAAAAGCGCGTTTGAACTGATGACCCTGTGCACCTCGGTGCAGATAAAGCCGACGGTCTCGAGGATCTTCGTCATATCCTTTGTATCTTCCTGGTATGTCCGTTCGCGTCCCACGGATTTCTGCCCGTCCCTCTCCTCGACCTCGCGGGAGTCGTTGCCGGCGGCGAACTCCTTCAGATCCGCGGCATGCCGTCCGAGAATCGAGATTAACTTCTGGACATCGAAATCGAGCAGATCGCCGACCGTCACGATTCCCGCATCCGTGAGCACCTTCTGACTCTTCTTCCCTATGCCCGGCACCTTGCCTATCGGAAGAGGTCGCAGGAACTCCTCGCTCTTTTCGGCGGGGACAATCGTAATGCCCGCGGGTTTCCTGAAGTCCGAGGCTATCTTTGCGACAACCTTCGATTTGCCGACGCCGACCGAGCATGTCAGCCGCTCATGGCTCTTGATGCGGCGCTGAATCTCCTCCGCAAGAATTTCCGCGGCGGCAAAGCTCCCGAGATGACTGACGTCCAGATACGCCTCGTCTATGCTCACCTGCTCGAACTTATCCGAGTATTCGCGAAGAATCTCCATCACATTGTGCGAGACCTCACGGTAGAGCGGCATGTTCACCGGCAGAAAAATCCCCTGCGGGCAGAGCATATATGCCTTTGAAACCGGCATTGCAGAGTGAACTCCGTATTTTCTGGCTTCATAGGAGCATGTGCTCACGACCCCGCGTCCGCTTCCGTTGCGCGGATCGGCGCCGATGATGACAGGTTTTCCGCGCAGCTCGAAATTCTCGCGCATCTCCACCGACGCAAAAAAACTGTCCATGTCGATATGAAGTATAATTCTCGACTGCGGGTCGGTTGCCCCGGCGGTCTCATCCGCCCCGTTCATGCCTGTCATACCATTTATATCGTTTATACCGTTCAATCCCGTTCGCACAGGTCATCGATACTTCAACGGTATGTCGGATTAGTATATAAGAAAAGCCTCTGCACCGTGAAAGTGATTGCGTGATTTTGTGATCGTGTTATTGTTTGATCGCGTGATTGTGTGATTGGCTGTTGTATTATTGTGTGAGTGATGGTGATTTCAAAGTGATGTCAGAGAATGGTATCGGGGAATGGTATCCGTGAATGATATTCGGGAAATACGGAAAGTGCGGTAAAAAAAAGGAAATTATTGTCTTCAGTTTTCAGTTTGTTCCTTTGCCGGCTGTTCCGTCTTCTTCTTAAGCGGAAGACTCTTCGGCTGGATGAAGAATCCCGTGAATGTCTCGTCGAGGACCTTCTCGGAGTTCTTCTTTGTCAGCAGACTTACGACAACCATCGCAATCGCCGCACATGCAAGTGAGTATATCGAGAAGTGCATGGGCAGTTTGGCGACATACTGATAGTAGTAACCGAAGATTCCGCTGCTTACAAGACCGACAATGACCGAAGCGATTGCGCCCTTTGTTGTCGCACCTCTCCAGTAAAGACCGGCAAGGAACGGGACCGCAAACGTCGAGAGCATGACGCCGATTGCCATCCAGATAAGGAAGGCAAGCATCTCGGGCGGGTTAATCGCAAGCGCAATCGAGACAACAGCGACGATAACGACGCAGATCTTGCTCAGCCTCAAGACCTCGCTGTCGTTGGCTTTCGGATTTATGATGTTCTTGTAGATATCCCACGAGAACATGGTGCCTATGGTAAGCATCAGCCTGTCCGTCGTCGACATGACGGCGGAGAGGACGATAACGGCAAAGAATGCCCAGATGAAGACGCTCGGCGACGCGAACTCGACACCGTACATGAATGCGTAATCCTGCGAGTTGACGGCGGCGGGCAGCACAAGAGAGCCTTCCTCGACGAGTGTTCTGACCGCAAATCCCGTGGTCTTCACAAGGAGCATGACGACGAGATATATGAGGAACGCCGCCAGCGGCACCCACTTGAAGTATTTCTGATCCTTAACCGCGAGAACGTTGTTGACGACATGCGGCGCACAGGCAAGACCTACCGTGAGCATGATGACAAACGAAAACAGGAACTCCGGCGTGCAGTAAGCATAGGATGCGTATGCCGACGGGAAGAAAGGCTCGACCAGATTGGGATCGATTCCGGCAATGACTTCATTGATATGGGTGAGTCCGCCGGCTTTCATAATCACAAGCGGCGCCATGATAAGAACGCCCAGAATCAGAAGACCGCCCTGAACGAGCGAGGTCCACGAGACCGCATACATGCCGCCGATAACCGTATACATGGTGATGATTATCGCCGCGATTATCAGCGCAACATTGTGATCGATGTCAAAGAGCCAGACAAGAACGATACTGATTGCGGTATACTGTCCGACAAGATAGATAAGTGAAACAACAATACCGGCGACGGCGGAGAGCGCTCTCATGCCGCGCGGGCTCTCGAATCTGTGTGCAAAATAGTCTTCGACCGTCATATAGCCCGACTTTTTGCCGATATAGTAGAGCTTTGCGCCGAAGAAGACGATTGCGAACGATGCCGCGAACGGAACCGCGAGTTGTTCCCAGATACCCGGCCATCCCGAGGTGTATCCGAACGCCGATACGCCGAGAAGCGTCATGCCGCTGCAGACCGATGCGACCATCAGAATCGTAAAGAGCCAGAATCCCAGCGAGCGCCCCGCAAGGATATAGTCTTCGGAGTTCTGAACTTTCTTTGATGTTCTGCTTCCGATATAGATAAGAACGGCTGCGTAAACGATTAATACTCCTACTGTAAGCGGATCGAAATTCATATCTCAAGCTCCCTGAATCTCAGACCCCATACTATGAGAAATATTGTCAATATCGCAATTCCCGCACCCACTGCAAGAATTGTCTCAACAGGTAATCCAAACATATCGTTATTATCGTGTGCCGTGCTAACATATAACACGATCTATTTACAGGCAGTTCGGATAAGGAAAAACACGAGGAAGACGGACCGAAAAAAGTTGGATTTTTTTTGATTTTGATTTTGATTTTGATTTTGTTTTTAGTTTTTTTTTTTGATTTATTTTTGATTTGTATTTCGATTTTTTTGTTATTTTTATCGGTTATCCGATTGATTTGATCTGTCTGATCTTCCGGTTTTCAGTGTCTGAAATAGCGCACGCCGGTAAAGACCATTGCGACGTTGTTTTTGTTTGCGCACTCGATAACCTCGGCATCGCGGATGGATCCTCCCGGCTGAAGAAGTGCCGTTGCACCGGCGGCAACCGCGGCTTCGAGAGTATCCGCAAACGGCAGGAACGCATCGGATGCGACAACCGAGCCTTTGAGCGAGTTGTTAGTCTCTTTTGCCTTAAGCGCGGCAATCTGAGCGGAGTTGACGCGGTTCATCTGACCTGCGCCTATTGCCAGCGCAGACCTCTCGTTTGCGTAGACAATCGCATTGCTCTTCGTGTGCTTGCAGATCTTCATGGCAAGTTTCATGCCGGCGACCTCGGCAGCTGTAGGCTCGCGCTCGGAGACGACCTTCCACTCCTCGTGAATCTCCTTTGGCGTAATCTGAACGAGAGCGCCGCCGTCTATCGTGCGCAGCGACTCGACGGGCTTCTCCTCGGGGAGAATAAGAACACGCATGTTCTCCTTGACCTTCATAATCTCGCGGGCTTTCTCGGTGTATGAGGGCGCGATTACGACCTCGATGAAGGTCGATGCCAGTTCCTTCGCGACATCCTCGCCGACCTCGCGGTTGAGCGCCACGATTCCGCCGTATGCGGAGATGGGGTCGACATCGCGTGCTCTGAGGTATGCCGCAAGAAGAGTATCTCCGAGGGCAACGCCGCAGGGGTTGTTGTGCTTTACGATAACGGCGGCGGTCTCGTCGAACTCTCTCAGGAGACCTACGGCGGCATCGACATCGAGATAGTTGTTATACGACATCTCCTTGCCCTGAAGGGGAATCTGCCCCGCAATACCCGTAGTGCCGTAGACCGCGGCTTTCTGGTGCGGATTTTCACCGTAGCGGAGTTTTCTGCCGTTCTTAAACTGCACTGAGTAGACCTCGGGGAGTTCGTTGTCGAGTCCGTAGAGGTAGTTCGAGATGGCGCCGTCGTATGCCGACATTCTTGCAAAGACCTTTCTTGCAAGCACGAGTCTGTCCTTCTCGGAAAGACCGCCGTTGTTTATCTTATACATGATGCCCGTGTAGTCTGCGGGGTCGATGACGACGGCGACATCCTTGAAGTTCTTTGCCGCCGCACGAATCATGGCGGGACCGCCGATATCGACATACTCAATGAGCTCGTTTAACGGCAGGTTCTTCTTCGACATCTCTTCGAAGGGGTAGAGGTTGACGGCGAGAATGTCTATACACTCAATGCCGCGCTCTGCCATGACTTTGTCGTCGATACCGCGTCTTCCGAGCAGTCCGCCGTGGATCTTGGGATGGAGCGTCTTCACGCGTCCGTCCATCATCTCGGGAGCGCCCGTGTAGTCCGAGACCTCGGTCACGGGAATACCCGCCTGTGCTATCGCTTTTGCCGTTCCGCCGGAACTTAGCAGGGAGTATCCTTTGGAGACCAGAAACTGTGCAAATTCAACTATGCCGGTCTTATCCCAGACCGATAGGAGTGCATACTTCATTGTACATTTTCATTTGGTTTCTGTCCGCATAAAATGTGCAGATTGCAGTATCACGGTGTGACTTATGCGGGTGTGTGCCGGGTTTGTGCTTCGCAGACGCGCCCGTATTATTCGGGCTGACTTACGGGTATGCGAAACGGCATCCGACGGCGGAGGGGTCGGGCTGATATTGCGGGAATATGTGCGCCGTTTATGCGAAACGGGGCTGATATATTTGTAAACGCGGTGCGGGATCGTAAAACAATCATTATATAGAACTGCAAACATAAGCATCAAAACATATATATAGAACTCCAGACCATGTATTATGGCAGAACTAAAGATCACACAACAATCACGGTTAACAATTGGAGAAATGAGATGAATCAGAAAACGTCGGAGAAGGATGAAGCCGAAGAGTTACTGAAGAAGAACTCCGCGGAGACATCCGGCAACAGCGGCAAACAGTCTGACGCGGATAAAACCGCCGGTTCTGCCGGCAACACGGAAACAAAGGCAGAAAAGGAGGCGGCAAACGGTGCTGATAAGGTCAATGCAGCCGATGCAGTCAACGCAGCCGATAAAGCCTCGGAGGCATCCGAAGCAGGCAGGAAGCCCACCCGCGAGGAAGAACTGCAAGCTCAGGTAGATGAATACAAGGACAAATACCTTCGCCTTGCCGCCGATTTCGACAACTTCAGAAAACGCAGTGCGAAAGAATCGGGAGAACGTGCAGCACGTGCCACCGAAAACTTCGCAATCGAGGTTCTGGACGTCGTCGACAACATCGACCGTGCACTTGCGGCAGATGAGAAGGCATTGCGTGAAGGTGTTGTGCAGATTCAGAAAGTTCTCGCAAAAATTCTGGAAAACCATTCAATCTCCCCAATTGAGTCAAAAAACGCACAGTTCGATCCGAACAAACACGAAGCAATAGCATATGTCCCGTCTGATGAGAAAGAGGGAATCATAATAGATGAACTGATTCGCGGCTACACCATCGGCGACAAAGTCCTCAGATGTGCAAAAGTCGCGGTATCCAAAGGAAAGGAGGAATAAAACATGGCATCAAACAAAATTTTAGGTATTGATCTCGGAACTACAAACTCATGTATGTCTATCATGGAAGGCGGAAAGCCGGTTGTAATTCCGAATGCGGAAGGCGGAAGAACAACTCCGTCGGTAGTGGCTTTCTCAAAGGAGGGTGAGCGCCTTATCGGCAACGTCGCAAAACGTCAGGCGGTAACAAACCCCGAGAGAACAATCATCTCAATCAAGAGAAAGATGGGAACAAGCGAGACCGTGGAGATCGACGGCAAGAAGTTCACGCCGCAGGAGATCTCCGCAATGATCCTTCAGAAGTTAAAGGTCGACGCCGAAGCCTACCTCGGCGAAGAGATCAAGAAGGCAGTCATCACCGTCCCGGCATACTTCAACGACGCTCAGAGGAACGCAACAAAGGATGCAGGTAAGATTGCGGGTCTCGAGGTCATGCGTATCATCAACGAGCCTACCGCAAGTGCGCTCGCATACGGTATCGACAAGGAAGAGGACAAGACCGTACTGGTATTCGATCTCGGCGGCGGCACCTTCGATGTCTCAATCCTGACACTCGGCGACGGCGTGTTCGAGGTTCAGGCGACCGCGGGAGATAACCACCTCGGCGGCGACGACTTCGATAAGACAATCACCGACTACATCGTCGAAGAATTCAAGAAGAAGGAAGGCATCGACCTCTCGAAAGACAAGATGGCAATGCAGCGTATCCGCGACGCATCCGAGAACGCAAAGATGGAACTCTCGACCGTTCAGAAGACAAACATCAACCTGCCTTACATCACAACCGACGCAACAGGTCCGAAGTTCCTCGATATCGACCTTACACGCGCAAAGTTCGAGCAGCTCATCGGTCCTTTAGTCGACAGGACAATCGGACCCGTAAAGCAGGCACTCGAAGATGCGGGTCTTACGGCATCCGATATCGACCACGTCCTCCTTGTCGGCGGTTCGACACGTGTCCCGCTCGTTCAGGAGAGAGTCCGTGCACTCCTCGGAAAAGAGCCCGACAAGGGAATCAACCCCGATGAATGTGTCGCAGTCGGTGCTTCGATTCAGGGCGGTGTCCTGACCGGAGAAGCAAAGGACGTAGTCCTTCTGGATGTAACCCCGCTTACACTCTCAATCGAGACAATGGGCGGTATCGCAACAAAACTCATCGAGAGAAACACCACAATCCCGACAAAGAAGAGTCAGATCTTCACGACCGCGGCCGACAACCAGACCAGCGTCGAGATTCACGTCGTTCAGGGTGAACGTGCGCTTGCCGCCGATAACTTCACGCTCGGCAAGTTCCAGCTGACAGGCATCCCGCCGGCGCCGCGCGGAATCCCGCAGATCGAGGTCACATTCGATATCGATGCTAACGGCATCATCAATGTCTCGGCAAAAGATCTGGGCACGGGCAACAGCCAGGCAATCACAATCTCCGGCGACAAGAGACTTTCCGAGAAAGAGATCGAAGAGATGATCAAGAAGTCCAAGGACTTCGAAGAGGCGGATAAGAAGAAGCGCGAAGAGATTGAGATCAGAAACAACGCCGACAACTCGATATTCGCCGCCGAAAAACTCCTCAAGGAAGGCAAGGACAAGCTCGAAGCCGACGATGTCTCAAAGATTGAAGCCGGCGTCGAGAAGGTCAAGAAGTCCGTCGAGGGCACCGACATAGATGCAATCAAGAAGGACGTCGAGGAACTTCAGGAAGCCGTCTTTGCGGCATCCACAAAGATGTATCAGAAAGCCGCAGCGGAAGCCGAGGCAAACAAGGCAAAAGAAGGCGGCGCAGGTGCCGAAGACAAGAAGTCCGACGACACCGTTGTCGATGCCGACTTCAAGGTCAAGGACGACAAGAACTGAGATCCTTTGCGATCCGGTAAATCACAAAATACAGATTAATCGCGGATTGGTTATGTCAATCCCGTCGATTAAAACTTTAATCCATTTTATAAGGGTTAGGGGCGAATAAAATACGATAATCTACAGGCGATAATATGGGTGCGAAAAACTATTACGATGTCCTTAATGTTCCGAAAACGGCTACAGAACAGGAGATTAAGAAGGCTTACCGCACCCTGACCAAAAAATATCACCCCGATATCTGCAAGGAAGAGGGCGCCGAAGAGAAGTTCAAGGAGATAAACGAGGCTTACAGCGTCCTTTCCGACAGTCAGAAACGTGCGCAGTACGACCGCATGGGTCACGAGACCTTCACCAACGCTTCCAAAGGGCAGTACAGCGGCGGCGGTTTCAACGGTGCGGGTTTCAGTGCCGATTTCGGCGGATTCGGGGATATCTTCGATGCCTTCTTCGGCGGCGGCGGACAGAGACGCGGTCCGAGAGGTCCTCAGGCAGGCGCGGATCTGCTCATGCGCCTTACCATCTCTCTTAAGGATGCGGCGCTGGGAACATCGCGCGATGTCGATGTGATGCATACCGAGCCGTGTCCCGACTGTGACGGTACGGGAAGCACGACCAAGAAGACACGCACATGTCCGCGCTGCGGCGGCACGGGTCAGGAAAAACGCGAGAGCAAGACGCCGTTCGGCAATTTCGTCAGCATGGTCACCTGTTCGCAGTGCGGCGGTCGCGGAAAGATACCCGAAGAGCGCTGTAAGACCTGCGGCGGCACTGGACATTCGAGGGTCAAGAGGACCATCAGCGTTGCGATACCCGCCGGTGTCGATACCGGCATGCGTCTGAGGATGGAGGGTTACGGCGAGGCGGGAGACCCCGGCGCGCCCAACGGCGACCTCTATATCGAGATTGAGGTCCTGCCCGACCCGAACTTCAGACGTATCGGCGACGATCTCGAGACGACGGTCGCCATCTCGGCGGCAGGCGCGGCTATCGGAACCAAGGTTGATATCCAGACGATTGACGGCCGCGATGTCGAGCTCAAGATACCCGCCGGTGTTCAGCACGGCACCGCTCTTAAGATTGCGGGCGAGGGTGTCAAGAGAAGAGGCAGACCCGGTGATATGTTGGTCAGGGTAAAGGTTGAGATTCCGAAGAATCTTAACGAAGAGGAAAAACAGCTCTACGGCAGACTTCTTGAGATAGAATCCGGCAAAAAGTCGGAGTCGGGCAAAAAGACGGGATTCTTCAAGGATGTCTTCGGAGGCAAGAACGATAAAAAGAAGAAGTAATCTTCTTTTTTTCTTATCTCTTTATTTTTCTTATCTCTTTATTTTTCTTATCTCTTTATTTTTCTTATCTCTTTATTTTTCTTATCTCTTTATATCTTCATCACTTAATTTCTGCATCACTTAATATCTCCATCACTTAATTTCTGCATCTATTAATATCTGCATCTCTTTATTTCGAAAAAAAAGTGTATATTTTTTCAGTTATCGTTCATGAAGCGTTATCCCATAAGCAGAGCCGCGTCTTCGACATACGGGAAGAAAAATGCCGTAAGCAGAAGTGCGACAACAAATATGATGACAGCCGCGACAGCAAGCGGCAGTGTATAGTTCTTCAGCACCGTCTTTATGTCATCGCCCGTTGTTTTCTGCACAAGCCAGAAGTACGGATCCGTAAAGAAAACAACAAAGCAGGTTCCCGCCGCTATCATAAGTATCATCGGAATAGGATGAATTGTTGCCGCAAGTCCGGAGGCTGCAATTATCTCCGAGGCTATGACCGCGGTCGTTACTCTGGATCCCTGTGCGATTGCAAATATCGCGGTGACTATGAAGGGAATCATAATGTCGGGAAGTACGGGGATCATCGAATCCGTAATGCCGCTCGCAAGACCCGATTCTCTGATTACCCTTCCGATCGCACCCGCTGCACAGAGATCAAAGAGTATCAGACCCGCAAATTTGGCACCTTCCGAGAAGCTTTTCATTCTGATATCGGCAGGAGCAAGCGCAAGGGCGGTTATCAGTCCCGCGAGCATTATGGTTTGCATGATGATTATGTGGGACAGATGGAAGATGAAAAATCCCGCCAGCATCGTCACAATCATTGCGATAAACGGAGCCCATGCCCGCAGTTTGAGATTGAGTGAAATCTTTTCGGTCTTTACGGGCTCCGCGGATTCGACAGGTTCCGCGTTAATGTCTCCGCCCGCATCTCCGACTTTATTCGCGCCGTTATCCCCGCCTTTTTCTTCGCCGGTCTCTTTTGTACTGCGGTAAAGGAAGCGGAAGAGCAGCATTATGATTACAAGAACACCCAACGAGATAGGGATTGTTATTGCGTCCAGATTAAAGATCGAATAATCGGGCGCAAGAGAAGTCAGGATCGGCATCGTAACCGGTGTCGGAAAAATCAGGACATATGAGATGATACTGCCGACCGCAAGGAGATACAGAGGTCGGTTTGATTTCGGGTTTATGTCCCCATCCTTTTTCATTGCGGGGGCAAGCATCATGTAAGTGGTCATGCAGCACGTCGTCGGAATCGCAAGTATGTAACCGAGAATACCTGCGTTAATGCCGCGATCTTTTGTGCCGAAACTCAATCCCGAGATTATTATATCCAGAAGACCCTGGTCGTAAAGCAGTCTTACTATGACAATTCCGGAGAGTATTACCACGGCAAATCCGGTGAAGGTACTGCCTATTCCTTTTATCGTCCAATTAATGACCTGCTCGTATCCGAATCCCGCAAGAAGACCCATAAGAACGGCTCCCGAAAACAGAGTCAGAAATATGGGCACTTTTCGTGAGAAAGCAAGAACGGTAATGAACACCAGAGTAATTATCAAAATAGCAACAGCGTCCATGAATTACAATCTGAACGAAATCAAATTAATGTATCGTTGCGTGTAAAGATATCGGCGTCCGAAAATCCGTCTGCCGTTATCCGTGTCCGCTTACGATGTTATGCTTCCCTTCAGACCTTTACGCTTTTTCCTTATTTTCCGTATTTTTCCTTTAATGCCGCGGCAAGATAGGGATATGCGATTCCCAGAAATACAAGACCCACGCCGACCCACTGAAATGCCGTTACGGATTCGTGAATGATGATGACGGCACAGATGATGGTTGCGGGCAGTTCCGAGGAGCTGAGGATTGTTGCCGCACCCGTGGGAATCTTCGGTGTGCCTATTGCAAAGAAGAACATCGGGATTGCGCATCCGAAGAGACCGATTATCATTGCGTACCTGAAAAGACCCGTATCTATCTGCGCCGCATTCTCCGCAAGCGATAAGCCGAAGATTGCAAGGATTGAGAGAAGCGCCATGCTCATCACGAGAAAACTCCGATATACCGGGTGAATCTTAACCGCGACATGTCCGATTAAGAAGACGTATATCGCAAAGAAAAGCGCCGACCCGAGACCGAAAAGGACGCCGATTAATTCGAATCCGGTACCTGCTATAAGCACACCGGAGGCGAGAACCGTTCCGATAACGAGCAGGAGCACCGAGATTAAGGTCTCCTTTGACGGCAGCGACCGCTTTACTATGCACTGTATGATGACGCCCATCCAGATGAACTGAAAGAGCAGAAGAACGGCAAGCGAGACGGAGATGGTGTTCAGCGCAAAGATATTGCAGGAACTGCACAGGGCAATCGAGAGACCGCAGGCAAATATGAGCAGACAATCCTTCAAACGTGTCTTAACCGACGTTTGAGAGGGTTGAGATGCTTGAGATGGTTGAGATCTTTGAGATGCGCCGTCATTTATGCCGTTCTTTTTCCCGGTCAGTATTCTGCAGAGCGTGAAAATCGCGACAAGTATGAAGAGACAGAGCCAGCCGCCGCCGTACTGCGCGAATATCATTGAGACGGATGAATAACCTTCGGTATACGCTATCTTCACGAACGGTGACAGCGGACCGAAACTGATACCCCCGATAAAGACGAGCAGGGGGAATAATGCACGGCTGTAATTCATACTATCAACTTATACTTAATTTTCAACCCGACCCCTCATGAATCCGCGTTTTTCATGTCCTTCATGAGAAAGGAATAACGGGTTTTTTCCGACCCTTTACGAACATATAGCGATACGAGATGCCGTAGAGCAGGATCACTATGCCGATCCACTGATACCACATAACGGTCTCGTTGATTATCAGAACCGCACAGATTATCGACGCCGGAAGCTCCGAGGAACTGAGCGTTGTCGCAAACCCGAGCGGCAGCCTCTGCATCCCTATCGAGAAGAGGGATACGGGCAGGGCACAGCCGATTATTCCGAGCATCAGGGCATACGGAATCAGCGAAGGGTTGAGAAGTTCGTCCACGCCGCCGCTTCCGATGAGCATGGGTCCGAATATGAAGCCCACGGCAACGCATGCAAAGAGAAGCGTGGTCAGGCTCTTGAAGAACGGATGCATCTCGGTCTTCGAATCGCCGAGGAGATACATGTTAATCGTGTAGAAGAACGCCGATCCCAGACCGAATATGACGCCTATCGGGTCCATGCTGCCGACGCCGCCGAGGATTCCCGATGCCAGGACGGTTCCGGAAATCAGGATAATTATCGATATGCAGGCGTTTCGCGACGGAGACCGACGTTTTATGACGGCTTCAAGGATTACGCCCATCCATGTGAACTGGAAGAGCAGAAGAACGGCAAGCGACGCCGAGATCATATTCAGGGAGACTATGTAGCATGTGCTGACAAGGGCAAGCGAGAGACCGCATGCGAACATGCGCAGAATACCGTCCCCGCGTGGTTTCGTCGACGTCTTTTCCGGTGCCTGTTCGGTCGCTGCGGCTTCGTGTGCCTGCCCGCTCCGTGCGGACGATTCACGCTCCGCAGGCATATACATGTTCCAGATATCCGTTCTGCCGTGCCTGAAGTATGTATATGCAATCAGGACGGCGGCAATAAGCAAGAGCAGAAAAAGACCGGTGAAATACTCTGCAAAGAGAAATGTCAGTGGTGTGAAACCGTCCGCGTATCCCAGTTTGATTACCGATGACGACGGTCCGTAGCTGCAGCCGCCGAGAAAAACGAGGATTGGAAATAAAGCACGGTTGGGTTTCATCTTGGTAATTGCTCTCTATAGGTATAGGTCGCGGGCGATAAAAAATCCAATCATTCATGGTCGGCGGCGCTGCCGGAGGCATGCGCATGCTATCACTTTTAGCACTCGAAGAACCAACTAATTAGGGCAGACATGAAACTGATTCTGGAACTCTCGGGAGAACACCCGACCCTCCCCTTCGCCGAAGCGGAGTGTATCGGCAGAATTATCGAGAAAGGGATGCAGGTCGCCGTCGTCGAATGCGATGATGAGAACGCGGCGGGGCGCCTTGCAATGACGCACTGCGTAATCTCTTATCTGGGGCAGTGCCCCGCGGATGCGGGCAGATTCAAGGAGATGCTCGATTCGCTTGCCATAACATCCGACCTTCCGTTCGCATGCCGGGTCAAAAAAATACAGGATACAACCATACCCGAATCTCAGCTCGATCTTGAGAGGTGCATGGGGGCGCATATCAAAGGAACGGTCTCGCTTAAGAATCCGCAGCGGGAGTACCGCGCGATCTTCTCGGGAACGACCTGCTATTTCGGTGTTGTCCTCTATAAAATCGACCGAGGAAGCTACGAATATCGAAATCCGATGCGCAGAGCGTTTTTCCACCCGGGCGTCATGATGCCCATACTTGCACGCACCCTTGTAAACATTGCGCAGGGAAAGGAAAACGACCTCTTATTGGACCCGTTTTGCGGAACGGGCGGCATACTGCTCGAAGGGCTTATGCTCAACATGCGCACGGTGGGCACGGATATGGACATTGCGATGCTGAAAGGCTGTCTTTCCAACCTCCCGCAGACCGAGGTATTAAAGGTTGATTCAACCAAACTTCCTATAACAGACTGTTCTGTAGACACTATAGCCACGGATCTTCCGTACGGTCAGTCGGTCTGTATAAAAGCGGAATCAATGAACGCGCTTTATAATGATTCATTGAGTGAGATGCGACGGGTGCTCAAAAAAGGCAGGCGTGCCGTTGTTGTTACCCATATCGATATACGCGAGATTGCAAAACGGCACTTTACGATAGTTCAGTATCATGAACAGAGAGTGCATAAGAGTCTGACCCGCAGGATAATGGTCCTGGAATAATCCGGCGAATTCCTGCGGAATCCCGCAAATGTGATGTCTGTAATTTCTGCAATGTCTGCAATACATGCAACCTGCGATACCGGCAACCTGTAATGTCTGCAATATCTGCAATATCTGCAATAACTGTCGGGATATGCGATGATTGGCGATTGAAGGCGTTTGTCCTAGATTGTCTGAGATAATCGACCGCTATCATCGTATTCACCGTTCCCGCAGTCCCCATCGCCGCAGTCTCACTTTTTAAACCGAAATCATTTCAACTCAAATCATTTCAAACGAATTCATAACCCCGAATTCATTCCGGTCTGAATAATCCGAATAATTCGGGTTAAAATCTCCGGAATGGAAGGTCTGCCGAAAATTCGGATACGCTTGGAAATTCGCTCGGAAATACGCACTGAAATCCGCTCAAAGCCGACAGCGATGCAAAGAGCGAAAGCGGCGTAAATAACGCAAAAATAACGCAAAAAGGACAATTACATGGAAATGCTGAACTGGCTTAATGCCAACTTTTACAGGAAGAAGCCCGACAAGACCATTGCAAGGCGTGCAATCCGCCATCTGAAGAAGCTCGAGAAGACACAGCTGTTCTCGCCCGAACTCTCTCAGATGAGAGCCGCGGAAGGCAGATGGTACGAGTCGCTCATATACGAGATGCTCCTCGAACTCACCGAGACCACGGGCAAGGTCAAGTATGTCGTCAGAAAAGGTGCGGATGCCCCGTTCCCGCCGATTGAGATAAAACTCGGTCAGAACGGCATATTCTATTCAAACCGCGGCGACATCAATATCCGCGGCAACGGTCAGGACATCGCCGAATTCGATATCGTCTTCGTCGACTACATGGACAGAATCTGCTTCTGCGAGATTGTCACCTCCGCCTCCGACTTAAAGGACATGGAAGCCGAGGTCCACTACAAGAAAAAGCTCCTCAGTTACCTCTACGCGCAGGCGGTCGTCCCGTTCGTTCTTTTCTCCTCCGTCGACATATCGCGGTCGTCGATAATGAAGAGGCTTATGAGGGAGACCGAGAGCACCCTTATCGTAACGCCGACCTGCGAGGAGCTCAAGAACGTTCTGCACAGGGACAGCATTCACGGCGTTCCGCGAAAGCCCGTGGATAACAGCCGCCTAATCGGAATAGAGAAGATTCCGATAAAACGCCCGTTCGATTACAAAAAGCTCCATGACATGAAGCGCGACCGCACTCTGGAGATAATGATGAACGACGGCGGAAAAGAGGAGATGGCAAGACCCGACGAGATACCGCCGGTCTCGAAGAAAGTGCTCTTCGGCGCACTCTACCCAGCCGCAATCAGGTCGCTCATGCATAACCGCACCTATACCATGAACTCGAAGAAGTATGTCTATGACGATATGAAAAACGAGTTCTCGAAGATGGTTCTCGCGGTCGATATCCCCGAGTATGAGCCTGTAATCTACCTGCGGTCTAAGAAGAAGAACGAATACTTAAAGATCGTCCGCAAGAAGTCCGGCGAACTCAAGGTCGAGAGCAAGAGAACGCCGCAGATGACGGGATTTTACCTCTGGCTCGAGAGTCTCAGACCCACTCTGGGAAGCGACGTTGCCGGCAGATACGCCGAGGTCTTCCTCGACTGCGCCGCCGAGACACCTAAGAAGGGCAGAAACGAAGCCTCGAAAGACCTTAAAGGCGGTAAAGACAGTGCCGAGAGTAAAGAGAGGCAGTCGGGTATCTCCGAAGTGACGGATAATGCGGCGGAGAATTCCCGTAATAATCAGAATACTGGCGGCAGGGGTTGTAATAACGGTGGGGATTATCCCGAACGCGGGGGCAAATCCGGCAGAAGCAAAGCCGTCAGAAACGGCAATATCGGTAAAAACGGCAAAAACGGCAAGCCCGGAAAAATGCCGCAGTCTAAACCCCGCAGGAGAACCGGTAAATCGAAGCGGGAAAATCGCGGAGATCATGAAAATCAGAGCGGTCGGAGCGGCGCTCCCGTGAGTGCACAGTCGGGTGTTGCCTCGGTCGGAGCGGGTGAGGGCGCGGGCACTTCTCCGAAGGTGTGGGGCAAGGCTAAAAAGCACGCCGAAGGCAACGGCAACGCCGTAAATAACGGGCATTCGGGGAAACCCGTGAGTTCCGATAACTCCGAAGGCATGCCGGGACATCGCGGACATCGTTCAAGACCGCGATCCGCAGGCAGAATGAAGGCGTATGCCGCCCGAAGCTGAGGATATCGGCGGAATTAATGAATAAGCCGTTCAAAATGTGATTGGAGGACAATAATGAGGATTCATGCGCTTTTGCATATGGCAAGCGAAGATACGGGATGCATAAGAGGGCTTGCGGAGGAAAAAGGCTGGAAATACGCCGAGAGTCATCTCTACCTCGACGATCCGCGGGTAAACGCTCTCCCTGGTCATGACTCATATGATCTTCTTGCCGTCCTCGGCGGGTCCATGAACGTCTATGAAGACGATAAATACCCGTTCCTGACGCCGGAGAAGAAGTTCATCGGCGAAGCCGTCGCCGCAGGCAAAGGGGTGCTCGGTATCTGCCTCGGCGGTCAGCTCATATCGGTAGTCTTGGGGGGAAAGGTCACGAGAAATGCCGATGAGGAGATCGGCTGGCACAGGGTGTATAAGACGCAGTCCGCCGCGGACAGCCCGTTTGACCGCCTCTTTAAGAAGGAATTCGTTACTTTCGAGTGGCACGGCGATACGTTTGAGATACCCCGCGGCGCCGTCCATCTGCTGACAAACGAAGCCTGCAAAAATCAGGGATTCTCATACGGCGACAGAGTCCTTGCCCTTCAGAATCACCCCGAGATGATAACGCCGACACTCGAGAGTCTCATTGAGGATGAGCCGATTACGAAAACGGGCAGGTATATTCAGACTCTTAAGGAAGTAACCGATACAAAATACATGGCGGCGTCGACAAAACTCGTATCCGATATCATGGACTACTTTGAGGAAGTCCTGACCCGTGCCTGACCGCTTTCCTCTTTCCTGCGATTATTTTTTGATCTTTTTGAGCATGGTTTTTGCGAGAGTCTTCTCGGTTTCGTCCGAGGAACTCTCTATAATGCTCTCCAGAGCCGCGGCTGCCTGATCGCCGCCTATGTTTGCTATCGTGTTCATGGCAGAGATCTTTACCTCTATGCTTGAATCCGCGATTGCCGACTGCAGTGCGGGAATAGCCGCCTCGCCGATCTCCTCAAGCTCCGTCCACTGCTTTCTTGCGATGAAGTAATACGAGATCGCGTCCTCGGTCTCGGGAACCCAGCCGAGTTCGTCGAGAGCATAGGTGATCTTCTCTCTTGCAAGTCCCGTTTCGGTCTTGAGAGCCTGTTCAAGGGCTTTTGTCGCCTCGTAACCGTACTGCGTGAGAGCGGCGGTGGCAATCTTGACAATCTCGGGATCGGCATTCTTGAGGGTCTCTATGAGTGTCGGAATCGCCTGCTCGTCGTTGATGTATCCGAGCGACCTCAGAGCCGCCGATTTCAGAGCCTTGTCGTTCTCTTTGGAAGCCGCGATAAGGGGATTGAGGGCACGCTTGTCGCCCATGAATCCCAGAGATTCAGCGGCAACCGTCCTTACGAGCGAGTTGTGGTCATTCTCGAGAACGCCGCAGAGAGCCGTTATCGTGACCTCGTCGGGAATCTTTCCGAGGCTCTGCGCCGCGGTCATGCGGATTGCGGGCTCGGGGTTCTCGAGCGCCTTTACAAGCCCCTGAATCGCGGTATCGCCCAGACCGATAAGTATCTCGGCGATGAAAGTCCTGGTCTCGGGATTCTCGTCGTTGAGAGCCTCTATGAGCGGCGGAATAATGATGTCGCCCATCATAAAGACCTTCTCTGCGGCTTTCATCTGAACGGCGCTGTCCGTGCTCTTTAGATCTCTTGCCACGGCGGCGGCTTCCTCCTCCGGCGTTAACCCTTCTTCTTCGGGCTTTGGAGCCGATACAGGCGCGGATACGGGCGCAGACACCCGGGCCGTAACATCCGCGTCCGCGGCTGCCGCTGTTGTCGCCGTTTCCGCAGATGCCGCGGGCACCTCGCCTGTCGCGACCGGCGTATCCGCCTTTCCTGTATGCTCCGCCTGATCCGCAGGCTTTGCCGTTCCCGTCTTCGCGGTCGCGGTCGGCTTTGCCTCGCTGCGCGTGCGCATTGCCGCATGTGCCTGCTCCTCGAGATTCTTCAGAAGTTCGGGGGTAAACTCTTCCTGCTGCTGACCCTGCAGGCATTTCTTGGCGTAATCGACGACCTTCTCCTCGGAGTCCTGCAGGAAGAACGCTATCGCCTGCTGTGCCCTGCTGTCCTTTATCTGCGCAAGCACGGCGATAATACCCGTCTTCTCGAGAGTCTTGCCGCGCTTGGATATCTTGAACGCATAATCAACGAGCGGGTTGAACTGCGTATCTGCAAGTGCCAGAAGAGCCGCCTCGGCACACTGCCTTACATCGTATTCCGTATCGTTGAGCATCCTGATACAGAGGGCAATCGAATCGGGGTGACTGATCTTCGAGATTGTCCTGATGGCAATGATGCGGACTGCCATATCCTGAATCGAGAGATGCTCCTTGAGATGCGGCAGCGCCTCCGATCCGAACTTGGCGACGGTCTCGATGGCTTTGTTCCTCACGGCGGCATTCGGATCGAAGAGCCTTCCGACTATGCTTCCGAGAGTCTCGGGATCGTGCATCTGACCGAGAGAATGGACGCATGCCATTCTGACATTCTCGTTCTTGTCCTTTATGAGTTTGACAAGGTATTTTGCGGCACGCTTCGCCCTCAGATCGCCGAGAGACTCGATAGCCGCGATTCTCACATTATTCTTCGGGTCGGCAAGGAGAATGATCATACACTCGATACCGCAGTTGCCGGTTGCCTTCAGGTTCTCGACGGCGGCGGCACGCATGATCTCGTTCTCGTCCGAGAGGGCTTTGGAGAATCTTGCGATTCTGTCCTCGTCGAGACCGTTCTTGCGCATTATCTTGGCCCACTGTTCCTCGGTCTTGGAATTGCCGTTGCGGGCTTTCATCTCCTCTTTGTGGCGCTTTAACTGCTCTTCGACCTCTTCGTCGGGGGTCTGGGCTTTCTTCTTCTCGGATTGTGCCTTGGCTGCGGCGGCATTCTTCTTCTTGATGACCGCAACCGCTTCCATGGCGCCGGCTTTCAGCGCGGGATCCTCGCTCTTGAGTGCTTCGTTGATGGCAGCGTAGCCGACATTGCCCATTGCACGAAGAACTTCGGTCGATTTGAGCCTGATACCCGGATTCTTGTCCTTGAGTGAGGCGATGAGGATGGGGACTGCAGCATCGCGCATCTGGAGAAGTTCGGTCCACTTCTCCTTGATCATCAGGTATTTGGCTTTTTCATCGTTGTTAGACGGTTTCCAGCCTTTTCTGTCGAGAGACCATGCAGCCTCCATCCTGACGTATGAGTCCTCGTCGTCGAGCGATTTTATGATATAAGGGATGAGTCTTCTGTCGCTTGCCTCGCTCATTGCGGCAACGGTCTTCTGCCTGACCTGCGCATCCGAGTCCTCGATGAGTTTTAAGAGGACATAGAGGGATTCTTCTGCCGCGATTTTGGGGAGAATTTCGGCAATCTTCTTCTTTGTCTCGGTCGAGCCGGAGAGGACTTCGGACTGTATCGCGGGCAGGGCATCCTTTCCGAGTTTCGCAAGCGAGTTGTAGTCGCCTTTTGCGAGGAAGAACTGCGCCCTCTGCGTCTTGGTCTTTGGTATCCAGTTTATGTTCTCAAGGGATTTTGCCGCCTGAATGCGCACGTTCGAGTTGCTGTCGCGGAGGGCTTCGACGAGCATTCCTTCGACATCCTGACTCATGTAACCCATATAGCCAAGACATAGTACGGCGCCGCTTCTCACCGAGGCACTCTCTTTATTGCCCAGGGCTTCCTTGAGCTGCGGTATCGCAGCCGCGCCGTTCTGACCGACCGCTCTTGCCGCACCGTCGCGTGCACGTTCTTTTCCGAAGAAGACTACTTTTAAAAGAGTGGGGAGTGCCGCCTCTCCGAATGTTCCGAGGACCTCGGCGGCGCCGGTCTGTATGAGAGAATTTTCGGAATCCAGCGCTTTTAAGAGGTGCACTACTGCCGGTTGACCTATCTCCGAGAGGCGTATTGCGGCATTACCGCGTTCCTCCCAGTTCTTGGACGAAAGCAGTTTGATAAGTGAGCCTATCTCGCCGCCGTCGTCTGAGTCGGACTCTTTTGGTGCTTTTTTTCTCTCAAATAGTGCCATATGGCAGTCAAGTTCCCCGGGGTGTTTTTACGTAAATTCCTGCGGCGCCGCACGCCCTATATCTGTATTGGCTATTTTGCCGATATTATATGCCGATTACGGCATGTTCCTGTTATTTTTCGGTTTTGCGGTTTTTGAATATTTTAACCGCGTTCGTATAATTATTATGCATTATAACAAATAAAGCGCTTTATTTAAGCACGGATTCACTCTTTTTGTAAGTCTCTGTTTAGTCGTCGGATTCGGACGTTAAGGCTGCAACGGGCTTATTGCCTGTTTATGATCCGCGTGTCCGCTCAAGCCTGCGGCAGTCCGTGACATTGATCAGTGAGCATTTATATGATCCGTAATATGATCCGTAATGAATTTTGATAATAATCGGAATACAATCGGATAATAATTGACAATAATACGATAATAATTTGGGAATAATCTGATAATACTTTGATAGTTATTTGATAATAATCTGATAATACTTTGATAGTAATTTGATAATAATCTGATAATAATTTGGTAATACGGTTGGCAGGTGTAATATGAGCGGTATGATCGGCATGGGCGGCAGTCACGGCGGGAAAAACTCTCGTGGGAAAAAAGTTAATAAATCCGTTAAATCCGTTAAATCTGCGTCTTCGGGATCTTCGATATCTTCGCGATCTTCGGGTTCGGCATCGTCGACAGCGGTAGGGGCGAAGAGCGGAGCCGAAGGTAAAGGCGCAAAGATACGCATCCCCGAACTTCTTGCGCCGGCGGGAAGCCCCGAGGCTCTTCACGCGGCAGTCTGCGCAGGTGCCGATGCCGTATATCTCTCCGGTCGCAACTTCGGCGCAAGACGTTTTGCCGCAAATTTCAACGAGGACGAGCTCAAAGACGCCGTGGAATACTGCCACACCCGCGGCGTTCGCGTTTATATCACCTTAAACACCCTTATCTCCGATGAAGAGATGCCCCGCGCCCTCTCCGAGATGATGTATTACTACTCAATCGGCGCCGATGCCGTGCTTGTTCAGGACCTGGGGCTTCTGAAAGCGGCAAACGAGTGCTTCCCCGACCTTGTTTTGCATGCATCCACGCAGATGACGATAAACAGCACGGCGGGTGCGCTCAAAGCCGGCAGTATGAATATCCGTAGAATCGTGCTTGCCCGCGAACTCTCGTATGATGAGATTGGCGCGATTAACGCCGCTCTCAAAGATGCAGCCGATCCCTATTCGGAGACGCCGCTTAAGAATCCGCCCGAACTCGAGGTCTTCGTCCACGGCGCTCTCTGCTACTGCTACTCGGGTCAGTGCCTCTTCTCGTCGCTTCTCGGCGGCAGGAGCGGAAACCGCGGAATGTGCGCACAGCCGTGCAGGAAAGCCTATGAGTTGCGGGAGAGCACGGTCGACGGATACGGAAAGATTGACTCCGCATCTTCGGTGAGATGCCGGACGAAAGGCGCATATCTTCTTTCTCCGCGCGATCTCTGCTCCTGCGACAACCTCGGGAGCATGGCACGGCTTGATATCGCATCCCTTAAGATTGAGGGACGCATGAAATCGCCGGAGTATGTCGCGATTGTCACTTCAATATACAGAAGGGCGCTTGATGCGGTCGCGGAAAACTCTCCCGCGGGCAACTCGGGTGATACGGTCGACGGCGTCTCGAAAGAGGACAGAGAGAACCTTCTGATAGCCTTCAACCGGCGTTTTACCTCGGGTTATGTCGGCGGCGACAAAAATGCGGCTCTCATGTCCTATGACCGACCCGCAAACCGCGGAATATTCATAGGCACGGTCACGGATTACGACCCGCGGTATGAGAGCGGGGTTGTAAGGCTGACGGGCGATACAAAGCCGCGCAACGGCGACGGTCTTACAATACGCAGGAAGCACGGCTCGGATGACGGTTTCTTCCTAAGAAAGCCGTATGAGATACGAAACGGCGAACTCCGTTTCAGGACCAAGTGCCGGCTCGGACGCGGCGATCGGGTCTTCATCACGAATCGCGGCAGTCTCGATGACCTTGCCGGAGAGATAAAAGCCCGCGACGGCGGCGTGTACCGGAAGATTCCCATGGATATCTCCTTTAAACTCGGGGGCAAAAACGGCAGAACGCCTGTCGTCAGCGGCAGTTTCGCGATAAAGGGCGTAAAATACGAGACCGTTTATACCTCGGACACCGAGATGGCGGATGCGCAGAATAAGCCCGTGCTGACCGATGATCTGAAGAAAGTCTTTGCAAAATGCGGCGGCACGCAGTATGAGATGCGCTCTTTCAAGGCGGAATATTCCGGCAATCTATTTCTCCCCATGAGCCTGCTCAACGAACTCAGGCGCAATTTCCTCAAGTCCGCAGACAGGGCGGTAATCGGGTCGTATCTGCCCGACGAAGCCTCTCTGGATGCCGCCCGCGAAAATTATTCGCGGTTCCTGAGCAATTTCGTAAGATATGATGTGCCGGTGCGGAGACCGAAACTCGCATTCTATGCCGACAGTCCCGAATGCGTCAGAGCCGCCGCCGATTCGGGATGCGACAGGATATACTGCGAATGTGACGTTGCGCCCGTTCTCAAAGACGGCTCTGTAAATCCGGCGTTTGAGGAAGGAATACTTGAGACACTTTCGTCGGCGGCGGAGACATGTAAGGAACGCGGCTGCGAACTAATCTGGAAATGGCCGCGGATTGCGGATGACGCGTATATCTCCGCCGCGTTGCCGCTTGTGGAGAAAGTTCTCGGTCTCGGCGTCTGCGGGATAATTGTCGAGAGTTACGGCAGTGCTGCCGCGATACGCAGGGTTGCGCCGTATGCCCGTATCTACGGCGGAAGCGGCATGAACATCTACAATTCGCTGAGCCTTGCGCAGATATCCGACCTCTTCTGCGGCGCCGTCATATCGCCGGAGGCGTCCGCCGAAAATATCCGCGATCTTATCGGCAGAATCCCCCCCGAACTTCGCGGGAAGGTCGAGACCGAGTATCTCGTTAACGGCGCCGTCGAACTCATGGTCACCGAGAACAATCTGCCCTTATCGGGGCTTTCGGACTACGGGACTTACGATCCGAAGAAGACCTATTCTCTGCTCGATGAGCGCGACCGCGACTTCCCGATATATGTTGACGCCTGCGGCAGAACTCATATCTTCAATGCTGTCGAGACCTGCCTAATCGATTCCCTGCCAGAACTCTGCGATATGGGTCTTGACACCTTATCGGTTGACGGCAGGCACAAGACATACGATTACGCGTCTGCGGTCGTAAAAGCCTATAAGGAAGGTCTTCGTGCCGTATCTGACGGCGATTGGTCTGGAAGGGGGTCGGGCATGGCTTTGGAGAACGAACTCGATGACCTGAAGAAGAGGGTCGCAAAGATATCTCAGGGCGGCATTACCGAAGGACATTTCAGACGCGGCGTGTAAATAATGCAAAAAAGCCAAAAAAATTCAAAAAATCCAAAAAAGAAAAAAAGTTACGGTAATTGTTCACTGATTATATTGACACTGATTTATTGATCCGTCTTCACTCCGCGAACTCTCTGCGGATTGGAATATACGGTAAAGCGCTCTCCTCTGGCAAAACAGATGAGGGTAATGCCCGACTCCCTTGCAAGTCTTATGCCGTCGGCAGTGGATGCGGCTTTTGATATGATAATAGGAATTCCCGCATTCATGCATTTTTTGACCATGCCGTAGGGCTGGCGTCCCGTGCATCCGAGGAAGCACTTATTCAGGTCAATGCCGTTTAAGATTGCACTTCCGACGACCTTGTCGACCGTGTTGTGCCTGCCGACATCGGTCATGACCGCGACAATCTCTCCGCCTTCGCGGAACAGAACCGAGCAGTGAACGCCGCCGGTCTTCACCCAGAGATCCGAGATAATCTCCTTGGTCGCACGGTATATGTCATCGATACCTATCGCAATATCGGATTCGATTACATGCGGCGCTTTGACGGTCGCAATTGCCTTTCTCTTTGAAGCGGTCGCCGCGTCTGCGTATTCGACACCCCCCGATGTGCCCGTCTGAGTCGCCGCCGTCTTGTTCTGAATCTTTCTGAAATTTTCTGTCACGGAATCGGAGGTGACGTAAACCGTGTTTGTATTTCCGTCGGTGTGCACGGATTTGACATCCTTACACAGACCTTCGGTGATGACGTAACCCGCGCCCAGTTCGTCCAGATTGCTGCTTGTTGCCACCTGAGAGGTGACCGTAACGCCGTTTAAAAGAACAGTGACCTGATCCTCCAAAGCGGTCAGGTCTTCGATATTTTCCGATTTGCCGCCGGTGACTTTGACCGCGTCGATGAATTCCGCGGCACCGGCATAATTTTCGTCTGTCATGAAGTTCCCAATAGTATTGGGAAACTTCAGAACTTAACTAATTTGCTGTTCGCTCTGATGTATGCGAAATCATCGTCGGTAGCCTTTATTTTCATGAGATATATGCCGAAACACGGCTTGTGGAAGTAGAAGACAATCTCCTTCTTCTTTATTTTAAGTCCAAGATATACGGGCGGCACTCCCAAAATCGCAATGCCTTTCAGCTGGAATCCTTCGTGGAGCTCGTATATCTCGGCAGTATTCTTCTTGAGATATTCCAGTGCATCCTCCTGCGTGGTCTTCTCCTTTAAAACCTCGGCACGCAGTTTATTAACGCAACGGTTCTGGATAAAATCGCCGTTCTTGTCTTTTAACAGGGGGCTGTCTTTATTCGGAATCTCTTTTTTCATAATACTTAGAGATTGACACTTACGTTTATGTATTTTTGTATGCTTACATCACGATTTTCCGGATGAATGGGGATTTTTGTGATGAATAGGGATTATCGGATATATCCGCAGAACGTGCGGCGACGGCGACTATTGCAACGGGGACTACTGAAACGGTCTTCGGTTATGGCGGAAGATTATTTCTACCTGAATATAATCCTTAAGATTATCTGATAGCAGATACAACATGTAGGTAACATGTATGCAAAGCGTCTTGACAATCTTCCGCCATATCTCTTTGCTCAGATTGACAAACTGAAATCCGAGAAGAGAGCACAGGGCATTGATATAATTGATCTGGGCGTCGGAGATCCCGATCTGCCGACACCGTCGCACATTGTGGACTCACTCTGTGAAGCCGCACGTGACCCGTCAACCCACCACTATCCGGACTACACGGGTATGCTCGAATACCGCGAGGCAGTCGCGACATGGTACAAGAGGAGATTCAATGTCTCTCTCGATGCAAAGACCGAAGTCCTCGCACTTATCGGCTCTAAAGAGGGCATTGCCCATGTCCCCGAGGCATTTGTCAACCCGGGCGACGTCGTTCTGGCAACCGACCCCGGATATCCCGTATATAAGACATCGACGCTCTTTGCCGAGGGAAAACTTCACGAACTTCCGCTCACCGAAGAGAACAACTTCCTTCCGGACCTTGACGCAATTCCGAAGGATGTCCTGAAGAAAGCAAAACTTCTCTTCTTCGGATATCCGAACAACCCGACTGCCGCAACGGCACCGATGTCCTTCTTCGAAGAGGTTGTCGAGTTCGCAAAAGAGAACAATATAGTCGTCGTCCACGACAATGCCTACTCGGAGATTGCATTCGACGGCTACAAAGCCCCGTCCTTCCTTCAGGTCGACGGCGCAAAAGAGGTCGGCATGGAGATGCACTCCCTCTCAAAGACCTACAATATGACAGGCTGGAGACTCGGAATGGCGGTCGGCGGTGAGGAAGTCATCGCGGGACTGGGCAGAATCAAGACAAATATCGATTCGGGCGCTTTCAATGCAATTCAGAGGGCGGGAATAACCGCTCTTACATCCTCGCAGCAGTGTGTCGCCGATTCCTGCAAGATCTATCAGGAAAGGCGCGACGTGCTAGTAAGCGGTCTTAAGAGCCTCGGTTTCGATGTGCCGACTCCGAAAGCAACATTTTATGTATGGATGAGAGTAAATGACAGCATGAAGTTTGCCGAAAAGATGCTCAACGAAGCAGGCATTGTCGTGACACCCGGCGTCGGTTTCGGAAAGAACGGAGACGGCTACGTGAGATTCGCAATCACCCGCGACGTGTCGAGGATCAAAGAGGCAATCGACCGCATGGGGAGGCTTAATTTCGAATGACACTTCCGGAACACCTTACAATTCATGAAGGGCACCTGTATATCGGAATGCATGACTGCAACGATCTTGCAAAGGAGTACGGGACACCCGTATATGTGACAGACGAAGAAAAACTCAGGCAGAACTTTATCCGCTACAATGATGCGCTTAAAGCCCATTATAGCGACGTTCAGCTTCTCTACGCCGCAAAGGCGAACGGAAATCTCTCGATCCTGAAAATATTCGCCTCACTCGGTGCGGGTGCGGACGTATTCTCGTCCGGAGAACTGCATCTGGCGCTTC
Organism: Methanomicrobium mobile BP; assembly: GCF_000711215.1. Taxonomy (GTDB): domain Archaea; phylum Halobacteriota; class Methanomicrobia; order Methanomicrobiales; family Methanomicrobiaceae; genus Methanomicrobium; species Methanomicrobium mobile. The sequence continues at coordinate 27,508 of NZ_JOMF01000004.1, read as the reverse complement.
TTGCGGGAATCCCGCCCGAGAAGCTTCTCTTCAACGGCAGTTCGAAGACGCACGACGATCTCAGGGTTGCCGTCGAGAAGGGCGTGCGCATATCTCTGGATTCCTTCGATGAGTTAAAGCAGCTGGATAAGATTGCGGGCGAACTCGGAAGGATTGTCGAGGTCTCGTTCAGAGTCAACCCTGCAATCGATGTGCCGACACACCCCAAGATTGCGACTGGTCTTGCCACAAGCAAGTTCGGTATTCCCGCGGACCAGATAGTCGATGCTTACAGAGCGGCGCTGGAGTGCGAGAACGTCGACCCCGTGGGCATGCACTGCCATATCGGTTCGCAGATACTTGACGTGACTCCGTTTGTCAAGGAGATGGAGGTTCTCTTGAAGGTCGCGGGCGAGATCACAAAGATGGGCGTTCACTTAAAGTTCATAGACATCGGCGGCGGTCTCGGTATTGCCTACGACCACGAGAAAGAGGTTGCTCCGACACCGAAGGAGTATGCGGATGCGGTTATGCCCGTCTTTATCGCGGGTATACAGAAACTCGGAATAAAGCCGCAGTTATGGGTTGAGCCCGGCAGAAACCTCGTCGGCGACACGACGATTCTTCTGACAAGAGTGAACTCGGTCAAGACCTCGCACAAGAAGTTCGTCAATGTGGATGCGGGTTTCAACCTGCTCATAAGACCGGCGATGTACGGCTCGCACCACGATGTGATTGCGGTCGGCAAGGCGGATGAGGAGAAGACCGAGGAGTATACGGTTACCGGTCCGATCTGTGAGACGGGCGATATCCTCGCCGAGAACAGGAAGCTTCCGGAGCTTGAGAGCGGAGATGTCCTTGCCATTCTTGATACGGGTGCATACGGTTATTCCATGGCTTCGCAGTATAACTGCCGCCCGCGCTGTCCCGAGGTTATGATCTTCGAGGATCGCCACGGCATTATGAGAAGAGGGGAGAGCGTCGTCGATATCGTCAATACGATGAAGAGACTCCCGTGGCATGAGAAATAAGGCTCAAACAGGCTGAAATAAGGCTGAAATATGCCTTGAAATTCAATTTTATTTTTTAGCACATCGTTTCTTTATCGTCAATTTGTCGTTCACTTTGTTGTTCACTTTATCGTTTTCTTTATCATTCACTGTATCGTCACTTTTTTATGAAGGCTCCTGCCGTCTGCGGTTCTTAATCAATCTCGATTAATTCTCAATCAATTATCAATTAATCAAAGATATATCAAATCAGGTCTTACAGATTTATATGCGGGCATACCATGCACTTGTCGACGATCTTCTGACCTGGGAGGAGTTTGAGGCGAAAGTAGGTGCCGTATGTCAAAAGGAGAACGATGAGGATGCCGAGACCGAGGCGGCAAGGTCGGTTGCCGAAAGCCTCGGGCGCCTTCATGTGAAGATCGCGGATCTGAAGAGGGGACCCACGCTCTGCTCTTTTTTCTGTAAGGTTATCGAGAAAGGCGATATCATACGTTTTGACAGAGATTCCGAGGCGGGTGCGCATTCGTATCTTGACCCGGATGACGATCTCTTCGTCACGGAATCGCCGGATGCCGAGCCGCCCGGGCTTTTAAGGCGTGTGCTTGTCGGCGACGAGACGGGGGAGGCTGTTCTGGTATTTCGGGACATGAAGGTTCACGGGACGCAGGATATCCGCGTCGGCGACGTGCTTGAGGTTGCGGCACGTTTCCGAGGTCTTTCAAATGTCATCGCCGTCGATCTTCAGGAGGCGGATAAGGGAATTGACGTATGCCTCCGAAAGTCGGGGATGAAGACGCTTAGGCCGCAGAATCTTAGGGTAAAGATTCTCTCGCTTGAGGATGGGGATTATCCCGGTGCCGATAATATCGGGAATGCGCCGCGGCGTCGTTTTTCGGATGCGTATGTGTGGGTGATTGACGGACATGTTTCCCCATCGGCGAAAGGTGCCGGTTCCGAAGCGGAGCCCGGGGTCACGGGCAATGTGAATTGTTTTGCAAGGATTCGCGTCTTCGGTGACGCCGTTGCGGCGACCCTGAGGGAAGCGGGCGAGGGTGCGGTTGTTGAACTTTGCGGCATAACGCGGAGACCGTCGCGGTTTGTGCATTTCAATGCCGGCGATGAATCCTCGGTGACCGTATGCCGTCCCGCCGATGACGATATTCTCTTTTCAAAAGATTTCGTACCGGCGGAGGTCCCGTTTGAGAGGCTTGCGGATTTACCCGATGATTCGGGTGAGATCTCTGTAAGCGTGAGAGTGGAGGGTGCGGGGCATGTCGCTTCGTATCTGCGCCCGCCGCGTAAGCAGAGAAGAAGGGGCTTTGGTGACGCGGGTTACGGTTCGGATGCGGCGAATGTGGAATCCGAATCTGCGGGCGGCGCGGTCGATGACATTTACAGGCAGGAGAATATCTTCAGAGTCCGCAGATGCATTGTCTCCGATGCTTCCGAAAGATCGGGGATTTCCGCGCGTCTGGTTCTCTGGGGCAGGCAGGCGGAGATCCCTGTTTCAAACGGCGATATTGTGCGTGTTTACAACTGCAGTATCAGGAATGCGGACCTGACGGATACCCGCGGCGATTTGAAAAACGCGGCGGTTGATTCGGGATTTGAGATTCATGCCGGCGGCAATTCCTGCGTGAAGATCATGCACGGCGACGGCGGATACGGGGAGATCTCCGGCGTCATCATGGAATTTCCGGAAGGGCTATGCATTATTGAATCGGGCAGCGGGGATAGGTATACTGTCGTGGCGCAGGAGAAGGCACAGGAGGCTGTCCTCCCGCAATTTGCCGGATGCGGCGAGGTGAGGATATCGGGAAGAATCGCGGGGCATGTCATCCGCGCCGTCTTGGTAAATCCCGTCTCACGAGGTGTGTCGGATGTAATAAAGCGGCTTGAAAACCTTGAGAATAAGCTCGGATTCGATGATGACATCTCAGAGTGATGAAATCTAATCTGTTGAGTATGGTAGGTTATTTCGTAATTCGGGAGTCTATTCCGCGGAATTGCAACCGTGTCCGATCGCAAAAAATCACTTTCGCACCGCACGGTGTACTCCTTTATACCACGGGATGCAACTAAGATGTAAGAATGTTCGTTAGAGGTTAAAGAAATGTCAGAACATGAGATAGAAGATTTACCCGGAGTCGGTCCGACAACTGCCGATAAACTCAGAGACAGCGGTTACTGCACGATTGAGAGCATTGCAACCGCATCGTATGTTGATCTTGCGGAAGATGCCGAGATAGGCGAGGCTACCGCAAAGAAGATGATCAAGGAAGCCAGAAAGATGGCTGATATCGGCGGTTTCCGTACCGGCATTGCCGTTTTGGAAGAGAGAAAAGAAGTCCGAAAGTTAAGTACGCTCGTTCCCGAGTTAGACGAGTTGATGGGCGGCGGACTTGAGACAATGAGTATCATTGAGTTCTACGGCGAATTCGGTTCGGGAAAAAGTCAGATATCTCATCAGATGGCTGTAAACGCACAGTTGCCCTACGAGGTCGGCGGACTTCAGGGCTCGGTCATTTACGTCGATACCGAAAACACATTCAGACCCGAGAGAATCAGACAGATGGTCGAAGGTCTTGAAGTAGACTGCGAGGTGCCGCCGGTGGAGGACTTCCTTGAGCACATCCATGTCGCCGAAGCATTCACATCCGATCACCAGATGCTTCTTATCGACAATATAAGGGAGCTTGCCGCCGAACTCAAAGACACGGACAGACCCGTGAAACTGATAATCGTCGATTCTCTGATGGCTCATTTCCGTGCCGAGTATGCGGGACGCGGAACACTCTCCGCACGCCAGCAGAAACTCAACAAATACATGTACGACCTGGCAAAGGTCGCCAAGGAGTTCAATTCGGTCATCATCGTCACCAACCAGGTACAGTCAAACCCCGCTGTATTCTTCGGCGATCCGACAAAGCCTACCGGAGGTAATATCGTAGGACACGCATCCAAGTTCAGAGTTTACCTGCGGAAGAGCAAAGGCGGAAAGAGAGTGGCGAAACTTGTCGACAGTCCCGATCAGCCGGAAGGCGAGGCGGCATTCTCCGTTGAAATGGCAGGTCTTAAGTCTGTCTGAGTTGAACCATAAATACAGATGATAATCTCAAAACCCCCCTCCTCTTTTTCACCGCGTGCACTTATCTGCGACATTGACGGCACTCTTACCGATATCTCGCGCAGAATCGATCTGGAAGCCGTCGCCGCAATAAGAACTCTTGTCGATAGCGGCATTCCCGTGGTTCTTGCAAGCGGCAACACGGTCTGTGCGATGACTTTTCTGTGCAAGATGATAGGCACGGACGGTACCATAATCTCGGAGAACGGCGGCGTATACCGTGTGGGATATCTTGGCGAACTTCAGGTCTGCGGCAATCACGAAGCCTGTAAAGCGGCACTCTCAAGGGTAAAGGACTACTTTGAGGCGAACGATATCCGTCTTAATCTTTACAGTCCCGAGTATCGTTTTGCGGACATAGCGTTTGAGAAAACAATCGATGCTTCGACAGTCCGAGATCTGGTAAAGGACCTGCCGGTTCACATCCTCGATTCCGATTACGCCCTCCATATCCAGTCCGGCGATCTGAATAAAGGAACGGCATTCATGGAGGTCGCCCGTGAGATCTCGATTCCGGTAAGCGAGTTTCTGGCAATCGGCGATTCCTCAAACGACATCGAGATGATAAAGTGCGCAGGTCTGGGCGTATCGGTAGGTCCCGACAATGCTCCGCTTGCCCGATATGCGGGATATGTAAGCAAAGAGAAATACGGGCGCGGTTTTTGCGAGAGCGTGAAGAAGTTTTTCCCGACGCTGTTTGAATGATATTTTGAAAGTTAAATGGACGAAATGGGTGAAATGAACAAAATACGCCAAAACACTCAAAAATACGCCAAAATACACCAAAATACGCCAAAATAGTATCAAATAAAACAGCGTTTAAAAAATGCGGGTTTTGATTGGATTTAAACAGTTTTTTACTGCTTGGAAAGATAGCGGTCAACCACAATATAATCTCTTATATCTCTGACTGCCTCGAAAGGAATCATGAGTCTGTCGCCGTCAACCGTGTAACCGGTTGCGTCGAATCCGGCATCGGGTCTTACAACAAGACTGTCGACCTGACCGGAATCAAGATCAACCATGATGTTTCTTATTGTGCCGATAACCATTCCGTCTGTGCTCATGACCTTTTTCTTTGAGAGACTTCGGGAGAATGTACTTTTCATATTTTATGATTGTGTAAATTATAGTATATAAGGACTTGTAAAAAATCTCCGCATTTTCTCACGCGTCAGACATTTCATGGACGATTCGGGGCGTCATATCGCGTATTTCCGGCATATGCGCAGATGTAAAAATATGTATACGGGTTTAGGACTTAAAGCGCCGGAAACACCTTGATTATGTCCGATTGTGTCAGAATGCCTGCGGGCTTGCCGTTTTCCATAATTATGACGCGACCGATCTGCTGCTCTTTGAACTGCTTGATCACTTCATATAGGTGAATCTCGGGCGATACAATGATGACATTGTTCGTCATATAGCGCTCCACCTTCGCATCTATCGCCTGCTCGCGATCGATCCCCCGTATCAGATCGCTTAAGGTGATAATTCCCACCATCTTCTCGTTATCGACATCCATGACCGGAGCGCCGTGAATCTTCTTCTCATTGAAGAGTTTTATCGCGGTACGCAGGGTATCGTTGCGCTTCAGTGTTATCACCGGTGAACTCATGTAGTAGCGTATCTGCTTCTTCGGAAGCGAAATTATCTCGGCAATCGTTATCAGAAGCTGCTGGGAAACCTCGTCTTTGCCGTAGATCTCGCCTTTGACCAGGAGACGGTTGACGGGCGAGGGACCCACCGTTACCTCATCGCCTATCTCGAAGGACTTCACACTGCCGATGAGCTTTATCACCGCATGGCAGAGGTCGGGGTGACAAAGGGTCGTAAAATCGATCTCCGCGACATTGACGCCCTCGCAGCGCTCGCAGTTCCTCTGAATCGGAACGCTGTATTCTCTCTCGTAGTCGGTAAGGTTCAGTTCCTTGTAAGCCGCGGATGTCGGAGTATAACCGCCTTTGGGTCCCGGAACGCCGTCAACGAGTCCGAGCACCTTGAGTGCCTGCATCTGATTTCTGACCGTTCCCGGATTGCGTTTAAGGACCTCGGCAATCCCCTCCCCTTTTATTGCCGCGGATTTCTGATGATAAAGGGTGATTAGGGTTATCAGGATATCTTTCTGAATCAGGGATAATTCCATATGGATATTTGAGTATGTAAAACCTAAATAATATATGGGTTTTCCATGGAATTTGAAAAGATACCGACAATACCTACCGCCGATGAGATCCTCGACAGGTCGCTGAGGCGCGCGGCAAAAAACAAGAAATTAAAAACTAACCGGGACCTCGCCAATGAAGATTTCATCCGCTCCGTCTACAGTTCGGTCTATGACAAACTCATGGACAGCGTCCAGAAATTCCCGAATTTCGATGAACTCTCCCCGTTTTATACCGATATCGTAAACCTGCTCTTCAGCATCGATAAGATAAAGCACTCCCTCGGAGCAATTCAGTGGGCAGGCGAGAAGGTAAGGGAGGTCGGCGGCATGTATGCGAGGCAGATGAGGGGAGCGCCGGATACGAACGCGCTCAGAAAGCAGGCAACCGCAAGAATCGCCTCGATAGTCCAGCAGGTCGATAACGACCTGAAATATCTCAACGAAGCCAGAAATGTCCTTAGAAAACTCCCCGATATAAGACCCGACGAGTTTACGGTCGTGGTTGCCGGTTATCCGAACGTCGGTAAATCCTCATTCATCAATCTCGTTTCCTCGGCGACATCGGAGGTTGCGGGCTACGCATTCACGACAAAGCGCATAATTGTCGGTCATCACGAGGTCGGACGCGACAGGATTCAGATCGTCGATACCCCGGGAATACTTGACCGTCCCGTCGAGGAGAGAAACGATATCGAGCAGCAGGCACTCTCGGCAATCACGAATGTCGCGGATATGATACTTTTCATAGTGGACGCCAGCGAATGCTGCGGATACTCGCTCGAAGACCAGTTAAAGCTCATGGAAGGCATAAAAGAGATAACCGAAGGCGTGCCTCTCGAGGTTGTAATCAATAAATCGGATATGAAAGGGCTTGAGGGATACCGCAATATGTCAACGGCGACAAGAGAGGGCGTAAACGATATCGTTGCCCTTCTCAGAGAATACCTTGCATCCAGTCCCAAGAACCTGACAGCGCGCAACCAACCAGAAAACCAATTATAACGCCGCCGTTAAGGGTGGGGAGACCCGCCTGGGCGTTCCCTTTTGCAACGAAGTATAAGAGAACCGCAAGTCCGCAGAGCGAGCCTATGATTGCGGTCAACACCGGCAGGCTGACTCCGAAGGCAATCGCGGGTGCGTCAACGAAGATAAATGCCGAGACCACGAGAATCGACGGCATAATCAGGTCGCCCATACCCATCATGAAAGCGCCGCGCTCCGTCTTGTCCTTCTTTATCTCAAGACCTTCTCTGATATAGGAATAATTCATTTTTTTCGGCACAACTACGAGAATCGGCGCTTTTGTGCTGATAATGCTCTCCGCGAGCGTAAGCATGTGTTTTGTCTTGTAGACCGAGATTGCGTCGTAGACCGCAAGGAGAACGAGGAGCAGGATAACCGGCATTATCTCAAAGGAGATGCCAAATATTGCCGCGGTTCCCGCGCATATGATCGTTCCGAGTATGTCTATGACATACCATTCGGGATATTTGTAGAGTAAGACTACGGCAAGCACAGCGACGACTATCGCCGCTATGTCGGTCAGAAGTTTCGCGTCGCAGAAGAGGGCGAAGATTGCCGCAAATATGTATACAAGCACCAGAAGGATGGATCCGGCAATAATCCACGAGAGTATCTTTTTGCCCCTGTATTTAATGAGCAGGAGCATTGCGGCGGTAAAGAGCAGCAGAATCGCGATGAAAAAGATCGTGTTCTCGAAGGCATCGGGATCCTCGAATGCGGTGTACCCCGCGCTGTTCATTATCGGTGCCATGGTTAAGGCAATTGCCTGAACCGCGATCATCATCACCCCCATTGCAATGAAGGGGATGTAATCCTTAAAGGTCTTCTTTGATGCATACGCCGGCGTATCCGCGGTCACGACTTCTCCCCCCGTTGCACCTTCCGCGGCGCAGTTTTTTGTATCCGGCGTTGATTCACTCGACATTAATTCCCCGATTGCTGCTGTATAATTTTCCCGTTATTTCCGATTACTCTGCTATTACTGTGTTGATTGCGCAATAATTGTTTATTTCGGCTTATATAAATATTGGATACAACTCCGTACGTTCCTCTTATCTCCGATAATTTCCGGTCAGCCCCGATAATTTCAGGTTACGGATTATGGTTACGTATTTTTTTATCCCGCCGTTGCCCGTGTTGCCGCGGGCGGCTCCCCGCGAAAAATAATAGTTAGATTAATATGCGTATCTCTGTATTTTTAATCATGGATGATTATGACAACCGCAAGGACATAGTATTCGCAATTATCCTCGTCATCTCTACTCTTGCCATGGTCGTAAGGCTCTGGCAGGACTGGATAGTTGCGGTTTCCACCGGATTTATGATGCTCTCGTTAGCCTGCCTCATTCTTTCGTTATGCAAAAAGATCGAGAGTCTGGAGAAGACAATCGCCGCACGCGAGAGAACCATGAGGATAAATCTCGATGCCGTAACTCAGAGCGTGAACAAGAGATGCGACGATATGGCAAACGATGTCGAGGTAGTTATAGACACGCTCTCGCGCCGCGTCTATCGCTGATATCATCGATATCGCCGATACAGCCGAAAGTGCCGAAAGCACCGAAAATAGCGAAAATGCCGTAAGAACTGAAAGCACTGAATTCACCGAATGCACCGAATGCATAGAATGCACAGAATGCAACGAAAGTCGCGGAAATATTGCGTGCGACATGGTATTGACATTTCGGATTGACAGTTCGGGTTGACTATCGGATTGGCAGATCTATTGCAAATACATATTGACAAATATCTTATTTTGGGGATAAAATGGGCGTTTCTTTACGTGAAATACTGACGGACTACAAAAAACCGGCATCACCCGCCGACCTTGCAAAGACATGTGCGGTTGACGGCAACAATGCGCTGTATCAGTTTGTGACCACCATACGCCAGCCCGACGGGACGCCGCTTATGGACAATCAGGGCAGAATCACCTCGCATCTCTCGGGTCTCTTCTTCCGCGTCACCAATTTCCTTGAGTCCGGGATGCGCCCGATATTTATCTTCGACGGCAAACCGCCGGAGATGAAGCAGGTCACGATAGAGGCACGCCGCGAGCTGAGGGATGAGGCGGCGGCATCCTACAAAGAGGCTATCGCGGCGGGGGATCTTGAGGCGGCGTCGAAATACGCACGTTCGGCATCGCGGCTTGACGCCGAGACCTTTTCGAGTTCGCAGAAACTTCTGACCCTTATGGGCATTCCGTGGTTTGTTGCGCCCAGCGAAGGCGAGGCACAGGCGGCGGTGATGGCGCAGAAGGGCGATGTCGCCTTCTCGATATCGCAGGACTACGACTCTCTGCTCTTCGGCACTCCGAGGCTCGTGCGCAATATGACGGTAAGCCGTAAGAGAAAGGTTCACGGGCGCACAATCTCGGTGAATCCCGAGATAATCACGCTCTCCGAGCTCTTAAGCGGGCTTAAGATAACGCGTGAGAACTTAATCGAGATGGGTATCCTGATTGGCACGGATTTCAACGACGGCATAAAGGGAATAGGTCCCAAGAAGGCGCTCAAGATCGTCCGCGACGGCGCTTTCGATAAGACAATAAAGGAGAACTGCCCGAATCTCGACTGTGAAGAGATAATGAAATTCTTCTTAAATCCGCCGTACAGCAGTGACTACAGACTGAACTGGAAAGATCCCGATACCGAGGGTATTCTCTCGTATCTCTGCGAGGACTACGAGTTCTCGCGCACGAGGATTGAGGCAATACTCGAGAAACTGAATAAAGGAAAAGGTCAGAAGACCCTTGATCAGTGGTTCGGATAGCCTGCGATATCTATGGATACGATAACCTATTCGCGCAATGTTTTTCTGCCGCTTACGCATGTATGCCGCAACCACTGCGGATACTGCATATTCCGCGAGCCCGTGCACGAAGGCTGCGTGATGGAGAAGTCCGCGGTCATTGACACGCTCAAACTCGGCGTCGCATCGGGGTGCACGGAAGCGCTCTTTACATTCGGCGAAAGACCCGAGGAGGAGAAGGGTTTTGCGGAGCATATCCGAAAGATCGGGTATGAAACCGTCCTCGATTACTGCTACGATATGTGCAAAACTGCATTGGAGATGGGGATTCTGCCGCATACGAACGCGGGCATTCTGGACTGCGACGAACTGAAGCGTTTCCGCGAGGTTAATCCGAGCATGGGGCTTATGCTCGAGACGACCGCGGATATTCCCGCGCACAGAAACTGCGCCGGCAAAAAACCCGAGGTCCGCATAGAGATGCTGGAGAATGCCGGCAAACTGCGCATTCCCTTTACCACGGGGCTTCTTCTGGGAATCGGAGAGACGCCCGCCGACAGGGAAGAATCCCTTGAGGTGATACGGGATGTTCACAGGCGATACGACCATATTCAGGAGGTAATCATCCAGAACTTCTGTCCCAAACCCTCGACGCCGATGGAGAAGTGGGCCGTCCCCGGTCCCGACGAGGTGCGCGATCTGATCCTGCTTGCAAGGGAGATTCTCCCCGCGGATATAAGCATTCAGATACCGCCGAATCTGATAAACGCAAGCGAACTGATAGACTGCGGCGTCACGGATCTCGGCGGGGTGTCGCCGGTGACAATAGACTATGTCAATCCCGAGCATCCGTGGCCGGAGATAGAGGAGCTTTCCGCCATTGTCGGAAAAGACCGCAGGCTCTGCGAGCGGCTCTGCATATATAGGAAATACATAGACAAGGGCTGGTATGATCCCAAACTTGCGGGTCTCATAGATAAGCTCAGCCGCGATATCTCGGACAGAAACGCCGGGCTGTGACGCATTTGCCCGTTCGGGTTATGCGGCTGCATCCCTGCCTGCCCGTATCCTTCCCCCCTTCCTTCCCCATCCTATCCCCCCTCCCTGCCCTACCCTGTCCGTCATGCGGTAATGGTTATCTGTATTAACAATGGTAACCAAAATTTAAACACAAAATTACTATCAATCAGGCGCGAGAAATAGATAATAGCAAACGCCAAAGTAAACGCAAATCATCAAAGACACGGGATGAACACATATGGAACTCGGAGAACCAATCTACGTCGGAAAGGCAAAATCAATCTACAAAACGGATAAAGAGGACGAATTAATCTCTTTATTCAGAAACGACATGACCGCATTCAACGGTGTGAAGAAAGACAGTTTCGCCGGAAAAGGTGCATACAATGCGGCTGTATCGGCATTCTTCTTCGATTATCTCGAGAAGAACGGGGTAAAGACCCACTTCATAAAGATGCTGGACGATCACACCATGCTCGTAAAGAAGCTGGATATGATCCCGCTCGAAGTCATTGCGCGCAATGTCGCCGCCGGTTCTATCGTAAAGAAACTCCCGTTCAAAGAGGGACAGATCTTAAATCCGCCCGTAATCGTAACGGACTACAAGGATGACGAGAGAGGTGACCCGTCGGTCAACGATGATCTCATAGTCGCTCTCGGGCTTGTAACCCGCGATGAGCTTGCCGAGATTAAAGAGATTACCCATAAGATAAACAAACTTCTCTACGACTTCTTTGACGAACTGGGACTCATCTTCGTGGACTTCAAGATTGAGTTCGGCAAGTGCGGCGGCGAGATCATCCTCGGCGACGAGATCAGCATGGACTCGATGCGCCTGTGGGACAAGGTCACAAAGGAGTCCTTCGATAAGGATGTCTACCGCTTTGACAAGGGCGATGTGATGACGGCATACGCCAAGGTCGTCGAGAAGATAATGAACTGGCAGAAGGAGAACGTGAAATAATGTTATTCGATGTTAATGTTGTAATAAAGCTGAAAGGCGGGATGCTCAGCCCCGAAGCAAAGGCAATCTCGCATGCGCTTTCGAGTCTCGGTATGAAGAGCGAATACTTAAACACCGCCAAATTCTTTGAGATCGGTATCGATGCCGAGAATGCGGATGCGGCGAAGGCAAAGGCTGCCGAGATGTGCGAGAGGCTTCTGGCAAACCCTGTTATCCACAGTTATACGATTGAGGTCAAAAAAGCATGAGATTTGCTGTTCTTCAGTTTGGAGGAAGCAACTGCGACCGCGATGCGTTACATGTCGCATCGGACGTCTGCGGCGTCGATACCGATCTGGTCTGGTATAAAGACGGTCTTAAGAAGAATTACGATGCCGTAATTCTCCCCGGCGGTTTCTCATACGGCGATTATCTGCGTGCGGGTGCGATTGCGGCACGAGCGCCGATTATGGCGGATGTCGTGAAGCACGCCGATGCCGGCGGTCTCGTTCTGGGTATCTGCAACGGCGCTCAGATCGGTGCCGAGGCAAAACTTGTTCCTGGCGTTTTCACCATGAACGAGTATCCCAAGTTCATCTGCAAAGGGGTATATCTCAAGGTTCTCAACAATACGTCGCCGTTTACAAACCGCTTCAGACTCGGCGAAGTCATAAAGATCCCGATTGCGCACAAAGAGGGACGCTATATCGCAAGCCCGGAGGATCTCTCAAGGCTTGAGGCTGAGAACAAGATTGCCTTCAAGTTCTGCGACGAAAAGGGCAATGTCGATGCGGCTTCAAACCCCAACGGCTGCACGGATAATATCACCGGCGTCCTCGGCGGATGTAAGGACAATGTCCTTCTGATGATGCCGCATCCAGAGAGGGCATCCGAGGAGCATTTAATCTCCACGGACGGAATGAAGGTCTTCGATTCGATGATTCATTATCTCGAATCGAAGGGGGAGTAAGGACGACCGGAGTTGCTGCTTCGGGAGTTGTTACCGGTAGTTACTAAAGGAGTTGATGCGGATGACGGAAAATGCGGAAAATAACGAATTAAATGCACTTGTGGAAGATATCAGAGCACGCTGCGTCGAATATGCCGAAAAGAAGGGCTATGTCTTAAACCCCGATGCCAAACACCTTGAGACAATCCTTAAGGGGCTTGCACGCTTAAAGACGAAATACGGCGAGGAATACTGCCCGTGCAGAGTCAGAAGCGGCGACAAAGAGAAGGATAAGGCAAATATCTGCCCGTGCGCATTCCACGAGAAAGAGATTGAAGAAGACGGATGCTGTCACTGTCAGTTATTCTTCAGGAAATAACAGGCGCTTTGCGCAATTCAAATATTTTTGTTTTTTTGTTTTTTTTGTTTTTTATTGTTTTTTTGTTTTTTATTGTTTTTTTGTTTTTTGAGTTTTTTGAGTTTTTTGAGTTTTTTGTTTTTTGGGTTTTGAGTTTTTTTGAGTTTTTTTTTATTTTTGTTTTGATTAGTTTTTTTACATTTTATCGGGCTACTTTAGACCGGCTTTGGTCATTATGTCCACGTATTCGAGAACGGAGTCCATCTTATCCGCGATTGAGTAGAGGTCAGCCTCCTCGATTGCCGAATACTGATGTGCGAAATGGTTGCGGTAGAAGACGAGCGAGGTCATCTCGTCGCGCAATTCTTCCGAGATTATGCCCGCGTGGTGCAGAATCTTGAAGATATCGCGGTGCGACTTCGGATGCTGGAGTTTGCGCAGCATTATCACCTCTTCGCCGATGCTGAAGGACATGTTTATGATTGCAAACATTATCATGGACACCGAGTGATACCGCATGAAATCCTCGCGTTTCGGTATTCCCGTCGCGGTTATTGCCGAATACTCCGTATAATACTGCTTAATCTTGGCAATCGCCGATAAGAGTCTCTCTTTCTTATCGGGGACATATATGACATGACCGCCTGCGACCTTTTTCTGCTCGGCGACATAGGGTCTGCCCACCGAGTATTCCCTCACGGTCTCTTTGATTATTTCGGAGAGGTATTCTTCGTCGCGGCAGTAGAGGAGGATACCTTCGGAGACTATGGCATTCCTTATCTCGACGGGCATGCGGTTGAATATCTCGACATCTATGAGATCCGACGCAAACTGACCCGCCTTCTCGTATTGCCACCGGCTTGCGGGCTCGTGGAGAATGACACCTATATCGATATCGGAATACGGCGTATGGGTATTCTTCGCATACGAACCGAAGAGGTATACCGCCGCGACATAGCTCAGTTCCTTCAGAGAATCCGTTACGGAACGGACTATCTCTTTCTGCCTCTCGGAGAGTGCCGATTCCGAGAGATGTTCATAACTGCCGCTCATGATTTTACCGTCCGGTCATTTCCGGTCATTGACCGCATTTTGTTCAGTTTTCGTTCGGTTTTCGTTCCGTTGTTCTTACTCAAGTCTTGTGATCTTTATGTCCGCCGCTACCGATTCCTTTTCAATGAGCACGTCATTGTCCGTGTTTCTGGCGTCGATGAAGAGACAGTATTTGCCTATACGCGGGATGGTCACCTCAAAGTTCTTCTGAAGGGTATTGTCAAACTGCTTCGTCATCTTGCCGTTATATTTCCATTCGCCCTTGAGCGAGTCCCACTTCGGCGGCGTATAGACATTCGAGTCGTATTCCGTCATCTGCATGAAGAGAATGTTCACGGGTTTTGTGCACTGAACTTCGAAGAGGTATTTCTCGCCTTTCTGCAGGAACGGTATATCCAGATTCTCGTCGAATTTGATTACAAGGACATTTCCTATGGGAACACCTTTTCTCTCGTCATAGATGACTTTGCCGGCGTTTGCCGAAGTCGCGGCAGGCGTCGGCGTCGGTGCGACCGTACTCTGCACTGTCGGTGCGGGTGTCGGTGTCGGGGTTGGGACAGGTGTTGATATTGTTGGTGCCGCGGTCGGATTCTCTGTCGGCACTGCCGCTGTCGCCGTTGCGGTTGCCTGCGGCGCAGGCGCATTCTGCGTGCACCCTGCGGATACGGCGGCCGTAAAGATCACCAGAATCGCCAGTGCCGTTATCAGAGAGACTGATTTCATACCATTAGGTATGAGTGAGAGATGATAATATTATGCGCAGGTCGGGGCAGTCTTTTTTCCAATTCTTTTTATCGGTCGGTTACCAATCTCATACAAATGACAGTAAAGGCGACAGTAAAGGCAGTCATACCGTTCCGACCCGTAAATCCGAAGACACGTCTCTCCAATCTTCTCTCCGAATCCGAAAGAGAGGAGTTTACCGCCGCAATGCTCAACGACGTTGTCAGTGCGCTCATCGAGGGCGGATGCAGCCCCGTTCTTCTCTCGACGCGTCCGTATACGGTTTCGGGCGCGGAGACGGTTGTTATGGATCTTGGTCTTAACGAAGCGCTGAACGAATATTTTTCAACCCTTCACGAGCCCGTTCTGCTCATGATGACCGATATCGCACTGCTCAACGCCGACGCCGTCAGAAAAATGCTCTCGACAGACGCCGATATCGCAATTGCGCCCGGACGCGGCGGGGGAACAAATTCGATATTCATAAAAGACCCGCAGAAGTTCCGTGCCGATTTCTACGGCGCTAGCTTCCTCGACCATCTGGCTGTCGCCGAAAGTTTCGGTAAGAGCGTCGAGGTAATCGATTCTTTCAGGCTTTCGACCGATATCGACGAGGAGGAAGACCTTACCGAAGTCTTGATCCACGGCGGCGCAAAAAGCCGCTCGAAAAAATATCTTGAGGAGTTGGGTTACTTACTCTCTATTGAAAAGGGAAGAGTCGGCGTTCATCGCCGTTCCCATAAATAAGCACTCCGACGGCTCAATCGATTCTATGCCGCGGTTATCGGAGAGGAACTGCGAGAGACCGCGGACCACCGCAACGGGAGTGCATTCGTTTGACTCACCCAATACGAGTTCGGCGGCGGAGGCGATATCGTCGCCGATTGCACGGCGCGTGACCTCAAGTTCGTGACCGTATAAGTCACGTTTGCCGCGTTCGTCGGTTATTGCGTCCATTCCGCTGCATCCTATCGCAATGCCGCTGCACCCCAGTCTCATGGCATGGGTGCGGGAGTCGATGACAAGCACGCCGATATTTCTGCCCGTAAGCTGCCGAATCTCTTTTCTGACCCTTTCCGCGCTGGCATCGGGGTCTTTCGGAAGTTTGACGACCTTTCCGGCGGGCGCATTCGAGGCGTCTATGCCGGCATTGGGAAGAAGAGTGCCGTTCTTGAGGCAGAGAAGGAAACCCGGGATGCCGCCCACGACCCTGTCGCTCTCCGAGATGACAACCTCGGCAAGGCGGGCGTCGATACGGTATTTTTCGCCGTATTCAAGAGCTTTCTCCGAGGGTGTAATCTCCGAGAGGGTCACGATGCCGCCTTCCGCGGTTGCAAGAGCGCTCTCGGCAAGGACCACGATGTCGCCGTCGGCGATGCCCCCTTCCAGACCTTCGGTCACCTTTGCATTATCGACGATAATCCGCGAGATGTCGTCGCCGGGGACGAGAATCTTTGTCTTTATTCCAAAAACCTTAAACGAACTGCCCATAATATTCAATCTGATTTACTCATGAAAAAAGATTCTGATGGGAGTAAATTTAACAGAAATTCGGAGACACCGTAAAATAATTTGATTATTGTCTTTCCTTCGTTCCTGGTTTTGCGTTTTTTTGCAGTTTTTGCAGGTTTTTTATCCGCGGTGCTCGACCTTCTCGAATACGTCGATGAGGTCGCGTGTAGCCGCGACATCGTGTGCACGGACAATGGATGCCCCTTTCTTGAGAATGTCGTATGTGACCGCAAGCGTTCCGAAGAGTCTGTCTTCGGGGTTTTTGTCGAGCAGTCTTCCGATGAAGGTCTTTCTCGAGACTGCGGCAAGAAGCGGTCTCTCGAATTCGGCAAATTCGTCAAAGCGTCTGCACAGTTCCCAGTCGTCCTCGACGGTGCGCTCCGGCGTCCATTTTCCGACGGCGGGGTCGAGGATAAGGTTGTCGATGCCGAAGAGCTCCGCTCTCTCGAGGACAATCTCGAGTGCGCCCATAACCGAGTCAAAGCCTACGGGGTCGCCCGGGATGCTGTAAGTCGCCATCAGTATTGCGGGCAGTCCGCTGTCGGCAGCAATCTTTGCGTAATCGGTATTGCAGAGTCCGTGTATGTCGTTGATGCAGTCGATATCGTGCTTTATGCATTCGGCAAGAACCCGCGGATACATGGTATCCACGGATACGGGGATGCCGCTTCCGGAGAGCTCGTTTAATGCGGCATTCAGACGTTCAATTTCTTCGGCTTCGGTAATGACTCTCGAGTTGGGCGCCGTGCTCCTCGCACCCAGATCTATCATGTCCGCGCCGGCATCCATGAATCCGCATGCTTCTTCGTAGATATTGCCGGCAGGCACATAAGACCCCGAGAAGAAAGATTCGGGGCTGCAATTTATGATTCCCATGAGCCTTACCGGCGCGTCTCCGCCGACTTCGAAATTACCGATTCTGCATATCCGCATGGCTTAGTGTTATGTTGCCCCGCATTTTATAAATTATCGGAATGCCGCGTATTGCCCCGATTGCTTTGGAATGCCTCTGAATGCAAGGGTTGAGGGATTGCGAAGAACGGCGGAAAAAAAAGAATGTCGGTATTTTATGGGTTGTTGTTTTTTGTCAGTATTGTTTTATTTGGCTGATATTTCAGTTTTTGGAGAGAATGCGTGCCGCTTTCAGGGTATTCTGCATGAGGGTGGCAATGGTCATCGGTCCGACGCCGCCCGGCACGGGGGTGATTGCACTTATTTTGTCCTTTACGGCTTCGAAATCGGCATCGCCGCAGAGCTTGCCGTTCTCGTCCTGATTTATTCCCACATCGATGAGAACAGCGCCTTCCTTAACCATGTCGGGTTTGACGAACTTCGCCCTGCCGATTGCGCTTATGAGGATATCCGCCTTTCTCATCTCATCGGCAAGATTGTCGGTCTTGGAGTGGCAGACCGTCACGGTCGCGTCCGCGTTTATCATCAGAGCCGCCATCGGTCTTCCGACATCCACGGAACGCCCGACGACAACGGCCTTCTTTCCTTTGGTATCGATTTTGTATTCCGCAAGGAGCGTCATTATGCCCCCCGGCGTGCAGGGGACAAACTCAGGTCTGCCGCTGAAGAGCTGACCGATATTGTAGGGGTGGAAACCGTCGACATCCTTCTCGGGTGAGACGGATTCGATTACCGCCTCGGTGTCTATACCGTTTGGAAGCGGCAGCTGGACGAGGATTCCGTGAACCGAGTCATCGGCGTTGAGTTTTGCAACCGCGTTCACGACCTCTCCGGTCGTCGAAGTGCCGGGAAGGACAACGCCCACGGACTTGATTCCGACTCTGTCGCATGCCTTATGCTTCATTCTCACATACATCTGGGATGCGGGGTCGTCGCCCACGATGACGGTTGCCAGACAGGGGGTCAGACCCGAGTCCGCAACCTCTTTTGATACTGCCGCCAGAATCTTTTCGGAGACTGCTTTTCCGTCGATTATCATGATATCCTGATATCTCTTAGTTGACTTCGGGGTATAACGGGAACTTAGCCGCGAATTCCGTGACTTCCTTCTTAACCGCGTTGATCTCGGTCTTTGAACTTCTGTCCTTAGCGACGTCCTTGAGGACGCGAGAGATCCAGAGCGCAATCTTTTCCATGTCGTCCTCTTTCATTCCGCGGGAGGTTACTGCGGGTGTTCCGATTCTGAGACCCGAGGTTACGAAGGGGCTGAGTTTCTCGGACGGAATCGTGTTCTTGTTGACGGTGATTCCCGCCTGTCCGAGGACGGTCTCGGCTTCAAGACCCGTGATGTGCTTGCCGGTCGCATCCTTCAGGGTCGAGAGGTTCATGAGCAGGAGGTGGTTGTCGGTGCCGCCGGAGACAAGGGTGAAACCTTCGTCCATGAGGACTTTCGCCATCTTCTTTGAGTTTTTGACAATCTGCTTTGCGTATGCCTTGAAGTCCGGCGAGAGTGCCTCCTTGAAGCAGACCGCTTTTCCTGCGATTACATGCATGAGCGGACCGCCCTGGGTTCCGGGGAAGACCGACCTGTCGATCTTGACTCCGAGTTCGTCGTCCGTGGTCATGATGGCACCGCCGCGTGGACCGCGGAGTGTCTTGTGGGTCGTTGTCGTGGTGAAATCAACGACGCCTACGGGTGAGGGGTGTTCGCCTGCGGCAACAAGTCCCGCGATATGTGCGATATCCGCCGTGCAGTATGCGCCGACATCCTCGGCGATCTCCTTGAATGCCTTGAAGTCGATGATTCTCGGGTATGCGCTGGCGCCGCAGACAATCATCTGCGGTTTAATCTGACGCGCCTGTTCGGCAATCTGAGCGTAGTCCAGAGTTTCCGTCTCTTTGTCGACGCCGTAGTGGGTGACCTCGTAGAGTTTACCCGTGATGTTTACGGGTGATCCGTGCGAGAGGTGTCCTCCCTGTGACAGATCCTGGCTCATCATCCTGTCTTTCGGCTGCATTACCGCAAAATATACTTCCTGATTTGCCTGACTTCCCGAGACTGCCTGGACGTTGGCGTGCGTGGCGCCGAAGAGTTTGCAGAGACGGTCGCGTGCAAGGTTCTCGATGACGTCGTGGAACTCACAGCCGCCGTAGTAACGCTTTCCGGGGTATCCTTCGGCGTATTTGTTCGTGAGGATGGATCCGACCGCTTCAAGGACGGATTTGCTGACTACGTTCTCGGATGCGATAAGCTCCAGACCGTTTACCTGACGTCCGTATTCTTTCTCGATAAGTGCAAAGATTTCGGGATCATGTTTTGCAAGATCTGACATATCAAATAACTTGGACTTTTAAGAAGTTATACTATTTTATTGTACTGCGTTATTGTGCCGTGTTATTGCACCCGCAACCCGCTGCGACAGCCATAATGCATTCCCTTATGCAGTCCGCATCGGGGTTCGCGGCAGAGTTCGCAGCGGGTTTCGCAGGCATCCCCCATGTATTCATCATGTATCCTTCATGTATCCTTCATGCCCCCCTCATGCAGCCCCGTCAGTCCTCATGAAGTCCCCGTGCGGTATCCGGAGTGTCCGCCGACCGCGTATTTTTGCGTGAAAAAAAGCGGGTCGGCAGAAAAAGACTGAAAACAATTAAAAACACGTTTAACCATATGAATATTATTAAAGATCGTAATTGCTTATCTTTAAAAAGGGGAGTATAGATGGATACCGTAAACACCGATGCAAAAATCAGAGATCTTGAACATATAGTTCAGGAGAAGGAAAGGGAAATTCAGATGCTAAGAGAAAATATACACAACTACAATGTCAGCAATCCTGTCAGCGAAGAGAGGATGGTTAAGCTGGAACGCGAGGTTAAAGAGATTGAAGGGCTTGTCCGCGGACTTACCGCCGAGATGCTCGATCTGAAGGCATGGGTTCAGAAACTTGCCAAAGCCGTTGAGGAGGATCCCGCCGAGAAGAGAGCCGCATCATCCGAGAAAGCGGAGAAGGGACGCGAATATCCTGTTGTCGAGTCGCCTAAGGTTGCGGCGGAGCGCAGGTCGGCTGAGAAGGCACGCAGTGCGCCCGTTGTTCAGGAAGTCGAGGAGAAGCCTGCCGAAGATGAGGATGAAGAGGTCCTTATCATCCAGCCCGACGGCACCATGAAGCGCGAGGCAAAGTTCGGCGAAGACATGATTGTTGCGGATCACCGCGCCGCCGCCAGACAGCCGCGTGTAAGCGGAGGTCGCGAGGCTGACAGAAGACCGCTCATCTACGCCGACGACGATGACGCCGTCGAGGTCAAGAGAAGGCGCAACTGAACTCGGGAACGAGAAAAGAGCGAGAGTTTTGATCTTCGCCCATAATATCTTAATTTTGGCGCAAATCGTAAAATGCCGCAGTGCATCGTCGGTATCCATGCCGGTGCACAACTGATACGGGGAAGACGGTCAAGTGTATATTACCGAACTGGAAATCGATAATTTCAAGTCTTTTGGTAAAAAAACCAAAATTCCTTTCTGTGAAGGATTTACCGTAGTTTCGGGGCCCAACGGTTCCGGAAAGAGCAATATAATCGACAGTATCCTTTTTTGCCTGACGCTCTCGGGCGCACGCGGTCTGAGAGCCGAGAAACTCACCGACCTCATTAATCTCAACACAAACCGCAATTCCGCGGAAGTATCCATCACGTTCTCGGACAATACCAAAATACGCCGCAGAATAAAGAGAACGGCAAACGGCTATTACAGTTACAATTACATCAATGACCGCCCGTGCAAGCAGAGCGATGTCGTCGAGTATCTCGCCAAATTCGGAATAAAATCCGAGGGTTACAATGTCGTGATGCAGGGCGACATTACCCGAATCATCGAGATGAGCGACGGCGAACGCCGCAAGATTATCGACGAGATTGCGGGCGTATCCGAGTTCGACAAGAAAAAAGAGCAGTCTTTGTCCGAACTCGACATAGTCCGCGACAGAATCGAGAGGGAGGAACTTCTCCTCGCTGAACTTGAGAAACGTCTCTCCGAGCTCGAGACCGAGAAGGCGCAGGCTGTAAAATACAGGGAGCTCTCTGCCAAACTCGAATACTACAACAGCTGTCTCTCCGCCGCAAAACTCCGCGACTGCGAGGCGGAGCTGCTCGGAATTGCCACTCTCGAGGCGGATCAGGAGGCAAAACTCTTCAAACTCAACGATGATAAAGCAGCCGCGGAAGAGAACATCGGGAATTTGCACAACGAAATCTCGTCCCTCGATGCCGAGATAAATGCCAAGAGCGGCGACGAATACCGCGCACTTCTTGCCGCAATCGAGGAATCCAAGGGTAAGATAAACCTTGCAAAGCAGAATATCGCAAGGCTCGAACAGCTCAAGGAGACAAAGAAGACCCAGATTGACAAGTTATTCGGCGATCTGAAGAGGACGGAGACGAAGATCGGCGAACTGACGGACGAAATCAGAAATCTTTCGATAGACCGTTCCAATCTCAATATGGAACTTGCCTCGCTTAACGCGGATCTGACGAACGTCAGGAAGACGCTGGACGAGAAGAGCAGCAGTGTCGAGGGCGCACGCGAGAAACTCACCAATCTCATGTCCGCGCTCGATGAGAAGAAAGAGGTCAAGTCCGGCATTCTCAACGAACAGGGTCTTCTGATTGAGAAGAGCCGTCTGCGCACGGAAGAGAAGAGCAGACTGGATTCGGATATTCAAAAGATTGATGAGGAGATTAATGAGAAATCGGGCTCGCTTCTCGAGAGCCGCAAACTTGTCGAGTCTCTGAATGCGGAGAAGAGTCTTCTGGACGGCGAGCTGTCAAAGACCGAATCAAAGCTCTTCGAGAACAAGAACGCGCTTGAGAAGGTAATCTCCGAGTACAGGAAGTATGAGCGTGAACTCATGAATCTCGAAGCCATGCAGAGAGCGTCGGGAGGTCCGGGAGGGCGCGGACTTGAGGCGATTCTCGGAATGGACGGCGTTTACGGCACGGTAAGACAGCTCGGAAAAGCGCCGCAGGAGTATGCCGTCG
Organism: Methanomicrobium mobile BP; assembly: GCF_000711215.1. Lineage (GTDB taxonomy): Archaea > Halobacteriota > Methanomicrobia > Methanomicrobiales > Methanomicrobiaceae > Methanomicrobium > Methanomicrobium mobile. Next base: position 4,941 of record NZ_JOMF01000004.1, on the reverse strand, counting down.
CTCTCTCGACGGCGGCGGGCGGAAGGATGCAGAACGTGGTCTGCGAGAGCGATCAGGTCGCCGCCGACGGTATCCGATACCTTAAGGACAATTCTCTCGGAAGGGCGACCTTCCTGCCGCTCAACAAGCTGCGCGCACCCGAGCTGCCGCCGCTTAAGAACCGCGACATTATAGATTATGCCGTGAATCTGCTCGATTACGACCCGCTCTACGATGTGGTCTTCAGGTATATCTTCGGAACAACCGTCGTCGTAAAAGACCTGAATACCGCCAGAAAGATGATCGGTCAGTACAGAATGGTCACGCTGGCAGGCGATATCGTCGAGAAGGCGGGTGCGATGACCGGCGGTTCACAGAACCGCAATCTCGCAATGTTCGGCGTTTCCGCCGATAACGAGATTGAGAATATCCGCGCCGAGATGGCAAAACTCTCGCAGGAGCAGAGCACGCTTGAGAGTGCGGTCGCAAGACTTACCGATGAGGGCGATAAGAAGAGGAACAGGCGCAAAGAGATAGCCGATACCCTTTATCAGACCGATTTCCTGATAAACGAGAATACGCGCCGCATTGATGAGCTGAACGAAGAAAAAGCGAAGATCTCCGCGAGGCGCGAAGAGATGGCCGAGGAGGTTAAGTCCGGAAGCACGCGGCTTGCCGAGATCGAGGAGGAGCTCGCGAAGATCGGGAAAGAGATAGCGGAAGTGACCGCCGAGACCGATAAACTCAAGCGCGAGCTTGCGAATACGGGAATTCCCGAGCTGACCGAGCAGTACGAGCGCATTAAGGGTCAGGTTGACGACACGCAGGGCAGGCTCAACAAGAAGGATTTCACGATTCAGGATGCTCAGAGGGAGAAGAAGCACTTCGTAAGCCGCCTTGAAGAACTGAAGGGGGAGAGAGCCGGCATCGATGCCGAGATCAAGTCGGCGAACGATGAGATTGTCGTGTCCCGCGACGAGATTAAGTCGAACGAGGCCGAGGTAAAGAAGCTTCAGAGCGAGATCGACAGTTCTTCGGAGGAGCTGAAGGCGCTTCAGAAGAAGCAGTCGGAGGCACGCGACAGGCTGTATGCCGAGGAGAAGCGCGTTATCGAGATCGACGGCGAGATCGACAGGCTCAGACTTGCGACAAATTCGCTTGCCGAGAGGAAGACGACCCTTACCGGCATGATTGAGGAACTTCGCGGGCAGGCGGGCGATATCGAGACCGATATGACGCTTGCGGAGATAACCGCGGGCATAGAGAAGTCAGAGAAGGAGATTAAGAAAATAGGCGCCGTCAATATGCTCGCCATCGAGGAATACGAGAAGACGAGCGAGCGCGTTGCCGAGAAGAAGGAGAAGAAGGAGGTTCTCTCGAAGGAGCGCGCCAATATTCTCGAGCGTATCGAGCATTACGAGAAGATGAAGTTCGATACGTTTACCGAGGCTTTCAATGCCATCGACAAGAATTTCAGGAAGATCTTCGCCAGACTTACCGAGGGTCAGGGCAGTCTCGTCCTTGAGAATCCGTCCGATCCGTTCAGCGGCGGCATGACCTTTGCTGTTCAGCCCCGCGACAAGAAGGTTCATCTTCTCTCGGCTCTCTCGGGCGGAGAAAAGTCGCTGACCACGCTTGCGTTTATCTTCTCGATTCAGCAGTATATTCCCGCGCCTTTCTACGCTCTCGATGAGATCGATATGATGCTGGACGGCTCCAATGTCGAGCGCGTTTCGACGATGATTGCGGAGCTGTCCGCGAATGCGCAGACCATCTGCGTCTCTCTGAGGCGTCCGACCATCGATCGTTCCGACAGGATGATAGGCGTTACCATCAGACCCGACAAGTCCACTTATGTTACCGGTGTAAAGAGCAATGGATGAGGAACCGGTTGAGATCCTGTTGAAGATGGCGGAGTCGGGCGCTATCGATCCCTGGAATATTGATATTATCGAGGTTACCGACCGCTTTTTGTCCGAACTCGACAGGATGAAGAAGCTGGATCTGAAGATCTCGGGCAGAACTCTCTTTTTTGCGTCGAGCCTTCTGAGGATGAAGTCCGATTTCATGGAGGAGCCCGAGGAGCCACCCGAGTCCGAAGAGGATGATTTCGGCGGGTTCGGCGAGGGTTTTGACGATTTTTCGGATGACGAGGCCTCGGCAAATCCGATTGATCGTTTCGAGCGCGAGATTCAGAGGCGCATTAAGAGGAAGGATCACAGGAAGCGCCCGGTTACTCTTTACGAGCTTATCAAGCAGCTGAAGACCGCGGAGAAGATGTTTCGCCGCCGCCAGAGGAGGTCGAGTCCCGATGCGGGATTCTTCCTTGAGGCCGAGGATGTGGTCTCGGTTGCGCATGAGGAGGATTTCGCGGATGATGCCGCCCGCGTCTTCTCTTCCTACGGCAAACTTGCGCCAAACGGCGAGAAGGTCGCGCTGCGGGCGATCTGCGAGGATATGAATACGGATCTGCGCTCGGTCTATCTGCCGCTTCTCTTCCTCATGCTCGACGGCAGGCTTGTTCTCTATCAGGAGGAGTTCTACGGCGATATCTTCGTTACTCTGCCGACCGAGGATATGTTTAAAGATGAGGTGCCCGAAGAGCCGGTAAAGAAGTCTGCGGCGGGTAAGCCGCGCAAGCGTTCAAAGTCCAAAGCAAAGTCGGGTGATGAGTCCGGTGATGAGTCGGGTGAGAAAGCGGATGAGATGCCGGATGAGAATGCGGAGCAGACCGTGCCTGCGGAAGAGGGGGAAGGGGATTCTGAGAATGATTCAAAAGAGGATGCCGATGATGATGCCGACGAAGGCATGGGGGAGTTTCTCGGCAACGTCTATTAGACATCAGACGTCTGCAATGCGCCTGCCGTATCCCCGTGCCCGCCCGTCATCAATCGTATTTTTTGTCCGCGTTTTATGAAAATCGGTTAATCTGTTGTTTAATCTATCATCTATCGTTCAATCTATCGCATATGCTCTTTTGTCCACTATGAAGTATTTTACGAAGAGGAGCGTTATCGCTATCGTGATGATGAGCCCCGTTACAATCGACGTTGTGTAATCAAGCCTCAGTCCGAGATTGGAGTGGAGGATGAAGGACGATACTACCATAGTCATGAATACGGCAGGCAGTGCCGTTATGAGCGCATATTTGGCCTTCTTCCTGTAGGAGATGATGAATACCGTGGCTGTCCAGAGGACGAGGCATGCCAGTGTCTGGTTGAGCCATGAGAAGTAATTCCAGAGGACGGAGAAGTCTATGGAACACAGGAAGATAATGGGCATCATCAGAATAACGGTGATCATGAGACCGTTCCTTATCTTCGACGAATCATAGTTCCTGTCATCCTGTATCATGAGCCTTGAGCACCTGAGTGCGGTATCTCCCGAGGTTATCGGGCAGATGATGACTCCGATTACAGCAAGAATACCTCCCACGGGACCTGCGACACCGACGGCGATGTCGTATACCACGCCCGAGGCACCTCCGGCACCAAGGGCATCCGTCAGAGCGGCCGTGCCTCCGTAGAATGCCAGTACCGCGGTTGCCCAGAAGAGTGCTATGACAGCTTCGACGATCATTGCGCCGTAGAAGACCGTTCTTCCGTCCCTCTCGTCCTTAAGGCATCTGGCGGTCATAGGCGCCTGGGTTGCGTGGAATCCGGAGATGGCTCCGCAGGCGACCGTGATGAGCATGTCGGGGAAGAATTCCAGTCCTGCGGGGTGGAGATTTTCAAATGCGAATGTCGGGAACGTGTAACCTCCCATCACAAGACCGCCTATGACGGTAACCGCCATAAGGATGAGGAGCACGCCGAAAACCGGATAGATTCTTCCGATTACCTTGTCGATGGGGAGGACGGTCGATATGAGGAAATAGATCAGTATGAGGACTACCCAGATCATCGTAGGTATTCCCGTTATGCCGGAGAGAAGGTCGCTTGCGCTTCTTGCGAAGGTCGCGGTTACCATGATCATGACGAAGATGATCAGTATGAGAATGGGGTATCTCGCTCTCTCGCCTATGTAATGTCGTATCAGGTAGGATGTGGATTTGCCGTTGTTGCGGGTGGACATCATGCCGCTCATATAGTCATGGACGGCGCCGCCGAGGATGGTGCCTGCCACTATCCAGATGAAGACTATGGGTCCCCATTTGGCACCCATAAGTGCGCCGAATATAGGGCCCGTTCCCGCGATATTGAGCAGTTCGATGAGATGATTCTTCATCTTCGACATAGGGACGAAGTCCATGCCGTCGGGGTGGGTGATGGCAGGAGTCGTATCTTTGAACGGGAGGATCATACTCTCGGCAAATCTACTGTATATAAGATAGCCGAGCAGAAGGCATACCAGACAGACTATCAGCAGAATCATCTATGTATCTATCAAGAGTCCTTATCTGATATATTTGATGATAAGTGCAGATTGTAATCATGCTCAATCTTGCGTCGGTATCGCGCGCAGATGATTCTGCAATCCGGCGCCGGTGCATATTGTCCCGGGTGTATCGGGTATCGTATCCGCAATTGACAACCATTATATATGCCACGCTCCAACATAATAAGGCTGAAAGTATTACGCCCTAACCGCGGGAAACGCCCGTGAGAAATGCGGCGTAATAGAGCAGAAATTCAAAAATATCGTGGATTGCTCAAAGAAACGGTGAAAAACCGCGAGCAGAAAAAGTCCGCTGTATGAGAAGGAAACAACGTACTTTATTAGTAATAAAGTCCAATATTGTTTCCTCGAATTTCTTCTGATGGGGAGCCAAAACCGCTCGGATGGGAGTGTTGGTTCCGACGTTGGTACTGATAATGCGGAAATTTATTTATTAACCGCTAATTCCTTTAGATTTAAACAAAGTCGATAGAATCAGTGTGCCGAAGTGAAACGTATCTTCAAAACCGGTGAGACACATCGGATCTAAAAAAGATAAAACAACTCAATTCTGGTTGATCCTGC
>NZ_JOMF01000003.1 GCF_000711215.1 Methanomicrobium mobile BP | reverse complement strand
GAGGAAACTCGGGATGCCGATCTGCGGGGATATCGGAGGCTTTCTTGAAGGCGTTCATTGTAATTAGTTTAAGGTTGCGGGATGATATTGGTTTTGTCGGGGTATTTTGAGATTATCGATTTACGTTATCTGTTAATCGGCATGTCATCATATTACGACAAAAAATCATATAATTAAATGAGGAACAATCTTTTTTTCAGATAACATCATAGATATTAATTGAATATCAAAATTGGCAATAAAAATATACATATATCGCATATCTCGATTGTTACCTTATAATGCACTCTCCTGATGAAATATTGGGTTTGTGAATTTGTCCTTTCGGAAGCGAATCCGCATAATGCCCATTTTGTTTGAATGAGGAAAAAAAGCACATTATTGAAAGATCATGGTTCTAAAATATGGAAGATCATACTGAGAATAAAAATGTCGGCGAGATTACCGGAAACGATCCGACAAAAGGCGGTTCCGAATCGGGTGGCAAAGATACGGATTTAGGACACAGCGGAGGCAGAAACTCAGGACACAGCGGAATTACAGGTCCCGGACAACGTGCAGGTACCGGATACGGCAGGGGCAAGGGATCGCACGGTCTTTTGAAAAAAGGTGCCGTAATTGCAGGCATTATCCTCTTCATATTATTGGCACTGACCGGAGTAATAAATCTGAATGCATACATTAATCCGACTTTGAATGATTCCAATGCTGCTGATTCAAATGCTGCCGGTACATCGGGTGCATTTACGGTAACTGACCGTCAAAACCCCTCAAAGAGTAATTCTTTCGCTGACGGCCAGACAGGTGTAATATACAAAAATACGCTCTCATTACCGTATGGTTCACGACATTATATTCTGAATATAAACAATCTTATACCGCCGGTAACGATTAGCGCATCAAATATGGTGCCGAAAAACTCTCAGGCATTATTAGAATTTCTGCTGAGGGATTCTAATGGAAATACAATTGAAAATATCCAGCATGACAGCAGTGATATCACGGTTTCAGAAAAGATAACAATTCGTAAATCAGGAAATTACATCTTGGTAATAGACGGTAAATTCATCGAAAGTGTTGATATATCCATAGAAAAACCGGATTTTTGAGAAAATACTGCGGCGGCATTATTTCCGCGTTTAATGCCATAATTACGGACTGGACGAAGAGGGATTTCAGCGTTTTTCAACAGGCGAATACTCCCAGACATTGCCGTTTTTGACCGCCTTTACGACACCGGCTTTTGCAAGCTTATCGAGAACGCCTTTTATC
>NZ_JOMF01000002.1 GCF_000711215.1 Methanomicrobium mobile BP | reverse complement strand
AGCGATAAATCAAAATTTGAACTGGAAAAAGCTCTATCTGATCTGACCGCAACCTACAAGCGTATTCTTGCAGAGAATCTTGGTTAAATGTTTTGGTCATGGTGTTTCTTCCTCACGTTAGGAGAACGTTAACTGAGGATAATGAAAAAGAAAATATCATGATCAATCAAGCAATCGCAAATATTCAAAATGACCTTCTTGGCATTCTGGATGAGAACCAGATGAAACTTCTTTCGGAGGTTCTTGCAAAGCATCTGTTGCCGTTAGAATCAATAGCAGCTGAGAGCAAATCAGAAAAGAATGATCTGCTACCTGTTTTTATAGCTGCAAAGCGAGTTGAAGGATGTTCGGAAAAATCAATGCGATATTACGAATCCACAATTCGGAACATGCTTGTCTGTATCGATAAGCCTGAGTGCCTGATAACAACCGAAGACCTTCGTTCGTACCTCGACACATACCAACGTCGGGGAACCGTGAGCAAGGTTACCCTCGATAATGTGAGACGCATTCTTTCTTCGTTCTTTGCCTGGCTTGAAGATGAAGATTATATCGTCAAAAGTCCGGTCAGGAGAATTCATAAGGTAAAGACCGGCAAGACGGTCAAAGAAACTTACTCTGATGAATCACTTGAGTTGATGCGTGATCATTGCGACAACACACGAGATCTGGCGATGATTGATCTTCTGGCATCCACGGGGATACGTGTAGGTGAACTTGTTAAGCTCAACCGTGATGATGTGGACTTTGAAAACAGGGAATGTATTGTTTTCGGCAAAGGTAACAAGCAACGTAAGGTCTACTTTGATGCACGAACCAAAATCCATCTGCAAAGATATCTTTCAGAGCGTAAGGATGATTCGGATGCTCTTTTTGTATCGCTGTTGAACCCTTACGGAAGGCTTCAGATCAGCGGTGTTGAAATCCGCCTTCGAAAAATCGGTCGTGAACTGAATTTCCATAAAGTTCATCCGCATAAGTTTCGCAGGACTCTTGCAACTATGGCAATCGATAAGGGTATGCCTATTGAGCAGGTGCAACAACTTCTCGGTCATCAGAGCATTGATACAACGCTACAATACGCTATGGTGAACCAGAACAATGTGAAGGAGTCGCACCGCAAGTTCATAGGATAGTTGCTTGCAATTCTCAATTTATCTATTCCGTAGTCAGTAAGTATTTCTCCGTTAATACCGCTTGCGTTATGGGGTGTGCATAATGGCGAAATATCGGTTTGATCAGATTGCTATCAACAGCACCGAGAAGAAGAAGCCTGTCGAAGAGGACCGCTTTGCATACATAGGTCTTGAACATCTTGATTCTGGGAGCCTAAAGGTTACACGGTTCGGCTCTGAGGTAGCCCCTATTGGTGAAAAACTAGTGATGCGAAAAGGAGATGTTCTCTTTGGTAAACGCCGAGCCTATCAGAAGAAAGTTGCCATAGCACCTTTTGATGGTATTTTTTCCGCTCATGGAATGGTACTGCGACCTAAAGAAGATGTTATCGATAAGAACTTCTTCCCGTTGTTCATCAGTTCCGATTATTTCTTGGATGCCGCTATTAAGATTTCCGTGGGATCATTATCTCCGACAATAAATTGGCGTGATTTGAAAGAACTGATGTTTGAACTGCCTGATTTGGATGATCAACGTAAACTTTCAAAAGTCCTTTGGTCTATAAACGACACAATAGAAGCTTATAAACGGCTGATTTTGGCTACAGATGAGCTTGTTAAGTCTCAATTTATCGAGATGTTTGGTGATGTATTTGTGGAAAGTACTCCTTGGGAAAAAGTACTATTTGATGAGGTCATTTGTGACTTGACTAAGAA
>NZ_JOMF01000001.1 GCF_000711215.1 Methanomicrobium mobile BP | reverse complement strand
CTGCACAGCCAGGATGGAAAGAACCGACATCGGGGTAGCAAGCCGCCGGGTCGATATGTGCTCTTGCCGGCGACAACTCTGTTATCCCCGGGGTAGCTTTTCTGTCGTCAATAGCACTCATCAAAAGCGCGTATTGGTTCGTTAGACCCGAGTTTCCTCTCGCAGATACTTGCTATGCGTATCAGCGTCAGGCCAACTTTTGCTCTTGACACTCTCCTGTGAGTTTCTGACTCACATGAGTTGACCTTGGGGCACCCTTGATATCTTTTCGAGGGTGTGGCGCCCCACCCAAACTGCCTACCTACCGATGTCCTCTCAAAGAGAGTTAGTGTTACAATAAACCAAGGATGGTGTCTCAGATTACGACTAAACGTAACCCGCAAGTTACGTCTCAAACGTCTCCCATCTACGCTGCGCAAGGGATATCGTAACACAACAACAGGCTGCAGTAAAGCTCCACGGGGTCTTCACTTCCCATATGGAGGCCCTAGCCTCTGCACTAGGATAAAAGCTTCAACGGACTTGTGTTTGGGACAGTGGGACTCTCATTAATCCATTCATGCAAGTCGCCAATTAAGCGACAAGGTACTACGCTACCTTAAGAGGGTCATAGTTACCCCCGCCGTTTACAGGTCCTTCGTCCGGTTGTACCCGGTGTTCAGATACCTGCACTGGGCAGGAATCACAGACTATACTAGTCATTACTGAGTTGCAGTCTGCTATGTTGTTATTAGACAGTTGGAGTCCCCTGGTCACTGCGACCTGCCCGATCACCGGGCAGGCACCCCTTATTCCTAAGTTACGGGGCTATTTTGCCGAATTCCCTAAACTACAATTAAACCGACACGCCTTAGCCTTTTCAGCTAGGGGCACCTGTGTCAGATCTCGGTACGGATGTCTTGTCCCTTTTTCACGGGTTCCCGAAGTCGGCTCTAGGATTCATCACGATTTCACTCTATTCTCACCATGACGGTTCTCCAAGAGGTTATACGCTTGAACAGGGCGACGACCCTGCAGAGCTTATCCGGAAACGTTAGGATTGTTGACAGACAGTACAGGAATATTAACCTGTTTCCCTTTCGCTATACTCGAGTTACGGTACAACTTAGGACCGACTAACCCTCGACTGACGAACATTGTCGAGGAAACCTAGCCCCTTCGGCGGTCCGGATTCTCACCGGACTTTGCTTCTACTACTGCCGGAATTCTCATTCCTATACGGTCCACAGGAACTTACACCCCTGCTTCTACCCATACAGGACGCCTCTCTACGCCATCACATTGCTGTGGTCCGTGGTATCTGTGGTAGGTTTGAGCCCCGTCCATTTTCTGCGCCCTAAATCTCGACTGGTAAGCTGTTACGCACTTTTTTAAGGATAGCTGCTTCTGAGCTCACCTTCCAGTTGTCTTTGACCTAGGACCTCATTTAGTGTTTACACTTAACCTACACTGAGGGACATTAACCACGGTCTGGGTTGTCTCCCTTACGCACTACAAGCTTACCCCGTAGTGCGGACTGCCGAACGTCTGCGGCGATGGGGAATTCGGAGTTTGACAAAAGAGTGAGGAATTTCTTCCCCAACTTCCTAAATCAGTGCTCTACCTCACCATCGGCCTCGGTTCAGGTCATGCTACGGCATGTTTCGAGAGGAACCAGCGGATGCCCGGTTCGATTGGCCTTTCACCCCTATACGCAGGTCACACGAATGATTTGCATATCAATACCGCTTAGGCCCTCCACGCAACTTTCGTCACCCTTCAGCCAGCCCACGCATAGATCACCGGGCTTCGGGTATGATCCTGTTGACTTCACGCACTTTTAATACGTCGTTCCATGTCTTGCGACTACGAACCTGTTGCTTTCGCTTCGGCTTCCTT